>NZ_JAFFIW010000021.1 GCF_018588885.1 Mesorhizobium sp. dw_380
GGGGGGGGGGCGACGGGCACCCGGGGGCGGAGGGGTCGCTGCGGGGGTGGGGGGTTGCGCCGAGTTGGGTCATGGGCGCGTCCTCCACCCTCCCCCTTGTGGGGAGGGGCGCGACGGAGGGGAGCGGGGTGGGGGGCGGCGCAGGGAAAGCGCTTTACGCGCACCCCCACCCCGATCCGCTACGCGGATCGACCCTCCCCACAAGGGGGAGGGTGAAGCTACCGCCACCCTCAAGTAATCACGCTCGGCTTGTCGCGGCCGGTGTGGCTCTTGATCCCGGCAATGTCGTCGGCGGCGGCGATCAGGTCTGCAAGGGCGAGCTGCGTGTCGAGATCATGCCTCGCCTTGTCTGGTTCGTAGCGCTCGATATAAAGGCGCAAGGTCGCGCCCGAGGTGCCGGTGCCGGAAAGCCGGAAGACGACGCGGGAGCCGCCTTCAAACAGCACCCTTATGCCCTGATGTTCGCTGGTCGAGCCGTCGACCGGGTCGTGATAGGCGAAATCGTCGGCATTGGCGATCTTCAGGCCGCGCACACTGGTGCCGGGCAGCGAACTCAGCTTGGCACGCAGTTCGTCGACCAGTGTGTTGGCGCGGTCGATTTCGACCTCCTCGTAGTCGTGGCGCGAATAGTAATTGCGCCCGTAGGTCGCCCAGTGCTCGGTGACGACCTCCTTGCAGCTTTCGCCGCGCGCGGCGAGGATGTTGAGCCACAGGAGCACAGCCCACAGGCCGTCCTTTTCGCGAACATGGTTGGAGCCGGTGCCGGCGCTCTCCTCGCCGCAGATGGTCGCCATGCCGGCATCGAGCAGGTTGCCGAAGAATTTCCAGCCGGTCGGCGTCTCGTAGATGCCGATGCCGAGTTTTTCGGCGACACGGTCGGCGGCGCCACTGGTTGGCATCGAGCGGGCGATGCCCTTCAGACCGTCCTTGTAGCCCGGCGCCAGGCGGGCATTGGCGGCAAGCATCGCCACCGAATCCGAGGGGGTGACGAAGATGCCTTTGCCGATGATCAGGTTGCGGTCGCCGTCGCCGTCCGAAGCAGCGCCGAAATCCGGCGCGTCCGGACCCATCATCTCGTCATAGAGATGCTTGGCATGGACGAGGTTCGGGTCCGGATGGTGGCCGCCGAAATTGGGCAGCGGCTTGAAGTTGCGGCAGGTGCCGTTGGGCGCACCGAGGCGGTTCTCGAGGATCTCCTTGGCATAGGGACCGGTCACCGCGTGCATGGCGTCGAAGCGCATGCGAAAACCCGATTTGAACAGTTTGCGCAGAGCGTCGAAGTCGAACAGGCTTTCCATCAGCGCGGCATAGTCGGCGACCGGATCGATGATCTCGACGGTCATGCCGGCGGCCTTGACCGTGCCGATCGTATCGATGTCGATCGGATCGATGTCGGCGATCTTGAAGCTCGAAATCGCCTTGGTCTTGTCGAAGATCGCATCGGTCAGCTTTTCCGGTGCCGGACCGCCATTGCCGGCATTGTACTTGATGCCGAAATCCTCGTGCGGGCCGCCCGGATTGTGGCTGGCCGACAGGATGATGCCGCCGAAGGTCTTGTATTTGCGGATGACATGCGAGGCGGCCGGCGTCGACAGGATGCCGCCCTGCCCGACCATCACCTTGCCAAAGCCGTTGGCGGCCGCCATGGCGATGGCCTTCTGGATGACCTCGCGATTGTAGAAGCGGCCATCGCCGCCGATCACCAGGGTCTTGCCCTTGAAGCCGTCGAGCGCGTCGAAGATCGACTGGATGAAGTTCTCGGCATAGTGCTCCTGCTGGAACACGGGCACCTTCTTGCGCAGCCCCGACGTGCCGGGCTTCTGGTCTAAGTAGGGTTTGGTGGCAACGGTGCGTATCATGCTTCAGGCAACCCTTTTCGAAAGCAGCAGGCGATAGAGTTCGACATATTTTTCCGCGCTCTTCTCCCAAGACACATCGGCCTTCATGCCCTGGCGCTGGATGGTCTCGAAAGTCGCGGGGTTAGCATGGGCGTCGACCAGGCGGCGGATGGCGTGCAGCATCGCGCCGCCATTGCTGGGAGCAAACTGGAACCCTGTCGCCACGCCGGCGGCAATCGCCGCTTCATTGGCGTCGATGATGGTGTCGGCGAGGCCGCCGGTGCGGGCAACCACCGGCACGCAGCCATAGCGCAGGCCGTAAAGCTGCGTCAGTCCGCAGGGTTCGAAGCGCGACGGGATGATGATGGCGTCGCAGCCGCCCTGCATGGTGTGCGACAGCCCCTCATCATAGCCGACGACCACGCCGATGCGGCCGCGGTGGCGTGCAGCAGCGGCAAGCAGCGCTCCTTCGAGCCCGGCATCGCCCGAGCCCAGTATGGCCAGCCGCGCGCCCCTCGCGACGATGCCGTCGACCGCCGTCGCCAATATGTCCATGCCCTTCTGCCAGGTCAGGCGGCTGACGACACAGACGATCGGGCTGTCATCGCGATCGAGACCGAAGCGTTCCTCGACGGCGACCCTGTTCGGTGCCCGGGCCTTGAGCGTCGCGGCTGTATAGTTCGACACCAGATGCTTGTCGGTTTCCGCATCCCAGATGGCGGTGTCGATGCCGTTGACGATGCCGTAGAGATCGCTGGAGCGCATGTTGATCAGGCCATCGAGGCCCATGCCGAATTCCGCCGAGCGGATCTCCTGCGCATAGGTCGGGCTTACCGTGGTGATCGCCCAGGCGGCCTGCAGGCCGGCCTTGAGAAAGCCGACGCCGCCATAATATTCGACGCCGTCAAGCGCCATAGCCGCCGCCGGCAAGCCAAGCTCGCCGAAGATGCCGGCGCCGAACTGCCCCTGGAAGGCGAGATTGTGGACGGTCATCATGGACGGCGTGCCGACCGCCTTGCCGTAGCGCATGTAGGCAAGCGTCATCGCCGACTGCCAGTCATGGGCATGGACGATGTCGGGCAGGTAGCCTGAGATAGCGCCGCCGGCGATATCGGCGCCGGCCTGGCTGAGTGCTGCAAAGCGCCGCCAGTTGTCCGGCCAGTCCGCGCCCGAAGCATTGCCGTAAGGGCCGCCGGGACGGTCGAACAGATGCGGCGCGTCGAGCACGAACAACTCAAGCCCAGAAAGCTGGACCGAGTGGACGGCGGCCTTGCCGCCTTGCAACAGGGGGTATTGCAGGACAGCCTTCTTTTTCTTGAAGGCCGCCATTACCGTCGGAAAGCCCGGAATGAGCGTGCGCATCCTCACGCCCTTGGCGGCGAGCGCGATGGGCAGCGCGCCGGTCACATCGGCAAGCCCGCCGGTCTTGATCAGCGGAAATATCTCGGGCGTGACCGACAGAACCTGCATGCGTCTATCCGATCCAGTCCAATTCTTTGTTTGCAAGCGATTCCGGACGGAAAACCGTTTCACACTTTTCCTGGAATTGCTCTAGAGCCCGAGTTTGTTGATCATATCCTGTGTGATCAGACAGATGCCTTTTTCCGAAACACGGAAGCGCTTTGCGTCGAGCACGGCATCCTCGCCGACCACCAGCCCCTCCGGTATCCTTACACCGTGGTCGATGACGACGCGCTTCAACTTTGCGTTCCGGCCGACATGAACGTCGGGCAGCATGACGACCTCTTCCAGCGCCGAATAGGAATTGATGCGCGCACCTGTGAAGATCAGGCTCCTCTTCAGCGTCGCGCCGGAGACGATGCAATCGCCCGAGACCAGCGACGACACGGCCGAGCCACGCCTGCCATCCTCGTCATGGACGAATTTTGCGGGCGGCTTCAACTCGGCGTAGGTCCAGATCGGCCAGTCGCGGTCGTAGATGTCGAGCTCCGGCGTCACGTCGGTCAGGTCGATATTGGCTTCCCAATAGGCGTCCACCGTTCCGACATCGCGCCAGTAGGCTTCGTTCTCGGCGGTCGAGCGCACGCAGGACTTGGTGAACCGGTGGGCGATCGCCTTACCGTGCGTGACGATATAGGGGATGATGTCCTTGCCGAAGTCGCGGCTGGAGCCCGGCTCGGCGGCGTCGCGCCGCAGCTGCTCCATCAGGAATTTGGTCTTGAAGACGTAGATGCCCATCGAGGCCAAGGCGAATTCCGGGTTACCGGGGATGCCGGGGGGATCAGCGGGCTTTTCGACGAATGCGATGATGTTGTCCTTGGCATCGACATGCATGACGCCGAAGCCTGTCGCTTCCATGCGCGGCACTTCGAGGCAGCCGACGGTGACGTCGGCATTGGCGTCGACATGCTGACGCAGCATCATCTCGTAGTCCATCTTGTAGATGTGGTCGCCGGCGAGGATGACCATGTATTCCGGGCCATAGGCCTCGATGATGTCGATGTTCTGGTAGACGGCGTCCGCCGTGCCCTCATACCACTGCGTTTCCGAGACACGCTGGCTGGCCGGCAGGATGTCGAAGCTCTCGTTTCGCTCGGGCCGCAGGAAGTTCCAGCCGCGTTGCAAATGGCGGATCAGCGAATGCGCCTTGTACTGGGTGGCGACGCCGAGGCGGCGAATGCCGGAGTTGAGCGCGTTGGAAAGGGCGAAATCGATGATGCGCGTCTTGCCGCCGAAATAGACCGCGGGCTTGGCGCGTCGGTCGGTCAGTTCCTTGAGGCGGCTGCCACGGCCGCCGGCCAATACATAGGCCATGGCATCGCGCGCCAGCGGCTGGGTCCGTTTCAAGTCTGCCATTTCTACCCTCCCAAGTTACTCAGTCTCGCTATGTTATCAGGCCTTGACGGGCCTCAGTCGGCAACGAGTTCAAGCATGATCGTCGACAGCGGCGGCAAAAGCATCGTTGCCGAGATGGCTTTGCCCTCCGCCCTTGCCTCGACCAAGCCGCCATTGCCCATGCCGGAGCCGCCATATTCGGATGCGTCGGTGTTGATGATCTCGCGCCAGGTGCCGGCCTTCGGCAGCGGCACGCGGTAATTGTCGCGCGGCACCGGCGTGAAGTTGGAGATGACCGCCACCGGGCTGCCACCCGGCGCGTTGCGTACCCAGGCAAAGACCGAATTCTGGCTGTCGTCGACGATCAGCCAGGAAAAGCCTTCCGGTTCGCAGTCGCGGCCGTGCAATGCCGGGCGCGAGCGATAGAGATAGTTGAGGTCGCGCACCGTCTGCCAGACGCCGCGATGCGGGCGGAAATCGAGCAGGTTCCAGTCGAGCGCGCGCGCCTCGCTCCATTCGCGGCGCTGCGCGAATTCCTGCCCCATGAACAGCAGCTTCTTGCCGGGATAGCCCCACATGAAGCCGTAATACGCCCGCAAGGTCGCGAATTTCTGCCAGTCGTCGCCGGCCATCTTGCCAAGCAGCGTGCCTTTGCCGTGCACGACCTCGTCATGCGAGAGCGGCAGCACGAAATTCTCAGAGAAGGCGTAGGTCAGGCCGAAGGTCAGCTCGTTGTGGTGGTGCTTGCGGAAAATCGGCTCCTTGGAAAAATACTCCAGCGTGTCGTGCATGAAGCCCATGTTCCACTTGAAGCCGAAGCCCAGCCCGCCTTCATGCACCGGCGCCGAAACCTTCGGCCATGATGTCGATTCCTCGGCGATCGTCATGACGCCCGGATGATGCCCGTAGACCTCCTTGTTCATCTTCTGCAGGAAGCTGACCGCTTCGAGGTTCTCGCGGCCGCCCTTCTCGTTGGGAATCCATTCGCCGGCCTTGCGCGAATAGTCGAGATAAAGCATCGAAGCGACCGCATCGACGCGCAATCCGTCGACATGATATTTCTCGGCCCAGAACAGCGCGTTGTTGACCAGGAAAGACACCACCTCGCGGCGGCCGAAATTGTAGATCGCCGTGTTCCAGTCGGGGTGGAAGCCCTTGCGCGGATCGGCGTGTTCGTAGAGCGCGGTGCCGTCGAAATGGGCAAGGCCATGCGCGTCGACCGGAAAATGCGCCGGCACCCAGTCGAGGATGACGCCGACACCGGCGCGATGGGCGCCATCGACGAAACGGGCAAAGCCGTCCGGATCACCGAAACGGGCCGACGGCGCGTAGAGGCCAGTCGTCTGATAGCCCCACGACGGGTCATAGGGATGCTCGGAGATCGGCATGAATTCGATGTGCGTGAAACCGGTCTCGACCACATAGGGGATCAGCCGGCCGGCCAGTTCATCCCATGACAGGAACGCACCGTCGTCGCGAAGCTGCCAGGAGCCGGCATGGACTTCGTAGATCGAGATGGCCTCGCGCCGCGGATCGGCATTGCGCCAGAAGGTGCGGTGCGCCCCGTCGCCCCACTCATGCGCCGGCGGCACGGCGACAACAGACGCTGTGGCCGGACGCAGTTCGGATTTGAACGCAAACGGATCGGCCTTCAGCGGCAGTCTGACACCGTCGGGTCCAATGATCTCGTATTTGTAGGGTCGCCCGGCACCGATGTCGGGCACGAACAGTTCCCAGATGCCGGTGTCGCGGCGATCGCGCATCGTGTGGCGGCGGCCATCCCAGTCGTTGAAATCGCCGACCACCGAGACGCGCCGAGCATTGGGCGCCCAGACCGCGAAATGCACGCCGGTGGCGCCCTCATGATCGATGACATGCGCGCCGAGCTTGTCGAACAATCTGAGGTGCGAACCCTCGGCGATATAGTAATCATCCATCGGCCCGAGCACCGGGCCGAACGAATAGGGATCGGTCAGCCACCAGTCACCGCCGGCATTGCGCGCGTGGTAGCGCAGCGGCTGCCGCTTCCTGATCGACAATCTGCCTTCGAAGAAGCCGCCATCGTCCCGCCTCGTCAACTCACCAGCCTTGATGCCCGTCAGCGTGTAGGCGGTGACGGACTCCGCATGCGGAACGAAGCAACGGGCAAACAGGCTCTTGCCGATCTCATGGACACCAAGGACCGCGAAGGGATCTCCGTGCGTGCCGGCAACAATCGCCGCAACATCGCTGGCTGGCGCCAGTTCGTCCGGCCCGCTTGTCGCAGCGGTCGCGCGCGGCTTCCTCATCAGGCAGTGTCCCTCCCAGGGCACCAGGTTTGTTTCAGGTGATGTGGCTGACGCTCAACCCACATCACCGGGACCACGTTGTTCGTGGCCTCATGCAATCACATCAGACGGGTACGTTCCAGATTTCTTTCGCGTATTGGCGGATCGTGCGATCGGATGAGAACCAGCCGACACGCGCGACATTGCGGATCGCCTTGGCATACCAGTCCGGGCTGTTGCGCCAGACGGCGTCGACCTCACGCTGGGCGGCGGCGTAGGCATCGAAATCCGCCGCGACCATGAACCAGTCGCTCTCGTAGAGACCGTTGATGAGGTCGCGGTAGCGGTCGGGATCATCGGGCGAGAAGACGCCGGAGGAAACGGCAGCCACGGCTTGCGCCAGCTCGGGCGATGCTTCGATCACGCCACGCGGATTGTAGCCATTGTTGCGCCGCTCGGCGACTTCCGCGGTGGTCAGGCCAAAGATGAAGATGTTGTCGTCGCCGACGCACTCCTTGATCTCGACATTGGCGCCGTCGAGCGTGCCGATGGTCAGCGCGCCGTTGAGCGCGAACTTCATGTTGCCGGTGCCCGACGCTTCCATGCCCGCGGTCGAGATCTGCTCGGACAGGTCGGCGGCCGGCATCATGATTTCGGCCAGGCTGACATTGTAGTTCGGCAAGAACACCACCTTCAGCAAACCGCGGACGGCAGGATCGCGGTTGATGACCCTGGCGACGTCGTTGGCGAGTTTGATGATCAGCTTGGCGTTGTGATAGCTGGGCGCCGCCTTGCCGCCGAAGAATTTCACGCGCGGCATCCAGTCCCGTTCCGGATGCGAGCGGATCTGGTCGTAGAGCGCGATCGCCTCGAGGATGTTGAGGAGCTGGCGCTTGTATTCGTGGATGCGCTTGATCTGGATGTCGAACAGGGCCGAGGGGTCGACCTTGATGCCGAGCCGGTCGGCGACGAGATTGGCCAGCCGCGCCTTGTTCTGCCGCTTGACGCCCGCGAACTTTTCCCGAAACGCGCTGTCATCGGCGAAGCCGTCGAGCCCCTTGATGGCGTCGATGTCGTCGAGAAAGCGGTCGCCGATCGCCTCACGGGCGAGCGATGTCAGCCCGGGATTGCACTGTATCAGCCAGCGCCGCGGGGTGATGCCGTTGGTCTTGTTGTTGATGCGATCGGGATAGAGCCTGTGCAGGTCGGCGAACACCGTTTCCTTCATAAGCTCGGTATGCAGCGCCGAGACGCCGTTGATCGAGTGCGAACCGACAAAGGCAAGGTTGCCCATGCGCACGCGGCGGTCGCCATTCTCCTGGATCAGCGAGATGCGGCTGATCTGCTCGTCCGAGAACTGATTGGTGGCGCGGGCTTCGAGCAGCACCTGAGCATTGATGGCATAGACAATCTGCATATGGCGCGGCAAAAGCCGCTCGAACAGCGGCACCGGCCAGCTTTCCAGCGCCTCCGGCAGCAGCGTGTGGTTGGTGTAGCCGAAGGTGCGTATGGTGATATCCCAGGCCTGGTCGAAATCCATGCCGTGGACGTCCATCAAGAGCCGCATCAGCTCCGGCACGGCAATCGCCGGATGGGTGTCGTTCAAATGGATCGCCGCCTTGTCGGGCAGCGACTGCAAATCCCCATACTGGCTGAGATGCCGCTGGATGATGTCCTGCAGCGAAGCGGTCGAGAAGAAATACTCCTGCCGCAGCCTGAGCTCCTGCCCGGCCTTGTGGGAATCGGCGGGATAAAGCACGCGCGACAGCGCGTCCGCCTTGTTGCTTTCGGCCAGCGCGCCGATGTGATCGCCGGCATTGAACTTGTCGAGCAGGATCGGATCGACCGGCATGCCCGACCACAGCCGCAGCGTGTTGACGCGGTTTGCCCGCCAGCCGACGACCGGCGTGTCGTAGGCGACAGCCAGGACATGGTCGGTCGGCTTCCAGACATGGCGCTCCAGCCGGCCGTCCTTCGACGTGATCGATTCCACCGAACCCCCGAAACCGACTTCGAAAGAGCGTTCGCGCCGTTCGAACTCCCAGGGGTTGCCGTGGTCGAGCCAGGTCTCCGGCAGCTCGACCTGCCAGCCGTCGTGGATCTCCTGGCGGAACATGCCGTTGGCATAGCGGATGCCGTAGCCATGTGCGGGAATGTCGACGGTGGCCATGCTTTCCATGAAGCAGGCGGCGAGCCGGCCGAGACCGCCATTGCCAAGTGCTGCATCCGGTTCGAGCCCGGCGATGAGGTCGAGGTCGACGCCGAGGGATTTGAGCGCCTCGCGCATATTGTCCATCAGGCCGAGATTGGAGAAGGCGTCCCGCATCAGCCGGCCGATGAGGAATTCCAGCGACAGGTAGTAGACGCGCTTTTCCTGCTGGGCGTAGGCCTCCTGCGTCGCCTGCATCCAGTGATCGACGATGCGGTCGCGCACGACCTTGATCGAGGCGGTGAGCCAGTCGTATTGCGTGGCGACGCTGGTGCCCTTGCCGACCCTGTATTTGAGGGCAAGCAAGACTTCGTCAGCAAGCGTCTTGGGGTCGGGGATTTCGAGAACGGGAGCTTCGGATGTCATCGTGTGCGTCATACTGCCTCTCGTGGTCGTACCGCGATCATACCGGCTTTCACCGCTACTCCCAGCCCATCCTAGTGCATTGCAGCATATGTTCAATCGATTTAGATCGACATGCTACCCGGTTCAGCTGCGGGAATTTACCAGTGAAGGCAGATCAGGCCGCCAACGCGTCCTCCGGCGGCTTCTTCGCGCCGGTCATGAGGGCAACGGCATCCGACATGGAAATCTGCTTCGGATCGACGACGCAAAGGCGTTTTCCAAGCCGGTGGATGTGGATGCGGTCCGCCACTTCGAAGACATGCGGCATGTTGTGTGAGATGAGCACGATCGGCAGGCCGCGCTTCTTGACGTCGAGAATCAGTTCGAGCACGCGGCGGCTCTCCTTGACGCCGAGCGCCGCCGTCGGCTCGTCCATGATCACCACGCGACTGCCGAAAGCAGCAGCGCGCGCCACCGCGACGCCCTGGCGCTGGCCGCCGGAGAGCGTTTCCACCGCCTGGCTGATGTTCTGGATGGTCATCAAGCCGAGCTCGGTAAGTTTGTCGCGGGCGCGCTTTTCCATCGCCGGACGGTCGAGCATCCGAAACCAACTGCCGAGCGGGCCCGGCTTACGGATTTCGCGGCCGAGGAACATGTTGTCGGCAATGGACAGCGCCGGCGACAGTGCCAGATTCTGGTAGACGGTCTCGATTCCGGCTTCGCGCGCCTCCATCGGCGATTTGAAGGCAACGGGTTTGCCTTCAAGCCGGATCTCGCCTTCGTCGGGCACGGCTGCGCCTGAAATCGCCTTGATGAGCGACGACTTGCCGGCGCCGTTGTCGCCGATGACAGCCAGGATCTCGCCGGGGTAGAGATCGAAGTCGGCATTGTCGAGGGCGGTGACGCGGCCATAGCGCTTGACCAGGCCCCGCGCGGTGAGAATGGGTTCCTGGGTCATGACTATGCCGATACCTTTCTGATCCATTGGTCGACCGCCACGGCGCCGATGATCAACACGCCGGTGAGCAGCACTTTCCATTGCGGATCGGCGCCGAGCATGTTGAGGCCCATGGAGACGACGCCGACGATCATCGCGCCGAACAGCGTGCCCAGGATCGAGCCGCGCCCGCCGAAGAGAGAAATACCGCCGATCACCGTCGCGGTGATCGCCTGCAGATTGTAGTCGGTGACGGCGGCCGACGGCGAGATCGAACCGTTGCGGCCGATGGAGACCCAGGCGGCGAAAGCGGCGATCAGCCCGGCAAGGGTGTAGACCGTCATCAGCACCTTCTTGGTCTGGATGCCCGACAGCTTCGCCGCCTCCTGGTCATCGCCGACGGCGTAGACATGGCGGCCCCAGGCCGTGTGGTTGAGTACGTACCACAGGAGGAGCACGAGCAGCACCATGGCAATGACGCCGAGCGTCAGCACCGCCGTGCCGACCTTGAAACTCAGGGCAAACAGATGCAGCAGCGGCGCCTGGACGTCGACATCGGTGTCGCGGATCGTCTCGTTGGCCGAATAGATGAAGTTCGTGGCCATGACGATGTTCCAGGTGCCAAGGGTCACGATGAAAGGCGGCAGTTTCATGTAGGCGACCAGCACCCCGTTGAGCAGCCCGCAGGCGGCACCGGCGGCAAGCCCGACCGCCACGGCGAGCACGCTCGGCAGGCCATAACTGACGGCGCAATTGCCCATGATCACGGCTGAAATCACCATGATGACGCCAACCGAGAGGTCGATGCCGGCGGTCAGGATGACCAGTGTCTGCGCCGCGCCCAGAATGCCGACGATGGCGATCTGCTGCAGGATCAGCGTCAGCGTGTAGGACGAAAAGAAGCGACTTCCGATGCTGATGCCGAAAACGATGATCGCCAGAACCAGCACGATCAGCGGCACCGCCGCCGGCGTTGAATGCAGGAAGTGCTGGATACGCCTGACTGCCGATTTGTGCTCGTCAAAGGCGGCAACGCTTGTGTCGCTGCCCGAGAGAACCTTCTCGAATTCCTGAGCCTGAGACATGTTTCCTCCCCGTTGGGTGTCAGCCACGCGCCGACACCCGTCCACGCCTGTCCGGTCTGTCGCCGGGATTGTTCGCGATCATGCGACCCATCGTCCACCCGAAGCGGCCCGGGATCAAGCCCCGACCGCTTCGGATTTATGGTTGCCGGTCAGACCAGCATCAGCCCCAGCACTTGGCGAGGCCTTCCTTGGTGTCGATGGACTTCACACCCTGGGCTGGCTTGTCGGTCACCAGGTTGACGCCGGTATCGAAGAAATTCTTGCCTTCGGTCGGCTTCGGCTTGGTTCCGTCCTTGGCGAAATTGGCGATCGCCTCGATGCCGAGCGCTGCCATCTGCAGCGGGTATTGCTGCGACGTCGCGCCGATCACGCCTTCCGTAACCGACTTCACGCCAGGGCAGCCGCCATCGACGGAGACGATCAGCACCTGCTTTTCGAGGCCGACCGCCTTGAGCGCCTGGTAGGCGCCGACGGCCGCCGGCTCGTTGATGGTGTGGATGACGTTGATGGAATTGTCCTTCTGCAGAAGGTTCTCCATCGCCTTGCGGCCGCCTTCCTCGTTGCCGTTGGTGACGTCGTGGCCGACGATGCGCGGATCGGTCTCGTCGCCGATCTTGTTGGGATCCTTCACGTCGATGCCGTAGCCCATCATGAAGCCCTGGTCGCGCAGCACGTCCACGGTCGGCTGCGAGGGCGTCAGGTCGAGGAAGCCGATCTTGGCGTCCTTGGCCTTATCGCCGAGCGTCGCGGCCGCCCAGGCTCCGATCAGCTTGCCGGCTTCCAGATTGTCGGTGGCGAAGGTCGCGTCGGCGGCGTCGATCGGATCGAGCGGCGTGTCGAGCGCGATCACCAGCAGGCCGGCGTCACGCGCCTTCTTAACCGTCGGCACGATGCCCTTGGTGTCGGAAGCGGTGATCAGGATGCCCTTGGCGCCGTCGGCAATGCAGCTTTCGATCGCCGCCACCTGGCTCTCGCTGTCGCCGTCGATCTTGCCGGCATAGGTCTTGAGGTCGACGCCGAGCTCCTTGGCCTTCGCCGTGGCACCTTCCTTCATCTTGACGAAGAAGGGATTGGTGTCGGTCTTGGTGATCAGGCAGGCGCCGACACCTGCGGCGGATGCGGACGAGGCAAACGCCATCAGGCCCAGAGCGGCCGCCGCAAAAACGGTGGACTTCAACAGTTTTGTATTGGTCACGATTTTCCTCCCAGTGGAACCATTCCGGATGCCGGCCAACCGGCATCTACGGCGCATCCAACGAATTTCTCCCAGCGTGGACGCCGCCTCAACAGACACCAGACCGAGCTGCCTGTCAATAATTAAATCACTCTTATTTATTATTGACAGTCTTGCGCCATTCACCCATTCTGGCCCAAAAGCCTTTTGGGGGAAACGACGGGAGGAACAGGGTGGAAACCGCCATTGCGAGGCACGGTTCGCCCGAAGCGAATGAGAGCCTTATTCACCGCGGCACCAACCAGAGCGGCATGCGCGACCACAACGAGCGGTTGGTGCTCTCGCTGGTGCGCCAGCACGGCAGCCTGGCGAAATCCGACATCGCGCGGATGACGGGGCTTTCGGCGCAAACGGTTTCGGTCATCATGCGCGAACTCGAGGAGGAAGGCCTGCTTGTCCGCCAGGCGCCCTTGCGCGGCAAAATCGGCCAGCCCTCCATCCCAATGGCGCTCAATCCGGAGGGTGCATTCTTCATCGGCCTCAAGATCGGCCGCCGCAGTGCGGAACTGGTGCTGATCGACTTTCTCGGCAATGTGCGCTCGATGCTGCAGCACTCCTATCGCTATCCGGCACCGCGCGAGACGGTCGAATTCGTCACCGATGGCATGAAGAGGATGCGCGGCGAACTGACGCCGGCGCAGGACAAGCGCATCGCCGGCCTCGGCATCGCCATGCCGTTCGAACTGTGGAACTGGGCCGACACCGCCGGTGCGCCGCGCGACGTCATGGACGAGTGGCGCCACCGCGACATCCGGTCCGACATCCAGGCGCAGTGCGATTTTCCGGTCTATCTGCAGAACGACGCCACCTCGGCCTGCGGCGCCGAGCTCGTCTTCGGCCAAGCGGGTGCAGCGCGTGACTTCGTCTATTTCTACATCGGTGCGTTCGCCGGCGGCGGCATCGTGCTCAATGGCCGGCTTTTCGGTGGCCCGACGGGCAATGCCGGGGCGCTTGGCTCCATGCCGGTGCCTGGGCCGGACGGAAAGCCGACCCAATTGATCGACGTGGCGTCCATCGCCATGCTGGAAAAGGCGCTCAATGCCCGTGGCGTCGAGGCCTCGCATCTGTGGACCTCGCCTGAGGACTGGGGCGAGATCGGCGCTGAGCTCGACAACTGGATCGCCAGTGCCTCACAGGCGCTTGCCTATGCCATCGTGGCGGCGTCCGCGGTCATCGATTTCGAGGCGGCGGTGATCGACGGGTGGATGCCGAAGGCGGTGCGCCGCCGGCTGGTCGATGCCATCATCGCGGCCATCGCCACAATCGACGGCGAAGGCCTGAAACTTCCCGCCGTTCGCGAAGGAACTGTTGGCATCCATGCCCGGGCGCTCGGCGGCGCCAGCCTGCCGCTTTCCGAACGCTTCCTGATCGGCTCGACGACGATTTCCAGGAGCGCCTGAATGCTGATCGGGATCCCGGCGCTGCTCGGTCCGGAGCTTCTGGCGACATTGCGCGCCATGGGGCATGGCGACGAGATCGCCCTCGTTGACGGAAACTACCCGGCCGAGGAGCAGGCAAGGCGCCTCATCAGGGCCGACGGTCATCCGCTCATTCCAGTGCTCGACGCGATCCTGAGCGTCCTGCCGGTGGACGACGCGGTACCGGAAGCACTGTTTCGCGCCTCTGTGAAAGGCGACCCGTCGAGGGCCGATCCTGTCCACCACGAGATGGAGGCGATCTGCGCCAAACTGGTGCCGGGCCGCAAGGTGGTTGCGCTGGCCGGCGCCGACTTCTATGCACGGGTCAAATCGGCGCATGCCATCGTCGCGACAAGCGAACCCAGGCTCTACGCCAACATCATCATCCGCAAGGGCGTGATTTATCCGCCGGAGACCAGGAAGCCATGATCCTCTGCTGCGGCGAAGCCCTGATCGATATGCTGCCGCGCACCACGACGCAGGGCGAGCCGGCCTTTGCCCCCTATGTCGGCGGCGCCGTTTTCAACACGGCGATCGCGCTTGGCCGGCTTGGCGCGCCGGCCGGCTTCTTTTCGGGCCTGTCGTCGGATCTTTTCGGCGGCCAGTTCCGGGACGCACTTGGGGCGAGCAAGGTCAGCTCCACCTATGCGCACACCTCACCGCGACCGACGACACTCGCCTTCGTGCGGCTCACCAACGGCCAGGCGACCTACACCTTCTACGACGAGAACACCGCCGGGCGCATGCTGACCATCGACGACCTGCCGGCGCTCGGCAGCGAGATCGAGGCCATGCTGTTCGGCGCCATCAGCCTGATCTCGGAGCCTGCCGGCAGCGCCTATGAAGAGTTCATGAAGCGCGAGCATGAAAGCCGCGTCATGATGCTCGATCCGAACATCCGTCCGAACTTCATCCCGGACAAGGCAAAACACCTCAAGCGCATCCGCGCCATGATGGCGATGGCCGATATCGTGAAACTGTCGGACGAGGATCTCAACTGGTTCGGCGAAGCCGGCTCGCACGAGGATGTCGTGCGCAACTGGCTCGACCGCGGCCCGAAGCTGATCGTCGTCACCCATGGCAGCGAAGGTGCCGTCGGCTACACCAGGGATCACGCCGTCACGGTGATGCCGGACAAGGTCGAAGTGGTCGACACGGTCGGCGCCGGCGACACGTTCAATGCCGGCATCCTCGCATCCCTGCACGAGCAGGGCCTGCTGACGAAAAGGGCAATCGCCGGTTTGTCGAAAGAGGCCATCCACAAGGCGCTGGCGCTCGGCGCCAAGGCGGCGGCGGTGACGGTGTCACGGGCCGGCGCCAATCCCCCCTGGCGGCATGAAATCGCCTGAATGCCGCTCAACTTAAGTTGAGCCAGCCGATCACTTTATGTTTCGCAGGGCTGCTCCGCGCGATTATAAAGGCGCGATTGCGCCCGACGAAGCCCGGATTTCCGGCATCTTGTGAAGACACGCCGGAAAAGACAGGTAACGGACCGCGACACCTCTGCAATTCGCGGCTCTGCCCGTCCGCTTTCTCGGCTGGCGCAACTCTGGTACCAGCGGGCCGATATCTGGCTAAACCGCCTTGTTAAACCGTTTGAGGCCGACATGCAGTTCATCGATCTTGGCGCGCAGCGCGAACGTATCCGCGACCGGCTGAAGGCCGCGATCGACCGTGTGGTCGAGGAAGGCCGATATATCCTCGGGCCGCAGGTCACCGAATTCGAGAACAAGCTCGCCGCCTATATCGGCACCAAGCATGTCGTGGCCTGTGCCAACGGCACCGACGCGCTGCTGCTGCCGTTGTTTGCAGCCGGCATCGGTCCGGGCGATGCGGTGTTCGTGCCGAGCTTCACCTTTGCCGCCACCGCCGAAGTGGTGGCGCTGGCCAAGGCGGAACCCGTCTTCGTCGATGTCGACCCTGAAACCTACAACATCGACATCGCCAGCCTCGAGGCGGCCATCGCCATGATCAAGAAGGAAGGCCGGCTGAAGCCGAAGGCGATCATCCCCGTCGACCTGTTCGGCCTTGCCGCAGACTACGAAGCCATCATGGCCATTGCCAATCGCGAAGGGCTGTTGGTGATCGAGGACGCCGCCCAGTCGATGGGCGGGTCGCTTGACGGCAAGATGTGCGGTGCCTTCGGCCATGTCGGCTCGACCAGCTTCTATCCGGCCAAGCCGCTTGGCTGCTATGGCGACGGCGGCGCGATGTTCACCAACGATGACGCGCTGGCCGACAAGCTGCGTTCCTTCGCCTTCCACGGCAAGGGCGAGACGCAATATGACAACATCCGTATCGGCATCAATTCGCGGCTCGACACGCTGCAGGCAGCGATCCTCATCGAGAAGCTCGCCATTCTCGAAGACGAGATGGTTGCGCGCCAGGTGGTGGCAAATCGCTATGCCGAGGGGCTTGGCGATATCGTGACGGCGGCCCGCAACCTCGACGGCAGCTGTTCGGCCTGGGCGCAGTATGCCATCGAGACGCCCAAGCGCGACGGATTGAAGGCACATCTCGGCGAAAAGGGCATTCCGTCTGTCATCTACTACGTCAAGCCGCTGCATGCCCAGATCGCCTATCGCGACTACCCGCGCACGCCGACCGGTCTTGCCGTCTCGGAGGAACTGCCGAAGCGCATCCTGTGCCTGCCGATGCACCCTTATCTCAGCGAAGCCGACCAGGACCGGATCATCGAGACGATCCGCAACTATATCGGCTCGAACTCGGCGCAGGCCGCAGCCGAGTAGCCAGCAACCAATATCAGGCGGGGCTCGCCCCTGCCCTGCCGCTGGCTATGAAATGCGGATTGGCGAAATCCTCGTCATCGGCCTGATCGCGCTTGCCGTAGGTCAAAGGCTTCCCGTCCAGCGTGCGTGTCGTGCCGCCCGCCGCGCGCAGCACGGCGTCGCCCGCCGCGGTGTCCCATTCCATGGTGCGGCCGAAGCGCGGATAGACATCCGCCTCGGCGCTGGCGAGAAGACAGAATTTCAGGGAGGATCCGACCGAGACGATCTCGGCGGCACCGAGATCGCGAATATAGGCTTCGGTTTCCGGCGTGTTGTGGGAGCGGCTGGCAACCACGGCCAGCGGAACCACGGCCGTTCTCACCGCAATCGGCCGGCGAGCGACGATCTGGTAGTCGCCATCGATTTCGAGGGATTCCGCCCTGCCCGGCCGGCCGGAAAAGAAGCGGCCGGTGCAAGGGGCGAAGACGACGCCGACTTCCGGCACGCCACGCCGGACAAGCGCTATGTTGACGGTGAAATCGGTCCGGCGATTGACGAATTCCTTGGTGCCGTCGAGCGGATCGATGAGGAAGAAGGCGTCGCCAAGATCGGTCGGCATGATTCCGGCCGCCGCTTCTTCCTCGGCCACGCACGGAATGTCGGGAAATGCGGCGCGCAGGCCGGCGAGGATGATCTTCTCGCTCTCGCGATCCGCCTCGGTCACCGGCGAGGCGTCCGATTTGCGGTCGACCGCGCAGCCGGCGTGGAATACGCGCATGACCTCGCGCCCGGCCGCCAGGGCCAGCCGCTCGAAGGTTTCAAGCATCAGCCCGTCGTCAGATACCGCCGCCGCTGTCATATTGGTCTTCGGCAATGTCGCGCTCGTTCAGCCAGTGTTCCAGGGCATTTACCATCTCTTCAGCCGATTTGCCGAGCGTCTTCAGATGGATTTCCGGATCTTCCGGCGCCTCGTACGGAGAATCGACGCCGGTGAAGTTCTTAATCTCGCCATTCAGCGCGCGGGCATAGAGACCCTTCGGATCACGTCTGGCGCACTCCTCGAAAGGCGTGTCGACAAACACTTCGATGAACTCGCCGTCGGCCATCAGCTCGCGCGCCATGCGCCGCTCGGCGCTGAACGGCGAAATGAACGAGACAATGACAATCAACCCGGCATCAGCCATCAGCTTGGCGACTTCGGCCACCCGGCGGATATTCTCGACGCGATCGGCGTCGGTGAATCCGAGATCGCGGTTGAGACCATGGCGGACATTGTCACCATCCAGGATGTAGGTATGCCGGCCTGTGGCGAATAGCTTCTTCTCGAGAAGGTTGGCGATGGTCGACTTGCCGGAACCCGAAAGCCCGGTGAACCAGAACACGGCCGGCCGCTGGTTCTTCATGTCGGCGCGCACGCGCTTGCCGACATCGAGCGACTGCCAGTGGATGTTTTCGGCACGACGCAGCGAGTGCGCAATCATGCCGGCGCCAACGGTGGCGTTGCTGATGCGGTCGATCAGGATGAAGGCGCCGGTCGTGCGGTTCTCGGCGAAAGGATCAAAAGCGATCGGCGCCCGCGTCGAGATGTTGCAGATGCCGACTTCGTTCATTTCAAGCGACTTGGCCGCCTCATGGGCGAAGTCGTTGACATTGATGCGGTATTTCAGATCGGTGACGGTGGCGCTGGTCTGGTCGGTTTCGGTGCGCAGGATGTAGGAGCGGCCGGGCAGCAGCGCATGCTCGTCAAACCAGACGATGTTCGCGGCGAACTGGTCGGCGACCGCTGGCCGGGCGGCCGGCGAAACCAGCATGTTGCCGCGTGAGACCTCGACCTCGTCGTCAAGAACGAGCGTGATGGCCTGGCCGGCCACCGCTTGTTTGAGATCGCCACCATGAGCGACGATGCGCTTGACATGCGAGGACTTGCCGGATTTGGCGACGACGACCTCGTCGCCTTGCGCAATGGCGCCGGACGCGATCGTGCCGGCAAAGCCACGGAAATCGAGATTGGGACGATTGACGTACTGGACCGGAAAACGGAACGGCAGCTCGGCAGCAGCCTGTTCGACCGAAACGGTCTCGAGGTGCTCGATCAGCGTCGGGCCGGCATACCACTGCATGTTCTCGGAGCGGCTGCTGACATTGTCGCCATAGCGGGCCGACATCGGGATCGGCGCGATGGTCTGGAAGCCGAGATCGCGCGAGAACTGCCGGTAGTCTTCGACGATCCGGTCGAAGACTACCTGGTCGAAATCGACGAGATCGATCTTGTTGACGGCCAGCACGATGTGACGGATACCGAGCAGCGAGGCGATGATCGAATGGCGCCTGGTCTGGCGCAGCACCCCTTGGCGGGCATCGATCAGCACGATCGCAAGATCGGCGGTCGAGGCGCCTGTCGCCATATTGCGGGTGTATTGCTCGTGGCCGGGCGTGTCGGCGACGATGAACTTGCGCTTCGGCGTGGCAAAGAAGCGGTAGGCGACGTCGATGGTGATGCCTTGTTCGCGCTCGGCCTCGAGGCCGTCGACCAGCAGCGCGAAATCGATGTCATCGCCGGTCGTGCCGTGCTTGCGCGAATCGCGTTCGAGCGCGGCGAGCTGGTCCTCGAAAATCTGCTTGGTGTCGGACAATAGGCGTCCGATCAGCGTCGACTTGCCGTCATCGACCGAACCGCAGGTGAGGAAGCGCAGCAGCGACTTCTTCTCCTGCGCCGCCAGATAATCGCGAACGCCGTCGGTGGGGGCGAGGCTCTTGGCCATGATGTGGCGCATGGTCAGAAATACCCCTCGCGCTTCTTCTTTTCCATCGAGCCGGCCTCATCGCGGTCGATCAGGCGCCCCTGCCGTTCGGAGGTGCGCGCGGTCAGCATCTCGCCGACGATGGCTTCGAGCGTGTCCGCATCCGATTCGATGGCGCCTGTCAGCGGGTAGCAGCCTAGCGTGCGGAACCGCACCAGCCGATCCTGCACGACTTCGCCGGGGCGCAGTTTCATGCGCTCGTCATCCCGCAGGATCAGCATGCCGTCGCGTTCGACGACCGGCCGTTGCTTGGCGAAATAGAGCGGCACGATCGGGATGTTCTCCTGCAGGATGTACTGCCAGATATCGAGCTCGGTCCAGTTCGACAGCGGGAAGACGCGGATCGATTCACCCGACGCGATGCGGGTGTTGAATATCTTCCACATCTCAGGCCGCTGGTTCTTCGGATCCCAGACATGCTGGGCATTGCGGAAAGAGAATATGCGTTCCTTGGCGCGCGACTTCTCCTCGTCGCGGCGGGCGCCGCCAAAGGCGGCATCGAAACCATACTTGTCGAGCGCCTGGCGCAGCCCCACGGTCTTCATCACATGAGTGTGGGTGTTCGAACCGTGGTCGAACGGATTGATGTTGTCGCGTACGCCGTCTTCGTTGACATGGACCAAAAGGTCGAAGCCGAGCTTCTGCGCCATCTGATCGCGAAATGCGATCATTTCGCGAAATTTCCAGGTGGTGTCGACATGAAGAAACGGAAACGGGGGCTTGGCGGGATAGAACGCCTTCATTGCCAGATGCATCAGCACGGATGAATCCTTGCCAACGGAATAGAGCATGACCGGCTTGGCGAAGGCGGCCGCAACCTCGCGGAAGATGTGGATGGACTCGGCTTCAAGCCGCTGCAGATGCGTAAGCGCTATGGTCATGGACTGTGAGCGTTCTCTCGTGCCTCGCGACAGAAGACCTTGCGTCAAATCATCGAGCCTTTACGCCCGGTTCAAGCTTCGCTTCTGGGACAAAATGTTTTGTGCGGGCGTTCTAGCAGATCGGCGCACGGCAGAACAATGCAGGACGAGCCCGGCAGCGGTCCGTTCGAGAATGAATTTTCCATGGTTTCGCCAGAACCCAGAAATTTCTGTTCGCATGACCTGCAACCGGGAAAAAGCAGGAAAAATAAATGCCCGGGAGAACAGGACGACAAACGCTTCCAGGTGCCCTTTCCCAGTCGACGGCCGCTGGCAGCCGATTTTCGGTGACAACACGCCCCGACGCACTATCGAAAAGCCAGCCCAGCCGCTATACAACCTCGGAAGCGGGCAAGATGCATCACGAAGCATGGGCAAATTTCGAGGCGAGCACATTTGGTTCCACCAAACAGGATGTGCCGCATAAAGCTACTCGAGAATAGCGAGCCCGAAACTTGAACCGGCTTTCGTCTGCAAAACAGCAACTCACGCCTTCGCGGATCAATATCTACTTTTCCACTCTTTGCTTCTTTTTTCCACCGGTTCTGGGATCGGTGGTCAGCTTCGTGTTCAATGGCGGCGGTCTGTGGTCCGTCCTGTTGATCGCTTCCGGGAAAAGACGCTTCAATGTCGACCCGGCGATGATGGCGCTCACGATCGCGATCTATGCCTATTGCGCGGCCAATCTCGTCGCCTCGATTGCCAACAACGCGATCGTCAGGGATGCGACGCACCTGATCCCGCTCGTCACCTTCCTATTTTTCCCCCTCTCCTACTCGACCTGGAGCATCACCCAGAAAGCCACACTTGTCCGCATCATCGTGCTGAGCAGCATGGCGGCCTGTTTTGTCGCGCTGCTTCTGGCGGTCTTTCAGCAATATTGGCTGGGGACGAGGGCCGAGGGCGGAGCCGGCAATGCGATTGTGTTCGCCGAGGTCCTCTGCCTTGCAGTGATGGTTTGTGTGGCCGGTGCCCTGTCGGGCATGGAGAGACACAGGATCGCCCTCATCTGCGCAGCCCTTGGCGGGACGATCGCCATCATCTACTCCCAAACGCGGATTGTCTGGCTGGCTCTGCTGCTTGCCGGCATTGCCGTTCTACTGATCAACCAGCATAGGCTGACAGGGCGAAATCTCGTTCGGCTGCTGTTGCTGCTGGTTGCGGTCGTCATCGTTATCGCTGCTGTCGGCTTCCAGACGATATCGGGACGCGTCGAATTTCTGCGCTCCGACTGGGACGCGCTCGCCATCCATGGTGACCACACGACAGCCTTGGGATTACGCGTCGCTCTTTGGGACATCGGCCTGAAGGCGTTTCGTGCAATGCCATTATTCGGACATGGGGTGGGCGCCACCCAGCTCTTGATAAAGCAGGGCTTCCAGGATCAATTCGGGATGGATGCGGGCTTCAATCATTTCCACAACGGCTTGCTGACCGCCTTGGTGCAGGCAGGAATTCTTGGCGCGGTGACGCTGGCGGCGATCTTTGTCATTGCCGTCAGAAATGCCTCCCTGGTCTTGCGAAACAGCACCGATCCGATCGAGCGTTTTGGCGCTACAATGATTGTCATCGTGGTGATCACCTATCTCACTGCCGGGATGACAGGCATCCTGGTCGGTCATGACATTCTGGACTCGGTACTGATGATCTTCCTGGTGTCGGGTACATATCTTGCCTCCGGCCGCCAGGTTTCGGTGATGGAAGACCATGCACTGCCGGTCGTGACGGAGAACCGAGGGCTTTCGCAAGTGACGGAAGACCGCATCTTTCCGCCGGAAACGGAAGATCGGGCGCTTCCATCCACCACCCAATAGCCGCTCCGGGCAATGGCAATGAAGATCCTGGTTACAGGTGCGACAGGCTTCATCGGCCGCCAGATAGTCCATCGGCTTCGTAAGGCGGGCGCCGAGCTTCGCCTCGCATCCCGTCACCCGCAGACGCTTGGTCCGGGACATGACACGGTGCTGATGCCCGGATTCGATGCACCGGTGGCTGCCTTCCTGGCGCTTACCAGGGATGTTACGGATATCGTTCATTGCGCGGGCCTGAACAATGATGACGGCAACGCCACCGAAGCCGATTTCCTGGCGGTCAATGCGGAATTGAGCGCACGGCTGGCGCAAGCCGCCGCGACACAGGCAAGCGGACGCTTCATCCATCTGTCCTCCATCCGGGCCGTGATCGGCGCGCGTGTCAGTGCAACGATCGACGAGGACACGATGCCCGATCCGCAATGCGGCTATGGGCGCTCCAAGCGCGCAGCGGAGATCAGGGTGCTGGAGGCCTATGCGTCGCTTGGCCGTCGCGATGCCACCGTGCTGCGGCTGCCGCCGGTCCATGGAAGTGGCATGAAAGGAAACCTGGCGACGTTGATGCGCCTGGCCGATACGCCCCTGCCGCTGCCGACTGGCGCATTGACGGGAAACCGGTCGCTGCTGTCATCACAATCAGCGGCGGGCGCGGTGTCGCATCTCTTGACCCATTCGGGGCCGCTGCGCCCGATCTATGTTGGAAGCGATGGGCCGCCGGTTTCGGTCGCCGAGATCGTCTGCGCCTTTCGCAGCGGTTTCGGAAGGCCGAAACGCCTGATGGGCCTGCCGGGCGGGCCGATGCGGGCGGCCGCGATTGTGCTGGGCAAGCGGGCGTTCTGGGACAGCCTGACCGCGACACAGATATGCGACCCTTCCCTGCTCATGTCCGAAGGGTGGCTGCCGGAAACCGGCACGCTGGAACGGCTGGCGGAGATAGCGCGGCTCGGAAACGCTCAATCGCCTCCGTTCCGATAGAGCGTTCCAAACAGGATCCGAAGGTCGAGCCAAAACGATGCCGTCCTGAGATAGGCGGCATCCGTTTCGGCCAGTAGCCGCGGGGTCGACATGTCGATGCCCCTGATCTGGGCCATGCCGGTTATGCCCGGAAGCGCTGCCAAAACGCCCAGCCGCCTACGACTCTCGATCAGTTCCGTCTGCGTCGGCAGGCAGGGCCGCGGCCCGACCAGGCTCATTTCGCCCTTCAGAACATTCCAGAACTGCGGCAATTCATCGAGCTTAAACTTCCGCAAGATCTTTCCGACCGCGGTCACGGCATTCGCCGGCGCTTCGTGCGATGGCAAGGAAGGCGTTCCCTCGTACATCGTCCTCAACTTGTGGCAGCGGAAAAGCGCGCCGTCGCGACCGACCCGCGTTTGCGAAAAAATCGCCGGACCGGGCGACGAGGCTCGAACGGCAAGGACGCAGAGCAACAGAACAGGAGACGTCATCACCAACAGCAGGGTCGTGGCGACGAGATCGAAGGCTCGCTTCAATTCCTTCACGGCCATCCCCTGATCACTAGAGCAATTCCAGGAAAAGTGTGAAACGGTTTTCCCCTTTGGAATTGCTCTGACGACGCCGACGGCTGGATCGATATCCAGGCAAAATCTCGCCATTCAACCGTCAGCTGCAACGTCTCTAACCTGCTTGCCCGACTATCCTCGAGCCAATTTCCCGCAGCGTGTCGGGCGCAGGCGTTTCCGGCCGGTGGAGTTCCGCCAACACGGCAAGGGCGGAAGCCTTATCCTGATTCTTCATTGCCACCTGCAGTGCAGCCAGCGCGGCCTGAACCGTCGGCCACGCCACGATATCGGTCCTGAGACCGAAGATTTTGGCGATGTCGAGCGTGATGATCTCTTCATTGGCACCCTGAAGCGTCTCATGAAGCTTCTCACCGGGCCTGATGCCGGTGAATCGGATCGGGATATCCACATAGGGCGTCTTGCCGGCCATGCGGATCATGGTTTCCGCGACTTCGAGAATCGGCACGGGTTTACCCATGTCCAGCATGTAGATGGCGTAGTCCTCCTTGCCGTTGCGCCACTGTGCGTCGGCGGCCGACATGATGACGAGGTCGACAGCTTCCGCCACAGTCATGAAATACCGCGTCATGCGTCGATCGGTAATCGTGACCGGACCGCCGGCTTCAATCTGCGCCTGGAAGATAGTCGCCACCGAACCATTGGAACCAAACACGTTGCCGAACCGCACTGCTATGAACTTGGTGCCAGAACGGCGCCCGTCCGGCTCGATTGCATGGCTTTCGTGCAGGGAACTGACGAGCTGCTCGGCCGCTCTCTTTGTGATGCCAAGCACCGAGCTCGGATCCACGGCCTTGTCGCTCGAGATGAGCAGGAACTGCGGAACACCGCATTTGGCGGCGACCTCGGCGCAGACAAGCGTGCCGAAAACATTGGTCTGAATGGCCGATTCCCAGTTTTCCTCGAGCAGAGGAACGTGTTTGAGCGCCGCGGCGTGAAAGATGATGTCCGGTTTGAATTCCGTGACGACACGGGTCATCTGGCGCCGGTCCGCGACATCGACAATGCGGACCTTGAGACGATCCAGGTCCTTCTCGTCGACATACTGGCTCAACTGGAAGATGCCGAACTCGGAATTGTCGGCGACCAGCACCGCCCCTGCCCCCAGCTCCAACGACCGCTTGACCAATGTGCGGCCGATGGACCCGGCGCCTCCGGTCACCAGGACGCGCTTGCCGCCGACGAAGGCACCGATGCGTTCGATATCGGAGGGTACGGTTGGGCGGCGCAGGATGGTTTCCATCTCGACCTCGTCGAGAACGATCTTCCCCTCCTGCCCCACCTGCGAAAGCCCCGAGAACTGCACGACGGCTATGCCGCCATGCCGGGCGACACGAACAAGCTCGGAATATTCCTCGATCTCGTGCTCGGCGCCGCTGCCGAAAATGACCAGGTCGATGCTCTTGGTGCCGGCGGCGAAGTCCTCCAGGACATCGATCAGGCGCGGCCGGGACGCCACCACGGGAACGCCTTGAATCCGTGTGCCCAACGGTGCGCCGCGCTCGGTCGCCATGATGCCGGCGATGGAATAGTCGGCCGGGTCTGCCGTGCGTGTGAAGCGAATGATCAGGTCGGCCTCGCCAAGCCGACCGACGAACAGCGCCCGCTTGGCCTGCGCTTTGTCGGTCTTCTTGGTGAGGATGCCCCAACTCGCGCCGTCACGAAGAAAGCGGTAGAACAGCCGAGGCGCCGATATGATGGTGAAGGAAACGAGGAAGAAGACGATGAACTGGCGCTCGTTGAGGCCCTGCACCGGCTGGAAGATACGAGACAGCAGCGAAATGGCATAAAGCACGACCGTCAGAATCGCGCAGCTCTTCAGGATGTTGAAAAAATCCGGGGTCGAGGCAAAGCGCCAGATCGTGGTGTAGAGACCACAATACCTGAACAGCAGGTGGCTTATGAGAACGATCCCGACCCAGGTGAGCAGGCCCTCATAGGAGAATGCATCGAAGGAGAGGTTTGACCGTGAGAGGACGAGGCTGAGCGCCACCGCGATCAGGACCATGACGAGGTCCTGGATCATTATCACGGCGCGCCTCATCTTCGGCCGGAGTCCGAATGCGGCTTCTACATGGGATGTCATCGGGCAGTACTGAACTCCGGGCGTGAGAACTTCAACACCAATGCGGCGCCAGATCGAATACCATCCGTCACCAGCCACCTGTTCTTAGCGCCAAATCCTCGGCCCCCGCCGCCTCTATCGCATAGCGTGGACTCGAGGCCATCGCCAGAGGTTTTTTCACAGGCCGTTTGATTAGGACGAAGTGCGTCGACCAAGATAGCGCGCAACAGCAAGTGAAAATGTAGCTATCGCTTATAGATATGACCGGCGGCGCAGGTAAATGTGGAGACGGGCGGAAAGGTGAAGGGTTCACGCTGTTGCCACAGCTAGATCAGGCGATGCAAAATGGCGGCCGCTTGACGTCCTCTCTACAGCGCGACTCAGCCCTTTCGTTCATCGCCGCACATTTTTGAAGATCCCCAAGGAAAACGCTGGATGGCTGGCCGGGCGATTTTGCGGTTGACAGGGAAGCATACTGCAATATGACGGCCTTCCCTCTCACCAGCCAAAGCGAAGTGATGAAATTTGGATCGAGTGGCCTTCGAGGCTTGGCTTCGGAACTGGTCGGGAAACCGAGTGGACTTTACACCGAGGCTTTCGCCTGGCGCCTGGCTGCCGGCGGGATGCAGCCGAAGGCGATGGTTCTGGTCGGTCGCGACTTGCGCGACAGCAGTCCGGCCATCGCTTCCAATTGTATGGCAGCCCTGGCGGCAAGTGGCCTTCAACCGATCGATTGCGGCGCCATACCAACGCCAGCTTTGGCGCTGTATGGCCAGCAGCATGGCGCAGCGGCGCTTATGGTGACGGGTTCGCATATTCCCGCGGACCGCAACGGCATCAAATTCTACAGCCCGCATGGTGAAATCAGCAAGGCCGATGAAGCGGCCATCGCACACTATGCCGCTGAAAGGTCAGCTTCCTATTCCTTGCCGGCCTTGATGGAAACGGCTTTTCCAGCACACCATGATCAGGCGATCGCCGCCTATCGCGCACGCGCCGGGGACATATTGGAGCCTGGCTCCCTTTCCGGCATGAAGGTCGGTGTTTATCAGCACAGTTCGGTCGCGGCGGACCTGCTGGTCGAGATTCTTCAATCCTTCGGCGCCAGTGTGACGCCTGTCGGGAAATCCGATGCCTTCGTGCCGGTCGACACCGAAGCCGTGAACCCGGCCACACTTGCGAAATTCAAAGGCTGGGCCCGAGAATTCAACCTCGACGCCATCGTGTCGACGGACGCCGATGCCGACCGTCCGCTCATCGCCGACGAGAACGGCGATCTCTTTCGCGGCGACCTGATCGGCCTCGCCACGGCCCTGTTCTTGCGGGCGGATGTCGTCGTGACGCCGGTGACCTCCAATTCAGGCATTTCGAAAGCCTTCGGTTTCGAGGTCGTGAGAACGAGGGTCGGATCCCCCTTTGTCATCGAAGCCATGGAAGCGTCATACCAGGCCGGTCGCATCGTCGTTGGCTTCGAGGCCAATGGCGGCGTTCTCCTGGGGTCGGATTGTTCCCTGCACGGAAAGACATTGGCGGCTTTGCCGACGCGGGATTCCTTGCTCCCCATCCTCGCCGTCCTCGGCCTGGTCGCATCGACGGGAAACACGCTGTCGCATCAGCGCGAGCTTTGGAAGCTTCCGGCATGCGCGAGCGAGCGCCTGGAGAACTTCCCCGTGGAAACTTCGCGAGGCCTGATGCGCCGGCTCGCGGACCGGGATTCATTGCAGCAATTCCTGGCGCCTTTCGGGACGGTTGCCGAAGTCGATGAAACCGACGGCCTCAGGGCACGAATGCTGACCGGCGAGATCATCCATCTGCGGCCGTCCGGCAACGCGCCGGAACTCCGGTGCTACTCGGAGGCCGCGGACCATGACAGGGCAACAGCGGTCGTGGCGCTGACGCTTGAAAAGGCGCGGGCGATAGCATCCGAGGCCGTTTGACTGGCGCCCCACGGTCGACCAGGCGCGCCATTCGACGTTCAGATGCGGCCCAGGACAAATGCGAGATAGAGCCCCAGGGTCCCGGCAAAAGTCTGCCGATAGACACCGCTTGCCCGCAGCGCGCTCAGGCGCCGGAAAAGACCGCCCTGCCGACCGCTTGCGAACACATCGACACACGCCGCCGCCTCAGGGGTAAGGAGGTCGCGATTGACGGCCAGACCCGCAAGATTGAGATCGGTCCAGCCGGCAAACTCGCCCTTGAACAGCCGGCCAAGCCGCGAGACCCTCGCCTGCCACGATACATTGGCGCCGACCAGGTTCGAGGCGTGCTGCCGGTAGCGCACCAGCGGCCGCGGGTCGTAGCAGGCAACGCCGCCGGCACCGGTGACGATCAGATAGGCCCACCAGTCATGGCTGACGAAGTCTGACCGCGCGGAAGCCTTGGACAGCAGATCGCGCGCGGCGCGGTTGAGCAGGATGGTGTTGCCGCCACCAATGCTCTGCACGAGCGCGTTGCGGAAGGACGGCGGCCGCCGGAACAAGGGCGAGTGGCCGACAAGGCTTCCCGTTTCGGTCATGGTCGCGGTTCGCGAGCAGAACATCAGCGGGATTTCCGCGCCGAATGCCTGCATCCATCGGATAGCGCTTTCCAGCCTGTCCGGCTCCCAGACGTCGTCCTGGTCACTGAAGGCATAGCAGTCGGCATCGATGCGCCGGTCGAGAATCATCGAACGGAAATTGGCGGCGAACCCTCGCCGCGGCCCCTCCACCACTGTTATCAGGCCCTTTGTCCAGCGGGACTTCCAAGCCTCGATGATGGCGAGCGTGCCGTCGACGGAGCCATCGTCGGAGATCCAGAGATCGATGAGCGGATGGGACTGGGCAAGCAGGGATTGCAACTGCTCATCGACGAACGCCGCGCCGTCTTTCGTGCCCATGAGGATCGCTACGCGCAGGTCTGCCCTATCCACTGATGTCGAACACCTTATCTGAGATTTTCATGTGCGAGGCCTGTCCCGGTCATCAAGAACCGTGTCGGCTTGCTGCGCATGGCGATAACTTAATCGATAGCGCTCTGCGGCTTACAAATAGAACCGTTGTGATAAGGCGCTCATCCAAGAGGTCAGGCGCGAAGGTTTTTGTAGCATATAGGGTTCATGCCCGCGAGACGGCTCGCGTGCCGGTGTCTTTGTCGCGAAGACTAGTGGCCTCGTGGCGCGATCATCCCACGCGTCCAAGAGTCCGCCGAGGTCAAGAGCAACTCCGCCCTGCCGCCTTATTGTGGCAGCATATGCTTTCCCTGGTATGCCCGCCCCAATCAGTACAAGCCGACCGCCCTGAGGTGTATCTATCGTTTTTTGTACCCGCTCGTAACTGCCGGGGTAGATCGATTCGGTGCCATCATCATCAGTCCATCGGTCGCGATGGGCGGCCATATCCGGAATTCGAATATGTTGAACCTCGACGCCTAGCACCTGCCTTAATCGATCGGGCAGTGTGGGGGAGCAGTGGATAAGCGTCACCGACTTGGCAGAAACGATCAATCTTTCCCAGAAATGCTGCAGGGCAAGATCATAGGGAACCCAAGACGAGCAGAGCGATACACCATGCCGCATATTGGTGAGGCTCCAACGATGCAACCCAAATAGGCGTCGCACCGCGTGGTCTTCCAGAGACTTTTCAACCTCACGCAGTTTCAGGCTGCGACGAAATCGGTTGGTGAAATCAGGATCGGTCAGCTTGAGTTCGTATGCGGATGCGTCGGCAAGCCAGACGTCGTCCCGATTGCCGATCAGATCGGCAGTTGCCAGCGCCGCCCGCAATTGCCGCGCTAGCTGTATCAGCATGTCCGGATCGACGTCGGGCCCGAACATCCAGTGAAAATACTCATAATCTTTTTCCGTTGCGGTCTTGGGATCGTAAAGAAGTAACGCACCCTCGCTATCGCCCAAACGCACAAAGGAGAAACCTGTGCGGCGCTTGGCTGCCCGTAACAGCACTTGGCTGACCTCGTCGCTTCCCAGAAGTGGATCGCGCATGAAATTTAGTCCTGAACATTTTGCAGACTTAGCTGTGGCGAGAGGTCGAAAAAGCCCTTAGCCAGCAAATCATTCTCGGGAGCTACACGTATGACTAGTGCGTCCACCATCCGATGCATCAGATCCGAACTTTGCTCGCTGGTTCCATAGACAGCGCCGCCAACGAAATATGTGCCCGGAAGCAGCAAACAGTTGAATTCGAAGCAAACTTTCACGCACGATCCGCGAGTTGCAGCGGTTTTCAGCGACGCAACGTCCGCACTCATCGCACCTGCCACGGTTAGACCGCTAACGGTCCTAACTGCAAAGCCGAATGAGACATTGGTGGCATCTAGGTGGAAATCGACATAGTATTCCAACACATAACGTTTACCCAGCCGCAACACGTTTACCGCATCGCCGTAGACCGTGACTAAGCGAATGTCACGTATGCTTGCTCCCCGTTCCTCAAGCCTTACCGCAGACCGCGAAACGAGACTGGGATCATGGTAATCTGCCAGCCCATCGTCCTCTGATGCCGAGATGGCAGAAGGTTCGCACGCTGACGGCGGCTGCCTGATGGCTCCCTGCGTATCTTCGAAGCCTCCATCAAAAACGCTATCCGCTACTTGGACTTTCGTTGGAGCAGAACTCAACGCCAGAATCCCAGCACGGATCCCCGGTGCTGTCTCCACACTGGCGTTGACCAGTCGTTGGTAGTGACCCGTCACCGTCTTCGGTCGTCCTTCAAATATCTTCTCGCCGTTATCGATCAGTATGGCTCGTGTGCAGAGTTGCACGATAGTTTGGGCGCCGTGGCTGACGAACAGAATAGTCCCCCCCTTGTCCTTAATATCCTCAATGCGGGCGAAGCATTTGCGTTGGAATGCCTCATCCCCCACCGCAAGTGCCTCGTCCACCACCAGAATGTCTGGGTCGACATTGATGGCCGTAGCGAAGGCTAGGCGCACGTACATGCCCGACGAATAGGTTTTCACAGGCTGGTCGATGAAGGGGCCGATATCGGCGAAACGCGCGATGTCGTCGAAGCGCCACTCCATCTCCTTGCGCGGCACACCGAGGATAGCCGCGTTGAGGAAGACGTTTTCTCGTCCGGTAAATTCAGGATTGAATCCGGCGCCAAGCTCGAGCAGTGCGGCGATGCGACCGTTGACCTCGACCGCGCCGCTGGTTGGCTGCAATGTGCCGCATATGATCTGCAGCAACGTCGACTTTCCGGAACCATTCCGCCCGATGATGCCAACTGTCTCGCCCCTCCCGATCTCGAAGGAGACCCCCGACAGAGCGGCGAAGTCACGAAAATAGCGACGCGGCGGGCGGCCTATCAGCCGCTCCAGACGCGGCACGACCATCTGTTTGAACCGGTCTTCCGGCCGGTCGAACATTACATAATGTTTCGAGACATTGCGCACACTAACGGCGGCATTTGAGGCGCGAGCACCCAGCTTGTCAGAGGACATCGGCAAAGCCCCTGCGAGTCTTTTGGAAAAATTGATAACCGAGAAAGGCGATCGCAATTGCCACCAGCGAATAGAGGCCGAGTGCTGTCCAATCCGGTTGCATACCGAAAATCACCACATTGCGGAAACTCTCGACTGGAATTGCCAGCGGATTGAGGGAAAGCCAGGGTTGGAGCCAAGGCGGCAATGATGTCCTCTGGAAGAAAACTGGCGACAAAAACATTATCGCGGTCACCAACGGGGCGACGATCTGGCCCATATCCCGAAAATAGACTCCGATCGAAGCCAATATCCAGGCTATGCCGATTACCAGTACAATCAGCGGTACGAAGACCACTGGAGCCAACACCACCGTTGCGGGGATGCGGTCGAAGACGATGTAGGCAAAGACGAGCAGCACCAGCAAGCTGACAGCCGCATGAAACAACGCTGCGCCAGCTGAAACCACTGGCAGGATCTGGATCGGAAACACGATCTTCTTGACATAATTGGCGTTGCCAACGATCAAGCCGGGCGACAGCGAAATCACCTCCGCGAAGAATTGAAAGACAATCAGCCCGCAAAACAGAACAACCGCAAACTCTCCGGTCGAATGTGTCGCGCTCTGCTGTTCAGGCATCGTCCAACGCGACTTCATCACCACGCCGAACACGAAGGTATAGACAGCCAGCATAAATAGCGGATTGAGGAGCGACCAGAACAGGCCGAGCGCCGAGCCGCGATAGCGGCCGGCAATCTCACGGCTGATGAGCGAAAATATGAGGACGAACCTATTCGCCAAATCTGCCACCAACAAAACGGAACGGTATCTCGGACAATCGCCTCAACGTCGCCGTGCCAGAAAGCAAGCCGACGGGCCATTCACATGATCGCCTGCTACAAACGACTCTTCGACGCTGAAGCCTGCGCGGGAGAGCGTTTCGAGAATGCCATCCCGTGACATCCATACGGAAGTGTCATGAACGCCGCCGTTGAAAAGATCAGTGGTCTGAGCTCCCAAATAAGAGCGCCAATAATATTTGGCAGTGTACCCATTGTATTCGGCAGTAGTCACCCGACCCGAAAAAGGAACACGCCGCCGATCCCCCTGCGGCATGTACTCCTCGTCAAAAAAATGCGTCCATAGAAATATTGTCTCCGAGCGATTCGTCATATTCACTAATGCGCGAAGGGGATCGACAAAGTGATACAATATGCCGCTCGCAACGATAAGCTCAAACCTTTCGTCGGACTTATCAAGCCACTTCTCTACCTCACCATACTCGACATGAAGGTTCTTTAGATCAAGCACCTCCTTCGTGATAAGTGTTTTCAAGTAACAAAACGAGTTTCCCTCGATCGCGAGAAGACTTCCGACTCCAGCACGGATCAACGAATAGCTATGACCTCCCTCCAAGGGGCCTAACTCTACAGCGTTAACGCCAACGATCGATGCACCAAGTTTGGTCACCAGATAAGCAATTCGAGGATCTTCGAAGAGTGGCACGACGCCTCCGCTCGACAAGCCAGACTCCTTCGGAAATCCGGAAGTCCAGCGACCCGCAAAGACATCTATGGCAGCTTGCTTCGAGGGCAGCTCTGAAGAGTACCGTTCGTTCACCAGCACAATCTTTCTCCCTTTTGTACCGTTTTATTCAACACAGATTGTCTAATGCTTTCCATGGCTTTGCCGCTCTTGGGGGAAAAGCAATGGAGAAATCGCCTCGATCCAAAGTTAGATTTAGGCTATAGTATGGATCATGGGCAATAATTTCCGGCCAACGCTTCAACATATATGCCTGCTCTCTTGCAAACCGCTCCAGCTTTTCGGGAGTTTCTTCATATCCGCGAGTTGCCGACTCGTGGTGAAATAACTCAGCTCCAGGCACCCATATATTCCGCAAGCCAGCTTCGCGAAGGCGCAGGCAGAAATCGACATCGTTGTAAGCCACCGCAAGATCGGTCTCGTTAAGACCATCCACCAAGGCGTAATTCGCCTTCGTGACCACTAAGCAAGCACCGGTTACGGCAGCAAAGTTCTGACTAAGCGCCGCACGCCCAATATATCCTGGAGACCACCTGTCAAATCCGTGATGTGCATGCGCCGCGAGACCTCCGAGCCCCATCACAATACCGCCATGTTGAAGCGTGCCGTTCGGATAGAGAAGCCGCGCACCAACCGCGCCGATACCTGGGCGGAGGGCGTGTTCGACCATTTCGGTCAACCAATCTGGCGCAATCACTTCAATGTCATTGTTTAAAAGAGCGATCACTTCTCCTGCGGCTATTTCAACAGCGGCATTGTTCAATCGAGAGAAATTGAAAGGACCGTCATCTCGAATCACGCGAGCAACGCCATCTCTTGAAAGTTGCGAAAAGTACTGCAACGCATCCGGATCAGTAGACCCGTTGTCAATAAGGATGATTTCGAAATTTCTATATGTCGTTAGTTTCGTGATTGAATCAACGCATGTTCTGACAAGCTGATGCGCGTCGCGCGTGGGGATTATCACACTTACCAAGGGTAATGGGGTAGCTATCGAATAGCGAGTGCTGAAACCGAAACCAACGAGCTTTGCGACACCGTTCGGTTCAACTCGCTTCAAATGCTCATTCAGGGCTCGCTCCCCGGCAAGCATCGCATATGGTTTGGAATCGGACGTTTTCGCAGTGCTGCCCGCATGGGAGCGCCAATGGTAAAGGACGTGGGGAATGTGAACAATCTGCTCTGGTTTTATGACCTCGGTGAACCTGAGAGCAAGGTCATAGTCTTGGGCCCCCTCAAACCCCGGCCGACAACCACCAATATCGCGAATAGTTTGTGCGAAATATACGCCGAGATGCGTAATTAAATTATGTGACCTAAATAGATCCAAGTTCCAATCAGACTTGAAGTAGGGATCGCAGCGCTCTCCGTTCTCATTTATCTTGTCTTCGTCGGAGTACAACAACCTTGCATCCGGATAGTCGGCCAACGCCTTTGCGACGCAAACCAAAGCGTGGGGAGCAAGCGTGTCATCGTGGTCAAGGAATGCAATCCATTTTCCAGTGCATAGTGAGATAGCCGAATTCGACGCGCGGGAGATGTGCCCATTTTCGGGTCGAAAAATCAATTTAATGCGCGAGTCCCGTTCGGCATATTCACGTAGAATTCCGACGGTGGAGCCGTCGGTCGAGGCGTCGTCGGCAATGCAAAGTTCCCAGTGTTCATAGTGCTGTGCCAACACACTTTCGATCGCTTCCCGCAGGAAGCATTCCGATGTATTGTAAACCGGCATTACGATCGAGATCAGAGGTTTGTCTGGCAGGCTGCGTATGAGTGACTTTACTGCACCGATATCGTGATCGGAAAGTGCGTCATACTGCGAGATCCATGATGTGTAATTCAGCCCCTGAACACTAGGTGAGTCTATTCGCCGGATATCTGATAAGAGAGCAGCAGGCCCACCTGTGTCCAGTGCTTTGAACACACGCTTCAACGCAACATGCGCATCTCTTGGTGTTCGGATTCGCTTAACTGCCTCCTTCGACACAATCCGCAAATAGTATAAGATACTTGCGAACCGTGACCTTGGGACAACGGATGTTGAATGTACGTGTGTCTCAACACTCGGGCCAAACGCTTTTCTGATCAAAGCAGAGAGCGTCACCTGGCCTCGAAACAGGCGGGCCATGACACGAAGCGGACGCGTCACAATCCACGAGTGGCTGGCATGAATCTGTGCAACAACGGCACGCAATGCCGAGGCAGTTTCCTTCGCCTGCTCGCGCTCGGCTGCCAGCTTGGCGATCTCGGTATCACGCTGCTCGATCTGTCGCTGCCACTCTTCGCGGCTAAGAGCAAACTGCGCCTCACGCCTGGCCACTTGCACGGTCGCGCCCTCATGCTCGAGCCTCGCCCTGGCGATTTCGTTGTCTCGCAGTTCGATCTGCTGCTGCCATTCTTGGCGGTTCTGCGCAAACTGCGCCTCACGCTCGGCAGCTTGCGCTGCTTCTTGATCACGCTCGGCCGTTAGTCTGGCGATCTCGCTGGCACGCTGCGCGGACAGTTGTCTCTGCCCTGCCAAATTCTCATGCGAGACTTTCAGACGAGTATCCAGTTCCGAAAAGAAGGCGTCGCCCGAAGCCGCCGAAACGGCATCCAGTTCGGCCTTCACCCTGTCGAGGGTGATGATCGCCACCTTGTCGCCCTCGTTGTCGGCGAGAGCCTTGAGGGCTGCGTACGCTTCTTTGACCCAGACAGAGATACGCTCGTCGGCGATGAGCTGCGCGGTACTGGCGACATGGTGCCTGTGCTCTTCGGAAAGATTTCGGTCAATCTCGATAGCGGCCTCGTTGAGCGAGCGAGGCCAAGCGAGGTCCAGTTCGTCAACGATCTTTGCAAGCGTCGGCCGCCACCCGGCCATCATATCCTCATAGGAAACCAAGACACGCTGCTTGCCCCTTGTCGCGCTTTCTGCATCCAACTCATGGCGTAGCCAAAGCAGACTGGAGAAGCCGAGGGTGAAACGGTCCCGCTTTTGGAGAGAGGCGGCTACCGCAAGCGGGTTTCGGCTGACGAGCACATAGCGGACGTCAACCTTCATGGCCTTGAGTATGTCCGCATAGAGAGGCACGAACCGAGATACTCGCGGCTCCTTGAGGACGAATAGTTCAGCTTCGCAAAACTCATCGACGAGAAGGCGCGCGATTTCAGCCTTGTAATGCTGGACCCTTCGTTTCGAAAGGTTTGCGATATCGAAACCACGCCAGTCGTCCCACTGGCTTCCACCTTCCGCAAGCATCCGCTCATGCAATTCAACCAAAGGGGCAGGCTCCCAAAATCCCCGCTCATTGTTGTTCGGAGCTGGCGGCAGCAGATTCTTCGGCAGTTCCGCGCCAAGCAGACTGATCGCCCTCGTCAGCGCGCTGGTGCCCGAGCGATGCATGCCGAGCACCATGATGCAGGTGCGCTTGGCCGCTTTCGGCTTCGGCTTGCGTGTTTTCGGCTCGCCGACGGGCGCCGCATCCTGCAGGTTTTCTGCCGAGGGGTGCTTGTTCATGCAGTCAATGCCTGTTTCGTCTCACCTGTCAGAAGCCGGCGCACTATCGCTTCCGTCGATTGCCGCCAGTCCGGCGCGGTCCAGCCGAAGCTGGCGGCGAACTTCGCGCTCGATAGCCGGGAGTTGGCGGGGCGGCGCGCCTTGGTCGGATAGTCCATCGTAGCAATGTCCCGTACCCGCGCCCAGGGACCACCAGACACGCGGCTTGTGTCGAGGATGTGGCGGGCAAAACCGCTCCAGTTGGTCTCGCCGGTGCCGGCCAGATGATGGATGCCGAACGCGGCGGACCCCTTGTCGCCATGCAACATGGCGGCCGCATGCAGGATCGCGTCGGCGATATCGAGTGCCGAGGTGGGGTTGCCCCATTGATCGGCGACCACCGAAATCTCGTCGCGGTCGGCGGCCAGCCGCAGCATGGTTTTGACGAAATTCCTGCCGAACGGGCTGTAGACCCAGGCGGTGCGCAGGATCAGGTGGCGCGGATTGGCTGCCGCCACCGCCTGTTCGCCGGCGAGCTTTGAGGCGCCGTAGACGCCGAGCGGCGCGGTCGCGTCGGTCTCGACATAGGCGCCGTCCTTCGAACCATCGAAGACATAGTCGGTCGAAAGGTGGATGACGGGAACGCCGAGCCGCGCTGCCGCTTCAGTCACCTTGCCGGCGCCGGTCGCGTTGACCGCGAAGGCCAGATCGGGCTCGTCCTCGGCCTGGTCCACGGCCGTGTAAGCGGCGGCCGACACGACGATATCGGGCTTGCCCGCTGCTATGGCGTCGATGACGGTCTCGGGCCTTGCGAGATCAAGCTCCGGGCGGCCGATGGCGACGACCTCGACGCCGGCGCGTGCCTGGCCGGCCTCCAGAAGGCTTGCCGCGACCTGGCCGTCGCGTCCGGTGACGACGATCCTCACGCGCTCACCTTGCGTGCTTCGCCCAATCTTTCGCCGGCATAGCGCTGTTCGCGGATCGGCCCCCACCACCATTTGTTGTCGAGGAACCAGTCCACGGTTCTGGCAAGACCGCTGTCGAAATTCTCCCTCGGCGTCCAGCCGAGCTCACGGCCGATCTTGGAGGCATCGATGGCGTAGCGGCGGTCGTGGCCGGGGCGGTCGGTGACAAAGGAGATCAGCTCGCGATAGGGCTCGCCGCCGGCCCGCGGACGCCTGATGTCGAGCAGGCCGCAGATCGTTTCGACGACGGCGAGGTTGGTGCGCTCCGAATTGCCGCCGACATTGTAGCTCTCGCCCGGCATGCCCCTGGTGGCGACCAGTTCCAGGGCCCGCGCGTGATCCTCGACGAACAGCCAGTCGCGCACATTGGCGCCGGCGCCATAGACAGGCAGCCGCTTTTCGTCGAGCGCGTTGAGGATGACGAGCGGGATCAGTTTTTCGGGGAAATGATAGGGGCCGTAATTGTTCGAACAGTTGGAGAGCACGACCGGCAGGCCGTAGGTCTCGTGCCAGGCGCGCACCAGATGGTCGGAGGCCGCCTTGGAGGCGGAATAGGGCGAGGACGGTGCGTAAGGCGTCTCCTCGACGAACATGCCACCGTCGAAAGGCAGGTCGCCGAACACCTCGTCGGTCGAGACGTGGTGGAAGCGGAAGCGGCTTTTCCTGTTGTCCGACAGGCCGCGCCAATATTCGAGTGCGGCATTGAGGACCTTGTAGGTGCCGACGATGTTGGTCTCTATGAAAGCGCCCGGCCCGTCGATCGAGCGGTCGACATGGCTCTCGGCGGCGAGGTTCATGACGACGTCGATATCGTCACGGCGCAGGAGATCGAGCACCGCCCTCTCGTCGCAGATATCGGCCTGGGCGAAGCGGTAATTGTGCGCATTCTCGATCGGCCGCAGCGAGGCGAGGTTGCCGGCATAGGTCAGCTTGTCGAGATTGGTCACCCGGTAGGCCGGATTGGTACATAGATGCCGGCATACCGCCGAGCCGATGAAGCCGGCGCCGCCTGTCACGAGAAAATTCATGCCGCTGTCCCCACGACGCAAATGTCTGGTCCTTTAACAACACCCATCAGGCGAACACCTCGGCATTGGCCAGCGCCGGCGCCTTGAGATCCTTGTCCGAAAGCTGGAAACCGCCAGGCAGCGAAGGCCATTCTATGCCGATGGCGGGATCGTCGAAACGAATCGACCGGTCATGCTCGGGCGAATAGGTGTCGGTCACCTTATACAGGACCTCGGTGTCAGGCACGAGCGTCACAAAGCCATGCGCGAAACCCTTTGGCACCAGAATCTGGTTGCCCTTCTGCGCCGACACTTCGAGAGCGACCCATTTTCCAAAGGTTTTCGAACCGCGGCGGATATCGACCGCGATGTCGAGGATGCCGCCACGGATGACGCGCAGCAGCTTGTCCTGGGCGCGCGGTGCGAGCTGGTAGTGAAGCCCGCGCAAGACACCGGCTGCAGCGGAATAAGAATGGTTGTCCTGCACGAAAAGCAGGTCGATGCCGGCCCGCGAAAAGCGCTCGGCATTGTAGGTTTCAATGAAGAAGCCGCGTGCGTCGCCATGTCGCTTCGGAACGATTTCCAGCACGCCATCGATGCCAAGCGATCTCACCTCCAGCATCTAGCCCTCCGAAAGATCGGCGACACGCCGGCGCAGATAGGCGGCGTACTCGTTCTTTCCCAGGCGGGTTGCGCGCTCCAGCACCTTGTCCGCCGTCAGCCAGCCCTGTTCGAGGGCGATTTCCTCCGGACAGGCAACCTTGATGCCCTGGCGATGTTCGATCGTGCGCACGAAGGAAGAGGCTTCATGCAAACTGTCATGGGTGCCGGTGTCGAGCCAGGCATAGCCGCGGCCCAAACGGTGCACGTGCAACTGACCGCGCTCGAGGTAGACATTGTTGACGGCCGTGATCTCGAGCTCGCCGCGCACCGAGGGCCGGATGGTTGGGGCGATGTCGACGACTTCGTTGTCGTAGAAGTAGAGACCCGTGACGGCCCAGTTGGACTTCGGCTTCTGTGGTTTTTCCTCAATCGTCAGCGCTGTGCCGGTCGCCTTGTCGAAGGACACCACGCCATAGCGTTGGGGATCCTCGACATGGTAGGCAAACACCGAAGCACCCTCCTTGCGCGACGCCGCGGTGCGGCAAAGCTGCGACAGCCCGTCGCCAAAATATATGTTGTCGCCCAGGATCATCGACACGCCATCCTTGCCGATGAAATCGCGACCAATGATAAAGGCTTCCGCGAGGCCATTGGGTTGCGGTTGCTGCGCATAAGACAAAGCCAGCCCGAACTCAGATCCGTCGCCGAGCAACTCACGGAAGGCCGGCAGGTCACGCGGCGTCGAAATGATCAGAATCTCACGGATACCCGCGAGCATCAACACGCTCAGCGGATAATAGATCATCGGCTTGTCGTATATCGGGAGGATCTGCTTAGAGACTGCTAATGTTAGTGGATAAAGACGCGTTCCACTGCCTCCAGCAAGGATAATTCCTTTCAAGAAGCTCTCCTTGACATGCCAAAGCCCCCCGGCCCTGAGTGTCCGTGCTTAGGTTTCATACAATGGCTTGTCAATGCGGCAAGCGATAAACGAGAGGACTGTTTGGCGCGCATAGACGTGACCTTTGTTACCCTCGCCCAAAATACGCCAGATACCACTCGACGAACCGCCCTACCCCGTCGGACACGGACGTGTTGGGGCGATAGCCGACGGCCTCTTGCAGTGCGGACGTGTCGGCGAAAGTGTCCGGCACGTCGCCTGCCTGCAGCGGCAAGAGTTCGATGATGGCCTTGCGGCCAAGCGCGCTTTCCAGCGCCTCGACATAGGCGGTCAACTTGACCGGGTTGCTGTTGCCGATGTTGAAGATACGCCAGGGGGCACTGCTCGTTGCCGGATCCGGATGATTTGAATCCCAGGCCGGGTTGCCGGCGGCAGGACTGTCGCTGGCCCGGATCACGCCTTCGGCGATGTCATCGACATAGGTGAAGTCGCGCGTGTGGTTGCCATTGTTGAACAGCTTGATCGGCTCGCCGGCCAGGATGCTCCTGGTGAACAGGAACAGCGCCATGTCGGGACGCCCCCACGGGCCGTACACAGTGAAGAAACGCAAGCCCGTGGTCGGCAACCCGAACAGATGGCTATAGCTGTGCGCCATCAGTTCGTTGGCGCGCTTGGTCGCGGCGTAGAACTGCAGGGGATGGTCGGCCGGGCGATGCTCGGAAAACGGCATGTCGGTGTTGGCGCCGTAAACGCTCGAGGTGCTGGCATAGGTCAGGTGCGCCATGCCGCCGTTGCGGCAGGCCTCCAGCATGTTGGTGAAGGCGACGATGTTGCTTTCGACATAGGCGCGCGGGTTTTCCAGGCTGTAGCGCACCCCGGCTTGGGCGGCCAGATGGATCACCCGGTCGAAGGCGTGATCGGCAAAGCAGCCGTCCACGATCCCTCTGTCGGCAAGATTGCCGTGGATGAAATGATAGCCGGCATTGGTGCTTCGGCTCGCCTCGGCCAGGAGCCGCAGCCGCGCCTGCTTGATCCGCGGATCGTAGTAATCGTTGACGCTGTCGATGCCGACAACCTCGTCGCCGCGCTCCAGCAGCCGCCTGGCGACATGATAGCCTATGAAGCCGGCAGCGCCGGTAACCAGAACCTTCATCAGCAGCACCCGCCTTCGGGAACAGCCCCCTGACGTCTATGGCACGCCAAGCTTCTTGCAGGGCTCAGGAGCGCTTCAGCAGCGACCAGACAGCCGGCACAAGGCTTGCGGCGAGGGCAACCTTGATCAGGTCGCCGACGATGAACGGCACGACGCCGAACTGCCAGGATTTTTCCGGACCGATCAACAGCGCCAGCCAGGCAAAGCCCATCGCCATCATCACCACCTCGGCAACCAGCATCGCGTTGAAAAGCTTTATCGGATGGCGATCCCAGCCGCGATCGGCGGCCCAGCCGACAATCGCCGCCATGACCACGAAGCCAGCGAGATAGCCGCCCGTCGAACCGAGCATGTATGCAATGCCGATGCCCTTCTCCGGCGTACCCTGGAAGACCGGGAAACCCATCGCGCCCTCCGCCATGTAGAGCAAAAGCGTGGCGACACCGAGACGCATGCCGAAGGCGGCGGCGATCAGGAAGACGGCGAGCGTCTGCATCGAGATGTCGACGGGGCCCAGCACCACCCTGGTCTTGGCCGACAGGGTCAGCAGCAGCGTTCCCGCGATCGCCAGGAAAAGCTGTGTTGCCAGTCGCGCCGCGCCTTCCTGCGGCAAAGCCAGAGAAACAAGCGGGCGCATCGTCGTTGCAGTTGCCATGGTCTTCCCCAATCCGGTCCGCCGCGATCCACTAATCGCGGTCCTTACATTTTCCTATATTGGCTTGCGTGCTATGCGGCAATCGGTTTTGCCGTTCCGGGAACAATGTGCCGACATGGTTCGAAAAGACATGGCTCTCAAATTCGATACCAGCTTCGATCCGAACTATGGCCAAGGCGTGAACGTGGCACCGGACGTGCAGCGCGTCACGGCTGGAAATCCCAGTCCCTTCACCTTTCATGGCACCAACAGCTATGTCGTCGGGCGCGACACGCTGGCAGTGATCGATCCCGGGCCGGATGATGAGGCGCACCTGCAAACCTTGCTCGACGTGATCGCCGGCAGGCCGGTCAGCCATATTTTCGTCAGCCACACGCATCGCGACCATTCCCCGCTGGCGGCCCGGCTGAAAGAGCGCACCGGCGCCATCGTGCTGGCGCAGGGGCCGCACCGGCCGGCAAGGCCGTTGCACATCGGCGAGACCAATGCGCTCGACGCCAGCGCCGACACAGCTTTCGTTCCCGACATTGCGCTGCCGGACGGCGAGTTGGTCAAAGGCGACGGCTGGGCGATCCGCACGGTTCTGACCCCCGGTCACACGGCCAATCACGCGGTGTTCGCACTGGAGGGAACCGGCATCCTGTTTTCGGCCGATCACGTCATGGCGTGGGCGACGTCCATCGTCGCGCCGCCGGATGGAGCAATGGCCGATTACATGGCATCGCTGGACAGACTGATCGAGCGCGACGACCGCCTGCTCTTGCCCGGGCACGGCGGACCGGTAACGGCGGCGCGCGCTTTCATGCGCGGATTGAAGGCGCATCGCAAGATGCGCGAGCGGGCCATATTGGAGCGTATCAGAGCCGGCGACCGGACGGTTGCCGACATGGTCAAGGCAATCTATCGCGACACTGATCCCCGGCTGCATGGTGCGGCCGGACTGTCGGTGCTTGCCCATCTCGAGGACCTCGTGGCGCGCGGCATGGTGTCGACAGACGCGGCCCCCGCCATCGGCGGCATTTTCACGCCGGCCCCATAGGTACCAAGCCCGCCCTGCACGCTGGCGCAGGAAAACGGCTATTCGGCTGGGGCCGCACCGACCTGGCCGGCGACTTCCTGATCCAGTTCCGCCAGGAAATCGGTGATGCGCGCGGCATTGTCGCCAAGATCATAGCGGCCGTACCGCGAAGCCGACCGCATATCGACGATCACTGTGCCGCCATCGTCCCTCACACGGATCGCCACATCTGCGGGAAGGCCGAGCACGAAGCCTTTGGCGACAGCGGTAATGGTCACGTCACTTTGCCCGGCAAGATCGGGATAGGGTTCGGAAAGATCCCAGTTGCGCCGGTCGAGTACGGTTTCGACGGCATTGACGACGGTCTCGAATGGCAGGTCGTAGCTGCGTGCGGTGACCAGCGGATAGCTGTCGTTTTGCAGCCGCTGTTCGCCCGGTGTCGACGGGGACAGCACATTCATGTCCTTTGTCCGGTCACTGACGTCAAGCGCGGGCGGATCGTCGAAATCGGTCGAGATGTCCTTGAGCGGCGGATAGATCGTCGCCCAGTAGGCGGCAATGCCGTAGGGGATCAGCACCAGCAGCGCCAGCAAGGCGCCGACTGTCAGGTCGCGGCCGCCGCGGTCACCGAATTTCCACAGCCTCGAAAAGGCGAACGCGGCGAACAACAGCGCCAGCGCCGCCAGCAGCGCGACAATGCCCAGCACCCACAGGAACACCGGCGTTTCGACGAGATCGAATCGGTGTCCGACGAAGTCGGTCAGCAAAAGCACCGCTGAAAACGCGGCCGTGCGCCGCGACCAGCCGGCGGCCTTCGACGTTTGCCGTTCGGGAATGCTAACCATTCTTCTCTACGCTGCCCCACCCGGACGGAGGTTTAGTGCCTTTTCGCGGCGGCTTGAAGCCGAAACACGCAACATCCTGTCAATCCGTCGGCAAGCGGTAGTCCTTGAACTGCTGGCGCAAGGTGATCTTCTGGATCTTGCCGGTGGCGGTGTGCGGTATTTCGCCGACGAAAGCGACATCGTCGGGCATCCACCACTTGGCCACCTTGCCGCTCATGAAGTCGAGAATATCAGCCTTGGTCGGCTCCTTGCCCGGCTTGGCAACGATGACCAGCAAGGGCCGCTCGCCCCATTTCGAATGATGGACGCCGATGGCCGCTGCTTCGGCCACGTCCGGATGACCGACGGCCAGATTCTCGAGATCGATGGTCGAAATCCATTCGCCGCCGGACTTGATGACGTCCTTGGCCCGATCGGTGATCTGCATGTAGCCGCTGGCGTCGATGTGAGCGACGTCTCCGGTGTCGAACCAGCCATCTTCATCGAACTGCTCCGCGCCGGCGCCACCATAATAGGCGCGAGCGACGGCCGGTCCACGCACCTTGAGCCGGCCAAAGGTCTTGCCATCCCAGGGTTGCGCATTGTTCTCGTCGTCGGTCACCTTCATTTCGACGCCGAAAGGCGCATAGCCCTGTTTTTGTTTCACATCCAGCCGGGCCTCACCCTCGAGAGAGGCATATTCCGGCTTCAAGGTGCACAGTGTGCCGAGCGGCGACATTTCGGTCATGCCCCAGGCGTGGATGACCTGGACACCGTAATTGTCCTGGAATTTCGTCATGATCGCGCGCGGGCAGGACGAGCCGCCGATAACGACCTTGTTCAGATAGGGAAGCTTCTTGCCGGTCTCCTCCAGATATTGCAGCAGCATCATCCAGACGGTCGGCACGGCGGCACTGAACGTCACCTTCTCGGTGTCGAGCAGTTCATAAATCGAGGCGCCATCCATCCTGCAGCCGGGCATGACCAGCTTGGCGCCGATCATCGGCGCGCTCTGGCCAAGACCCCATGCGTTGGCGTGAAACATCGGCACCACGGGCAGGATCGTGTCGCGAGCCGACAGGCCCATCGCGTCGGGCATGGCGGCGATCATGGCGTGCAGCACGTTCGAGCGATGGCTGTAGACGACGCCCTTGGGATCGCCTGTCGTGCCCGACGTGTAGCACATGCCGGCGGCGGTGCCTTCATCGAAGGTCTTCCAGGCGAAATCGCCATCGACCTCGTCAAGCCACTCCTCATAGGCGACGGCATTGGGCAAGGTCGTTTGCGGCATGTGCGCCTTGTCGGTCAGCACGATCACCTTCTTCAGCGATTTGACGGCACCGGCGATCTTCTCGAGCAATGGTATGAAGGTGAGGTCGACGAAGACGGCCTTGTCTTCGGCATGATTCATGATCCAGACGATCTGCTCGGGAAACAGGCGCGAATTGAGCGTATGATAGATCGCGCCGACGCCCATGATACCGTACCAGGCCTCGATGTGGCGCGCGGTGTTCCAGGCCAGAGTGGCGATGCGGTCGCCCAACCCGTAGCCGTCTCGCTCCAGTCGCTGGGCAACCTTGAGAGACCGACGATGGATGTCGGCATAGGTGGTGCGCACGATCGGTCCCTCGATGGAGCGCGACACGATCTCGCGCACGCCATGCTGCCGTTCAGCGTTGTCGATGAGCTTATGGCACAGCAGCGGCCATTCCTGCATCAGCCCCAGCATCTCGTTCCTCCTCCCCTTGCGCTTTTTGCGTCGTAGCTTTGGCTCATTGTGAAGCGAACCGAGGGATTGTCCAGTCACCCGCTTGCGCGGCGAACGAATTTCAGGATCCGTGCCGCCGCGGCAAGCGGTTGAATTCTGGGATGTTTTGGATTTTGGGCTGCCGAACGTCAGTGCCACCGAGATGGCAGGAGGTTCAAAACCGTGATGGTGATGGCAGTGTCGTCCCGAGCGACCGGGAAATCCGCCACAATCCGGCCATCGTCGGCGTTAAGCTTCGTTAACGGGCAAGGGGCGATTGGCGACTGAAAGAGGTTCGCATGGACGCGCAGCTCGACGACAAAGCCCTTGAGAGCACAATTGCGGAAAGCCTGGCTGATCTGGTGCCGGACGAAAAGACTGTTTCCGAAGACGAATTTGTTGAAGTTGTCGGCGGCGCGCTCGAAGCGGTCGGCGGCACGCTGCTGTTCAAGATGTGCGTGGAGAATGAAGGGGAAGGCCAGCACGTCGCGGCGGCATCCGTCGGCGATGGCGGCAATCGCCAGTTCCTGCTGCTCACCTTGCCGACCGGCGGTGGCTCGCTGAAAGTCGAAACGGTTTCGAGAAGCAGCAATCCGGTGGCCGGCATCGCGGCAGCCTATGCCGGACTGATGGACGCATTCAAAACCGCCGCCTGAGCCTCGGCCGACGCTCGAGAGCGCTACAAGCGTTCGCCACGCTCCGGCGGTTGGCTCCTGCATTCTTGATGCGAACGGACCTTGCGCAACAGCCATGTCCGCCACACCTTAGGGGGCGAGGCAAGGAGAACCAGCATGGACAAGATCGCCAATCCGGCACCCGGCTTCCAGCGCAATCCCGACAAGATCATCACAGTCGAGCCCTATGTCGGCACCGTCACCGTGCGCGCCGGCGATACGGTTATCGCGTCATCCACCAAAGCCAAGGTGCTGACCGAAGCCCCCTATCCCCCGGTCTTCTACATTCCCTTCGCCGACATCGATTTCGACAGGCTGAGCAGCACCCAGCACTCGACCCATTGCCCCTATAAGGGCGATGCCAGCTATTGGAGCGTGCTGGCCGCGGGCGAAGCGGGCAGGGACGCGATGTGGGCCTATCGGCATCCCTTCGACGAAATGACCGACATCCGCGACCACGGGGCGTTCTACGCCAGCAAAGTCAGCATCGAAGCCAAGCCGGGCTGAGCATTCGACCGGAAGGCGCTCAGGGCTCCCCTGACTATAGGCGCGCCTCAGTCGGTGGTGCCGTGATTGCCGACGCCATCGGCATCGTCCAGACGCACGAAGGTCATGCCCTTGGCCTTGAGCGCCAGCAGGCCCTGGACCACGCCCTCGCCGGCGGCGTGGGTCGGCTGGTTGATGTGGGAGATGATGACGTCACCGTCCTTGGCCGCGGCGATGCGCCTGGCGGTTTCCTTGGCGCCGAGCAACGAGCCGCCGTCGCCATTGATCGAGAAGCCGGCAATCTTGAAGCCCAGTTTACGGATCATCGCGATGGCCGCAGGGCTGTATTCGGCCGTTGCGCCACGGAACCATTTCGGCGCCGGCTCGCCGGTCCTGGCAAGAGCCGCGGCACCGGACTCCACCTCTGCCAATACGGCCTCCGGGCTGCCGGCGCTGCGTATGCCATAGATCTTCTGTGGCGTGTCGACCGCTGGAATATGACGCCCGCCGTGATTTTCCAGCTCGAAAAGGTCGGGATGCGCCCGCATGATCTCGACGGCCGCGGCGTTCCGCTTCAGCCAGATGCCGGTGACGAAAATCGTCGCCGGTATCTTGTTTTCCACCAGCGCCGTGAGAATGCGTGTGTCGGTCTGTCCACCGCAGGCATCGAGCGTGAGTGCAACGCGGCCCGTCCCACTTGCCGCGGGCTTGATGTGCAGCGTGGGTTCGACCAACGGAGCGGCATGGGCGCTGGATACCGCCGCCAACGACATGGCGATCATGCAGAGATGTCTTTGCAGCAGACGCATAAACCTGAATTCCTGACTGGGGCAGTTCACCGTTTCACGGAAACGGCGACCCGCTCCAACTTTTTGTTTTGACGCTATTCACTAGGAAAGCGTTACGCACTTTTCCTGGAATTGCTCTCACGATTTCAAGCCGGTATCCCAAACCCCGCATGAAGGCGGAAATCGGGACGATGGATAGCAGAAAATCGCCTGTCGCGACAATTTGACCGCTCGCGCGGTGCACGAGTTCAACGGGCTTTACGGTCGAACCCCATTCAGCCAGCGCGTTCCCGCTTCACCTCGGTGCGCGAGAGGAGTTCGCGCGCCGCTTCGACGACCGGCTTCACCTCCAGACGCCAGACGCAGCAAACCCTGCTGGGATCGGGCCAGCGACACAAGCCCTTGGCCACGCAGTCGCATGGCATCGGCGGCCGAAGTGCGATGCTGGGCACGCCGACCGGCCCCCAGCGCGACGGATCCGTCAGACCAAAAAGCCCGACAACCGGCGTGCCCACGGCGGCAGCCATATGCATAGGGCCGCTCTCATTGCCAAGAAACAGCCGCGCCTGTTTCAGAACGGCCAACAGGCTCTCGAGCGACAGCGTCCCGACAAGGTCGACGACCGGCGTCGCCGTCCTGGCGAGGATCCGCCCGGCGGTCTCGCGTTCGTCCGGCCCTCCCACCAGGACGACGCCTAGGCCGGTGTCCGTTGCAATTTGGTCGATCGCCTCGGCAAACCGCTCCGGCTGCCATTGCCGGCCCTTGAAGCTCGCACCCGCATGCACGGCCATGAAGCCGTTTGGGTCGAGATGATGCTCGCCCAGGAGCGCCAAGGCTTTGTCGGTCTCGAACGGCAGCGGCTCTATGCTTGGCATCGTCACGCGCAGATCGACGCCGAGCGCTTCAAGCGGCGAAAGATAGCGATAGACAAAATGCTGGCCGCCAAACCCGAACGGCTTGGCAAACAGATTGGCGGGCTGCCGCTCCAGCAGCTTGAGAGGCCTTTCGGGAGGATTGTAGCCGACGCGGGTCTTTGCGTTGACGAGCCCACTGACAATGCGCGAGGTCTTTGAATCGGTCAGGTCGATCGTCAGGTCGAAACGGAAGTCGCGTAGCGCCCGCACCACGGCATAGAGTTCTTTTCCGCGCTCCAGCGGAGTGCCGCGCATCCGGGAGCGCCGGAACGTGACCACCTCGGAAGCGATGCCGTGTGCAACCACGAAGCTTTTGAAGTGTGCTTCGCAGAGAAACACGATCCTGGCATCGGGGAATTCGAGTTGCAGGTTCCTGGCGAGCGTCGAGGCGAGGACGACATCCCCGATGAACTTCGTTTGAATGATCAGGATCAAGCGGAACGGTGGGGGTGATATCTGCAACATCGGATTCCGGGGACAATTGGCGGCCGTCCGCAAAACTGGGCAGGAACAATGTCGAGACTACGCGATGCCGTCCGCATGTTCACGTGAGTTTTTATACAAAACCGTAAATTTTGGCGAGGGCTAAGATCCTAACCTTTGCTCGCCTTCGCGTTCAGCACCGCCGCCTGTGCGGCAGCCAGCCTGGCGATCGGCACGCGATAGGGCGAGCAGGACACGTAGTCGAGGCCGACCTCCTCGCAGAACCGGATCGACGCGGGATCGCCGCCGTGTTCGCCGCAGATGCCGAGCTTGATATCGGGCCGCGTCCTTCTGCCCTTTTCGGCAGCCATGCGGACCAGTTCACCAACGCCATCAATGTCGAGCGAGACGAACGGATCCTGCTCGATAATGCCCTTCTGGCGATAGGTTTCCAGGAACGAGGCCGCGTCGTCGCGCGAAATGCCAAAGGTGGTCTGGGTGAGGTCGTTGGTGCCGAAGGAAAAGAACTCGGCCGACTCGGCGATCACATGGGCCCTGATCGCCGCGCGGGGGAGCTCAATCATGGTTCCAGTCAGGTAATCGATGTTGACGCCGCTCTCGGCCATGACACTCTTGGCGACCGCATCGATGCGGGCCTTCACGTAATCGAGTTCCTTCACCAGGCCGACCAGCGGCACCATGATCTCGGGCACCACCAGCGCGCCGGCCTTCTTGCCAGCCTCGACGGCGGCCTCGAAGATGGCGCGCGCCTGCATCTCGGCGATCTCGGGATAGGAGACGGCCAGCCGGCAGCCGCGATGGCCGAGCATCGGATTGAACTCGTGCAGGGCCTCGGTGCGCTGCCTGAGCTTGTCGGGCGAGACATTCATGGCGGCGGCGACCTCGGCGATTTCAGCCTCGGTCTTGGGCAGGAATTCGTGCAGCGGCGGATCGAGCAGGCGAATCGTCACCGGCAGGCCGGCCATGATCTCGAACAGTTCCAGGAAATCCGAGCGCTGCATGGGCAGGAGCTTCGCCAGGGCGGCGCGCCGATCCTTCTCGGTGTCGGCCAGGATCATCTCACGCATGGCGACAATGCGGGCGCCGTCGAAGAACATGTGCTCGGTCCGGCAAAGCCCGATGCCCTCGGCGCCGAAGGAGCGCGCCATGCGTGCATCGAGCGGCGTTTCGGCATTGGTGCGCACCTTCATGCGGCGCACCGCGTCCGCCCATTCCATGATGGCGGCGAAATCACCCGAAAGTTCAGGCTGCAGCATGGCCACGGCGCCCTTCAGCACCTGGCCATTGCCACCGTCGATGGTGATGATGTCGCCCTTGCGAAAGGTCTGCCCCATCGAAAGCAGCGTGCCGGCCTTGTAGTCGACGCGCAGCGAGCCGGCGCCCGAAACGCAAGGCTTGCCCATGCCGCGCGCGACGACGGCCGCATGGCTGGTCATGCCGCCGCGCGTGGTCAGGATGCCTTCCGCCGCATGCATGCCGTGGATGTCTTCGGGGCTGGTCTCGATGCGCACCAGGATCGCCTTGCGGCCCTGTGCCTTGAGGTCCTCGGCATCGGCGGAGGAAAAGACGATTTCGCCGGTGGCAGCCCCGGGAGACGCCGGCAGGCCGACGCCGATGACGTCGCGCGCGGCCTTCGGGTCGATGGTCGGATGCAGCAATTGATCGAGCGAGGCAGGATCGATGCGCGCGACCGCTTCTTCCCTGGTGATCAGCGTGTCTCTGGCCATCTCGACGGCGATCTTCAGCGCCGCCTTGGCGGTGCGCTTGCCGGACCGGGTCTGCAGCATCCACAATTTGCCGCGCTCGATGGTGAATTCGAGATCCTGCATGTCGCGGTAATGCTTTTCCAGACTGTCGGAGATGGTGACGAAGGACTGGAAGGCGTCCGGCATCAGCTTCTGCAGCGACGGCTTGTCGGAGCCGGCGGCGATGCGGGCCGCCTCGGTGATGTTTTGCGGCGTGCGGATGCCGGCGACGACGTCCTCGCCCTGCGCGTTGACCAGGAATTCGCCATAGAGCTGCTTTTCGCCGGTGGACGGGTTGCGGGTGAAGGCGACGCCGGTTGCCGAGGTCTCGCCCATATTGCCGAACACCATGGCCTGGACATTGACCGCCGTGCCCCAGCTTTCGGGGATATCGTGCAGACGCCGGTAGGTGATAGCGCGGTTGTTCATCCAGCTCGAGAACACAGCGCCGATGGCGCCCCAGAGCTGTTCTTGCGGATCCTGCGGGAACGGCATGCCGAGTTCTTCCTCGACCTTGGCCTTGTAGAGCGCGATCACGCCTTGCCATTCGATGGCGGTCAGTTCGGTGTCGAGCTCATGGCCGAGGCTGGCCTTCTGGTCTTCCAGGATTTCCTCGAACGCCTCATGGTCGAGGCCCATGACGACATCGGAATACATCTGGATGAAGCGGCGGTAGCTGTCATAGGCAAAGCGGGCATCGCCGGAATCGGTGGCCAACGCCTCGACCGTCTCGTCGTTCAGGCCGAGATTGAGCACGGTGTCCATCATGCCTGGCATGGAGGCGCGAGCCCCGGAGCGCACCGACACCAGGAGCAGCTTCGACGGATCGCCGAACCGGCGACCGGTCAGCCGGCCGATGTGATCGAGCGCGACCGCGACATCGGCTTCCAACTCCGCCGGATAGGCGCGGCCATTGGCATAATAGGCATTGCAGACCTCGGTGGTGATGGTGAAGCCCGGAGGCACCGGCAGGCCCAGGCTGCACATCTCTGCCAGGTTGGCGCCCTTGCCGCCCAGCAGATTCCTGTCACCGGCACGGCCTTCCGCCGCCCCATCGCCAAAGGTGAAAACCCATTTGGTCATGCTTTGCTCTCCGGTTGCAGGAGATTGGAAAGATGGGCGAAACGGAAAGCTCCGCCCGTGTCCGACTTTGGAGCGATATGATGCTGCAGTGCGAAAGGCAAGCGCCCGGCAAAGCCCCAGGCCGCTACAATCGATTAAGAAAAAGCCCCGCCCGGGCATGCGGCAAAAAGACTTGCCACCTCACGGTCCGATGACTAGAACACAAAGGGAACAAAGAGGTGCCGTATGAAACAGCCTGGAAAACTCGACTATCTGGAAATGCCGGCGACCGGCGGCACGCTGGACCGGTTGAAGGCTTTCTACAGTGCCGCCTTTGCCTGGTCGTTCACCGACTATGGACCGACCTATTCCGCCTTTGCCGAAGGCCTGGATGGCGGTTTTCAGGCCGACGCCGCGGAAGCGCCGGCCAAGCCGCTGCCCGTGCTTTACAGCGAAAACCTCGAGGAAACGCTGAGCGCCGTCGAAAGCGCCGGCGGCACGATCGTCAAGCCGATCTTCGCGTTCCCCGGCGGCCGGCGTTTCCACTTCGTCGATCCGGCCGGCAATGAGCTGGCCGTGTGGTCCCAATAGCCCGTTGCCGGGTCATCTGGCGGCAATCGCGCTGCTGGCCGGTTGAGTGTTCTCGCGGTCGCTCATAAGCATTGTGCTTTTCGACCGCTCTGCTAATAACGCGCCGCACAAGCGACTCTGACGGCTATTGGGGCGTCGCCAAGTGGTAAGGCATCGGTTTTTGGTACCGACATTCCCAGGTTCGAATCCTGGCGCCCCAGCCAAACTGGATGCCCTGTGGATAACTCGGTTCGTCGGCTCGTTCCATCGCTTCGGCCGCCACAGTTTTGGCAAGCAAGTCAAAAGGCTGCCTGAAGGTCGCGCGAACCTCGCCTCGATGCCATTCGCAGTTCGACAGTACCAAATTCAGAAGCCGTTTCTTCTGGCGCGGGGGCTGCTGAAGGAATAACTGGCTCGCGTTGCGTGCTGGTTCCAGGAGCCGGACGCCATCATCCATGTATGATTCTTCCGCCTGGCCGTGGCGTACCGGCTCCGAGTATTTGTGCCATTAGCCGTCGGCCTGCTGCTGTCGTCATCATGGCATCTGTCCCTGCCATAAGGGCAATCCACTTTCTGCAGCGAAGTTTTTGTCCTCAGCGTAAATTGGCTCACCCCTTCTCACCACCCGTCGAAGCAAAGCCGCATCTTCGTCGGCATGATATCGAAAGGCATTTCGGGTGTCGTATCCATGCCCGGCTTGGGACAGGGAAAATCCGCTGGCCACAACGGGATCGAAGCCGGCGAAACGCGCCAGCATGATCGCGAAGGCTCCAGTGGAGATTTTCCGATGCCAGCCGCGGGACACATGATATTTGCCGCTAAGCCGCCAGACGATGTTGGCAAGCTGCCATTTGGTCAGCGCCTGCAAGGTGTCGTAACGATAGTCGAAGGTGCGACAACCGGCTTCCAGCTTGTCCTCGCCGTCGGGCCAAACCGGGACAATCAGATGCTTTGCCCGCCGTCCTTTCAACAAATCACGCTTATAAAAGTCCTGCTCGCCCTCGCCGACTAAAATGCCGCGGCGAATGAGGGCGATATCGGGAACGGGGAGGCCAAAGGTTTCCGCCAACAGCTGGGAAGCATTGACGGTCACAAGTGCCCAATCGGCATCATGTCCTCCCGGCAGGCGAAAATTCGGCGCCGATCCCATGACCAAGGCGGGACCCGTGACCCTGGGCAAGCGAAGAATTGGCTTTGACAGGGTTGGCAAGAGATCCGAAAGCGGAGTCCTCATGCGGGGATCTGAACCGCATTTTCCTCAAACGCGCGCAGAATGCTCTCTTCTCGGCTCCACAATTCATCCCATTGTGTGGTGCCAGACCAGCCGGCAAACCAAGGACCGCCGAGCGTGTAGTGCGCCAGCGACACATCGGCGGGGTCGAGTTCGGAAGCCGACGCCCCTACGAGGTAGTTCCACGCCAGAGGCAATTCCCCGATCTCATGGTCCTCAAGCCATTTGAAGGCATGGAGGTCGCGTCCGGGCCACGTATTAAGCATTTCGTTCGTCAGCCGTTTGTTGGCGGGATGATCTAGATTCCACAAAACGACCGACGACCAGTTTTTGCGCCGATAGAACGTCTGCGTTTGTCCGTCCATCTTGACCGCTTCGGATTCGCGTTGCTGGTGCTTAACAACCATAATCGCGTAGGAAGGATCGACCAGGTCGAGCAGCTTGACTGGGTCCTCTAGAAACAGAACGTCACAATCGCAGAACATGGCCCAGCCGCCTTGCCGCACAAACGGAACGGCAAAGCGCGATATGGCAAACTCGGTCGCCATCGGTGCCTCGGAGATCGGGCACCAGAGTCTACCGTCACGTACCTCCATCGGCCGCTTCATGATTCCTTGGGCTTCAAGGTCCTTGAGCACGAGTGGCTGTATCTGCAACGGCGTGCTTGTCCGCCGGTAGGCGCTCCATCGCGCTACATCTAGAACACGGGCCTCGCGTGGATCATACCCAATGTACATTGGCATCATGTGGCAACTCTATAGCTGGATGCGAACTTATTCGAATTATGCATGGCAGCACTGCAAGCGGAAGACCCGAAGTAAACGGGGTTCCAGTTCATCACGGGAAGGTTCGTTGTTTTTCGAACCAGCCAATGCAATCGTAGGAGCAGAATGACATCCCATTCAGTCGTCCGGAGCGCCTTTGTCGTCACGTTCGTTGCGATTCTGGTCCTCGCGCTGCTGCCGGAGTCCCTGCTTCAGGAATTCGGGATCGACATCGGCCTCGGCTATGACAAGCTCAACCACGCCATTGCGTTCGCCGCCCTGGCTGTCCTTGGAAGTCTCGGCTGGCCCGAGCGCAAAGCCAGGCTGATACTCTTCCTGGCCGTGGTCGGGGCCGCGATCGAGATCCTTCAGGGCACGACGTTGATAGGCCGCGATCTCGATGTGTTCGACTGGGTTGCCGATTGCATCGGCATGGCGTGCGGTCTCGTGGTCGCGATGTGTGCGAACTGGGCCATGCACCGCAAAAGCGGGTAATCGAGAGCCCGGCCCGCGTCAGCTCGCCTCGCGCATGGCCTCGGCGGCCTGCAGATCGACCGAAACGAGCTGGCTGACGCCCTGCTCGGCCATGGTCACGCCGAACAGCCGGTCCATACGCGCCATGGTGATCGGGTTGTGGGTGATGATGACGAAGCGCGTCTCGGTGGTCTTGGCCATCTCGTCCATGAGATTGCAGAAGCGTTCGACATTGTGATCGTCGAGCGGCGCGTCGACCTCGTCGAGCACGCAGATCGGCGCCGGATTGGTCAGGAAGACGGCGAAGATCAGCGACATCGCCGTCAGCGCCTGTTCGCCGCCCGACAGCAACGTCATGGTCTGCGGCTTCTTGCCGGGCGGGCGGGCAAGGATTTCGAGCCCCGCCTCGAGCGGATCCTCGGACTCGATCAGCTGCAATTCCGCCGTGCCGCCACCGAACAGATGCGAGAACAGCCGCTGGAAATGGCTGTTGACGACGCCGAAGGCGGCGAGAAGCCGCTCGCGGCCTTCGCGGTTGAGGCTCTGGATCGCTTGCCGGAGCTTACGGATCGCCTCGATGATGTCCTCGCGCTCGGAGACGATCACCTCGAGCCGGTCGGAGAGCTCCTTCTGCTCTTCCTCGGCGCGCAGATTTACGGCGCCGAGCCGTTCGCGTTCGATCTTCAGCCTGTCGAGCTGGCGCTCGATCTCGGGCATTTCGGGCATCGGATCGTCGGCTTCCAGGCCGGTGTGGCGGATGACCAGATGCGGCGGCGTGTTCAGCGTCTCCTGGATGCGGGCCTCGACCTCCAGCCGGCGTTCGTCGGCCGCCGTCAGCCGTTCCTCGGCGCGCACGCGGGTCTCGCGCGCCTCGGCCAGCGACTGAATGGCGCCGGTGGCTCCCTTGTCCAGTTCGGACTGCCGGTTTTCCGCTTCCTGCAGGCGATCGGCGGCTGCCTTGCGCAAGGTTTCGGCCTCGGTGAGCTGCGACAGCAGCGCGCGCCGCTTGGCGTCTATCTCATCCGGAGCATCGGCCAGTCGTTCCCGCTCGGCCTCGGCCTCGGCCTTGCGCTCGCCGAGCGATGCGATCTGCGTCGAGGCGTTTTCGGCTCGCACCAACCAGTTGCTGCGCTCGGCGCCGATGGCATCGAGCCGGCGTGTGCGCGCCTCGGCCTCGCGCCGCAACCCCTCATGGACGGCGCGCGCATCGGCAAGCGTGGCGCGGTCGCGGGCGACATTGGCCGAGGATTGTTCGAGCTGCAATTGCAGGTCGCCGAGATCGGGCGCGTCCTGCAGCAGCATTTGGGCTTCGACGAAGGCCGCCGAGGTTTCCTCATGGCTGTCGACGATGCGGGCGCGCGCCTCGTCCAAGGCGGCGCGCCGGCTCGACAGCTCGCCACCGGCCTTCTCGGCCTCGGCCAGCGCGTTGCGGGCAGCGTCCAGCCGATGCTGGGCATCGCGCCCGGCCTGGCGCGTGTTGCGTTCGGCCTCGCTCGCCTGGCGAAGCGCCTGTTCAGCCTGCGCCAGCGCTTCTTCTGCCTGGCGCAAGACAAGTGTCGCCTGCACCGCTTCGGCATCGAGTTCGGCAAGCCGGTTCTTCTGCGCCAGCCTTTGTGCCGCGGCAGTCGGCGCATCGGCGCTGGCGGTAAGGCCGTCCCAGCGCCACAGCGCACCCTCGCGGCTGACCAGACGCTGGCCGGGCGCAAGCAGCCCCTGCAGCCGGCGGCCGTCGGCCGCCTCGACAATGCCGATCTGCGCCAGCCGCCGGGCAAGTTGCGCCGGCGCGCGCACCACGCTGGCAAGGCTTTTCACGCTTTCCGGCAACGCCGCGTCGCCGGGCTGGATCTGGCTTTCGCCCCAATGCGCCGGCGCGCTGCGGTCGAGCGGCACGTCCAGGTCTTCGCCAAGCGCGGCACCGAGCGCCGTCTCGAAGCCGCGCTCGACGCTGATCTGCTCCAGCACCGAGGGGAAGAGATCGCCACTGGCGGCGTTGAGGATCTTGGCCAGCGTCCGCGCTTCGGTCTCGATCCGCGCTAGCTCGGCCCGGGCATCCTGAAGCGGCGGCCGAGCGGCACTTTCGTTCGTACGGGCGTCGATGACCGACTGTTCGGCCTGCGACACGGCGGCCTCGGATTCCTCCAGCAGCGCGACGGCCTGTTCGACCAGTTCGCGCTTTTCGGCCGGATCGGGCAAGCCGGCGACCTTGGAGAGGATGTCAGACAGTTCGCGATCGACCTCGGCGAGCTGGCGCGCGAAGCGGTCGCGGCGCTCGGCCGTGTCGCGCAGCGTGCGTTCGATCTGGTTGCGCGAGGCGGCCGCCTCGGCCCGCTCGGCGGTCAGCGCGGCGAGTTTTGCCTCGCTTTGCGCAAGCGTCGATGCAGCCCGTTCGAAGGCCGCGCGGGTGGTGGCCTCGCGCTCCGCCGCGCCGGCATTTTCGGAGTTCAGCGTCGCTTCTTCGGCGCGCAGGCGTTCAAGAATATCCGCATTGTCGCGCACCATGCGCTCCTCGCGGGCGATGTCGCCGTCGAGTTGTTGCAGCCGGCGCTCGAGTTCGGCCTGACGGGCGCGGATACGGCCAGCCTCCTCCTCGATCTGCGACTTGGCGATCGACAGGCGCTGGAACGCAGCGGCGGCGGCGGCTTCGGCATCGCGCAGGTCCGGCAGGCGGTGAGCGCCGATGCCCTGCTCCCTGGCGGCGGCCATCTGCGCAGCGGCGCGGTCGCCGACCAGCGCCGTGGCGATAGCCAGCGCCGAGCGCGCCTCGCCCTCCTGCGTCTTGGCCAGCGTCCAGCGCAGATGCAGCAATGTCGCTTCGGCCTTGCGGATATCGGCCGACAGGTTCTTGAAGCGGGAAGCCTGGCGCGCCTGGCGCTTCAGGCTTTCGATCTGGCTTTCCAGCTCGCCGACGACGTCGTCCAGGCGTTCCAGATTCTGTTCGGCCGCCTTGAGCCGCAGTTCGGCCTCATGGCGGCGGGTGTGCAGGCCGGAAATGCCGGCCGCTTCTTCGAGCAGCGCACGGCGCGCCTGCGGCTTGGCCTGGATCAGTTCGCCGATGCGGCCCTGCCCGACCATCGACGGCGAGCGCGCGCCGGTCGACTGGTCGGCGAACAGAAGCTGCACGTCCTTGGCGCGCGCTTCCTTGCCGTTGATGCGGTAGAGCGAACCCGCCTCACGTTCGATGCGGCGCGACACCTGCAACTCATCGGCATCGTTGAAGGCGGAGGGTGCCGAGCGGTCGCTATTGTCGAGGAACAGCGTGACTTCGGCGGTGTTGCGCGCGGGCCGAGCGCCCGAGCCGGAAAAGATCACGTCGTCCATGCCGGACGCGCGCATATTCTTGTAGGAGCTTTCGCCCATCACCCAGCGCAGCGCCTCGACAAGGTTCGACTTGCCGCAGCCGTTCGGCCCGACAATACCCGTCAGGCCGCGTTCGATAACGAACTCGCCGGGCTCGACGAAAGACTTGAAACCAAGGAGGCGAAGGCGCGAAAACTTCATTCACGCGCCTCATAGGCGGGTTCGGCAAAAGTGTTCCGCGGTCTTGCGAAGAGAATCCGCGGCAAGACGACTGGTCGAGCAGCGCCGGGGCGCTGCCGCCTCAGCGCTGAACGAGCGTCAGAGCAGAGGGTCGATGATGGCCGACATTTCCTCAATCGACATCGCCCCTTTGTAGGTCTTACCGTTGATGAAGAAGGTCGGTGTCGAGTCGACCTTGAATTCATTGGCGCCGCGCTTCTGGACCGATCTCACATCGTCCAGAAGTTTCTGGTCCGTCAAGCAGGCCTCGAAGGACTCCTGTGTAAAACCGGCGAGCTTCGAAATTTGCAGCAGCGCGTCCTTGGTGTTCGACACGCCCACCCAGTTCGCCTGCTGCCTGAACAGCACGTCGACCATCGGGAAATAGTTATCCTTGGCGCAGCGCGCCAGCATGAAACCCGCTTCAGCGCTCGGATCGAACGGGAATTCGCGCAGGATGTAGCGCGCCTTGCCGGTGTCGATGTACTTGGTCTTCAGTTCCGGGAAGGTCGTTTCGGCGAAATGCGCGCAATGCGGGCAGGTCATCGAGGCGTATTCGACGATGGTGACCTTGGCGTCGTCCTTGCCGAGCTGCTTGTCGGGCAATGCGCCCGGCTTCAGCAGTTCCGCCATGTCGACAGTGCCCTGCGCTTCCGGCGCCTGGACCGCGGCCGGCGTCGCCGGCTTTGCGGGTGCGGCCGGATCGGCGGGCTTCACATCCGCCGCCTTGGCCTGTTCGCCCGAGTCACTGCAGGCGGCGAGCAGGGCCACCGCCGGAATGGCGGCCAGCGAAGACAGGACGTTTCTGCGAGACAAGCTGTTGCCGAACGGAGGACGGTTCATACGAATCACCTGACAAGGGTTGGATTTTGCAATGCAAAGGCACGAAAAGGCGAGAGTTGGCGCGAATTAAGGCATCTCCATCCCCAATCCAATCGCGAAACCTGACAAAGGCGATCACGAATGCGAGATGTCGATGACAAATCCATGACTGTCTTCAAGGAGTTCTTGGCTTCCTTTCACCCAGGATAGTTGCGCCAAGCCTTTCCAGCGAGGCGCGCAGCCCTTCATCTTCGATCAGTTCGACCGTGCTGGATAACTTTGTCTTCTCCGCCGCCGTCAAGGGCCTGAAGGTCGGTTTAGGCCGTCCTTTGTCCGCCGTCACCGGTTTTTGCACGATCCTGATGCGGCCTATTGCCGTAAAGCCGAGGAAAGCGTTGACGCGGTTGATGATCTCGCCGGTCTCGTGCTGCAAATGAAGTGCCGCCATCCCTTCGCAGGCGATGACCAGCACGGCCGGCTCGAACGGATCGTCCTCATGCAGGCGGCGCGGCCACTGGATCTTCTCGGGACGCGAGCGGCTGGCGAGGCGCGGACCGGCGATCTCCTCCCACGACTGGACGAGACCGATCGAGATGCCCGCCCGCTTGCGCAGCACCGGATCGAGGATCCCGGTGGCGAGATCGCTCACCGGAACAGGATTGCCGAAGCGCATTTTCCCTGCCATGTGCGTTCTCCAGCCACGACCTCATCCAACACGAAGATCAATGGCACCAGCAGACCAGACCCGCAAGACCGGGCCAGACAATACCGCGTCGCGCCTTATCGCCTGGTACGACGCGCACCACCGTGAGCTGCCCTGGCGTGTGTCGCCGCGCGAACATGCACGGGGCATGCGGCCCGACCCCTACCGCATCTGGCTGTCCGAAGTCATGCTGCAGCAGACCACCGTCGAGGCGGTGAAGGCCTATTTCCAGGTCTTCGTGGAAAAATGGCCTGATGTCGAGGCATTGGCGGCTGCGCCGACCGAGGACGTGATGAAGGCCTGGGCGGGACTGGGCTATTACTCCCGCGCACGCAACCTCAAGGCCTGCGCCGATCTGGTGGCGGCGCGTGGCGGCCGGTTTCCCGACACGGAGACCGCCTTGCGAGACCTGCCCGGCATAGGCGCCTACACGTCGGCGGCCATCACGGCGATCGCTTTCGACCGCCCTGCCGCCGTGGTCGACGGCAATGTCGAACGCGTCATCTCGAGGCTGTTTTCGATCACGACGCCGCTGAGCGAAGCCAAGGCCGAAATACGCGCCCATGTCGAGCGCATGGTGCCGGCGGCAAGGCCGGGCGACTTCGCCCAGGCGATGATGGATCTCGGCGCCACGATCTGCACCCCGCGCCGGCCGCGCTGCATGCTGTGCCCGCTGCGCGAGGATTGCAGCGCCGTCGTTTCAGGCGACCCCGAGCATTTCCCGGTGCGACTTCCAAAGGCCGACAAGCCGCAGCGGCGGGGTGCTGCTTTCGTGGCCGTGCGCGAGGACGGCGCCATTCTTCTGCGCAAGCGGCCCGAGAAGGGATTGCTCGGCGGCATGACGGAGGTGCCGACCACGGCCTGGACGGCGCGGGTGGATGGAGCCACCACGCCGGAGGCGGCGCCCTTTCCCGGCGATTGGCGGCGCGCAGGGACGATCACGCATGTCTTCACCCATTTCGCGCTCGAGCTCGAAGTCTTTCACGCCCACGTCAGAGATGATGCGCCCGAGGGGTATTTCTGGTCGCCCGCTGATGAGATTTCCGGAGAGGCCCTGCCAACCGTCATGAAAAAGGCAATCGAAGCTGCGATACCCGGCGCGACGAAAAGCCGTCGCCACAGAGTACAAAGAGGCCCCATGACTGAAATCCGCCACATCGTTTTCGACATCGGCAGAGTGTTGCTCCACTACGATCCGAACATTCCGTTCAGCCGCCTCATTCCCGATGCCGAGGAGAGAAGGTGGTTCTTCGACAATGTCTGCACGCATGACTGGAATATCGAGCAGGATCGCGGCCGGACCTGGGAAGAGGCAGAGGCATTGCTGATCGCGGACCACCCCGATCACGCCGAAAACATCCGCGGCTTCCGCCGCCACTGGCATGAGATGGTGCCGCATGCCTATGACGACAGTGTCGCCATCATGCTCGGGCTGATCGAGAGCGGCCATGATGTGACCATGCTGACCAACTTCGCCGCCGACACGCTGGCCGAAGCCCGCAAACGCTTTGATTTCCTCGATCGGCCGCGCGGCGTCACCATCTCCGGCGAGATCGGCAAGATCAAGCCGGACCGTGACATTTACGATCATCACGTGGCTGCGTTCGGCCTCGAACCATCGGCGACGCTGTTCATCGACGACAGCCAGAAGAATGTCGATGGCGCCAGGGCGGCGGGCTGGCAAGCGGTGCTGTTCACCGATGCCAAGACGCTTCAAGCAGACCTTGAACGCTTCGGTTTAAAGGCCTGATCTGAATCGCTTGCGGCGATCCGCTGAGATTCTGAATCAATGCAGAAGCATGCAGCATTGGTGCGGGGTTCAGCCCCCTGCCCGTTCCATGCCGAGACGGGCGATGCGGCGAAGTTCGTCGATCGGGGTGAGCCCGCCACTGCGCTCATAATGCCAGAAGGTCCAGCCGTTGCAGGCGTCCAGTCCCTGCACTTCAGCGCCGATCTTGTGGATCGAGCCGGCGCTGTCGCCGATCGCCACCGTGCCGTCGGCACGCACCTTGGCCGCCCAGCGCTTCTTGGCGTCATAGAGCGTGGCGCCTGGCGTGACCAGCCCGGTGTCGATCAGGCTGACGAAGGCGACCCGCGGCTCGGCGCGCTTGCCGGTAAGCACCGTCAAATCGGCATCTTCCAGCGGCCGCACGGCGTCGATACGCTCGTTGGCGGCGTCGATATAGGCCTGCTCGCGCTCGATGCCGACGAAATGACGGCCAAGGCGCTTGGCCACCGCACCAGTGGTGCCGGAGCCGAAGAAGGGATCAAGCACGATGTCGCCGGGCTTGGTCGAAGCCATCATGATCCGGGCGAGCAGCGCCTCCGGCTTCTGCGTCGGGTGCAGCTTTTCGCCATTGTCGTTCTTCAGCCGCTCACCGCCGGTGCAGATCGGGAACAGCCAGTCGGAGCGCATCTGGACGTCGTCGTTCGACGCCTTCAGCGCCTCGTAGTTGAAGGTGTAGCCCTTGCCCTTCTGATCACGCGAGGCCCAGATCATCGTCTCATGCGCATTCTGGAAGCGGCGGCCGCGGAAATTCGGCATCGGATTGGTCTTGCGCCAGACGACGTCGTTGAGGATCCAGAAGCCCAGATCCTGCATCTTGGCGCCGACCCGGAAGATGTTGTGATAGGAGCCGATGACCCAGATGGTGCCATTGGGTTTCAGCACCCGCCGCGCCGCCAGGAGCCAGGCGCGGGTGAAGGCGTCGTAGGCCTCGAAACTCTCGAACTGGTCCCAATGGTCGTCGACGGCATCGACCTTGGATTGGTCGGGGCGGTGCAGATCGCCGTCGAGTTGCAGATTGTAGGGCGGATCGGCGAAGATGACGTCGATCGACTTCTCGGGCAAGCGGTCGAGGGCCGCGACGCAGTCGCCCTTGAGGATCGTGTCCAGCCATTCGGATTGCTGGGGAGCAAGGGAAAGCTCGTCGAGAAGACGCATGGCAGACATTTTTACACCCAAGGCACGCGTTACTGTTTACTCCCCGTTATGGTTACCGATCAGCGTAAATATTCGGTGAAGGCCGGCGGTGTGGGCTGCCGGGTTTGCGAAGGCGGTGCCGTTAGTGTATGCCGCGCCGCCTGAGCCCCGAGAGGCCATTCCTCCATCCTCCTGTTCCGGATCACCATGCCCCAGCCAGATCTTGTCATTTTCGATTGCGACGGCGTGCTCGTCGATTCCGAAATCATCGCGGCACGGGTCGAAGCCGAGTTGATAAGCCTTGCCGGATACGAGATCTCGGCGGAGGAGATTGCCGAGACCTATGCCGGCTTGACGTTCAAGGACATCCTGATGCGGATCGAGGAGAAGTCCAAGATCCCGTTCCAGGTATCGCTGATCGATCGCGCCGAAGAGCTGGTCGACCGCAGACTGCGAAGCGACGTTCGCGCCATCGAGGGTGTGCGCGAAGCGGTTGCCTCGGTCACGGCGCAACGCTGCATCTGCTCCAACTCACGCTCGGAGCGGATAGAATTCATGCTGGAGAAGGTGCATCTGCTGCCGTTTTTCGCCGGCCGCATCTTCTCGGCGCTGGAAACGCCTACCGGCAAAACAAAACCGGCTCCGGACGTGTTCGCGCTCGCTGCCGAGAAGCTCAATGCCAATCCGGCGAACACTTTCGTCATCGAGGATTCCGTACACGGCGTCCACGGCGCCAGGGCGGCCGGCATGCGGGTGATCGGCTTCACCGGCGCGGCCCACAGCTATCTCGGCCATGCCGATGCCTTGACCGAGGCCGGCGCCGAGACGGTGATCCGCCGCTGGCCGGAGCTAAAGAGCGTGATCGCCGCGTTGTCAGAGTGGTCGGCTGACGCTTGAAAAAGGTGCCTCCAGTCGGACGCACGCCATTTCAGTGACCGCTTAGTTTGCCGCCACGACCTTCTTCCTGTGGGTCTTCTTCGGCTTGTCCGTTGTCGCCTTCGGCGCGGTTTCGTCATAGCCGGCGTAGGCTTGATAATCCGGCGCCGTCGGGGCCGGCACGACGACATTGGAATCGGTGAACACGAACTGGGTGGCGACCGAGGGATCGGTCACCTGGACCTGATATTGGTGAATCTGCGAGTAAAGCACGTCGGTGCCGTGCGTCACCGCGATGCGGATCGGCATGGTGATGTTTCCCGGTGTGAACTTCGGTCCCGGCACGATCTTGCCGGCGACGGCGATCTTCATCGTCAGCTGGCCGTCGGCACGGCTGCAATCGCGGGTGACGTCGCTGATCGAGGCCTGGTAAATGATCCGCGCCGAATCGTCGGGCGGAGTGGCAGCGGCGGCGTCAGCCGCGGCCTGGGCCGCAGCGTCAGCCGCGGCGTCGCCGGTCTTTTTGAGCTTGGGCTTGGGCTTCCGAGCTTCATTGACGTAAGTGTTGAAGAAGGCCGTGCCGTCGCGCACCGTCACTCTCGGACAGTAGGCGTTCAACTGGCTGGCCAGAATCTTGGGATCCTGCGGCGGCGGCGGTGCTGCCGGATCCTTCTTGCCGAAGCCGAGGTTCAGGATACCGTTGTCGCTCGATTGGCAACCGGCGGCGGCGAGCATAAAGCCGGTGAGCGCAAGACCCGCCACAAAACGACCGCCGAATGTATGAAACGCCATGAAACTGCTCTTCCCTCTCGCAAAGCTGGTGACGTATATCAACCGCGCGGCAAAAATGCGACTGAGGCAGCGTAGAAATTAACCACCTTCTGGTGAACGGAAAAGCCAAGCGGCAAACGGATCTGTGACATGCAATATGTGAGTACCCGCGGGGAAGCGCCCGTGCTTGGATTTTCCGATGCCGTGCTGGCGGGCCTGGCGCGCGATGGCGGGCTTTACGTGCCGCGCGAGTGGCCGCGGTTTTCGCCCGCCGAGATCCGTGCCATGCGCGGCCTTGCCTATCCTGATCTCGCGATCCGCGTGCTGTCGCCCTTCATTGGCGGCGAAATCCAGGCGCCTGTGTTCGAACGGCTGGTTCGCGAAGCCTATGCCACCTTCCGCCACGAGGCTGTCTGCCCGCTGGTCCAGACCGGCTCCAACACCTTTGTCCTCGAACTCTTCCATGGGCCGACGCTGGCGTTCAAGGATGTGGCGATGCAGTTGCTTGCCCGGCTGATGGACCACGTGCTTGCCGAACGCGACCAGCATGCCACCATCGTCGGCGCCACGTCGGGCGATACCGGTGGCGCGGCCATCGACGCCTTTGCCGGGCGCAGCCGCACCGACATCTTCATCCTCTTCCCGCATGGCCGCGTTTCGCCGGTGCAGCAGCGGCAGATGACGACGTCGAGGGCCGAAAACGTCCATGCGCTGGCGATCGAAGGCAATTTCGACGACTGCCAGGGCCTGCTCAAGGACATGTTCAACGATCACGCTTTCCGCGACCGGGTGGCGTTGTCGGGTGTCAATTCGATCAACTGGGCCCGCATCATGGCCCAGATCGTCTATTACTTTTCCTCGGCGCTGTCGCTCGGCGCGCCGGACAGGCCTATCTCCTTCACCGTGCCGACCGGCAATTTCGGCGATATTTTCGCCGGCTACGCAGCCAAGAAGATGGGCCTGCCGATCGAGCGGCTGGTCATCGCCACCAACGACAACGACATATTGGCGCGCACCTTCGCCACCGGCGAATACCGCACCAAGGGCGTTTTCGCGACCACTTCGCCGTCGATGGACATCCAGGTGTCGTCGAATTTCGAACGCCTGCTGTTCGAGGCGTCAAACCGCGATGCGTCGACCGTACGACGCTACATGGATGGCCTGAAGCAGTCGGGCGCTTTCACCATCGAAGCCCGGGAAATTGCCGGGATGCGGTCCGAATTCGACGCCGGCCGCGCTGATATGGACGAGGTCGCCGCCACCATCCGCTCGACGCTTAAGGCCAGCAATTACCTGCTTGATCCACATACGGCGGCAGCCGTGCATGTGGCAGCAGGCAAGGCCACGGGCGCCGTACCGATGGTGGTGCTGGGCACGGCGCATCCGGCAAAATTCCCTGCCGCCGTCGAGGCCGCCAGCGGGGTCTCGCCCGCCCTGCCCGCATGGCTAGGCGGGTTGATGACATCAGAGGAAAAATACACGGTACTTCCATCCGACCTGAAAATGGTGGAAGATTACGTCGGCCGCCGCGCGCGAGCGGCGCGTTAGGGAGTAAAAGCCATATGGGTGTTGAGGTAAGCCGTCTGTCGAACGGCCTGACAGTCGCCACCGAAACCCTTCCAAGTATCGAATCGGTTGCCCTTGGTGCCTGGGTCAAGTCCGGTGCCCGCAATGAGCGTGACGATGAGCATGGCATGGCCCATCTGCTCGAGCACATGGCGTTCAAGGGCACAAAGCGGCGAAGTGCGTTCGAAATCGCCTCGGAGATCGAGGACGTCGGCGGCGAGATCAACGCCGCCACCAGTGTCGAGACCACCTCCTACTATGCCAGGGTGCTGTCGGACGACGTGCCCCTGGCCGTCGATATCCTGGCCGACATCCTGCAGGAGTCCGAATTCGACCCGCAGGAACTCGAACGCGAGCAGCATGTGATCCTGCAGGAGATCGGCGCCGCGCACGATACGCCCGACGACATCGTCTTCGACCGTTTCACCGAGACGGCCTTTCGCCACCAGACCATCGGCCGCTCGATCCTGGGTACGCCGGAAACCGTCAAATCATTCACCTCCAAGCAGTTGCACGATTTCATCGAGCGCCAATATGGTGCCGAGCGGATGGTGATTGTCGCTGCCGGCGACATCAAGCACGACAATTTCGTGCGCGAGGTCGAGAAGCAGCTTGGCGGCTTTCGCAGCAAGGCCGACAGCACCATCCCGCAATACGCGCAATATGTCGGCGGCGATTTCCGCGAGGATCGCGACCTGATGGACGCGCAGATCGTGCTGGGCTTCGAGGGCCGCGCCTATCATGTGCGCGACTTCTACGCCTCGCAGGTGCTGTCGATGATCCTCGGCGGCGGCATGTCATCGCGCCTGTTCCAGGAAGTGCGCGAGAAACGCGGCCTGTGCTACTCCGTCTATGCCTTCCACTGGGGCTTTTCCGACACCGGCATCTTCGGCGTCCATGCCGCGACCGGCCAGAGCGACATCGCCGAACTCGTGCCTGTCATCATCGACGAACTGCAGAAGGCCGGCGAGAGCATCCTGCAGGAGGAACTCGACCGGGCGCGCGCCCAATATCGTGCCGGGCTGATCATGTCCGCCGAAAGCCCGGCCAGCCGCGCCTCGCAGATCGCAAGGCAATTGCTGCTATTCGGCAGGCCGATCGCCAAGGAGGAATTGATGGAGCGCCTGTCGGCGCTGACGGTCGAGCGGCTGACCGACCTTTCGTCGCGGATGTTCTCGACCAAGCCGACGCTTACCGCTGTCGGGCCCGTGGGTACGCTGGCACCATATGAGGCGATCCTCGATTCGCTTCCGGGCACGCAGACCACAGCCCGCAGGCTCGCAGTCTAAGTCCCCAAAGCGTCGTGTTCGCGCTCCCTTTCTTTCGCCGTGACCTGCCGGCGCTGAAGGGCAATCTCGTCACCTTGCGCGTCCCATTCACCAACGACTACCGTGAGTGGTCGACGCTGCGCGGCGAAAGCCGCGCCTTCCTGGAGCCGTGGGAGCCGCGTTGGACACCCGACGAACTCGACCGCACGGCATGGCGCCTGCGCATCAGCCGCTACCGCGAAGACTATGCGCAAGGGACGGCGATCGCCTTCTTCATCTTCGAGAGGTCGAGCGGCAAGCTGGCGGGCGGCATCACGCTCGGCAACATTCGCCACGGTGTCTCGCAGAGCGGCCATGTCGGCTACTGGATCGGCGAGCGCTTCGGCGGCCGTGGCCTGATGACCGACGCGGTCAAGGTCGTGGCCCGATTCGCCTTCGATACGCTGCGGTTGCACCGGATCGAGGCGGCCTGTATTCCCGACAATGCCAGGTCGATCCGCGTGCTTGAAAAAGCCGGATTCCGGCGCGAAGGACTTCTGCGATCCTATCTCAGGATCAACGGCATCTGGCAGGATCACTACCTCTACGCCCGGATCGCGGACGATCCGCCCGCAGGAACGAAGGACTGATTTTGACGAATTTCCTGCGAAACGGGCCGCTGTTCGCCCTTGTCCTCGCGGCAATCCTGACGCTCTGCGCGGCTTCGTCGGCCTTTGCCGTCGAACCGATCAAGATTGCCCGCGACGACAAGGCGCTCGACCTTTCAGGTGCCGTCGAGATCTACCGCAACCAGGGGGAAAACTTCCAGGTTTCGACAGCGCCCGGGCCGGACGGCATCGTGCGGCGCATCGAGGTCGAGGCCAATGACGCCCGCTCGACGGGCGACTGGGCGGTCTTCGCGCTTGCCAACACCACCGACCAGCAGCTCGACCGGCTGATCGTCGCGCCGCATTTCCGGCTGGTGAATTCAGGCATCTTCTGGCCCGATCTCGGCTCGACGCGCATTGCCGCCATCACGCCCAGCGAAGGCTTCGCGCTCGACCGCCAGACCAGCCCGGACGCCGACGTGTTCCGGGTGACGCTGAACCCCGGCACGGTGATCACCTTCATCGCCGAACTCGCCTCGCCGAAGCTGCCGCAGGTCTATCTCTGGGACCCGGAATCCTACAAGGACTCGGTCAATTCCTACACGCTGTTTCGCGGCATCGTCATCGGCATTGCGGGCCTTTTGGCGCTGTTCCTGACCATCCTTTTCGTGGTCAAGGGGACGTCGATGTTCCCGGCGACTGCCGCGCTCGCCTGGGCGGTGCTTGCCTATATCTGCGTCGATTTCGGTTTCCTCAACAAGGTTATCGAGATCTCGCCCGGCAACGAGCAGATGTGGCGGGCTGGAACGGAGGTGGCTCTGGCTGGAACCTTCGTGGTTTTCCTGTTCGCCTATCTCAATCTCAACCGATGGCATGGCCATTTCAGCTATGGCGCACTAGCCTGGATACTCGGGCTGGTGCTGATCGCCGGCGTCGCCATCGTCGATCCGGCGGTCGCCGCTGGCATCGCCCGCATCTCCTTTGCCGCCACGGCGCTCACCGGACTCGGCCTGATCATCTTTCTCGGCATACGCGGCTATGACCGCGCCATCATGCTGGTACCCAGTTGGGTCATGGTACTGTTGTGGCTGTGCGGGTCGTGGATGGCAATCACCGGCATGCTCGACAACGACATCGCCCAGCCGGCGCTCGGCGGCGGGCTTATCCTGATCATCCTGCTGATCGGCTTCACCGTCATGCAGCACGCTTTTGCCGGCGGCGCGCTGCACCAGGGCCTGTTCTCCGACCTCGAACGCCAGGCACTGGCAGTTGCCGGATCGGGCGACACGGTCTGGGACTGGGACGTGCTGCGCGACCGCGTGGTGACCAAGCCCGATGTCAGCATCCAGCTCGGCCTGGCGCCGAACAGCCTTGGAGGCGCGGCGCGCAACTGGCTGCCGGTGCTGCATGCCGACGACCGCGACACGTTCCGCACGACGCTCGATGTGGTTCTGGAGCACCGCCGCGGCCGGGTGGCGCAGAACTTCCGCCTGCGCGGCGCCGACGGGCATTATCATTGGTTCGCCTTGCGCGCGCGGCCGGTCATCGGATCGGACGGCGAAGTCATCCGCTGCGTCGGCACCATGGTCGACGTCACCGAGCAGAAGAAGTCCGAGGAAAGGCTGCTGCACGACGCGGTGCACGACAATCTGACCGGCCTACCGAACCGCGAATTGTTCATGAACCGGCTGGAGGCGATCATCTCGATCGCACGCACCGAGGAGAAGGTGCGCCCGACCGTCTTCGTCATCGACATCGACCGCTTCAAGCAGGTCAATGACGGGCTCGGCATCTCGGCCGGCGACACCATCCTGCTCACCATAGCGCGCCGCCTGCACCGGCTGTTGAAGCCGAAGGATTCGCTGTCGCGTTTTGCCGGCGACCAGTTCGCGCTGATGCTGCTGTCCGAGCAGGATCCTGCGCGCATCGCCGGCGTGGCCGATGCCATCAAGCACGCGATCAACAACCCGATCACCTTCGCCAAGCGCGAGATCGTGCTGACGGCCTCGATCGGCCTGATCACCTGGACCTCGGCGCAAACCTCGGCCGAGGACATGGTCAAGGACGCCGAGCTTGCCATGCACCAGGCCAAGCGCTTCGGCGGCGACAGGATCGAGCCGTTCCGCCCGGCTTTCCGCACCGTCGGCACCGACCGGCTGCAGTTCGAATCCGACCTGCGGCGCGCCATCGAGCGACGCGAATTCACGCTTGCCTACCAGCCGATCGTGCGGCTCGAGGACGGCAGCGTTGCCGGCTTCGAGGCCTTGCTGCGTTGGGACCACCCGCGCCGTGGCATGATCCCGCCTGCTGATTTCATCCCGGTCGCCGAAAGCTGCGGGCTGATCGTCCAGCTTGGGCTGTTCGCTATGCAGCAGGCGGCCGAGGACCTGGCGGGATGGCAAAAGCAGATCGGCGATGCTCCGCTGTCGGTCTCGGTCAACCTGTCCAGCCGCCAGCTCATCCGCCGCGACCTGGTCAGCGATGTCCGCTCGGTCATCGCGCGCGCCAATCTGAAGCCGCGCTGCTTTCGGCTCGAACTCACCGAGTCCCTGGTCATGGACAATCCGGAACAGACCGCCCATGTGCTGACCAAGCTGAAGCAGCTCGGCATCGGCCTGTCGCTGGACGATTTCGGCACCGGCTATTCCTCGCTCGCCTATCTGACGCGTTTCCCGTTCGACACCATCAAGATCGACAAGAGTTTTGTCGACGACAACACGCCCAAGCGCGCCGTGCTGCTCAAATCCATGGTCAATATGGCGCATGAGCTCGGCCTTTCCGTGGTGGCCGAGGGCATTTCGGACGAACGCGATGCGCTGGAACTGCGCCAGATGGGATGCGAATATGTCCAGAGCTTCATGTTCGGCGCGCCGATGCCGGGCGACCAAGTGCTGAAGACGTTGAAGGAACAATATCCGCTGACGCAGGCGTGATGCGTTTTACGCGTGTGGCCCAAGCGCTTGGTGGCTTTGCAACATAGCTCGAAATTAGCCGAAACGATCATCCGTCGTCATCCTGGGGCGAAGCAAGGAGCGTAGCGACGCGGCGCAGACCCCCAGGATCCATGCCGCGACTTCAAGGCGTTGATACGGTGCAATGCTTTGCTCGGCTGCATCCTTCGGTAAATGTCACGGAATGGATCCTAGGGTCGCCGCGACGGAGCTTCGCTCCTGCTTCGCCCTAGGATGACGAAGTTGAGTAGGCTTCGGCCAATCTCGGATGTTCGCGACAGTCGAAGCTTTAGGCGTGCCCGGCGGCGAGGCTGAGATGGGCGAGATCGATGCCGATCGAGGCTAGGATCCGGTCGTATTTGCGCTCGATGTCGGCGTCGAACAGAAGCTCGGGACTGGCCGGGCAGGTCAGCCAGCCATTCTCGGCGATCTCGGTTTCCAGCTGGCCGGCGCCCCAGCCGGAATAGCCAAGCGCCATCAACGCGTGACGCGGGCCGCGGCCGGACGATATGGCGCGCAATATGTCGACTGTCGCGGTCAGGCAGATGCCGTCGGAAACGGTCAAAGACGATTCCACGCGGTAGTCGCCCGAATGCAGGACGAAGCCCCGGCTGCGATCGACAGGCCCGCCATTGCGCACGACGAAATCGCGCGCCTGCGCCGGCAGGCGGATCGCCTCCTGCTCGTTCATGATGCCGAGCTGCACCAACAGGTCCGGAAACAGCATCTGCTGCGTCTGGTTGATGATCAGGCCCATCGCGCCTTCATCGCTGTGCGCGCAGACATAGATGACCGAGCGCGTGAAACGGTCGTCCTTCATGCCGGGCATGGCAATCAGGAACTGATCGTCGAGAAAGCCGCGTCCAGCAGCTGTCTTCTTGTGGCGCAACAAATCCATGGCGGGGAGGGTAACGTGTTTCCTGGGCGCCGAAAAGATGCGCCGCGCCGGATTCGACCAAAGCCCATGTTGCCAGGCCGGCGTGACTTGCCCGCGAAAGTCACGCAAATATGATATCAGCAAGGCCATGAAATCATTGCGCGGCCACGAACGGACGATCAAATCACCGCCATGCAAAGCCTGAAAATCCTGCTGCTCGGCGCCGCTATCGGATCGGTGACCGTCCTCCCCGCCTCAGCCTCCTCATCCGCATGGTATAACAGCGAAGGTGGCAAGGTGCGGCTGGTGACATCAGGCAAACCGGACGATGCCGGCCGCATCCAGGGCGCTCTGGACATCGCGCTCAAGCCAGGCTGGAAGACTTATTGGCGCGATCCAGGCGACGCGGGTGTGCCGCCACAACTCGACATTTCGGCCAGCACCAACATCGTGGACGCCACACTCTCGTTTCCGGCGCCGCAGCGTCATGATGACGGCTACGGCAAATGGGCCGGCTACAACTACCCTGTTTCGCTGCCTGTGACATTCACGCTGGCGACGCCGAACAAACCGGCAGTCATCAATGCCGACATCTTTCTCGGCATTTGTGAAACGATCTGCATCCCCGTGCAGACGCGGCTGACCGTCGACCCCGGCTCCGACCCGGACAATGCCGACGACGCAGCCCTGGTGAAGGCGAGTTTCGCCGCCTTGCCCGCACCCGCAAGACCGGGTTTCGGCATCAATGTCCTGCCGGGCGACCACGAGACGCTGGTTGTCGAGGCGAGTTTTCCCGGCGATCCGGAGGCGGCGGATTTCTTCGTCGCCGGCGAGCGTGACTACATGTTTGGCGCCCCCTCCCGCAGCGAAAGGGACGGCAAGCTGATCTTCACCGTGCCGATCCTCGACCGCCCTTCGACAACGCCGACGGATGGCGGGCTTCGCTACACGCTGACGAGTTCGGCAGGCGCCGTCGAAGGGCTGCTGCCTTTCCCTTGAAGCGCTTGCCTCGATGGTTGCGGGAAGCCGCCGAGTTCGCTACGCAAGCACGCATCCTTCCCATTCCCCAAGCGAGGACCTCATGACCATTTCCGTTGGCGACAAGCTGCCCGAGGCGACTTTCAAGACAATGACCGCCGACGGAGCCAAGGCGATCACGTCGGCCGAGATTTTCCCTGGCAAGAAGGTGGTTCTGTTCGGCGTCCCTGGCGCCTTCACGCCGACCTGCAGCAACAACCATTTGCCCGGCTATCTCGAAAACCATGACGCCATCCTGGCGCGAGGCGTCGACACCATCGCCGTCGTTTCGGTCAATGACGTCCACGTCATGGGCGCCTGGGCGCACTTCACCGGCGGCGAAGGCAAGATCCTGTTCCTCGCCGACGGCAATGGTGATTTCGCCAAGGCGGTCGGCCTCGACAACGACCTTTCCGCGGGCGGCATGGGACTGCGCTCGAAGCGCTTTTCGATGATCGTCGAGGACGGCAAGGTCACCGCCGTCAATGTCGAGACCAAGCCCGGAGTCGACGAATCCGGCGCGGCTCATATTCTGGGACAGCTCTGAACTTCAACAGCCGTGTCGGGCGAGGCCGCAGCGGCCGACCTCGCCTAGCGGCCGCCTGCACTCCAGAACAGCCGCTTTTGGGGGGATTCCAACGATGTTTGACATCTTCTGGCGCGCTGTCGCGATCGGCGTCGGCGCCACCGTGCTGATGGATCTCTGGGCCATCTTCCTCCACAAGGCATTCGGCCAGTCACGGCCGAATTGGGGACCGGTCGGTCGCTGGGTCTGGCACCTCGGCGACAAGGTCTTTCACGACGATATCGGCGATGCGGCGCCCTACGCGCATGAGGTGGCGCTGGGCTGGGCGTTTCACTATTTGGTCGGCATCGTCTACGGCATCATCCTGGTCGTGGTGGCCGGAGCGGGCTGGCTGGCCACACCGACCTTCCTGCCGGCCTTCATTCTCGGCATCGTCACAGTCGGTGCCGGCTGGTTCCTGCTGGCGCCTGGCATGGGTGCTGGATGGGCAGCCTCGAAGCGACCCAATCCGATGCAGATCCGGGCGCTCAACCTGGTCTCGCATACGATTTTCGCGCTCGGGCTTTGGGGCACGGCGCTGCTGATCCGGTAGGGGTTCAGCGCTGCTCCAGTCTGTCGATAGGCTGCCATCCATGGAGAACATGGCGCGTGCCGATATCGTAAGCAAAATAGTTGCCGCCGCCAGCCGGCTGATCCGCGTCGCGGCTGATTTCCCGTCCGCTGAGGGAAAGCAGCAGGAGTGTTCCCACGCCTCCATGGCCGATGAAAGCAATGTCGCCGGCCTCCTTGGTGGCCAGAACGTCGCCGACTTCGCTCACCACACGATTCTGGGCATCGATCGCCCGCTCCCAGCCGCGAATGCTTTTGTCCGGATTGGCGAAGAACTGGTCCGCGACCGCCTCGAATTCGGACGGCGGCAGGAAACCCGTCGAGGACCGGTCATTCTCATGCATGCGCTCTCTCACCACGACCGCAAGGTGGAGATGGCTTGCCAGGATTTCGGCCGTTTCCATAGCCTTGCGCTCGCCCGACGACACGATGCACCGGATTGAACCGACCCATGGCTGATCGAGCATGGCAACGGCTCTCGTCCGTCCGATGTCGGATAGCCTCCATTCCGGCACGGGAACGGCGGCATCGATCTGAACCTGGGGATGCGTGACATAGTAGAGGATCGGCACGATCGAGGTTCCTGCCTGAGAACGGACCGGCTGCCGGAATCAGTAGCTCTGGGTCGAACGACGCGCCTTCGTGGCCAGCGGCTGCTTTGCCTGGGCATCTGGCTTTGGGTTTGACACCGCTGGCTTGAAAGAGCCTTTCTTGAATGGCGCCATGCCTTCCCTTGCCAATTCGTCGGCACGCTCGTTCTCGGTGTGGCCGGCATGGCCCTTGACCCAGTTCCAGGTGACCTTGTGGCGTCGGTTGGCCTCATCCAGCGCCTGCCACAGTTCGCCGTTCTTGACCGGCTTCCTGTCGGCGGTCCTCCAGCCATTCTTCTTCCAGCCATGGATCCACTTGGAAATGCCATCCATGACATATTTGCTGTCGGTGTGAAGCTCGACGGTGCAAGGTTCCTTCAGCGCATTCAGCGCCGAGATGGCCGCCAGCAACTCCATGCGGTTGTTGGTCGTCTCGGCCTCGCCGCCGGAAAGCTCCTTGGTGGCGCCGTTGAAACGCAGGATCGCGCCCCAGCCGCCTGGGCCTGGATTGCCCGAACAGGCGCCGTCGGTGAATATCTCAACCTGTTTGCTCATGATGCCCCATATTCGGCCAATCCATATTCCGAAGCAGATTTGATCGCCCTATGGAACCGCATCCTTCTGATGTATTCGGTCGGGTCGCGTTTCATGACCAGTCCGCCATCCGGAACGGTCAGCCAGTCGTAGAGCCGGGTCAGCATGAAGCGCAATGCCGAACCGCGCGCCAGCATCGGCAGCGCCGCCTTTTCTTCGCCGCTCAGCGGACGCACGCTCTGGTAGCCGGCAAGCAGTGCCTTGCCCTTGGTGAGGTTGAAGGAAAAGTCCTTCTCGAAGCACCAAGCGTTGAGGCAAGTGGCGACATCATAGGCGTAGAGGTCGTTGCAGGCGAAATAGAAGTCGATCAGGCCGGAGAGCTTTTCGCCCAGGAAGAAGACATTGTCCGGAAAAAGATCGGCATGGATGATGCCTTCGGGAAGGTTCTTCGGCCAGTTCCGCTGGAAGTCGGCGAAGTCGGCGTCGACTTCGGCCGCCAGTCCCGGCTCAACCTCGTCGGCCCGGTCGCGGGACGCGTCCCAAAGCTTGCGCCAGCCGTCGATGGCGAGCGCGTTGGGACGGGTCATCGAAAAATCGGCGCCAGCCAGGTGCAGGGCGGCCAGTGCCCTGCCGACCTCGGCGCAATGCGTTGCCATCGGGCGCCGCAGCGACAGCCCTTCCAGGAAGGTGATGATGACGGCTGGCCGGCCGGCCAGCGTGCCAATGACGCTACCGTCATCAGCGGTCACAGGCAGCGGGCAGGACACCCCTTTCTTGGCGAGATGGCCCATCAGCCCGAGGAAAAACGGCAGATCCGCCTTCTCGACGCGCTTTTCATAGAGCGTCAGGATGTAGGAGCCGCTGGAAGTGTGCAGCAGGAAGTTGGAGTTTTCGGTGCCCTCGGCGATGCCCTTGTAGGAAAGGAGATCGCCGACCGGATAATGCTTCAGGAATGCGCCGAGTTCGCCCTCCGCAACGTCGGTATAGACGGCCATGTGCCTTACGCGGCTCCGTTGACGAAGGCCATGTCGGCCGGCGTCAGTTCGACATCTCGCAGTACCCGCATGACCGGAAAATCCTCTGTTTCGGTGGCAGTGACGGCGAGGTCGATGGTGACATCGAAGCGCTGGCGGAACGCGTCGATGATCTCGTCGACGATGATCTCCGGCGCCGATGCCCCAGCCGACAGGCCGAGCGTCGAAATGTTGCCGATGTCATTCCACGGAATCTCGGCGGCGCGCTGCACGAGAAGCGACATCGTGGCGCCGGCACGCTCCGCCACTTCGACAAGGCGGCGCGAATTGGAGGAATTGGGTGCACCGACGATCAAATAGAGATCAGCGCCCGGGGCGGTGTCCTTGACCGCTTCCTGGCGGTTGGTGGTGGCGTAGCAGATCGATTCCGCCGCCGGCGCCTGCAGGTCGGGAAAGCGGTCCTGCAGCGCGCGGATGATGCCGGCGGTGTCCTCGACAGACAGTGTGGTCTGGGTGACGAAGCCAAGCGCCTTCGGATCGGCCGGCACAAGCTTCGCGGCATCGGCTTCAGTCTCGATCAGCGTTACCGCGCCCTCCGGCAACTGGCCCATCGTGCCGATCACCTCGGGGTGTCCGGCATGGCCGATCAACAGCACGTGGCGGCCAAGACGCTGATGGCGCATTGCCTGCTTGTGGACTTTCGAGACCAATGGACAGGTGGCGTCGAGATAGAACAAATTGCGCGCCTGCGCGTCCGCCGGCACCGATTTCGGCACGCCGTGCGCCGAGAAGACGACCGGAGACTGCCGGTGTTCGGCTGGGATTTCGGAAAGCTCCTCGATGAAGACAGCGCCAAGGCTTTGCAGCCCCTCAACGACATAGCGGTTGTGGACGATCTCGTGGCGGACATAGACCGGCGCGCCATATTTCTTCAGCGCCAGCACCACGATCTGGATGGCGCGGTCGACGCCGGCGCAAAAGCCGCGCGGCTGGCAGAGCCGGATCGTCAGCGGAGGCTTGGTGGTTGTCTGAAGCATTAAAATCCTGACCGGTTCGTCAGCGCCGAAATGAGGTGCCCACCCCTGTTCTGTCAAGAGCCGGCCTGTCAAGGGCGTCGCTGTCGTTCAGTCCTCTTTCGCGGGAAGGCGAAGCCGCAGAACGAGCACCGCTGCGAGCGCCGCGGCGAGCCCATACCAGGTGACAGCATATTGCAGATGGCTGTTCGGCAGGTCGATGATGGTGACGCCGCCGACCGGCAGGCCGCCGGGATTGGGCGTCTTGTCGGCATCGATGAAGATCGGCACCAGCGTGAAGCCGGCCGGCAAGCCGGCGCTTGCCGCCATCACGTCGCGGTCCTTCCAGTAGAAGATGTTCTTGGCCACATCATTGTCGGGAAGCATCATCGACGGCTTTGCCGGCAGCGGGTTGCGGGCGAGCCCGGTGACCGCCACCTTGCCCGTCACCTGTCCCTTGGGGCGTTTGGCGGCGTCCTTGAGGTCGTAGGGCACGAAGCCGCGATTGACCAGCACGAAGCGGCCATCGTCGAGGGCCAGCGGCGTATAGACGTTGAAACCGGCGTCCCCCTCCCAGGTCGCGTAAAAGTGCCGCTCGCCTGCGTGCAGGAACGTGCCGCTGACGGTCACGGGCGTATAGTCGGCGTCTCCGGTGGCGGCGAATTCCTTCTCGACATCGGCCAGCGGCCGCGGCGCCGAATGGGTGCGCTGGTCGATGGTCTGGAGAAGGCCTTCCTTCCAGTGCAGGCGCTGGACTTGCCAGGTGCCGAGCGCCAGCAGGATCAAAAGCAGGACCAGGCCAAGCCCGAGCAGCAATGCCGATCGTGGCCGCGAACGGCCGCTGCCTTTGACGGATGCCTCACTCATTCGCCGCGGTCCAGCCGGCCTTCGGCCGCCTTGTTGGCATATTGCAGCGTGAGCAGCACGCCCTTGATGAGCCGGAGCGCGGTCAGGCACAGCACCAGGGCCAGCGGAATCCATATCAGCAGATGCAGCCAGAGCGGCGGGCTCAGCGTGACCTCGACCCAGAGCGCCAGGCCGACGATGATGAAGCCGATGATGAGGATGACGAAGACCGCCGGCCCGTCGCCGGCATCGGCGTAGGAATAATCGAGGCCGCAATTGACGCAGCGCTTGCCGACGGTGAGGAAGCCGGAAAACAACCGCCCTTCGCCGCAGCGCGGGCAGCGGCCGCGCAGGCCAGCCGAAATCGGATCGATCGGAGGCCAGATCGCCTTATCGTCGCTCATTGCTTACCGCTCGATCTCGATCGGTGTCCCGTCGGTCACCATTGCCCAGATTTCGTCCATGTCGGAGTCCGTAACCGCAATGCAGCCGTCGGTCCAGTCGACCAATTGAAGCAGCCAGCCCCACCAGCCATAGCCATTGGGCTGGCCATGAATCATGATCATGCCGCCAGCGTCGACATTGCGGGTCTTCGCGGCCGCCAGATCGTCGGCATTGGGATAGGAGACGTGGATCGACTTGTGAAAGATGCTGTTGGGATTGCGCCAATCGTAGCGCCCCTCGGGCGTGCGTTGATCGCCCTCCTGGTACTTGTGCCCAAGCGGATCGCCGCCGAGCGCGATGCCGTAGCTTCGCAGGACCTTGCCGTCGCCGATCAGCTCCAGCCGCCGTTCCGCCTTGCTAACACGCACCAGATCGACTTTGCCGCCGGCAAAAGCTGGAACCGCCGCGATCATGAACACGAAGAAGATGGCAGAAGGAGTTGTTAGCCGCATCGGCTATCGATCGGCGATCATTGCGCCGAAAAGAAGAAGGCGGCCACGTCGCCGCGGTCGCCTTCTCGAATCCCCAGAGACGAAAATCAGTGGGCTTCGACCACCGCGCCGACCGATCCCCAGACATAGATCGAGGCGAACAGGAACAGCCAGACCACGTCGACGAAGTGCCAGTACCAGGCGGCCGCCTCGAAACCGAAATGCTGCTTGGGGGTGAAATCGCCCTTGATCGCCCTGATGAGGCAGACCAGCAGGAAGATGGTGCCGATGATGACATGGAAGCCGTGGAAGCCGGTCGCCATGAAGAAGGTGGCGCCGTAGATGGAGTCCTTGAAGGCGAACGGAGCGTGCATGTACTCGTAGGCCTGCACCATGGTGAACAGCATGCCGAGGCCGACGGTCAGCACCAGGCCGTTGATCAGCCCTTTGCGATCGCCATGGATGAGCGAATGGTGCGCCCAGGTGACCGTTGTGCCCGACAGCAGCAAGATGACGGTGTTGTAGAGCGGCAGATGGAAGGGATCGAGAACCTCCATGCCCTTCGGCGGCCAGACACCGCCGGTGAACGCGGTGCGGGCATATTGATGTGCCTCGCTCGGGAATAGGCTGGCGTCGAAATAGGCCCAGAACCAGGCGACGAAGAACATCACCTCTGAGGCGATGAACATGATCATGCCATAGCGCAGATGCAGCGACACGACACGCGTGTGATGGCCTTCATGCGCTTCCTTGATCGTGTCCGACCACCAGGCGAACATGGTGTAGAGCACGATCACCAAGCCGATGAAGAACAGCCACGGATTGGCGATGTTGAAGCCGAAGATCGGGAAGGAACCGCCCTTCAGATACTGCATGAGGCAGACGCCGCCAAAGGCGGTGACGAGCGCCCCTACCGATCCCAGGAAAGGCCACGGGCTCGGGTCGACGAGATGATAGTCGTGATGTTGTGCGTGCGCGTCTGCCATATCAACCCCCGAGATTTGCTTCGGTATTCGAAATTGTCTTGCTGTTTCCCTGGACCGGCTCCGAAGAGGCGACCGGCTTGTTCTTCTCGACCGGGAACATCGTGTAGGACAGAGTGATCGTCCTCACGTCCTTCAATTCCGGCACGTTCACGATATCCGGGTCCACATAGAACAGGACCGGCATGTCCAGCGTCTCGCCGGGCTTCAGCGTCGTATCGGTGAAGCAGAAGCACTCGACCTTGTTAAAGTAAGGCCCCGCCAGTTCCGGCTGGACGTTGAAGGTGGCGCGACCGGTGACGGGGCGATCGAACTTGTTGGTCGCCTGGTAATGCGCCTGCACCGTCTCGCCGATCTTCATGGTCAACGAGCGCTGGACCGGCTGGAACTCCCACGGCACGCCGGCAATATTGGCGTCGAAGCGGACGGTGATCTCGCGGTCGAGCACACGGCCGGCATATTGCTTCTCGACGCGTTGGGTCGTGCCGCCATAGCCGGTCGCCTGGCAGAACATCTTGTAGAGCGGCACGGCGGCATAGGCCATGCCGATCATGCCGGTGAAGAAGGCGAGACAGACAGCCGCGACGATGCGGTTGCTGTTCCTCCCTGCCGGCTTTTTGGATGTCTCGACGCTCATCACATCGTGCCCGACAGATTGTGGCCGAACTTCACGATCGTGGCGATGTAGAAAATGATGACCAATGCTGCCAGCGCCACGGCGATGGCGATGGAACGGCTGCGCTGGGCCTTCTTCTGGCGCTCGGTCAAGGTGACCGTTTCGAGCTTGTCCTCGATCATGGTCATGCCCCACCCATGGCAAGCGCGCGTTCGACAACGCTGTCGGCCAGGTAGGTAGCGAAGATGGCGAAGAGATAGAGCAGCGAATAGCCGAACAGCGCCTTGGCCGGCTTCATGACGCGATCGTCGTCGGCCATGCCGAGCACTTTCCACGCATACCAGACAAAGCCAACCCCAAGCAGCATCGCGGCCACGCCGTAGACCGGCGTGGTGTAGCCGAGCAGCCACGGCAGCACACCGACCGGAGCCAGCACAAGCGCATAGGCGAAAATCTGACGGCGGGTCGACGCCTGGCCGGCGACATTGGGCATCATCGGGATGCCGGCGCGGGCATAGTCGTCGGACTTGAACAGCGCGAGCGCCCAGAAATGCGGCGGCGTCCACAGGAAGATGATCAGGAACAGGATGATGCTTTCGAGGCTGACCGACCCGGTCACGGCGGCCCAGCCGATGACGGGCGGGATCGCACCGGCCGCGCCGCCGATGACGATGTTCTGCGGCGTCCAGCGCTTCAGCCACATCGTGTAGACGACGGCATAGAAGAAGATGGTGAAGGCCAGCAGTGTCGCCGACAGCCAGTTGACCAGCACGCCGAGCGTCATCACCGACAGCACCGAAAGCACCAGGCCGAAGCTCAGCGCTTCGTGCGGCTGGATGCGGCCGGACGGCACCGGACGGCTGGCCGTCCTGGTCATCACCGCGTCGATGTCGGCGTCGTACCACATGTTGAGCGCGCCAGATGCACCGGCGCCGATGGCGATCGACAGGATGGCGATCACCGCCAGCAGCGGGTTGATGGTCACGGGTGCCGCGACCAGTCCGACAAAAGCCGTGAACACCACCAGCGACATGACGCGCGGCTTCAGCAGGGCGAAGAAATCGCCCGCCGTCGCTTCCGACATGCGGAAGCGCGCTTCGTCAATGCTGGTTTCGTCGACTAGGGCCATGCGTACTCAAGTTCCATCATTCCGTTGGCCAAAACCGCCGGCGCGCCGGCGGCTTCGTATTCGAGCGGGCAGCCGCCTTATTTGATCTTCGGCAGCTGTTCCCACTGGTGGAACGGCGGCGGCGAAGGCAGCTGCCATTCGAGCGTGGTGGCGCCCTCGCCCCATGGGTTGGCGCCGGCGATCCGCTTCTTCTGGAAGGCTTCGAAGACGCAGTAGAGGAAGATCGCCACGCCGACAGCCGAGATATAGGACCCGATGGACGACACATAGTTCCAGCCGGCAAATGCGTCCGGATAGTCTATGGTACGGCGCGGCATACCAGCGAGGCCAAGGAAATGCTGCGGGAAGAAAATCAGATTGACGCCGACGAACGTGACCCAGAAGTGGGTGTTGGCAATCACCGGCGAATACATGTAGCCGGTCATCTTCGGGAACCAGTAGTACCAGCCAGCGAAGATGGCGAACACCGCGCCCAGCGACAGCACGTAGTGGAAGTGCGCAATGACGAAATAGGTGTCATGCAGCGAGCGGTCGAGGCCGGCATTGGCCAGCTGGACGCCGGTGACGCCACCGATGGTGAACAGGAAGATGAAGCCCAGCGCCCACAGCATTGGAGTCTTGAACGAGATCGACCCGCCCCACATCGTGGCGATCCAGGAGAAGATCTTCACGCCGGTCGGCACCGCGATGACCATGGTGGCGAAGACGAAATAACGCTGCGTGTCGAGCGACAGGCCAGTCGTATACATATGGTGCGCCCAGACGATGAAGCCGACGGCACCGATCGCGACCATGGCATAGGCCATGCCGAGATAGCCGAACACCGGCTTCCTCGAGAAGGTCGAGATGACATGGCTGATGATGCCGAAGCCCGGCAGGATCAGAATATACACTTCCGGATGGCCGAAGAACCAGAACAGGTGCTGGAACAGCAGCGGGTCGCCGCCGCCATCAGGAGCGAAGAAGGTGGTGCCGAAATTGCGGTCGGTGAGCAGCATGGTGATGCCGCCGGCCAGAACCGGCAGGGACAGGAGCAGCAGGAAGGCGGTGACCAGCACCGACCAGGCAAACAGCGGCATCTTGTGCAGCGTCATGCCGGGTGCGCGCATGTTGAAGATGGTGGTGATGAAGTTGATGGCGCCGAGGATCGAGGACGCGCCGGCAATGTGGATCGACAGGATCGCCAGATCCATCGCCGGTCCGGGCTGACCGGAGGTCGACAGCGGCGGATAGAGCGTCCAGCCGCCGCCGACGCCAAAGGCGCCCGGTGCGCTCGGCACGAACATCGAGGTGAGCAGCAGGATGAAGGCAGGCGGCAGCAGCCAGAACGAGATGTTGTTCATGCGCGGAAACGCCATGTCGGGAGCACCGATCATGATCGGCACCATCCAGTTGGCGAAACCGCCGATCAGGGCCGGCATGACCATGAAGAAGATCATGATCAGTGCATGCGCGGTGGCAAAGGCATTGTACATGCTCTTGCCGCCGTCGATCGCGGCGTCACCGTTCATGCCGTAGACCATCTGCGCCAGACCGCTGAAGATCTGGATGCCAGGCTCCTGCAGTTCCATGCGGATGGCGACCGACAGTGCGCCGCCGATGATACCGGCCATGATCGCGAAGATCAGGTAGAGCGTGCCGATGTCCTTATGGTTGGTCGAATAAACCCAGCGCACCCAACCGTGATAAGGCTTGTGGTCGTGCCCGTCGTGAGCTGCAGCGTCTGCCATGTTCCGCTCCGTTCCCTGATCTTTTCTGGCCGCGGCATCAATTGCCGGCGGCCGCAACCTTGTTCTGGCCATCGACCTCGGCCATCAGCGTCTTGTTGGCGCCGGGCAGATCGGTCTTGGCCGCAGCCAACCAGGTCTTGAACTGCGCATCGGAGACGACGCGAATGGCGATCGGCATGAAGGCATGGTCCTTGCCGCAGAGCTGCGAGCACTGGCCATAATAGAGGCCTTCCTTCTCCGCCTTGAACCAGGTCTCGTTGGTGCGGCCGGGGATGGCGTCGACCTTGATGCCGAAGGACGGCATGGCGAAGGAATGGATCACGTCGGTCGCGGTGACAAGCACGCGGGTCATCGTGTGGACCGGCACCACCAATTCATTGTCGACGGCGAGCAGGCGCGGATAGACGCCGCGGTCCTCCTTGCCGGCCTTGGCGCGGTCACCATCCTGAAGGATGGCCGAATTGAAGGCGAGCGTGTTGTCGGTCTGGTATTCGTAGTCCCAGTTCCACTGGTTGCCAGTCGCCTTCACGGTCAGCTTGGCTTCTTCCGGCGGCGTATACTGCGCGGTCAGGAGCTGAAACGAAGGAATGGCAAGGCAAAGCAGGATGACGACGGGGCCAACGGTCCAGATGACCTCGATCAGCGTGTTGTGGCTGGTGTTGGAGGGAATCGGGTTGGCGCTCGCGCGGAATTTCACGATGCAGTAGGCAAGGAGAAGCAGCACCAGAACGGTGATCGGGACGATGAACCACATCGTGTAATTTCCGAACCACTCGATCTGCCGCATCATGTCGGTCGCCGGCGCCTGGAAGGTCGTCTCCCACTCCACGGGCTGATCGGCATGGGCGGATGTGCCGGCAAAAATCGCGGCAGCGGCACAAGCACTCAGAAACTTGGCACTTGCTAGAAACCTGGCGCCAGCTAGGAAATTTCTCATCGCCCTCTTCGTCTCCCAGTCCCTCGCGGCTGTGCCAACGAGAATAACGAACAATGCCGGGACGGGAATCCCGACAGTCTCAAGGTGGTTCAAACCATACTCTTTTTCCCTCCGCAAGAAAGGAGCGGAGGAAACTGTGCGGCATTTTTGCGCGCAAGCCGGCACGGCTCTTCCGGGGCAGCGGCAACGGTGGCGAATCGTGCCTGTCCGGCAGGCCGCCCGCCTCATGACGGCAGGGCGCGCGTGGCGTCGTAATTCAGGCGAATTTGGCAGGGAAAAGCGCTGTATTGCCTGTTTCGGGACAGCTGGGCCGCGGTCTCGTCCTTTACTTGGCATTGGCGCGGCTTAAAGTGCCGTGATTCGCAATGGAGCCGTCATGAACTCTTGGCTTTCGAGACTGGGGCGTACGAGACCGGGGCTATCGAGCACCTTGGTCAAGGCCATGTTTTTAGCCGCCCTGTCCGCGGCCGGTCTGTTCGTCGCCGGTCAGGCCAATGCCGCCCAGCCGAGCGGCACGGTGCGCTCGACGCATGGCGCCTGGTCGATCATCTGCGACACGCCGGCCGGTGCCACCTCGGAACAATGCGTGATGATGCAAAACGTCGTCGCCGAGGATCGTCCGGAAATGGGCCTGTCGGTCGTCGTGCTGCGCACCGCCGACAACAAGGCCGAGATCCTGCGCGTGCTGGCGCCGCTTGGCGTGCTTTTGCCGAACGGGCTCGGCCTTAATGTCGACGGCAAGGACATCGGCCGCGCCTATTTCGTGCGCTGCTTCCAGGACGGCTGTTATGCCGAGGTCATTCTCGAAAAGCCGCTGCTCGATACGCTGAAGACCGGCACATCGGCAACGTTTATCGTCTTCCAGACGCCTGAAGAAGGCATCGGCATCCCGGTCGATCTCAAGGGTTTCGCCGAGGGTTTCGCCGCCCTGCCCTGATCCTGGGCCTTGCTTAGAGCCGGAGGCTGACGCGGTTTTCGAAACCGGAAAACAGGGTCCTGCATCGAGCGGGCGCCGTCATTCAACGACGTCGATCTCCATTGCCGATTGTGCCGGCGCGGCTTCACGCCTACATCGGGGGAAAGCAATCTTCCCACGGATGGACGTGCCATGAACAGCCTGATCGGCCAATTCGACATTTCAGACGATCGCATCAAGCAGATCGTTGCCGACACCATCAACGGCGCCGATGACGGCGAGTTGTTTCTCGAATACAGCGAGAGCGAGGCGCTGATGTTCGACAATGGGCGGCTCAAGACCGCCAACTTCAACACCGACCAGGGCTTTGGCCTGCGTGCGGTCGCGGGCGAAGCCAGCGGCTACGCCCATTCGAGCGACCTGTCGGAAGCCTCGCTGCTGCGCGCCGCCGATGCCGTCTCGACCGTCAAGGGTGGCTATTCGGGTACGCTTGCCGCCGCACCCGCCCGCACCAACCGCCATCTCTATGGCGACGAGAATCCGATCCCCTCGCCTTCCTTCGAGGCCAAGGCAAAGCTGCTGCAGGAAATCGACGCCTGGCTGCGTGCCGAGGATCCGCGCGTGCGCCAGGTGACGGCCTCGCTCGCCGCGTCCTGGCAGCACGTCGAGATCGTGCGCGCCGATGGCCAGGTGGTGCGCGATGTCAGGCCGCTGGTCCGCATCAACGTTTCGGTCGTGGCCGGCGACGGCGACCGCCAGGAAAGCGGCTCCTACGGCATGGGCGGTCGCAAGGCGTTCGGCGAATTCCTGATCGAGGACAGCTGGAAGCACGCGGCGAAAGAAGCGCTCAGGCAAGCACTGGTCAATCTCGAGGCGGTCCCCGCACCGGCCGGCACCTTCGACATCGTGCTGTCCAGCGGCTGGCCGGGCGTCATGCTGCACGAGGCCGTCGGCCATGGCCTGGAAGGCGACTTCAACCGCAAGAAGACCTCGGCCTTCGCCGGCCTGCTGGGCCAGCAGGTCGCCGCCAAGGGCGTTACCGTCGTCGACGACGGCACCATCCCCGAGCGGCGCGGCTCGCTCACCGTCGACGACGAAGGCACGCCTTCGGCCCGCAACGTGCTGATCGAGGACGGCAGACTGGTCGGCTATATGCAGGATCGCCAGAACGCGCGCCTGATGGGCATGAAAGCCACCGGCAACGGCCGGCGCGAAGGCTACGCCCACCAGCCGATGCCGCGCATGACCAACACCTACATGACTTCTGGCGACATGGAGCCGGACGAGATCATCGCCTCCGTCAGGAACGGCATCTATGCCGTTTCCTTCGGCGGCGGCCAGGTCGACATCACTTCGGGCAAATTCGTGTTCGGCTGCACCGAAGCCTACATGATCGAGAACGGCAAGGTGACGCAGCCGATCAAGGGCGCGATGCTGATCGGCAACGGGCCTGACGCCATGCACCGCGTCTCGATGGTCGGCAACGACATGAAGCTCGACAATGGCATCGGCATGTGCGGCAAGGCCGGACAGGGCGTACCGGTCGGCGTCGGCCAGCCGCACCTCAGGATGAACCAGATGACGGTGGGTGGCACCAGGGTTTGAAGATGCTCAATCCGGCAGCCTTGAACCGCGCTCGCCGTTAGGGTATCTTACTCTTGTCTTACACTGGGGTAAGCTCACGATGGCTGGTGCCGAAAAACTCATAACCACCGTCTCGACCAAGGGACAAGTGATCCTGCCCAGCGCGATCCGGAAACGGAGGAATTGGGGTGCCGGCACGCGTCTGCAGGTCGAAGACACACCCGAGGGTGTTCTCCTGAAACCAGCGCCGGCCTTCGCCCCGACGCGGCCAGAAGACGTGTTTGGCGTGTTGCCGCACAGCGGCAAGCCGAAGACGCTGGGAGAGATGGACGCGGGCGTCCTTGCCGAAGCGCGGCGACGCCATGCTCGCGATTGATACCAACGTCGTCGTCAGATATCTGACGAACGACCATCCCGAACAGTCCCCGCGATCCCGCCGGCTGATCGATGGTCAAGCTGTGTTTGTCGCCGTCACCGTGATCCTGGAGGCTGAGTGGGTGCTGCGAAGCGCCTATGGCTACAACCAGGCCGAGGTCGTCAATGCGTTGCGGGCACTCGGCGGGCTCTCCACTGTGGAGATGGAAGACGCCACGGTTGTCTCTTCCGCACTCGACCTGGCTGAGGAAGGGATGGACTTCGCGGATGCACTGCATCTCGGCAAGTCCGCGCATTGCTCGGGATTTGCCACCTTCGATCGCAAACTCGTCAAGGCTGCTCGGGCTGCAGGGCATGGCGGCGTGCAAGAGGCCTAGCGGCCTCCGAACACGATCGTGTTAGCAAATTATTAATGTTCAATTGCCTTTGGTGCGCGATCTGAACAATGAAGGGCACACCATCCTATCCGTGAAGACCGACAGGGGCGATCTCTTCCTGGACAACCTGGCCGATGAAATCCGGCCCTGGAACGCGACCGGCGCAGCAGAACCCGAACATCTGGATGTCGATCAACCAGCGCGGCGGCACGCCGAAAACCTGACGTGTCGCCAAGGCTCTCAGACTGAGCGGCCGAACTGTGCGCCTTTCTTGGAATTGCTCCCGCTGCGACCAGCCTACTGGTTGCAGGACGGCTCGCCCTCTTGCCCGCAAGGCGGCTTCTTCTTGAACTCCTGCGGCTGTGGCAGTCGCCGCTCCTGCATCTGCGGTCTCGGCTGCGCTTCCGGCCTCCGCTCCAGTCTTTGCGGCCGCAGCGCCTGCTCGCTCGGCCTTTCCTGCCTGAACTGGCGCTGCGCATTCTCGTCCGGCCGCCGCTCCTGCATCTGAGGTCTCGGCTGCGCTCGGAATTCCGGCCTCGGCTCTTGTCTTTGCGGCCGCAGCACCTGCTCGCTCGGCCTTTCCTGCCTGAACCGGCGCTGCGCGTTCTCGTCCGGCCTGTTGACCTTGAAGTTGCGCTGGACGTTGACCTCGCCGCCGGCGGAACCTTCTTCGTTCTGCAGCCTGCGGAACTTCCTGCCCCTGTCGCTCCTGTTGGCCGAACCTTGACCGCCCGGTTCGACGATGGACTGCCCGGAAGACAAATCCCTGCGCATCAGCTTCCTCGGCCTGCCCTTGTTCCCCTCGGAGAACACGTCCGGATTGCTGTTCCTGAACCGCTCCTCAACGCCCGGCCGGTTCTCGGCCGGCATGCCGTTGACGGTCGGCAGCTTGCGGAATTTCCTGCCCTTTTTGGTTGCGGTCGAGCCCTGATCACCCGATTCGAAAACGGACCGGCCGGCGGACAGATCCTTGCGCGTCAGCTTCTTCGGCCTGCCGCTGCTCTCATCGGAGAAGGCGTTCGGATTGTTCTTCCGGAACTTCTCCCGCGCGCTCGGCTGGTTCTCGGCCGGCATGCCATTGACGGTCGGCAGCTTGCGATTCCTGCCCTGGGCATTGCCGGCCCCGGCCTGCTCGTTGCCCTGTCCGGTAACGGCGGCGCCGGCGTTTCCGGTGGCCTGCTGGTTGTTGCCACCCGCCGCGCCCCGCTCGCTCAAACGCTTCCTTGACTTGTCGCTAGGCAAGTTCTGGTCGCTAGGCAAGTTCCGACCGTCGAGCGCCGGCTTGCCATTGGCGAGCGGCAGCCTCTTGCCGTTCGCACCAGGCAGGGCGTGATCGCGCGACAGCTCGCCGGTCGCGGACCGGGTCTCCGACTGCGGAATAGCAGTGCCGGGCTGCTGGCCCTGGATGACGCGCTGGCCAGGCTTCGGCGGCAAGCCGCCCTGTTTCTTGTCGCCCTGTTGCTGATTAGTGAACTGACGGGACATGGCCGCCTTCTTCTGCAGCGGCGGCGGCAGCGCGACCCTGGCCGCCAGCGCATCCGCGCGGGCACCAACGGCGCCTCCGGTCGTCTGCCGGCCCGTGGTGCGGCCACCCTGAATACCGGCGCCTGACTGCGCGGCCTGATTGATGGTCTCGTTTTTGATCGTCGTGTTGATGTTGTTGATGACGGTTGTGTTGTGGATGTTGTTGAAGATGATGTCGTTCGGCGGCGGCACGATGTGGCGCGGCGGGTTGATGAACACGGGTATCGGCACGAACACCGGCGTCGGCAGGACGAAGACATCGACTGGCGGCGGCGGCGGCTCAAGTACGACGAAATCCCGCGGTGGTGGCGGCAGGAAGATCACCGTGATCGGAGGCGGCGGCGAGAAATCGAAATCGTCGAAAAAGATTACCGGCCGCTCGACATAGATAATTTCCTCGGGCGGCGGCGGCGGCACGTCGTAGACGATGACGGTGAAGCTCTCCGGCGGCTCCAGCTCGGCGTCGAAATGCTCCAGCCGGCGGCGCGCGTCCCAGGCGTGCGGACCGTGCGGATAGCGCTCCAGATAGGACCAGTAGGCTTCCGGCGTGTCTGTCATCCAGGTCTCGCGCCAGGTGATTGCCTCGCGCCGGGCCGCGATGATGGCGCGCACGCGCTTGGCCATCGCATCGTGTGGGTAGGCGTCGAGGAAATCCTCGTAGCCGCGCATCGTGTCGCGCTCGAGAGCGGCAACATAGGCGTCATGCGCGTCGAAATCGCGGATCGGCCTGGTTCGCGCCGCCCGGGTCTCCGCTGCCGAAACCTTGGGCGGAGGAGCATCCGCGCTGCGTTCGAAGAAAACGAAAGGCGCCGTGATCTTCGAAGCGCTCCATGGCAGTTCCCCGCCTTGCGTGACCTCGCTGACACGCAGGCGCGTGCGGTCGAACACGTCCTGCAGCGACAGGCCGCCTTCGCGCATCATCTCGGCGAGCGCCTTGGCGTAGGCTCCGTAGGGGCCTTTGCCCTCCGGCGCGACGGTTCCCGGAGCAGCGTTGAAGGCGATCAGCATGTTCGGATCGGGATCTACCAATGCAAGGCCACCGGCCAGCGGCTCCTTCCACTTCTGGAAGGGATTTGGCCGCGCCGCATCGAGCACCACGATATTGACCTTGGTCGGCAACCCGGACAGCGGCCTGGTGATATCGGAAATCCGCAGCGCCTGAAGCGGGACATCGTTTGGATTGGCGATCTGAGCATCGACCGGCAGGAAGTAGTTCTCGCCCTCGAACTGCACGCCATGGCCTGCGAGATAGACGAAAACGACGGCGTCGGGACCGGCAGCGGACACCTTGCCCATGAAATCGCGGAACGCGCCGCGCAGCGAGTCTTGATCCACATCACGCGCGCCGACCACGTCGAACCCAGCGGCCTGCAATGTCTGCGCGATCAGGCCGGCGTCATTGGCGGCCGTCGCGAGCTCTCCGGTCTTGTAGGCGCCATTGCCGATGACGAAGGCCAGACGCTTTTCGCCTTGCGCCAGCGCCCCGGTTGCGGCGCTGACCGCGAAAAAGATGAGAACGGCGACGAGACCAAGGAATTTCTGAATCCGCATTGCAATCCGCAATCTCCCTCGTCCCTTCAGCCCAACAACGCCGGAGGGGTCGCAATGTTTCCCGAACCGGGCAAAAATAAAGAGACGCAACACGGCGGCTTTGGGGCGCAATTTCGTCGAAAGAACAGAGGCTTCACAAATTTCCGCGAGCCAGCGGCATTGGACTACCGGCGACGCCTCAGTTTCTCCAGCAAGGCGACGGCCTCGACATGGGGCGACCACAGGAACTGGTCGATCGGCGTCACGCTTTTCAAGGTGTAACCGCCGTCGATGAGGATGCGCAGGTCGCGCGCCAGCGTCACGGGGTTGCAGGACACCGCGGCAACGAACGGAACATCCGAGCGGGCGATCTGCTTCGACTGGTCCTCGGCGCCCGCACGCGGCGGGTCGAAGACGAGGCCGTCGAAGGCGTTCAACTCCTTGAACGTCAGCGGCCTGCGGAACAGGTCACGGCGTTCGCCCGTCACCCGCTTCAGGCCGGTCGCGAAGCGTGATCCCCGGTCGAGCGCCGAAAGGGCGGCCGCATCGCCTTCCACCGCGTGCACTTCCGACTTCGCGGCCAACCGCAAAGAAAAACTGCCGCAACCGGCGAAAAGATCGGCGACCTTCTTGGCACGCTTCAGATGGGTGCCGACGATCTCGGCCATGGTCTGTTCGGCTGCCTCGGTCGCCTGCAGGAAGGCGCCGGGCGGCACGGCGACAGCGACACTGCCGAACATGACCACAGGCTTCCTCGGTTCGATGATGATCTCGTCATCGATGGACAGCCTGGCAAAGCCCTGCGCCATGACAAAATTGGAGGCGATGCGGCGCTGGTGTTCGCCGAGCTTGCCGGACTCATGGGCCGCGACGTCGAGGCCGGAACCGGTCACGGTGACCGCCATCCGGAACGATTTCGTGGTGGCGCATATCAAGTCCGCGAGCGCCCTCAACCGGTCGAGCGCTGCTACGATCTCGGGCAGCGAGATCGGGCATTCGGATATGGAAATGATTTCCGGCGACAGATGGCGATTGAAGCCGAGCAGCATTCCCGTCTCGGTGCGCCGGGCGGCAAGCACGACACGACGGCGCGTATGCGGCGCGCAGGCGACCAGTTCGCCAATCTCGCAATCGATGCCCTTTAGGGCGTGCACCACCTTGTAGCGTTTCCACTGGCGATAGGCTTCGGCCTGGAAATGCTGGAGGGCGCAACCGCCGCATTCGGTGAAATGGCGGCAGGCGGGATCGATGCGCAGCGGCGAGGCCTCCAGCACCGCCATCAGCTCTGCACGATCCCTTTCGCGCGCGGCCAAGACGGTTTCACCAGGCAGCGTGAAGGGAATGAACAGATCGCCGCTTTCGGTCTCGGCAATGCCGTCACCCTGGGCGCCAAGCTTTTTGATGGTGAAGCGCGCGCTCATCGATCCTTGACCCCACCGAGCAGGAATTCGCGGTTGCCGTCGCCGCCTTCGATCGGCGACAGATGCAGGCCGAGCGAGCGCCAGCCTGGAACGGCGTCGAGCCAATCCTGCAGCAGGCCGGCGACACGGGCAGCATCGAAGGGATCTTTCAACAGGCCGCCCTTGCCGATTGCCTCGCGACCCGCCTCGAATTGCGGCTTGACCAGCAAGATCGCGCCGGCACCGGGTTTTGCAATGGCGAGTGCCGGCGGCAGCGCCAGCTTCAGCGAGATGAAGCTGACATCGGAAACGATGAAATCCGGGTTTCGGCCCGCAAGATCGGCGATAGTAAGATCGCGGGCGTTGAGACCTTCGATAACGGTCACACGCGCGTCGTTGCCGATATTGGGATGCATCTGTCCGTGACCGACATCGATCGCCGTGACATGGGATGCGCCGCGTTCGAGCAGCACCTGGGTGAAGCCGCCGGTCGAGGCGCCGATGTCGAGCGCATCGCGACCGGCCGGATCGAGGCCGAAATGGTCGAGCCCGCCGAGCAACTTCAGCGCCGCGCGCGACACATAGCCTTGTGCCGGATCATCGATGGCAACAAGGCATTGCGGCGAAACGTTCTGACCGGGCTTGCGGGCAATGACGCCGTCCACCGTCACCGTGCCGCGCTCGACCGCGTCGCGGGCACGCGAGCGGCTGGCAAACAGCCCGCGCTGGACGAGCAGGTCATCGAGCCGCTGGCGGGTGCTGGCTGGCAGAGGCGAATTCATCGGCCTTCATGGCGAAAGCCGGCAGCGAAGGCAAGGACATTGGGCGGGACAAGGAAAGTGCGGCGAACGCATCGCGCCGGATGGTGGCTTGCCTGCATCGCATCAGGTCCGGCAAAATGGTGGTCGAGGAGAGCTATCGTCGAAACATCCCGGGGGGAGAACGAATGCTGACGGGAACCTGCCACTGTGGCGCAACCCACTGGACCCTGGAAGGCGATCCCGGGCCGATCACGGCCTGCAACTGCACGCTTTGCCGCCGCTATGGCACGCTCTGGGCTTATGACTTCGTCGACGAACGTATCCGCGTCGCGGGACCGGTGGGCAGCTATACGCGCGCCGGAAAGGACATGCCGTCGCTCGAAATCCTGTTCTGTCCGACCTGCGCCTGCGTGCTGGCCTGGCGCGGATTGCGCGCCGATGCCTCCGGGCGGGCACGCATCGCCGTCAATGTGCGGCTGGCGCCGCCCGAGGCCGTCGCCGACTTGCCGATCGACCATTTCGATGGCCTCGACACTTTTGAGGACCTGCCGCGCGACGGCCGCTGCGTACGCGACATGTGGTTCTAGAATATGGTGCGGGGCATCTGGCGCTCGACGGCTGGAGAAAGGCCGTCGTCGCGTCCCCCTGACGCTTGCTCACGTGGATGCTCAACCGCAACCGGGGGCGCAGGTGGAGGATTCGGCACGACCACCAATTGCGGCACCTGCCTGTAGGAAAAGCCGCCGCGGATATCGCCCATCTTGCCCGCGACGATGCCCATAGCCGCCTTTTCGAGATTGCGGTCGTAGCGCGTCTCGGCGATGGCCGGCGCAATTATGATTGCCCCGAGGGCCACGGCGCATAGAAGCGTTTTCATTCCAATGATCTCCCTGCCTGACACAGATCTAGCAGGGCGCCGTTGAAAAACGGCCAAGGGACACGGTAAGCAAAACGCCAAACGGCAGTGTTAACAATGCCTTACAAAATCAAGCCAGCAAACTGATTCAAGCGCTTGAGGTGTCGAATCAGGCGCGCTGGGCTTGCGCGGTGTGACCGAGCGCCGTGAAAACGGTGCGCACGATGCCAGCGGCATCGAGACCGGCATCGGCATACATCTTTTCCGGCTTGGCATGGTCGGTGAAGGCGTCAGGCAGCATCAGCGGGCGCACCTTCAGGCCGCTTTCCAGCAGTCCTTCATGGGCAAGGAACTGCAGCACGTGGCTGGCGAAGCCGCCAATGGCGCCCTCCTCCACCGTCACCAGAACTTCGTGCGAGCGGGCCAGCCGCCGGATCATATCCTCGTCGAGCGGCTTGGCAAAACGGGCATCGGCAACGGTGGTGGAAAGCCCGGCCGCGCCGAGTTCCTCGGCGGCGATCAGGCAATCCTGTAGCCGTGTGCCGAAGGACAGCAGCGCCACCTTGCTTCCTTCCCTGACGATGCGGCCCTTGCCAAGTTCGAGAACCGATCCGCGCTCCGGCATGTCGACGCCGACGCCATTGCCGCGCGGATAGCGGAAGGCGATCGGGCCGTCATCATAGCTTGCCGCGGTGCGCACCATGTGGCGCAGTTCCGCTTCATCGGCCGCCGCCATCACGACAAAACCCGGCAGGCTTGCGAGGAAGGTGGTGTCGAAAGCTCCGCAATGGGTGGCGCCATCGGCGCCAACGAAGCCGGCGCGGTCTATGGGAAAACGCACCGGCAGTTTCTGGATCGCGACGTCGTGGACGACCTGGTCGTAAGCGCGCTGCAGGAAGGTCGAATAGATCGCCGCGAACGGCTTGTAGCCTTCTGTCGCCAGGCCAGCGGCGAAGGTCACCGCATGCTGCTCGGCAATGCCGACATCGAAGGTCCTGGCCGGGAACACTTCGCCGAACAGGTCAAGCCCGGTGCCGCCCGGCATGGCGGCGGTAACGGCGACGATGCGGTCGTCCTCGCGGGCCTCCTGGATCAGGCTCTGTGCGAACACCTTGGTATAGGCGGGCGCGTTGGCCGGCGCCTTGGCCTGCGCGCCGGTGATGACGTCGAACTTGTTGACGCCGTGATATTTGTCGGCGGCGGCTTCCGCCGGCGCGTAGCCCTTACCCTTCTGGGTGACGACATGGATCAGCACCGGGCCCTCGCCATTGTCGCGGACATTTTTCAGGACCGGGATCAGATGCTCCAGATTGTGACCGTCGATCGGGCCGATGTGGTAGAAGCCGAGCTCCTCGAACAGCGTGCCGCCGGTGACATAGCCGCGTGCGTGCTCGACCGCCCTTGTGATCGCACGATCGGCGCGCTTGCCGAGATAAGAGGTCAGTTTCTTGCCGAAATCGCGCAGGCCGGCGTAGGCCTTGCCCGAGGCGAGGCGCGCCAGGTAGGCGCTCATGGCGCCGGTCGGCGGCGCGATCGACATGTCGTTGTCGTTGAGGATGACGATCAGCCGCGCATTGAGCGCGCCGGCATTGTTCATCGCCTCATAGGCCATGCCGGCCGACATGGCACCATCGCCGATGACGGCGATGACATTGTTGCGGCCGCCGGAGAGGTCGCGCGCGGCGGCCATGCCGAGGCCCGCCGATATCGACGTCGAGGAATGGGCGGCGCCGAAGGGATCGTATTCGCTCTCGGCGCGGCGGGTGAAGCCGGACAGGCCGCCTTCCTGGCGCAGCGTGCGGATGCGGTCGCGGCGGCCGGTCAGGATCTTGTGCGGATAGGCTTGGTGGCCGACATCCCAGATCAGCCGGTCGTCCGGCGTGTTGAAGACATAATGCAGCGCCACCGTCAGCTCGACCACGCCGAGACCGGCACCCAGATGGCCGCCGGTGTGGGACACCGCGTCGACCAGTTCGGTGCGAAGCTCGTGTGCCAGCTGCGGCAATTCGCTCTCGGCAAGCGCGCGCAGATCGGCCGGAATGCGGACCTTGTCGAGAAGCGGCGTCTGCGGTGTTGCGTTCACGGGTGCTCGGGCTTTCTATTCAACGGCGGGATAGGCCGCCGGCCGGCGAAAGTAAATGCGTGGCGGTGACGCGGATTGGAACCCTGTCTGTTTGTCTGGGCATGATCTCTGGACAAACGGAAACCGTTTGTCCGAGAAAACCGGCTCCACTTATCGGGATCATGCTCTAGCCTTCCGGCAACGGAATGAACTCTTCCTCATCTCCAGGAACGATATCGAAGCGGCCCGTCTTCCATTCCTGCTTGGCCTGTTCGATGCGCTCCTTGGACGAGGAGACGAAATTCCACCAGATGTAGCGCTTCGAGCCGAGCGAGGCGCCGCCGAACAGCATGAAATGCGCCCCGGTTTGCGACGACACGATGATCTCGTCGCCGGGCCGGAACACCAGCAGGCGCTCGGCCGGAAACACGTCGCCCGAAATCGAGACCTCACCTTCCAGCGTATAGATGGCGCGCTCTTCCGCATCGGCCGGGATCTTCACGCTGGCGCCCGGCGCAAGCCTGAGATCGGCGTAGAGTGTCTCGGAGTCGGTCCTCACCGGGGAGCGCAGTCCCTGAAAATCGCCGATGACAACGCGGCCGCTGACGCCTTCGGCATCGATCTCGGGAAGCCGCAAGACAGCGGTGTTCTCGAACACCGGCGCAACCTCTTCCTTGTCATCCGGCAGCGCCAGCCATGTCTGCAGGCCGGAGATCGACATCGGCGCGCCGCGCAATTCCTCCGGCGTGCGCTCGGAGTGCACGATGCCGCGGCCGGCGGTCATCAGGTTCACATCGCCCGGCTGGATCACCATTTCGGTGCCGAGGGAGTCACGATGCCGGATCTTGCCATCGAACAGATAGGTCACGGTCGACAGGCCGATATGGGGGTGCGGGCGGACATCGAGCGCCTGGCCGGCGCGCAGGATCGCCGGGCCCATGCGGTCGAAGAAGATGAACGGCCCGACCAGCCGCCTCTTGGCGGTCGGCAAGGCACGGCGCACCTCGAAACCGCCAATATCCTTGGCATTCGGGATGACCATCAGTTCGATCTGGTCGCTGGCAAAGGCATCGCCGGCTTCAGGGTCTTTCCCCGGGAAAAAGCTCACGAGATCTCCTTGTCAGCGCCCAGGGCTGCTGGCTCATCAGGCAAAGCGGATCGCCGCCTTTGCCCGCAGTTTGGCCGCCACCTCTTCGCGATTGCGCGGATGTTGGTTGGTTTCGAGGGAATCGAGAAGTTCGCGCGCCGATGCGGCGATAGCCTCGACCGCATGATCGAACGCATGCTGGTTCTGTTTTGACGGCCGCGTCGTTCCGCTCAGCTTGCGGACGAACTGGAGTGCCGCGTCGCGCACTTCATCATTGGTTGCCGGTGGATCAAAATTGAACAGGGTCTTGATGTTTCTGCACATCGCTTCCGTATCTCCTCTTGTCCTGGAGCCGCTTTCAGTCGAGACGAGCTTTATCCTCAATCATGATCGTGGCCAAAAACCGGTAAGACGGCTCGCTCAATCCGCGTCGAGCGGCTCCGTTCCGACCGGCTTGCCGTCGCGCGACAGCCTGATCTTCTCGACCTTGTCCTCGGCCGCCTTCAGCAGCCGGTCGCAATGCACCTTCAACGCCTCGCCACGCTCATAGATCTTGATCGACTGGTCGAGCGGCACGTCGCCACGCTCCAGATCATCGACGATCTTCTCCAGCGCGTCGAGTGCCTGTTCGAAGCTCATCGCCTTGACGTCTTCGTTGGTTTCACCAGCCATCATTCATCCTTTCATCAGTCGCCCGACATGGGCGGCGACCGAAAATGCCAGTCCCTGCAGATCGTAACCGCCCTCGAGCAGGCTGACGAGCCGGTTGCCGCTGTGGCGCGCCGCGCGCTGCATCAACTGGCCGGTCGCCCAGTCGAAATCGTCCTCGGTGAGATTGATCTCGGCCAGCGGGTCGCGGTGGTGCGCGTCGAATCCGGCCGAAATGATGATCAGGTCCGGCGCGAAATTGTCGAGCGCCGGCAGCACGCGCGACAGGAAGGCATCGCGAAACACCTCGCTGCCGGTCTGCGGCGCCAAAGGCGCGTTGACGATGTTGCCGGCGCCGATCTCATCCTTCGCGCCGGTGCCGGGGTAGAGCGGCATCTGATGCGTGGAACAATAGAGCACCGAGGGATCGTCCCAGAAAATGTCCTGCGTGCCGTTGCCGTGATGCACGTCCCAGTCGACGACGGCAACCCGCTCGACGCCATGCTTCTTCTGCGCATAGCGCGCCGCGATCGCAGCGGTGTTGAAGAGGCAGAAGCCCATGGCGGTGGTTTTTTCGGCATGGTGGCCGGGCGGGCGGGCGGCGACGAAGACATTGTCAGCGCGGCCCGCGAAGATGTCGTCGACGGCGGCGTTGGCGGCGCCGATCGCGGTGATTGCCGCCTGCCAGCTCTTCGGGCTGGCGGTGGTGTCGGCGTCGATGCGGGCAATGCCTTCGTCAGGGATCGCGGCACGCACACGGGCGACGAAGTCGGCGGGATGCGCGTAGAGGATGGTGGCCTCGTCACCTTCCGGCGCCTTGACGCGATCAAGCGCGGCGAAGGCCTCGTCGTCGAGCACGCGTTCGATGGCTCGCAAGCGGTCCGGCCGCTCTGGGTGGCCAGGTGGCGTGATGTGCTCAAGGAAGATCGGATGCGTGTAGAGACGAGTGGCCATGCCCCCTATCTAGTGCCCCAGCGCGGCGATGGCCATGCATTGCGGCCTGATGGCTGGGGAAAATCGCGCCTGCGTCCATTCGCGTCGCTGCCGGGATTGGCGCCGCCAGGGCTTCGGCGTAAGGTTCCCCGCTGCCTGGTGCCCGCCGCAAACGGGAGAATCGGGAACACGGTTGAATTCCGTGGCGTGCCCAACGCTGTGAGGGGGACCGCGCCGGTAAATGCCACTGTCAATGACGGGAAGGCACCGGACGCGGGTTGATCCCGAGCCAGAAGACCGGCCTGGCAGGCATCGTCATCCGCATGGTCAGGCGGGTGACCTCAATTGCAATCGCAAGGGGACAAGCGATGCCGGAAAATATGACCGATTCCATTGCTGACGCATTTAGCCAGACAGCGCGCGACGCGGTGTATCGCGCGCTGTTCACGCGGCGCGATGTGCGCAGCCATTTCCTGCCCGACGCGCTCGACGACGAGGTGCTGGCACGGCTGCTGCTTGCCGCCCATCACGCACCCTCGGTCGGCTTCATGCAGCCATGGAATTTCATCGTCATTCGCGATGCCGCACGACGGGCGGAGGTGCGCGACCTGTTCCTGGCCGCACGCGAGCAGGAATTGCCGGCCATTGAGGAAGAGCGGCAGGCGCTCTACCGCAAGCTCAAGCTGGAGGGCATCTGCGAAAGCGCGCTCAACATCTGCATCACCTGCGACCGCCAGCGCTCAAAGGGGTCGCCGCTGGGACGCTGGCACAATCCGGAGATGGATCTCTACAGCACGGTCTGCGCGGTGCAGAATTTCTGGCTGGCCGCGCGCGCCGAAGGTGTCGGTGTCGGCTGGGTAAGTATCATCGAGACGCAAGCGTTGAAACGCCTGCTGGCCATTCCCGATCATGTGATGCCGATCGCCTATCTCTGCGTCGGCCGTGTCTCGGAGTTTGCGCCCAAGCCGGATCTTGAAACACATGGCTGGGGCCGGCGTCTGCCGCTGCCCGAACTGATCATGAGCGAGACGTTTTGCGGACAAGGCGAGGCGCGGCTCAAATCGGCGGTGGCGCACCTCAACAGCGACGCTGTTGAGCCGGCGAGCCCCGCCGATCAGCGTGTCGCGCCGGCCGTGTCCCAGCGCGAGCCGCCGAAGGAGGAGAGCGCCTTGTCCTTGAGTTCCCTGAATTTCGACGATGCCTCGGCCAGCCGGGCGTCCCAGGCCGGATCGGGCACCTGGCCGGCGATAGTCTTGAAATAAACCTGCATCAGGCAGGCGATGGCGAAGGGCTCGATGAAGGCCGCCTTGAAGGCCCAGGCTAAGACGATGGCAAGCACGAAGGCCCAGCCGGCCAGCTGTCCGGGCATCAGGTAAAGAATGGCGCCGGCCGGGGCCAGCATCAGCAGGAAGATGACGAAAGAGACGCCCCACATGATCACCGCCAGCCAGACGGCGTTCTTGACCATGGTCTTGCCGTTCTGGGCATAGAGCACGACGCCTTGCCGCGCGGTCTCGAAGGGCGAGGACGAATTGATGCGGATGTTGTAGCCGAGGATGATCTCGTCGACATAGGTCAGCGACAGGCGGATCACCGTGTTGATGAAGGAGACCACGCCGCTCAGGCCGGGAATGGGCAGGAAAGCGGCGATGCCGCCGAGCAGGCCGGTGATGGCGCGGATGGCGCCCTTGACCAGCTGGTCGACGACGAAAAGGATGTTGGCCTCGGCGAAACGCTCCGTCACGACCTGCCTGGCGTAGGCGATCTGGTTCTGGCCGTCGGGAACATCCTGGCCGTCGATCAAATGGACCATGACGGCGATGTGGCCGGCCTTGACGACGTAGAGGATGTATTCGCGGATCCAGTAGACGGCGATCGAGACGATCCCGAAGCCGACCACGCCACCCCACAGGGCAAACGACAACGGCCCGTCAGGATCAGCGGAGATATGGCCAACGCCATAGCCGACCGAGGCACCGGTGCCGGTCGCCATGATGTAGGCCAGCGTGATGCCGAAATAGACGATCATACGAAAGACAATGAAAGGCCAGGTCCGCACCATCATGGACACCGACCTGCCGATATCGAAATCCCACATGCCCCGAATCCCCCATCAGAGATGGCTGGGAAGGATGCGCTCAACCCGCAGATTGTCAATCGTGGGCGGTGTCGCCGAAGCCGAGGGAATTTCAGTTCGGCCGCGGACCCGGCTTCTCGATCAGGCCTTCGAGCAGTTGCTTGAACGCCGCCACCACCTTCTTCGACGTCGCTTCGGGGTCGCTCGAATTGGCGATACGCTGCGCCGCCTGGCTGCTGGCGCCGTTGATCAGCCGCGCGGCGGTCTCGGGGTCGACGCCGGGAACGACCACTCCCTCCTCCTGCAGCCCAGTCAGGTGATCCGTCATTGAACCGACGCACGCATTGGCATTCGGCCATTGTGCCGGATCTCCCAGGACGGCCGGGCCATCCCGAAACATGATGCGCTGGATTTCCGGCTCCAGCGCCATCTCGATATAGGTCGTGCACTCGTCGACGAAATGCTGCCAGCGGGTCGGCGCTCTCGATGCGATCGCATGCACCCTGGCCGCCATCTCCGCATCGATTTCGGCGATGACCGCCTGCAGCAGCCCCTTTTTGTCACCGAAGTGATGGTAGAGCGCGCCGCGCGTCAGTCCGGCGGACGCCGTGAAATCATCCATCGACGCCTCGGCGTAACCTGTCGTGCCGAAGGCCTGGCGGGCCGCGGCGATCAGCTTGGCGCGCGTCTCAGCGATCATCTCCTTGCGGGGTTTGTGCATTCCGTCTGGCCCTATTCACATACGCGTCGTATGCCAATTGACATACGCGGCGTATGATCTATCTAAAGCATACGCGTCGTATGTAATTGTCGAATTGTCCTTTGTCGAGGAATCCCATGCAAAACCCCTATTCGGAAATCTTTCGCGCCCCTGGAGCCAAGAGCTTTGCAGCCGCGGGCTTCATAGCACGCTTGCCGATCGCCATGGCGCCGATCGGCATCGTCGCGATGCTGTCGCAGACACGCGGCGAGTACTGGCTGGCGGGTGCCGTCTCGGCGACATTCGCACTGGCCAACGCTTTCCTGGCGCCGCAAATATCAAGGCTGGTGGATCGCCTTGGCCAGACGCGGGTTGTCGTGCCGACCACAATCGTCTCCGTGTTCGCATTCCTTGTGCTGATTGCAGCGGCCAATCAGGATTGGCCGGTTTGGACGCTGTTCATCTCCGCGCTGCTGGCCGCCGCAATGCCGAGCATGCCGGCAATGGTGCGCGCGCGCTGGACCGAGATTTTTCGCGGCCGGCCGGAGATGAACACCGCGTTCGCCTTCGAGTCGGCGGCGGATGAGCTGGTCTACATCGCCGGCGCATCGCTGTCGGTGGGACTGAGTGCTGCCCTGTTCCCCGAAGCGGGCATGCTCGTGAGCACCTTGTTCCTCGCCTTGGGGTCGACGGCGTTCGTCCTGCAGCGATCGACCGAGCCGCAAGTGCGGCCAGTGGACCATGGCTCGAGCGGCTCGGCGATCCGCCTGCGGCCGGTGCGGATCATCACCTTCGCCCTGATTTTCATCGGCGCGACCTTCGCGACGACGGAAGTAAGCACAGTAGCCATTACCAAGGAGCTCGGGCAGCCGGGTGCCGCGAGCCTGGTCATCGGCGTCTATGCGCTGGGTTCGTTCGTGCTCGGCATCATTGTCGGCGCGCTCAACCTGAAGGCACCATTGCAACGCCAGTTGGCAACCGCGGTCGCCATCATCGCGGTCAGCACACTGCTGCCGCTCACCGCCAACAGCGTGCCGCTTCTGGCGCTGACCGTCTTCATCAGCGGCGTCGCGATCTCGCCGACCTTCATCACGGCGTTCGGCCTGATCGAACGGCATGTGCCCGAAGCGATGCTGACCGAGGGCATCACCTGGGTGACCACTGGGATCGGCATCGGCATGGCACTGGGGTCCTTTGCCGCCGGCGCGGTGGTGGACGCGTTCGGCGCCCAGAACGGGTTCTGGGTTTCGGTGGCATCAGGCGCCATTGCGCTGGTCACGGTGCTGCTCGGCCAGCGCAGCCTGGCCGTCCATGAATGCGACCTGGAGGGGTGCGAAGCAGTCGCCGTACCCGCGGAATAGTATGCAGCGCGCCCGGTCCCGCTCGGGCGGGGCGCGCTGCTCTCTACGCGGACAGGCTTGACTTATCGGCCCTTCGATCTCGGGTCACGACAAAGAGCATTGTTGGCGCGCCGTGCAACATCACCTCTTGTTCGAAGGCGAAGCCGCATTTCTCCAGCACCCGCCGCGATGCGGGATTTGCGGCACGGGCGAGGCCAATGACCCGGTCGGCGTGCAGAGGACCGAATGCGGCATGCAGCGCCTCCGTAACCAGTTCTGTGGCATAACCGTGTCCCCAGCTCTCAGGATGAAGATGGTAGGATAGGTTCAAGCCGTCGAAATCCGCCGATACAGTGACGCCGCCGAAGCCGACCAGCTTTCCATCCGCCTCGACCGCCCAGGGGCCAAAACCATGCTTGTCCCAATGGCCGATGTCGCGGGCAAGTCTTGTAGCACTCTGCTGAGGTGTGTCCGGAACAGGATCTGGGCGATGAGCGACAACTTCCCGGCGCGAGAAGAGATCGACCAGGAAATCCAGATCAGCCTTTGCTGGCCGGCGCAGCAAAAGCCGTCCACTGCGCTGACTCAAAGGCAATGACGCGTTCATGCCGTCATCTCCCGGCAAGGGGATCGGCTGACCCTTCAGAGAATCTCGGTCTTGGCGATGTGGATGCCAAAACCTTCGAGGCCGACATAGTGGCGCTCACGTGAGGCGATCAAATTGATCGAGGAAATGCCGAGGTCCTTCAGGATCTGTGCGCCGAGGCCGATTTCGCGCCATTCATTCTCGCGGCGTCGGGCCTCCTCATGGTCCTCGCGCTCGCCGCTCGCCGGGCGCTTGCGCTCCTGGTGCGCGACGCCGACCGAGCCTTCGCGCAGATAGACGATAACGCCGCGCTTGCGCTCGCCCATCGCCTTCATGATAACGTCGAGCTGGTGGCTGGTGCCGAAGACGTCGGTCACCACATCCTCGGAATGCAGGCGCACGGGCACCTCTTCCCCATCGCGGATATCGCCGAAGACGACGGCGACGTGGTGCATGGAATCCCAGGGCAGCGTGTAGGTGAAGACCTGCGCCTTGCCGCCGAGCGTGTCGATTTCGGAACAGGCGACGCGTTCGACCAGCGATTCCTTGCGTTGCCGGTAGGCGATGAGATCGGCGACCGAAACCTGCTTGAGCTTGTGCTCCTCTGCAAACGCCGCGACCTGCGGGCCGCGCTTGACGGTGCCGTCGTCATTGACCAGTTCGGAAATGACGCCGATCGGCGGCAGGCCGGCGAGCTTGCACAAATCGACCGCCGCTTCGGTATGGCCCGAACGCATCAGCACGCCGCCTTCGCGCGCGATCAGCGGAAAGATATGGCCGGGGCGGACGAAATCGGAGGCGCCGACATTGCCGTTGGCGAGGTTGCGCACGGTCAGCGTGCGGTCGTCGGCCGAGATGCCTGTCGTCGTGCCATGCTTGAAATCGACGCTGACGGTGAAAGCGGTGGTGTGGGCCGAATCATTGTCGGCCACCATCGGCGAAAGGTTCAACCGCTTGGCTTCCTCGCGCGGCATCGGCGTGCAGACGATGCCGGAGGTGTTGCGCACGATGAAGGCCATCTTCTCCGGCGTGCAATGGACGGCGGCGACGATCAGGTCGCCCTCGTTCTCGCGCCCGTCATCGTCCATGACGACGACGATCTCGCCGCGTTCGAAAGCACGCAGGGCTTCAACGATCTTCTTCTGGTCGTAAGGCATGGGCACTCGCTTCGCTCGCAGGGCAGTAGGGGAATAGGGCAGTAAGGCAGTAGGGAAAAGCAAAAAATTGGCGGCTTCTGCAGCCGACATAGATACTGCCCTACTGCCCTACTCCCTTCCCCGTCTGTCCTCGATGGCGCAGATAATGATCGGCGATCGCGCAGGCAACCATCGCCTCGCCGATCGGCACGGCGCGGATGCCGACGCAGGGGTCGTGCCGGCCCTTGGTCATCACCTCGACGTCGTGGCCGTCCTTGTCGATCGACTTTCGCGGCGTCAGGATCGACGAGGTCGGCTTGACGGCGAAGCGGGCGACGATCGCCTGGCCGGTCGAGATGCCGCCGAGGATGCCGCCGGCATTGTTGGACAGGAACACCGGTTTGCCATCATTGCCCATGCGCATCTCGTCGGCATTTTGCTCGCCGGTGATGCGGGCGGCCTCGAAGCCATTGCCGATCTCGACACCCTTGACCGCGTTGATCGACATCAGGCCGGAGGCGATATCCTGGTCGAGCTTGGCGTATATCGGCGCGCCGAGCCCCGGCGGAACGCCGTCGGCAACGATCTCGATCACCGCGCCGACCGAGGAACCGGCCTTGCGGATGCCGTCGAGATAACTCGTAAAGATGGGAACGGAAGCGGGATCGGGCGTGAAGAACGGGTTCTCGGCGTTACCGATGAAGTTCCAGTTCCAGTTGGCGCGGTCGATCGACTTTTCGCCCATCGACACCAGCGCGCCGCGCACCACCATGCCCGGCACCACCTTGCGGGCGAGTGCGCCGGCGGCGACCCTAGCCGCGGTTTCGCGGGCCGAGGAGCGGCCACCGCCGCGATAGTCGCGTATGCCGTATTTGACGTCATAGGTGTAATCGGCATGGCCCGGCCGGTACTGGCGGGCGATCTCGCCATAGTCCTTCGAACGCTGGTCGACATTCTCGATCAGCATCGAGACCGGCGTGCCGGTGGTGATCATCGTCTCGCCGTCCTCGTCGAGGACGAAGCCCGACAGCACTTTGACCTCGTCCGGCTCGCGGCGTTGTGTGACGAAGCGCGACTGGCCCGGCCGGCGCTTGTCGAGTTCGGCCTGGATTTCGTCACGCGTGAAGCGGATGCCGGGCGGACAGCCATCGACCACGCAGCCCAGTGCGGCGCCATGGCTTTCACCCCAGGTGGTGACGCGGAAAAGATGCCCGAACGTATTGTGAGACATGGAAAAGTGCCCTGCCCGGCATCGGAGCCGGCTGAAGCCTGCTTCTATTGGCGTTTTTTGCGGTGGTCAAACTGTCATCCCGGCCGTTTAAGTTTTGACACATTCGGCTGGTTTCTGCTTTCTTCCATCCGCCGTTGAGGATCCGCCGCCACAAGTGCCGGCGCAATGACCAAAGAGGACGATGATGCGTACCCTGATTGGCGCTGTTGCCGCCACACTGTTGCTTTCCACCGCCGCTTTCGCCGGCCAGACCGAAGGCCTGATCAAGAAGGTCGACAAGGACGCGCTGACCCTGACGCTTGACGACGGCAAATCCTACAAGCTGAACGCCGAGACCGATCTCGACGCGCTGAAGCCGGGCATGGACATCGTCATCGCCTATGACGTGAACAATGGCGAGAACGTCGTCACCGATATGCAGTTGCCGGACAGCGACACGAACTAGGGAATTGGTGCGCCATCACGCGGCCTAAAGCCACTCCAGCCCGCTGCCTTCGAGTTTGAGCAAGCGATCATGCGGGATTTCGAGGTTTGCGGCCTCGTCCTCGGCCATATCGAGCACGAAGCGAAACAAGGTTCGCATGACGCCGCCATGCGTCACGCAGATCGTGCTGTGTTCGAGCGCGTCGAACCAGGGCTTCACCCGTTCGAGCAACATCTGATAGCTCTCGGCACCTTCGCCGGGTGGCTGAAAGTTCCATTTGTCCAAAGCGCGCGTCCTGCTCGCACCGGGATACCGCGTTTCGAGCTCGGCAAAGGTGAACCCCTGCCAATCACCGAAATTGACTTCAACGAGGCGGGCATCGGTTCGATAGGCAAGCGGATCGAGTTTCATGGCGGCGCGGATCCGCTCCATGGTTTCGCGCGTCCGCCTCATCGGGCTGGCGACGAAATCGAAATGCTGGGGATCGCCGACGAGTTCGGCCAGCCGATGCCCATTTCCGGTCGCCTGCTCGCGGCCGAGGACATTGAGATCGGTGTCGGCCTGCCCCTGAAGCCGGAACTCGGCGTTCCACGCGGTCTGGCCGTGACGCACGAGATAAACCAGCGGGTACATCAGGTCTCCCGGAGGTCGGGCCTGGGCCTGGGCGAGGGATAGGCTGAGGGATTAGTCCTTGACCGTCGAAATATCAGGCGCGTCGACCGCCTTCATGCCGACCACATGATAGCCGGAATCGACATGATGCACCTCGCCGGTGACGCCACGCGACAGGTCGGACAGGAAATAGACGCCGGAATCACCGACCTCTTCCTGCGTGACCGTCTGCTTCAGCGGCGAATTGTATTCGTTCCACTTCAGGATGTAGCGGAAGTCGCCGATGCCAGAGGCGGCCAGCGTCTTGATCGGGCCGGCGGAGATGGCGTTGACGCGGATCTTCTTGGCGCCGAGATCGACGGCGAGGTAACGCACGCTGGCTTCGAGCGCGGCCTTGGCCACGCCCATGACGTTGTAGTGCGGCATCACCTTTTCGGCACCATAGTAGGTCAGCGTCAGCAGCGACCCGCCATCGGTCATCAGCGCCTCGGCCCGCTTGGCGATGGTGGTGAAGGAATAAACCGAAATGTCCATGGTGCGCAGGAAGTTGTCGCGCGTCGTCTCGACATAGCGGCCGGTCAATTCGTCCTTGTCGGAAAAGGCGATGGCATGGACGAGGAAGTCGAGCTTGCCCCAATGCCTGGCGACGTTGGCGAAAACCTCGTCGAGGCTCGCCGGATCGGTTACATCGCAATGGCCAGCGACATAGGCGCCCAGTTCCGCCGCCAGCGGCTCGACGCGCTTCTTGAACGCCTCGCCCTGATAGGTCAGCGCGATCTCGGCGCCGTGGTCGACGCACGCCTTGGCGATGCCGTAGGCGATCGACCTGTTGTTCGCGACGCCAAGAATCAGGCCGCGCTTGCCGGCCATCAGGCCCTGTCCACCCGCCATGTGCGTGCTCTCCGCAAGATATTCTGCTTTGTTGAGTGCCTATCGCACAGGCACAAAGCCCCTTCAAGCGCTCAAACCGGACAGTTCGGGGGACAAAAGCGGTCGATCAGCCTTTTTGGCCGCGCAACAGCGTTTCGAGCGCGCTGTCGCCGCCTTCCGGCAGCATGATGCGCACATGGGCATAGAGATCGCCATGGCCGCCGGCTTTTTCCGACAGGCCCCTGCCCTTGAGCCGCAGCACCTTGTCCGAACTCGACCAGGCGGGAACGTTGACCGCGAGCCTGCCGGTCGGTGTTTCGACCGGCACCTTGGCACCCAGCACCGCATCCGCCAGCGACACCGGCAAATCGGCATGCAGGTCGCGGCCCTCGATTCGGTAGCGCGGATGCCGGCGGATATGGATCTTGACCAAGGCGTCGCCGGGCTGACCCGGCCCCTGCTCGCCCTGCCCCTTCAGCCGGATGGTCTGGCCGTCCTCGACATAGGCCGGCAGCTTCACCGCCACCTTGCGGCCATCCGGGAACATCGCCGTAACCTTTTCGGCGTTCGCCGCTTCCTCGATGGTGATGTCGAGCGTGACGTTCAGATCGGCAGCGGTCGCGGGCTGGCGGCGATCGCCCATGCCGGCACCGCGCGCGCCCGAAAAGGCGTCGCCAAAAATCTGGCTGAAAATATCGCTGTTGCCGTCGAACGGATCGCCACCGGGGCGCCCGGACCGGAATTCGAATCGCGAGCCGCCCGCCCCCTGCTGCTGGCGGCGAAACCCGGCAAAGGGATCGCCGCCACCGGCCGCGCCCTCAAAGCCCTGGAAGCGCGGCTTGCCGTCGGCGTCGATCTCGCCGCGATCGAAAGCGGCACGGTTCTTCTCGTCGCCGACGATCTCATAGGCCTGATTGGCCGCGGCAAAACGGTCCTTCGCCTTGGGGTCATTCGGGTTCTGGTCCGGATGATGTTTCTTGGCGAGCTTCCGGTATGCCGATTTTATGTCCTTGGCCGATGCGTTCTTTGCAACGCCCAGCACCTCATAGGGGTCGCGCATGCTTCCTGCCCTGGAAATGAGTTGAGTCCATACTTGCCTCCTATATGCGCTCGCATAGGAAGAAATTCCAGTAGCGGAGCGCCATATCAAGGGCTGAAAATCAGAGCGCCTTGAAGCCCTGCATGCGCCACCCGCCGGCGTTGGCGAGGCACAGTTCGCCCTCGAACATCGCAACGCCGTCAAAGCTTTCGCGCGAAGCCTTGAAGCGGCGGCATGTCTGCCCCCTGTCCTTCAATTCCGCCAGTTCGGTGATCGAGCCGCGCGAACCCGTGCCGGCATTTGCCCATGGCACGGCCTGCCCGCCGAGTTGTTCGATATCGGCGGAGGACACCGCATTGCCGATCGTCGTCTGGTCGGAGTTTCGATCCGAATCGACCGGGGCTGCAGAAGCAGACGTGCTGCTGGTCAGGATCGAGCGGTCGACCTCGGCCTTTTCCAGGCTGAAACCACCCGCGCCGCAGGCGGCAAGCGGCAAGGCGGCCGCCACGATCGCCGCTTTCGCGCTGGCCGAAGCGATAACGCTCCATTGCCTGCTGTCAAAAGCTTGCGCGATACGCGACAATCGGCAACTCCCCCTGCTCCATGACAATTTGAGAAAAACTATGAGTGACACAGAGTTAACAAGCAGTGACTTTACCGAGGCGGCCGAACCGTTTCGCCTCTTTGCCGCATGGCTTGATGACGCCACCAAGAGCGAAATCAATGACGCCAATGGCGTGGCACTGGCGACCGTCGATGCCGAAGGCATGCCAGATGTGCGGATGGTGCTGCTCAAGGGGTTCGATGAAAGCGGCTTTGTGTTCTACACGAATTTCGAGAGCGCCAAGGGCCAGGAGATTTTGGGCAACATGAAGGCGGCGATGTGCTTCCACTGGAAATCGTTGCGTCGCCAGGTCCGCATTCGCGGCCCGGTGGAGATCGTCAGCGAGGCCGAAGCCGACGCCTATTATGCAACGCGGCCGCGCGGCAGCCGCATCGGCGCCTGGGCCTCCAAACAGTCGCGGCCACTGGAAAGCCGCTTTGCGCTGGAGAAGGCGGTCGCCGAGTACACGGCACGCTATCCAATCGGTGATATCCCGCGGCCAAAATATTGGTCGGGCTTTCGCATCGTGCCGAAGACGATCGAGTTCTGGCACGACAGGCCATTCCGGCTGCACGATCGCCTCGTCTTTACTCGCGACCCTAAGGGCGGCTGGAACAAGACGCGGCTTTATCCGTAGGTTCCCAAAGAACTACCTCGGCTGAAAGGGTGACCCATGAGCCTGTTCCTTGCCTTTCTCGGCGTCTCGTTCATGGTGATTGCCACGCCTGGTCCAGACACCGCTATCACCATCCGCAACACGCTGCTTGGCGGGCGCACGGCCGGCGTCTTCACCGCGCTCGGCATCTCCAGCGGCCAGACGATCTGGGCACTGGCGACCAGTGCCGGCATCGTCGCCCTGCTGGTCGCCTCGGAGCCGCTGTTCCTTGCCGTCAAATATGCGGGTGCCGCCTATCTGGTCTATCTCGGCTTCAGGGCGCTGCAGGAAGCGCTGCGGCGGTCGCATCCACGGGTAGCGGCGGGGCTCGCAAAGCCAGCGCGGCGGCTGATAGCGGCAACCGCCTATCGACAGGGACTGATCAGCGATCTCGGCAATCCGAAGATGGCCGTGTTTTTCGCCAGCCTGTTGCCGCAATTCGTGCCGCCCGGAGGGGAAAGTTTTTCGGCGCTGCTCGGTCTCGGAGTGGTCTTCGCCGTCATGACCTTGACCTGGCTGGCGCTCTACGCAACGCTGGTCGCCAAAGCAGGAGACTTCCTGCGCCGCCCGTCTATCCGCCGCACCATAGAAGCCGTGACCGGAATTGTGCTGATCGGCTTGGGCATCCGCATCGCAACCGAGCACCGCTAGGCCGACTGGTCGCGACGGAGCTACACGGAACAAATCGCCGTTTCACCCCGCCGTGCTAAGTGGGAAGCCGAGCTACTTCTTCCTGGTCATGAATGCGGTGAGCGCGGCGCGCGCCTCGTCTGATTTCAGCCGCTCGCGGAAATGCTCGCTTTCCTCGCCGATGCGGGCGATGAGGTCTTGCCGCGAGCCGCGCATCAGGTCGCGCGCGATCTTCAGCGCCTGCGGTGGCTTGGCGGCGATCTGGCCGGCCGCCGCCAGGACCGACGCCTCCAGCGCTCCTTCCTCGACCACGTCGTAGATCAGGCCGGCCGCCTTCGCGCGGTCGGCCGAGAAACCCTCGCCGAGACCGAGCAGTGCGAAAGCGCCCTGCTGCCCCAGCACGCGCGGCGCCAAAAGGCTCGATCCCGCTTCGGGCACCAGGCCGAGATCGACGAAGGGCGTCCTGAACACGGTGCGCGGCGTGGCGAAAGTCAGGTCGCAATGCAGGTTGAGCGTGGTGCCGATGCCGACCGCGATGCCGTCGACGCCGGAGACCATGGGCTTTTCGACCCTGGCCAGCGCCATCAGGAAATCCCAGACTTCGGTGCCGCCATCGCCACCGGTGGCGACAACCATGAAATCGGCAAGGTCGTTGCCGGAGGAGAAGGCGCCGGGCACGCCGAGGAAGACATGGACGCGGACTGCCGGATCGGCGTCACCCTCGGCCAAGGTTTGCGACATCTTGGCATACATGGCGCGCGTCAGCGCGTTCTTCTTCTCCGGGCGGTTCATGCGGACGATCTGGATGGAGCCCTGGCGCTCGACGAGGATATGGTCTGTCACGGTCTTTCCCTGTGAACGTTGGGCCCTGTGAACGGTGGGCCTTGTGAACGTTGCCTTGTGAACGTCAGGCTGAGATCAGTGTCTTGCCGGCAGTGGCAAGGCTTTCTGCGCCTTGGATGACGCGTTCCTTCAAGGCAACGACCTCGCCGAGCAGGTTTTCGGCGAAGAAGCGGCAAAGGGGGATGCGGCCCTGATCGGCAAGAGCACCCCGCGCCAGATAGGCGCCGCCGGCGACCAGCGAGATCAGCCTGAGATAGGGTGTGGCCCCCGCCAGCGCCTCCTCCGTCCTGCCTTCGGCCGACAATTTTTGCAGGAAACGCGTCGCTTGCGTCAGATCGCCAAGTGCCGCGTCGAGAGCATCGGCGGTGCGGCCGAAACCCTGCAGGTTCGAAGTACGTACAGCGCTGGCGATCGCAGCCAGTTCGCCGATATAGCCATGCACATGCTCGCCGCCGCCGAGCGGCAGCTTGCGGGTCACCAGGTCGATCGCCTGGATGCCATTGGTGCCCTCATAGATCGGTGCGATGCGCGCATCGCGATAGAACGCTGCCGCGCCTGTCTCCTCGATAAAACCCATGCCGCCATGCACCTGCAGGCCGAGCGAGGCGACTTCGACGCCGACGTCGGTCGAAAACGCCTTGGCCAGCGGTGTCAGCAGATTGGCGCGGTCGCGCCAATACGCCGTCTCGTCAGCATCAGAGGCGCGCGCCATGTCGATGGCATGCGCGCAGGAATAGCTGATGGCGCGAGCAATCTGCGCCAGCGCCTTCATGGTCAGGAGATTGCGCTGCACGTCGGGGTGATGGACGATCGGAGCCATGCCGGCGCCAGCGTAATCCGCTGCCTTGCCCTGGCGGCGCTCATTGGCGTAGGCGATCGCCTTCTGGGTGGCGGCTTCCGCGACCGCCACACCCTGCATGCCGACGGCCAGGCGGGCATTGTTCATCATGGTGAACATGCAGGCGAGGCCCTTGTTTTCCTCGCCGATCAGCCAGCCGACGGCGCCCGGCCTGGCGCCCTGGAAACCATCGCCATAGATCATGGTGCAGGTCGGCGAGGCGTGGATGCCTAGCTTGTGCTCGAGGCCGGAACAGAAGACGTCGTTGCGCGCGCCGAGCGAACCATCGTCGCCAACCAGGAATTTCGGCACCAGGAACAGCGAGATGCCGCGCGTGCCGGCGGGCGCATCGGGCAGCCGCGCCAGCACCAGATGGATGATGTTGTCGGTGAAGTCGTGCTCGCCATAGGTGATGAATATCTTCTGGCCGAAGATGCGGTAGGTGCCGTCGCCAGCAGGTTCGGCGCGGGTGCGCAAGGCAGCGAGGTCCGATCCGGCCTGCGGCTCGGTCAGGTTCATCGTGCCCATCCACTCGCCGGAGACGAGCTTTTCCAGATATTTCGCCTTGAGGGCTTCGGAAGCGTGTTTGTCGAGCGCTTCGACCGCGCCCATGGTGAGCGTCGGGCCGATGCCGAAGGCCATGGCGGCTGAATTCCACATTTCGAGTGCTGCGACACCAAGCATGGTCGGCAACGCCTGGCCGCCATACGCTTCAGGCCCAGACAGCGCGTTCCAGCCGCCATCGATCCAGCGGCGATAGAGTTCCTTCCAGCCCGGCGGCGTGGTAACGACGGCGTCTTCCAACACCGCACCTTGCTCGTCGCCGACCTTGTAGAGTGGTGCCACCTCCTCGGTGGCGAAACGGCCGGCTTCGCCAAGAACGGCATCGACCAGATCCTCGCCGAGATCGCCGAACGTGCCGGCATCGAGGGCGGATTTCATACCGGCCACGTGCTTCAGCGTAAAGGCAATATCCTCGACCGGTGCCCGGTACATGTCGCTTTCCTCCTCAGCTTCCGCCTACCGACCCTATGGCTGGCGGAGCCGCAAAACCATCCGCCTTTTAGCGATCTTCCGCCTTCTTTTTACGTAAACGTCAAATTTTGTCACGTGGATTTTGCGATCGCGCCGGCCTGTATTAAATTCGACTGACGCTGGTCACGTCGACCGGCGCAAGACCAAACCAGCCGACTGAAACCAACTCATGCTCGCCAGACCTGACGCCTATCGTTGCATCGAATGCGGCCTGCCTTACCGGGCAGCAGGGTTCTCGTACCATCATGGGGAATTGGAAAACGGCGCCGCCTACTGGTCGGATCGCGGCATATTGTGCTCGCCGCGATGCTCGCTCGCCCATCACCGCAAACGCGCCGCCGAAGGCACGCTGCAGCAAGAGCCGGCACGGGATCCGTTTGAATTTCAGCCGCTTGGCCGGCGCTAACTTCGCCGGTAGGCCAGTTCGAATTCCCCTTCCAGGCGTTTGCGCTGCCCCTCACCTGCCTGCCGGCATCCTCTCCCCGTAAACGGGGCGAGGGGCGCTGTCGTCGATGGTTTCGCCGATCGTCAACGTCGCAAAGAAGAGCCGGCGTA
>NZ_JAFFIW010000022.1 GCF_018588885.1 Mesorhizobium sp. dw_380
GAGTTCACAACGGGCCTTGGTGTGCTAGTTGCCCACCTGATCCACCAATCGGGGCTTATGTGAAGACGTTACCTTCCGCGATCACACCTTACTGCTGGCGGCAAGCGCGCACCGTCGACGCATTCGCCCGCCCTGCCCGCGTCGCCGTAGAGTGCGTAGGCAAGCGCCGTCGCTGGCAAGGTCCCTGTCAGGGAAAAGTGTACGGTTAATGTCGCCTTCCCTTCAATGGCGTGTGGGCGCTTGGAAGCCAAACTTCGGTGGACGCCGCAGAGGACAATGAGGTTCACGGGTATCCCGGCGAACATCCGCATAGAGCGGTCAATAGCGGATGAACTGCCCGACCAGATCCGGGTGCATGGACCCATGGTCAGGCCGAGGCGACCGATCAGAGCCTGGATTTCGAACTGGGCTTCGAGTGCCTGATGTGAACGGCGCATTGATGCAAATCCAAAACATCAAGTCTGGACATCCGGAACAAAATTCACCTCGGGAATATCCACTTTTCCACTCAATGAAGGTAGCGGAACAAAGCTTATTAGTGCATTCTAAAGTAGAGTTGTGGGGGCTTCATCGACGGGAGTGGCGATGTCCACAGCATTCGATTTTGCTGCGATCGAAGCCAGTCTGGTCGAGGCGGCTGTTGATCCCACGCGATGGAATGAGGCGCTGGAAAGGGTGGCAAAGGCCACCAGGAGCTTCGGCGCGCTGCTGTTTGACGTGGACGGCCGTTTGCCAATCCTGCCCCGTACTCGCTCGCTGGCTCGATCATTTGATGCCTACGTCAGCGGCGGCTGGATCGAACACGACGAGCGCTTCCGCCTGGTCCCCTTCCTGCGTGCCCGCGGAGTGGCCACAGATGAGGATCTTTGGACATCAAATGATGTTGCCCGCCATCCGTATTTCCAGGAATTCCTTGCCCCGTGCGGGTTGCGATGGTGCGCCCTCGTCAGGATCGCAGCAGATACTGCTTTCTGGTCGCTGTCATTGCAGAGATCCGCTGAGCAAGGGCCATACTCTGAAGACGAACTTCAGCAACTGGCGGCTCTCTCCCATCGGACCGGATCCATCGCTGCACTTGCAACCATGCTTGGCCTTGCACGTGCGGAAGCGGCACTGGATGCATTCACGGCGAGCGGCATGGCCGCCATCATGATTGGCAAGGACGGAACTGTGCTCGGAATGAACGGCGCTGCGGAGTCCCTGCGGATGCGTGGACTGGTAATAAATGGTCGCCACGTGGTCTCGGTCGACAAAGGCGCGACCGACGCATTAAACCGGGCACTGCGAGCACTCCTGCGTGGCCAGCCCTCCGCCATGTCCGCGCCGCCGATAGCGCTCCCTAGAATTCAGGGACGCCCGTTGATAGCTTACCCGGTCCGGTTGCCGCACGTTTCGTACAATTCGCTGGCTCCATGCCAAGCGATCATCACCCTTGTGGATCCGGACACCCAACGCCAGCCACCGGAGATTCACCTTCAGACTACCTTCGCCCTAACAGGCGCCGAAGCAAGTTTGGCATCCATGATGTCGACCGGCGAGTCGCTTGAGGCTTCAGCCGACAAACGCCGGATCTCTTACCAGACCGCACGCAATCAGCTGAAAGCGGTGTTTGCGAAGACCGGCACACACCGCCAGGCTGAACTTGTATCGCTGTTGGCGAGCCTTTTGCCGAAACAATCAGGCGACCGGCCATGTTGACGAAACACCGATTCGAGCCGCCGCTCGCAAATGCGGATCCGCGCAATCGGTCGCCTCAGAACGTTGATCCGGCGGACCAACATAAGCTGCAAACATTGAATTCAACGCGCCCCTGACAGGCTGGTCCACTGCCGCCTTCGCAAGGGAGGCGCCAATTGCCTGAAAGTCAAACGCTGCGCCCCCACTGATCCTGCCGCGCATGACGCAAATGGGTCATGCGCGGTATATTAGTAATCGCTTATTGTCTCTAATCAATGGGATCCGGGAGGCGCAGACGTTGTTGTTGATCGCGGCAGCCGACAAGCTAGCTGCGGCGACGATGTCTCGTCGCCGACAAGTCGGCGGCCATCCTACCCTTGCTGACGCGGGAGGTCTGCTTCGCATCGAAGCCAGCAGGCGGTCCCCCGTGCCCGCCCACAGAGCCGGCGGCGGCATAGGAACGGCCAGCATGACGAGGCGCTTCGGAATTATGGAAGATCCAAGCTGTCGCTTCTCGATCTGGGACAATCAGAAAGGCGAGGCCGTCACTCATTGCGGACGCTTGCTGTCATACTCTTTGGCAACGGATGCGGCATGGGTCACGGACACCCTAAATGCGACGGCGGAAGCAGAGCTCGATCATGGGACAATTTCGATCAACGAAGCTGTCCTTGATCCAAGCTGCCGATTTGAGGCACGGGATAATGAGGCTGGCGAACCCATCATTCATCAAGGGCGACTGCTCACATTCCCTACGACAGAACCTGCAACCAGGACGACCGATGCTCTCAACGCCGCAGAAGCGGGAGAAGCTGCTGCAGGAACGCGGCCATGAGCGGGCGCCTGTTGCAAGCTATTGTGGCATTCGGAGCCTCGGCGACGTTGGCACTGCCGGCACATTGCGCTGACCTCGACGTCGACGCGGCCATTGTGTTCGCAGTGGATATATCGGCATCGGTCGACCCGGCGACAGCCATCATGATGCGCGACGGACATGCCGAGGCACTGTACGCGCCAGAGGTCATCGCCGCTATCATGGGCAACCAACTTGGATGTATCGGGGTGACCTATTTTGAGTGGTCTAGCCACGGCCATTTGCACTTGGTTCTGCCATGGACAAGGGTGTGTGGGGTGAGCGACGGAAAGGCCGCTGCATCTGTCATTCTCAAGAACGGCCAACGAGGATATGGGCGCAGCGAAGGCGACACGTCCATATCCTTCGCCATCGACGAGGGAAGCCTGCTTCTTGACCGCTTCCCGGGAGGGGCGCTCCGCAAAGTGATCGACATCGCCGGCAACGGGACGAACAACGACGGCCCCCTTCAGCAGAGTCGACTTCAAGCGCTCGCGAAGGGCTACACGATCAACGCGATCGTACTATCCCCCCTTATGCGGGGCGTGAAGTACGACCTCACCGGCTATTTCGCTGCGAATGTCATAGGCGGACCGCGAGCCTTCCTCATCGCTCCCGTCGATAAGCGCGATTTCACCTTCGCGCTCCGCCGCAAACTGGTGGACGAGATTGGCCTGTCGATCGACGGAAATGAAAGCTGGCGAGATGGCGAGGTCAAGCTGGTGGCACCCCACATGGAAGCGAGTCGCTAACACGCTCAGGGTATTGTTACGGCCGCCGTGGTACTCGCGACATGCTCCTCCCCCTGCAAATCCGGTTTGGCAACACCGGCGCAGGATTGCCGCTCTTCGGGTAAATGAGGCCTTCGCCATGCGCCACCTACGTGAGCGCCTTGAGCTCTTACCATCGCGATTCACTAAATCGCCGCCGCATCCCTCTCTCGAACATTCTGCCCTTGGCTTGGTCGCGAGGCTCTGTGCGAGAAAGCAACAAATGAAAACGTGCAAAAGCAGGGGCGGAATGTTTGGTTGAAATTTCTGAGCGAGGGATCGGATAACAAGCACGCGCGTCGACCCCCCATGCCCCTTCTCGATCCCACAGCTTGGTACCTTGATCACGTTGCGGCAATGGTTTGGCCGTTTCCCTTGGTCGACGCGCCCGGAGAGAACTCCCGATATGCGCTCCGGCCGAGACGGAGGATACCCTGACCACCAGGTATGGCAGGGGTATACAAACCTATACCTTGGTGAACATACCGTCGTCGTGACAGCCGCCGCCGGCGAGGTTGTTGCGCTCTGTCGCCAATGCTCGTTGCGCACATATCCCTCTTGCTCCTGCACCGGCGGGTTGTATGGCATCACAGATCTTACCTTATCGAGGGTCGCCCTTACCGCTACCGAAGTTACATGTTACTCTCCTAATATAACAAAACATACCGCGCACCGCGCGGTGTTGGGAGGATCCAGGTGCGAAGCCGCTGGACCATTCTTGGCGCTTTGTTTGTTGCTCGGGCCGCCTTCGCATTTCAGTTCGGAAGTGTGGGGGCCGTCGCGCCACAGCTTAGCCAAGGCCTCGGTGCGAGCTTGGCTGACATCGGCATACTTATCGGAATCTATTTTGCACCAGGCGTCCTCCTTGCCCTGCCCGGTGGCACGATCGGACGCCGCTATGGCGACAAGGCGACTGTTCTCGCAGGGCTCCTGGCGATGCTCGCCGGCGAATTGCTTATGACCACATCGGCATCGTGGAGCATGCAGATTGCAGGCCGACTGATTGCGGGCACTGGCGGCATTCTCTTGAGCGTTCTGATGACCAAGATGGTCGCCGACTGGTTCACTGGTCGCGAAATCGCAACCGCGATGGCCATTTTCGTCAACTCGTGGCCGGTGGGCATCGCAATATCGCTCATGCTCCTGCCATGGATCGGAGCGAGATTCGGGCTTCATCTAGTCAACCTTGCCGTCGCAGGGTGGATCCTGATCGGCTTCGGCCTCATGGCTTTTGTCTATCGCGCGCCAGAGGCGGCGCTCTCCGTTGAAGGTGAGCGAGGCAGTCTGACCTCGGAAACGGTCTACGCAGTGATTGCCGCTAGCTCGATCTGGTGTCTCTACAATATCGGTTTATCGATGATCTTCAGTTTCGGACCATCGATGCTGGTTGAGCGAGGCTGGTCCATGGCTGCAGCTGGATCAACGATCAGTATCGTGCTCTGGCTCGCAGCGCTTTCGGTTCCCTTCGGTGGCTTCCTCGCCGATCAGACCAAACGTGGCGAAGCCATCATTGTCGCAGGCTGCATCGCCTTCGCCCTGCTGACAGTTCTCCTGTCGCGAAGCGGTCCGGTGCTTCCCATCGTCATTGCCGTCGGGGCTGTTTGCGGCCTCCCCGCCGGTGCGATCATGACCCTTCCAGGTCGTGTGCTCGAGCGGAAAACGCGGGCGATCGGAATGGGAGTATTCTATACGGCTTTCTACGCCGGGAGCCCGATTGGATCGGCGATCGGCGGAAAGCTTTCCACCTCGATCGGCTCCGCGGGCGCCGCGCTCGACTTCGGCGCCGTCATGCTCCTGGTTTGCCCAGCCATTCTATGGTTCTTCCGCCGTATCGTTGCTGGCCAGATTCGGCTGGCTGTTCCATCGATATAGCGCGAGAGCACCGGACCAAGAATAGCTTGCTGGCCCCATCTGTGGGCCGGACTTGCGCCCCGAGATCGGTTGTTTAGCTTAGTCGATATTTGCCCGGCTTCATCGCTGCCGCTTTTGCTGCCATTTTCCGGTGCCAGTCGGCCTATCCCGCGCTGCGTCAGCGGCCGCAGGCCACACAGTCGAGACCAGCCCAGTCAGGCCGAGATGATCGCCCACAGCTGCGTCACCCCCGTCGCGATAATGAGGATGACGCTTACTCCGATCAACAGCGCCGTAGGTATCTGCTTCAGGTGAGCGCCGAAGCGGCTGCCGGAGAAGTCGTCGACCGCATCGTCCAGCATCGCCTTTAAGTCATCCATAGCGGCCTTGGCTGCCAAGACCCCATAAACCGTGATTGAGACCACAATCGTCGCGAGCGCGAACCTGGCGGCTAGTCCCGCTGATGATGCGTACGCCAGTATCGCGAACATGGTCGCGATACTGGCGAAAAATACGATCGCATAGGTCTGCGTCAGATGGGCAAGTCGCGCAGCCGCCGCCGCCAGGTATTGATCAACGGTGAGTTTCGCCATGTGCTCCTCCGGCAGGTGACCCGCTTGGGTACCGAGCTGCAATGAACTCCACCAAATTGGCGAGGTCTATGATTGGCCATGAGGCGCTCGCCATCCAAGGCTAACCTTCATTTCCCGGGATCGGAGTTCCATATGTCCCGGTAGAGCTTCCAGCCGCCATCCTGTCCTTTCTTCCAGACCACCACATACTTCCCGGCGGCATCCACCAGCTTCGAATCCTTGCCTGGCGCCTTAAGGGAGAAAGTCCCGGACTCATATGCGAAATCTCCGCTTTCCTGGACCTCAAGCGTGGTGAGCGCGAGCTGCGATATGCCCATATCGATCGCGCCCTGCTAGAACTTCTGGATATTCTGGCGGCCGTCGACCCGCGCCATATCTGGCGGCAACGCGGCCGCATCATCCGCGTACTTCGACGCGACCCCGGCCGCATCCTTACTGTTGTACGCCTTCACGAACTCGGCATTGGCGGCTTCAATGGCTTGTTTAACAGACTGGGCCTGGGCAGATCCGAGGCAGAGTGACGTGACAGCGACGACCAAAAGACAATGCTTGAAAGTCATTTCATCCTCCCGTGTTTCGGTCTCTAGCTATTCCTTGTTTGTAGGTTATCACATTCATGCTGACCTCGATGACCAGCTTGCGGCGGAGGGCAGCTGTGTAATCGCGAGGCCCCGTCGGCGATATGACGAACGCCTGGAAGCCGCCGATGACGGACCGGGCGAAGTAGGTTGCCAGCGGTTGCTTGGGGTCCTCGTCGCTCGGTGGAATCGCTATCGCGTTGATCGTGTATCCCTTTGCAATGGCGTTCTGCCTGCTCGGCTGGACGGGAAGCCCGTCGTTGTTCTCGCCGTTGGAAGAGATGTCGATCACCTTCTTCATCGCATTCCCTGGAAACTGGTCGAGCAGAAGGCTTCCGACATCTATTGCCGCCGAAACCGACGTTCCGCCCCGGCCGCGACGAATATAGCCAGTGTCGCCTGTCCTTCTGATCACCGCCGCGGCTGCTTTGGCGTCGTCCAGGCCGCAGATGCGGGTCCAGGGCAGCACCGTGCGAGCGTGGCCGACGCTTGACCATTCAAAATAGGCCACGCCGATGCAGCCAAGGTAATTATCGGAGATGGCGCCGATGATCTCGGGCGAGGTGAGCGCCGCAGCATGCCCCTCGCGCTGCATGTCAGCGGTCCTGGGGTCGATCGAGGACGAGAAATCCACGGCGAACACGATCGCAACGTCGACGTTCGCCATCGCAGCATCGGCGTTGGCGGCATGTGCCGCCGGACAGCAAAATACCACAGCTGACACGACTGCCAGTATCAGCCAAGGACTGGACCGCGTCCCCGACCCTCCGGCTAGCCGACCCGTCAAAGTCGGCAAACTGCCGCGCACCCACGCGGAGGGAGCGTTTGATCGGGAATTCAATTGCTCATGGAGGAGTCGAACCATGTTGCACTCCGTCTCACTGAGGGATCGTTTTCGACGCGGTGCAATTGCGGCCGGGCGCAGCGGCGCGCGTTGCCGACAAGAGCCCCCAGGCCTGCCGGTGCGCCGGCAAAGCCATGGATCGGTGCCTCGGCAGCGCTGGGCTGGTTTGCAAGGGCAGGCTTGCCGCCGGCGTTCGGCTCGCAATTGCGACCGACAGAATTGAAGCGAGGATGATGGTGGCACCCAGCGTGCCTACTGCTGAACACTGCTCGCCCGAGGAAGATCGACCCGCCGAGGGCTCCGAAGACGCTTTCGGCACTGACGATGACGGCGGCATGGCTGGCTGATGTGAAGCGAAGGGCGGCAATCATTATGCCGAAAGCGACCGCTGTGGAGAACACCCCGAGCACCACCAGCTCGGGGCCAGCCGCGGAAGCCGCGGTTAACGACAGGTTGCCTTGCATCGCGCCGAGCGGAAGGGCGAGCGCGGCAGCGGCGAGGAATTGCGCGGCCGCGGCCGTGAGGGGGCGTGCATGGGTCTGCATGTGCCGCCGGAGCTCGACTGTCCAGAGCGCATAGCAGCCGGCCGACAGGAGGGCTGTGAGATCGCCGCCGCTGAGCCCGGCGACCGCACCTGAAAGAAGCAGGCAGCCGACGACTGTCGATCCGGCGGCAAGTATGAGGCCGGCCGTGGGACGTTCGCCGATCAGCAGCCAGGCCGCCAGCGGCGTTATCACCGTTGCCGTGCTGATCAGGAAGCTTGCATTGGTGACGGTGGTGCCAAGATAGCAGAGCTGCTGCAGCAGAATGGAGACGGCAAACAGCGCAACCACCCGGACCAGGCTGGAAAAATAGCGGGCGCCGGCAGGCCGCCGTCGTTCGGTGAGGACAAAGGGTAGCACAAGCAGCCCACCAATCAGGCAGCGCAGGCCAACGGCACTCAACGCATCAAGATGATCGAGCACCATCTTTTGCGCCACGTTCCCGAAGCCCCACAGCGCAGCGGCGAACAGGAGCAGCAAGTTGGCTGTGAGCTTTGACATTCTCGCCGCCCCGGAGCCCAACGTAGGCTAGGTTCTGTTGTTTCGGTAAAGGCTTCTGTTGTTGGGCCGGATATCGTCAGAGCAGCCATCATGGCGCTCAGCCTCTCGTCCCCGGTCGACTAATAGAGAAGGATACCTCCCCCGACAGAACTCCTCATGACCCAAACGGGTCATGAGGGAAAAAAGACCCAGGAGTTAAGTTCAGCAAGTCGCCCGCTGGAAAGGGAAGTTATCAACTGAAAGTCGCTACTCCTTCTGAATAAGTGGCTCCCGCATACGAATTGGGGATTCGGTGGATTATTTGTTCGATTTTGCTGCCATCGAAGCCAGTCAGGTCGAAGCAGCGCTTGGTCCGACCCGCCGGAATAAAGTGATTCAGCGAAGGCCACCGGAAGCCTCGGCGCGCTGGCGCGCGGACCACTGAGTGGGAGCGACCCGGTAAAGGCCAACAATAAAAACCAGCACTTACCTTTAAGGGCGGGTTAAGCAGGCCTTCGACCAAGCCGCTGGATTCCGTTAGGATTTTGTTAACCCCATTCCCGCCTTTGACGTCGCTCAGCGACGAGGCCGTGACCAGCCTATGCGGTCCGAAGCTTCTTCTGCCCCAGGGGAATTGCGGCCAGTGTGTTGTCTATCTTCGTGTTGTCTATCTTCGTCACGTCTTTCGATCTGATAGGTCAGCCATCGGCAGAACATGCCGGCAACCGACATGACGGCGCCGACAAGCAGGCAGGTAGCCAACAGCGGGCTTTTTGAAGCGTTTGACCAACTGACGATGCCCAGCAGGACAACGCTCAGGGTTGAAATCAAATAACCCACGCCCTTGAGCAGGTGCAAAGACGCTTTTGTCACGGCCTGAATCTCCTCGGCCTGTTCTCAGGAACATTCATTGTGCCTTGGAGTTCCGTCCCGAACGACGCGCAGACCCCGACAGAGGCATCTCATGCCTGAAGGCCTTGGCCGCCCGTATGCGGAAGTGAAGCTGCTCGTTCAGCTCGATCGAGCAGCTTCAGCCTGCGGCGGACTTGGCTCGATCCCCAGCCGCGTCCGCCCAAGGAAGGACGCCAGCGGATAGAAAGCCAGCGTCTGTTCCTCGCAGGTCACCGCGACGACGCTGCTCGACCGGTCGATATCGAGGCCCTTCGGCCCGCCTTCCTCGGGGCTGGCCCTGCCGCGCAGGAAGGTGCCTTCGTCGAGCACGGCAATCGAGCGCGCCGGCGCGCGATCCCCGCTCCAATCGCCGTCGCTGTCATAGACATGCACCATCTGGCTGCCCGCGTCGGCGACGAGCATGTGCCGATCATCCGCGGCAAAGCGCACGCCATGCGGATAGCCGGCGTGCTGCAAGACGCCGACGGGTTCGGTATCAGGCCCGAGCGAGGCGGACATCCGGTAGAGTTTCACGTCCTTGGTGCCGTGGCTGCTGACCGCGATCCATCGGCCGTCATGGCTGAGCGCTATGCCGTCCGGGATATCGAGACCCCGCTCCAGCAGCCGCTGGTTGCTTGTTGCGCGATAGCCAAGCCACCGGTTGACCACATGCCGGGTGACCAGATGCGTGTAGTTGTTGCAGACCAGCAGGCTGACGCGGCCGCGCGACTCGAGCCTGACGGCAATCGAACCCGGCGAATTCAATTTGCAAGGCCGCCTGCCCCGGACCCGGCGAATGGCTGCGATCTGGCGACTTTGGCCGGCCGGTTCTTCGTGTGGCAGGGTAAATATCGCCACCAGCCCGTCGCGGTTGGCGATCGCCAGCGTGCGGTCATCGATGAAATCCAGGCCATGGACTTCGCCCATGTTGTCGGACCTCAGCTCCATGAAATCGTGGATCGTGACATTGGGACCATCAGGTCCAGCCGCGACGTCGATGCGCAGGATCAGGCAGCGCTTGCGCGCATAGCCGGCAATCGCCAGCAATCGATTGTCAGGCGAAAAGCGCAGGTCTTCCGTGCGTCCGATCCCCGAAAGCGCCGCCCGCACAGCTTCGCTGGCCTTGAAGTCGATCCTGGGTATCATTTGCGATCCCAGGGATCGAACCGCGGGATGGATTGAGATTTGTCCTGCTGCCCTCGGCTCATTGGCGACTGTTTGCCTCGCTTTGATGTTGCCGACCAAGCTCGATGCGCCTTCGACGGTCAAGCAGAATGCGGTTTCTGGCTGGTGAACATCAGGTCCAAGCGACGTGATGACCCCCATTTTTCAGATCGGCGCACGAGATGTATCTGCCACTCGATCACATCAGGCCGGTTGAAGGCCACGGTGGCGACGACGGCGTTGCGGAATGCCTGTTGCCGTCCCTGCAATTCGCTTACCGGCGCGGATGTCCTCAGGAAGCGAAATGTGCGCCAGTGATAGCGCAGCAGCGCTTCCCGCCTTGGCGACCTGTTCAGCCGCTCCCATTCCGCAACGGTGATCCTGGGCAGATCGTCGCCCCCCGGCGCGTCGCAAGCCCCCATGTCGCGCTCCTGCATCCGCCAATCACTAAAGCGCGTCGCGTCTAATCGGACCCACGCGACGCGCTTTAGTTCTCTAGTTTATGCATGTCGCTGTCCAAACCGAGGTAACTTTTAGGCGGCATGCATTAAAGCAATTCCTGGCAAGCTCAGTTCTGCTGGATCGAAATGCCCTTGTCGTCGATCTTGAGTTCGACGCCTTTCGGCTTCGTCTGCTCGCGGTAGACATAGATGCCAAGCGCAATGACCACGACGACGAGCGCGCCGATGATGAGATAGAGCGTATTCTGCTTCATGGCGCGCTCCCTTTTCGGTTGTCGAGCCTCACGCTCGCTTCAGAACCCTGACCAGCACCAAAAGGATGATGGCGCCGATCGTGGCGTGGACGATGGAAGCGATGACGCCGCCGCCGATGGAGAAGCCGATCCGCGGGAAAAGCCAGCCGGCAATGAATGCGCCGATGATGCCGACGATGATGTTGCCGATCAGCCCGAAGCCGAAGCCGGAAACAATGAGACCGGCAAGCCAGCCGGCAATCGCACCGATGATGATGAAGACGAGCAGGCTTTCGACGCCCATGACGATTCCCTCCGAAGAGGAGCACGATTGCGCAGCGGAAGGCTCCGAATCGGCCCCGATATCAAGGGCTTCAGGCTATTCGAAAGCAGCAAGCCCCGCCAGCGGCGCTCATTGATCGTCGTCGTCGCTGGCGGCGGGCCGCCAACTGGTCGGCTCGACCTTCTTTTGCGTGTGGCTGTCGGTGTAGACCCACCAGCCGTCGTCACGGTATTGGGCGATGGATTCGTTGAGGACGCCGTCGCTGTCCTTCCAGGTGACGGTGACCTTGGAGCCGTCGGTCGGCGCGGTCGATATCGGCTTCCTGTCAGCCATGTCATCCTCCCTTTTCGACTGACGAATGCGACTGCCGGCATCCGGTTCCCGACCGGCCGTCGCGGACCGTCATCAGGCCATCAGCTATGGGCGAAGATATCCTCCTCGCCCCAGCCCATCAGGTCAAGCTTGGCCCGCGTCGGCAGGAAGCGGAAGCAGGCATCGGCTTCCTTTGTGCGTCCTTCGCGCGCCAGCCGCCCGGCCAGCACGTCGCGCAGCCGGTGCAGATAGAGCACATCGGAGGCGGCATATTCGAGCTGCTCGGGCGACAGCGTTTCGGCCGCCCAGTCCGACGATTGCTGCGCCTTGGACAGGCCGATGCCGAGAAGCTCGAAGCAGATGTCCTTCAGCCCGTGCCGGTCGGTATAGGTGCGGGTCAGCCGCGAGGCGATCTTGGTGCAGAACACCGGCTCGGGCATCACGCCAAACGCGTTGTAGAGCACGGCGAGATCGAAGCGTCCGTAGTGGAACAGCTTGGTTATGCTGCGGTTCCTCAGCAGGCTGACGAGGTTCGGCGCCTTCTTCTGGCCCGGTGCGATCTGGATGACATCGGCGCTGCCGTCGCCGGGCGAAATCTGCACCACGCAGAGCCGGTCGCGATGCGGGTTGAGGCCCAGGGTTTCCGTGTCGATGGCCACCGCTCCGACATTGTAATGCATGAGGTCGGGCAGATCATGCTTATGGAAACGGATGTCGGCCATTGTCTTCTCCGGTCGCGGCGTTACCCGTCCTCGCCGCGATCCGCTGAAAAATCAACAAGAAAACGTGTTTTCCGCCGCTCAGCGCGTCAGCGCATCCAGAATGCGTGCCCAGGAGCGCTGGCCCTTGTGGAAGGAGCTGAGCTCGTATTTCTCGTTGGGCGAGTGGATGCGGTCGTCGTCGAGGCCGAATCCGACCAGCAGCGATTCCATGCCGAGATAGGTCTGGAAATCGCCCACCACGGGAATGGAACCGCCGCTGCCGGTCGTCACCGCGGGCTTCGGCCATTCGTCGGAGAGCGCGGTCTTTGCCTTGGCGAGGAACGGCGAGTCGTAGGAAAGCTGGATTGCCGGCGAACCGCCATGCGCATGGAATTCGAGCGAACAGTCGGCCGGAATACGCTCCTCGACGAATTTGCGGAAGGCAGCGCGGATCTTCTGGGGATCCTGCTTGTGGACGAGGCGGAACGACACTTTCGCCGATGCCTCCGCGGCGATCACCGTCTTGAATCCCTTGCCGGTATAGCCGCCAATGATGCCGTTGAACTCGGCCGTCGGCCGCGCCCAGGTCAGTTCCAGCACCGAACGGCCCTTTTCGCCCGACGGGATCGAGAGGCCGACAGGCCCGAGGAACGTCTCGGCCGTCTCGCCAAGCGCCTCCCAGGATTTCAGCACCTGCGTCGGCGTCTCCTCGACGCCGTCATAAAACCCCGGAATGGTGATATGGCCGTCCTTGTCGTGGATGTCAGCCAGCACCTTGGCGAGGATGCGGATCGGGTTGGCGGCGGCCCCGCCATAGAGGCCCGAATGCAGGTCGCGGTCGGCGGCCTTGACCGTGATCTCCTCGCCAACCATTCCGCGCAGCCCGACACAGATCGACGGCGTGTCGCGATCCCACATGCCGGTATCGCAGACCAGTGCGAAGTCGGCCTTGAGTTCTTCGGCATTGGCTTCGAGGAACGGCTTCAGCGAGGGCGAGCCGGACTCCTCCTCGCCCTCGAACAGGATGGTGATGCTGCACGGCAGGCTGCCATGCACCTGCTTCCAGGCCCGGCACGCCTCGACAAAGGTCATCAGCTGGCCCTTGTCATCGGCCGAGCCGCGCCCTGATATCACCTTGTGGTCGGGCTCGACCTCCTTGATCGCAGGCGCGAACGGATCGTTTTCCCACAATTCGATCGGGTCGACCGGCTGCACGTCATAGTGGCCGTAGAACAGCACATGCGGCGCGCCGGCCGGCCCGTCATGATGCGCAACCACCATCGGATGGCCTGGCGTGTCGCGCACGCCGGCGTCGAAGCCGATCAGCTTGAGTTCCGCCACCAGCCATTCCGCCGCCTTGCGGCAGTCGGCGGCAAAGGCCGGATCGGTTGAGATCGACTTGATCCTGAGCAAGCCGAACAGCCGCTCCAGGCTTGCGTCGAGATTCTGGTCGAGACGGTCGAGGACGGGGGAAACTGCGGACATTTGGGGAGCCTTTCGATTCAGAGCCGGAACCGTAAAGGCAGCGCGGCGAAACGAAAAGCCCGGGACCATTGGACCACGATGCGAGACGGCCACCATGGGCCAAAAAAATGCCGCCGTGGTGGAGGGGGAACCACGGCGGCCTTTTACTCGAAACGTTGCGGCAGCCCGGAGAGGGGGGATAGGCTGCCGCAGTTGTCCGGGATAGGCGGGGGACGGGCCTTGCTCCGGACTTCGGCGAAAATTGCCGATGACGTGTATTTGGGTCCGTGAACGTGGCGATTCAAGGGCACCAACGTTACACTTTTGTAACGTGACCGTGAGCGGGCCTGTCTAACCCCGATCTGTCAGGGTGTTGACGGAACCGATAGCTGGCGATGTCTTTGGCATGGACCAAGCCATCGCGCCGCGCTATCCCTGCCGGCATGAAAAAAGGCGATCATCTCTTCCTTGTCGACGGCTCCGGCTACATCTTCCGAGCCTATCACGCACTGCCACCGCTGACCCGCAAGTCCGACGGCTTGCCGGTCGGTGCCGTTTCCGGTTTCTGCAACATGCTGTGGAAGCTGATGCAGGATGCCCGCAACACCGATGTAGGCATTGTGCCGACGCATTTCGCGGTCATCTTCGACTATTCCTCGAAAACCTTCCGCAACGATCTCTACCCCGAATACAAGGCCAACCGTTCGGCGCCGCCCGAGGATTTGATCCCGCAGTTCGGCCTGATCCGCCAGGCGACCAAGGCGTTCAACCTTCCTTGCATAGAGATGGAAGGCTTCGAGGCCGACGATCTCATCGCCACCTATTGCCGGCTGGCCTGCGAGGCCGGCGGCGACACCACCATCATCTCCTCCGACAAGGACCTGATGCAGCTGGTCGGCGACACGGTCGGCATGTACGACCCGATGAAGGATCGCCAGATCGGCATCCCCGAGGTCGTCGAGAAATGGGGCGTGCCACCGGAGAAGATGGTCGATCTGCAGGCGCTGACCGGCGACTCCGTCGACAATGTTCCCGGCGTGCCCGGCATTGGGCCGAAGACGGCGGCGCAGCTGCTCGAGCAGTTCGGCGACCTTGACGGACTTCTGGCCCGCGCCGGCGAGATCAAACAGGACAAGAGGCGGGAATCGATCATCGCCAACGCCGACAAGGCCCGCATCTCGCGCCAGCTGGTGACACTGAAGAACGACGTGCCAGTGCCCGACGGCTTGGACGATTTCGTCCTCCATGCGCCGGACGGGCCGAAGCTGATCGGTTTCCTCAAAACCATGGAATTCACCTCGCTGATCCGCCGCGTGGCTGAAGCGACCAGCACGGAGGCCGGCGACGTCCAGGCCGTCGCGGTGACCGTCGAACGCGCCGACAGCGCGCATGGCCCCGATGTCGGGGCCGGAGCACCACCAGTTGCCCGAAGTGCCGCCGGCACCGAGCCTGACGAGGCTGCCGGGACCGCAGAGAAGTCAAAACAAGGCGACACCCCTTCCCTGCTCGCAGCGCTGCGGCTGGAGAGTGCGGCCACCCGCAAGATCGACATATCGGCCTATCAATGCATTCGCGACATAGCGACCTTGAAAGCATGGGTCGCCGAGGCGCGCGAGACTGGCATCGCCGCCTTCGACGTCAGGGCGACGTCAGCCGATCCGATGCAGGCCGAACTGATCGGCTTGGCAATGGCCACGGCACCCGGCCGCGCCGCCTACGTTCCCCTCGCCCACAAGAGCGGCAACGGCGACCTGCTCGGCGGCGGCGCGCTCGAAAACCAGATACCTCTTCGCGAGGCGCTGGCGGAGCTGAAACCGCTGCTAGAGGACAAATCGGTCCTCAAGATCGCACAGAACCTGAAATACGATCTGGTCATCATGAGCCGCTACGGCATCGATGTTGCGCCTTTCGACGACACCATGCTGATCTCCTACGTGCTCGATGCCGGCACCCCCCATGGTCACGGCATGGAGGCGCTTGCCGAAAAATGGCTTGGTCACACCCCGCTCCAGCTCAAGGACGTGACCGGGTCCGGAAAAAACTCGGTCAGCTTCGACCAGGTCGGCATCGACAAGGCCACCGCCCACGCCGCCGAAGATGCCGACGTGACGCTGCGCCTTTGGCTGGTGCTGAAGCCCCGGCTTGCCGCCAAGGGGCTGGTCTCGGTCTATGAGCGGCTGGAGCGGCCGCTGGTGCCGGTGCTGGCGCGCATGGAACAGCGCGGCATCTCCGTCGACCGGCAGATCCTGTCGCGGCTGTCGGGCGAACTGGCGCAGGGTGCCGCCCGGCTTGAAGAGGAAATCTACCAGCTCGTCGGCGAGCGCATCAACATCGGCTCGCCGAAGCAGCTCGGCGATATATTGTTCGGCCGCATGGGCCTGCCCGGCGGTTCCAAGACCAAGACCGGCCAGTGGTCGACCTCGGCGCAGCTTCTGGAAGACCTCGCCGCCGAAGGCCACGAACTTCCCCGCAAGATCGTCGACTGGCGCCAGCTGACCAAGCTGAAATCGACCTACACCGATGCGCTGCCCGGCTTCATCCACCCGGACACCAGGCGCGTTCACACCTCCTACGCACTGGCCGCGACGACGACCGGCCGGCTGTCATCCTCCGACCCGAACCTGCAGAACATCCCGGTGCGCACCGCCGAAGGCCGCAAGATCAGGACCGCCTTCATCGCCGACAAGGGCAACCGGCTGGTCTCGGCCGACTACAGCCAGATCGAGCTGCGCGTGCTTGCCCATGTCGCCGAGATCCCGCAATTGCGGCAAGCTTTCGCCGACGGCGCCGACATCCATGCCATCACCGCCTCGGAAATGTTCAATGTGCCCGTCGAGGGCATGCCATCAGAAGTCCGCCGTCGCGCCAAGGCGATCAATTTCGGCATCATCTACGGCATCTCGGCCTTCGGCCTCGCCAACCAGCTGTCGATCCCTCGCGAGGAAGCCGGCAACTACATCAAGAAATACTTCGAGCGCTTCCCCGGCATCCGCGACTATATCGAGGAGACCAAGGCCTATGCCCGCGAGCACGGCTTCGTCGAAACGATCTTCGGCCGCCGCATCCACTATCCCGATATCAGGTCGTCCAATCCCTCGATCCGCGCGTTCAACGAACGCGCCTCGATCAATGCCCGCCTGCAAGGCACCGCCGCCGACATCATCCGCCGCGCCATGGTGCGCATGGAGGAAGCGCTGGAGAAGGCGAAGCTGTCAGCCCGCATGCTCCTGCAGGTGCATGACGAACTGATTTTCGAGACGGTCGAGGCGGAAGTCGAGGCAACGATCCCCATCGTACGCCACGTCATGGAGAACGCGGCGATGCCGGCTGTATCGATGTCGGTGCCGCTGCACGTCGACGCGCGAGCGGCGAACAACTGGGATGAGGCGCATTAGGATTTGATGGGGGCGCCCGCGGCGGGCCAGGTCGCGTTCCTTCACACCCCCCTCTGCCCTGCCGGGCATCTCCCCCGCAAGGGGGGAGATCGGATGTCATTTTTGGTTTCGCCAATCCCTAACGTTGCAGGAATGAGCGCAGCGCTGGAGCTGCCAATCTCCCCCCTTGCGGGGGAGATGTCCGGCAGGACAGAGGGGGGTGCTGTCCCTGCGGCATCGACGGTTTCTTCACGATTGACTTTAGGCCGCTTGCGCCAAACACTTCGCACACGTCCCGCGAAATTCGATCACCGCCTTCTTGGCGGCGAAGCCTGTCGAATGGACCCATTCGTTCAGCCGGTGGTCGACGTCGTGGTCGGACATTTCGGTCACCTGCCCGCATGTGTCGCAGATGGCGAAGGCGGTCATCGAGTGGCTGTGGTCGTGCGGCTCGGCGCAGGCGACAAAGGAGTTGATGCTTTCCAGCCGGTGCACGAAGCCGGATTTCACCAGCGTGTCGAGGGCGCGGTAGACCTGCAGCGGCGCGCGGAAACCGCGCTCACGCAATTGATCGAGCAAGGTATAGGCGCTGAGCGGCCCGCTGGCGGTCTCGAGTTTTTCGAGCACGCACAACTGGTTTTTCGTCAGCACATCCCTTGCCGCCATGGTCCCGTTCCAACTGTCGTGCGCCATCCCCAGGCCTGTTTGCGCATGCAAACGGCCTGATCCCATTCAGATAGCGACGAACCGTCCTCTTTGCTACTCTTCTGTTGTTGTCCAAGGGCAACCAGTAACGTGCCGGCACCTTGGTGATGGCGGGCTTAATGGCGGAAGTGGCTTCGATTTTGTGACCGATCGCGCGCCGTTTCGACAAGGCACGAGATCTGATCGCCGAACCGGCAACACCTCCTGGCACGATGCCAGGTCGGGTGCTTTCACATGAAAACGGCGGGAGATGTCCCGCCGTTTTGTTTGCCGGCTTGCCAAGGCGATCCTATTTCCTCGGCGGACCTTTGCGCTCGGCGGAGGCCGCCCACAGATTGATGTCGGATTCGCGCGCGTAGCTGTCGATCTCGGCCAATTCGGCATCGCTGAAGTCGAGCACCTTCAGGGCGCCGACGCAGTCCTCGACCTGCTCCGGCCGGCTGGCGCCGATCAGCGCCGACGTCACCTTGCCCTTGCGCAGCACCCAGGCCAGCGCCATCTGCGCCAGCGTCTGGCCGCGCTTGCCGGCGATGGCGTTGAGCGCTCTGATGTTGGCGATGGTGCGGTCGTTGATGAAGGCGGTCTTCAGCGACTTGCCCTGGGAGGCGCGGCTGCCCTCGGGAATACCGCCGAGATATTTGTCGGTCAGCATGCCTTGCGCCAGCGGCGAAAACACGATCGAGCCGACGCCGAGCCCCTCGAGCGTGTCGAGCAGGCCGTCTTCCTCGACCCAGCGGTTCAGCATCGAATAGCTCGGCTGGTGGATGATGCACGGCGTGCCGAGCCGCCTCAATATGTCGGCGGCTTCGCGGGTGCGCTGCGAATTGTAGGACGAGATGCCGGCATAGAGCGCCTTGCCCGAGCGCACCGCATGGTCGAGAGCCCCCATGGTTTCTTCCAGCGGCGTGTCGGGATCGAAGCGGTGCGAGTAGAAGATGTCGACATAGTCGAGCCCCATACGCTTCAGGCTCTGGTCAAGGCTGGCCAGCATGTATTTGCGCCCGGCCCATTCGCCGTAAGGACCGGCCCACATTTCATAACCGGCCTTGGTCGAGATGATCAGCTCGTCGCGATAACCGGCGAAGTCCGTCCGCAGTATTTTGCCGAAGGCGGTCTCGGCCGAACCGGGCGGCGGCCCGTAATTGTTGGCGAGGTCGAAATGGGTGATGCCGAGATCGAAGGCCTTGCGGGCGATCGCCTGCTTGGTCCGGTGCGGCGTGTCATTGCCGAAATTGTGCCACAGCCCGAGCGATATCGCCGGCAGCTTGAGGCCGGACCGTCCGCAACGGTTGTAGATCATCGTCTCGTAGCGGTTTTCGGCAGGGATGTAGGGCATGACAAGAATCCTCGAATTTGAACGGAAGGCGGCACGGTCATCGTCGACCGATGACAGTGTCCGCGCCCCTCCTTACCCTCTCCCCGGCCGAACGGGGAGAGGGTCAAATCAAAATTATCGATAATCCTGCGCCTACTTTGCCTTCGCCAGCAGCTCCTTGGCCGCCTTGACGCCAAGGGCGGCAGGCCGCTCGCAAGTGGTCTGCATGGCGACGAACTTGCCGGTTTCACCGGAGCGCAGGATGCCGGTCATCACATCGACGGCATGCAGCGCCAGTTCCATCGAGCAGCGGTGCGGCCGCCCCTCGGCGATCGCCAGCGCCATGTCGGCGAGGCCTGATGTGCGGTAGTTGGCCATCATGCCCTGACCATGCATCTCGTTCGGCACGCCAAACGGGTGTTTCCATTTCGGCAGCTTCTTGACCGGCTTGCCCTCTTGCGTGAAGCGCACGTCGCCACCGAAGAAGTTCGGATCCGGCACGAACACCGTGCCCGCCTCGCCGTAGAGTTCCATCGGCGCGTGACCGTGAGCCCATACATCCCAGCTGGTGTTCAGCGTCACCACGGCGCCGTTCTCGAATTCCAGCAGGCCGTGGATGGTGGTCGGCGTGTTGACCGGGATTTTTTCACCCGCGCGCGGCTTTGAGCTGATCGTCCGCTCCTTGACTGGGGTTGTCGCGAAGGCCGCCACCTGCTTCACCGGTCCGATCAGCTGGATCAGATTGGTGATATAGTACGGCCCGATATCGAGCACCGGTCCTGCCCCCGGTTGGAAGAAGAAATCCGGATTGGGATGCCAGTGTTCCATGCCATGGCCCATGACATGGCATGTGCCGCTGGTGATCTTGCCAAGCTTTCCCTCATCGATCAGTTCACGCACCAGCTGGTGCGCGCCGCCGAGGAAGGTGTCGGGCGCCGAGCCGATGCGCAGCCCCTTCTTTTCCGCCCGCGCCCTGAGGTCCAGGCCCTCGTTAAGCGACAGCACGAACGGCTTTTCCGAATAGACGTGCTTGCCGGCATCGAGCACCTGTTTCGATACCTCATAATGCACGGCCGGTATCGTCAGGTTGACGATAATGTCGATGTCATCGGCCTTGAGCAGGTTCTCGACGGTCTCGGCGCGCAGCTTGAACTCCTTCGCCCGCGCCTTGGCCACGTCCATGTTTATGTCGGCGCAGGCGCGCATCTCGATGCCGCGAAACAGCGGCGCCAGCGAAAAATACGCCTTCGAGATGTTGCCGCAGCCGATGACGCCAATACCCAGTTTCTTTGCCATGCTCATTATTCCTAGTAGTTCTTGACGGTTGCGATCGAACGACGGGCGAAGCGCTCGATATCATTGGGATTGTCCTGTTCCATGACAAAGTATTTTGCCGCGCTCTTGGCCCGCAGCACCTTGATCAGTCCGGCCCAGTCGATCGTGCCGTAGCCGACATCCGACCAGCCATCCTCATCCAGCCCCTCGTCCGGCTTGGCGATGTCCTTCACATGCACGGCGACGATGCGCTTGCCGTGCTTTTCGATCCAGGGCAACGGATCGGCGCCGCCACGTACCACCCAGGCGAGGTCCATCTCCCAGCCGATACCGGGGGCGGAAGACAGGATATGATCCTGCGGCACCGAGCCGTCGGCGAGTGCCTTGAACTCGAAATCATGGTTGTGCCAGGCAAAGCCGTAGCCGGCCTTCGACGCCACCTCGCCGACCTTCGCCAGACGCTCGCCGAAACCGCGCCAGCCGGCGGCATCGGACGGCCTGTCCTCGGCCATCAGATAGGGACAGATCAAAAGCTTGATGCCGAGCGCTTCGGCGATCCTGCGCACGCCGTCGAAATCCTTCTCCAGCGCGTCGATGGAAAAATGCCCTGTCGGCATGGAAAGGCCGTTCTTGTCGAGTTCGGCGCGAAAGGCCTTGGGATCGTCATAGACGCCGCCGAAGCCTTCGACCTCGGTGTACCCGAGCTTGCCCAGTGTGGCGAGCACGCCTTCCCAGGGCTGGAAATTGCGGGCGCTGTAAAGTTGGAATGACCAGTTCATCGTCTCTGTCCGTTTTGCTTGGGGGATGGTTGTTCGGCGTTAGATGCGGCCGCCGGTTTCGGCGTCGAAGAGCGAGGCGCGCATCGGGTCGAAGCCCAGCGTCACCGCCTCGTCGTTTTGGGGCGTGCGTTCCGAGGTGACCCGGACGCTGAATTTCTGCTGGGCAAGCTTCAGCCACACCAGCGTGTCGGAACCCATCGGCTCGACCACCTCGACATTGGCCGATGTCGAGAACGGCCAGCCCGTGCCGCTGTTCAGGCTGACATGCTCGGGCCTGATGCCGAACACGGCTGGGCCGGCTTCCGGTTGCCCGTCGAACTGATAAGTGCCGAGTGGAATCTTGAGATCTTCGGCCACAAAGGACCAGCCGTCACCGTGCTTCTCCAGCCGCCCCTCGACGAAGTTCATGGCCGGCGAACCAAGGAAGCCCGCGACGAAGCGATTGACCGGGCGGTTGTAGATGGTCTGCGGCGCATCGAGCTGCTGGATGACGCCGCCCTTCATCACCGCTATGCGGTCGGCGAGCGTCATCGCCTCGATCTGGTCGTGGGTGACATAGATCATGGTGTTCTGCAGTTTGCGGTGCAGCAGCTTGATCTCGACGCGTAGTTCCGAGCGCAGTTTGGCGTCGAGATTGGACAGCGGTTCGTCGAACAGGAAGACGTCGACATCGCGCACCAGCGCCCGCCCGATCGCCACGCGCTGGCGTTGGCCGCCGGAAAGTGCCGAGGGCTTGCGCTGCAGCAGCGGCTCGATCTGAAGGATCTCGGCGGCGCGCGCGATGCGTTTGACGATCTCGTCCCTGGGCAGGCCCGCGACACGCAGGCCGAAGGACAGGTTCTTCTCCACCGTCATCTGCGGATAGAGCGCGTAGGACTGGAACACCATGCCGATGCCCCGGTCCTTCGGCTCTTCCCAGGTGACGTTCTTGCCCTTGATGAAGATGCGACCTTCAGAGATATCGAGCAGGCCGGCGACGCAGTTGAGCAAGGTCGACTTGCCGCAGCCGGAAGGACCCAAAAGCACGACGAATTCGCCTTGGGCGACATCGAGATTGAGCGTCTTCAGAACTGACACCGCGCCGAAATTCAGCGACAGATCCTGGATCGATACGCTGGTACCGTTTTGCGCCATATCCATCAGCCTTTCACCGCGCCGGCGGCAATGCCGCGCACGAACCATCTTCCGGAGACGAAGTAGATGATCAGAGGTACCGCCGCCGTCAGAATGGTGGCCGCCATGTTGACATTGTATTCCCTCACGCCGGTCGTGGTGTTGACGATGTTGTTGAGCTGCACCGTCATCGGCCAGTTGGACCGGCCGGCGAACACGATGCCGAACAGGAAGTCGTTCCAGATGCCGGTGACTTGCAGGATGATGGCGACGACGGTGATCGGCACCGACATCGGCAGCATGATGGAGAAAAAGATGCGCCAGAACCCGGCACCGTCGACCCGCGCCGCCTTGAACAGCTCGACGGGCAATGCCGCGTAGAAATTGCGGAACAGCAGCGTCAGGATGGGCATGCCGAAGATCGTGTGGACGATGATGATGCCGGGAAGGGTCGCAAACAGCCCGACCGAGCTCAGCCCGATGATCAGCGGATAGATGACGACCTGATAGGGCACGAAGGCGCCGAAGACGAGCAAGCCGAAGAGCAGATTGGCGCCCTTGTACGGCCAGAAGGTCAGCGCGTAACCGTTGATCGACGCGCAGATGATCGAGATGATCACGCTCGGCACGGTGATCTTCAGCGAATTGTAGAAGCCCGGGCTCAGGCCGTTGCAGTCGCGGCCGGTGCAGGCATGGAGCCATGCGTCGGCCCAGGGCTGGAAGGTCGGCTCGGCCGGAAGGCTGAAAAGATGTCCCAGCCTGATCTCCGGCATCCCCTTCAGCGATGTGACGATCATGATGTAGACCGGGATGAGGAAGAAGAGAGCAGCAATGACCAGGAATACGTAGATCCCGATACGGCCAGGCGATACGTGCCGCGGTTTCGGCCCGAAGGGCGCCACGCCGGTCTGATCCTGCGCGTCCTGGACGGGTTGAATTGCGGTAATCTGGGCGGCGGTCATACGCGCGCCTCCTGCCGGCGATTTCGCCGCCACAGGACAAGTCCGCTGAAGGCCAGCACGACCAGCACCGGCAGCAGCATCATCGTTGCCGCGGCCATGCCCTGGCCGACATTCTGGCGGACGGTGATGAGCTGGATCACATAGACCGCCGGCATCGAGGTGGCGATGCCGGGACCGCCGCCGGTCATGGCAATGACCAGATCATAGACGCGCACCACACCGACACATTGCAGAACGAAGGCGGTGGCGAAGGCACCCTTCATCATCGGCGCCACGATGGACAAATGCGTGCGCCAGGTCGGGATGCCGTCGACCCTTGCCGCCTTCCAGATCTCCTCGTCGACGCCGCGCAAGCCGGCAAGCAGGATCGCCATCGTCACGCCCGAGCCCTGCCAGATGCCGGCGACGACCAGCGCGTAGATCGCGGTGTTGGCGTCAACCAGGGGGGCGAAGCTGAAGCTCGACCAACCCAGATTGCGCATTGCCGCCTGCAGGCCGAGATTGGGATCGAGCACCCATTGCCATACGAGGCCGGTGACGATCAGCGACATGGCGAAAGGATAGAGGAAGATCGAGCGGAACAGGTCTTCCTGGCGGATGCGCTGGTCCATGAAAACGGCGAGCAGATAGCCGAACACCATGTTGCAGCTGATGGACATCAAGCCGAAGAACCAGATGTTGTTGACCGAGACCAACCAGCGACTGTCGGCCCAAAGGCGCCTGTACTGCGCCAGGCCGACGAAATCGTAGGTTGGGAAGAGCTTCGAGCTGGTGAAAGACCAGAGCACCGAGAAGCCGATGCCGATCACGAACACGCCGACGGCAACGAGAATCATCGGTATCGTGCCGATGACGGCGGGCAGGTGAAATCTCCGCCTCCAACTCCTCTGCATCGTCCGTTTTTCTCCGCTTCTACCGACACGCCGGGCCATCTGCCGGCGCGCAAGTCCGCACCGCCGGATTCCGAACCGCAACGGCTTCCGTTCCGGCGACTGTCAGCTCGCCGACAAAGCCTTCTTGCTTGGCGAGCGAGTTAGGCCGAGGCGCCGCCGCAAATGCGGCGCCTCGGATGCTGATCGGCTCCTAGTCGGAATTGCCGATGATGGTGGCGAACTTCGCGGTGGCGTCGTCAGCTGTCATGGAGTCGTCGGCGAAGAATTGCGCGACGAGTTCATTGAGCTGCTGGTTGGTGTTCTCGGTGATGAACCGGTTCGTCGCGGTGACGATGTTGGCCGGGTCTTCCACTGCTTTCAGCGACTTCTGCATGCACGGATCGGCCGTCGACATGTCGACATCGCCACGCACCGGCATGGACCCCTTTGCGTTGTTGAAGGCGACCTGCACCTCCGGGCTGATGAGCAGTGCGGCAAGACGCTTCTGCGCTGCCTCGACATCAGGATTGTTCTGCTTGAAAAACACGATGATGTCGCCGTCGGTGCTGACCACCGGCTTGGCCTCGTTCAGGCCGATCATGCAGCCGAAATCCTTGACGCCGGTCATGCCGGCGGCCGCGAATTCGCCGCGCGCCCAGTCGCCCATCACCTGAAGTCCGGCCTTGCCGGTGATCACCAGATTGGTGGTGTCGTTCCAGTTGCGGTTGGCGTAGCCATTGTCGGTGAACTGCTTCAGCGCCCTCAACTGCGTGAAGACGCCTTTCATCTCGGGGCCGCCGGCGATTTCGGCGCTCTTCTTGGTATACATCTCGTCACGCTTGGCGACACCGAGAGCCTCGGTGACCATGTCCTGGAAGAGCAACTGGATCTGCCAGCCGTTTCCGTCGCCGCCAATGGCGAAGGGAATGAAGCCGGCTTCCTTGATCTTCGGCGCCGCCGCGATGAAATCGGCCAGGCTCTTCGGCTCCGGCACGCCGGCTTTCTCGAACACCGGCTTGGAATACCAGGCCCAGTAATTCGAGTGAATGTTGACCGGAACGCACCACCAGTGGCCATCAACGAGGCAGGCGCTGCCGATCGCCTTCGGTCGAATGACCTGATCCCACTTGCCGGCGGTCGCGATGTCGGTGAGGTCGAGCAGCTTGCCGCCCGAAATCAGTTCCTCGTACTGCCGACCGGGATTGAACTGGGCCGCACCGGGCGGATCGCCGCCGAGCACGCGCTGCATGACGGTCGAGCGGGCGGTTTCGCCCAGGGCAATCGCGCTGTCCACCCACTTGTCGCCATGGCCGTCATTGTCAAAGGCCTTTGCGAACTGCGAGACCGCAGCCGACTCGCCCTTCGACGTCCACCAGTGGATGACTTCCAGGTCCGCGGCCCTGGCTGGGCCGCCAAACTGCAGCGCGGCCGATGCTGCCAGCGCAGCGGTCAAAATCCTGTATCGCATTTCGGTTCCTCCCAGAATCTGAAACGTTACAGATTTTGGATAAGGCAATTGCAGGGACGACGCAACCCTGGGCAGGCGGCCCGCCCGATATTTTTTCGAGCCGCGAATAAAATACACTGCCGATCACCTCGTTGTGCGCCGCAATATGAGCCATCGCAGTGCAAAACAAACCGTTCTACCCCGGAAGTCGGCAAAATGAGCGCCGGGGGGACGCTTCGCCTTATATTCTCAAGAGAAATCACGACCCCGTGTCCGCCTGCCCATTCGCCATCTGGCAATCGAGATTGGCAATCTGTAACGTTTCAGTATATTGCCAGCTTCGCCGGGTTTGAAATTGTGCAACGCCGCAAATCGTGGCGATTGCCGACCCGCCCTGCGACTGCTATGCGCCTGACGGGCGGGACGAATGGACAAACGGCGTACGGAAAAGAACGACGAGACGTCGGCCAAGGAACGGCCAACGCTGAAGACGCTTGCCTTCATGACCGGGCTCGGCGTCACCACCGTGTCCCGCGCCTTGAAGGATGCCCCCGAAATCGGCGCCGAAACCAGGCGCCGCGTCCAGCTCGTCGCCAAGCAGATCGGCTATCGGCCGAACCGCGCCGGCGTGCGCCTGCGCACCGGCAAGACCAATGTCATCAGCCTCGTGCTCAACACCGAGCAGGAGATCATGAGTTTCGTCTCCGACATCATCTATGGCGTCTCGGAGGTCATTGCCGACACGCCCTACCATCTGATCGTCACGCCCTATTCGCGCTCGCAGGATCCGCTCGACCCGATACGCTATCTGGTCGAGACAGGCTCCGCCGACGGCGTCATCATCTCCCGCACGCAGCCGAACGATGCCAGGGCCCGCTACATGCTGGAGCGCGGCATTCCCTTTGCCACGCATGGCCGCACCGAAATGGGGCTGGTTCATCCCTATCATGATTTCGACAATTACGCCTTCGCGGCGGAGGCCGTGCGGAGCCTGGCCGGCAACGGCCGCCGCAGGCTCGCTCTGCTTTCACCGCCCGTCGGGCTGACCTATCACAGCCACACGGTCAATGGTTTTGCCGATGCGCTGAGCGAGGTCGGCGCCAGCGAGATCCCGTTCAGCACCGTATCGATCGACCATTCGATCGAGCGGATCAGGACGAGGACCGCGCAGCTGATGCGCCGCGATATCAGGCCGGACGGCTTCGTCAGCAGCGCCGCCGCCGCGACGCTCGCGCTCGTCGCCGGCATCGAGGACGCCGGCCTCAAGCTTGGCCGCGACGTCGACATCGTCTCCAAACAGTCGTCGGACCTTTTGCACCTGTTCCGGCCGGAGCTGCTGATCGTCAACGAGAACTTCCGGCTGGCGGGCTCCGAGCTCGCCCGCGCCGTGCTGGGCTGGATCGGCGGCGCCGCACCCGGTTCGCTGCAAAGCCTCAGCGTACCGGGCGAGGTCCTGGCCTACCGGCGTTCAGACGGATCGAGCTAACCCGCCGCGCCGCTGCCCCAGGGGCCGTGGAACGCACCTTGCTCGCCGATGCGTTCGAAGCCGTGCGCGCCGAAGAAGTCGCGCTGCGCCTGGATCAGGTTCGAGGTGCCGCGGCCCTGGCGGTAGCTGTCGAAATAGGCAAGCGCCGAAGACAGCGCCGGCACCGGCGCGCCGGCCTCGGAAGCCCTGGCCACGATACGCCGCAGCGACGGATGCGCCTCCTTCATCATCGTAATGAAGGCAGGTGCCATCAAAAGATTGGTGGACGCGCCGCCGGAGCCCAAGGCCTCGGCCATCGTGTCCAGCATCTGCGAGCGGATGATGCAGCCGGCACGCCAGATCTTGGCGATGGTCGGCATCGGCAGGTTCCAGTGGAATTCCTTCGAGGCGCCGCTCATCACCGCGAAGCCTTGCGCATAGGCGGCGATCTTCCCGGCAAACAGCGCAAGTTCGAGGTCTTTCAGCAACGCGTCCTTGTCGCCCGAAATCTTCGTCACGCCGATATTGCCATAGGCCTTTTCCGCAACCTGCCGCTCGTCCTTGATCGACGACAGCACGCGCGCCGCTACCGCCGCCTCGATCGCGGTCGCCGGAATGCCGAGCTGCTGCGCCTCGATGACAGACCATTTGCCGGTGCCCTTCTGGCCGGCACGGTCGAGGATGACGTCGACCACCGGCTTGCCGGTCTTCGGATCGTCGGCGGCGAGCACCTTGGCGGTGATCTCGATCAGGTAGGAGTTGAGCCGGCCCTTGTTCCAGTTGGAAAATACCGTGCCGATCTCCTTCGGCCCCATGCCCAGCCCATCGCGCAGGATGCCGTAGATCTCGGCGATCATCTGCATGTCGGCATATTCGATGCCGTTGTGGATGGTCTTGACGAAATGGCCGGCACCGTCCGTGCCGAGCCAGGCGGCACAAGGTTCATCCTTGAATTTGGCGGAGATGGCGGTCAGCACCTTCTCGACGCGCTTCCAGGACTCTTCGGTGCCGCCGACCATGATCGATGGCCCGTGGCGTGCACCCTCCTCGCCGCCCGACACACCCATGCCGATGAAGGTCAGGCCCGAGCCGGACAGCTCGGAGAAGCGCCGCATCGTGTCACGAAAATTGGCATTGCCGGCATCGATGACGATATCATTGGCAGACAGCACGCCGCGCAGGGCTTCGATCTGTTCGTCGACCGGCTTGCCGGCCACCACCATGATGATGATCGGGCGCGGCGGCCGGATCGCGGCGGCGAGTTCTTCCAGGCTGTAGCAGGGGACTACCATGTCCCTGAGCGCGCCGGCATTCTCGACGAAAGCGTCGGTGCGGGCCTTGGTGCGGTTGAAGACGGCGATGCGGTGCCCGTGTTCGGCGATGTTGAGCGCCAGGTTGGAGCCCATCGTGCCAAGGCCGATCAGGCCGATTTCGGCTTTTTCCATCGTTTCTTCCCTGCTTTCGGATCGCCTGTTGAACCGCGATTTGCGGCGATACCATTCTTGCCCAGATGATTGACGGGCGTTTCGGGCCGCGTCAACCGCCTCGCCGAATTGTGTTGCGACGAGGTGCTTGGCCTCACGGCCTGATGTCCACCGGCGCCTCGATCTTCACCATCTCGAAGTCCGAGACCAGGATGTCGATGCGCACCGTCCAGCGGCCGGGAACCGGGATGACGAGGTTGTCGACACGCCAGCTGCCGTCGCCGGGCTTGGTCGCCGCGCGTTTCAGCGGCTCGATGCCGGAATCGGGTTTCGACAGCACCAGCGTCACTTCCTTGGCGTCGAGCGGTCCGAAGTCACCGGTCATGATGATCATCGAGGCGGCGACCGCCCCGGCATGGCCGGGCGTGATGCTGAGATCGGCCATCGCCTGCAGCGCATGGATGTGAATGGAGACCGGCTGCGCCGCGGCGATCGCCAGGGCCCGCGGCGGCGGCGTGAAGCGCCAGCCCGCGGCAATGCCGAAGATCGCCAGCACGATCAACATTTCGACGCCGATAGAGCGGGTGAGCCGGCGCTGCACCTCCGTCGCGCCAGCTTCGGCCGAGGTGGTCAGTTTCCAGCGATTGACGGCGGCCAGAGTGAACAGGAAGACCAGCAGGGCGAGCTTGACCAGCAGCAGCCTGCCATAGGCGGTGTTGACCAGCGCCGCTGGCGTCTGCACCTGGATGACGGCGAGTACGATGCCGGCCGCGGCAAGCACGGCCACGACAGGCATGATTGTCCATGAGAAGCGGCGCAGGAAGGCAACGGCACCGGCCTTTTGACGCTTCAGCGCGAGCCCGAGCGGTATCAGTGCGCCGGCCCAGAAGGCAATGCCGACGCCATGCACGAACACCAACGGCCGCGTCAGCCATTGCGGCTCCGCCGCGCTGGCGTGGCCGCTGGCGGCGAGCGCGACACCGACACCGGCGAGCCCCGCAAGGGCAAATGGCCTGGCGGCCCAGCGCGGCCCGGCCAGAGACAGCAGGCCGAGCCCCAGCGCGATCAGGGCGATCAGCACCGTCCAGCCGAAGCTGGTGCCGAGCCCGGTTCGCCAGATCACCGGCTGCGCCAGATGAGAAAGCGGCGCGCCGAGCGCATCGAGACCCTGAAAGCCCAGCGACAGGGGCGCCGCCACCAAGCCACACAGGATCGCGGCGGAGACAAAACGTTGACCGGCGCGGCCAGGTCCGGCCAGCCAGGCAAGGGCGGAGACACCGCCGACGCCGAGGAAAAGGCCTATGTAGAGAAATACCTTGCCGATCCAGATCGCCGACCGCAGCGGCCAGTCGACCGCTTCGGACACGGCGGGCGGCTCGCTCGGCGCGCCGACGGAAAAAAGCAGCGAGCCGCCGACGGGATGACCGTCGGCGGAAATGACGCGCCAGCTCAGCACATGCGTGCCGGACTTGAGCACCTGTGGATTGTCGATCTCGACGGTCTGGTCGGTCAGACGGAAGGAGGTTAGCGGTACCGGCGTGCCATCGGGCTTCACCAGCGTCAGCACCAAGGGCGAGACTGGCTCGCTGAAAGTCAATGAGAACTGGGCGGGAGCCTGTGCCAGCACCGCGCCGTCGGCCGGATCGGTCTTGATCAGCGCGGCATGGGCAAAGGCCTGATTTGCCGAAGCCAACACGATGAGCGCCATGAGCACGGCGAGCAGCCCGCCGGCGGCCCAGCCGATGCCTTTGCTGGCCATAACGGCCCTCTGAAATCGGAATATCGCGTTCATGTCCTCGCCATCGAAACTGGCGGCGCACTTTGCGAACAGAGCGCGCCGCCGGAGATCATTTCTTCGGTGTGAGTTTGATGCCGGGCGCCGGGTTTTCCAGCGCGTCTTCATCCTGTCCCGCCGCCGGAATCTCGATCCAGCGCTCGGCGGCGTCGCCGCATTCCTGCACCACGGGGAAGTAGAGCTTCTGGCCGACGGGCAAATCCGCCGTCAGCGTCGCGCGGAAGACGAACTCGTCGTAGAATTCATCCGGCAGGTTGCCACCGGTAAACTCGACTTCCTTGACCCCATCGGTCACCGCCTGGCCATAAAGCTGATAGGATTTTTCGTACTTGCCCTTCTTGGTCTGCAACGTCCAGCCCGGCTTCGGCATCGGCTTGACCGCGATCACCCCTTCCGGGATCTGCACGCGCACGGCGGTCGTTGCCTTGCCGTCGCAACCATGCGGCACGCGTAGCACTGCCTTGTAGGTCGACCCGACGGCCGCTTCCTGGGTTTCGAGCGTGATGTGCGCGAAGGCGGCATTTGTCCCCAGCACGAGGATCGCGCCGGCCGCCAAAAGATATCTGTTCATGATGGTCCCTCTAGAATCTTGATACGATGGCCGGTTCAATCGTTGTCTTCTTGGGCCGCCGCGCTGCCGATGCCTTGCACGGCGAATTCGACCGTCACCGCCCCGGCCTTTTCGAAGGTCAGCGTGGCGGCGAATTTTTCGCCTTGCTTGGGCTGCCGCTTCAGGCCGATGAACATCAGGTGATAGCCGCCGGGCGCCAGCGCCACCTTGGCGCCCGCGGGGACTTCCAGCCCGCCGGAAACCGGCCGCATGGTCATGACGCCGTCCTTGACGCCCATCTCATGCAGCTCGGCCTTTTCGGAGACGTCGGAGGAAATCGACAGCAGCCGGTCCGGTGTGCTGCCCTTGTTGATGATGGTGAAATAGCCGCCGGCCACCTTGGCGCCGGCCGGCGTGGCGCGCGACCAGGGGTGCTCGATCTCCAAATCGCCGATCTTGAATTCATGCGCCAGGACAGTCTGGGCGCCGGCGAGCATGATCGCAAGAGCCAGCGCGACAATGCCGAGATGCTCCTGGAAGCGAGACAGAATGCGGCTGAACGGAAGGCCCGCCGCTACAGGGGAATGGGACATGGTTGCTCCATGAAGTGATGATCGCGCCGTTGCCGGACGCGAGCCGTTTTGATCTTTGGATGGATGCGCCCGCGAAAAGTTCCGCCGGGCAAGCAGGCTCAGGCCGCCAGCGGCGGCGCGCGTGGGTTCGACGGCGAGCGTTCGCGCGCGAAGCCGAGATGAATGCTCGCCGGAAAGACGAACGCGACCGTCTCAAAGGAAAGGCTGCCCAGGGCCAGTCCGGCATCGGCCGGCGGCGCAAAGGCCGATGAAAACATGCCGCAGCCAAGCGTGCAGCAGGCCGGCAGATGGGACGGGCGCTGGTCGCCGCCGGGAAGCTGGGTGGCGCCATCGCGGGTGCAGATGACGTTGCCGAAAGCGTCAAGCTGCGCGGCATTCGGGCCGGTGCCGAAGGCAAATGCACCGAGCGTCGACGGGAGCAGCAGCAAACAGGCCGCGACAAGCGCGGCCGGCATGCTCCAGCATCTGCCCCTCTTGTTCAAATGACTTGCCTGTTCAAACCATCCGCCTCTTCAAGCAATCCTGGAAAGATACCTATCACGGCAGCGGCAGGTCGAAAATCGCGAAATCGACACCTGCGGCAACGCGGCAAGCTCAGGATTTTTGCGGCAAGCGGTTTTCGGGGATCGACGTCAGCAATGTCTGGCGCGCCGACTTCAAGTGCTTGCGGCAGGCGGCATCGACCTTGCCAAGGTCGCGCGATTTGAGCGCCTCGATATAGGCAAGGTGCTCACCGACCGCGACTTCATTGCGCTCGCGTTCCTGCGCCTTGTTCCACTGGTAATGGTAATGGAAGATCATGGCGATGACGTCGTAGAAATCGACGATGAAGCGGTTGCGCGAGGCGCGATGGATGAGCCGGTGGAAACGCTCGTCCAGCTCGGAAAACTCGTTGAAGCGCGTGGCGATCTCGCGCGCCAACAGACGGTGCTCGTCTTCCAGCCCGTTGAGATCGGCCCAGACCGGGCTGTCCTGCGGCAGGGCCGCGAAGGCAGCCGCCGAGCGCAGCTCGAACATTTCGCGGATCTCGGTCAGTTCGAGCGCGAAGGCCCGGGTAAAACCCTTCAGCACCCAATGGCTGTTGCGGCGCTTCTCGATCAGGCCGAAGCGCGAGAAGCGGATCAGGAACTCGCGCACGCTGGTGGTGCCGACGCCGATCTCGCGCGCCAGTTCGAGCTCGTTGATCTGCATGCCGGCCTCGGCGCCGCTGGCGAGCAGCCGCCGCATGAACGAGCGCTCGATGATATCGGCCAGCGTGTCGGTCTCTTCTTCGGGGAAGAAATCGTCGGGAACCGGGTCGCGAAGCACCGTCTTGGCGCGCTTGTTCCACGTGATCAGCCTGGTTTCCTCCATGCGCGCCAGGATGCTTCGCACGGTCGTGCGGCTGACACCGAGCAGCGTGCCCAACTCAGGCTCCGAGGGCAGGCTGCGCGTTTCATCGAGCAGCCGCAGGCAGCGGTTGTAGGCGTCCTTGTAGACGTTGTTGCTCTTCGACATCCCCTGACCCATTCAGCCGACGCTTGCGGCGGCCGGCTTGAAGCGCAATATGGCATCCCCACGACTTGAAAAGCCGGAATCGCTTTCGCGGGGGGTTGGTTCATTGTTTGCAGCGCCATCACTCATCCGGCGACACGCTAAACGCCGACGAAAAAACAATTGACGCAAAACTGTTTTTTCACGATAAAAGACATTAACTCTTAACAGGCGCGTGTCAATCCGCGCATCCCAGGATCACCCAGGAAACCGCTCGTGAACGCCTCGAACACCATTCTTCTGTCACCCGCAGACAATGTCGCCGTCGCCAATGGCCGTATCGAGATCGGCACCGCCCTGCCGGGCGGCGCACTCGCCGCAGCTGTCATCGAGCCCGGCCATAAGGTGGCGATCAAGCCGATTGCCGCCGGTGAAGCGGTGGTCAAATACGCCCAGGCGATCGGCCGCGCCACGCAGGACATCGCGCCTGGCGAGCATGTCCATTCCCACAATCTGGTGTTCGAAGCTGGCCGATTGCCGGTGGTGCCGCCGAGCGAAGCCGAGCACGCGACCGAAGCCGACCGCGCCCGCACCTTCATGGGTTACCGCCGCGCCGATGGCCGCGCCGGCACGCGCAACTTCATCGGCATCATCGCCAGCGTCAATTGCTCGGCCACCGTCTGCCATTCCATCGCCGACACCGCCAACCGCACCTTGCTGCCGAAATATCCCGGCATTGACGGTTTCGTGCCCATCGTCCACGGCCAGGGTTGCGGCATGAGCGCCACCGGCGACGGCATGATGGTGCTGCACCGCACGCTCGCCGGCTATGCGCGGCACCCGAATTTCGGCGGCGTGCTGATGGTCGGCCTCGGCTGCGAAGTCAACCAGCTCACCCTCTACGGCCAGAAGGGCGCGGCCGCCGGCAAGCGCCACTTCAACATCCAGGACGCCGGCGGGTCGCGCAAATCGGTCGAAAAGGCGATGGGCGTGCTGGCCGAGATCGCCGAGGAAGTCGGCCAATTGAAACGTGAGCCGATCCCGGTCAGCGAGATCGTCGTCGGCCTGCAATGCGGCGGCTCCGACGGCATGTCGGGCATCACCGCCAATCCGGCGCTGGGTGCGGCCGTCGACATATTGGCCGGCGTCGGCGGCATCGGCATCCTTTCCGAAACCACGGAAATCTACGGCGCCGAACATCTGCTCGCCTATCGCGCGGCGACGCCCGAAATCGCCAAGAAGCTCGATGGCTATGTGAAGTGGTGGGAAGACCATGTCGCCAAGCATGGCGCCTCGATCGACAACAATCCCTCGCCCGGCAACAAGCGCGGCGGCCTCACCACCATCCTGGAAAAGTCGCTGGGCGCGGTAGCCAAGGGCGGCCAGACGCCTCTCAACGGCGTGTTCGGCTATGCCGAGAAGGTCACCGGCAACGGACTGGTGTTCATGGACACGCCCGGCTACGACCCGGTCTCGGCCACTGGCCAGGTCGCGGGCGGCGCCAATGTCATCGTCTTTACCACCGGTCGCGGTTCCTGCTTCGGCTGCCGGCCGACACCGTCGATCAAGGTCGCCACCAACTCGACCATGTATCACCAGATGGAAGAGGACATGGATGTCAATTGCGGCGTCATCGCCTCGGGTGAAAAGACCATCGCCGGCATGGGCCGCGAGATCTTCGAACTGATCGTCGAGACGGCTTCGGGCCGCAAGACCAAGAGCGAGGATTTTGGTTACGGCGACAATGAGTTCGTGCCCTGGCATCTCGGCGCGACGCTCTAAGGTTAACTGAATATCTGGTAGAATTGCCGGGCCGGACAATGGCTGGGAACGGGGAGGTTGTGCATGGAGAAACGTCGCATCGGCCAGACGGCGCTCGAGGTCACCGAAGTCAGTTTCGGCGGCGCGGCGATCGGCGGCCTCTACCGCGCCTGTTCGCGCGAGGCGGCGATGGAGACGCTGCAAGGCGCCTGGGAGGCGGGCTTGCGCTATTTCGACACCGCCCCCTTCTACGGTTTCGGCCTGTCGGAGCGGCGCTTCGGCGATTTCCTGCGCTACAAGCCGCGCGACTCCTATGTGCTGTCCACCAAGGTCGGACGCCTGTTCCGCCCGGTGCCTGAGGACCAGGTGCCTGATCACTCCTATGTCGATCCGCTGCCCTTCGCGCTCGACTACGACTATTCCTATGACGGCATCATGCGCTCGGTCGACTTCAGCTATGCGCGGCTCGGCCTGAACAAGATCGACATTCTGTATGTGCACGACATCGGCGTCTACACGCATGGCGTTGAGAAGACCAAGCTGCACTTTCGCCAGCTGATGGACGGTGGGCTGAGGGCGCTCGAGGAGCTGAAGCGGGCCGGCACGATTTCCGCCTACGGGCTCGGCGTCAACGAAGTCCAGATCTGCCTGGACGTGATGCGCCGCGCGCCGCTCGATTGCATCCTGCTTGCCAGCCGCTATTCCTTGCTCGATCGCAGCGCGGAAGCCGAGCTGCTGCCGCTGTGCCGGGCCAAGCAGACGTCGCTGGTGATCGGCGGCGTGTTCAACTCCGGCATATTGGCGACCGGGCCGGTGCAAGGCGCGCATTTCGACTACCAGCCCGCCGACCGCGATGTGCTCGACCGCGTCGACGCCATGGAGAAGATCGCCGGCGAAGGCGGTTACCCGCTGGCGGCGGCCGCATTCCAGTTCCCCCTGCACGAGCCAGCCGTCGCCACCGTGCTGACCGGCACGGCAAAATTGGCGAACCTGACACGCAATCTCGAACTGCTCGATGTCGACGTACCGGAAACGGAATACGCCAGATATCGTCCCTACACGGTCGTGCAGAAGCTGGCGTGAAGCCGGCACTATGCTGCAGGCTTTGATGGGAGTCGCGACTTCACAAATCCGCGACGCCACAAAAAGAATGAATGTTCCATGTTGACTAAGATATGGAATTAATATTCCATATCTTTTCGGAACGGAACGGGAGAGTTTGATTGCGTCCAGGGAGGAGCGACGTGCGAATGGTCTCCGTCTGGCATGGCAGGTCAGGCGCGAAACACCGCTTGCATCGTCCAGATCGATGCACTATCAAAATAGCGTAATGTTTTTTATTGATAAAGTTCTGTTTGGGCCACGCCTATCCGAACGGAGCTTCCGTAACGTTCACCGGGCGACTTAGGGAGGAATCCTATGAAATTCGTGACCAGCATTCTCAACCGCCGCGCTGTCATGGCGCTGGCAGCAGCCTCGATGCTCGCCGGCGTCATGCATTCGGCGCCGGTTTCGGCGGCGGACGTGACCATTCCGATCATCGTCAAGGACACCACGTCCTTCTACTGGCAGATCGTGCTCGCCGGCGCCCGCAAGGCCGGCAAGGATCTCGGCGTCAACGTGCCTGAGCTCGGCGCCCAGGCTGAAACCGACGTCAACGGCCAGATCTCGATCCTCGAGAACGCCGTCGCCGGCAGCCCGGCCGCGGTCGTCATCGCGCCGACGGAAGCCAAGGCGCTCGGCAAGCCGATCGACGAGGCAGCGAGCAAGGTCAAGATCATCGGCATCGACTCCAGCGCCGACTCCAAGGCCTTCACCTCGTTCCTGACCACCGACAACGTCCAGGGCGGCCGCGTCGCAGCGGACGGTCTTGCGGCGGCCATCGGCGCGGCCAATGGCGGCAAGGTCGAAGGCAAGGTTGCGTTGATCACGGCACTGCCCGGCGCCGGCTCGCTCGAGCAGCGCGCCCAGGGCTTCAAGGAACAGCTCAAGGCCAAATATCCCGGTCTTGAACTGGTCGCCGACAAATATGCCGACGGCCAGGCCACGACCGGCCTCAACATCGCGACCGACCTGATCACCGCCAATCCGGACCTGAAGGGCATCTTCGCGTCCAACCTGATCATGGCGCAGGGCGTCGGCCAGGCGATCGCCGAGAACAACCTTGCCGGCAAGGTTGGGCTGATCGGCTTCGACAGCGACGAGAAGCTGATCAAGTTCTTGAATGACGGCGTCATTTCCGGCCTCGTCGTCCAGGATCCGTACCGTATGGGCTATGACGGCATCAAGACCGCGCTCGCCGCCTCGAAGGGTGAAAAGGTCGAGGCCAATGTCGACACCGGCGCCAACCTCGTCACCAAGGCCAACATGAAAGAGCCGAAGATCGACGCGCTGCTCAATCCGAAGCTCAAGTAACCTCGGTACAGCCGCACAGTTTCCGGGGCCTCGTGCCCCGGAAGCGACATCATATCGCTTGGAAATCCGCCAGCCTGGGCTAGGCTGCTGAGGCCAATCTGGGAGGCCCGTTTGGGAAGCCCATTGGGAGGATTGTCATGACATCGACGGCGCAAGACCTGCACCCTGCCCCTGTTCTGGAGCCCGGCAGGACGATCCTGGAACTACAGGGGCTGGAGAAGAAATATCCGGGCACCCATGCGCTGAAGCCGGTGACCCTCGCCTTCAAGGCGGGTGAGATCCACGCCATCGTCGGCGAGAACGGTGCCGGCAAATCCACACTGATCAAGCTTCTCACCGGCGTCATGCCACGCACCTCAGGCGAGGTCATCTGGGAAGGCAAACCGGCAGCACTTGCGACCCCGCATGAGGCGATGGCGCTCGGCATCAATGCCGTCCACCAGGAAGTCGTGCTCTGCCGCCACCTGACCGTCGCCGCCAATATGTTCCTCGGCGAGGAGAATTCGCGCTTCGGCATCCTGCAGCAGCGCGCCATGGTCAAGGAAGCACAGAAGATCATCGACGATCTCGGCTTCGACCTGCCGGCGCATGTCGTGCTCGGCGACCTCACCATCGGCCAGCAGCAGTTGATCGCCGCCGCCCGCGCCACCGTGCGCGGCACCAAATTCCTCATCTTCGACGAGCCGACCGCCTACCTGACCCGCAAGGAGGCCGACCAGCTTTTCACCCTGATCCGCCGGCTGAAATCCGAAGGCGTGACCATCATCTACATCAGCCACCGCATGGAGGAAGTGTTCGAACTGGCCGATCGCGTCTCCGTGCTGCGCGACGGCACGCTGGTCGGTACCAGGAACATCGCCGAGACCAACGACGCCGAACTGGTCAAACTGATGATCAACCGCTCGATCGAGCAGATCTACCACAAGGAGCATTTCACACCGGGTGCGGCGATCATCGAGACGAAGAGCTTGTCTGGCAAAGGCTTCGAAAACGTCTCGATGGCGGTCCGCGCCGGCGAGATCGTCGGACTCTACGGCCTGATCGGCGCCGGGCGCAGCGAATTCGTCACCACCGTCTACGGCCGCCACCGCAAATCGGCCGGCCAGATCCTGTGGGAAGGCAAGGACGTCCAGATCAATTCCGAGCACGACGCGATCAGGCTGGGCATGGCGCTGGCGCCGGAAAGCCGCCGCGATCAGGGCCTCTGCCTCAATCTGCCGGTCGGCTTCAATCTCAACTTGCCGATCTACAAGCGCATCTCGAACAATCTGCTGATCTCCGGCGTGCAGGAAAAGACCCAGGCCGATCGTCAGATCGCCGACCTCAGGATCAAGACGCCGACGCGCAATGCACTGGCCTCCAGCCTGTCGGGCGGCAACCAGCAGAAGATCGTCATCGGCAAATGGCTGGCACACGGCGCCAAGCTGTTCATCTTCGACGAGCCGACGGTCGGCGTCGATGTCGGCACCAAGGCCGAGATCTACCGGCTGTTCAGCGCGCTCTTGTCGAAGGGTGCCGGCATCATCCTGATCTCGTCCTATCTGCCGGAGGTCTACGAACTTGCGGACACGCTGCATGTGTTCCGCCGCGGCAAACTGGTGGCGACACACGGGTTCCGCACCGCCGATCACGAGGAAATTCTCACTCAGGCGCTCGCCGAGAAACAAGAAAAACTGGGAGGACAGATATGAGCACCGAGGCGATTCCTGCCGAGAAACCAAAGCGCAACTACAACGCTCTGTTCGGGCTGACGCTGCTGGCGCTGTTGGTGCTCCTGTGGGTCATCCTGTCAGTGGCGACATCGAGCTTCGCCTCGGCCAACAACATCTCCAACCTCTTGCGCCAGGGTTCGATGATCGCCATCCTGGCTGTCGGCCAGACCTTCGTCATCATCACCGGCGGCATCGACCTTTCCGTCGGCGCCGTGGTCGGCTTCGCCACCGTCATTGCCGCGATGCTGATCAATGCCGGCATACCGGTCTTCCTCGCAATCCTGATCACGCTGCTGGTCGGCGTCGCCATCGGCCTCTTCCATGGCTTCGGCATCGTCAAGATGGGACTGCCGCCCTTCATCATCACGCTGGCAACGCTGACATCGCTGCGCGGCATCGGCCTTCTGATGACCAACGGCAACTCGATCTCGATCAACAACGATGCCTTCCAGGTATTCTCGCGCAACTCCTTCCTTGGCGTCCCCAACTTGTTCTGGATGGTCATCCTGGTCGGCATCCCGGCGTACGTCTTCCTGCATCACAGCCGCTGGGGCCGCTATCTCTTCTCGGTCGGCTCCAACGCCGAAGCCTCGCGCCTGTCCGGCGTCAATGTCCAGCGCACCATCTACATGGCCTACACGCTGTCGGGTCTGTGCGCTGCCTTCGTCGGCGTGCTGTTGGCATCGCGCATCGGCATCGGCAATCCTACCCAGGCCGAGGGCTGGGAACTGCAGGCGATTGCCTCGTCGGTGATCGGCGGCACCTCGCTGTTCGGCGCGGTCGGCTCGGTGCATGGCCCGCTGCTCGGCGCCTTCATTCTCGCCACCATCAACAACGGCGCCAATCTCTTGAACGTCAACGCCTTCTGGCAACGCATCATCACCGGCGTTCTGATCATCGTCATCGTCTATTTCGACGGCCTGCGCCGCCGCGGTGGCAAATGACCCGCCACTGAAATCGATCGCCGGCTCGCATGAAGATGGGCCGGCGACTTCATGACCGACTGGAATAAAAGCATGAAAGCCGTCATCTGCCGCTCGCCCGGCGAGCTCGTCCTGGAAGATCGCCCGGCACCAGGAGCACCCCCTGCCGGCTGGGCGCTGGTCGCGGTCAGCCATGTCGGCATCTGCGGCACCGACTATCACATCTTCGAAGGAAAGCACCCGTTCCTCGCCTATCCCCGCATCATGGGCCATGAAGTGTCGGGAACGATCGTCGAGACCGGCGAAGGCGTCGACCTGGCCATTGGCGAGCCGGTCGTCATCAACCCCTATCTGTCCTGCGGCAAGTGCATCGCCTGCCGGCACGGCAAACCGAATTGCTGCGTCAGCATCGAGGTGCTCGGCGTCCATCGCGACGGCGCCATGTGCGAGCGTATTCTTGTCCCGGCGCAAAATCTTTATCCGGCAAACGGCCTGTCGCTCGCGGACGCCGCCGCCGTCGAATTCCTCGCTATCGGCGCGCATGCCGTACGGCGCGCGCGCGCGGATCCCGGTGCCCGCGCGCTGGTCATCGGCGCCGGCCCGATCGGGCTCGGCACCGCCATCTTCGCCCGCATCGCCGGGCTCGAGGTGACACTGCTCGATATGAGCAGTGAGCGGCTCGCCTTCGCCGCAACCGAACTCGATTTCAAGACCCTCGACGGCTCACGCGGCGCCGTGCCCGATCTGGTCAGGCAGGCGACATCAGGCGAAGGTTTCGACGTGGTCTTCGACGCTACCGGCAACACCCAGTCGGTGCAGTCTGCCTTCGCCCATGTCGCTCACGGCGGCACACTGGTGCTGGTCAGCGTCGTCAAGGACGACATCGTCTTTTCCGATCCGGAATTCCACAAGCGCGAGATGACGCTGATCGGCAGCCGCAATGCCTTGCGCGCCGACTTCGACCATGTCGCCGACTCGATCGGCAACGGTGCGGTGCCGTTGGCCAAGCTCGTCACCCATCGCACGACGCTCGACGGCACGCCGCGCGATCTCGCCCGCTGGACGCGCGAGAAATCCGGCCTGATCAAGGCCGTGATCGAGATCGGGTAAGATATCGGTTCCACACGAAATTCGGCGGATCGTGCGGACTTTAACAGATCGCATGCCTTGGCGACTGGCCGAAACATCAATCGCTTCGTCCTATGGCGGAGCAAGGAGCGAAGCGACGCGGCGCAGACCATAGGATGACGACGTTGGGGGCTAGTTGTTCACCGACAGCTTCAGCTCCACCCGCTCGGCCGGAAAGCGAGACTCGGAAAACTGGATCGGCTGGCCGTCCGGCGTGACGTTGACGGCCACCGTGACCAGCACGATGGCCCCCGGCTGCAGGTCGAGATCGGCAAGGTCGGCCGCGTCGGCATGGCGGGCCGACAGCACGGTCGACTGCCGGAGATAATCGTCAATGCCGAAACGCGCCAGCGACGCGGTGATCGACCCCGTCTCGGCCATCGCCTTGTCGATGCCGGCGAAGCGCCTGGCATCGAACCAGCCGGCGGCACGTGATACCGGCCGCCCGTCGGCTTCGCCGCGTGTCTCCAACCTAATCACCTCGGCGCCCCTGGCCAGCCCAAGCCCTTCGGCGACACGCTGGCTGGCCGGCTCGACCGACGAAGAGAGCAGGACAATGTGCCGTTCCGACGTCTGCCCTTGCAGACCTGCCGAGAAGCGTGTGCGCGCGCCGATCGGATAGGACAGCAGCTTGCGCGACAGCACGAAAGTGCCGCGCCCCTGCTCGGCCCGCAGCACCCCTTCCTGCACGAGGGCCGATATGGCGCTTCGCACGGTGTGGCGATTGACGCCGTAGCGCTCAGCCAGCGCCACCTCGGGCGGCAGAGCCGTATTCTCGGCGAAATCGCCGGTGGCGATCGCCTGCAGGATCCTGTCGGCGATCTGCCGCCACAGCGAGACGCCGCTGCGCCGCTCGATGCTGTCGGCTTCCTGTCGCCCGATCATGACCTGCCCAGCCTTTGCCGCCAGCTTTCTGGCTGTTGTCACGCACCCGTCATGGACTCGCGCTAGATAATAAGTATAATTTGTATAGTTGTCTATATCAATAGACAAATTTAGCAAAGAGGAATGCTGCCCATGCGAGGACAGGAAGCCCGCGACCAGGCCGAGCGCAAGGCCGCCATGGCAACGCTGGCGCAATCGAGCGGCGACGACATCGTCCGGCTGTGGAACGAAGCCGGCCTGCCTTCCCAAGTCGAGCTGCTGCGCGGCCCCGAGACCGGCCTGGTCACCCTGCGTGGCCGCATCGGCGGCGACGGCGCGCCGTTCAATGTCGGCGAGGCGACCGTCACCCGCGCCACCGTTCGTCTGCCGTCCGGACAGGTCGGTCATTGCTACGCGCTTGGCCGTGACAAGCAGAAGGCGAAGCTGGCGGCAATCGCGGACGCGCTGTGGCAGGATCCGGCCCGCCGCACCGAGGTCGAGACCAGGCTGATCGCGCCTTTGAGGTCGGCCCTGACGACTGCCCAGGAAAAACGCCACGCCGAGACGGCGGCAACGAAGGTGGACTTCTTCACCATGGTTCGCGGAGAAGACTGATGGACATCGCAGCGCAATCGATCGAGGGCGGTTTCGCCGATCCGGTCTTCAACGCCCAGACCGTGTTTCGTGCAATCATGGACGCCATGGCGCGGCCGGGCAGCGTGCAGCCTTGGCCGGCCTTGGCCCGCCCGCCAGCGCCGCTTTCGGCCACCGCTGGCGCCATCACGCTGGCGCTCTGTGACACCGACACGCCGCTCTGGCTCGACCCGGCCCTGCACGCCTCCGCCGCGATCGCATCCTGGCTTGGCTTTCACACAGGCGCGCCGCTGGCCAACACGCCAGCCGACGCGCATTTCGCGTTTGTCGCCACCCCGGCCGAGATGATGGCGCTCGACGGCTTTTCGCAAGGCACCCAGGATTATCCCGATCGCTCGACCACGCTCATCCTGCAGGTCAGCGATCTCGTGTCGGGCACCCCGCTCTTGCTTGAGGGCCCCGGCATCGAAACCAGTGCCACCCTCGCACCGGCGCAGATGCCACGTCACTTCGTCGAACAGTGGAAGCAGAACATCAAGCGCTTTCCGCGTGGCGTCGACATCATCCTCGCCACATCAGAAGGCATAGCCTGCCTGCCGCGCACGACGCGCATCAAGACGATGGAGGCATAAGATGTATGTCGCGGTAAAAGGCGGCGAGGCCGCGATTGCCAACGCCCACAGCCTGCTTGCCGATCGCCGGCGCGGCGACCGTTCGGTGCCCGCACTTCGCCTGGATCAGATCGTCGAGCAGCTGGCACTCGGCGTCGATCGGGTGATGAGCGAGGGCTCGCTCTACGACCGCGAACTCGCTGCGCTCGCCATCGTCCAGGCGCGCGGCGACATGATCGAGGCGATTTTCCTCGTGCGCGCCTACCGCACCACGCTGCCGCGCTTCGGCTACAGCAAGCCGATCGACACCGGCGCCATGCGGGTCGAGCGGCGTGTCTCGGCCACCTACAAAGACCTGCCCGGCGGCCAGCTGCTTGGACCCACCTTCGACTATACCCACCGGCTGCTCGATCCCGAGCTTGCTGCCGGCGCCGATGTCGCCGAGCCGCTGCGGCGCGAGACCGAGGCGCAGGCTATGCCGCGCGTCTCCGCCATCCTCGCCCACGAAGGCCTGATCGAGCCGGATGGCGAGATGCCGCAGGACCATGTCCCCGGCGACATCACCCGCGAGCCGCTGGAATTCCCGATGGCGCGCGACATCCGCCTGCAGGCGCTGTCACGCGGCGACGAGGGTTTCCTCCTAGCGCTCGGCTATTCCACCCAGCGCGGCTATGCACGCAACCACCCCTTCGTCGGCGAAATCCGCATCGGCGAGGTCGAGCTGGAGCTTGACGTCCCCGAACTGCCCTTTGCCGCCCCGCTCGGCACGGTGCGGGTCACTGAATGCCAGATGGTCAACCAGTTCAAGGGCTCGGCCAAGGCACCGCCGCAGTTCACGCGCGGCTATGGCCTCGTCTTCGGCCAGAGCGAGCGCAAGGCGATGGCCATGGCGCTCTGCGACCGGGCGCTGCGCGCTTCGGAACTAGGCGAAGACATTGTCGCCGCCGCCCAGGACGAGGAATTCGTCATCTCGCATTCCGACAACGTCCAGGCGACCGGTTTCGTCGAGCATCTGAAGCTGCCGCATTATGTCGACTTCCAGGCCGAACTCGACCTCGTGCGCCGCATGCGCGCCGAATATGAGGCCCGAGAAGATCCTGCGAAGATCGAAGAGAAGAGGGAGGCTGCGGAATGATCGAAGGCCTCTCCCACATCACCTTCATCGTCAGGGATCTGGAGCGGATGACCGCGATCCTGACCGAAGTTTTCGATGCGCGCGAGGTCTATGCCAGCGATACCGAACAATTCTCGCTGTCGCGCGAAAAATTCTTCCTGATCGGCGACATCTGGATCGCCATCATGGAAGGCGAGCCCCTGCCCGCGCGCAGCTACAATCACATCGCCTTCAAGATCGACGAGACCGATTTCGACCGCTACGCCGAACGCGTCGGCAAGCTTGGGCTGGAGATGCGCCCGCCGCGACCACGCGTCGAGGGTGAAGGCCGCTCGATCTATTTCTACGACGACGACAATCACATGTTCGAACTGCACACAGGCACGCTCGCGGAACGGCTCAAGCGCTACGCCAAGGGACTTGAGGTCGCATCATGACCGACATCGCCACCTACAACTTCGCCTATCTCGACGAGCAGACCAAAAGGATGATCCGCCGCGCGATCCTCAAGGGCATCGCCATCCCCGGCTACCAGGTGCCGTTCGCCTCGCGCGAAATGCCGATGCCCTATGGCTGGGGCACCGGCGGCGTCCAGGTCACCGCATCGATCATCGGCCCTGATGATGTGCTGAAGGTTATCGACCAGGGCGCCGACGACACCACCAACGCCGTCTCGATCCGCGCCTTCTTCAAGAAGGTCGCCAATGTCGCTGTCACCACCGATACTGCCACTGCCACCATCATCCAGACCCGCCACCGCATCCCTGAGCATCCGCTGACGGCAGGCCAGGTGCTGGTCTATCAGGTGCCGATCCCCGAACCCCTGCGCTTCCTCGAACCGCGTGAGACCGAAACGCGAAAAATGCATGCGCTGGAGGAATACGGTCTCATGCATGTCAAGCTCTACGAGGACATCGCCAAGCACGGCCGCATCGCCACCACCTATGCCTATCCGGTGAAGGTCGAGGGCCGCTATGTGATGGACCCCTCGCCGACGCCGAAATTCGACAATCCCAAGATGCACCGCTCACCGGCTCTGCAGCTGTTCGGCGCCGGCCGCGAGAAGCGCATTTATGCGGTGCCGCCCTTCACCGACGTCGTCAGCCTCGACTTCGAGGACCATCCGTTCGAGGTGCAAACCTTCGATCAGCCCTGCGCGTTATGCGCTGCCGAGAACGTCTATCTCGACGAGGTCATCCTCGACGACCATGGCGGCCACATGTTCGTCTGCTCCGACACCGACCATTGCGAGAAGCGGCGGGCCGACGGCCATCGTGGCCATTTGGCACCAGAAACTACGGAGCCGGCGCAATGACCGACGAACCGCTTCTGCGCGTCTCGGCGCTCTCCAAATTCTACGGCTCGCGCGTCGGCTGCGACAATGTTTCGTTCGACCTCTGGCCGGGCGAAGTGCTCGCCGTCGTCGGCGAATCCGGCTCCGGTAAGACGACACTGCTCAACTGCCTGTCGACGCGGTTGCTGCCTTCCTCGGGCACTGCCAGCTACCGCATGCGCGACGGCCAGTTTCGCGAGCTCTACCGCATGAGCGAGGCCGAGCGCCGCTTCCTCATGCGCACCGACTGGGGTTTCGTCCATCAGAACCCGGCCGACGGCCTGCGCATGACGGTGTCGGCCGGCGCCAATGTCGGCGAGCGGCTGATGGCGGTCGGCGACCGCCACTACGGCAAGATCCGCGCCACGGCCGTCGACTGGCTGTCGCGCGTCGAAATCGAGGAAGACCGCATCGACGACGAGCCCCGCGCCTTTTCCGGCGGCATGCGCCAGCGCTTGCAGATCGCCCGCAACCTCGTCACCGGCCCGCGGCTGGTGTTCATGGATGAACCGACCGGCGGCCTCGACGTCTCGGTGCAGGCGCGCCTGCTCGACCTCTTGCGCGGGCTGGTCACCGATCTCGGTCTCGCCGCCATCGTCGTCACCCACGACCTCGCCGTGGCGCGCCTCCTGTCGCAGCGCATGATGGTGATGAAGGACGGTCGCGTCGTCGAAAGCGGCCTCACCGACCGCGTGCTCGACGATCCGCGCGCACCCTATACGCAGTTGCTTGTTTCCTCGATTCTACAGGTTTGACGATGAGTGCTCCGGCGTACCCCCCTCTGGCCTGCCGGCCATCTCCCCCTCAAGGGGGGAGATTAGCTGTCGCTCTCGGTTTCGCCACTCTTCAACGTTGCAGAACGGGCGCAACGAAAAAGCTGCCAATCTCCCCCCTTGAGGGGGAGATGCCTGGCAAGGCAGAGGGGGGCGCTGGCCCGCGAACCAACGACGGTTGGAGGACCTTCTGATGCCCACCCCCCTCGTTGTTTCCGACGTCGCCAAGAGCTTCACCATGCATCTGCGCGACGGCATCAAACTGCCTGTTGTCGCTGGCGTCTCATTCTCGATCCGCGCCGGCGAATGCACCGTGCTCGGCGGCCCGTCCGGTGCCGGCAAGAGCTCGATCCTGAAGATGCTCTACGGCAATTATGCCGTCGACGAAGGCCAGATCATCGTCAACCATGAGGACGGACTGATCGATCTCGCCAATGCCAGCCCGCGCACCGTGCTTGCCGTGCGCCGGCAAACGATCGGCTATGTCAGCCAGTTCCTGCGCACCGTGCCGCGCGTCTCGGCGCTGGATGTGGTTGCCGAACCGCTGGTCGAGCGCGGCGAGAACCGCGAGACGGCAAGAGGCAAGGCGCGTGCCTTGCTGGCGCAGCTCAACCTGCCTGAAAAACTCTGGGCGCTGCCGCCGGCGACCTTCTCCGGCGGCGAGCAGCAGCGCGTCAACATCGCGCGCGGCTTCATCACCGAGCACCCGATCCTGCTGCTCGATGAGCCGACCGCCTCGCTCGACGCCACCAACCGCGACGTGGTGATCGAACTCATCGCCGCCAAGAAGGCGGCCGGTGTCGCCCTGCTCGGTATCTTCCACGACCACGATGTGCGTGAGGCGGTTGCCGACCGCATCATCGACGTCACCGCTTTCGCCCCCGGAAAACTCGCCGCATGACCAGGAAATTGTCGGAGACGCCGCTGATCCATCCGACGGCGGAGGTACATAACTCGACGCTCGGCCGCTGGACCGAGATCGCCGACCGCAGCCGGATTTCGGAAAGCGAATTTGGCGACTATTCCTACATGATGCAGGACTGCTCCGTCTGGTGCACGACGATCGGGAAGTTCGCCAACATCGCGGCAGCAGTGCGTATCAACGCCACCAACCATCCGACCTGGCGGCCGACGCTGCACCATTTCACCTATCGCGCCTCGGACTATTGGGACGACGCCGAGCATGAGAGCGAATTCTTCGCAGAGCGCCGTGCCAAGCGCGTCACCGTCGGCCATGACACCTGGCTTGGCCACGGCTCGACCATCCTGCCCGGCGTCACAATCGGCGATGGCGCGGCGGTCGGCGCCGGAGCCGTCGTATCGAAGGACGTGCCCCCCTATACCATCGTCGCCGGCGTGCCGGCCAAGCCGATCCGCGAGCGCTTCGACCGCCGCGCCGCCGAGCGTTACCAGGCGCTTGCCTGGTGGGACTGGGACCACGCTAGGCTGCGCGCCTCGCTCGACGATTTCCGCGAGCTGTCCGCCGAAGCGTTCCTGGAAAGATACGAGGGTTAATCCCTCACATCATCGTCATGGGCGAGCCCGTTTCACATCCCTGACACATCAAGGAGGCAGGACCCGGTCTTTCCCTGGAGATCGCAATGGCCGACACAATCAGACCTTCGCTCGCCGGCTTCTTTGCCGGCTCCAATCCGACCGCTCCGGCGCATCTCGGCACACGCTATGACACGTCGGGCAACTTTCTGAGCGAGCCCGGCAACACCGTCGTCTGCCACCTGGTCAGCGGCTCGCCGTCGCAGGCCGTGGTGCTCGCGGTGCGCGATAGGATGCTGGCAATGCCTGATGCCGACAGGCTTGCCTTCACGCCCGTCTCCAGCCTGCACATGACGCTGTTCCAAGGCATCATCGAATATCGCCGCCGCTTGCCCTACTGGCCGCAGGACGTGCCGCTCGACACCAGCATCGAGGCCATGACCCGCCTCTATCTGGAACGGCTGAAAGGTTTCGAGGGCTCTGGCCCGTTCAACATCAAGGTCGTCGAAATCGTGCCGACCGGCCTTACCGTCGCCGGCGCGACCGACGATGACGTGCGCATCATGCGCGAATGGCGCGATGCCCTGGCGGTGCCGTTCGGCTACCGCCACCCTGATCACGACGCTTACGTCTTCCACATCACCTTCGCCTATCAGATCCAGCGCCTTGCCGACGACCGGGCGGCCGCATGGCAGGCGCTGTTCGACGATTGCCTGGCGCTTTTCGCGCGGCAGGCGCCGCTGATCGACATCAAGGGGCCCGCCTTCTGCAGCTTCCGCGACATGGAGCATTTCGAGGAATTGCAGGTGCTCGGCTGATCGCCGAAACAGGCGCATGGCGCAGCGCCTGTGGAGCGTAACAAAACTGACATCGAGGCGACATGGCAGGTTCACGTGGCTGCGTTAGGCGAGAGGCTGACGATCAACATGGTCCTGACGGGAACCTGCCCATGCCAGCAGCCTCAGCCACGCTCGAAATCCGCGGCGTCACCCGACGATTTGGCAAGAACACCGCTGTCAGCGATATCAGCATCTCGATCCCGCAGGGTCAGATGGTCGGCGTCATTGGCCGTTCGGGCGCCGGCAAATCGACCCTTCTTCGCATGATCAACCGTCTCATCGATCCCAGCCAGGGATCGATTTTTTTTGACGGCGCCGAAGTCTCCAAGCTGCAGGGTTCGCCGTTGCGGCGCTGGCAGCGCGACTGCGCCATGATCTTCCAGCAGTTCAACCTGGTGCCGCGCCTCGATGTCCTGACCAACGTGCTGCTCGGCAAGCTGAACCACCGTTCGACCCTGTCCAACCTTCTCGGCATGTTTTCCCGCGCCGAATGCGCCGAGGCGGTCGCCGCCCTCGAGCGGCTCGACATCGCCAGTGCGGCACTGCAGCCCGCCGGCACGCTTTCGGGCGGACAGCAGCAGCGCGTCGCTATTGCGCGCGCCATGATGCAGCAGCCCAGGGTGATCCTCGCCGATGAGCCGATCGCCTCGCTCGATCCGCTCAATGCCAAGGTGGTGATGGATTCACTGCAGGACATCAATCTGCGCGAGGGCATCACCGTCGTCACCAACCTGCATACGCTCGACACCGCCCGCACCTATTGCAACCGCATCATCGGCATGGCCGCCGGCAAGGTCGTCTTCGATGGCGCGCCCGAAGAGCTCGACCGTGAAGCCGTGCGTCTCGTCTATGGTGCCGACAGCAATGGCGGCGAAATTTCGGAGGCCATCACCTCCACCAGCGTTGCCTTCAAGCGAAAGATCGCCGCATCCGCCGGACCGCTCGAATCTGCATTCCCAGGTTACTGAGTTCAAGAAAGAGCGGCTCGGATCGTCCGCCCGCGTCAAGGGCACTTGTCAAAATCGATAACGCTGCCGGCGCGGGGCCGGAACCTACAGGAGAGATATCAGATGTTCAGGAAGATGGTTTTCAGCGCCGTTTCGGTGCTCGCCATGGCCACCAGCATGGCTCACGCCGCCGACATGAAGGAATTCCGCGTCGGCATTCTCGGCGGCGAGAACGAAACCGACCGGCTGCGCAACTACCAGTGCCTGGCCGACCATTTGAAGGCCGAATTCGGCTTCGAGAAGGTCTCGCTGTTCCCGGCCGCCGACTATGACGGCGTCATCCAGGGCCTGCTCGGCGGCACGCTCGACTTCGCCGAACTCGGCGCTTCCGGCTACGCCAGCGTCGCGCTGAAGGACCCGAAGGCCGTCACGCCGATCCTCACCACCCAGCAGACCGATGGCGCCACCGGTTATTATTCGGTCGGACTGGCGCTCAAGTCCTCCGGCATCACCGATATCAAGTCGGCCAAGGGCAAGAAGCTCGGCTACGCCGATCCGGATTCGACCTCGGGCTACCTGATCCCGCTGACCCAGATCCCGAAGGACACCGGCGCCTCGAACGAGACCTTCTTCGCCTCGACCCAGTTCAACGGCGGCCATGAGAACAACGTCCTGGCCGTGCGCGATGGCAAGGTCGACGTCGCGGTCGATGATTCCTCGGGCATCGGCGACTTCAAGAACGGCTACACCTCCGGCACCTTCCACAAGGAAGTCGCAAAGGGCGCCGTCGATCCCAACGACTTCGTCGAAGTCTGGCGCTCCGGCCTGATCCCGAACGGCCCGCTGGTCGTGAGCACCGCGCTCGGCGACGACATGACCGCCAAGCTGGCCGCCTTCTTCACCGACCTGCCCAAGAAGGACAAGGCTTGCTTTGAAGGCGTCGAGGGCGGCGATTTCACCGGCTATGTTCCGGTGAAGGCGGACTTCTACAAGGTGATCGTCGAAGCCCGTAAGGCAGCCATCGGCGGCTAACGGCGAAATCAAAAAAGGGCGATGTTCAAAACATCGCCCTTTTTTGCATCTCCGATCATGACCATTTCCGTGACGGCCCCGTCCGTGCCAGCCGCCTCTGGCGCCACCGACCAGATGGCCGATACCTGGCGGCGCCAGACGTCGCTGCGCCGGTTCTATACAGCGCTTGGCGTCGCCCTGCTGCTTGTCGCGATGTTCGCCAGCATGTGGTTCGCCGACGAAGCCAATGCCGGCCACTTCTTCGACCGGCTGCCGCACATTCTGGATTTCCTGAGCTGGCTCGTTCCCAAGGACTGGAACGATGTCTGGCGGGCGCTGTTCGACATCGCCTCGCCGCATGACACCGGCACCCAAGAATTCAACTTCCCGCTTGGCCGCGTCTATGTCTGGGGCGGGTTCTACGTCCCCGAATATTTCGAGCTGATGCTGACCACTGTGAACGTGGCGCTGGTCTCGACCTTCATCGGCTTCGTCTTCGCTGTGCCTTTTTCCTTCATCGCGGCGCGCAACCTGACGCCGCACCCGGTGCTGCGGCTCGTCGTCAAACGCTTCATGGAGCTGCTGCGCGCCTTCCCCGAGATCGTCATCGCCGGCCTGTTCGCGGCCATCGTTTCGATCGGCCCGGTCGCCGCCATCATCGCCATCGGCCTGCATTCCATCGGCGCGCTGGGCAAGTTGTTCTACGAGATCAACGAGAACATCGACATGCGGGCCGAGGAAGGGCTGCGGGCGGTTGGCGCCAATTGGTTCGAGCGGGTGCGCTTTGCCGGCCTGCCGCAGGTGCTGCCCAACTTCATGTCCTACACATTGCTCCGGATCGAGATCAACGTTCGCATCTCGACCATCATGGGCGCCGTCGGCGGCGGCGGCATCGGCGAGGAGCTGAAGCTTTCCATCTCGCGCGGCTTCGGCGCCAAGACGCTGGCGCTGGTGCTGCTCCTGTTCACCACCATCTTCATCGTAGACCAGTTCTCCGCCTGGCTGCGCCGCAAGCTGGTCGGCGAGCAAGCTTTTTTGATGGGGGCTTGATATGGCAACGATGACGTCGGACGAAATCAGCGCGATCGAGGACCGCTTCCCGCAGGTGTTCCGGCGCCCGCCCTACAAGCGCTTCGGCCCGCTGCTCCTGCTTCTGGGCACCGTGCTCTACCTCGCCTATGCGATGTGGTTCTTCAGCCTGCCACAGGTGCTGCGGGAATCGCACTGGGAGCGCCTGCCGCTCTTCCTGTCGCAGTGGATCAGCTATGATCTGCAGCCGGAGTTCCGCCTCGACCAGCCCGAGATCACACCCAAATACCCGCGCTTTTCCGCGCTTGGCGAAAACCCTGACCCCGACTGGGTCATCAAGAACCCGGACGGCACTTTCACCGTGCAGATCGACGGGCCGGCTAAATCCGTCACCTTCGACAAGACGCAGGCGACGATCGTGGCCAATGGCCAGACCGTGCCGGTCTCACTGACCAGCGGCAAGCCGATAGTCACGGGTCCGGTACCGAACTGGATCACCGCGCATGACGACGAAATCGTGGCCAAGATGGGCTTCGCCGGCGAAGTGCGCGTCACCGTCGACCGGGTCAAGGTGCGCAAACGCTTCCTCGGCTGGGCGAATTTCGTCTTCGACACACGCTCGCCCTTCTTCGGCAAATCCGCTGGGGAAGTGATCTCGCTGATCGTGTCCGGGCCCGAACTGAAACCGGGCACCTCGAACCTCGCGCTGGCCGGCGACAACATCTGGAACAACGCCCAGTGGCAGCATGGCGACGTCTGGACGAAGCTTTTGCAGACCATCGTCATGGCGTTTCTCGGCACGCTGCTCGGCGGTATCGTTGCCTTCCCGCTGGCCTTCTTCGCCGCCCGCAACATCACGCCGAGCGGCGTGCTCAGTCAGGTGCTCAAGCGCTTCTTCGACTTCATGCGTTCGGTCGACATGCTGATCTGGGCGCTGTTCTTCACCCGCGCCTTCGGACCGGGACCGCTGGCCGGCAGTGCGGCGATCTTCTTCACCGAGATCGGCACGCTCGGCAAAACCTACTCCGAAGCCTTGGAGAACATCGACGACAAGCCGCGCGAGGGCGTTGTCTCGACCGGCGCCAACGGCCTCCTGGTGCAGCGCTACGGCGTGATACCGGAAGTGGTGCCCGTGTTCATCAGCCAGACGCTCTACCAGTGGGAATCCAACACCCGCGGCGCCACCATCATCGGCGCCGTCGGCGCCGGCGGCATCGGCTTGAAACTATGGGAAGCGATGCGCACCAACTCCAACTGGGCCAACGTCTTCTACATGGTGCTGTTGACGCTGCTGGTCGTCTTCATCTTCGACAACATCTCCAACTTCCTGCGCCGCCGCCTGAGCCGCACCATCCACGACTACAACAGGATCCAGGCCGAGCGGGGTTAGTTAATTTGGCGAACCCCCGCGCCTTCGTCATCCTCGGGTCTGCGCCGCGTCGCTTCCGCTCCGCCCGTGGATGACGAAGAAAGCTAAGCCGCTTTCTTCCACCCGTTTTTGATATGCTTATACCCCTCGCGATAAACCGCTTCCGGGCTCTCGGAAAAATCGCGCCACACCTTGGTCGCCGCCGCCAGATCCTTGAGCGAACGGCCGAAAGCTTCGATCGTCAGCCAGTCATCGTAGCCGCTCTTGCGGATCGCTGAAAAGGTTTCCTTCCACGGGATGTTGCCGCGCCCCGGCACGCCGCGGTCGTTCTCCGAGATGTGAATGTGGACGACATTCCTGCGGTGCTTCGTGTAGGCGCCGATCGGATCGGCCTCCTCGATATTGGCATGGAAGGTGTCGTACATCGCCTTGATGTGGGGTCGGTCGATGGCGTCGATATGCTCCGACAGGTCGGCCATCGTGTTGAGAAGATAGCATTCGAAGCGGTTGAGCGCCTCGAGCCCGATGGTTACGCTCCGTTTGCCGGCATGGTCGCCGATCGCGCGTTGCGAGGCGACCGAGCGCTTCTTCTCGGCGGCCGTCGGCCCGGAGCCGGAAAAGGCGCCCAGCGTCGAATGCAGCGGGCCGCTCAGCGTGCTTGCGCCAAGCGCCTCGGCGCAATCGACAGCCCATTTCATGTACTCGATACCGGCCCTGCGCGTTGCCGCATCGGCCGAGATCAGGTTCATCGCGGGATCGCCCATCGCTGAAACAGCTGTCCGCTCCAAGCCGATGCGGTCGAGCAGCTCGCCCAATTTCCTGTAGTCGTCCGGCGTGCCGGAAAAGATCGGTATCTCGACGCCATCGAAGCCGGTCGCCTTGATGTCGCGAAGCAACGGCTCGTGCTTCTTCGACACCGCCGTCGTCCACAAGAACATGCACATGCCGATTTTCATCGACGCCCCTCCCATTTGATGGCGCGTCCTGGCTGTTCCCGCCAGCTTCGCGCAAAATCCCCCTCATCCGACCGCTTCGCGGCCACCTTCTCCCCGAGGAGAGAAGAGACTTAGCATCGGCGCCGGCACCTCCTCTCCCCTCGGAGAGGGGTCCGGGTGAGGCGGACCCTTGTTACCCGCCGCCGCTACAGCCTGGTCCACGCTCCATTCTTCTTCGAAGACTTCACACAGGCCTCGATGAAAGCCATGCCTTCGACGCCATCCTGGATGGTCGGGAAGGCGACATCCTTTGCCGGCTTGCCACCCTTGCGGCGCGCCGCACGGATGGCCCGCGCGGCCTCCTGGTAGATGTTGGCGAAGCCTTCGAGATAGCCCTCGGGATGGCCCGATGGAACGCGGCTGACACGGCCCGCCACCGGCAGCGCGCCGGCGCCGTTGCGGGTGATCAACTGCTTCGGCTGGCCGAACGGCGTGTACCAGAGATAGTTGGGGTCGGCCTGCACCCATTCCAGGCCGCCCTTCGAGCCATAGATGCGCAGCTTCAGCCCGTTCTCATGCCCGGGCGCCACCTGGCTCGCCCAGATCATGCCCTTGGCCGGATGCGTCTTGCCGGCGGGCCTGAAGCGCAGCATGACATTGACATTGTCGTCGAGCAGCCGGCCCGGCACGAAGGCGTCGAGATCGGCCGAGAGCGAATCCAGCTCCAGCCCGGAGACGAACCGGGCGAGATTGTAGGCATGGGTGCCGATGTCGCCCAGCGCACCGCCCGCCCCCGCCTGTTTCGGATCGCCGCGCCAGGATGCCTGCTTCTGGCCGGTGGCGGCGAGGTCCTCGGTCAGCCAGTCCTGCGGATATTCGGACTGCACGATGCGGATATCGCCGAGCACGCCCTTGGCCACCATCTCGCGCGCCTGCCGCACCATCGGATAGGCGGTGTAGTTGTGGGTGAGCACGAATACCTTGCCGGTCTTTTCGACGATCGCCGCGAGTTTCTTCGCCTCGGCCAGTGTCGTTGCCAGCGGCTTGTCGCAGATCACGTGGATGCCGGCCTCGAGAAACGCCTTGGCCGCCGGCACATGCACATTGTTCGGCGTGACGATCGCCACCGCCTCGATGCCGTCGGGCCGCTTGGCCTCGGCCTTGGCCATCTCGGCGTAGGACGCGTAGCTGCGGTCCGGATCGAGGCCGAGTTCGGCGGCCGAAGCCTTGGCACGCTCGGGATTGGCAGACAGCGCGCCAGCCACCAGCACGAAATCATTGTCCATGCGCGCCGCGATCCGGTGCACCGCGCCGATGAACGCGCCTTGCCCGCCACCGACCATGCCGTAGCGGATCGGGCCGCCTCCCGTTTCCGACTTCGATGCGCCGACCATGTCTTTCTCCCTCATGTCTTGGATGCTCCTCCCCATCGAGGAAAGGGTAAGTCGTGTCAGATACCCATCATGGCGCGCAACAGCTTCTTGTCGGTGGTGCCGGCGGCGAAATCGTCAAATGCCTTCTCGGTCACGCGGATAATGTGGTGCTGGATGAAAGGTGCCCCTTCGGCCGCACCGTCCTCGGGATGCTTCAGGCAGCATTCCCACTCCAGCACGGCCCAGGAATCGTAATTGTACTGCGTCAGCTTGGAGAAGATGCCGCCGAAATCCACCTGCCCGTCGCCGAGTGAACGGAAGCGGCCGGCGCGGTTGGTCCAGCTTTGATAGCCGGAATAGACGCCCTGCCGGCCGGTCGGATTGAACTCGGCGTCCTTGACGTGGAACGCCTTGATGCGCTCGTGATAGATGTCGATGAATTCGAGATAATCGAGCTGCTGCAGCAGGAAGTGTGACGGGTCGTAATTGATGTTGCAGCGCTTGTGGCCGCCGACCGCGTCGAGGAACATCTCGAAGGTGGCGCCATCGAAAACGTCTTCAGAGGGGTGAATTTCGTAGCCGACATCGACGCCGTTGTCTTCATAGGCATCGAGAATCGGCTTCCAGCGTTTGCCGAGCTCGCCGAACGCTTCCTCAATGAGTCCAGCCGGCCGCTGCGGGAACGGATAGAGGTAAGGGAAAGCCAGCGAGCCGGTAAACGACACTGAAGCATTCAGGCCCAGATTGCGCGATGCTTTAGCGCCGAACTTCATCTGTTCGACAGCCCACTTCTGCCGGGCTGTGGGATTATTGTGCACCGATGGCGGCGCAAAGCCATCCATCTGGGCATCATAGGCCGGATGCACCGCCACCAGTTGCCCCTGCAGGTGCGTCGACAATTCGGTGATCTCGACGCCGGCGTCAGCGCAGATGCCTTTCACCTCGTCGCAATAGGCCTTCGACGACGCCGCTTTCTCGAGGTCGAACAGGCGCGCGTCCCAAGTCGGGATCTGCACGCCCTTGTAGCCGAGACCGGCCGCCCATTTGGTGATCGAGGCCAGCGAATTGAACGGCGCTGCATCGCCCGCGAACTGCGCCAGGAACAGTCCAGGGCCCTTCATTGTCGTCGGCATCGGCATCCTCCCTCATTTGTCGCGACCAAGCATAGCGCCGATTGGAAGCAGGGCCAGTCACTTTGGTCTTTTCGCATCGAGCGCATTGCAGCCCTGCCATTCTGGTATTACCAAATAAGCGAATTTGGTCAAGCCTCACAATGCATCGGCAAAGCGGCTCGACCATGCGAAATAGCGACATATATCGCAATATAATCAATGAAATAATCCGCATAGGAAGTTGCACTGCCGCGCTTCTTGCCGTTCTGGGGAATTTGCTGTAGACCTCGGTACAGGCCCAATTGGTCGAACCAGTTGCAGGAAAAAGGCTGGGGATGCCTTGGGGAGGAACCTTTGCGTCGTCTTTCGGCGATGCATGTCGCGGGCAAACCGTACGGACGAATTTGGGAAGGACAGACCATGCATCTTTCGACGCACAACTGGATGCGCGCGGAACCGCTGGAGACGACGCTCAAGCGCATCAAGAAGTTCGGCTACGAGTCGATCGAGATTTCCGGAGAGCCCGCGCAGTACAAGACCAAGGAGACGCGGGCACTGCTGAAGGAGCATGGCATCCGCTGCTGGGGCGCGGTGACCTTGATGCTGGGCGAACGCAACCTTGCCGCCAGGAACCAGGGTCAGCGCGAGCGCTCGGTGCAGTACGTCAAGGACGTGCTGACCATGGTCAGCGAACTCGATGGCGAGATCATCACGCTTGTCCCCGCGACGGTCGGCAAGGTGGTGCCTGACGGCACCGAGGAAGAGGAATGGAAGTGGGTTGTCGACGCGACCCGCGAGTGCTTCACCCACGCCAAGAAGGTCGGCGTCAAGATCGCGGTCGAGCCGCTCAACCGTTTCGAGACCTATCTGTTCAATCGCGGCGCCCAGGCGCTGGCGCTGGCCGATGCGGTCAGCCCCGAATGCGGCGTCTGTCTCGACGCCTACCACATCCACATGGAGGAGTTTAACGTCTACGATGCCATCCGAAAGGTCGGGAAGCGCCTGTTCGATTTCCATGTCGCCGATAACAACCGCTTCGCCGCCGGCCTTGGCCAGATCGACTGGCCAAGGATCGTCGCCACGTTGAAGGAAGTCGGCTATGACGGCGCGCTGACCAATGAGTTCGTCGCCCCGGTCGACCGCACGCCGGCAGCACCCTATCCCGACATGGTCGAGCGCCACCCGGTCGATATCTCGCCTGAACAGCTGAAGTTCATCCAGGACCACGGCTCCAGCGTGCTGACCGAAAAATTCTACACCGACCAGATGCGCATCACCGCCGAAACGCTGCTGCCGCTGATCAAGTAGTCGAGGTCTGTTGGGAAATTTGCCCTTTCGCCCGACCGGCGGCAGGGCTGGGGAAAAATATGCGCATCAAGACCGTCCAAGCCTGGTGGGTCCGCATTCCGATCGAAGCCGCGCGCCAACACCGCAGCGACTTCGGCCAGGTGGCGACCTTCGACGCCGCCATTCTGCGCGTTGAAACCGATGACGGGCTGGTCGGCTGGGGCGAAGGCAAGAACGCCGCCGGCAGCGCCGGCAGCTACGGCGCGCTCGTCCATATGCTCAACCATGAGGTCGGCCCGCAGCTGATCGGCCGTGATCCGGCCGACATCGGAATCATCTGGGAGATGCTCTACAATGGCGTGCGCCACGACAGTGCGGCGCGCGCCGGCCACGCCATGCCGCAACTGGCGCGGCGCGGCATGAGCATCGCGGCCATCAGCGCCGTCGACATCGCGCTCTGGGATGTCCTGGGCAAGTCCCTCGACCTGCCGGTCTGGCGGCTGCTCGGCGGCCGCAAGGTCGATCGCATGCCGGCCTATGCCTCCGGCGGCTGGGCCTCCGCCGATGCCATCGGCGAGCAGTTGAAATCCTACATCGCCCGGGGTGGTTTCAAGGCGCTGAAGATGCGTGTTGGCGCCATGGATGGTGCGGCGCATGTTTCCGCCGCCCGCGTCCGCTCCGCGCGCCAGGCGCTCGGCCCCGATGTCGAGTTGATGGTCGACGCCCACGGCACCTATACGGTGGCGGAAGCCAAACGCTTCATCCATCTCGTCGACGACCTCGATCTCGCCTGGTTCGAAGAGCCTGTGATCGCCGACGACAAGCCGGGCATGGCCGAAGTGCGTGCCTCTAGCGCCGTTCCGATCGCCACCGGCGAAAGCGAGGCGACGCGCTATGCCTTCCGCGACCTCGCCGTGCTCAAGGCCGCGGACATCTTCCAGCCGGATCCCGCCTTCTGCGGCGGCATCAGCGAGGCGATGAAGATCGGCACCATCGCCAGCGCCTTCAATTTGCGCTTTGCGCCGCATCTGTGGGCCGGCGCGCCCTGCTTCTTCGCCGGGCTACATGTCTGCGCCGCCTCGCCGTCGAGTTTCACCGTCGAATATTCGCTCGGCGCCAACCCGATGATCCATGACCTGATCGAAGAGACTGTCGAAGCAAGGGACGGTATGATAGCGATCCCGGAAAAGCCCGGATTGGGATTCACCATTTCGGAGCGGTTCCTGGAGGCGCACGCGCAACGCTGTTGACAATGAAAGAAAAGAACCTCCTCGCGGAACTCGCGGCCTATCTGTTCTCCCACTCGGACAAGGAGAGCGGCCGCACGCCGTCGGAACGTGAACTGGCGGAGCATTTCGCCGTCAGCCGCGGCCAGATCCGCGAGGCGCTTGCCATTCTCGAAGCCATGCGCATCGTCGAGCGCCGGGCCAAATCAGGCATCTACATCGACACCAAGCAGGCGAGTGTCGAGGCGCTGGCGCTGTTCGCGCGTGCCGGCCTGCCGCTCGATCCCTTGCAGATCTATGAAACGGTCGAACTGCGCAAGATCCACGAGATCAAGGCCGCCGAGCTTGCCTGCTCGCGCGCCACCGAGGAGAATTTCGAACGGCTGCGCGAAATCCTGAAGGCCTCCGAAGAGCGCATCGCCGCCGGCGAAGGCCTCGCCAAGGAGGACCGCGAATTCCACCTCGAGATCGTGCGCGCCACCAAGAACAGCGTCTTCCACAACATCTGCAGCGTCTATTACCTGATGGGCGAACAGCGCCTGCCGATCTACTTCAACGACCCCGAACGCAGCGTGCGCTCGCATGCCGAGCACGTGCAGATTTACGAGGCGCTGCTGCGCCGCGACGGCAATCTCGCCCAGGCGCTGATGAGCGCCCATCTGCAAGGGGCGGAGAGCTACTGGAAGGGTCTGATCGAGAGCGGCAAGGCGGTCGCACCGCCGAGCCTGGAATTCGAAAAGGCCTGATCGTGGCCCAGCCAAAGATCCTGTCGACTCATCCGCTGCACCCGCGCGCCTCGGCCAAGCTCGCCGGCGCCGGCCAGCTTGCCATTGCCTCGGCGCTCGATGCCGGCACGCTGGCCAGGGAGGCGAAGGACGCTGACATCGTCATCGTGCGTGCGCCGCTGCCGCCGGCGCTGTTCGAGGGCGCCTGGAAGCTGAGGGCGGCGATCCGACATGGTGCGGGGCTCGACATGATCCCGATGGAGGCGGCAACCGCGGCCGGTGTGCTGGTGGCCAACGTTCCGGCGGTCAATGCGCGCTCGGTTGCCGAACATGTCATGTTCACCGCACTTGCGCTGCTCCGGCAATTCCGCAGGGTCGACCGCGACCTGCGCGCCAAAGGCTGGCTTGCCGGCCGCGAGCATGCCAACGCCAACATCGAACTTGCCGGCAAGACCATCGGCATTGTCGGTCTTGGCGCCGTCGGCCAGGCGGTCGGCCATATCGCGGCGCACGGCTTCGACCTGAAGGTGGTGGCCACGACGCGCAGCATGCAGCCGGCGCCGGAGAAGGTCGGCTTCCTGTCGATCGACGCGCTGGTCGAGCAGAGCGACATCATCGTTTTGTGCTGTCCGCTGACGCCCGAGACGCGCGGCCTGATCAGCCGTGAGCGGATCGCCCGCATGAAACCCAATGCGCTGCTGATCAACGTTTCGCGCGGGCCGGTCGTCGATGACGACGCGCTGATCGAGGCCTTGCAGGAACGCCGCATCGGCGGAGCCGCGCTCGACGTGTTTTCAACGCAGCCACTGCCGTCGAATCATCCTTATTTCGGCTTCGACAACGTCATCATCACCCCGCATATGGCGGGCATCACCGAGGAATCGATGATGCGCATGGGTGTCGGCGCGGCTGGCGAGGCCCTGCTGGTGCTGACGGGCAAGCTGCCCATCAATCTGCGCAATCCGGAAGTGGTCGATCACTACCGGCGTCGGTTTCCGATCGAGACATAGTGCATCGCCGTTTCGCCCCAATTCTCCGCAACGTTGAGGGCCATGTCCGGTCTTCGCCTCGCATTTCTGATTCTTGCCGCTTCTTCGATCTGCGCCTTGCCGACACTCGCCGCGGCCGAGAGCAGCTATGTCTATTGCGACAACGGGCTGCGCTGCTTCAAGGCGCCCTGCCCGTCGAACAGCGCGCTTGATCTTGCCACCGGCGCGGTCATCAAGGGTGTGTCGATCGACACCGATGGCTTGCCGCAGGCCGACAAGGCGATAACGGATCAGTCCGACGTGCTTTACAGCGGACAGATCGTTGTCAGGGGTTCGATCGAGCACCGCACCCAGACCATCGCCGGCAAGGACTACAGTCTGCCCTGGCTGGCCGCGACCCGCATCGTGCGCACCGCCAAGGACAGCGAGCGCAAGCACTGTTCATCGCGCTGATCCGCCGTCCGCGGATCGGTGCAATCAGCCGCCCAGCAGCCGCTCCACTTCAGCAGCAATCCGCAGCAGATGCTGGTCGTGACCGTGGCGCGCGACCAGCATCAAGCCCGCCGGCAGCGCCATGCCAGGCATCGGCAGCGAGATCGCACAGAGGTCGAACTGGTTGGCGACCTGTGTGTTGCGCAGCAGCAGGCCTTCGATGCGGTCACGCAACTCGGCATCCTCGGCGAGGGAAGCGATGGTCGGCGCCGTCACCGGCGTGGTTGGCAGTGCCAGCACATCGACCGATGTCAGCCGCTCATCCATAGCGGCAGCGAGTGCGGTGCGGCGGCGCAGAGCCCTGATGTAGACCGGCGCCGGCAGCATCGCCGCCCGCGACAAAGGCTCGCTGACATGCGGATCAACCGGTGCCGATGCCCCTGTCGCCAGCCAATCGGCATGGACTTCGGCTCCTTCCATGGCAGCGATCGAGCCACGTTTGGTGGCCGCGCGCAGGTCAGCGATCATGTCGTCGATCGACAGGTCCGCCATAAGCGCGCCCGCTTGTTCGATCCTGCCGAGACAATGCTCGAAACCCGCTGCAACCCCGCCTTCCATCTCGCCGAAAAGAACGCCGCGCGGGATGCCGATGCGAAGTCCGGCGAGTGGAATGGCCGCCAGCTCTGTCGGCACCTCGCCGGCCATCACCGCGTCGGCAGCGGCACATTGGGCGACGGTTCGGGCAAGCGGCCCGATCGAGTCCAGCGTGCCAGACAGCGGAAAGGCGCCAGTGAGCGGCACGCGCCGCGCCGTCGGCTTAAAGCCGACGACACCGTTCAACGATGCCGGAATGCGGATCGACCCGCCAGTATCGGAGCCGATGGAAATTTCGCTCGTCCCCTCGCCAACGGAGACGCCGGCACCCGAGGACGACCCGCCGGGAATACGGCTGGCATCCGCCGCGTTGCCTGGTGTGCCATAGTGCATGTTGTCGCCGATCGCGGTGAAGGCGAATTCGGTCATGTTGGTCTTGCCGATGATGACCGCGCCGGCCTGGCGCAACCGGCTGACGATAGCGGCATCGCGCATGGCGGGTGCGGCGGTCTTGAGCATCAGCGAACCGGCCGTGGTCGCCTCGCCGGCGACATCGAACAGATCCTTGATCGAGACGACGGTGCCGTCGAGCGGTCCGAGCGTCACGCCGGCTCGCTTGCGGGCGTCGCCGGCGTCAGCCGCGGCCCGCGCGGGCTCCGCGTAAATCTTCGTGAACACACGTTCGTCACCGGCACGGGCCGCGAGACGCGCAAGGATGATTTCAAGATGATCGCGGACGGATTGCATTGTCGGTGTCGGACTCCGGACGTGTCGAACGTCTTAAGGGGTAGAAGCCAGTTGCATGGCTTGCCGAGACTTAACCCGGCGCAGGCGGTTTTGCACCCCTGCCGGACGCAAGGAAGAAAACGATGCTCTACAAAGGCAGCTGTCATTGCGGCAAGGTCGCCTTCGAGTTCAGGGCGGAACTGACCGGCGCCGTGCGGTGCAATTGTTCGATCTGTACGCGCAAGGGCGCGCTCTTGGGTGCCATCCCGCACGAGAGCCTGACGGTCCTGGCCTGGGGCGACGATTTGGGCACCTACACGTTCGGCAATCACGGCATGGCGCACCGCTTCTGCCGCACCTGCGGCATCCACCCTTTTGGCGAGGATGTCCGCGAAGGCGATGAGCGCAGCGCCTACATCAACCTCAACTGCGTCGATGGTCTCGACCTATCCACCTTGTCGATCTTCGATTTCGACGGACGTTCGGCCTGATGCTGTTGCATAAGCCATCACAAAGACAGCGGCCCGAAAACCGTGATGGTCCTCGGGCCGCTGCACAATTCAGGGACAGCTGTTGGCAGCGGCTACTCGGCCGGTTTCGGGCCGCGCAGGAACACCACGATCGCCGCCAGCAGCGTTGCGATGCCGCAATAGGCGAAGGCGCTGGCGACACCGGCATGGTCGACCAGCAGGCCGCCAAAGACGGCGCCCAGCGCAATCGCCACCTGGAAGGTCGAGACCATCAGCCCGCCGGCGCTTTCGGCCTGGTCGGGCGCAGCACGCACCAGCCAGCTCTGCAGCCCGACCGGCACGGCGCCGAAGGCAAAGCCCCAGGCCGCGACGGCAGCCGCGGCGATCGTCGGCGACGCGCCGAAGATCAGCATCGAGGCGGCCGCCAGGGCAATCAGCAGCGGCGCCAGCGCGACCGCGGCCTTGAGATTGCGCTCGGCCAGGATGCCGCCGGCGATATTGCCGAAGAAACCGCCCACGCCATAGGCCAGCAGCACCAGCGAGATCGTCTCGATGTCGAGCACCGGCACCTTTTCGAGGAAGGGACGGACATAGGTGAAGCCCGCAAAGTGCCCCGACGCGACCAGCAGCACCACCAGCAGCGCCACCCGGATCGACGGCCGCTCCAGCACATCGATCAAGGTGCGGAAACTCGCGACACCCACCGGCGGCAGCTTCGGGATGGTGGCCAGTTGCACCAGCAGCGCCAACGCGCCGACGATGGTGGCGATCATGAACGCGGTGCGCCATCCCCAGATGTCGCCGACATAGGCACCTACAGGGGCGGCGGTGACGGTGGCCAGCGAAACGCCGGTCAGGATGATCGACATGGCGCGCGGCATCAGCCGCATCGGCACCAGCCGCAGCGCCATGGCCGCCGACATCGCCCAGAAGCCGCCGAGCGCAACCCCGAGCACGACGCGGGCAAGCAGCAGCATGGGCAGCGATGAAGCAAAGGTGGCCAGCAGGTTGGACAGGATGAGGAATGTCGTCAGCATCCACATCACCAGCCTGCGGTCCATGCGCCTGGTGATGATCGCCATGGTGGGAGCAGCGATGGCGCCGACGATCGCGGTTGCCGTCACGGCCTGTCCGGCGACACCTTCGGTCACGCCGAGATCGCGCGCCATCGGCGTCAGCAGGCTGGCGGGCAGGAATTCGGCGGTGACCAGGCCAAAGACGCCAAGTGCGAGCGAGACCACGGCGCCCCATGCCGGCTCTGTGCGTTCATCGGATTCTGCGGGGTTCAGAAGTGCGGCGTCAATGACACCTGTCGCGGGTTCGGCCATGGTCAGTCTCCGATCTGTTTGCCGCGCCACGCAGGGAACGACCGGCTGGGGGCTCCACCCGTTACACGCCTTGCGGCTTGGCTATGGGGCCGGTCTTCGATTTGCTTGCGGCGCAATATTTGGTTGCAATGCAACATAGGGAGTGACCGACTGGAGTTTCCATGCTAGAAACCCCATTATGTTTGACCGTTCGTCCAAAATTCCGGTCACTGGCGACGCGCTGACCGACATCTTGCGCGGCTTGCGTCTCGATGGCGTCGAGTATGGCCGCTGCGAAATGAAGGAACCCTGGGGTATCCAGTTCCCGGCCCAGCCCGCGGCCCGGTTTCACTTCATCGGCCGCAGAGGCTGCTGGCTGAAGCAGCCATCCGGCGAGTGGGTGCAGCTCAATGCCGGCGATGCGGTGCTGCTGCCGCGAGGTGCTGCTCATGTGTTGGCCAGCGAACCCGGCGCCCAGGCCTGGCCAATTCACAGCTATGGTCGCGAAGAGGTCTGCAAGGACGTCTATTGCACGTCGAATGCGGAGATGTGCGACAAGAATTGCCAGCCCGGAACGCTGCTGTTCTGCGCCAGCATGTATTTCAACCTCGATGGCCTGCATCCCCTGCTCGGCATGATGCCGGATGTGATGCGCACGCATGAGCTGGAAGCCTACGAACCCGGCATTCCGCACCTGCTGGACTCGATGGCGCGCGAAGTGACGATGGAGCGTGTCGGCTCCGGCGGCATCCTGGCGAGGCTGGCCGATGTGCTTGCCGCCACCGTCATCCGCTCATGGGTCGAACGTGGCTGCGGCGACTCCTCCGGCTGGATCGCGGCGGTCAGGGACCGCGACATCGGCCGTGTGCTGGCCGCCATCCATCTTGAACCTGACCACGATTGGACGGTCGAGTCGCTGGCCCGGATGATGGGCGCCTCGCGCTCAGGCTTCGCCGAGCGTTTCGCCACCATCGTTGGTGAAACGCCGGCAAGATATGTCACCCAGGTCAGGATGCATCAGGCGAGGCAGTGGCTGGTCCGCGACCGCATGAAAATCTCAGTCGTCGCCGCGCGCCTAGGGTATGAATCGGACGCCGCCTTCAGCCGTGCCTTCAAGCGCGTCATCGGCTCGGCCCCCAGCCATCTTCGCGCCGAGGAGCAGGCCGACATCCGCCAGGCCAACTCAGTTGGGCCCCATTGAGTTCACTGAAACCAGGCGAAGCGTTCAACCGGCATGGCGCAAGCTGACACCGCTGCCCTTGTCGAACAGCACAACCTTGTCCGGGTTCCAGGCAAAGCGCACCGGCTGCTCGATGGCGACATCGGTCCGGGCCGGCACGGTCGCGCGCAGTGTTGTATCGCCGACGCGCAGCGTCAGAATCTTTTCGACGCCATGGTTCTCGACATCGTGGACGCGCGCCTCGACGGGCGCGCCGCTCTCCAGATAGACGTCTTCGGGGCGGATGCCGAAGACGAGCGGGCGACCCTCGGTTGCCGCACTCGCCTTGGCTCCCCCTGAAAAGGGCAGTTCGAAATTCAGCGGCGCCATCACCGCGCGGCCGTTCACAAGCTTGCCATCGATCAGGTTCATCGGCGGCGAGCCGACGAAGCTCGCCACATAGGTGTCGCGCGGATTGTTGTAGATCTCGTGCGGCGTGCCTGTCTGGATAATGCGGCCATGGTTGAGCACGCCGACCTTGTCGCCCATCGACATCGCCTCGATCTGATCGTGGGTGACGAAGAGGAAGGTGGCGCCAAGCTGCATCTGCAGGTTTTTCAGTTCGGTGCGCAGCGCCTCGCGCAGCTTGGCGTCGAGCGCCGACAGCGGCTCGTCCATCAGGAACACGCGCGGCTTGCGCACGATGGCGCGGCCGATGGAAACGCGCTGCATTTCGCCGCCGGACAGGCGGTCGGTCTTGCGGTCGAGCAGGTGCTCGATCCTAAGCGTGCGCGCGGCGCGGTCGACGCGATCCTTGATCTCGGCGTCGGGCAAACGGCGGATCTTCGGCTTCAGCGGGAACTCGAGGTTCTCCCGCACCGTGTAGCGCGGATAGAGCGAATATTGCTGCAGCACCAGTGCCACGTCGCGTTCGGCCGCACCCCAGTCGGCGACATCGACACCGTCGATGAAGACCTGGCCTTCGCTGGGTTTTTCGAGCCCGGCGATCAGCCGCAGCGTCGTCGTCTTGCCCGCCCCAGTCTCGCCCAGCAGGACGAAGAACTCGCCATCGGCGATGTCGAGATCGAGCCCGGTCAAGGCCGTGTGGTTGCCGAAGCTCTTTGATATGTTCTTGAGCTGGATATGGGCCATCAGAGCCTCACTTCAAGCGACTTGCCGCTTGCCTTGTCGAAGAAATGCGCCTGGGTCGGGTCGATCCTGGCGAACACCTTCTCGCCGGGGCCCGAGATGAAGCCGCTCTTGGTGCGGGCGCGCAGCATCTCGGAACCCACTTTGAGGTCGACAATGTCGAAGGAGCCGAGCGGCTCGACGATCTGCGTCTCGACGGCCATGAAGCCCTCCGCCGCATCACGGCGAATGAGCACGCCTTCCGGCCGGATGCCGAGTGCCAGTTGCCCCCCTGCATGTCCGTTGAGCTTCGACAGGAGCGCGCTGGGGAACTCGAAACCGGCGGCCGCGTCGCCGACGGTCACCGAGGCGGACGAGGCTTTCTCCGCCACAGCCGCGTCGGCGACATTCATCACCGGACTGCCGACGAATTGCGCCACGAACAGATTGGCCGGATGCGAATAGACCTCGTCGGGCGTGCCCACTTGCTGCAGCACGCCTTCATGCATGATGACGATGCGGTCGGCGAGGCTCATCGCCTCGATCTGGTCGTGCGTGACATAGATGGTGGTCGAGCCCTGCTTGATGTGCAGCCGCTTGATCTCGGCCCGCATCTCCTCGCGCAGCTTGGCATCGAGCGCGCCGATCGGCTCGTCCATCAGCATCGCCTTCGGCCGCCGCACCAGCGCCCGGCCGATGGCGACACGCTGCATGTCGCCACCTGAAAGCGCCGACGGCTTCTTGGCCAGCAGGTCCGATATCTGCAGCGTCTTGGCGACCGAGCGCACTTCCTGGTCGATCTCGGCCTTGCTCTTGCGCGTGGCGCGCAAGGGGAAGGCGATGTTCTCGTAGACGCTCATATGCGGGTAGAGCGAGAACGACTGGAACACCATGGCGATGTCGCGGTCGGCAGCCTTCAGATGCTGGACGGGCTTGCCGTCGATAAGGATGTCGCCCTCGTCGATCGTCTCCAGTCCGGCGACCGCGCGCAACGTCGTCGTCTTGCCGCAGCCCGACTGGCCGAGCAGCACGATGAACTCGTTGTCTGATATTTTGAGGTTGAGGTCCTTGATGACCTGGACGGCGCCGAAGAATTTCTGGACACCGCGAAGCTCGATCTGGGTCAATGCTGTGCTCCCGGATTTCGCGCATCGGCGGCATGACCGGTGCCGGCCTCCTCTTCAGGCGCGATCTTCGAGGTGATGTTGAAGCCGATCAGTCCGATCAGGATGATCGTCAGGCCATAGCTGTGCAGCAGCATGTTCCAGGGCTGGCAGAGCACGACGATGCCGAGCACCATCAGGATCTGCGATCCAGGTTCCAGGTATTTCTGATTGATGGCGCGAAAGCTCATTTGCGGATTGCTCCGAAGGACATGCCGCGCAGGAGATGGTTGCGGAGCAGGAAGGTGAAGATGGCGACCGGCAGCAGGAACAGGAAGGTTCCGGCGGCGATCACCGACCAGTCCGGCAGGCCGGAGCCGACCTGGCTGGGAATGAAGGGCGGTGCGGTCTGCGCACGGCGGCTGGTCATGATCAGCGCGAACGCATATTCGTTCCACGCCGTGATGAAGCAGAACACCGCGGTGGCAGCGATGCCGGTCGCGGCCTCGGGTAGCACGATCCTGAAGAAGGCCTCCATGCGCGTGTAACCGTCGACGAGCGCCGCCTCCTCATACTCCTTCGGTATCTCGTCCATGAAGCCTTTCATCAGCCAGACCGAGAAGGACAGGTTGAAGGCGGTGTAGAGGATGATCAGGCCGACATGGGTATCGTTGAGGCCGACGGCCCGGTACATCAGGAACATCGGGATGGCGACGACGACCGGCGGCAGCATGCGCGTCGACAGGATGAAGAAGAGCAGATCCGCCTCTCCCTTCACTTTGAAGCGCGAGAAGCCGTAGGCGGTGAAGGTGCCCATGCCGACCGCCAGTACCGTCGAGGTTATGGCCACGATCAACGAGTTCAGGAAGCGGCTTGGATATCCCGACCATTGCACCTGGCCCTTGCCGTCACGCACGATCTTTTCGCCGCCGTCGAAGACGACGCGCTCCCACCAGGGGGCGGCTGCATACTCCTCGGGCGACGCTGGGTTGCGCATCTGCGAACGTTTGGCGAACAGCTTGACGAAGGGCGATATTTCCGGCTGGAAGACGACCGTCGGCGGTATGGTGGTGGCGAGATTGCGCGGCTTGAAGGCCGTCGAGGCAATCCAGTAGATCGGCGCCAGAAAAATGATCGTCACCACCAGAACGGCGACGATTGCAATGCGATTGAAGCCGATTTCGGAAGAAGTGCGCACGGCGGCCATCTCAGCGCTCCTTCACCTTGTTGAGGTATTTGACGTAGATGTTGGTGATCGCCAGCACCATGATCAGCACGATATAGGCGAGCGCGCAGGAGCGTCCCGTCTGCCACTCCTGGAACGCCATCTTGTAAAGCCGGATCGAGATCAGCTCGGCCGTCGGCTGGGTGGTCAGGATGTAGGCGAGGTCGAAGGTCTTGAACGCTTCCATGGTGCGGAAGATGACGGCGATCATCAGGATCGGCGCGACCAGCGGCAGCGTGATGCGAAAGAAAGTATAGAATGGCCCGGCGCGGTCGATCGCGGCGGCTTCGTAGAGATGCTTCGGCACCGCAGACAGGCCGGCCAGCGACAGCAGCATGACGAAGGGCGACCACATCCAGATATCGGTCAGCGCGACGGCATAGAGCGCCATCTTCGGATCCGACAGCCATTCGAAGGTGCCGAGGCCGAGCGCGTAGTTGATGATGCCGAAGGATGGGTCGTAGAGCAGCTTCCAGAACAGGCCGACGACCGCCATCGACAGCATCATCGGCAGCAGCAGAAGCGTCGTCAGCAACCCCTTCAGCGGGATGTCACGATTGAGCAGCATCGCCACGCCGAAACCGACCAGCAACTGGCCGGCGACCGAGATGATGACGTACTTCGCGGTGATGGCGAAGTTGGACCACACATAGGGATCATTGAGCAGGTCGCGATAGTTCTGCAGCCCGACGAAATTCGCCGATGCGTTGGTCGACGCGCGAAAATCGGTGAAGGAATAGCCGAGCGAATAGATCAGCGGAAAGATGTTGAAGACGATCAGGAACAGGACCGTCGGGATGATGAAGAGGTTGCGGATCGAAATGTCGCTGAGGCCGCGCGCGGCCGCTCTTGAAGACCTGTCCAGTGTGGTGATCATCGTGGTCGCCAAGACCCTGCTCCCGTTTGCAGAAAAAGAAACGGAGGAGGCACCAACGCCTCCTCCGTGCATGATTGTTTACTGACCGCGGCCGTACTTCTTGAAGGTCGCGTTCCAGTCGGCGGCCAAGGCGTCCAGCGTTTCCTTGGCGGTGCCTTGACCGCCGATCATGTAGGGATAGACGCGCTGGTTGAGCTGCTGCAGCAGTTCGGCGTATTCCGGCACCGCCCAGAAGTCCTTCACCTTGAACATGGTCTCGTAGAAGGCCTTGTTGTAAGGTGTGGCGTTCTGGAATTCCGGCGACTTGAGCACCGCCGCGCTGCAGGTGTAGCCGCCAAGCGCTGCCCACTTCTTCTGGGTCTCGTCCTTGATGAACCATTCAAGGAACTTTATCGACTCGTCCTGCTTCTGTGAGTAGGACACGATCGAGATGCCTTGCCCGCCGAGCGCGGCGAACTGGTCGCCGTTCGGGCCGGGAGGATTGGCGAAGAAGCCGGTGTTCTTGGCGTTCGGGTTCGACGCTTCGTTGATCAGCGACGGAAAGAACGCAAAGTAGTTCATGCTCATCGCGGCAAGGTTTTCGGTGATCGCCTGGTTGTCTTCGACGAAGAACGCCTTGGCCCAACCTGGAGGCGTGAACTTGTAAAGCTCCTTGTAGGCGTCGAGCGCTGCGACCGCCTTGTCGGAGTTGATGAAGCCATCGACCTTGTAGGTCGAATAGTCACCCAGTTCGCCACCGTAGGAGAACAGCGCGTTCTCGAAGCCCATCGCCATCGCGTCGTAGGAATTGTCGGTATAGATGGCGATGCCGTATTTTTTCTGGTCTGGTCGATAGAAGAACTCGGCGATGTCGCGCAGCGCCTTGAAATCCTTCGGCACGTCGAGATCGTAACCGTATTTGGCCTTGAAGGCTTCCTTTTCCTTCGGATCCTCGAACCAGTCCTTGCGATAGGACCAGCCGACGGCGTCGCCTTCAAGCGGAATGGCCCAGTACTTGCTGCTGCCGCCCGGATATTCGGCGTAGTACTTCACCGTCGCCGGTGCCATTACGTCGCCGACCTTGTGTTTGTTGAAGAAGTCGGTCAGGTCGACATAGTGGCCACCGGTCGAGCCGGCACCGAGCCACTGCGAGTCGCCGACGACCATATCATAGGCGTCACCATGGGCGTTGAACTCGGTAAAGGCCTTGGTCTGGAAGTCGGGCCACGGTGTGGTTTCCACGGTGATCTTGACGCCGGTTTCCTTCTCGTACTCGTTACCGAGTTCCTGCAGATAATTGGCAGGATCCCATTCCGCCCAGAAGATGGTGAGCGACTTTTCCTGCGCGTAGACGGACGTTCCGCAGGCAAGCGTTAAGCCGATACCAGCAAGCACGCTGGTCACTAACTTGCGCATAATGATTTCCTCCCTTGTGCGCATTCTACCCTGTCATGCGAGCCGGCGACGCAGCCGACTCTGGTAGTTCCTCCGTAATCGCACCTTTCCGGTTCTGGGCCTCCTCACCCTGCCGGAAAATGGATCGCAGCCCTCACGTTCGATCCACTTTTCTTATCCAATCTGGTATTACCAATCTTGCGTCGACGTCAAGCCCTTTCTTGAGCGCCGGACTTCCTCAGGGCTCCCGGTTTTAGACATTATCTGCCTGTTTTCGCATCATTTTCCTACTCAGTGATACACGGAGGTGTTGCGTGGGTTCTCAAGCAGGAGATAATATTGATAGTCGGCATGCAAATCTGGTCGAACCAGATGGCTTCTATTCCGCGACTGCCGTTGCACCGATGCCGCCTCCTTCATCGACCGATTCAGCGATCGCCGCACGCACCAGCGCAGCAGCCGCCCATTGCGCGACCGACATCGTCCGGCGGCTGTCCAGCCCCCAGATATCCTTGAGCACGATCAGCACCTCGACGCCGAAGATCAGCGACAGCGCCTGTGCCAGCCGCTTGAAGTCGCGCGGCGGCATGCGACCCTTGAGTGGGGCGATCGCCTCCTTCAGCAAGTCGACGCGATGACCGCGCGTGAAGGCCGGCTCGCCACCCAAAGTGCCAGCCTGACGCCTCGCCCACTGATCGAGCGACAGCTTCAGCGCCGCCTTGAACGTCGCCTCGAAGGCCTCGATGCGCGGGATGGCCGTGTCGAACAGTTCGGCGACCCGGCGCCCGGCATCCGCCGAGGTCGATCGCCAGGTCAGGATCGGCCCCAGCCCCTCATCGACGACGGCCTGCACCAGTGCCGCCTGGCTGGGGAAATAGCGATAGGCGGTGGCGCGGGAAACTTCCGCCGCTTCCGCCACCTCGCTGACCGACGGCGTGACGCCCGCCTGCATCAACCGCGTCGCCGTCTCCAGCATCAGCCGTTTTGTGCGTGCGCGCGGACCGCGCTCGGCTCTCTCACCGAGGTCATCGCTCGCGGCGGCGGCTTGTTGACGTGAGACATCCATGTCAGTACGATACGCGCGTCTCAAAAATTTGCAATGGCCTGGGAACGCCCCATGAAGCGCATCTATGTCGTGGGCACCGCCGACACCAAGGGCGAGGAACTCGCCTTCCTGGCCGACGCGATCGCCGCCACCGGCGCCGCAGTTTCCCGTATCGACGTCGGAACGCGCGACGCGACAGTCCTCGCCGACGTCACCGCGAAGGAAATTGCCAGCCATCATCCTGCCGGCGGCACAGCCGTGCTCGGCGGCAATGACCGTGGCGCCGCGGTCGCGGCGATGGGCCTCGCCTTCACCCGCTTCGTCCAGACGCGCGGCGACATTGCCGCAATCATTGGCATTGGTGGTGGTGGCGGCACCTCGATCATCACCTCAGGCATGCGCGCGCTGCCGCTCGGCCTGCCCAAGATCATGGTCTCGACGCTCGCCTCCGGCGACACGTCCGCCTATGTCGACGTTTCCGACATCATCATGATGCCATCGGTGACAGACATGGCCGGGCTGAACCGGCTCTCCCGCGTCGTGCTGCACAATGCCGCCCAGGCGATATCGGGCATGGCGGCGAGGCCAGCGCCAGCTCCCGACGGCAAGCCATCGATCGGGCTCACAATGTTCGGCGTCACCACGCCTTGCGTGACCGCCATCGCCGACCAGCTTCGCTCCGCATATGACTGCATGGTCTTCCACGCCACCGGCACCGGCGGCCGCACCATGGAGAAACTGGCCGACAGTGGCCTGCTATCCGGGATCATCGACATAACCACGACCGAAGTCTGCGACCTCCTGTTCGGCGGCGTGCTGCCGGCAACGCAGGACCGTTTCGGCACGATCGCCCGCACCGGCCTGCCATATGTCGGCTCGGTCGGCGCGCTCGACATGGTCAATTTCTGGGCACCGGCGACCATTCCGGAACACCATCGCGGAAGGCTGTTCTACGAACACAACCCGAACGTCACGCTGATGCGCACCACAGCGGACGAATGCCGTGCGATCGGCGAATGGATCGGCACCAGGCTCGCCACCTGCGACGGGCCGCTGCATTTTCTGATCCCGGAAAAGGGCGTCTCCGCGCTCGACATTGAAGGCGGCGCCTTCTTCGATCCGGAGGCCGACGCCGTCCTGTTCGAAGCCATCGAGCGCGCCATCAAGCCGAGCGCGACGCGCCGCGTTACCCGCCTGCCTCTGCACATCAACGACCCCGAATTCGCCAAGGCCGCGGTCGCTGCCTTTCTTGATATCGCCAGACAGTGAGATCCAGGACATGCCAGCAATACCGCGCAAGGACATATTGAAGAAATTCCGGGGAATGATCGACAAAGGCGTGCCGATCGTCGGCGGCGGCGCCGGCACCGGGCTCTCTGCCAAGGCCGAGGAGGCCGGCGGCATCGATCTCATCATCATCTACAATTCCGGCCGCTATCGCATGGCCGGACGCGGCTCGGCCGCCGGCCTGCTCGCCTATGGCAACGCCAACGAGATCGTCAAGGAAATGGCCTACGAGGTGTTACCGGTGGTCAGACACACGCCCGTGCTGGCCGGCGTCAACGGCACTGATCCCTTCGTCATCATGCCGCTGCTCCTCGCCGAACTGAAGACGATGGGCTTTTCCGGCGTGCAGAACTTTCCAAGCATCGGCCTGTTCGACGGCACCATGCGGCAGAGCTTCGAGGAAACGGGCATGGGTTTTGGACTCGAGGTCGACATGATCGCCGAGGCGCACAAGCTCGACCTGCTGACCACGCCCTATGTCTTCAACCCGGACGAGGCCCGCGCCATGACCAAGGCCGGCGCCGACATCGTCGTCGCCCATATGGGCGTGACGACGGGGGGCTCGATCGGTGCCACCTCGGCCAAGTCACTCGACGATTGCGTGGTCGAGATCGACGCCATCGCCGAAGCGGCGCGCTCGGTGCGCAAGGACGTCATCCTGCTTTGCCACGGCGGCCCGATCTCGATGCCGGATGACGCGCGCTACATTCTGGACCGATGCAAGGGCCTGCATGGTTTCTATGGCGCAAGCTCGATGGAGCGGCTGCCGGCGGAAGCTGCGATCGCCAGGCAGACAGCCGATTTCAAGGCCGTCACGCTTGGCCGCGAAAAAACAGCTGCGAAGAAAAAGAAGGGGTGAGAGAGATGACCGACAAGAGCAAGGTGTTTGTCTATCCGAAGGACGTCAGCGCCTTCTGTTTCGACTGGGGAAAATTGTCGCTGACGGTCGCTCCGGAAGTGAACGGCGCCACCCGCTTTTCCGGCGGCGTCGTCGACCTGCCCTCCGGCAAGGGTCACACGCGCCACAATCATCCCGGCGCCGAGGAAATCATCTTCGTCATCTCGGGCCACGGCGAGCAGATGGTCGAGGACGAGAAGGGCAATCCGGTGGTCGAGAAGGTCGGCCCCGGCTGCACCATCTACGTGCCGGAGAGCCGCTTCCATTCGACGCTGAACACGGGCGACGGACCGATGCAGCTTTTCGTCGTTTACTCGCCCGCAGGGCCCGAACTGGTGTTGCGGGAGCTGCCGGATTTCAGGCTGCTGCCGGCGGGTGGGAAATAGCTTTCTTGGGCAGTGCCGCCCCTCATTGTCCTGCCGGACATTTCTCCCCGTAAAACGGGGAGAAAGACGCTGTCATCGACGCTTTCGCCGATCGCCGGAACTGCTCCCTTCTCACCGTTCTACGGGGAGAAGGTGCCGGCAGGCGGATGAGGGGCAGCGCCAACCTTGGGGTTCTATGAAATCCCACCCCTATTCCACCCGCGTCCCCTATCGCCAAACATCACATACCCCACGTCGGTAACAGCAAGCGTATCCTCCAGCTTGATGAAGCCGCGCGTCGGATGGAGCATGGTCGTCTCGACCGACAGCACCATGTTCTTTTCCAGCGGCTTGGCCGCATAGGTGCCTTCATAGGTGACCGGATGGTTCGTCATCAGGAACGGCGCCTCATGCGTGATCAGGCCCATGCCATGGGCGAAGAAATCCGTGTAGGACGCGACCTTGGATGTCTTCAGAACGCCCTCGGCATGAGAAATCATGTCGCCGCCCAGCGTGCCCGCCTTGACCTTTGAGAACGCCGCCTGCTGCACCGTCTCGACCTCGGCGAGCAGATCCTCGAGTTCGGCATCCGGTTCTCCCAGAATGCCCATGCGGCAGAGGTCGCCGATATAGCCGCGATAATTGCCTCCGGAATCGATCGACAGCACCTCGCCCTTCCTCCACGCCTGCGGTGAAGCGGCGCGATTGTGGCTGGAGCCCAGCGTGAGCAGGCAATATTCGAAATGCGCGCCGCGATTGGTCTCCTCGCGCCGCAGCTGTTCGATCATCTCGCTCTTGGTCGTGCCCTCGTGCGCCCATTGGATCGTTGCCAGCATGGAATCGGTGATCAGTTCGGAAGCGATACGCAGCTTCTCCAGCTCCGCATCGGTCTTGATGGCGCGCATGCGCTCCAGCATGTCGGTCGCATCGATCAGCTTGGCGTCCGGCAGCGCCTTGCGGATCAGCGTATAGGCATCTGATGGCAGGAAACCAGGTTCGATGCCGATGCGCGCGCCCGCCTTGCCGATCTTCTGCAGATGCTCGACGGCGAGGTTGGCGGCATCCAGCGTGCCCCAGCAGGCGGCGTGCAGGGTCGGCGTCCAGAACGGATGGTTCTGGTGCTCGCCGCCTTCCATGCGGTTGCCGATATAGGCCGCGTGGTCCGGTCCGCCTTTTTCGTAGACGACAACAGGCAGATAGCGGCTGTGACCGATCGCATCCATGGCGGCGAAGAAGATGAATTTGTAGCCGCCCAGCAGATATTGCGTGTTGTGCTTGGATGTTGCGAGCAGCACATCGATGCCGGCCTCCTCCATCAGCCGGTCGACCCTTGCCTGGTCGAACGGGATGTTGCCGACGGCACTCTTGCCTGGCGCAATGTTCATCTCTCTCTCCCTGAATTGCCTGGGATCAGCGGCTGTTCAGCTCCCGATCCCCTAGCCGTGGATCAAATCTGCACCATTTTGCCCAGCCTGGTCTAGCCAGAAATCCGCAAATGACAGCGCTGGATGGTCACCGACTTGTCATCCAATGCTTATCCGCCAAATCTGGTCCGACCAGACCGACGAATTGGACCCTTTCTTCCGAACTGGTCCAGCGGACGAAAATTTCAAAGCCAAGCAAGGATGCGCCAATTCCGTCTCTGGCGAAACCCTCGGCAAGGCTCATAATCGCCGCTGCATGGATGCAGGCGGGTTCGCCAGCGTTCGAGGGGTGTTGGCGCGCCCGGCCGGGCCGCGGAGAGGACGGAGTTCGATCATGTCAGGTTTCACGATTTCCAGACGCAAGATGCTTGCCGGCTCGGCGATGCTGCTGGCCTCCACCGCCATGCCGATATCAGGCTGGGCGCAGACACCGAAGAAGGGGGGACGGCTGGTGCTCGCCGCCGATTCCGAACCGCGCAACCTCAACCCGGCGATCGTCGCCTCCAACGGCGTCTTCTTCATCTCCAGCAAGATCGTCGAGACGCTCGCCGAAGCGTCCTTCGATGGCAAGGACGGGCTTGCGCCGCGGCTGGCGGTGAGCTGGGAAGGCGCCCCCGACGGCCTCTCCGCGACATTCAAGCTGCGCGACGGCGTCAAATGGCATGACGGCAAGCCGTTCACTTCGGCCGACGTCGCCTTCTCGGCCTTGCATATCTGGAAGCCGCTGCAAAATCTCGGCCGCACCGTCTTCAAGGACCTCGCCGCCGTCGACACCCCCGACGATCTCACCGCAGTCTTCAAATTCGCCAAGCCGACGCCGTTCCAGCTGATCCGCAACGCGCTGCCGGCGCTGAGCAGCGTCGTGCCGAAGCACATCTACGAGGTCGGCAAGATCGAGGACAATCCGGCCAACAACGCGCCAATCGGCACCGGGCCGTTCAAATTCGACGAATACAAGCCCGGCCAGTATTACCGGCTGACTAAGAACACCGATTACTGGGGCAAGGACGAGCCCTATCTCGACGAGATCATCTACCAGGTGCTGCCCGACCGCACGTCCGCGGCGAGCGCACTCGAAGCCGGGGAAATCCAGCTCGCCGCCTTCTCAGCTGTGCCGTTGGCCGATCTCGACCGCATCTCCAAAGTGCCTGGCCTGAAGGTGATCACCAAGGGCTACGAAGGGCTGACCTACCAGCTCGTCGTCGAGATCAACCATCGCCGCAAGGAGCTTGCCGATCTCAAGGTGCGCCAGGCCATTGCCCATGCCATCGATAAGGATTTCGTCGTCAAGACGGTATTCCTCGGCTACGCCGCCACCGCCACCGGCCCGGTGCCGAAGAACGACCCGCAGTTCTACACAGCCAACGTGCCGACCTATCCGTTCGACGTCGCCAAGGCCAACGCGCTGCTCGACGAGGCGGGTTACAAGAAGGGTGCCGACGGCAAGCGCTTTTCGCTCAAGCTCCTGCCGGCGCCATATTTCAACGAGACCAAGCAATTCGGCGACTATCTGCGCCAGGCGCTGGCCGCCATCGGCATCGACGCCCAGCTGGTCAACAACGACTCGGCCGCGCATATCAAGGCGGTCTACACCGACCACGCCTTCGACCTCGCGGTTGGCCCACCGGTATTCCGCGGCGACCCGGCGATCTCGACCACTATTCTGATGCAAAGCGGCATTCCCGACGGCGTGCCCTTCTCCAACCAGGGCGGCTACAAGAACGACGCGCTCGATGCGCTGATCACCAAGGCCTCCGAAACGCTCGACACATCGGCCCGCACCGATCTCTACAAGGAATTCCAGAAGGAGGTCGCCGCCGACCTGCCGCTGATCAACGTCGCCGAATGGAGCTTCATCAGCGTCGCCCGTGACACGGTCGGCAACATCGCCAACAATCCGCGCTGGGCGGTCTCGAACTGGGCGGACACCTATCTGGAATCGTGACACATTTGCGCGGATGAGAATTCGCGGAATTGTCATGAGCATAGCGTTCTACGAGGCCCCCCTCTGTCCTGCCGGACATCTCCCCCTCAAGGAGGGAGATTGGCTGGCAGCACCGTCGGCTGATTTTCTTGCGGCGTCGAAGGTTGGCGAAACCATAGATGACTTCCGATCTCCCCCCTTGAGGGGGAGATGTCCGGCAGGACAGAGGGGGGCACACGCGCGCGACGTTTCTGTTCGTCGTCGCGCGCTGCCGACGCCCCCATGACCCGCGCCCTCGCCCTTCTCCGCCGTCGCCTCGTCGGCAGCGTCTTCGTGCTGCTGATCGTCGTCATCGGCACCTTCCTGCTGCTCGAGGCGGCGCCGGGCGACGCGGTCGACGCCTATATTGTCTCGACCGGCGGCGATGCCGGCATGATCGAGCTGCTGCGTCATCGCTGGGGCCTCGACCAGTCGGAACTGGCGCGGCTCGCCAACTATCTCTGGGCGCTGCTGCATCTCGATCTCGGCCAGTCGGTGACCTTCTCCAGGCCGATCCGCGACGTCATCCTCGAGCGCCTGCCCAACACGCTGCTCCTGATGGTCAGCGCCACAGCACTATCCTTCGGGCTCGGCTCGGCACTTGGCATCTATGCCGGCGCGCGCCCCGGCAGCTTGCGCGACCGCTTCCTGTCGATCGGCTCGCTGGCGCTCTACGCCGTGCCGGGCTTCTGGCTCGGCCTGGCGCTGATCATCGTCTTTGCCGTCGGCCTGCGTTGGCTGCCGATCGGCGGTATCGAAACCCTGGCCTCCGACAAGACCGGCCTCGACCGCGCCGCCGACATCGGCATCCATCTCGTCCTGCCGGTTTCCGCCCTCGGCTTCATCTATCTGGCGCTCTATCTGCGTATGATGCGCGCCGGCATGGCCGAGGTCTGGCGGCAGGATTTCGTGCTCGCCGTCCGCGCCAGAGGGCTTTCGCGCCGCCGCATCGTGCTCGCCCATGTCGCCCGCAACGCGCTGCTGCCGCTGGTCACCATGCTCGGCCTGCAATCGGCGCAGATGCTGGGGGGCAGCGTCGTCATCGAGAGCGTCTTTTCCGTGCCCGGCCTCGGCCGGCTGGCGCAGGAAGCGGTGGCTTCGCGCGACACACCCCTGCTGCTCGGCATCATCTTGGTCAGCGCCGTGCTGGTCATCGCCATCAACCTGCTCGTCGACATCGCCTATGCGTTCCTCGATCCGCGCGTCGGCGCCAGCGAGGCCGGTGCATGATCCCGCTGCGTCGTTTTCTGCACACGCCGGAGGCGATTGCTGGCGCCATCCTCCTGACGGCACTGTTCGCCATGGCGCTGTCGGCGTCGCTGCTGTTCCCAGGCGACCCACAAGCCATTGCCGGGCCGGCGCTGTTGCCACCCTTCCAGGATTGGTCGCTGCCGCTCGGCACCGACCGGCTCGGCCGCGACGTGCTGGCCGAACTGTTCCACGGCGCCCGCACCTCGCTGGCCGTCGGCCTCGCGGCGGCAGCGGCTGCACTTGCTGTCGGTGCAGTGGTCGGCACGCTGGCAGGCTTTGCCGGCGGTCTTGTCGACGAGATGCTGATGCGCACAACCGACGCCTTCCAGACGGTGCCGAGCTTCCTGCTGGCGCTGGCCTTCGTAAGCGTCGTTGGCCCGTCACTCGGCGTCGTCGTGATCGCCATCGCGCTCGGCACCTGGACCGGCCCGGCTCGAGTTGCCCGCGCGGAAGTCCTCTCCATTCGCGAGCGCGATTATGTCGCCAGCGCCCGCGCCGTCGGCATGCATCCGCTCGAAATCGCATTTCGCGAGGTGCTGCCCAATGCGTTGCCTCCGGTATTGGCGATGTCTTCGGTGATCGTCGCGGCCGCGATCCTCACCGAAGCTGCTCTGTCATTCCTCGGCCTCGGCGACCCCAACCGGGTCACCTGGGGCGGCATGATATCGGAAGGCCGCGCCGTCCTGCGCACTGCGCCCTTCCTGTCGATCGTCCCGGGTATCGCGCTGGTACTGACCGTGCTCGGCATCTATCTCGCCGGCGAAGGCATCGTCGAGACCACAGCCGTCAGGAGAGGCCTGTCGTGACCGCGCTGGCATCGATCCGCGAGCTGACGGTGACCTACCGCCGCGACGGCCGCGAGGTGGCAGCGCTGGAGAAGATCCGCCTCGACATCATGGCTGGCGAGCGCCTGGCCATCATCGGCGAAAGCGGTTCGGGCAAGAGCACGCTCGCGCTGGCCATTGCCGGGCTGTTGCCGGGTTCGGCCACGGTTGGAGGTGGCGTGGATTGGTTCTTGCCATCGTTCGATGCCAAGGCGCCCCCCTCTGTCCTGCCGGACATCTCCCCCTCAAGGGGGGAGATTGGCAGTTCCACCGGCGTTTCCTCTCCTGCAGCCATGGTGATTGGCGAAATCAGAGATGACGGCGCAATCTCCCCCCTTGAGGGGGAGATGTCCGGCAGGACAGAGGGGGGCCTCATAGAGCGCAGAGCGCAAAAGTCCGCCTCCGGGCGGAGCCGCACACCCCTCCTCGGCCGCGACATCGGCTTCGTCTTCCAGGACCCATCCGCCAGCCTCGACCCTGTCATGACCATCGGCAAACAGATCGCCGAAGTCGCCCGCACCCATCTCGGCCTCACCTGGCCTCAGGCCTACACCAAGGCAAAAACCCTGCTCGAACGGGTTCGCCTGCCGGACCCGGACTCGGCCCTGCGCGCCTTTCCGCATCAGCTCTCGGGTGGCCAGAAGCAGCGCGTGGCGATTGCAGCCGCCATTGCGGCCGGTCCGAAATTGCTGATCGCCGACGAGGCGACCAGCGCGCTCGACACCATCGTGCAGGCCGAGATCGTCGCCTTGATCCGGCGGCTGGTGGCCGAGGATGGCATGACGCTGCTGTTCATCAGCCACGACATTGCGCTCGCCGCCGAACTCGCCGATCGCATCGCCGTGTTCCGCCACGGCAAACTGGTCGAGCTTGGCACAACGGCGCGGATTATCGGCGCCCCAAGTCAAGCCTATACACGTGTGCTGCTCGACGCCCATATCGGCCTCGATGCCGCACCGCTGTTGAACCGAAGCAGGCTCGACGCATGAGCCTGCTGGCAGTGTCCAATCTCACCAAACGCTACCGCCGGGGCGGCAAGACCGTTACAGCCGTCGACGATGTCTCTTTCCATATCGAGCCAGGCGAGACACTGGCGCTCGCCGGCCCTTCCGGCAGCGGCAAGTCGACCATCGCGCGGCTGGCGCTGCGCCTGATCGAGCCGGATGCCGGCGGCATTGAATTCGAAGGCGATGATTTCCTGGCCTTGAGTGGTTCCCCACTACGTGCCCGTCGCGCACGTTTGCAAATGGTTTTCCAGGATCCGCTTGCCGCCTTCAATCCCCGCGCCACGGTGGCGCGTGTGCTCGACGATCCCTTGCGCATTCATGGTATCGCTTCCCGTTCCGAGCGCCCGCGCCGCATCGCCGCCTTGCTGGAGCGCGTCGGGCTGTCGGCCGGTCTAGCGCCGCGCGCCATCCATGAAATCTCCGGCGGCCAGCGCCAGCGCGTCGCCATCGCCCGGGCCATCGCCACAAAACCGTCGCTGATCGTGCTCGACGAGGCGTTGTCGGCGCTCGATGTCTCGGTGCGCGGACAGATCCTCGACCTTTTGCTCGACCTGCAAAGGCAGGAACGGATCGCCTATCTCTTCATTTCACATGATCTCGGCGTCGTCCGGACCATCGCCCACCGCGTCGTCCTTCTCGACGGCGGGCGGATTGCCGAGAGCGGCGATGCCCGCGCCATCATCGATGCCCCGCAATCGGCCGTCGGCAAGGCGCTGGTAGCGGCCACACCGAGACTCAATCGAAGCATCGGACCATGATCCCAAAAAGTGGAATCCGGTTTTCGGACAAGATCATGGTCAAACAAGAAGCCAGGAAGCAACATGACCGACCCCCAAGCCAGAGCCGAGAAACTGTCGCGCGAACTCGATTCCGCCTTCCGCAACCGCGCCGATCTCTACCGCCTGTTGCTCGATGAGCTGACCGGAGAGCTGGGTGCCGAAAAGGCCGAGGCGATCATGATCCGCGCCATCGAGCAGCGCGGCAAGGAAGTGGCGGCAGCCGCTTTCGCCAGCTTCGGCGCCAACGACGCACGCGCCATCGGCGAGGCCTTCCTGGCCGTCAGCCCGGATGGCGGCCTGATGTATCCGACCGATGTCGAACGCGGCGACAACCGCATCGCCTTCAAGGTGAAGCGCTGTCCGTTGAAGGATGCCTGGGTCGAGGCCGGCGTTGGCGACCAAAAACTCGCCACGCTCTGCCGCATCGCCGGCGCGTTCGATCGCGGCCTGTTCGAGGCGACCGGAGTGCGTTTCGACAACGTCACCTGGACGCCGGGTCACGGTCCGGGATGCTGCCACATTGCGCTGACCAACCGGGACGCACGCTAGGCATCGACGGCCCAAGGTGTGTTGAGATTCAGGTCAGGCCGAGTCGAAAACGATGGCTTCCGAGAACCGGAGCGGAGCGTACTAAAGTACGTGAGCACCGGAAGCGCAGGAAGCCATCGTTTGTAGGCCGGCATCACCTGAATATCGATGCACCTTAACCGCCGACCATCAACTTGACGACCTCGTCATGGTTGGTCTCGGAAATCTTGCGCTCGCCGGCCTGGATGCCGCGCCGCAGCACGACGATGCGGTCCGAAACCGCAAAGATGTCCTGCAGATTGTGCGAGATGAAGATCACGCCGCGCCCCTGCGCCTTGAGCTGGTGGATGAGCGAAATCACCTTGCGCTGTTCCGGCACGCCAAGGGCGGCGGTCGGCTCGTCCATGATCAGGATCTGCGCGTCCCAGTAGACGGCGCGGCCGATGGCGACGGCCTGGCGCTGGCCGCCGGAGAAATTGCTGACCGGGGCCTCGAGCCGGCTGACATGGAAATCCAGCCGCCTCATCGTTTCCTTGGCCGCCGTCGCCATCGCCTTGCGATCGAGCACTGGCAGGAAGCCGAACGCCTTGCGCATCGGCTCGCGGCCAAGGAAGATGTTGGCGCCGATCGACAGATTGTCGGCGAGCGCGAGATCCTGGTAGATCGTCTCGATGCCCTTTTCGCGCGCTTCCTGCGGCGTCGCGAAAGTCACCGGCTGGCCTCTGAGCAGGATTTCGCCGCCCGTCGGCTGGAACACCCCCGATATCGCCTTGATCAGCGTCGTCTTGCCGGCGCCGTTGTCGCCGGCAAGCGCCACCACTTCGCCCGGCCGCACGGCCATGGAGAAGTCGTTCAGCGCACGCACGGCGCCGAAGTGCTTGGACAGGTTGCGGACTTCCAGCAGGGGGCCGTTCTGGTTGGTGCTATTCATCCTGACGGGCTCCACTGAACCGGCGCTGCGCCTGGTCGATAAGGACGGAAATGATGATGACGACACCGACCGCTATGAACTGCCAGAACGGCTCGACATTGACGAAGACCAGCCCGTACTGGATGACCGCGATCACCAGCGCGCCGGCGACCGTGCCGAAGATGGTGCCGGAGCCGCCGAACAGGCTGGCGCCGCCGATCACCACCGCCGCGACGCTGTCGAGCAGCAAGGGCTCGCCGGCTTGCGCCGCACCCGCGGTGAAGCGCGCGGCATAGAGTGCGCCGCCAAGGCCCGCGCACATCGCCGACAGCACATAGAGCCGCAATATGTGGCCCCTGATGTCGATGCCGGCGCGGCGCGCCGCCTGCACATTGGCGCCGATGGCGTAATTGTGCTGGCCGAACCGGGTCTGGCTAAGCAGGTAGTGCATCACGACGACGAAGATTGCGGCGATCAACACCAGATAGGGTACGCCGTAGATCTTGCCGTTGCCGAGCAGCGCGAACCACGAATTCTGCACCGGCACCGTCGTGCCGCCGGCAAGCAGGAAGGCGGCGCCGCGCGCGACGCCGAACATGCCGAGCGTGCCGATGAAAGGCGGGACCTTGAGGCGCGAAATCAGCAGCCCGTTGATGACGCCCGGCACGCCGGCAACGATCACCGAGGCAAGGATGCCCGCCAGCATGGCCAGCGGCAAGGGGATGGCCGCGCCCGCCATATTGGTGGCATGCGCGGCGATGACAGCGGCAAGACCCATAATGAAGCCGAGCGACAGGTCGATGCCGCCGGAAATGATGACGAAGGTCTGGCCCGTCGCTAGCAGCAGCGGCGCCACGGCGAATATCGCGATGGACTGCAGGTTGAACGGGTTGAGCACGAAGGTCGCGCCGAAGGCGAACCTCGACCAGACCTCGAAACAGATGAGCAGGCCGGCGAGGAACAGCCAGGCACGCCCTTCCGCGATGCGCGCGATCAGGCTCCTGGCGGGGTCGCCGTGATCGGCCTGGGGGGCGACATGTTTCTCGGCCGGCTGGGCTGGTGATGTCGAGGTCATGGATACTCCGCGGCGCGGCTGCCATCAAAAGGTCCCGCCTCCGGCAAGGACCGGCACAGGCGCCTCCCGGCGGACCGGGAGGCGCCAAGCTCGTCTGGACCTACTCGGAGTAAAGATACTTCGAGATGTTCGGGTCCGCGATGTTGGACTTGTTCATGATCGTGAAGCCGGTGCCGATCGTGACCGGGATCGAGTGTCCGGTCAGGTGGGCGTAGGCCGAGACGACGCCGAAATAGCCGATCTCTGCGGGATGTTGGGCGATCGCGACATCCACCAGGCCGGTGTTGATGTTGTCGACGATGCTGGTCGGGGCATCGAAGGCGACAACCTTGACGGTGCCCGTCTGTCCGGCCTGCTTGACGCCATTGGCCGCACCCAGCGCTGAGAACAGATTGGCGCCGAAGACGCCGACCAGGTCGGGATTGCGCGCGAACACCGCCTGCAGTTGCGAGGCCGCCTTGTTGGCGTCGTCTTCATTGAACTGGGTCTCCAGCACGGTGATGCCCGTATGCTTGGCCATCTCCTTCTTGAAGCCCTCCTCGCGCTGGTCGGTGGTCGAAATGCCGGGCTTGACGTTCGAGACGTAGACCTTGCCCTTGTCGCCGATGGCGGTGGCCAGCGCCCGTGCCGCGATCTCGCCGCCGAGCACATTGTCCGAGGCGATATAAGCCAGCGGGAAATCGGCGTCACCCGCACCGGCCTGATAGACGCCGCTGCCGATGAAGGTATCGACGGTGATGACCGGGATGCCGGCGTCATTGGCCTTGCGCAGCGGTTCGACCAACTGAACCTTGTCGGTCGGCGCGATCAGGATCGCGTCCGGCTTCTTGGCGATGACCGCGTCGAGCACCGGCACCTGGGTGACCGGATTGAAATCCGGCGCGCCCTGGAAAACCAGGTTCACGCCAAGCGCGTCGGCGGCCGCTTGGGCGCCCTTGCGCATGGTGATGTAGAAGCCGTCGGTGGTCAGGCCCGGAATGAGCGCAATGGTGTATTTCTTGTCCTGCGCCTGCGCGGGTGCGATCAGCACCGTCGCGCTGACGGCAAGCGCCGCGAGCGCGGCAACAATCTTCTTCATGACATCCTCCTCATTGTGTCGGCAGATCTGCCGTTTGCAAGTGACATTGGAATGGCCGTCATCCGTTCAGGGACGGATGCCAACGGCCGGGAACGCCTGTTTGCCTTTCGCGGGCAGCTCCTCCCAAGCGCCCTCCAATCGATATGTCAGCCGGTCAGCCGACCGCACGGTGATCATGGGTCCGCTTTCTCGCCTCCGCGAGGGTCCGGCAGACCGCACCGCCGGCAGGTTTTCCTGCCCGGCCAACTTGTAACACTTTGCTGAAATAAATTGCAACTCGGTTTTTCAGAGCTTGCAGTGCCGGGGAATTCACAAAGTCCAACATCTGACTGCTCCGCGGAGTCCAGCCGACTATTGCTCCGCCTTTTCGGCGACACAACCGATTTCGCGGCAGGGCCTTGGGAGCACCATCCGCAAGGCTACCCAGACATGGCTACCTCAACTATCTCTGCGGGAGAGCCGCCAGAATGGCTTGCGCCGTCTTTGTGTCGGTGACCAGCGTGTTGATGAGCCCGGCGCGAACGGCGCCGATGATTGCCGTCGCTTTCTCCGGCGACGCGGCAAGGCCGATCACCAGCGGCACGGCGCGCAGCTGCGCCGGCGACATGGCGATCATACGGCTCTCCCCCTCCCAGGCGATCAGCGTGCCTTCCGCATCGAAATAATGGCGAAGCACATCGCCGGCCGCATGAACCAGCGCCTGCTCGCTCGGCGTGGCGGCACTTGCCTCCGGCGCATTGATGGCATGCGGCAGGCCGACGCCGACGATCGCGACGTCGGTCCTCTCCCACAGAGCGACGGCATCGTGGACGGCGGTGTCGCGCAGGAAGACTTCACGCAATTCGGTGGAGGGCAGATAGGGCGCATGGATGAAATGCGGCGTGCCGCCGAACTCTTCGGCGGCGAGCCGCACGAACTCGTTGACCTGAAAATGCGCCGCATGCTGCTGCATGCCGCCGGTGGCAGCCACAGTCAGCACACCGGGCATGCGCGGCAGACCGGCCCTGATCACCTCGCGAACGGCACGCCCCCAGCCGATGGCGACCACGGAGCCCGCCACCAGTTGCGCCTGCCTGAGCAGCCCGCCAAGCGGTGCCGCGAGCGCCGCCAGCGTGCCCGCCGCCGGCGTCTCGACCACCGCGGCATCTCGCAGCTTCAGCCCATCGATCAGCTGCCTGGTGATATCCTCCGGCGTCGCCAGGTCGAGAACCTCGATCCTCACGATCCCTTCCGCCCGTGCTCGCTGCAGCAGGCGCGAAATCGTCGCGGTGGAGACACCGAGCTGTCGCGCGATATCGACCTGCGACATCTCCTCCAAATAATGCAGCTTGGCGACCGTGTGCAGCATCGTGCGCGATGCGGTCGCATCCTGGATGGGGGGAACAGACAGCTTGCAATTCCTTTCAGCAACGTGTTACACACACATACGCCGACCGGAGTTATCGCGCAAATCCAGCCAACCCGCAACTTGCGGCCGATCCCTGGCCGCCAGGCCGGCGAGGCACCACGCGGCAAAAAATCTCCTCGCCGGCAAAGGCGGGGCAGAACTGAGTATTTTTGTTTCCACGGGATCCGCGCCCTCGGCAGAGCGCGCCAACATCGGACTGAAGACCATGACCAAGATGACCACCGCGGAGCTGCGCGGCTATCAGCAGATATGCGGCAAGGACGGGGCCATGGTGGCCATCGCCTGCGACCAGCGCGGCGGCATGCGGACCTTGCTGGCGTCGGATCCGGCCGAACAGGCCAGGATCACCAACGATATGCTCGGCGACACTAAAGCCGACATCACGCGCTACCTCGCAAGTGCGGCGTCCTGCGTGCTGCTCGACCCGCTCTGCGCCGTGCCGCGCATTGTCGACGAGGGCGTCTTGAACCGCGATACGGCGTTGCTTATCGGCCTCGACGCCTCGGGTTTCGACATCTCGCCCGAAGGCTACCGCCTGTCGCGCCTGGTCCCCGGTATCGACGCGCGCCGCGTCCGCGCGCTGGGCGGCACCGGCGGCAAGATCATGGTGTATCTCAGGGCCGACAAACCGCAAGCCAACGAGCACAACATCGCCATCCTGCGCCAATGCATCGCCGATTTCGGGCAGGAGGACCTTTTGCTGGTCGTCGAGTTCCTGACCTACCGCCTCGACGGAGAAAGCCCTGAGGATTATGCGGCCAAGACGCCATGGCTTGTTGAAGAAGGCACCAGAATCTCGCTGGAGTGCGGCGCGAAGGTGCTGAAGCTCCCCTACCCCGGAACGCCGCAAGCCTGCGCCAACATCACCAGAATGGCCGGCGACGTACCATGGGCGGTGCTTTCGGCCGGCGTCAACCACGCCACCTTCCTTGGCCAGGTCGAGATCGCCATGCAGAACGGCGCCTCGGGCGTCATCGCCGGCCGCTCGCTGTGGAAAGACTGCATCTCGCTTGACCGTGACATCCAGCGCGAAAGGCTTAAGACCATTGCGGTGCCGCGATTGCGTGAGATCCAGGCCGTGATCGGGCACTACCGGCAGAAAGCCGCTGCCTGAGAATTGCGCTGGACTAGAGCTATTCCAGCAAAAGTGTGAAGCGGTTTTGCGTCCGGAATTGCGTAAAACAAATGCAGGACGTCATGCCTCTCAGCATTGGAATCGATATCGGCGGCACCAATCTGCGTGCCGCCCGCGTCTCCGAGACCGGTGAAATCCTCCAGCGCGTTTCCGAAAAAAGCGCGCCCGACCCGGAGCTGGTGCTCGGCCGCATCGCCGACATGGTGCGCTTTCTCGACACATCGGACGTGAAGGCCATCGGCGTCGGCGTCCCCGGCCGTGTCGATGCACGGCGTGGTGCGGTGCTGTCGGGCGGCTATGTCAACCTCGCCTCGGTTGCGCTAGCGCAGCGCCTGGAGGACATGACGGGCAAACCCGTTGTCATCGACAATGACTGCAACATGGCGCTGGCGGCCGAGATGGCGCTCGGCGCCGGGCGCGGCCATGGCAACATCGTCATGTTCACCATCGGCACAGGCATTGGCGGCGCCGTCGCTCAAGATCGGCAGATCACGCGCGGCTCGGCAACGGCGGGTCAGCTCGGCCACATCACCGTCGACGTCAACGGCGACGTCTGCGCCTGCGGCCGGCGCGGCTGCGTCGAAACCACCAGTTCGGGCACGGCGTTCGGCCGTCACATTGCGGAGGCCGGTCTCGGCGCGGACATTTCGGTCGATCAGCTCTTTGCCCGCGATGCGGCAGGCGACATCCAGGCGCGCGCCATACTCGACGCCTGGGCTATGCCGCTGCGTGCCGCCATCGACACCGCCGTTGCAGTGCTTGATCCCGATCTGGTGTTGCTTGGCGGCGGCCTTGGCCTGGCGGCACACACGGCACTTGGCCGCGCGCCGGCGCTGGCGCCCTGGTACCAATGCCAGGTCGAACCCGCGCAGCTCGGCGACGACGCCGGCGTGATCGGCGCTGGCCTCCAGGCGCTGGCGGCGGTGCCGCACGCGGTTCCGGCTTCGCCCTTGGCCCGGCTAGGCCACGCCAGGCGCGCCGTGCTTGTCAACGGCATTCCCGCCAGCGGCAAGAGCACCGTCTCGCGCGGCATCGCCGACCGCATGGGATGGCCGTTGCTTACGCTCGACACGATCAAGAATCCCTTCCTCGAAGCGCTCGGCGGCGGCGACCGCGCATTCAACCGCACACTCGGCCGCGCCAGCTATCAGGCGATCTGGTCGGTCGTTGGCGAAGCGCCGGCGGGCAGCACCTTTGTCGTCGATGCCTGGTTCGGCTTCCAGCCGCGCCAAGTTCTCGAGGACCATCTGCAAAAAGCTGGCGTCGGACAGACCGTCGAAATCTGGTGCCACGCGCCCGGCGAAATCCTTGCCGAGCGCTATGGCGCCCGGCTCGACCAGCGCCCCGCCGGCCATCCAGGCGCCGCCTATATCCCCGAACTCATCGAGCTCGCCAAGCGCGCCGAACCGCTGCGGCGCGGTCCGCTCTTCGACGTCGACACGACGAAGCCAATCGATTTCGATGCCGTCACGACTTGGCTGAAAGCGATGATGGGCGGCGGCGAATAGGCGGCTTCACGCCGGTGGCCGCAGTGCCGTGCGTGCTATCTGCCACGCCGATTCGACATGGCGCCGCGCCGCGGCTTCCGCCTCTTCCGGCTTGCGCGCGCGGATCGCATCCATGATCTCCGTCATTTCGGCGATCGCCGGCTCGCGCCGGTTGGCCGAAGCGATGGTCATCGAGCGAAGCTGGTTGATGCGGACATTCAGTCCGCTGACGATTTCCCAGGCAACCCGCTTGTCGGCAGCCTCGAACAAGGCTTCGTAGAATTTCGTCGTTGCCCGCATCACGGCCGGCGGCATCCCCGATGCCCACGCCTCGAACAGATCGGCGAGCGCGCGCTCCAGCTCCGCCAACTGTTCACCGGTCGCCGAGAGGGCGCAGGCGCGTGCCGCGATGCCTTCGAGCAGCGCCCTCAACTCATAGATTTCATCGGTGCGGCCGAGGTCCGGCCTGGCCACCGCCGGCCCATGCCCGGGTATCATCTGCACGAGGCCCTCGGCCTCCAATTGCCGCAGAACCTCGCGCACGACGGAACGGCTGACGCCGAGCTGGTCGCAAAGCGGCCGTTCGACCAGCCTTTCGCCGGGCTGGAAATGGAAATCCATGATTGCTTCGCGCATGCGCTCCAGCGCCAGCGTCCTCAAGGTCTTGGCGCTGCGGTCGATGCGAAGCGTGTCGTCTGGCATGTGTGGTCTCCTGCGCCGTCACGAAAACAGATTCGATGTCCGGTTGACAAGGTACTTGGCGGTCCATAGCATGGTATACCATAAGATGATACAGAGATCGCACGATCTCCATTGTCTCGGCGACTCGAGGATTCCATGCAGCCTGCCATTCGCAAGATCGTGACCTATACGGAGAACACGCTGATCGAAGGCGGCAAGGCTGCTCCCCGGCCGCTGCGCCTGATCGGCGTCGCCGCGGTGCTGACAAACCCTTGGGCAGGACGCGGCTTCACCGAGGATCTGTCGCCTGAAATCCGCGCTTGCGCGCCAGTGCTCGGGGAAATCCTGACCCGCGAGATCATTGCCGTCGCCGGATCCGGCGAAGCAATCGAGGGCTATGGCAAGGCCGCCATTTGCGGCACGTCGGGCGAGATCGAGCACGCCTCAGCGCTGATCCACACGCTGCATTTCGGCAACCATTACCGCCGCGCCGTCGGCGCCAAGACCTACCTTGCCTTCACCAATCTGCGCGGCGGACCGAACACGCCGATCATGGTCCCGCTGATGGACAAGAACGACGAGGGGCGGCGCTCGCATTACCTGACCGTGCATTTCCAGATCGGCGATGCGCCGGCGCCGGACGAGCTGGTCGTGGCGCTTGGCGCTTCGATCGGCGGACGCCCGCATCACCGCATCGGCGACCGCTATCAGGATCTCAAGGAGGTCGGCGACCTGCATGGCTGACGCTCTCACATCGGCATGGGCTCAACAGGGCACGGCGCCCGACGGCACCAGCTTCATTCGCGCCGGTGCGGGCGCACCGGTGCTGTTCATCCACGGCGTCGGCATGAACGCCGCGATCTGGCAACCGCAGATCGAGCGCATGGCTCGTCGCTTTGAGGTGATTGCCATCGACATGCTCGGTCATGGCCGGTCGCCGCTGCCTCCGCCGCATCCGGAACTCGCCGATTATGCCGACCAGTCCATTCGCCTGCTCGATCATCTGGGCCTCGACAAGGCATTTGTCGTCGGTCACTCGATGGGCGCGCTCATTGCCCAGGAATTGGCCCTGCGCGCGCCAGGGCGCGTGCGCCGCATTGTCTCGCTCAACGCCGTATTCCGCCGCCCGCCGCAACTGGCTGCAGCGGTTCGCGAACGCGCGGCCGCTCTCACCGGCCGTGGCGACGCTGCCGGGGCAACGCAGACCATCGCGCGCTGGTTCGGAGATCCGGTGCCGGCCGAACTCAAGGCGGCGGCCGAAACGACGGCATCCGCATTGGCAAGGGTCGATCCCGAAGGTTACGCTCGCACGTACCGGCTGTTTGCCCGTGCCGACGCCGAGCATGCCGAGCGCCTGCAGACGCTTGCCGTCCCGGCCCTGTTCATGACCGGCTCCGAAGACAGGAATTCTTCGCCGGCAATGTCTGCGGCGATGGCGCGCCTGGCTCCGTATGGCCGCTGCACGGTATTGCCCGGTGAAAGGCACATGATGGCCGTGGCGGCGCCTGATCTGACAACGCGCCATATCGTCGACTTCCTCGGAGAGGACGAAGCGGTCGAGCAAAGCAGCGCTGCGGAAACGGACACCGGTTTCGATAGTGGTGAGTTTCGCCGCGCGCTGGGTTCGTTCCTCACCGGTGTCACCATCGTCACCACGATCGGCCCGGAAGGCGAGCCGCGCGGCTTCACCGCCAACTCCTTCACCTCCGTCTCGCTCGATCCGCCGCTGGTGCTGGTCTGCATCGCCCACAAGGCATCAGGCCATCCGGTGTTCGCGACGGCCAAGAGCTTTGCCATCAACGTGCTCAACGAGGACCAGAAGGCGGCCTCCGGCGTCTTCGCCTCCAAGGCGATTGATAAGTTCGCCTCGGCCGCCTGGCACCCGGGCCGGACCGGCAGTCCTGTGCTAGACGGCTCGGTCGCGGCATTTGACTGCGACATGGAGCGGCTGGTGGAGGCCGGCGACCATTCGATCCTCATCGGCCGCGTCCGCGATTTCGGCCATAATTCCTCGCAGCCCCTCGGCTATTGCCGCGGCGCCTATATCACGCCCGGCCTCAGTCAGGAGGCGCTCGCCGCCACGCAGCCCGGCACCGATGTCGGCGCCATCCTGGAAAATAGTGGCAGGGTCCTGTTCCTGGAAACGGCGGACGGCTTTTATGAGCTGCCGCGCGGCCGGGGACTGGGTTCGGCAAGCGACGGCAAGAGCCTCAAAGGGCTTCTCGCCGCCAAATCCATCGAAGCCCAGCTCGGTTTCCTCTTCGCCGTATGGGACGATGCCGCCAATGCCTCGCCCACGCATGTCTATTATCGCGGCAGCTTCGATGTGCCCGCTTCCAGCGATCGCGGCATCCGCCTCATCGACATCGACGCCATCGAAGAGCTGAAGATCGCCGATCCGGCGGTTCGTACCATGCTTACCCGCTATGTCAGGGAATGCAGGGAAGACGCATTCGGCGTCTATGTCGGCAACGATGTCGAAGGCGAGGTCCGGCCGCTCGCCAGGACCGGCGTGGCCGCCCTCAATACAGGTGACCAGGGATGAAATTCTCGCTTTTCGTGCATATGGAACGGTCGGACCTGGCCAAGCCGCATTCCGAGCTTGTGAGCGAGCTTGAAGAATTGGTCCTGATGGCCGAACGGGCAGGTTTCGAGACCGCCTGGATCGGCGAGCATCACGGCATGGAATTCACCATCTCGCCCAATCCCTTCATCAACATCGCCTATCTGGCGGCCAAGACCAGCCGCATTCGCCTCGGCACCGGGACCGTGATTGCGCCCTTCTGGCACCCGATCAAGCTTGCCGGCGAAGCGGCGATGGCCGACGTCATCAGCGGCGGCCGGGTCGACATCGGCATTGCGCGGGGCGCCTACAGCTACGAATACCAGCGCGTCTTTCCAGGCCTCGACGCCTGGGGCGCCGGCCAGCGCATGCGCGAGATCATCCCGGCGATCCGCGGCCTGTGGGATGGTGATTTCGAACTGTCCGGTGAGTTCTGGTCGTTCCCGCCGACCACCTCCTCGCCGAAGCCTGTGCAAAAACCCTACCCTCCGATCTGGGTGGCCGCGCGCGATCCGAACTCGCACGACTTTGCCGTCGCCAATGGCTGCAAAGTCCAAGTGACGCCGCTGGCTTCCGGCGACGAGGAGGTGACGAACCTGATGCAGCGCTTCAACACCGCATGCGATGCCCATCCCGACATCGCACGGCCGGAAATCATGCTCTTGATGCACACCTTCGTCGCGGAGGACGCGGCCGATGCCGATCGTCTCGCCCGGGATCTGTCGACCTTCTACTGCCAGTTCGGAGCCTGGTTCCAGAACAAAAAGCCGGTGCATCAAGGCATATTGGAGCCGCTGACGGCGGACGAGATCGCGGCCATGCCGCAATACGCGCCCGACAAGATCAGGCAGAACCTCGTGATCGGGGAGGCCGACGAGGTCATCGCCCGGCTGAAAGCCTATGAGGCGCTCGGCTACGACCAGTATTCGATCTGGATCGACAGCGGGCTTCCGCATGAGCGCAAGACAAGATCGCTGCAACTGTTCATCGACCGGGTGATGCCGGCCTTCCTCTGATTGCGCGCCCATGACCAACGCCCCCTTCAGGAACTTCATCGACGGTCGCTTCGACGAGCCGTCCGCCACCTTCGACAGTGTCGACCCCTCGACCGGGGCAGCCTGGGCGAAGATGCCGGCGGCGAGCGAAGCCGATGTCGACCGCGCCGTCGAGGCGGCGCACAGCGCGCTGCGCTCGGGCCCGTGGCGAACGATGACGGCGACCGCGCGTGGCAAACTGCTGGTCAAACTGGGCGACCTCGTTGCGGCCAATGCCGGGCGGCTTGCCGAACTCGAGACACGTGACACCGGCAAGATCATTCGCGAGACCCGCGCCCAGATCGCCTATGTCGGCGACTACTACCGCTACTATGGCGGGCTCGCCGACAAGCACGAAGGCGCGCATGTACCGATCGACAAGCCGGATCTCGACGTCACCATCCGCCGCGAGCCGATCGGCGTCGTTGCCGCGGTTGTGCCGTGGAACTCGCAGCTCTTCCTCTCGGCGGTCAAGCTCGGCCCGGCGCTCGCCGCCGGCTGCACCGTCGTGCTCAAGGCTTCCGAGGACGGCCCGGCGCCGTTGCTCGCCTTTGCCGAACTCATCCAGGAAGCCGGCTTTCCTCAGGGCGTCGTCAACATCCTCGCCGGCTTCGGCAAAGAATGTGGGCAACCCCTGACCAGCCATAAGCTGGTCTCGCGCGTTGCCTTCACCGGCGGGCCGTCGACGGCGCGCGCCATCGTCAAAAACACGGCTGAGAACCTCGCCTACACGACGCTGGAACTCGGCGGCAAAAGCCCGGTCGTCGTCTTCGCCGACGCCGACCTCGACAGCGCCGCCAACGCGGTCGTGGCCGGCATTTTCGCGGCGACCGGCCAGAGCTGCGTCGCCGGATCGCGGCTGCTGATCGAACATTCCGTAAAAGGCGAATTCCTCGCCCGGCTGAAGCGCAAGGCCGAGGCGATCCGCATCGGCGATCCGCAGGATCCGGCCACCGAAATGGGTCCGCTCGCCACGCTGCGCCAGCGCGACTGGATCGAGAAGGTCGTCGCCGAGAGCCTTGCAGCGGGCGGCATGCTGGTTACCGGCGGCGCACGCCCGGACGGCCCCGGCTTCTACTATACGCCGACCATCATCGATGCCGGCAGGGCCGACCTGCCCTGCGTGCGAGAGGAATTGTTCGGTCCGGTGCTCAGCGTGCTTGCCTTCGACAGCGAGGCACAGGCGCTGGCGCTCGCCAACGACACGCCCTTCGGCCTCGCTTGCGGCGTCTTCACCAGCAATCTCGGCAAGGCGCACCGCATGGCACGCGACATCCATGCCGGCGTCGTCTGGGTCAACACCTATCGCGCCGTGTCGCCGCTCGTTCCGTTCGGCGGCTACGGCCTGTCGGGACTCGGCCGCGAAGGCGGACTCGACGCCATCAGAGATTACACGCGCTCGAAATCGGTCTGGATCAAGACCTCGGACGAGCCGATCCCCGATCCCTTCGTCATGCGCTGAGGAGCGTGGGGCGCGGGTGCACTGAGAAAAACAAGAACAGACCAACAGAGGAGAATGACATGAAACTGATCCTGACCGGCCTGCTGGCCGGGCTGCTCACGGCAACCGCCGCCAAGGCCGATGAAATGGTCTTCACCAGCTGGGGCGGCACCACGCAGGAAGCGCAGACCAAATCCTGGGCGGCTCCCTTCGAGGCAAGCTCCGGCATCAAGGTCCTGCAGGACGGGCCGACCGACTATGGCAAGCTCAAGGCCATGGTCGACGCCGGTAACGTCACCTGGGATGTCGTCGACGTGGAAATGGACTTCGCCATCAAGGCAGCCAAGGACGGGTTGCTGCAACCGATCGACTATGCGGTCGTGCCCAAGGCAGATCTCGACCCGCGCTTCAGCAATGAGCATGCCGTCGGCAGCTTCTATTATTCCTTCGTGCTCGCCTGGAACAAGGGCGCCGTCTCGGGCGAACCGACGAGCTGGGCCGACATGTTCGATGTCAAGAAATTCCCGGGCAAGCGGACGTTCTACAAATGGTCGGCGCCGGGCGTCATCGAGATCGCCCTGCTGGCCGACGGCGTGCCGGCGGACAAGCTCTATCCGCTCGATCTCGACCGTGCCTTCAAGAAACTCGATACCATCAAGTCCGATATCGTCTGGTGGAGCGGCGGTGCTGAATCGCAGCAGCTGATTGCCTCCGGCGAGGCCGCCTTCGGCCAGCTGTGGAACGGGCGCGTCTTCGCGCTCCAGCAGGATGGCACCGATGTCGGCGTCTCCTGGAACCAGAACCTCACCGCCGCCGACGTGCTTATCGTGCCTAAGGGCGCCAAGAACAAGGACAGCGCGATGAAGTTCCTCGCTGCCGCCAGCAGCCCGGCCGGTCAGGCGAAGTTCGCCGAAGCAAGCGGCTATGCGCCTGTCAACACCAAGGCCAAGGCCGAGATGCCCGCCGATGCCGTCAAGGCCCTGCCCGATGCCCATGTCGAGGGCCAGATCAACCTCGACATGAACTACTGGGCCGAGCATCGCGATGAGATCGCCACGCGCTGGTATGCCTGGCAGACCAAATAGCGCAGCCATCACAAACCGGCGAGGCGTGAAAGCCGCGTCTCGTCCGGGCAACAGGAACCGCTCCATGCCGGGAAATTCCCTCAGCCGCTCTTCCGTTGCCGGCCTGCCCGCCGGCACCGGCGGCGCGTTGCCCGCCCTGATGCTTGTCGGCCTGTTCTTCATCGTGCCGGTGGTGGCCTTGTTGTTGCGCAGCGTCACCGATCCAGAGCCGGGCCTGCAGAATTACGCCGCCTTGTTCGGCAGCGGCACCTACGTGCGGGTGTTCCTCAACACCTTCCTGGTCGCATCGGTCGTCACCGCGGTCACCATCGTGGGGGCTTTTCCCGTCGCCTGGATGCTGGCGATCATGCCGCCAGCCATGGGCTCGATCGTCTTCGGCATCATCATCCTGTCGATGTGGACGAACCTTCTCACCCGCACTTATGCGTGGATGGTGCTGCTGCAGCGCACCGGAGTGATCAACCGGGCTCTGATAGGGCTTGGCATTATCCAGGAACCGCTGCCGCTCATCAACAATCTGGCCGGCGTGACCATCGGCATGGTCTACATCATGCTGCCCTTCATGATCCTGCCGCTGGTCGGCACGCTGCGGGCGATCGACCCGATGACGCTGCGTGCGGCGGCCCTTTGCGGCGCCAGCCAATTCGAGGCCTTCCGCCGCATCCTGCTGCCGCTGTCGCTTCCCGGCATCGCAGCTGGCGGACTGATGGTCTTCGTCATGTCGCTTGGCTATTTCGTGACGCCTGCACTGCTCGGCGGCACATCCAACATGATGCTGGCCGAAATGATCGCCCAGACGGTGCAGTCGCTGCTCAACTGGGGGCTCGGCAGCGCCGCCGCTTTCGTGCTGCTTGCCGTCACCATGGCGCTCTACGCGATCCAGCTGCGGCTGGTCGGCGCCAGGCGCGCCGGCGGAGGGCTTTGAGGATGCTGCTCGACTATGACAGGCTCGGATGGCTGCGTGTGGCCCTTGCGGGCTTCACGGCGCTGGTTGCCGCTTTCCTTTTGCTGCCGGTGGTTTTCATCGTGCTCTTGTCATTTGGTTCGTCTCGCTGGCTGGCGTTCCCGCCGCCCGGCTGGACGCTGAAATGGTATCAGCAATTGCTGGCCGACCCGGCCTGGATCGATGCCGCGCTGACCAGCGCGAAAATTGCCGCCATGGCCGCCATCCTTGCAGTCGCAATCGGCCTGTTCGCGTCCTTCAGCCTGGTCAGGGGCGAATTTCGCGGACGCCAGGTCCTGCGCGGGCTGCTGCTGACGCCGATGGTGCTGCCCGTCGTGGTTTTCGCCATCGCCATCTATGCCTTCTTCCTGCGCATTGGGCTCGCCGGCACCACGATCGGCTTCGTCATCGCGCATACCATCCTGGCGCTGCCTTTCGCCATCATCCCGATCACCGCCGCGCTCGAGGGCTTCGACAAATCCATCGAGGACGCGGCCATCGTCTGCGGCGCCAGCCCGCTGCAGGCGCGGCTCAGGATCACCTTGCCCTCGATCAGGATCGGCATCTTCTCGGCCGCGATCTTTGCTTTCCTCGCCTCATGGGACGAGGTCGTGGTGGCGATCTTCATGGCGAGCCCGACCTTGCAGACCTTGCCGGTCAAGATCTGGGGCAGCCTGCGCGCCGACCTCAGCCCGGTTGTCGCCGCTGCCTCCAGCCTGCTCGTCGGCCTGACCCTGTGCCTGATGATCGCGACCGCACTCCTTCGCAGGAAACTGTCCAGATGAGCCGGCCATTCCTGTCGATACGCGCGGTGAGAAAGACGTTCGGCGCCTTCGTCGCCGTCCATGACGTCACCATCGATGTGCCCAAGGGCGAGTTCCTGACCTTCCTCGGACCGTCGGGCTCCGGCAAGTCGACGACGCTTTACGCGATCGCCGGCTTTCAGGACCCAAGCTCTGGCGACGTGCTTTTGGAAGACAAGTCGCTGCTTTCGGTGCCGTCGCACAAGCGCAACATCGGCATGGTCTTCCAGCGCTATACCCTGTTTCCGCATCTGAGCGTCGCCGAGAATGTCGCCTTCCCGCTGCGGGTGCGCCGCCGGCCGGATACCGAGGTGAAGCGCAAGGTCGGCGACATGCTGGGGCTGGTGCGTCTGGAAAAATTCGCCGACCGCTACCCAGGTGCGCTGTCAGGCGGCCAGCAGCAGCGCGTGGCGCTTGCGCGCGCGCTCGCCTACGATCCACCGATCCTGTTGATGGACGAGCCGCTGTCGGCGCTCGACAAGAAGCTGCGCCAGGAAATCCAGGCCGAGATCCGCCGCATCCATCGCGAGACCGGCGTCACCATCCTCTATGTCACGCACGATCAGGAAGAAGCGCTCCATCTTTCGGACCGCATCGCTCTGTTCAAGGAAGGACGTATCGAACAGATCGGCACAGGCGAGGATCTCTACCTCCGGCCAGTGAGCGAGTTCGTGGCCGGCTTCATCGGCAACTCGAACTTCCTGTCGGCAGAGCATTTGCAAACCACGGCCGGCGCGGCGACAGTCCGTCTCGCCGACGGCTCGATCGTGACCGGCGTGAAGGCAACAACACCCTTCGGCCAGGGCCAGAAGGTCCGGCTGATGGTTCGCCCGGAGGCCTTCCGACTCACGCCCGGGCCGGCGAGCGCGGCATTGGCCGTCGAGATCGTCGACACGTCGTTCTTCGGCGACCGCCGGCGCGTCGTGGCGCGCACGGCCGGCGGCGACGAAATCGATGTCAGGCCAACTTCTGACGCACAGGCAACCGATAGCGCCACCACATCAGGTCAGCGCATCTTTTTCGATCCCGCTTCGGCATTCCTGTTTCCCGCCTGACGCCTGGCATTGTCGGCGTCCGCGAAGCGCTGATGCGGCTGGCGTCGGCCGGGCTCGGTTGAGGCCCGGCCATCCGCACTTTCAATTAGTAGCCGACAGTGAAACGCTGCCTGACATGGGCGGGCTTCTCGATCTCGTCGACCATGACGATGGCGTAGTCCTCGAAGGAAATGCTGCTGCCCTTGTCCGAGGCCAGCAGCGTGTCCTTGCCGAGGCGGAACTTGCCGGTGCGCTCACCCGGGATGAACATGGCGGAAGGTGACAGGAACGTCCAGTCGAGGTCGCCGACCGTCTTCAACTTGTCGAGGAAGTCGGCGCCCTTCTGCGCTTCGGCCTTGTAGATATCAGGGAATTCAGGGGTGTCGACCAGCCTTTTGCCGGGTGCGACTTCAAGGCTGCCGGCGCCGCCGACGACGAGATAGCGCTTCACGCCGGATGCGCGCACTGCGGCGATCAGCGTATCGGCGTCGCTGTCCAGAAAATGCACCGCGCTTATCACCACATCATGGCCGCGGATCAGCTTGGCGAGGCCTTCCCCGTCGAAGACATCGCCCTTCCTGACCGTCACGCCGGGCAGTGCGGCAATCTTTTCAGGGTTGCGGGCAATACCGGTGACCGTGTGGCCACGGTCGGAGAGTTCCTTGAGCAGGCGCGAACCGACAGCGCCCGATGCACCGATGAGAGCGACTTTTGCCATGTCTTTTTCCAGTCCTTGTTGGAGGTCAGTGGGGGAGATCACGCCGCCCCAATATGGGCGACGAGATTGTCGAAGCTACCGAACAGCGCGTTCGAACCGATGAGCCGGGGCGCATTGTTGCGGATAACGGCGATCGAAGGCACGCCATTGGCGTGCAGGCGCCGGAACAGTGCGCGGCCTCGACCGACCAGCTCGCGGTGAGCCGTCAGCAAGGTGTCGGTCGGCTTCTTCAGCCTTTCGGCGGCCTCCGCCATGCCAGCGTCGGCGAGCACCGCAGCCACACCTTCGACAGTCACGACATCGCGGCCGTCGACATAGCGCGCACGCTGGATCGCCTTCAGCGCGATCATCGGGCGGCTGGGGTCTTCCAGACCGGCGGCGCTGATGCCGAGCGTGGCGGCACGCGAATCCAGCAAGGTGCCACGGACATTGAGGACATTGTGCCGATAGGTCTGCGTGAACGATTGCCCGGTCAGGCGCTCGATACGCTGGTCGTTGGCCCAGGCATGGGCGGCAAAACCTTCATCCATCGGACGCGCGCCTGCACCGGAAAACAGGCCGGTCGGCAGCAGCTCGATGCGCACGCCGCAGGCCGACAGCCTGTCCAGCATCGGCGTGGCGCCGTAGCACCAGCCGCAGAGCGGATCGAAAAGATATGTCACGTCCGAATTGCTCATGATCGCCGCCATCCTTGGTGCGGGTCAGTCCAATGTCCCGGCGCATATGTGGCAGGCGTTGGTCTTGCGATAAACGGCGCACAACAATACAAACTGTCTGATCAAATCAGACAAAAGCAGCCGCCTTGGCCGACCTTCTGAACCTCAACCGCCTCGTCTACTTCACCACGGTGATGGAAACCGGCTCGTTCACGGCGGCCGCGGACCGGCTTGGCGTCGCCAAGGCCGTGGTCAGCCATCAGATCGGCAGGCTCGAAGAGGAACTGGGCGCGACGCTGCTGCAGCGCACGACCCGGCGCGTCACGGCGAATGAGGAGGGCCGCCTCTTCTATGACCGGGCGGTGATCATCCTGCGCGAGGCGGAGGCGGCCTATGGCGAAATATCGCAAGGCGCCGTCGAACCCAGCGGAATGCTGAGGCTGACCGCGCCACTCGACTATGGCACCAAGGTGGTGGCGCCGGTCATGGCGGCGTACCTGAAGGCTTATCCGCAGATGCGCGTCGAGGCGATCTTCGATGACGCGGTGAGCAATTTGGTGGACGAGCAGATCGATCTCGGCATCCGCGTCGGCTGGCTTGCGGACTCCTCCAACCAGGCGCGGCGCCTCGGCACGATACGGCAGATCGTGGTGGCGAGCCCTGTCTTCGCGGCGAGCCTTCCGCCGGATGTGAGCCCGCGCCAGGCGAGGTCGCTGGCCTGGGTCGGCAACGCCCAGCTGCGCGGCATCGGCCAATGGCTGTTTTCCAGGGACGGGGAAACGGTGCTGACCGACCTCAATCCCGTTGTCACATGCGACAAAAGCCCGGCTGCCCTCGCCTGTGTGCTCGCCGGCATCGGACTTGGCATCTTCCCGGATTACAGCGTCGGCGACGAGATTCGCGAGGGACGGCTCGTCCCGATATTTGCCGGCTGGACCTTGCCCACCGGCGGCATCCATGCCGTCTTCCCACCAGCTCGGTTCCGGCCCGCCAAGGTTCGTGCCTTCGTCGAGTTGCTCGCGGCTGCTGAGAGAAAGCGGGCGCGCGGTGTCATCAACGGGTGAAGCCTCGCCGAGGGCGGTGGCCCAACGCGTCCGTCAGTGACAACTTACATTGACGCGTAACGATACCCAACTGATCAACCCGCTGATTTCACGATCGAATCTGCTCGGGTATTCCTGCAGTCTTCTTCAACCCTGGGCGCCAGTGGCCCGAAC
>NZ_JAFFIW010000023.1 GCF_018588885.1 Mesorhizobium sp. dw_380
TTCGAGCGGCTCGTCCCTGAGCCGGCGCTCCAGATTGACCAGCTTGCCCTCGGCGCGGCGGCGGCCAAGCTCACCCTTCAAGACAGTGGCGACGCCGGCCGAGTCATAGCCGCGATACTCGAGCCGCTTCAGCGTGGAGAGGATCAGCGGCGCAACCTGCGAATGGCTGACGATTCCAACGATACCGCACATGGCTTTGTCCCCAACAGCCTGCAGAATCCCGCCCTTATTGCCGAAAACCACATTACCTCTCCTTGATCGTGAACTGATCGTTCATTTGAAGGAGCCTGCCGGCTTAATCGGACCTGAAATGCCGCGCTTGAAATCGAAGTGGCCGAGAGGGCGCGGGTCCAGGCGGCGGGCCTGCGCAATCGCTAAGGGACGCCCGCCCTGACGAGGAGTGTTCGTTTGAATGATGCGCGCCCGCGAGCCGAGGCGCATGTTGGTTCAGCCGGCAACACAACACATCAGCCGGTTAGGCCCGGCCGCCTGATGCCCCCCTCCAAGAGGCTGTCGGGCCGCTTGATCTTCCTCGGGGAACTTCCCACGCGAAGGCCGTGGGGACTGCCGCGCATGCCAGCAGAGCGAACATTCGACTGCTGTACAGGCGCTGAATTTCGGTAACGCAAGAAGGTCGCCGACGCCGGATCGTTGGCGCTGGGCATCGTTTGATTGCACGAAGACGCTGACCTGATCTCTCGATACAAAAGCAATCTCAGTCCAAGCGTGCCTTGCTCGGTTCAGGCATGAAGGGGGAGTAGGCATGAAGTTCAAGGATCTGATCAGACGCACCGACAATGCGGACAAGTCATTCGAGGAACTCGAAGCTGACTTGGCCAATGCCGTCGACGAGTGCCTTGATTTGCTGGAGCTCGAAAACGACCCTGTTCCGGGCGAGACGGTCATGGAACAGGATAACGTCGCGCAAGCCGACGACGATGCGGACATTCCTGAAACCGCGCGACGGCTGACCTCCCATACGCAAAGCCGCATGGCTGCCTTGAGTTCCTTCGACGGGCTGTTTCGCGATGCGAAGGTGCACTTCGAAGAGATCAACGCGAAACTGTCGGAGCTCGCGAGCACGCATCACCTGACCCGCGAATTCTTCCACATCCTGCACGCCGACATCCTTCGCGCCAACGAATTGGAGCTGGCGAATCTAAACCTGAATGCTGGGCAAAGAGACCTGTCGGACAAGCTCAACGATCTGAGCCGAAGACAGCATGAGCGTGAAACTGTCGTGGAGGCGTTGCAGCAGCGCGAGGCAAGCCTGGTTCAGGACAGCGAAGCGCTTCGCGGCGCATTGGCCGCGGCAAGGCTGGAACTGGTCGAGGCGGCGAATACGAACGCAAAAAAAGAAGCCGAATTTGGCGACCTAACGAACACGCTTGCCGCCGTGACCGTCGAGGCCGACAGACGCGCGCGCGAGAACAAGCTGCTGCGCGAAAAGAATGTCAGCGTGTCGATCGACCTCGAAAAGGCGTTGAAGCGGGAGGACGAGGCGCGGCACAGGCTGGACTCCTTCTCCACGATCCACGCCAACGAAGCGGCGCGAAATTCCGAAATGCTGGGCGCGCTCGGAAGAAGCGAAAAGGAGGCGACACGGCTGCACACGGCGCTCGAGGTCACCCAGGCCAGACTGTCGGAGGTGACGGAAGCCGCCCGCATCATGGAGGGGGACAAGGATGCGGAGATCGAACGCTGCCGCGTCGAGATCCGAGGATTGCGTTCTGAAATCCAGAGCCTCCAGTCGCGACTGGAGCTTACATCAAAGACAAACAGCGAGACCTCAAGTGAGATCGCCAAGCTCAAGCTTCAATGGAGCGACGCGGTGGCGGAAAAGCAGGTCGCCGATGAAAGGTTGGCTGCTCTGACCAAGGAGGCCGAGACGGACAGGCTGAACCTTTCCAGGATAACCGCCAATTTTTCACAGCTTTCGCTGCAGCAGGCATCCGATCAGATCCAACTCGATGTCCGCCGGCAGGAATGCGAAGACCTGCGGGCCGAAATCGCATTGGTCAACGCCCGGATCCGCGAACTCCTCCCCTATGAGAGGCTCCACAAGGCCGCCAGCGTCTTGCCGCAGGAGAGCGTCGTGACCAAGATCCCCGTGGCGGCGGAGCGGACGGCGCGTGCCGCCCGCCGCGTTCGCCGCAGGGCGTTCACCGCGTCGTAAGAACAAGAGCTGCTCGAAAACTGCGCTCGCTTCCAACCGTTCGCCGCCTCACTGGCGGAAGGCCCGGGACATCTGATCGGTGAGAGGCTTCAGCAGATAGGACCAGACGGAGCGTTCGTCGGTACTGATATGGACCTCGGCCGGCATACCCGGTTTCAGCACCTTGGCATCGGTCAGGCAGGCTGCCTTGTTCTCGACGTTGATGCGCGCCGAAAAATACGAGAGCTGGTGTTGTTGATCCTTGATCAGGTCCGCCGAAATGCGCTTGATCGATCCTTGGCAAGCCGGCGTCGTGCCGGCATCGAAAGCCGGGAACCGGATCGAGACCCGCTGACCGGGACGAATGTCATCTATGCGCGATGGCGGGATCAGCGCATCGACGACGAGGTTGTCGGCGTCGGGCACGATCATCATGAGCACTTCTCCGGGAGCGATCACGCCGCCGACCGTGTGGATGGAGGATTCCTGCACCGTTCCAGATTGCGGAGCGCGGATGGTCGTTTTGCTCAACTCGTCTTGCGCCACAACCTGGCGCTCGCTGAGTTCGGTCTGCTTGGCTTCGGTTTCGCGAAGTTCACTGGTCACCTCACTGCGCCTTTGCTCATCGAGCTGAAGAATCTGCAATTCGGTCTCGCTGATCCGGCCCTGCGCCTCGGCGACGGCCGCCGCGAGGCGTCCTGATTCTCCGTGCGCCCGGGTGGCATCCAGCTTGACGTTGCTCAGTCTCTCCTTGGACACCAATTTCTTTGAGAACAGCGCCTCGACATCGGTGAGATCCCCGTCCAGCAGGACCACGGACTGGTCTTCGGCCGTCTGTTGCGCCTTGAGGCCGTCGATCTGACGTTCGAGTTGCTTCGAGCGGCTTTGCAGCTGCGCCTTCTGTCCGGTCAGCGCCGCTGCACGGCTTTCGAACAGGGTGCGCTCGCCGCTGACCAGCGCTGCGATTTGCGGATCGCCCATGCGCGTCTGAAGGCCAGGCGGAAGCTGCATTTCCGGCAGGCCTTGCCGCTCGGCTTCCAGCCGGGCAAGACGAACGGTCGTGCGATCGAGATCCTCACTGATGATCTGCAGATTGGCCCGCGTCAGCGTGTCGTCCAGCCTGGCCACCACGTCGCCGGCCCGCACATGGTCCCCGTCTTGCGCGAAGATGCCTCCGACCGTGCCGCCGGTCAGATGCTGGACTTTCTTTATGTTGCTTTCGACCACCACGGTGGCGGGCGCAATCACCGCGCCGGCGATTTTGGTCAAACCCAGCCAAAGCCCTCCGCCGGCAATCAGCAGAGCGGTGACCACCAGGCCAAGAATGAGATTGGCCCGGATATCGTCCCGTGCATCGGCCGCATGCGTCCCGGGCCTTCGGTTCGCATCGCCAATCGCAGGGCCAATCGCAGCGAATGTCGACATGGTCACATCAGACATAGGAAAATACCTCACGCATGACCGCTCACGCCTTTTTGCATCGAGACAGCCGACGCCGGCCGGGCTGCCGGGGGGAATGGCCGGATAACGTTCGCCAGGACCTCCTCGCGCGAGCCGAAGGAATGAAGCGTCCCGTTCGCCATGACGAGTACGCTGTCGATATTGGTGAGAGCGGAAGGACGGTGCGCGACAATGATGACGATGCCGCCACGCCGGCGCACCGCCAGGATCGCTCCGGCCAGGGCAGCATCACCGTCGACGTCCAGGTTCGAATTGGGCTCGTCGAGGACGACAAGGAATGGATCGCCATAAAGAGCCCTGGCAAGTCCGACGAGTTGCCTCTGTCCGGCCGACAGGGCTGCGCCTCCCTCGCCTACGCGTGTTTGGAAACCATCCGGCAAACGCATGATCATCTTGTCGACGCCAGCGGCCCTGGCGGCCGCCAGCACACCCTTGGCGTCGCCGCCGCCGCCAAAGCGCGAAATGTTGTCGGCAACGGTTCCGTCGAACAGTTCGACATCCTGCGGCAGGTAGCCGATATGGGCGCCAAGCTGTTCCTGGCCCCATTGATCGAGCGAGGCTTCGTCCAGCCTCACCATGCCGCGCAGCGGCTGCCACACGCCCACCAGGGCGCGCACGAGCGTGGTCTTTCCGGAGCCGCTTGGGCCGACAATGGCCATGCCCGCCCCGCTGGATAGCTGAAAGCTGACATTGGTCACGGTCGGTTTTTGCTGGCTTGGCGGCGCTATCGTCAGATCCTCGACCGCCAGCATCGCCTGCGGGCGTGGCAGTTCCATGAGCTCGCCGTGGCTGCCAAAGGCGGCAAGCGCCACCGCCAGTTGGGAATAGCTCTGCCGGAACGCGACAAACCCTCTCCAGTTGGCAAGCGCCGCATCGACCGGGGCCAACGAGCGGCCGAGCAAGATGGACGATGCTATGATCACACCTGGCGAAGCCTCACCCCCGATCACGAGATAGGCACCCAGTCCCAGAACGGAAGACTGCAAGGCCATACGAAGCGCCCTCGACAGCGAACCGGTGGCGCCGACAATGTCGGAGAGCCGCTCCTGATGCCCAAGATAGGCGTGATTAATCTCACTCCAGCGCCGGGCGAGCCGCCCGGAAAGCCCCATGGCGCGCACGACCTCCGCATTGCGGCGGCCGGAATCGGCCAGGTTGCGTTGCGACACGAGTGTCTCGGACGCCCGCGCGGCCGGTCCGCGGCCAAGGATCTCCGCGATCACGGTGAGCAGCACGACAACAATCGCACCGCCCGTTGCCAGCAGACCGAGCGACGGATGCAGCAGATAGATGACCAGCAGATAGAATGGCATCCAGGGCGCGTCGAAGACGACAGTCGGCCCCAACCCTGAAAGGAAGCCGCGCAACTGATCAAGATCGCGAAGCGGCTGTACCCGGCTCGCATTCTGCCCGCCGATGAGCGGCAGGGAGAGCGAGAGAGCGAAGACTTTTTGCTGCAGCGTCTTATGGAGGCGATTGCCGATGCGAACCAGCAGGCGAAGCCGCACGAAGTCGAGCAATCCATAGACGGCATAGAGGCCCAGCATCCCGATCGTAAAACCAACAAGCGTCGGAACGCTCTGCGAAGGCAAAACGCGATCGTAGATTTGCAGCATATAGACGGAGCCGGTCAGCGCGAGAATGTTTATGACCGCCGAGAACGCGCCAACGCCTACCAGTGCGGGCGCACAGCCGAGCATAGCGGCACGCAGATCGGGCGAAAGTCTTCCGACGGGGTTCATAGCGCGTGACTTCCGGTGAGAAATCGTCGCGCAACTTCGGTGGCCTTGCCGGCCACGCACAGATTTTCGGTTTTCAGGGGCGTTCCCTCTTCACTGTATCATATTACGCCCCGCTAACTTACGTGCCCTCTTGTCCAAATGTAGCGAAATCGTGACGCTGGCCCGAGAAACTGGGAATCGACGCATCAAATCGGGGGAAAACCTGGGGAAACCGCCATTTTCGGGTTGAGCGGACGGGTGACGCCAGGCAATCACGCCGACACTGCACCATTCTTTTCGGGCGCGATTCGTCCCCTGACGCAAGCGCCGGCTGGACGGCTCGCAGCCGTTTCACGGGGACATTTGAGTGCGCGGTTCCCATCTTCTAGCGCTTTTTTGCAACAACCAGGAAATGCTGCGCCAGTTGTCCAGGAACGCGAAGGGTTCTGGACGCCTTCTCGACAGGCTCCATCAATGCTTCGCAGGCCCCTGGCAAGAGGTGTCCCGGCCGAGGTAGATAGCCGTAAGGTATTATCTCCTCGACCAGGAACCCGGACGCGGTCAAGAGTTCCTTGAACCTCGCTGCGCTCAGCGTGTTGCGGACTGTGCGTCCAAACAACCGATTAAGCAGCCGGCAAATCAGGCCGATGGGGGACGTCGCATTCATGTGAATGTTGCACACAAGCCGCCCGTCGGCTTTGAGATGCTCATTTATCGCCTTCAGCGCTTCAGACTTTAGCCGATCCTCGGCATTCAGAAAGAAGCGAAAGGCCGTTACGACGTCAAAGGCTTCGCCGAGAGGTTCCGTCGTCATATCAGTGTGACGCAGTCTCACATTGGGCGGAACTTGCGCGCAGCCAAGCATGGATTTGGAAATGTCGACGCCAACCACCTCGCCGAAGAGCCCGGCTGCCACATTGGTGATGCGACCTGTTCCGCATGCGAAATCGAGGCACTTTCGATCGGCTCCGCCCATTGGGCAAAGAACGCCCAGGATCAGGGGCTTTTCGACTTTCTCCCAAAGCGCGCCATAATAGCCGGACTCGTGCGTTTTGTTGTAATGCGCACCGTAGCCCGGCGCGCAATGGCTGGTCCTGTAGCCTTCCGACAGCCGGTCGCCTTGCGGACGGACGTTCTGCTTCGGCGTCGGCTCTTGCCAAATTCTGGAATCACCGGTCTGGGAATCGGCCAGCGGAATTCGCGCCGCTGAAGGCGTATCGGAAGCATGACTTGCCGATTGAGACATTTGAGCCGCGTTCGTCGACGGCATCGGCTTCATCCCTTGCTTGGAATTGGGTCTCACGGGACCTCCCGTTCGTTGGTGTTCGATCGCGCGATCGAACAGTGAGTTCCCCAAACCTTTTCTATCGGTCGAACCGAGGCGGCCTATTGGATTGCCGCGCTCAGTGGATCGCTGCTGAACTTGGCTTCGACGGTGTCCCCCGGCATCACGATCGTATCTTCGTCGGCCGACAATGTGCGCCACTCCTCGCCTATCCTGCGCACGATCGTGACTTGCGCCCGGATTGTTTCGCCGGCAATCGGCAATGGCTGGGCGGATGCCCCGGTCGGTTGCAGCTTCTGGCTGGCGGCGTGGAGTTTGGCGGTGACGTCGGCAAGCCGCGCGTTGGTGTCCTTCAGATCGGTCAGCAAGCCGATCTTCCTCTGATTCTCATTGCGCTCGTGCTGCCTGACATAGTCCTCCTGCTGGCGTCGCGCCCTCATGAGCTCGACCGATGTTTGAAGCGCCCCGCTAGAAGAGAGAAGCAAGGCGCGCCGGACATCGGCGAGCCGGTTGTTGGTCAGGTTGCCTGACTCAAACACCTTGGTTACGCGCGCCAGGTCCTCCTGATCGGCTTTCACGCCCTCGGCCTCGACCTTTTCGCGCTTCTGCAGCACCTCGATTTGATCCGCTGCGTCCTTCTCGCCCTTCTCGAGAAAAGCCTGCTCCTGCTGGAAATCGCTCAGCGCGATCTTCAGCGCGTCCATTTCGGCTTGGGCGATCGCGGTTCCGACACTGGGCGACAGAGGTGATCCTTGCGGTATGTGCGTGTCGAAATCCGCCTGGCCCTGCAGTTCGGCCTGGACGCGGGCGGCGTGAAAATAGTCTTTGGTGTAGTCGCCCCACAATGTCTCGTAGTCGCGCCGGAGATCGACCGGATCGGGCCCGGTCTGGCCTGGCCGTGACCGCAACAGGCTGAAGCCGCCGGAGACGGCGAGCGCCTGCCGCACGGTCATGAGCGGACGGTAGGCCTGTTGTCCCGGGGTAAGCACATCGCCCATCACATAGATCGGACGGTAATCGGCGATGATGGCGGTCACATCGTCTGGCTTGATGACGACCATTTGCTCCCTGCCATCGGGCAGGCGCACATGAAAGATCTTGGTCGGCAAAAGCGCTTGCATGCGCGTCTGCAATTCGGCCCCGGTGAGGCCCGCGACCATGACCATCCCGACTTCGGGAAGCGCGATATTGCCATCCATCTGGACCACGGCTCGCTGCGTTCGATCCGCGATCGACGCAATCCCGATCTCGACGGTATCGCCAGGTGACAGTTTATAAGGCTCGGTATCGCCCGCGACAGCCATCGATGTCAGGGACATGACGGCAGCCGAGGCAAGAACGGTTCGTTTAACGAAGGCCATCTGCGACAAACTCCTTCTGCGTCGATACCAGTTCACGGGGCCATTCGACACGGGCTACGAAATCGTAGACCTGACCGCCGGGAACGCCCCAATTGCTCGACCAAACTATCTGCGTGCCGTCTGGAGACGGCGAGGCATGCGTCTCGCTCCAGTAGTCGAACGGAGCATCGTGCGTGTCGACGATGCGGCGCACCTCGCCGCTGCCGTCCGTGCGCAGCGCAATGACCTGCTGCGCGTATGGCGCCCAATCCTGGTGCTTCGATACTTCGGCGGGCGTCCCGGCATAGCTCACAAACACCCAGCCGGGCCTGTCCAGGGACCTGAGCGACACATGCTGGGCTTCGCCATATTTCATCAGCGAGGTGACCTTGCCGTCGGACAATTTGCGCTTGATGACCTGATACTTGTCCGGATCCGATTTGCTGATTCCTACATAGATTTCGCTGCCATCGGCATCGACCGTCATGTCGCCGTGACCGGGGCGATGATGCTCCGTCCACTTCTGGCGCAAGGTCCCATCAATGGAAAAGATGAAGCTCGGTTCATTGCCGTCCGGCAATTCCTGGAAGCACAGAATGCTGGTCCCAAGCGGAGAGATGGAGCAGGAGTTGGTGGTCCCCGGAAGTTGGGCAAGATCGATATCCGGGAACTTCCGCTGCAGCTTGAGGTCGTAGCCAAAGACCACGGCTTTGCCGTCATTGCGCGTTGCACGCACCGCGATGCGGTTGCCGTCGCGGCTCGGATTGCCCTTGTACGGTCCGAACTGAAGATCGCGATAGGCTGCCGCGACGAACAAGACATCTTCATGATTGGTGCGTGGCGCCCAAGTGGAAATCTGGCGACCGCCAACACAAATCATCAGGTTGGGGTCCTTGGGGTGCCATTCGCATTCTGTCGAGCGATCACGGTGGAACAATGGGACGTAGGTGCGCCCGTCGAGGAAGCACATTCCGCCACAGCCATTGGCGATAAGAAGAAGGCTCTGGTCCGCATTCCACGCCTGGGCGCTTGAATAACGGTGGCTGCAATATTTCTTGCTGCATACGATCCCTGGGCCGAGGATTCCGGGTTTGGTGATCCGCACGAAAATAGTGCCAGACGCCGGATCCTTTGTGGCGCGCAGATAGTCCGGCAGGTTTTTCGCGGCCGATATGGCCGACTGCTCCAACGGGCTGCTTTCGCGGCCGCCGGCCATGTAGGCGTTAAGCGACATGGCGCCGGCAATCAGCAGCAACGCCAACACATGACGGCGGAACCGGGTCATGTCATGTAGCCCATTTCGCGGCGTACCCGGCCTTCGCTAAGGCGCGCCCGCCACCATGCGATCGTTCGCTCAAGCCCGTCGCGCAAGCTTGTCTGCGCCCGCCATCCGGTTTCGCTCTCAAAGCGCGAGGAATCCGCGAGCAAGGCACGAACCTCCGAATTTTGCGGCCGCAAACGGCTTTCGTCGCGATGGATCGGTTTTTTGGAACCGCTCAATTCGAGGACGAGGTCCAACACATCAGAGATGGTCACGGCGCGTTGGCTGCCGGCATTGTAGGCGTGGCCGAATTCCAGTCCGGCCAGACCCGCGGTCAGGAACGCGGCCGCGGTGTCCTCGACAAAGGTCAGATCGCGGACCGGGCTCGTGTCGCCGACCATGATCGCCGGGCAATTCCGGTCGAGAGCCTGCCGGATGATGGTCGGCACGATGGCACGCTCACTCTGGCGCGGACCATATGTGTTGAAGGGCCGCATGATGACGACTGGGACATCAAACGACCTGGCGTAAGACTCCGCCATCATGTCGGCGCCAATCTTGGATGCCGAATAGGGCGACTGTCCCTGCAGTGGATGCGTTTCGCGGATGGGCATGGTCAGGGCGGTTCCATAGACCTCGCTCGTGGAGGTATGCACCACCCGCTCCGTCTCCCATTGACGTGCCGCTTCAAGGACGTTCACCGTGCCCAGGATGTTGGTCTCCACATAGGACTGGGCAGCCGCGTAGGAATACGGAATCGCAATCAGCGCGGCCAGATGAAACACGACCGCCTGCCCACGCATGACACGGTTCAGGAACGCGTTGTCGCGGACGTCACCGCGGACAAGCTTCAGCCGGCTTCGAATATTGTCCGGCAAATCGTCCAGCCAGCCATGGCTGTCGAAGGAATTGTAGAGCGCCAGAGCCGTGACATCCGCCCCGTTTCGGACGAGCGCTTCGGTGAGATGCGAGCCGATAAATCCGTCCGCGCCCGTCACCAGAACTTTCTTGCCGTTGTAGCTCATGACTGCGCGTTCCTTGGCTGACTGGGGCGCTCCCGTGTGGGTTTCATACGTCAATCGGCGGCGATGGAGCCCAGCCGGCAACCGCCAGAAAACCGCGCGCCATCCACACGATGTCCGAGGCGATGGTGCGCCGCGGATAATAGGAAAGGTCGAGTCTGGCCTTGGCGGGGAATATGACCTCCCGGTAGAACAGGATCGGATCCACGGATCGCGGAAAGAAACGCGCCTCGTGGCGGAAAAAAACCTGGGTGGGGCCTAGCAGGCCGGGCTTGTATTCTAGAACGGCCTCGAGGCCGCCGTGGAAACAATCGGCGAAAGCCAGGCTCTCGGGTCGCGGACCGATGATCGCCATTTCGCCTTTGAGGACATTCAGCAACTGCGGCAGCTCGTCGAACTTGGTGGCGGCGAGGAACCGGCCGACCGTCGTCATGCGGCTGTCGCCCACCATGGTCAGCGCGGGGCCATGGGGGGAGCAGTCGACACCGAACTTGCGGAATTTATACATGTGGAAAGGTCGGCCGCCGGCTCCCATGCGGGTCTGTACGAACAGGACGGGGCGGCCGCCCTCCAACAGAAGCGCCACGGCGATCGCCAGCATCAGCGGTGACAATATCAGGCTCGCGACGCTGGCGACCGCGAGGTCGATCGCGCGTCTGGCAAAGCCATGCGTGGAATTTGAAACAGAATGCCTGTGAAGGGATAGATCCGACGCATTCATGCCGCGGTTCCTGCTCGTGCGCAGCTGTCGAGCGCGGTTGCGAGAGCAGTCACAACCGCTTCGGCTACAGGGGATGTGATCTGGGGGTGCAGTGGAATGGTCAGCTCTCGCTGCGCAAAGTCCTCGGTGCGCGGCAAATTGGTGCCGGGAAAAAGCCCGCGATAGAACGTCATCTGGTGCACGGGCGGATAGTGGATCGTGGTCTGGATTCCCTGCGTCCGCAGTTCATCGATGACGGCCTGCCGCGTTGCGTAGCGCGGCAGCAGGATCGGCATGATGTGGTGGGCCGACGTCCGGGGCTCGCTGAATGGAATTGTCACAGCCGGGCAACGCTCATTGATGAGGCGGCGGTAGAGGACGGCCAGGATACGCCTGATTTCGTTCCACTCCTGCAGGTTTTCCAGCTGAACCAGTCCAATCGCCGCCCGCAGCTCATCCATGCGGTAGTTGAACCCAAGCATGGTGACGTCATATTGCGGCGTACGGCTGTTCAGCCGCTGATGTGTCCCGGTGGTCATCCCGTGCCCGCGGGCCTGGCGTATCCTGTCGAGCAGATCCGGGTCACGAGCAATCACGGCGCCCCCTTCCGCCGTTGTCATGTTCTTGTTGCCATAGAAGCTGAAGGCCGCGGCGGCGCCGAATGTGCCCACTTCCCTCAAGCCTGGCGCATGCGCGGCATCCTCGATGATATGCAGCCCCCGGGCACGGGCGAACCGCTGCCATTGTTCCCGATTGGCGAGATAGCCCGCGAAGTGAACGAGAATAACCGCCTTCGTGCGCGGCGTGCACCGCGCTTCAGCTTCCGCGATCGACATCAATGGCACGTCGGCCGATTCGATATCGACAAAGACCGGAGTCGCCCCGACGTAGAGCACCGCATTGGCTGTCGCCACGAAGGTCAGTGAGGGAACCAGCACCTCGTCGCCGGGGCCAATTCCCAATGCGTGCAGGATGAGATGAAGTGCCGCGGTGCAGGAACCGACCGCAACGCAATCCTCCGCGCCATGGATGTCGGCAAAGGCCTCTTCGAAAGCTCGTACCCGCTCTCCCATGGTCAGCCAGCCGCTATCAATCACCTTTGATAGAGCTAGCTTCTCCGGCACGCCTAATATCGGGGCGCTCACCAAGAGCATCTTGACCTCCTGAATCAGTATACGCGGGCGGCCTCTACATCTGGATCATGCGGCCGCGGCGGCGACCTCGATTGAGGTCGACTGCTCCTCCCAGGAAATCGCCTGTGCATTCTGGAAGTCATCCACGCGACCGATGTCGAGCCAGAGCCCATCGTGCTTGTACACATGCACGGTCGTGCCGCCCTGCATCATCTGCAGCATCAGGTCATCGAACCCAAAGGGGATGCCGGAAGGTATGAACCGCAGGACATCCGGGTTCATGCAGTAAATTCCCATGCTGACGAGATGGGATAATGTCGGCTTTTCCCGGAACAGCTGAACCGCATTGTTGACCTCGTCGATGACGCCGAAGTCCATCTTGATCAGCCGGCAGGCAGTGGCGATCGTAACCGGATCCTTATGCATGCGGTGCGCGGCCACAAAGCGGCTGAGGCTCAGATCGGTGAGAACATCGCCGTTGAGCACGACAAACGTATCGTTCAGTTCATCCCTGATCAGCGAGAGAGGCCCGATGGTGCCGAGCGGCTCCATCTCCTGTGTGTATCGGATCTTCAGATTCCACTGCGATCCGTCGCCGCAGACGCTGCGGATCAAATGGCCGAGATAGCCGGTCGTGATATAGACCTCTTCTATGCCGTTGCGCCGCAGCCACTTCAGAAGCAACTCGAGAACGGGCCGAGCCCCGATCGGCATCAGGGGCTTCGGCAAGACCGAAGTGAAGGGCCGAAGGCGTGTCCCCATTCCACCACATTGAATCACCGCTTTCATCCGATCCTCCCAGTTCATTCAGCCCGGACGGCATCGTCACAGGCGAGCTGTCGAATGGTGTTCGGAGAGTGGCCCCTCAGGCCAATCCGAACATCGTATCGTGAATGGTATGGGCACTCCGGATAAGTGTCGTCGTGCATTCGAATGGTAACGATTCAAACCGTTTGCGGTATTAAAGGCGATCAAGATCTGACTGTGCGGCACACCGGTTCTGGTCCGGCAGGCATTTCACGAAAGGTTTAAAAAAAATAACTGAACCCGCTCGCTATTTAGGATATATTAGCCATATGTGATGTTTGAGGGCGGGGATCCTGCGGACTTTGCTGATGTAACGACCAGTGGTTGGCCACGAATTTAAGCCCACCACGGTTCCGCGCATCTCAGGTAATGGAGTTTCAGCGGGCTGGTACGGGCCCGCTTACCAGACACAGAGTGAGCGTTGGGGTAGTTCAATGTATCGGATCGTCATCGCCGACGATCACGGCTTGTATCGTTACGGTTTGCGGTTGGCACTGACGGCAGGCATTCCAGGCGTCGAAATATTCGACGCTGCGTGCTTCGATGCCGTGGTCAGTCTTCTGGAACAGCAAGCATCGATCGATCTCGCGATTTTGGACCTGAACATGCCGGGCCTGTTCGATCAGGAAGTGCTGGGCGACGTTCTGTCTGCCTATCCTGACACGCGCTTCGCGATCGTTTCCGCCGATGATTCACGCGCAGAGATCCTCAAGGCACTTTCGATCGGGCTTCACGGCTACATCGTAAAGTCACAAAAGGACGAGGAAGTCCTGCTCGCCGTGAACGAGATCCTCGCCGGCCGCATCTATGTTCCAGCGCTTCTGTCGCGGACGTCTGCGGGACAGGGACACCACCACGTATCTCCGCCTCCTCAAAGGTACCTGGCCAGACGGCGCGTGGGTGCCAGCGATCTCGCCAGACTGACATCGAGGCAGAAGGACGTTCTCAAGCTGATGGCGGAGGGATACTCGAACAAGGAGATCGCCCGTAATCTGGATATCGCCGAAGCGACGACGAAAATCCATGCTGCTGCCATAATGCGCGAACTCGGGGTGCGAAACCGCACCGAGGCAGCCGTTTTGCTGCAAAGCTGGCTGTCGAAAAATGTGGGCTGATGCATGGCCTCCAAGCTGGGCGGCTTGGAACAGGGCACAATGACAAATCTCTGAAGGGCATCACGAGAGGCCATTTCAAAGACGACGCGCTTCAGAATTCAAGTTCCTTCCGCGACAATCGCAACGAATATCGCAGTCCGCGCTCCGATATTTGCAATTTCGGGGAATGGCCCACAATCGGCGTGCCGTCCACCCCGATTATCATGGAACCGAAACCGTGGCGTCCGACGCCTGAGTTCTTCCGCCGCCCCGATTCCACCCAATCGAACACGACGTCGTCACCTGCGCCGTCGGACGCGAACTGCCAATTCACTTCGACCCTGCCTCGGGGATCACTCAGCGCACCGTATTTCACGGAATTGGTCGTCAGTTCGTGCAGAAGCATCGCAAAGCTCTCGGCGACGCCACTTGGCACTGTGATGGAGGGGCCGCTGACCTTTATGTCGCGTGTCTCCTTGAAGGGCTGCAACTCCTGGGCCACCAGTTCGTGGAGCATCCCCGACATGCCGGCATGGCTAGACAGCAGCAGGTGCGTCGCTTGCAGCGTGCGTATCCGGTCGATCAGCATTTCCTTGTATTTGGCTACGTCGTTCTCTGGCGTGCTGATCATGTTCACCAGGGCCGTAATCACAGGGAACAGGTTGCTGAACCGATGGCGCTCCTCACGCATGACGCGCTCGCGCTTCTTCACGGCGACGCGCAGGAGCGTGGTTTGCCGACGCTCGGTCAGATCGGCGGCCACCCCGATGCGCCACGAACCATCGCCGTGCTTTTCCTGCCGTCCGCGCAGAGCAATCCAGCGCACATGGCCATCCGACCGCCGGACACGAATCTCGATGTCGTAGTTCACAGCCGACGATGATTTCGCGGATGCAGCCAGCTTCGGCCAATCGGCCGGATGAACCACGGCCGAAAGCTCTTCCAGGCGGCGGCTGGGAGCCGGGGGCAGCCCGAAAATATCCCAGAACTTACCGGAGCCGGTGACTGTCCCGTCCTTGAGATCGATGCGCCACGTGCCCAAGCGCCCTGCGGACAAAGCAAGATCAAGCCATTCCTTCTGGGCCCGTAGCGCCTCGCGTGCCATCCGTCGTTCGGAAATATCGTCGACCACCACGAACACGCTCTCGGCGGATACCTCATCAGGCTGGGACGACGACAGGGTCAGGCGAGCCCAGAACGACGTGCCATCCTGTCTCAACAGCCGGACCTCCGCAGGGGAGGAAGCGGTACGATTGCCCAGGGTTCCCAGCGCCTCCAGCACGGAATCTCGATCATCGGGATGAACGAGATCCTCTAGCCTCAGCTGGACAAGCTCCTGTTCTCCGTAGCCTGTCATCTCACAAAGGCGCCTGTTCGACTGCAGCATTTCGCCATGTCGATTGGTGTTTGCAAAACCCATAGCTGCGCGTTCGAAAGCCCAACGATAACGGGTCTCCGTTGCATCGATGGCGGCGAGCCTCGTTTCTGCGACTTCAAGTGCCCCGCGCAAGTCTTGTCGCAGGCGGTGAAACATAAAGGCGATCAAGTTACCCGAGACAAGAAGGAAGATGGCGCGCGTCCAATCTTCAGCGGATAGCTGGGCGTCCAGGGCGCGGCGTGCCCCCAAGCCGACGGCGGCCATGAGGAGCGTCGCAGCGATCGCGGCCACACGGCCTTCCAAATATACAATAACGAGTATAGCGGGAATTAAAGCGATAAACGCCGCATCCTGCCCAATATGTATTGGATTTGTCGTTTCGAATATTATTGAGACCGCCAGCACCGACAGGGAAGCTATGTGAGCTAACGGGGTGCCTGACACGTTCGATTTCAGCCCACGCAGATACGAACCCATGCGCCCAATCTACAACCTTCTGTCTAGCCCGTCGAGACTAGGCCGATGGAGGGCAACCTAATACCACTGCTCGATTGCCTTGCCTTTGCCGGCGCATAGAATCATGGTCGGAAGGGCTCATCAGAACGCGTGTTTCAACGAATGCTGCGGCGCAGACGCGCCGCGGATTTCTCCAGCTATGTCGAATTTCAGGGCAAAGGAGCACGGTCTGGTCAAAAATGGTGTGCGACGGAAAGTAAATCGCTGGAAATTTACTTAGGTCGGAAGCAACTATGGTTGGGATAGAAGCGATGACTCTAATTGACAGGCACAACGATACGGTTGCGAGCAACCAATACATTGTACTGAGGCAGGCGCGCCACGCGGGCCTGACACACTTCCCGGATCGATCCGACACCAAATTCGGCATACGGCGGCGACGCAGCTTGGAATCCATAACAGGTATGCTTGACCGCATCGGCTGCGGCTATCTGGTGCTGGACCGCCAGAAGAAAGTAGTCGAATGGAACGAAGCCGCCCAAGACACGCTTGAGCGGCAGGGCGAAGCGGCCGATACGGCCAGCGAGCTTTCTGCCGGATTAAGGCGGCTGGTCGCGAATGTTCCCGCCCATTTCCAGCCAGGCTCACTGTCCTGGGTGGTCATCCGCAGCAGAGGCGACAGGCCGGTGATCCTGAATGAGACGGGCGTCATCGCACCCGATGGGACCAGCATCATCGCATTGGTGGACCGTGAGAACACGTCGGCGGCCAACCCTCAGACCTTGCAAAAAATGTTCGGTTTGACCAGCGCGGAAACGCAGCTGGCGTTACGGCTGGCGCAAGGCGATGCGCCGCTCGAGATCGCCCGCAGTTGGCACCTCAGCCGCACGACGATCCGTTCCCAGCTCGCCTCGCTTTTTGCAAAGACCGAGACAAAGCGCCAAGCGGAATTGGTGGCTCTTCTGGGACGCATTTCGGTCTTGCCATAGGACAGGCGATTTCGCCGGATGCCGACATCCGTCGAAATCCATGCGATCGGAAATCCATTGCAACGCGGCGGCATTTCCGCGCCGCCGCGTTCCCTTGATCTTGGGACTGATGGCGCAATCTCGGCCCTTTCGGCGCTGCCGAACACCGACAGCGCTGATGCATGGCGCCCAACGTGAAGCGGTCTGACGCTGCCGTATTGGAACTCGCACGGGCCGGGCCGGTCTTCGTCACCGGCGCTGCCGGCTTCATCGGACGCCACGTGCGGATCCGAGTTGGGACGGTCACGCGGCTGATCCGGCCACCAGTTCGGCGCCGTATCGGATCTACAACATCGGCAACGACCGGCCCGAAGAGATCAACCGGCTGATCGCGATCATCGAGACCGCCCTTGGCCGCCGCGTCCTTCGGGTCAACGTGCCCTTGCCCCCTGGCGACGTTCTGGAGACCCGCGCCGACCGGTTGCGACAACTGAAAAGCCCCCCGCGCGCCAACGTCGTTCTACCGGATCCTGGCGCTCCGAAAACCACAATGATCGTTCTGGGCCGGGCCCGCTCCTTGAACCGCGGTCGGATTCCTGCAGCACAGTAGGGGCGGAGCGAAGGTCCCAATCAGACCTTCGCCAGCAGGAGGTCGGCGCTGTCCCCGAGCCGATAGCCGGCCTGCTTTTTCAGGTTTACCTGGGTGAGCACAGCCCCTACGGGAATGGTGGCTGACCCACCCGCCTGAAGTGACCCAAGGACGCCGCGGGCAATGCCGCGCCGCGTGCTGGCCCAACGAACGGCAAAAAGCACCGCATGCGCCCAGCGCTTGAGAAGCCTGGTTTCTGGTCCGCCGAGGCCCAGGGGCCCGTTTATGATGACGACGTCGTAAACCGAGAGCAGCTCGTCGGTGAACCGCGACCTGTCCACCGTGGACAGAAGCGTCAGCAGGTCATCCGAGGGCGCTGGAGCGGCCATGAGATCCACGCCGATTTCCGGCATTCTCGTGATCGCATCCTGCATGGCACAGCGGTCACTCACATAATCCCCAAAGGAGTTGCGGGCCTTGAGGGAGCTGGATTCGCCGCGAAACTCGTTGGTGAGCCGCACGTCCTTGCCATCGAGGTTGAGCAAGAGCACCCGTCCCCCCAGTCGCGTGGCCGCCAGCGCCAGGCTCCATGCCAACTCTGTCTTGCCTTCGTTCTGGACGCTGGACGTTACGAGAATGATATGCGGTGGCTGGCCCCTCCCCTGAGTTGGCGCCGCAGTGACAAGAACGGAGGTCACGGCGCGACTGAACGGCGAGTTCTGCTGGGCCAGAACCAGATGCCGCAGCTGTTTCGCGTGAGGTCCCGAGACCTTGGGAACCAGTCCCACGCAGGGAATGCCAAGCTCGGCCTCGGCTTCGGCCTCGCTGCGCAAGGTCTGGTTGAAATGGTTGCGTATCAGGACGAAGGCGGCGGTAAGGAGAGCGAACACGACCATTCCAGGAGGAACCAGGAAAACCCATGGCAGGGTCTTGGGGCTCGCCGGCGGCCATGCCACGGAAAAGAGCGAGACGCCGGGAGAGGGAGCTGCGATGCGCCGGATCAAATCCTGTTGCCGGCTGAGAAGGTCGTTGTAGCGTTGCGTTACGATGGCCACTTGCGGCTCGAGCGCGCGCAAGCCGGAAAGGCGGCTGGCGGTGTCGGTGACAACCGCATCGAGCACCTTCTTGCGCTCCTCCAGCGCCGCAACCTGGGCGCGATAGATGCTTGCCTCGGCGTCCTGCCGGGCGACACCCTGCTCGATCTCCTGATCGATCGAATTGCTCAGTCCCTTGTCCGCGCCGGCATTGGACTGACGGGCCATCAGGTCGGCGAGGATCGGCGACTGAATTTCAGCTGCGACCGCCGAAAGCGGCGCATCTGTCATTCGCAGGTCCTGGATGCGGTGAAGGCGCGCTTCGGCGGTTGAGAGGCCCGCTTTCGACAGGGAAATCTGCCGGTTGAGCTCGGCGGCTTCATTGGCCGCATTGTTCGCCGCGCTTTGATCGACGGCCCCATGGGTCAGCCGATATGTCTCCAGACGATCAGTTGCATCGACCAGATCGCCTTGCACTTGCGGCAGGCTGGCGACCACCGATTGCAGTTGGACCTGATCCGCTTCGCGGCGCCCCTGTATGAGAGTGTCGATATAGACCCGAGCGAAAGTGTTCGCGACCAGAGCGGCACGCGTCGGATTGGGATCGCTGAAGCCGATGGTGATGACCCGCGAGCGCAGCTCTTGTCCAACGCTCATTCCGCCCCTTAGCGTCTTCAGTTCGGCGGCATCCGCTGCTTCGGGACCTCCCGCTGCGGGCTTGCCCAGCGACAGCACCCGGCTCATGAGACCGCCCAAGAACGAACCCGTGTTGCGCTGACCGCCCGGAACGGCGTCTGAGCCGGTTTTCCCAGCAGCGTTGGCTGCCTCCGCTTTGTGCAAGGCCTCCAGAACTCGACGCAGATGGACTTGGGACGAGAGCATCGTCAGATGGTCATCGACGCTGGAATCCACCAGGTCTTGAGCAGAATCCATGTTGCCAGCAGAAGTATTTCTGGCTGGCGCATCGATGATTATCTGCGTGGTCGCCTCGTACAACACAGGACGAGCAAGCCCCGCAAGTCCGCCCAGCATGCCGCCCAGAAGAGCGATGGCGAGCACGAACCACTTCCGTCTCGCGATCAAGATGACGAGTTGATGGAAGGGGGTTAACGCCTCCGCGTGCAGATGTTGCGGTCGCCTCATGCCCGCGTTGTTTTCGAGCGTGGGTACAGCGTCTTGCGTGATGCGCGGCAGTTTGGCGCGTGTGGCTACGGAACCTTCCATGTCATGCCCCTGGGAGTTCGATCTCGTAAGAAACACAGTTTGCTGGACTCGATGGCCGCATGGCCTCGTTGTGCCAGGCCTGGAACATCAGCACCGGCCACAAATCGCGAGCATGATCCCGTTCTCCATTGATGTGGGCATGCCAGCAAGCATCGACCTTTGCGGAGTCGAGCATCCCGTCGCCCGACAGACGTATTCCTGCGATGAGGTCCGACGCCCAGACGCGCAGAGGCCCCCTGAGCCAGCCTCCGATCGGAACGTCAAAACCTTGTTTCGGCCGATCGATCAGCCGTTGCGGCAAATAGCGGCCCAGCAATTGGCGAAGGATCCACTTGCCCTTGCCGTTTCGAACCTTGGCGTGGTTCGGCAGCCGCCAGGAGAATTCGACGACGCGATGGTCGAGAATTGGGCAACGACCTTCGAGACTGTTGGCCATGGTCGCCCGATCGAGCTTCACCAATATGTCGCCCGGCAGGTAACCGGTCATGTCGTCGAACAGGAGACGGGACAGCAAGTCGTCGAGTTGCGGCAGGCCGGAGCGCGACGCCGGTGGCTGGTGATGAAGCAGGTTCTGGGTCGAGGTCCCGGTCAGCCGCCGAAGCAGATCATCCTCACCTGCCGCATCGAGCAGTTGGCTAAGGCGATTCAAGCGGTCGCTTCGCAAAGCGTGCCGTGCATTTGCCGAAAGCGGCAAGCTGCCGGCGAAATCGTGCAGCGAGGCTCGAGCCAGCAAACCGGTTCCCGCCGCCACCATCCGACGAAATGGTGCTGAAAGCCCTTGCAACTTTCTCAGGCGGGCTGCGAGGAAGTGCCGGGAATAGCCAGCGAAGCATTCGTCGCCGCCATCACCCGACAGCGCCACCGTAACGTGCTGGCGGGCGAGCCGTGCCACCAGCAGCGTCGGAATCTGCGATTCATCAGCGAACGGCTCGTCCCACACGCGCGGCAGCTCCGGAATGACGTCGCGCGCTTCGGTTGGTGAAAGGTGAAGCTCGGTGTGGTCGGTGCCCAGAAGCCGCGCAACCGCCGCGGCATGAGGCGCTTCGTCAAAGCCTGCCTCGCTGAACGCGATTGTGAAGGTGCGCACGGGCCTGCTGGACTGCGCCTGCATCAGGGCGACGACGGACGAGCTGTCTATTCCGCCCGACAGAAACGCGCCAAGCGGCACGTCCGCGACCATTCGTTCGCGCACGGCAAGGCGAAGCAGGCTGTCAAGCTCGGTCGCGAGTTCCTGGTCGCTGCCGGCGATCGGTTCCCGCTGCGCCTTGCAGGCGACATCGGCCAGGGACCACCAGCGCCGAATGCGATGCGCGAGCGCGCCGGCGCCGCGGGCATTGGCCAAATCCGCTGCCGTCACGGACAGGACGGAACCGGGCGGCAGCTTGAACACGCCGTCCCAGATGCAACGGTTGTCAGGCACCCACCCTTTTGAAAGCATCATCGCCGCCGCATCGGCATCGAGTTCCGGGGTGAAGCCCGGGAAACAATTGATTGCCTTCAGCTCCGAGGCGAACAGCAGCGCTTCTCGTGTCGAAGCGACATAGAGCGGCTTTTTGCCCATTCGGTCGCGGGCGAGATGGAGGATCCGTTTCTTCAGATCCCACAGACCGAAAGCGAACATGCCGGCGAAGCGCGTGAGTGCCGCGTCGAGACCCCAGCTCTCGATCGCGCACAGCATGACTTCCGTGTCACCGGTTCCGCGGAAGCAGTGTCCCTCGCCTTCCAATTCGCGGCGCAGCTCCTGGAAATTGTAGATCTCGCCATTGAAAGTGATGACATATCGGCCGCTCGCCGATTGCATGGGCTGGCGGCCCGCCTCCGTCAGGTCGACGATGGCCAGCCGCCGGTGACCGAAAGCGATACCGGCTTCACGGCTTGTCCAGATCGCCTGGCCATCCGGCCCCCGGTGCCGAAGAGCGGAGGTCATCTGCCCTATTGCCCTGAGCGACCCCGTATCGCCGGCGTTGGGAGCAAGGAGAATTCCAGTGATCCCGCACATGCTAGACCCCTCGCTGGCGGACGGCGGCCGCAATCGCCCGGGCTGGAATTCGCCTGATCGACAGGGCGATCCGGCGCGTCGGGAACAATTCGGCGTGGCCTGTTGGCAATGCCTGACCGGCGGGTTGCGTCGCATGGGACATCGCGGCGGCGAGCGCCGATATAGCGTGGCGGGTCATTGCCGCGCCTCCAGCCGCCGGCTTCCTTTGTCCTGCATCATCAAGACAGCGGGTGCCGAACGTGAAGGATTGCCGCGCGTTCGGCCGTCAAGAACACTCTCGTACAGGTCGCAATACTGGTCGACGACGCGCGACAGCGCGAATTGCTCCCGAACCAACCCGATCGAGCGTCCGCCCATGAGTTTTGCGCGGGGGCGATCGGACAGAACTTCGATTATTCTGGATGAGAGGGCTTCCACATCGCGCGGCGGAACGAGATAACCGTTCCAGCCGTCTTCGACCACGTCGTTGCAGCCGGGCATCCTTGAGGCCACGATCGGCAATCCGGCCAAGCCGGCCTCCAGAAGCACGCGCGGGACGCCCTCGCGATACTGGGTGGGAAAGGCGAACAAGTCGGCCATGCCAAGGAGTGCTGGAACATCCCGCCTCGGTCCGAGCGCGATTACATGGGGCGCGTATCGGTCAATATCCGCTTTGTCGACGGCAAACGGGCCCTCGGATTGCCACGGGCCGACGAGCACGAAACGAGCGTTCGGCCTCTCGCGCAGGACGCGAGGCACCGCTTCAAGGAGAGACGGGATTCCCTTCTGGCGGGTCAGTCTACCGACAAAGATCACAATCTCGGCGGACTGGAGCCCAAGTTCTTCGCGCATCGCCGTCGCCGAAGGACCGCGATCCCGCGCCGTGGCAAACGCATCCGCGTCGATTCCAGAACTGCGGATCAGCCGCCCCTTGCCGCGTCCGACCAGCCGGTAGCGCTCGAAGAAAGCCTGGTCGTCCCGATTTTGGAAGATGGTCGCGGCTGTCCAGAATGAGGCCAGTCCCTGAAGACAGCAAAAAATCGGACGCAGAGCCAACGCCCTCGGCTCGAGCGAGGAGAATGTCCAGCCAAGCCCATTGATGGTGCGGATGACCGGTACCTGCCCTCGTACCGCAAGAGGTGTCAGGAGGTTCGGCTTGGTGTCGAAACTCTGGACGATGTCCGGCCGGATTTCCAACAGCAATTTGCGCACCGCGCGCAAAGTGCCCCACTCCGCGCTGCCGCTGGCAAAACGATCGAAATTCAATCGGTGATGTGCAATGCCGTGAGGCGCGAAGGCGGCACCATCACCGCTCGAAACCGCGGTGACCCGGAAGCCCCTCTCGCGCAGCGACAGCAGGAAGGGAGTTCTCAGGAGATGATCCTCACCTCCCACGCAAACCAGGTGCGGGTTCATACCGCCCTTCCCGAACATGCGCGGCATCTGCGTCGCGCAATGTTGCTGGTTTTTGGGTCCTCTTTCATGGGTTCGGTTTCAACTCCTTCGCGCATGACGCGAAGTCCACGCTAGGAGGAGCCCTGCCCACTGTCCTCGTCTGTTTAAATGAAGCAAATTGTGTTCTGGCAACGAGCCGCCGTGGCGAACCAGTTCAGACAGCTACGACCGTGTCAAAGTGGTACGCACTGCCCGAGTGGCCAGGCGCGGAGCGGCCCGTCGAGAGACGGTTCGCTATTCTGAGGCACATTGTTCTCGTCGGACTGCCGCCTAAGTTCTCCGGCCCGGCGCACTGGATTTGATCACTCGCAGGTGATCGCTCGCGCCTCCGACGCCAGCATGATCGGAATGCCATTGCGTATCGGGTAGGCAAGTCCCGCGGCTTTCGATACGAGTTCACCGTCATCTCGATCCCAGGCAAGCAAACCCCTGGTGATTGGGCATACCAGCCAGTCCAACAGCCTGGGATTGAACGAGGTATTCTCTTCCTCCCGTCTGTCGGCACCCATCTGCTATCCCTTTCCTGGCCAAGATACCAATAGCCGACTCCGGTGCGAAGCGCGCTTCGCGACATACAAGCCATCGCTCGGGATTCGCGTTGCGGCTGTAGTGCGTTGACTCCCGGCAAACAGGCAAAGCATGAGCGCGAACCACACGATCGGATGGCGTATGATCAAGTGCGGCGTGCTGAAGATGACGATCGAACCCAAAAGGGCCAGCAGCGCGTCATATTTCGCGCGCCAGGCGGATATGGCGGAAGAAACGATGATCCACATCAGCGCCAGCACTGCAATCATTCCGCCTTGGCTGTACAGATCAAGAAATGTGCTGTGCGCCTCGAACGGGCGTGGCAGAAATTGCTGGTTGGTGACAGCGGGGCGCTTCATGTGCGGGCCTGGACCCATCCCCAACGATCCCGATCTCAGGCCCTTGTCCACTGCCTCGCCCCAGAGGAAAAGGCGAAGTTCCATAGTGTCCTCGGTTGCTTGACCGCCCTTGTCCTTCGTAAGGCTCTTGGCAAACGCTTCGGCACTGCTGAACTCGGGAAGGATATAGGGAGTCACCGTCACTGCCAGGGGCAGCAAACCGATGATGAAGAGAAGACCGATTTGGCGGGAAAGACTTGGAGTTCCATCGCCGGTCTTGAGCCAGGTCCGCACCCGCAACCCCAGGAACATCAGACCCGTCAGGATCGTGGTGTACAGATAAGTATCGCTCTTCGTCAGCCTGCCGACATAGAAGGGCAGGATCAGGCCGCAGAGCCCCAAGAACTTTCCCCACGGCTTGGTGGCGGTCGTTGCAAGATGCAAGGCAAGAGGTCCAAACAGCGCGCAGTAAAGCGCAAGCTGGTTTGGATTGTCGGACCAGCCGCAGAAGCGATCCCAGTACCACGGATTGACACCGGACTGACTGATCCACCCCCAGCCAAGTCCCACTTGAATGGCAAGGCCAACATTGGCGATCGCGACCACCCACCAGGCGCAATCGCGAAGATGGCGACCGGCATCGGGCTCGGCAGCGGCCAGGCAAGTGACACTGGCCAGCAACAGGTAGGCTGCCAAATCGTGCAGCAACGGAGACAGATACAGGACGCCGGTGAGATGCCCAACGATAGTGCCAAGGCCCAAAGCAAGTGCCATAAATGCCCAGAAGCCCGCGAACTTGACGAAGACGGGCGAGGCTTCCATGCGGCCGCCGGCAACGATACGTCCGGTGGAGAGCAGTATCCAAAGCACGAGGAAGGTTTCGCCGTAACCAGACTGCAATACGGGCACAGTGAGTTGCGTCGCGTAGGACATCACGACGCCGCTGGCCAGGAGCACATTCCGGATTACCATCTGCGGCGTCCACGCGAAGGCGAGGCAAGGTCATAGGATGCAACCAGTTTCGCGGCGGTCCGCCTTTTGCAAGTGAGCGGTTCAATGTCGCCGATGTCGGACATGATAGTGTGCGCCGTTTCATTGAAATCCGCGTCCATTTCAGGACCAGTGACGAGGGATCTTGCCGGCGCCACGTGCCGTCTTTCGCGCACTTGCCGTGCTATTGCTTCGGCGGCGGTTGCGAGGCTGCTTGCATCCAGGCTTTCGACGCAAATCGTGGGAACTCGGGATGATTTGAGCTGTTCGACCACGAGATTGACATGGTCGATGTGATCGAGACTGCTCTGCAGATCGACTTCGAGGAGCTGTTGAATGATGCCAAGGTTACGCCGGCGTTCCCGAAGGCGCGCCTCCAGAATTTCTCTCGGCGCCTGCAACCGGATGAGCAGGTCCGGTTTAGGCACCAGGTCAAGCGCGCGTGCCAAGCTCTCGCGATCGGTTATGCCGCTGAGCAAAACGAGTGAGGAGACGGATTGAACCATCCCCTGGTCGAAAATCGATATGACGTCATCGGAAGCCAGGGCTTTGTTCCAGGCCCGGATAAGAACTTCGAGATGCCACTTCAGACGAATGGCCCACAATTCTCTCCTGGGCGGGAGAACATCAAGCATGTCCGCGGCCAGGGAGCGCTTTCTGATCCACCTCAAATGCAAAGTGGAAAATAATTTGAAGGCGGCCCTTCTAATAGGATGCCGACGATCGCCGGTCTGTAACACGACGGTGTGCCCCTGATTTTGCAGAACGCGCACCAATTCGGACGCCAGGGTCGTCTTGCCGGCAGCAGAAGGCCCAAATAACTCGAGGATCATTGTTGAACCCAACTCAAGAGACAGACTTTCAACACGAACTGCATCACACGGCTCACGCTAGTCGACCCCGTCAGTTCGGATAAGGTCTTTGCTGTCGAGCTGACCCGCCAGGACGGCTTCGCGCACATGTCTGATCGCCCAGATCAATCCGGGTTGAATCCCTAACCGGACATGGATGTAGACCGCTTGACAAACGCTCAGGAAAACCAGCGTCGCGGTGGTGACGATGGCTGCCCCAACCGCTCCATGCCACACGATACCCACGATGCAGCCCGGGACATTAATGATTGCCGCGACAGACATCAGTATAGCGGCGGCGCGCTCATGGCCTGTCATTGTCAGAATTTGCTGCTGCGGCCCGACTGCGGCGGCAAACAGCTGTCCGACTATCAGAATCCGGGCGATGAGCGCGCCGGAAGTGAATTCACCGCCAAACGCATGCAACACCGGTTCGGTGAACACGAGCAGCGGAAGCGCCAGCGCCACGCCCCCCGCGGAAGACAATATGGTGGCTCTTGCGAACAATGCCTGGAGCCCTGTCAGGTCCTTGCGCGCGAACAGGCGCGAGATGGCCGGGGCGAAAGAGGTGCTCACGGCAACCCGCGGCAAAGTGAGGAGCAAGGCGATGTTCGACCCGACCGCGAATATCCCGGCCCCTTTTATGAATCCGACCTTTCCGAGCAGCACCACAGCCGTGCGGTTCATCAACACGTCCACGAACGTCATGATCATGATCGGAAGAAGCGAAGGCCACCAATCCTGGAAGGCATAGGTCGGCGGCGCGCCGCTCAGGCCAGCGGGCCACTGGCGCCAGATGGCGACACCCGTCATGAAGGCTGCGACGGCCGAACTGACCAGCAGCATCCACATCACAGCCGTCGCGTCCAACCGCCATGGCATGAAGAAAGCTGCCAGGGCGAGGAGGACGAGCATAAATCCGTCACGGACAATGCGCTCGGGAAGGAGCGCGGAAATAACGCCTCCAAAGGCGCGCACGAGGCCTGCGCCGGTGAGATAGATCGTGATCAGCGGAAGCGTCGCCAAGCCGATCAACGCACTGATGGCAAGTTCCGGCTCCAGAAGGTTAGGCCACTCTGCCACGATCAGCGCACCAACCGACGCGATCAGAATGGCCACCGTCATGCAGGCTTTGGCTCCAAAATGGATGAAGCCGAGCGCCATCGGAAATTGGTTTGTTGCCTCGTACGCCGGCACGAACCGCAAGACGGCCACGTGGAAACCGAGAGCCGAACCATAAGACAAGAGTGTGATCCAGGCGAACACGTAGGTGTAGGTTCCAAAGCTCGCCACGCCCACCAGACGAGCGATGACAATCTGGGTGACGAAGGTCAATCCCGCACCCGCCGCGTAAATGAACAAGGCCCAGACGCTTGCGTGAGAGAGATGTCGGGTCAAACCATGGCTGCCGGCGCCTTTTTTGGCGCTCAATTGCTGGCCAGGTGACTCAAAACCCGTCTTGAAGCTATCGCCGTTCAGCTCGAAGCCGTCAGTGGCCAAATCGCTGAAAACGGACATTGTCGAGGTCGCGTGCTGGCGTTCCAACCGCATCGTTTCCTCCACCGATCTCCTGGGTTCTTCCTCCATCCGCTTTCCGTTCCTCCAGCTTCCGACAAGGCCGATCGGGAGCTCCCCGCAGTGCAACTGTGAGGCGAACACGGTAACGCCAACTCAGGGTAAGTCTTCATCCATTCGACGGATGCGAAACATTGCGCCTTCTGGAAGCTTCGCTTCCGCACTACGGCTTCGGGCTGCTGAACTTCCGTGCCCGCCCAATCGGGCGCATCGCGAGCCGACGGTCATTGGACCTCGGCTGAGCGGTTACGACGCGGACCAGAGAAGAAAAAGCGAAAGCGGGCCGATGACCGAGGATTTGAAGATGGCTCAGGCCGCATCGAGGGCGCCGGCCACCAAACCTGTCAACTATGACGACGAGGTCGCGAGCTATGAGCTTGCAACCAAGCAGAAGTACCAGGATCCAGGCATCGCGAGGCGGTATCTGAGGGGGTATGCGGGGCGCCTGAAGCTCTCCAGCCTTGCATCGTACATCATCGCCCGAAGGGAGCAGCGCTGCATCGCCAAGGCGCTGGAGAGATGCAGCCCGGCTCCATCCCGGCTGCTCGATGTCCCTTGCGGCACCGGGAAGCTGGCTGAAGTGCTGAGCCGGCACGGTCGCGAGGTTCTCGCCGCGGACATCTCGATGGAAATGATGATTTTGGCAAAGGCCGCCTATGAAGGTCAGCCGGGTTTTCGAGGATTCATCCGCTGCGATGTGACCCAGCTTCCGTTCGCCGACGAAAGCTTTGACACGGTCGTCTGTCTCCGGCTCATCCATCTCATCCCGCCCTCTCTCAGACGCGACATCATCAATGAACTGGCACGCATTGCCAGCTGTCGGCTGATCGTGTCCTACGGCCTGACGACTCGCTTCCAGCGAATACGGCTAAAGCTGCGAAAGATGATAACCGGAGGAATCTCCGCACCCCATCCCGTCAAATTCGACGTCGCGCGACAGGATTTCGAAGAAGTCGGGCTCAACCTCACAGACTCCTTCAGCATTCTCCCATTCCTATCCTGCGAGCGGCTGTTCGTCCTCGAGAAGATAAAGGCATGACCTCCGTCGCGAATCATTCGTTCTAACGATGCCACGAGCAACGAGGTCCCCTACGACACTGCAAAACCCGGTCGACAAAAATCAGAAAGAAGGGGGCTTCGTTGGAAGCACTCGGGCGCCAGCGTTCAGAAAGCTCCTTTCAGCGCGCCTTGCCGTCCACTCGCGGAATGGCAATGCAGCAGGATATTGCGACAGCGCGCAATGACCCTTCGGACGATTTCAACTGGAAGCAGGCATCAGCCCGCCCTCTGGACATGGACGGACCGACCAGCCGTCCCTTCCAACGGATGGGCGACGGGTTCTCCGAAAAATCGGCGTTCTGGCACCTGGAGCAAGTTGTCGGAAAATATCCCGACAAGATGGCCATCAGCGACGGTTCGACATCGCTCAGCTTTCTGGAATTGCTGAGCGCGGTCCATAAGCTCGCCGATGCAATTGTCGGTTCGGTTCCACCGGGCGAAGCTGTCGGGCTTCTGATTGGAAATACGCTCTGGTACCCGGTGGCCATGCTCGCCAGCATGCTCGCCGGCAGGCCCGCCGTGCCGTTAAATCCCCGAGATCCCTTTCAGCGCCTCGCCGCGATCGCCGACAGCGCGCGGCTGGCTGCGATCGTCAGGCCGGGCCCGGGCAAGCCGGCAGGCTGGCCGGATGCATCGTCCCTGAAATGGATCGATGCGGCGAGTTGCCTGGCGCGGCAGGACACCCTGCCAGCGCTGCCGCCCGACGTTTCGATCGATTCCCCGGCAATCGTTCTCTACACGTCAGGCAGCACCGGAACGCCGAAGGGCGTCGTGAACAGCCAGCGGGCGATCCTGCTGCGGGTTCAGCAATATGTTGATGCCTGCCACATCGGTCCCGACGATGTGTTCATGCCGCTGGCCGGCCCGGCTACGATCGCGGGATGCCGCGAGATGATGACGCCGATGCTGTGCGGCGCCACGTTGTACCTTTTGGACATCGAGACCGCCGGCATCCGCGCCGCACGCGACAATTTCCACAAATGGCAGGTGACCGTCGTCTATCTCGTGCCGGCGCTGGTGCGTGTGTTGATGAATGGTTCCGCGCGCGAAACATTCTCGTCCCTGCGGATCGTGCGGGTCGGCGGCGAAAAAGTCCTGTGGTCCGACATCGACCGGCTCCGCGACAACGTTCCCGAGTCCTGTTTTATCCAGATCAGCTATTCGTCGACGGAAACGCCCGGCACGCAGTGGTTCCTGCCGAGATACTACACGGAGCGAGGCGCGACGGTCCCGGTTGGCTTCGTCCTTCCAGGCATTGAATACGCCGTCATCGATGAGAACGGGTGCGAGGTCGCCCCGGGGGATGAAGGAGAGCTGCTGATCAGAGGCAACTACACCACGCTTGGCTATTGGGCGGACGGGGAAAACGTTCCTCTTCGTGCGAGTTCCACCAATCCCCAGCTTCGGATCTTCGCGACAGGCGATCTGGTCAAGGTCGACGACACCGGAATGATGTGGATCGTCGGACGAAAGGGACGCCAGATAAAAATCAACGGCAGACGGGTAGAGCCGGCCGAACTGGAACTCGTCCTGCGGCGGGCGCCGCAGGTGAATGATGCCGTTGCGGTGGTGACGGACGCGAACGAACTGGTTGCCTTTGTGGTTCCCGCCGAAACCGGCGGAAGCGAACTCATTGCTGAATTGCGGGACCTGATCAGGACGGCGCTGCCGCCGGCGGTTCATCCAACGCGGCTGCACGGCATTGCCGAGATACCGCAGCTCAAGGGCGGCAAAGTCGACGGCGTCAGGTTGCGGGAACTGGACCGCGTGCTGAACACGCAAGAGGCCCGCAACACACCGGATGTCCAGGAGGTGGCGGACCCGCTTGATATCGAAGGCACCGCGGCGGCCGTATGGGAGAGGATTCTCCCAGGCAAAAAGGCGGCCGGCAGCCGCTGGGACGATGCCGGCGGCGATTCGCTGAAACTGCTGCAATTCGTCATGGAATTTGAGACGGCTCTGGGGCGGGAACTCAACCTGGAGGCCTTCACTGTCGGGATGAGCTTTGCCGATGTCGTCAAGGCAGCGTCTCCAGAGCAAGACGCAGGCAGCTCGCTTGCCGAGGCCCCCGACCCGAGGCCCACTTTGTTCATCGTGCCGGGATCGATCGGCTACGGCCCAAGCCTGGCTGCCTTCGGTATCGAGATGAGCCGTGTCGCCAGGGTTGTCGCCGTGCGCTACGGGGATCTGAACGATCTGCTGAGGGGACAGGGCACAATACCGCGGATGGTGGATGCGGCTGTCGACCAGATCAACCAGGCCCAGCCCGACGGCAATGTGAATCTGATCGGCTATTCGCTTGGCGGCGGCGTCGCGTTCGAGGTTGCCGCCAAACTTGTTGCCGCGGGTAGGTCGGTCACGTTCCTGGGTATCCTCGACACCAATATCGGGCCAGGGCAGCACAACTACCGTGAAACCCTTGCACGCACCGCCCAGCGCATCCGCTCGCACAGGGTGACGGTGGATCGCATGCTCTTGCGGGCTCTCGCAAAAGCATGCGCCAGATTTGGCGCCGAGGCTTTGCTGGCGCGGGGCATCGACCGGCTGAAATGGACAGCGCTCGCCAGGATCCGATTCATTTTGCGCCTCGAGCTTGAGGAAATCCTGCGGATGCGCGCATTTGCCCAGTGGCTCGCGCAACCGAAGACCGCGCTGCCGATTACCGCCACCCTATTTCGGTGCAGGCGTAAAGGTATTCCGACGGATCTTGGCTGGAGTGCGTTCTTTGCCGGTCTGAGCATAGTGCCGATCGTGGGAGGGCACCTCGATATGCTCGTAGAACCCTACCTCACCCACAACCGTCCCTTGATAGAACGAGCCTTTCTGGCCAGCGGCGCAGCGGATGGACGACCGCTGCTCACATCCGCCAAAGCCGCTGAATGAGCAGGAAGACCGCGCATCGTCCCGAGAAATCCACAATAAATCCTGCAGCGCTGATGAGCCAAGCACAGTCTGGTCTTGCGTCGCCGCGCTGAAAATATCCCTAAATAATCAATAGCCCCGGCCCCAAACTAGCCGCTCCGTCGCGTGGTATTTTCCTGGCGGTGATCAAAGATTCTATCAAAGGGCGCCGGTATGTGATTTGGCTCTAATATAGCCTTTCCAATAGGCAGGCACCGGGCACCTACCGAATCGGACGAAGGATATTTGCATGACAACACTCCATTACGCCTCGGGTGGATCGGCCTCCGAGGTCGCGAACGCCGGATTCAATCTTGTCGACGTTTCATCCGTGGACGAACTCAACGCGCTGCCGGAGGGCACGAAAGGTCTGGTCTGGCTCGATGAAGCCAATGGGGCGACGTCGTCCTTTATCCAGAAAGTGACGCCCTTCATTGGCAATCCCAAGGCGTTTGGATTCTTCCTTGTTGATGAGCCGGACCCCACCGGCCAATGGGGGACCTACGCCAGCGCCGCGAATCTAAAGGCGGAATCCGACTGGATCCACAACAACCTGCCGGGCGCCAAGACCTTCATCACCATGATGAACATGGGGTCTTCAGCGAATCCCGATTTCTCGAACACTTTCAATCCCGCCAACACGCATATCGACTATTACGGAGTGGACCCCTATCCGGTGCGCACCGGGACAAGCACGGTCGACTACGACATGATCGACAGGAGTGTGGCTGCCGCCGTGGCGTCGGGCGTCCCGCTCAGCCAGATCGTTCCGGTCTATCAGACGTTTGGGGGCGGCAACTTCGCAACCGATACGGGCGGCAAATATGTCCTCCCCACCGTCGCCCAGGAACAGACCATGATGGACCACTGGAGCAAGGTGGCTCCCTCGCCTGCCTTCGACTACGCCTATGCGTGGGGTTCTCAACAGGGCGACACGGCGCTTGGAAACTCGCCGGAGCTGCAAGCCCTCTTCCTTCAGCACAACCACAGCGCCGCCAGCGTGCCTCCAACCGCCGATGTCACGCCGCCCAGCGCCGTTCCGCCGACCAGCGCCAGCACCGTTCCGCCGGCCAGCGCCAGCACCGTTCCGCCGGCGAGCGCCAGCACCGTTCCGCCGGCCAGCACTGTGCCGCCCACCAGCACCGCGCCGTCGACCACCGATCATACGTTGTACGGCACCAGCGGCGCCGATGTGTTTCACGGAACCGGTGGCCACACGATGATCGGCTATGGCGGCAACGACACCTATTATGTCGACAATACCAGCGACAAGGTGGTGGAACTGCCTCGCGGTGGCAACGATACCGTAACGGCATCGGTGAGCTATGCGCTTTCGGCCGGCTCGGACGTCGAGCATCTCTACACCACGAGCCGGAACGGCACCGCCGCCATCAATCTCACGGGAAATGAGTTCTCTCAATCCATCCAGGGCAATGCCGGCAACAACGTCATCGATGGCGGGGGCGGGCGAGATGTCCTGACGGGAAATGCAGGCAACGATGTCTTCGTTTTCCATTCCGCCCTCAAGGCCGGCAATGTCGACAAGATCACCGACTTCAATGTGGCCCAGGACAAGATCCAGCTCGACCACAGCGTCTTTGCCGGTCTTCAAACGGGTGCCCTTGCCTCTGACGCGTTCCACACCGGAAGGGGTGCGCATGCTGCCACCGACCACGTTATCTACAACAGTTCGACCGGCGCGCTCTCCTTCGACAGCGACGGCGCGGGTGGCGCACATCAGATCCAGTTCGCCACTCTTGCTCCGCATCTGTCCTTGTCGGCATCTTCGTTCATCGTGACGTAAGCTTTGGGAGACGTCCGGCCCACATCAAGGGCCGGACGTCTTCTCGAATGCTATCTTTCCAGAATGTCAGCGGAACGAAATCGCTCTGACGAACATTAGTTCGTCATGAGCGCCCGCGGCATCGATTTCCTGCAGAAATGGGTTGAGGACAACGTGCCCCTCTATGCGAGGGGCGATCCCGCGCTTGCGGCGAAACTCGCCGAGCAAGCGACGGCGGATGCCATCAAGGCGGGAATTCGCCCTGAGGAAATCTCGGAAGAAGTCGGAAGCATGTTGACGACCATGCTTGAAGTCCTCGATCACGCGACACTGAATGTCCCCGCCCCGACCACGCCGACAACGGGAGAACCCTAAGGTTTGCCAGCCATGGTCAGCCCAGGGACCCTCCTATTGACATGCTCTCCCAAGATTCGCGTGATGACCTTATCGAAATTGTGAGGGTCGGCGCCGTTGACTTGTATCAAGGGCCATCCATCCTGGCGCAAGCACTCGCCGATCTCCCTCGAAATATCTGCCTGCTTCAAGCCCCTGTCCACGCCGACTTCGAACAGGAGGACCTCAAGCAACGGCTGCCGCGCATACCGATCCGTAAGACGGCGGCGCAAGGTTTCCTCCGGCGCATCGAGCTGGACAAGGATGTCCGGTCGCGGCAGGAACGCCAGGCAATCACGAACCATGTCACGGCTTGGGTTTCGCGCCAGCAAAACCAGCGCACACAAAGTCTGGATCAGGCCTTCTTCAAAAATGAAGTAGCCTTTCGATTCGCGCGCCTTCTGCCAGGCCTCGCACAGTAGAGCGACGTCCACCTTCATGCGCCATGACCATGTGCGGCTTCGCAGAGGGATTGATGCCAGAAGCCGCGCCGCGACACCGTCCTTTGGCAAGGTCGACAGCAAGACAGGACCGGAGGTGGCGATCTTTCTGCCAATGCGCCCAATGGCATGGCGCTCCTCCGGGCTGTCATCGTGGGCCGAACCATGTTCAATCAGGCGATACCCGTTCACTGTTTTGACATTGACGCCGTGTTTCGCCATCTCCCGGCAGAGGGCGCGAAGAAGTGTGGTTTTGCCTGCACTAGGCGGCCCAAATAACTCGATGATCATGGCGCAATGCCCCAGACGTCTCCGAGCAAGCTGTCATTTGCTTGCGGATCAGAGCTTAGCCAAAACACTAACCGCACCAACGTTCATTTGAATGACTGTTCAGATCCGCGAACCGTCGAGAAATACGGCGGCTCACCCGACGGGTGCTATACCTGCTGCCGCGGCACGCGGGATAGCCTGGGGAGAGACCTTGGGAGCGAACCGGCCGTTGCTGGAGAGGGACTATTGAACCTCAGGAAGGGCGGGGCGGGAAGCGATGTCTGGTCAAGATCGAGGGCATCATCCGAATGATTGATGAAAAGATTCCAGCTGCGGGCGATGGTCGACATTCATGTCGGCGGGCCCCCGTATGTCTCCAGCGTATTTGCACTCAGAGGCGGAGGATCAAGATCTACTAGCGGATCGTCAACCAGCGACATCCCGCAGGTGGTCCAACGTCCCCGAATACGCCCTTGACGAGGGCGGTCCCGTCCGGCGCCACTATCAGCAGATGGGCTCCGATTTTGCGGACATTCCCGTCTTCGATCACCTTGGAAACATCGCGAGGCGATATCCCGACAAGCTCGCGATTAGCGACGGCGCCAATCGCCTGACTTACTCTGAGCTTTTGCGGGCGGTCGAGACACTGTCCCAGCGCATCACCGTTGTCGTCCCCGAAGGACAGACGATCGGGATCTTTCAGCCCAACTCGGCCTGGTACACTGTGGCGATACTGGCGAGCATGGCGGCGGGGCGGCCTTCGGTCCCGCTCAACACGAGAGATCCCGACCCGCGCATTATCGAGATCGTGGCTGCCGCGCGGCTCACGGCCATCATAGGCGCCGGAAACGTTCGGCCCGTCGGTTTGGGGCAGGAAGTCCTGTGGATCGATGTGACCACCGGCATTGGGCCGGACGATCAACGGGTACTCCCGCCACTGCAGCCAGTTTCCGTCGATGCGCCCGCCATCGTGCTTTACACCTCAGGTAGCACCGGTCGTCCCAATGGTATCGTCAACAGCCAACGCAGCCTGCTCTGGCGGGTCCGGCAATATGTGGACGCGTGCCATATCAACGCGGATGACGTTTTCCTGCCGCTGACCGGGCCCGCCACGATTGCCGGTTGCCGGGAGATTTTTACCGCGCTGCTGACGGGCGCCACGTTGCATCTTCTCGAGGTGGAGGCGGTCGGCCTGCGCGCTGTTCGCGCTCGGGTGCAAGCCGAAGGTGTGACGGTCACCTATCTGGTGCCGGCGCTGCTTCGGGCGCTCCTGACTGAGGACCCCGCTGACGCCTTCCGGTCACTCAGAGTGGCCCGGATCGGCGGTGAGAAGGTGTCGTGGACGGACATCGCTTTGCTGCGCAAAACAGTTTCGGACGAGTGCCTGATCCAGATCGGCTACTCGTCGACAGAGACCACCGGTTCGCAATGGTTCTTGCCCCGGGACTGGCCGGAGCAAGACGCGTCGGTCCCCGTTGGCAGGCTGCTTCCCGGGATTGCATTCGCCATTGTCGACGAAGCGGGACGCAGTGTTGCGACAGGCGAAACTGGAGAGCTTCTGATCAAAAGCCCCTATGTGCTGCTTGGTCATTGGGAGAACGGTGTTGTCATTCCCGCGCGACCGGACCCGGATGATCCCGGGATTCGGGTTTTCGCGACGGGTGACCTGGTTCGGCTGGACAATGATGGCCTGTTGCGGGTCGTCGGCCGCAAAGGGCGGCAGATCAAGATCAATGGTCGACGCGTCGAGCCCGCCGAGCTCGAACGGGTCCTGCGTTGCGCGCCTTCGGTGGCGGATGCCGTGGCAATCGTGACGGCAGCGAAGGAGCTCATCGCATTCGCTGTTCCCCAGCGCACTGCCGGGGCTGCCTTTGCTGACGAGCTCCGCCAGCTCGTCAGAACCACGTTGCCGCCGCCACTGCATCCTTTGCGTTTGCACGCCATCGCCTCAATCCCGCGGCTGTCGGGAGGGAAGGTCGATATGGCGGCACTCGCGCAGATGGATGTTTCAGAGCGAAAGACGGCGCCGGCCGTTCAGCTGTCCACTGTCCGACCGCCGCCCGCAGGAGGCGAACTGAATACCCGGCAAATAGTGCAGCACGCATGGATGCGGGTTCTGAATACGGGCGTTGCCGCGGGACGCTGGGATGACGCGGGAGGAGATTCGCTGCAGCTGCTGCATTGCGTCATGGCGATCGAAAGCGCTACCGGGCAAGAAATGGACCTTGAGGCCTTCACCGTCGGAATGAGCTTCGACGAGATGGTGAAGGCGGTCGTGTCCAATCAGGCGGGCGAACAGCGCGCGCAGAAGCACCATCCTCCAGTGCTTTTCCTGTTTCCAGGATCTGTCGGCTATGGCCCAAGCCTGGCTGCGTTCGCGGCCGGCATGAGCAAAGTCGCCCGGGTGAGCCCCATCCGGTATCCTGGCCTCGCCGCCATATTGAACGGACAAAACACTCTCTCCGCCATGACCGTGGCCGCAGTCGAGCAGATCAGCCGGGTCCAACCTGCCGGTCCCGTGCGACTGCTTGGGCATTCGCTCGGCGGGGCGGTTGCCTTCGAGGTCGCGGCACGGCTTCTGGCCGCCGGGCGAACGGTAAGGTTCCTGGGTATCCTCGACACGAGCCTTCTGGACGAGCCGAGCGACCATTGGGAGACGCTTACCCGCACATTCCATCGCATTCGGACCAATCGCATATCCGCGCTCAGAATGGCTTGCCGCGCCCTTGCGAAAATTACCGTTGCAGTGGGCCGCGAAGCCTATCTCACCAGGATTCTCGACCGGTCTGCCCAGGGACAGTTCAACCCGACGAGCTTTAGAATCAAACTGGAACTGCAGGAGGTCCTGCGGGCGCGGTCTTTCTTCCAGTGGCTGGCGGGGCCGAAGCCTGTTCTGCCAATCGGCGGCACCCTGTTTCGATGTCGTCGGGAGGGAATGGCTCGGGCATTGGGCTGGGATGTTGTTTTGGCACATCTGGACGTGGTTCCGGTCATGGGCAACCACATCGACCTTGTCATAGAGCCTCATCTTGCCACCAACCGTCCCCTCATCGAGAAGGCCGTCGTGCAAACCTACTCCCCGGCCGAGTCTCGCAAAAGGGAGGATCTGTCATGGACGTGATTTCGGGGTTCAGCAGGGACGTGCTGGTGCTCGATGCTCGTGCTGAGGTCGACCGCATCGTTGACACCTTGCGCAAGCAGGTTCTTGGCACGCTCCGTCGTCGCGGCGTGGTTGTCGGCCTTTCCGGCGGCATCGACAGCTCGGTCGTCGCGACCTTGTGCACGCGCGCGTTCGGGAAGGACAAGGTCTTGGGACTATTCATGCCGGAGCGAGATTCCTCCGGCGACTCCCTGAGACTTGGCCGTCGTGTCGCGGCGCAGCTTGGCATTGACAGCGTACTGGAAGACATAGCGCCGGCACTGGAGGCCATCGGTGCATACCGCCGGCAGATGGAGGCCATTCGAACCGTCGTTCCGGACTACAGCGAAGGTTGGAAATGCAAGCTGGTGCTGAATTCGGTGCTGGAGAGCAAAGGCCTCAACATCACCCGTTTGACCTTCCAAGATCCCGAGGGGAAGGTCGATACGGTTCGCCTGCCGATAACAGCCTATCTGCAGATAGTGGCGGCAACCAACTATAAGCAGCGCATTCGCAAGATGACCGAATACTATCACGCGGATCGTCTCGGCTACGCGGTGGCTGGCACGCCGAACCGGCTCGAATATGACCAGGGCTTTTTCGTCAAGCAAGGCGACGGAGTTGCTGACCTGATGCCGATCGTTCACCTCTACAAGACGCAGGTCTATCAGCTGGCCGAATATCTCGGCGTGGACGAGGAGATCCGGCGCAGGCCACCGACCACCGACACCTTCTCCATGGCGCAGAGCCAGGAGGAATTCTACTTCGCCCTGCCCTATCACTTGACGGATCTATGCCTTTACGCCGTGAACAATGGCGTCCGCGCCGACGAGGTTGCGGACGTCGCGGGACTCACCGGACATGAAGTCGAGAAGGTCTTCAAGGATCTCGCGGCCAAGCGGCGGGCAGCACGCTATCTGCACGCCCAGCCTTTGCCTTCAGTCCCAATGACTGTGGATTGAAGCGGGTGTGTGGAATCGCCGGAATAGTGGCGCTGAGTGCCACCGCCCCGTCTCCTTCGCGAGAAGCGCTGTTGCGCATGGTGACAACGCTCGCACACCGCGGACCCGACGAGCGAGGGCTGTACCGCGACCGACGTGCGGGGCTGGCGCATGCCCGTCTGGCTGTGGTCGATCTGCTGCACGGTCAGCAGCCTCTCGCCGACACGAGTGGTCCGACATGGATCGTGTTCAACGGCGAAATCTTCAACTACGTCGAATTGCGCGATAAGTTGATTGCGCTAGGCCGCCGCTTCAGCACCCATAGCGACACGGAAGTGGTCCTCCAGGCTTACCAGGTCTGGGGCCAGGCCGCCTTTGAGCGGATGAACGGGCAATGGGCAGTCGCGATCTGGGATGCGGCCGCCTGTCGGCTGGTACTGTCGCGCGATCGCTATGGCATCTGTCCGCTGTATTTTTGCGAGCACGGCGGCCGCCTGTTCTTTGCAAGCGAAGTCAAAGCGATTTTTGCGGCAGAGATGGCGATTGCGCGAGCCTTTGATTCGGCAGGGATCGACCAGACGTTCACTTTCTGGACGGTGATTGCGCCGCAAAGCGTCTTCCAAGGCATCAATGAACTCCGGCCTGGACATGTCCGGCTCTATGAGAATGGCGCGGTGCGTGAAACGGCCTTCTGGCAGCCGCATTATCCGGAAATGTCCGGTTCGGACCGTGACCGATTCACCGGCTCGTGCGGCGAAGCGGTCGAGAAAGTCCGCAATGCGCTTGAAGCTGCGACGGCGCTGCGGATGGTGCAGGCCGACGTGCCGGTGGGTTGCTATTTGTCAGGTGGGCTCGACAGTTCTCTTGTCGCGGCGCTTGGGACACGCTTCGCGGGCGAACGCTTCCAAACCTTCTCCCTGCGCTTTGCCGATGCCGAGTATGACGAGACCTACTATCAGCAGCTGGTCGCCGCCGCGACTGCGAGCGAGCATCACGAGGTCATGATTTCACGCGGCGACATCGCGGCAGTGTTTCCCGAGGTGATCTACCACGCGGAGCGGCCAATCCTGAGGACAGCCCCGGCACCGCTCTTCCTTTTGTCCAAACTGGTGCGCGAACACGGCATCAAGGTCGTGCTGACGGGCGAAGGGGCCGACGAGATGTTTGGCGGCTACGACCTATTCCGCGAAGCCAAGGTGCGCCGGTTCTGGGGGCGCCAGCCGACTTCAAGCCGGCGTGCCCGGTTGCTTGAGCGGCTCTATCCCTACCTGTCGCGCTCACCGGTTCGCCAGCAGGCCATGGCGCGGCAGTTTTTCGGCCGCAACCTTCAGGACCACCAAGTGCCGGGGTTTGCACACGACACGCGCTGGCGCACCACCTCCGCCGTCAAGCGCCTGTTCTGCCGCGACATGCGCGCCGCCTCGGAGCACTGCGCGGCTGTCTCCGAACTGCTCGGCGGCCTGCCTGCCGAATTCTCGCGATGGAGCTTCCTTGCACAGGACCAGTATGTCGAGATTCGAACGCTGATGTCGGGTTATTTGCTCTCCTCGCAAGGCGACAGGATGCTTATGGCGCATTCGGTCGAGGGGCGATTCCCTTACCTCGACGACAACGTAGTCGCGCTCGCAAATTCGCTTCCGGATGCCTACAAGCTTCGCGTCCTGGATGAAAAGCACGTGCTTAAGCGAGTGGCGGAGCCGATCGTGCCGCCGCAGGTTGTTGCCCGAAAGAAGCAGCCCTACCGGGCGCCAAACGCGCTTAGTTTCGTCGGCCAGGATGCACCGGCCTACATTCGCGAAGTGCTGTCGGAGACGGCGTTGCGCGCGGCAAATGTCTTCGATCCGAAATCGGTTGCGATCCTGCTTGGAAAGTGCCGGTCCCAGGCTGGCGACGGCGATCTGTCCAACGCCGACAATATGGCGCTGGTCGGCGTGTTGTCGACACAACTCCTGCATCAGCAATTCATCGCGAACCGCCCATGCGGTTTGAACAAAACGGAACTCAGGATCGACGTCGATCATGAGCGACGAGACGATCACGAGCGACGGGAAAGGATCTTGGCATGATCCACGGTGCGGTGCCACTTCTGCATGATTATCTCCTTCACTCCGCCAGCGAGGTTGGCGGCAAGGTCGCGCTGGTGTGCGGCAAGCAACGTGTCACCTATGGGGAGCTCCATGAGCGCTCCGACAGGCTCGCGCATTTTCTGGCGGCCGCGGGCGTCGAACGCGGCGACCGCGTGGTGATATTCGCCGACAACACCATCGAAACCGTTGTCAGCTTCTGGGCGGTGCTCAAGGCCAACGCCGTTGTCTGCATGGTCAACCCGCTCACCAAAAGCGAGAAGCTCAACTACCTTCTCAACGATTGCCGGCCGGCGGCGCTGATCACCGACGGCCATTTGCACGCGATATTTGGTCAACCGGTACATGACTGTCATTGGCTGCGGGCAGTCATCGTCTCAGGCACGATCGATCAGGGCGAGCTCAGCCGATTGCCGCATGCCGTGCATTGGGACACAGCGGTCGAGAGGCCTTCCGTAGCGCCGGTACGCAGATGCATCGACATGGATCTGGCCGCCATCATCTACACCTCCGGATCCACAGGCGAACCCAAGGGGGTCATGCTGACGCACGGCAACATGACGGCCGCCTGCACATCGATAGCTTCTTATCTGGAGCTGCGCGAAGACGACGTCATCCTGAACGTCCTGCCCCTCGCCTTCGACTACGGCCTGTATCAGATGATCATGGCTTTTCGCGCCGGTGCACGGCTCGTCCTCGAACGCTCCTTCGCTTTTCCGGCGCAGATCCTTCAGCTCATCAAGGACGAGCGGATCACCGGGTTTCCGGGTGTTCCCACCATCTTCGCCGCGCTTTCGGAACTCAGATCCCTGAAGGATCACGATTTCTCGAGTATCCGCTATGTCACCAACACGGCGGCCGCGTTGCCGCTGAAGCATATCATCATGCTCCGGGAGTTGTTTTCAGGCGCGCGCATCTATTCGATGTACGGTCTCACTGAATGCAAGCGCTGTAGCTATCTGCCCCCACAAGATATCGAGCGGAAACCCCTGAGCGTCGGCATTGCCATTCCCAACACTGAAATGTGGATTGTCGACGAGCGTGGCAAGCGGGTCGGTCCAGGCGAAGTTGGCCAACTCGTCATCCGCGGCGCAACAGTGATGAAAGGCTATTGGGGCAAACCCGAGGCGACCTCAAGGAAGCTAAAGCCCGGCCCCCTGCCGGGGGAGCAGGTCCTCTATACGGGCGACTACTGCCGGATGGACGCCGAAGGCTATCTGTATTTCGTTGGCCGTGGCGACGAGATCATAAAATCACGCGGCGAGAAGGTCGCTCCGAAGGAAGTAGAAACCGTGCTGATGAACATTCCCGGGGTGAAAGAAGCCGCGGTCATCGGTGTTGCCGACGAACTTCTCGGGCAGGCGGTGAAGGCATTTGTCGTGATCGAGCAAGGAAGAACCATCGGTGAAGGGCAGCTTCGGATGGAGTGCCAGAAACGGCTAGAGAGTTTCATGGTGCCAAAGACCATCGTCATCGTGCCCAGCCTGCCCATGACCGATACCGGAAAACTCAAGAAAGCTGCGTTGTCGTAATTCGGACGCAGCGATTGCAAGAGCCTTGGCTTCACTGGAGGATCGATTAGATGGATTCAAGAGCGTCGACTGAAGAAAGCGGCGGTATCTACGGCGCACAGGTTCGCAGCTTCCTGGCTTCGAATTTCTACATCGCGGACGTCAAGGCACTCTCCGACACGACATCGCTGCTCGACGAGGGGATCGTCGATTCGACCGGAGTACTCGAGGTCATCGGTTTCCTGGAAGAGACCTTCGGCATCATCGTTGAAGACAGTGAGCTCCTGCCGGATAATCTGGATTCGATCCAGGCAATTGCGCGGTTCATCGTCCGAAAAAGAGGAAGCTGACGTTTGCGGCACAGGCGGTCGCATCACGCCGCCGGTTTGGCCTCTGCCAAGACCACCCGCACTTCGCCAACATGGTTGGTGACGGTGCGTATGTTCGTGTAGCCCTTGCCGCGTTCCAGAAGGCGTATGACTTGGCGGTCCTGGCCAAGCCCTACCTCGAACAGCAGGATGCCGCCTGGTCGAAGGTAGCGCAGGGCGTCTTTCACGACCCGCATATGGAGGCTCAGGCCATAGGGACCGGCAGCGAATGCCTCCCGTGGCTCGAGCGTGATCAGATCGGAGCGATCGCCTTCGAGCCGCTTCTCGGAAATGTAAGGAGGATTGCAGACGATGACGTCGATCGTACCGTCGAGTTTCGAGTTGGACAACACGTCGAACAAGTCGCCTTGATACACTGACACCCGGTCAGCCAAACCATGATGGACGACGTTTCGCCGCGTTGCATCGATGCAGCCATCGGTAAGATCGCTGGCCCAAACTCGCGCTGACGGGACCTGGCTGGCGATAGCGCACGCCAGATTGCCGGCGCCGCAGCACATGTCGATGATCCGCGGAGCCGACACGTCCATTGCACGCAGAACATCGACGGCTGTATTGCCGAGTAGCTCTGTTTCGGGACGTGGCACCAGTGCGCCTTGGGCGACCAGAATCTCCATCCCCATGAAGATGATGCTGCCTTTTCGATAAGCGTCAGCGACGCTGATCTCTTCGCTCATGACCGTTCTCTCGACATCAAAAGCATTCAGGCTTGCCGGCGACCCGGCTGTGGTCGACCTGCACTGCCGCGCTTTGGGCAGGCTCCTGAATGTTACCTTTATGGTGTCCCCCGGCGCAACCCTTGCGCCATTGCGAGTCAGCCTGCCGACTGATCATCACTTGAGTCCGCCTGCCCGATTTCCAGGCGTCGGGAGTTCATCGAAAGACTGGCCACGGATGAGATGACAGGATTGGGATCATTTGCATCCTCGACGCGTTGATCTCCGGAGACAACGCGCATCCGCAGCGCGAACGGCAACCCGTATAGGGAGAGATGACAATGCCTGACAAGAAAACCATCGAGAAGGCCCGGAAGGACAAGCGCGAGGGCAAGTCGCCGAGCACGCAAGCCGGCGAGTTCGTACACGAGGAAATCGACAAGATCCGCAAAGGGGAGCATGGCGCGCGCTCGACCCAGCAGGCCATCGCCATCGGGCTTTCCGAGGCGAGACGAGCAGGCGTGGACTTGCCGCCGCCCAAGAAGGGCAAGGTGAAGGAGAGTACGCGCAAGAGCGCCGAATACGCCTATGAGGCCGGCCAGGGCGAACGCAAGCCGAAACGCCGCCCGCGGGTCTCGAAAGCCGTCTCCAAGGTGCTCGAGCACGAGCCGAAGAACACGGCATCGCACGAGGCGCTCTCGCAGCAGGCCAAGCGCGCGGCTTCGCGCCGGACGGCCGAGGAACGCTCGGCCGCTGCCGAGAAGGCAGCGCAGACGAAAGGCGCCCGCGGAAGGAAGGCGGCGGCGCAGAAGGCGGCCAGAACGCGAGCACACCACGCGTAGGTCAACACGGCAGTTCGCTACGAGAAGGCACCAACAGGGACTGAACGACCGATGGCGAGTTCCAGTCGGCCGACGGCAAGCGATTTGGTTCGCGCAGACAGCACGGAACGTTTTGCATGGACGCTCATTCAAACGACAGGCGCTGGCGTGCGCCTGCGTAATTCAAGGAGGTTACGATGAGAATTGCCGATTGTATGACAAAGGACGTTCAGATCGCCAATCCGGATCAAACCATACGCTATGCCGCCCAAACCATGGGCCGTCTCGACGCCGGCGCCATGCCGGTGGGCGAGAATGACCGGCTTGTCGGCATGATAACGGACCGGGATATCGCAATCCGCGGCATTGCTAGGGGTAAAGGACCCGACGCCAAAATTCGCGAGGTGATGAGCGCTGGCATCGAATATTGTTTCGGTGACGAAGACGCGGAAGATGTCCTTCACAAAATGGCTGAGCTTCAGGTAAGGCGCCTGCCGGTGCTTAACCGCGACAAGCGGCTGATCGGTATCGTTTCGCTGGGTGACCTCGCCATGAACGGCGAGTCGGCGGGTGAGGCGTTGAGCGGCATCTCGCAGCAAGGCGGACTGCATTCGCAGATGCATTGAGGCCGCTGCCTTGGCCAGGTCGGCGGAAGATAGCCATCGGCGTTCGAAAACTTATCCGTTCGGGCTTTAGGGCCAATGCTGCGTGACGTTGACTACGTCCTGCGAAAACTCGACTGGATGCGCGCCGAAGGCATCTGGCCCAACGGCCTGCGCTATCTCTGGACCGATGCGTTTGGGGTCGTGCTCTACGTCTCGCTCTACACGGAAACCGGCCAGGCGCGCTGGCTGGACGAGGCTGAGCGGCTTGTGGCCGATGTCGAGCGTGTGCTCGGCCGTCGGCGCGGACTGAGGATCGGGGAAGCGGCGGATCGTGACGGACAGTATTTCCATTACCTGGCGATGTGGCTGTTTGCCTTGGCGCGTCTCGGCGATCTGAAACCGGAATATCGCACGCGCGGTATCGCGCTGGCGCGTGCCATTCATCCGGCCTTTGTGATTCCCGGCCGCGGTGTGATCTGGAAAATGCAGGAGGACTTGAGCAAGCCTTATCCCGGCTACGGTCTCGGCAGCATGGATGCCTATGATGGCTACGTCTCTTACCGGATGCTTGACGAAGACGAACTGGCGCCTGAGATCGCGCAGATGCACGACCTGATCGAGCGCGATTGGCAAGTCCTCGATATCGAACAGGATCTCGGCCTCGGCATGATGCTGTGGCTCGCCCACTTCTTTCCCGCGGAACCGTGGGCTGAGGCCCAGACGAGACGATCGCTTGGAACCCTGGAAACGATGTGGGTCGACCCGCCAGGTTATTTCAGCCGCGTGCCCTGGCTGCGCGACACGAAGTTCGCCTTCACCAATTTCGGAGTGTCACTGGGGCTGCAGGCCAGCGACGTCTGGCCCGAGCGTGTCGGCACGTTGAACGCCTTCTTCGAGGACTGGCGCTCCGGTGACGCCTATGACCGAGAGGCGATCACATGGGTGATGGCCTGCACTTCGCACCTTCCCGGTGCGTTTGTATCTCGCGAACGGATCAAGAATGGCTGAATGCGCCGGCCCCGGGAGGAATCCCCGGCACTCAGCCGCTCGTGCTCCAGATTTGTTGATTGGAACCAATGGCCTGCAATCCAGTTAGAACGCCAGGAAGCCTGGTTGTAGCCTTCCCGCCATGTGACCGGCGGTTTCAAGGCCAGCCGGGCTGAGCTTCGCAAGCGCCGAAAGCGCGCTTAATGGAGAAAAATCATGAACCAGTGGTCAAACGCCAAGCTATGCGACGTAGCAAATCTTATCCTTGGAGCAATTCTCTTCTTCTCTCCCTGGCTATTCGCCTTCGCAGCGGGAACGCAGTCCCAGAATGCCATGGGCAGCGGAATCGTGATTTTCGTACTCTCGATCGCCGCTCTCTCGGCCTTTGCTGTTTGGGAGGAGTGGCTGAACCTCGTTGTGGGCCTTTGGGTGCTCGTGTCGCCCTGGGTGCTTGGATTCCAGGCAACCACGGCCATGGGCGTCCATGTTGTAATCGGCGTTCTGGTCGCGGTCCTGGCCGCGATCGAGCTCTGGATGATGTATCAGAATCCTCCAACACAGTCTGCCGCCTAGCAAGACTGTGGGCTAGCAGGATTGGAGCCTGGCAGGACTGGAGCCTGTCTCGGGGTGACGTCCGCGGGCAAATGGGCACGCGGCAACGCCGCATGAATGCGTTGCTGCCGGCGCTGACAGTCAAACGAAGATGGCGCCAACGAACGAAAAGGAGATATGTCGACATGAAAGCAGTCCGTATCCATGCTTTTGGCGGACCTGAGGTTCTTTCGATCGATCAGGTCCCTTTGCCTCAGCCACTCGACGACGAGGTTGTGCTCAGGGTTCGCGCAGCAAGCGTCAATCCGGTCGACTACAAGATCCGCGAAGGTTCGACGAGCCAGGCCCTGCCGGTCACGCTCGGGCGTGACGTGTCCGGTGCGGTGGAAATATGCGGCACGCGGGCGCATACGTTGAAGAAGGGCGACGCGCTATTTGCCATGCTTGGCCAGGACCGGGGCGGCAATGCCGAATATGTCGTGGTCAAAGCGACGGAGGCGGCTGCAAAACCGGATCGTCTAAGCCACATCGAAGCTGCGGCGGTGCCGCTTGCAGGCATCACCGCGTGGCAGGGCCTGTTCGACCATGGCAGCCTCAAATCCGGGCAAAGGGTTCTCATCCATGGCGGCGCCGGCGGCGTCGGCCACCTGGCGATCCAACTGGCAAAGGCCGCGGGTGCGTTCGTCGCGACAACCGTTTCGGCCGAGGACGTCGTTTTCGTCCGTGAGCTTGGCGCCGATCAGACGGTCGACTACAAGAATCAGCGTTTCGAAGAGGTCGTCGATGAGGTCGACCTGGTGTTCGATCTGGTCGCGGGCGAAACGCAGGACCGCTCCTGGGATGTGCTCAGGCCAGGCGGGACACTCGTTTCCACGCTTTCCCAACCTTCGCAGGAAAAGGCAAACTTGCATCGGGCGCGTGGCGTCTCCTATTTGGCCGAGCCGAATGCGGCGCAGCTCGCGGAAATCGGCCGCCTTATCGACACCGGCAAGGTCACCCCCTTCGTGCAGGCCACCTACCCTCTCGCAGAGGTCGCCAGGGCCGAAGAACGGCTGGAAAACGAACATGTGCGCGGCAAGATCGTGCTTGAGGTGGCCGCTTAGAGCAATTCCAGGAAAAGTGTGAAACGGTTTTCCCGGCAAAAGCGCGTAGCGCTTTGCCTGGGGAATTGCGTCAAAACAAAGAGATAGACTTTCGTCATCGTTACCCGGCGATCACTTCTTGGCGTAAGCCCCTGGCTGCCGGCCGCTCTTCGGAGCCTTGGCGTCCTTTGAACGCTCGGCGACCGCCGGACCGGCGCCTGCCATCTTTTCCGTCGCGGCACTCGGCGTGGCTTGCCTTGGCGGGTTTTGTCCCTCCGACTGGCGGGTCCGGTCTTCCACTTCGCCCTGCCGGCGGGTGAGCCCCATTCCGCCGGCAGGCTTCTTGTTGCCGGCCGCGTCCTGGGAGAATTCATCCGAAGCATCAGCCTCGGTCTTGGCCGGATACTTCCTCGCCCCGGTTTCATAGCGGGTTTCGTTCTCGGTCATGACATCTCTCCAATTGCGTGATGGATAAACATCTCAGCGATATCCGAGTTCCAATTTCCGGATTCGCATTGCCCATCAGCGGCTCCGGGCAATCATCCAAACGATTTCATCAATGTTGCGCGGCGCGATGCCCAGCGTCTCGAGACCGGGTACCCCGATCGCCGTCACATTGTCCTGTCGCATGAGATCGATCTGACTGCGGTTGAACGGAGCGGCGGGCAGAAATTCCGCCACGGCTGCCAGGATGTCCCACATCGCGAATGGCATCGGCGCCAGCGTAACCCGCACCTGGAGCTGAAAGGCGATCTCCTGGAGCAGCTCCCTGTAGCTGTAGACGCGCGGACCACCGAACTCGAAAATTCGAGAACCGTTGTGGCCTCCGTCGGCAATCAGACGGCTCACGCCTTCCGCCACGTCTTCGACATAGACCGGCTGAAGCCGTGTTCCTCCCTGCCCAAACAACGGATAGACCGGCAGCAGGCGTATCAACTTGACGATGGTTGTGAGGAAAGCGTCGTCCGGCCCCGCCATGACGCAGGGGCGCACGATCAAAGCGCCCGCAAATGCGCTTTCAACCGCGTCTTCACCACGGCCACGGGCGCGGATATACTTCGATCCCGACCCGGCATCGGAGCCGACACCAGAGATCAGCACGAACTGTTCGACCCCGGCGTCGCGCGAGGCGGCGGCCAGATCGCCCGCTGCTTTGACGTGCGTGCGCTCGAACGTCCGCTCCCCATGCTCGGCATAAAGACTGACTGCGTTCACGACCGCATGGCATCCGGAGACCACTGCTGCGACCTGGCGTGGATCCAGAACATCTGCCTTGATCGGCTCCACTCCGGCTCTCGAGGAAACGGCGTCGCGCACGCGGCCGGGATGGCGCGATACGGCGCGGACGGTGAAACCTTGCTCGGCAAGCCGCTTGACGATCCTGCGCCCCAGGAAGCCCGTCCCGCCGAATATGGTGACGATGCGCCCTGCGCCTCGACCGTCTCCACTTGACCCTGTCGCCATTTCCAGTCCTTTCCGTGTTTGGACTCTCCTGGAAACGAACAGCGCGGCATAATGTTCGCTTTGGCGGTAAGGCTTCGCAACGTTGCACTTGTCCCGGCCACTGCGGGAAGCCGCCAGCAGATCGGTTTCTCCTCAACTGAAACGGCCGTTCGCTTCAGTTCATGCCTCCCATTTTGCGCTGCAAATCGACCGACGGTCCTCGGAAAGCGCACAGGAAGATGGCGGCGTGAGCAGGCCAAAAAATGAGACCCGGTCAGGATCGCTCGTCAACGATGGAATTGCAATGATGGCATTGCCTGCCCCGGTCAGTCGCCGTTGATCAGGCAGGCAGGGCTTTGTTCGCCGTTGCGCGTAGCCGGCGCGGATGGCCTTGGCACGCGCTCTCTCGATCATCTCGGCTGACGCATCGATGCCGGAAACGCTGCCGCCCGGACCAACCAGCCGTCTCGCGGCTCGGTTTGAAGCATCGCATCGCCGATTCCGACGGAGTTGGCGAACCGTGCTAGCGTTCCTCCGGCGGCCGAATTTTGCGGAACGTCATGAGAAGAAGAATATCGTAGACGATCTTCAAGGCTCCAGCGATGAGGAGCGGCCAGCCGAAGCCGGAAACGGCTAGCAGCGAGCCGGCCAGGGCCGGACTCGCCGCCGATGCGAGGCTGCGTGGAACGGCGGTGACACTCGCTGCCGCGGCACGCTCGCCCGGCGTCACCACCGCCATCACGTAAGAGGTGCGGGTCGGCACGTCCATTTGCGATAGCGCACTCCGGATCAGCAGAAGGACGATCACCAGAGCGAGGCTGTGCATGAACGGGATGAGCAAGAGGCAAAGGCTCGACGGCAGATGCGTGAACACCATCGTGTTGACCAGCCCGATCCGCCTGGAGATTTGGACAGCCACCAGATATGACACGGCAGAAAGCATGCCCATGCAGAAGAAAATTGCGCCCGTGGTTGCGAGGGACAGGCCAAAGGTTTGATAAAGCCACAGTGCCAGCAGGGACTGAACCACAAGGCCGCCCGCAAAGGCGTCCAGGCTGAAGAGCGCGGCCAGCGTGAAGACGATGGTTCGAGACTTGCGCAAGGGTTCCGCCGGCGCAGCATTCGCGTCGATCGATTCGACCGGCAGCCGCCGATACAGGATTAGCGACCCGACCCCGAGGAGGGCATAGAGCAGGAAGGCAAGCTGCAGGGCCTGTTTGATCTCCATGCCGATAAGGTGTCGCAGGAGGTCAGGGGCGCCGGCCGCCAGAGCACCGACAGCTCCGACGAGGGACCCGACAACGCTGTAGCGGGCAAACAGTGCGGTACGGTCCCGATCGGTGACACTGTGCGCCAGTTCCGCATGTTCGAGTGGCAGAAACACGCTCACGTCGCCGGAGGATGGGTTCAACGTTCCGACGAACGCGACCACGAGCAGCGGCCAGAAGTCGTGGACGAGCGCGAAGGCAAATCCTGTGAGAATCATCAGGCCCGCTGCCGCGATGAGCAGCGAGCGGCGCGAGAAACGGTGCGCGATGGCTCCGACGCCCAGCGTGAGCGCCGCCGATCCCGCAAGCGTTGCCGTGGCGAAGATCCCGATCTCGAAAGCGTTGAAGCCGAGCGCCGCCAGATAGGCGGGAAGCAGAAGACTGACGAGGCCGTCGCCAAACGCCCGCAATCCCCTGGATACCAGCAAATAGGAAGCCGTCGGGCCGGCACCGGAAGGCAGGAGCGCAAGTTTGCGCTTCAGCTCGCGGATATGGGTCGATTCCTGGCCAGCAAAGTATGACTGCATGGCGTCCACCTCAAACAGAGAGCCTGGACGCGAACATTGGGCTGACGCCTCACGGGGTCGTCGCGACTGAACCCCTGCCTGATGCTTGTATTTCCAGTCGCACTTGTCAATAAGCGCCCTTGCCCTTGCGTTCCAGGCGGATGTTCGCCTCCGACAGCGCCGGCAGGTGGTCGAACAGCTCCCCTCTCAGAGCCTCGGTGATGCCGACCACATCCTTCGCGCTCGCGGTTTCGGCCACCTTGATGGCGATATCGGCATGCAGCCTGTGGCCGATCCAGCGCGCCTGCACCTGGGCGACCCGTTCGACGCCCCGCACATGTTCGGCCGCATGGTGGATTTCGTCGACGATGCCTGGCTCGACGCCATCCAGCATGCGCGTCAGCACCGCCTTCGACGACTGCCAGACGATGGCGAAGATCGCCACCGTGATCAAAAGGCCGATAATCGGATCGGCAAGCGGAAAGCCGAGCCAGACGCCGACCGCGCCAAGCACCACCGCAAGGCTGGTGAAGCCGTCGGTGCGAGCGTGATAGCCGTCGGCGATCAGCGCGGCGCTGTTGATCTCGCGGCCGACGCGGATGCGGAATACCGCGACCGCCTCATTGCCGAGGAAACCGACGAAGCCGGCGACGGCAACCCAGTCGAGGAAGCTGATGGCTTGGGGATGGATCAGTCTGTCGATTGCCTCATAGCCGGCCACGATGGCGCTGAACAGGATGATCAGCACGATAACAATGCCGGCCAGGTCCTCGACCCGGCCAAGGCCGTAGGTGAAGGTCTTGCTCGGCTTGCGCCTCGCCAGCATGAAGGCGATCCACAGCGGAATGGCAGTGACCGCGTCACCGACATTGTGGATGGTATCGGCAAGCAGCGCCACGCTGCCCGACAAGAACACGATGATCAGTTGCAGCGCCGCTGTGATCGCCAGCACGGCGAACGACCATTTGATCGCCCAGATGCCGCGTGTTGTCGTCGCGATGGTGGGATCGACCACGCCATGCGTGTGGCCGTGCCCACCCTCGCCATGGTCATGGCCATGCCTGCCAAAGCCCTGGGTTGCCGGGCCGAAGCCGAACCAGTCGCGAATGCCGCTCATCATGGCGCATGTCTCACAGGTACTTGGTGATGTCCTTGAACTCGTCGATCGAGCGGCGCTGCTCGCGCGGCAGCGGCCCCACGACATCTTCCAGGCAGTGATTGAGATGATCCTGGATGAGCGTCTTCTTGGCTTGGGAAACGGCCTTCTCGACCGCATGAAGCTGCTGGGCGATGTCAAGGCAGGGCCGGCCTGCTTCGATCATCTCTATGACGCCCCTCAGATGACCGTCGGCCCGCTTCAGCCGTTTGATGATGTCGGGATGGGTCTCGTGAATGTGGGGACGCTCGTTCATCCCAAGATACTATCCTTCAGGAGGGGATACCGTCAACATCGGATGCTCGGTCGCCCTCGGCATCTAGGACGCTTTCGACGGCAATCACAGCTGGTTGCGCCTAAGCGCCATGTCTATCACCAGGATGCGATCGACGGCCTCACGCCATCGTCCGACAGAAAAGCCCCGCGACTGTTTCCAGCGCGGGGCTTCGGGAGAACTTCGGGAATCTGTGGTCAGATGTTGGCAAGCAATTCGTTGACGCGGCTTTCCATGTCGGAAAGTGCGGCATCGACATCCTTCTGGCCAGTGATTGCAGCGCTCATCTCTTCGCCGATAATGTCCTGGATCGCAAACTGGCGCTGTACGGCGGACGGCAACGGCTTGCCGAGGTCGGCGACCGCGGCGATCGTGTTGCGATGCGGCAGAGCCTTGAAAGCCTCCGAGGTAATGATGGCCTTGTATGCCGGCAGGTGACCGGTGCGCGACCAATCGAAGTCGTTGTCGGCGAAGAACTTCAGGAACTTGCCGATGGCCGCGGTCTGTTCAGGCGTGCGGTCCTTCTGCGAGACTGCCCAGGTGTGGCCGTCTGCATATTGCGCGTGGGTACCGCCAAACAGTTGCGGATACGGGTAGACCGCATAGCCGCCTTTATTGAGCGCGGTACCTTTGGTTTGAGACTGAGCGTTATTGTCACCGACGACCCACGTGCCATTAAGCTGGACGCCGCCTTGACCAGCAAGGAAGGCATTGATCGCGCCGCCGTAGTCGAGATCCTTGGTGGTGTACCCCTTGTCGAAGATCGCCTTGTACATCTCGACGACCTTCTTGGCTTCCGGCGTATTCAGCTTCACATGCTTTGGATCGGCAAAGAAGTCGGAGTTCTGCTGGAAGAGATAGGTGTAGAGGTTGCGCGTGTAGAGTGCGGTCTCATTGGCCAGATTCTGAACGAAATAAGGCTTGCCGGTCTTCTGCTTGAACTGTTCGGCCTGGGCGAGCAGTTCCTCCGGCGACTTCGGAAGGATCGGTGTCCCGTCGGCATTGACGAGGTCGGCTTGTTTGAAGAGATCCATGTTGATGTGATAGAGCATCGTCCAGCTGTCGATCGGCAGGCCGTAGATCTTGCCGTCCTTGGTGGCGCCGTTGCGCGCCGCGTCCGTGAAGGCATCGGGTGTCACGCCGACGGACTTCAAGAGATCGTCGAGCGGCATCAACAGTCCCTTGGACTGGTAGTCCGAAAGCGCGGATTCATGGATCGTGACGATATCCGGAGCGTCGCCGGAAGCGAACTGCGCGGTCAGCTGGTCATAGCCCGGCCATTCCACGGTGGTGACGCTGACGTGCACATCGGGATTGTCGGCGTTGAACTTGTTGATCAGCGAGGTGATAATGCCGCATTCGCCGACGGCCTTGCCGACATCGGTGTTGGTGCCGAAATCGGCATCGCAAGCACCGAAAAAGCGCTGTACGGTCAGTTCCGTCGCTGCAAGGCTTGGGCTTGCGAGCGCCATTGCGCCAGCAGAGACTGCTGCAAACAGCATTTTCCTCATTGTCATGTCAGTTCCTCCTCCTGAGTTTCGGCCACTCCACCCTGGACTGGCTATGCTTCAATCGCTGCGGCGCGCTCCCCCGCCACTGGGCAATTTTCGTTATCTCACCGCGGCGCCAGAGACGGCCGTGACGATGTATTTCTGGAAAAAGAGGTAGACGATCAGGATTGGCGCACCGGCGAACACGGCCTGCGCCATCAGGAAGCCGATGCCTTCGGACTGGGCGAAATTGGTCTGTGTCGAGGCCATGCCGACGGTCAGCGTGTACATATCCTTGTTTGTTGCCGAGATCAGCGGCCACAAATAGTCGTTCCATGCGCCGAGGAACGTGAAGATACCGAGGGTTGCTTGTGCAGGCACCGTGAGTGGCAAAAGCACTTTCCAGAAAATCCTGAACCGGCTCGCATTGTCCAGCATGGCGGCTTCGTCCAGCTCCTTCGGGATGGCCTTGAAATACTGGGTCATCAGGAAGACGCCGAACGAAGCCGACAGGCCCGGGAGAATGAGTCCAGGATAAGTGTTGTGGAACTTCAGGATGCTGAAGATCTGGTGTCGGGCGACAAGCACGGCCTGTTCGGGAACCGCCAAACCGAAAAGCACGATGACGAACAGGATGTGTCGGCCGGGGAAGTTCAGCCGTGCAAAGCCGTAACCGGCGAGCGACGACAGGATCAGCGTCCCGAGTGTCAACCCGCCCGAGACGATGATGCTGTTGCGCACCCAGATGAACACCGACGAGGTGCCGACGGTGTTGATGTAGTTCTTCAGCGTATAGGGCGCGTGAAACACGGAATTGGGATCGGCCATCAGCTCGGCATTGTCCTTGAGCGACAGGCCAACGACCCACAGAACCGGCGCGATCATGACGATCGACAGCAGGATGACGAGGACCAGCAGGACGCGATCGCTAAATGCCCTTCCCTTGATGGCTGGAATGCTCATGCCCGGTCTCCCTTGTTGCGTGCGACGAGGTACTGGGCCATGGCCGCGACAAGGATGAGGATGAACAGGATTTCCGATGCCGCGGCGCCCATGCCCAGATCCCAGCGACGGAATGCGGTGTCATAGATGTAAAGAACGATCGGCTTGGTCAGGTTGTTCGGACCGCCGCGCGTCATCAGCCAGGCCTGCCCGAACAACTGGAACTGCAGCACGATCTGGATGATGATCACCAGGATGAAAGTGCGTTTGATCGACGGCAGCGTGATCGAGCGTAACGTCTGCCAGCGATTGGCATTGTCCAGGGCTGCCGCTTCGTAAATATCGCGCGGGATCTGCTGCAGCGCCGAGAGAAAGAGCATCATCGGCAGGCCGATGCACCACCAGATGGTGGCAATGGCGATGCCGATCATCGCAAGGCTGGGATTGGAAATGAAAGCTGGGGCGGTCGCGCCGAACCATCCGTAGATCGTCGACAACAGGCCGACATTCGGAATGAAGACGATGCGCCAGATCAGCGTGACGATGGTGACTGACAGCACCGAGGAAGAAAAGAACAGCGTCCGCAGCACCGCGGCGGTGCGCGTGCGGCGGTTGAGGCAAAGTGCCAGAAAAAGGCCGATCAGCGCCAGCGTCGGCACTGTCAGAAGCACGAAATAGAAGGTGTTCCAGATCGATTGCAGGAAGACCTTGTCGTTATAGAGCCTGACGTAGTTGCCGAGACCGACAAAATTTCCGGACGAGAACGTGTCGGCCTTGTGGAAGCTCAGCCAGATCCCCCACAGCAGCGGGAAGAGCAGCAGCGTCGTGAAGAAGAACAGGAACGGCGCGACGAAAATGATGTTTCGCCATTGCGGCGCGTAGATATCGGCGCTTGGGGTTCTGACGCTCGCGGCCGGCGTCGCGGTGTGCGGCATCGCCAATTGGTCAGCCATGTCAGGCCTCCCCTGCGTGCCAGGCGCGGCCAGCCTCGCTGAACAGATGCGACTTCTTGCCGTCGAAGGCGAGCCCGACCTTGTGGCCGACCGCGACGCGGCTGTTGCCGACATCCGAGCCGACGATCTGCAGGCCATCGCCCAGCCTTGCGTAGATCAAGGTGCGTTCACCGAGCCGCTCGAGCACATCGACCACGCCATCGGCATCGCCCTGCCCGGCGGGAACGATGCGAACGTCTTCCGAACGGATGCCGAAGCTGTAATTGCCATCGGCCAACAGATTGGACGCGATCTCGGTCTGGACCGCTATGCCGTCGGCGAATTTGACCTTGGCATTGCCGCCCGATCTGTCGAGTGTCGCATCGACAAAGTTCATCGCCGGCGCACCGACGAAGCCCGCGACGAATTTGGTTGCCGGGCGATCGTAGATCTCCATGGGAGAGCCGATCTGTTCGATTTTGCGATTGTTCATGACGACGATGCGGTCGGCGAGCGTCATTGCCTCGACCTGGTCGTGGGTGACGAAGATCATTGTCGATTGCAGGCGTTGATGAAGCTGGGCAAGTTCGATGCGGGTGCGGGTGCGCAAAGCCGCATCGAGATTGGAGAGCGGCTCGTCGAACAGGAAGGCCTTCGGCTCCTTGACGATCGCACGGCCGATGGCAACGCGCTGGCGCTGGCCGCCGGAGAGCTGGCCTGGCTTGCGCTCAAGCAAGTGTGGCATTTCGAGGATGCGGGAGGCTTCGTTGATCCGCGCGTCGATGATCTGCCGTGATACGCCGATATTCTCAAGCCCGAAGGCCATGTTGTCGCGCACGGTCATATGCGGATAAAGCGCATAGGACTGGAACACCATGGCAATGCCGCGCTTGCCCGGCGGCAGATGATCGATACGCTGATCGTTGATGGCGATCTCGCCGCTATCGACGGTTTCGAGGCCAGCGATCATTCGCAGAAGCGTCGATTTCCCACAGCCGGACGGTCCAAGGAACACGATGAATTCGCGTGCCTTGATGGACAGCGACAAATCCTCCAGCACCGACATGGCACCGAACTGCTTGCTCACATTCCTGATTTCGATATCGGCCGTCACGTCGACGCTCCTCCTCAGCGCATGCACTTTCCGATAATGCGCGCCTGAAGTCAGACCTTGAGGCGGATCATCTGATAGGAATAGGCTGGCAGCGACAGGGTCAGCTTGCCGCCTGTCACTGAGGCGCCTGACCCGTTCCTGGGAATGACATTGCCGGGACTCTCGGCCGAATTGACGGCTTTCAGATCCGCGTGCGTCATCATCTGGTGATCTGCAATGTCAGCCGCGCCGAAGCCGGCGATATCGATCACGGTTTCGATTGCCTCGCTCGAATGGCGGTTGACGGCAAAGAAGGTGACATGGCCGGTTTTCGTGTCATGCACGCCGGTGACATCGACATAGGAAACGTCGCCGGCGACAGCGGACTTGTAGGTCGGGCTTTCCACCTTGAGATCCAGCGCATTGCCGCGCCCGTAGAGCGAGGCAAAGAGATAGGGATAGAAGGTCGTCTGGCGCCAGGCCGGGCCATTCGGAACGGTCATGATCGGCGCGATAACGTTGACCAGTTGGGCCAGGCAGGCGATCTTGACGACGTCGGAACGGCGGATGAAGGTGTTGAGGATCAAGCCGACCTGTAGCACATCCTCGAAATTGTAGATGTCTTCGAGCAACGGCGGGGCGAAGGGCCAGCCATCATTGCCACCGAGGATCTTCTTGTCCCTTTCCTTGGAATGGTACCAGACGTTCCATTCGTCGAATGAGATGTAGACCTGCTTGCTGGAGCGCTTCTTGGCCTTGACATAGGCGATGACGCCGGCGACCGAGGCGATGTAGTCGTCGAGCTTCTTGTTCATCGCCAGATAGTTCGGCGCGTCATTGGCTTCATTGTCGAAATACATGTGCAGCGAGATGTAATCGATCTCGTTGTAGGTGTGGTCGAGAACGGTCGCTTCCCATTCTGGATAGGTCGGCATCTTGGCATTCGAAGAGCCGCAGACGACGAGTTCGAGCGACTTGGAAAAGGCGCGCATCGCCTTGGCGGTCTCATGCGCCAGGCGGCCGTACTCATCAGCGGTCTTGTGGCCGATCTGCCAGGGCCCGTCCATTTCGTTGCCGAGGCACCAAAGCTTGACGTCGAAGGGCTCCTTGCGGCCGTTGGCGATACGCTTGTCGCTCCACTCACTGCCACCTGGATGATTGGTGTATTCCAGAAAGTTGCGGGCTTCATCGAGCCCACGCGAGCCGAGATTGACGGCGAGCATCATCTCGGTGTTGGCGGAGGTGCACCAATCGGCGAACTCATGCAGGCCGACTTCGTTGCTTTCCGACGTGTGCCAGGCGAGGTCGAGACGCACCGGGCGCTCTTCCTTAGGGCCAACGCCGTCTTCCCAATTGTAAGCGGATACAAAATTGCCGCCGGGATAGCGGACGATCGGAACGTTGAGTTCCCTGACGAGATCGATGACGTCCTGGCGCATACCATTGGCGTCCGCGGTCGAATGGCCGGGCTCATAGATGCCGGTGTAAACCGCGCGCCCCAGATGCTCGATGAAGGATCCGTAGAGCCTCGGATCGATTTCCGAGACAACATAACGCGGATGCGCCATAACGGCTGCCTTCATGCATTCCTCCCACGATATCACAAATGATGATTTAAATCATCTTATCCGATATCAAAGGCGACCGGCGACCGCTCGTCAAGTCAAAACAGTCAAAAGTCTGATAATTGACTAGAGATTTTGCCTGCAGATGAAGGCAACAGGCTGAAATTGCTCCGCTTTCTTTAAAACCCGGTTTTGTGATATCAACTGGTTTTGATCCGAAGCAAGATGTCCTGGTCGTAATTTCCAAACCCCTTGCCGAAAATGTTGACCCCGCCCGGCCGCTTGGCATCGTCTTTGACGCCGATACGGACGCGGATCGAATGATGGGCCTTGAGGTCGAGTGCGGCGAGGCTGACTTCGGAAATCCTGACGCCGTCGACATAGGTGCCATCAGTGGAAATTCGCCAGTTCTTGAGCTTGCCATATTGCGAGCCCTTGAGCTTCCACCAGGAAGGTGTGAACACGCCGCGCTTGTCGCCAAAATCACCGGGTGACGTCCAGGTGCCGACATCGACGCCATTGATCGCCAATGTGATGTCGGAGGGCCAGTCGGCGCTGGTGCCCGGCACCTCCGAGGACAGTTCCGCCAACACTTCGAGCCCAGTGATCTCGGCATTGGCGAGCTTGGCATTGTTGGGGAACTGGTATTCGACAAAGCCGCGCGTGAACCACAATAGGCCCGCCTTCATACGGTCCGGATCGAGGAATGTGTTCGGCACGTCGAGCAGACCGATGATGCCGTCCGGCGAGCACAGGCCGCAGGGCGCCGTCACCTCGAAGCCGGTGTAAAGTCCGATCGGCATCGACACTTCGATCGCGTCATTCTTGACGGCACGATATTCGCTCTTGAAGACCACGAGCACTTCTTCGGCGGTCGGATAGCAAATCTTCTGGCTGCCCTTCTTCGCCTTCTGGTTCTCGGTGCGAATCAGGCCCGCATCCTCAAGCACCTGGATATTGGTCGAGACTGTCGATTGCGGCAGCGACAACACAGCGGCGATGTCGTTGACATTCATCGGCCCTTTTTCATGCAGCAGTTTCAGCATGGAAATGCGCGCCAAGGAGGCAAGCCCCTTGAGCACGGCAATGCCCTCCTCGGGTTCGATCACCAGAAAATTGCGACTCATGAATGGCCAGTCTATCCATACCCGAAGTTGCCTTGTATATCTGGGAATCTGATTTAATCAATGCGCTGACCGAACCCATCGCCCTTTATTGGGCCGGAACCGCGCAGCGTTCGGCGTGCGGACCACGCGCATGCCTCGGGTAGAGAGCGGCAGAACCGATCAGCCCCGGGCCGCCTGTCCGGTCACTCGTCCTTCTGCCGGCTCATAGCCGTATGCTTCGCCCTTACGCACCACGCGACCAATGCCCGGCCTGCCAAGGTGCGCGCCGGCGATCCACGTCCCCGCCTCGGCCGCGTCGTGGAAAACCCTTAGGCGGGTTGCGCATGCGGTCAGCTGATCGTCGTCATAGCCCCAACTGAACGCGGGATTGCCGAACTGCAAGGCCGGCACATGAACGACGTCCCCGAAGAATAGGAAACGGTCCTCGTCCGTGTCGAACGCGTAGCCGGTATGACCGGCAGCATGACCGGGCAGGGCGACCGCCCTCAATCGCTCAGCCACCTGGTCGCCATTCTGGATGGGCCTCAGCAGGGGCCGGAACTGCGCAAGGTGCGCGTAAGCGAAAAAGCTCTCCACAGCCGCCTCGGGAATGACGATCGCCTTCAAGTTTGGAAAGAGCGCTCGGCCGTCGGGGGTCAAAAGTCCGTGCACATGATCCTGGTGGGTGTGGGTGAGCGCCAGGACCGTGATCGAAGCCGGGGCGATCTTGGCTTCCGCCATGGCCTGCTCGAGACGCCCCACTGTCGAGACCCAGCCCCCTCCTCCGCTGTCGATCAGAACGCCTGGACCTGCGAGGGCAAAGCAATTGACAGACAGGCGAAGCGCCCCTGCCTGCGCGGCTTGCGGCACCGGATTGTCCTGCGGATCCCGCAGAAGGTCCGCTGGCATCTCGATGTAACCGTCCGAGAGCGACCAGACGCGCCACCTTCCCGACGTGCCGCCGAGGACGTTGTCGCTTTGCGATGTCACGATCATAAGGCCACCTGCCGCAAACGAAAATGGAGAGTAGGTTCGATTGTCACCATTGGCTCTTTGCATCCTCCACGCTAGGCGTGGGGAGCCGGTGAAGATTTATCCGGAAAGCATCCGATCTCGAAACAAAAACGGGAGCAATCAGCGCATACCCCATTCGCGGCAACTGGATACGATGCATGGGCCATCGTGCCCGCTGGTTGACATTATTATTCAGGAGAAGCTAATGAAATAGCCGTTTCTGAGACGCGACGGATCTCGCGCCTCTTTACCTGGATTCGATGTGATTTGGTCGCGATCGCAATCCCCTTGGTCGGATGGAAGGGAACGCCCGAGTAATTTTGCCGCGAATTCGCCTGATCATTGAGAGCAGACTGACACCATGGCAGCATAGCCGTTTTTACCGAAGGGGAGAAAACGAAGTCGCCAATGATTCAGCACAAAACCACGGTTGGCGTCGTGGTCCCGATGTTCAATGCTGAGAGAACCATTCGCTCTACCCTGACCAGCATCTGCCGGCAGAACTACCAGGCATTGGACATTATCGTGGTCGACGATGGTTCGACGGACGAGTCCGCATCGATCGTGGCCTCCTATGCCGAAAAAGATCGGCGCATACGCCTCATAGAACAGTCGAATGGCGGCGTTGCGCACGCTCGCAACCGCGGCGCGGCTTCCACGGACGCGGAATTTCTGGCGTTTGTCGACGCAGATGATCTTTGGGCCCCTTCGAAAATCGCACTGCAATTGCGCGCCTTGCAGGAAGGTGGTCCTTCGGCGGGCTTGGCCTATTGCTGGTTTGCGCATATCGACCAGGATGGTCGGGTATTCTCGTTGCGCCATCAGCCTGACGCCGAAGGTCACGTATTCCAGCGCATGTGCAGACAAAACCTGGTCGGCAACGGTAGCTCGATGCTCTTGCGTCGCTCTGCATTCGAGCGAGTGGGGCAATTCGATCCGTCCTTGCGAGCCAGGAACGCACAAGGCTGCGAGGATCTTCTGATGTGCCTCAGAATGGCGGAAAGTTACGAGTTCCGCGTCGTGCCTCAGTACCTTGTCGGTTACCGGATGACGAACGTCAACATGTCGAGCGATGTCATGCAGATGCTTCGTTCCTGTGAAATTGTCCTTGCCGAATTTCGTGAAAAATATCCGTCATTCGGGAGCGATTTTGATGCCCATTTGTTCGACATGATCCATTGGCTTGCCACAAGAGCTTTGATTGAGGGACGATTTTTCGCGGCCGGCGAACTGCTCAAGAGGCTCTTTGTAACGGAACCGGGCGTTGCGATCTCTCGCCTGCCCAATATGCTGGAAGAGTATTGCAGGGCCCGACTGGTTCCTCGATGGCTCAAGATGGGTGTCAGACGAATGCGAAACGACAAGAGCGAATTTCGGCCCCTTTATAGCGAAATGAGCTGGTGAAGATGTCCGACACGCCGAACCGGCGCGCAAATTTGTTGAATGCAGAACTGCACAAGCTGTTTGGCCCGGATGGCTGCGAAGGTATCCGCCATGTGGATTTAGACACCCAAGTCGCTCCTGAAAATTGCGATTCTGGCATGATCGTGCTGTGGCGCGGCGGGCTTCCAGTCGGCCATTTGCTCAGAGGGAGCGACGGTGAGTGCCACACCACCCCAACCGTGGCGGCTCCAGATCCAAGGCTTGCCCCACCCGTTCTGAACCTGCCGAGCGCCAGCGTGGTCATATGCACACGCGACAGGCCGAACGAGTTGCGCCGTTGCCTCTCTTCGCTTCCACAGCAAAGCGTCCCTCCGGCAGAGGTCATCGTGGTCGACAACGCGTCGACAGGCAGCGAAACGCGCGAGGTAGCGGTCGCTGCCGGCGCAATATACGTCCGCGAGGATCGACCTGGTTTGGATATTGCCCGCAATCGGGGCGCCGAGCGTGCATCCTCGGAAATCGTCGCTTACACTGACGATGATGTCCTGCTTCATCCGCAATGGCTCGAGCAACTGATCACAGCATTCGACAGACCTTCGATCGGCGCAGTGACAGGCCTTGTACTGCCAGCCGAAATTGCTACCGAAGCGCAGCGCTATTTCGAGACGTTCTGGAGCTTCGGACAGGGCTACAGGCCGAAAGTATTCCGCGCGGCCGACTTTGCCGCCAATAAGCACGAGGTATTCCCGGCCTGGAAAATCGGTGCCGGTGCAAGCATGGCCTTCCGGCGTGACGTGTTTGACCGCGCTGGCTTGTTCGATGAGCGCCTCGACGTCGGCCAGGCTGGATGTTCGGGCGACTCCGAATATTGGTATCGGCTGCTCGCCAATGGATATGATTGCCGTTACCAGCCAACCTCCGTCGCGTTCCATTTCCACAGGCGGACGATGGAGGGCCTGGCCAAGCAAGTTTATTTCTACATGCGCGGTCACTCGGCCGCATTGCTCGTCCAGCATGAACGGACTGGCGTGAAGGCGAATTTGAAACAGGCTTTCAAATGGAAGCCACTTTGGTACCTGGGCAGAGTTCGCAGAAGGCTGCTCGGACGCAGGACCACTGAGGATCGTTTCCTTTGGCAGGAAATCGCCGGCTATGCTTCGGGAATCCTGTTCTACCTCCGAACCAAGCGCGGGTAAGGGCGACGTGGCGGACAATCCCTCGGTTTCAATCGTGGTGCCTGCGCGTAACGCGGAGCTGACGCTGGCACAAGCACTCGATTGTCTCGTCGGTCAGGACATTGCCGATTGGGAGGCGATCATCGTCGACGATGGCTCGGATGATGGTACTGCCGCAATCATCGCCAGTTATGTTGGGCGCGATGCTCGATTTCGCACGGTGAGTTCCTCTGCCCATGGCGCCGCCGGCGCGCGCAATCGGGGGGTTTCGTTAGCGCGCGGCCGCTGGCTCATGTTCCTGGACGCCGACGATTGGGTGGACGCCAGCTTCCTCGCGAAAATGCTGGCCGCACTGGAAACCGCGCCCGATTCGGTGGCTGCCTATTGCGGTTCTCGGCGAGTGATGCCCGATGGCGAACTCACCCCATCGAGCATCGCCCCCGAGGTTGCGATCCAACCGTTCGACACATTCGCGCGACGCTGTGCCATCCGCACTCACGCGCTGCTGATCGACCGGGCGACGATCGTCGAGTTAGGCGCCTTCGATGTGACGCTGCGCACCTGTGAGGACTGGGATTTGTGGCAGCGCGTCGCGCGTCTCGGCAAAAATTGGGTGATGGTCGACGAGCCGCTCGCCTTCTATCGGGCTAGCCCCAACTCGCTCACCCGCAATTCGACGCAGATGCTGGCAGACGCCGAAATCGTGATTGCCCGCGGCTTTTCCGCCGACCCCCGGGTGAAACGCCCGGCGTCCGCGCACGCCAACGGAGCGAATTCGGCGGACGGCCGCGCCGCTTCCGAAGCACTCGCGTGGTTCGCCTTGTGGAACGCCGCATCGGATTGCGGCAGCGGCGGCGGCCCGATCCACCCGCACATCCTGCGCGCTCTCCCGGCCAGATATGAATGGGCGCCCGACATCGCCAAGGTGGTCTTCGACGGACTGATGGTAGGAAGTCTATCGGTGCCACAGCAATTGGCCGCGAGATGGGACAGGTTCTGTGGCCCCCTCACCGAGTTGATCGTTGAGCTCGGCAAGATCTGGAGCGATCCGGTTGCGGCTCGTCGCGTACAATATCATCTCGAGCAAATGCTTCTCGACTTCGATAACCTCGCCGCTCCGCGCAGGCTGGCCCGCACACTCGGGATTCGCGTCGATGCCCGAAACCCGACCTCGACCGAACTGCCGGAAGGGATCGATCAAATCTATGCCTACCTGATGTTGGATGATCAGATCGCGGCGCTCGCGCAGTTCGGCGTGCTCGGGACGGTGACAAAGCGTCACTGGGTTGAATTGATCCTGAATGTCATGCCTTCCCGACTCTCCGGATTTAGGCGCATGGCATTCCGCTTCTGGAGGGGTGCCGCGCGACTTGCAAGCCGATCGCCTTCGCCCCCCCTGCAACGGGGTGCCGTAGCCGACAAGACAAATATGTCCGCGGCAGAGGCGTTGCTGCGGATAGCCGGACGCCGGTCTGAACGGGACAGCCACTACGGCAGACTTGCGCGGTTGGCAGCGGAAGCGCAACGGTTGGTGCGGTCGAGCGCCGAAGCGACAGAGCCTCCCGCATCGCCGCGCCGTGTACAGGCGGACGGTGGGCGCGACAACAATCGCAAGTCGTTCTGGGATCGCTATTTCGCGATCGAGGATCCCTGGAACTACGGTTCGCCCTACGAGCAGGAAAAATATGAGCGGCAGCTCGAAATTTTGCCGGCACGCCCCATAAAGCGGGCGCTTGAATTGGCCTGTGCGGAGGGCCATTTCACCCGGCAACTGGCGCCACGAGTGGGTCATTTGATCGCGACCGATATCTCCGCCATTGCCGTCGAGCGGGCGCGCACGCGATGCGGGGACCAGCTGAACGTCGAATTCAGGGTACTAGATTTCTGCGCGGATGCACTGCCAGGCGGGATGGACCTGATCATCTGCTCGGAAGTGCTCTATTTCCTGGACAACCTCGACGAGTTGCGGCGTGTCGCCTCAAAAATCGTTGAGGCGTTGGCGCCCGGCGGCAGTTTCATCAGCGCGCACGCCTTCGTGCTTCGTGACGATATGGAACGGACAGGCTTCGATTGGGACCAGAAATTCGGCGCGCAGGTAATCTCCCAGACGCTGGCAGCGACCGAAGGGCTCGTCCTTGAGCGATCGATCCAGACCGATCTCTATCGCATAGACCGCTTCCGCCGCCTGTCCCCGGAAGAGCTTGCCGCGGAACCGACGTTCGACCACGTCCTGATCCGCGCGCCCATCGAGACGGAGGTCGCGCGAAACATCGTCTGGGGCGGGGCACGGGCGCTGCGCCGTGACGTTGCGCGCAGCGAGCGGCGGCAGCGCATCCCTGTTCTCATGTACCACGGCGTCTCCGATGATGGTCCGGCCGCCCTAGCCCGCTATCGCTTCACCCCCGCCGCGTTCGACAGTCAGATGGCATGGCTGCGCGCCAATGGCTTTCACGCGATCATGTCAGAGCAGCTCGAATGGTTCATCGCCAACCGTCACCCTTTCGTGGGCCGCCCGGTGCTCATCACGTTCGATGACGGCTTGCAGAACTTTGCCGACCATGCCTGGCCAATCTTGCGCGCCAACGACCTGACCGCGGAAGTGTTCCTGGTGACGGACCTGGTGGGGAGCGCGCAGTGGGATGCCGACAGCGGTCCCCCGGCACCACTCATGGACGCCGGAACCGTGCGACGCCTTGCCGCCGAAGGTGCATTCTTCGGCAGCCATCTGGCAACGCATCACGCCATCGATGGTCTTTCGAGCTCCGAGCTGGCCGCTGAGCTGCTGCGCTCGCGTATGTTCGTCGAGCGGTGGACCGGGCGGGCAACGACGGCGTTCGCGGCGCCTTTCTCCGTCACCGACCGACGGCTTGGCCGGCTGGCCAAGGAATGCGGCTATCGAATCGGCTTCGGCGGCAGACCGGGGCCGGCGGATCTCGATTGCGATCCGATCGACCTTCCCCGCATCGAGGTGCGCGGGGATCGTTCGCTCGATGACTTTGTTGCCATTATAGAGGCCGTGCTCGAATGAACGGCGAACTCGTCAGTGTCATTATCCCCGCTTACAACGCGCAAGATACAATCGACGAGACGCTCCGCAGCGTTCGCTCGCAGTCCCACCGCGCGCTCGAAATTATTGTCGTCGACGATGGTTCAAGCGACCAGACTGTCGCCATCGCCCGACGTCACATAGAGACCGACCCGCGTGTGCGGCTGATCGAGCAGGAAAATGCCGGCGTGGCCGCAGCCCGCAATACGGGTTGGCAAGCGGCGCGGTCCGATCTGATTGCATTCGTCGATGCCGACGATCTCTGGGCGCCGACCAAGATAGAGCGGCAACTGGCTGTGTTCGATCGGGCAGACGAGAAAGTGGGGCTCGTCTACTGCTGGTATCGGGTCATCGATGCGCAGAGCACGGTAACGGATAATCAGCATCGGCCGAACTGGCGAGGCGATGTGCTTGAACGCCTTTTCCACGGCAACTTCGTCGGCAATGGCAGCGCCGCCTTGGTACGCCGGCAGGCGCTGATCGACGCGAACGGCTTCGAGGGTGGGCTGCGCGAGGCCGGCGCGCAGGGTTGTGAAGATATCCTCTTCTACTGTCGCGTCGCGGAAACGTACCACTTCGAAGTCGTCGAAGAGCCGCTGGTGGGGTATCGCTATCTACCGGGGAATATGTCGAGCAACATGACCCGCATGCTGCGGTCCTGGATGCTCGTGGTGGACGAGATGCTCGGCCGCCACCCCGATGCGGCATCTACGCTGCGCAAAGGTCTGCATTTCTATTCGGCATGGCTCCTGGAGCGGACGTTGCGCCAGAGGCACCCCCGCTACGTGTTGCCGATCCTGTCATTGCTGCTTCGCCGTCATCCCGCGATCGCCATGCGAATAATCGCCGTGGATTTGCCCCGGACTGGAGCGCATTTGGCCAAGCGCGCCGCAATGAAGCTGGTGCGCGGTCGGCTGCCTGTCCACCCGCGGGTGATCGTACGCTTCCCCACTGGGGAACTGAAATGAGCGAAGGGAAAGGGGCCATACGCCGCGGTGCGGTCCGTGCTTCGTTGCGCGATCTTTCGCACTTGCTTCGCATCGTTGGCAAGCCGCGCTGGGCGACACCCGTGCTGCTCGCGCTTGGCTTTCTGTCGTCCTTGGCCGAGACGCTCGGCATCACCCTGATCCTGCTGTTCCTTTATTTGGTGTCCAGCCGGATCACGGAGGCCGGAAATGGCCTTCAGGGTCGAATCCTGAGCCTGGCCGTCGGCTGGTTCGGCAGTCCTACCCGGCTCGCCTTCGCGATCCTCCTGCTGATCTTCGCGCGCGGAGCACTGGCGCTGCTGTATTCGTTGATAAGCTCCAATATCGGCGAACGGATCAGCGAGCGCGTGCGCAACCTCGTCCACCAACAATATCTCACGGTCGCGTTCGGATCCATCCAACAGCACGAGCAATCGCAACTCATGGAGGTGCTCGGGACCGAATCGTGGCTGGTGGCGCAAGCCTATGGTGCGGTGACCCGGCTCATCATCAACAGCTGCTCTATCTTCGTGTTCGCCGTCTTTCTGCTCACGATCTCCTGGAAGATCCTGCTGATCGCAGCCCTTGGTTCAATAGCGATCTCGGCGATCTTGCGCATCTTTTCGCGACCCGCGCGGGACCTGGGACATCGGGTGAAGAAAATCCATCAATCGCTCGGCGAGCACATGCTTATGACCCTCCAGGCGTTGCGCACCATCCGCGCCTATGGACAGGAGGCGCTTCACCAGCGCCGCTTCGTGCAATCGTCGGCGGCCGCGCGCAACGCATCGCTGTCCATGATTCGACTTTCGTCATGGATCGGCCCAACGACCGAGATCGGCTACCTCGGAATGTTGGGCTCCATCGTCCTGGTCTCCGGGTGGTGGCATATCAGCTTCGAGGTGACGCTGGCCGCTGTGGCCCTCCTTTACCGGCTGCAGCCGCATACGCAGGAGTTCGAGAGCAACCTGCTGTTTCTGGCGCAGTTGCAGCCGCAACTGCGCTCAGTGTTGGAAATGGTACAGTCCGGGGACAAGGAATATCCATCGCAGGGCACCATCGCACTCGGAAGTTTGAACGCGAGTATCGTGTTCGAGCACGTAAGTTTTGGGTATGATCAGAATACGCCGGTGCTCACTGACCTGTCGTTCGACATTCCAGCCGGAGAAACCACGGCGCTGATCGGCGCAAGTGGGGCTGGCAAGACGACGATCGTGAACCTCCTCCTGCGGCTATACGAACCGACCTCTGGCGACATCAAGATTGGCGGTACCCGGCTGCAAGATATCAGGCGGGATGACTGGCTGTCCAAGATCGCGGTAACAGGTCAGGACGTCGACCTCGTCGAGGGCACGGTGACAGACAATATCCGAATGGCCAAAGCCGATGCGACCGAAGATGAGATCATTGTCGCTGCCGGCAGTGCTGGAGTCGCGGCATTCGTCGAAGACCTCCCCGATCGCTACGATACCTGGATCGGGCAGGAGGGGCTGCGATTTTCCGGCGGCCAGCGGCAGCGCATTGGCCTGGCACGCGCTGTGTTGCGCAATCCGGACTTCCTGATCCTGGACGAAGCCATGAACGCACTCGATACGGCGCTCGAGGACCAGGTGCGGCGCGCGATTGACAGGCAGCTTGGCAAAAGGACAATTTTGCTGATCACGCACCGCATAGAAACGGCGCGTGATGCCGCCAATGTCATTTGGATAGAGAACGGCATGATCAAGAGCCAAGGACCTGCGTCCCTCGTCGTTGCTCAATATCAACGTCGCCAGCACGAAATCGTAAGTGCCTCCGATGCTGAGGATAAAGGACGGTGACCCTATTCTATTTTCTTCAATTGGCCCCAATGCCGAAACCCGGCGGCGGCGCCGACGTCGGCACAACCACATGGCGAGAACGGCTTTTCAGCATCAAATGGCAATCAACGGCAAGGCAGGCAGCACTTTGTCCAGGGTGATGGGAAATTCGCGCACCCGCACCCCGGTTGCGTTGTAGACAGCGTTGGCGACGGCAGCTCCCGCACCGCAAACGCCGAGTTCGCCGAGGCCCTTTGCGCCGAGCGGGTTGGCCTTGTCGTCCTGTTCTTCGAGAAACACGACCTCCATCTCTGCAATGTCGCCGTTGACCGGGACATGGTACTCGGCAAGATCGTGATTGACGAAGTGGCCGTAGCGCGGGTCGAGCACGGTCTCCTCCATCAGCGCCGCGCCGATGCCCCAGGCCATGCCACCGAGGATTTGCGAGCGCGCGGTCTTGGCGTTGAGGATGCGGCCCGCGGCCATTACAGCCAGCATGCGGCGCATGCGGATCTCGCTTGTATCGCAATCGACTTCAACCTCGGCGAAATGGGCTCCATAGGAGTGCTGCGAGTAAGCCTTGTATGACGCGGTGGTAGCGCCCGCGGCCACGGAGCCTTCGGCCTCGAACCCGTCGGGCGCGATCCTGCGGATGAGATCCGCCAGGCTTGCCGACCTTTGGCCGACCCTGACCTCACCATCGGCAAAGCCTGTCTCGGTGGCCATCGCACCGCGCAACGGCGAGGCTTCGCTCGACCGCGCCGCCTCCAGGATCCGCTGCTTAAGGGCGTCGCACGCGTTATACAGCGCGGACCCCGCGCTTGCCGCGCCCCAGGAGCCGCCGGAGCCGGCGGTGCGCGGGAAGCGGCTGTCGCCGAGCTCCACCTTGACCGACGCGATCGGCAGGCCGAGGTTCTCCGCGGCGATCTGGGTCAGGATCGTATAGGTGCCGGTGCCGATGTCGGTCATGTCGAGCCGTGCCGTCACCTGGCCGTTCCGGTCGATCGCGACCCGCGCCGTCGCCGCGCCGATGTAGTTCGGGCGGATCGCGGCAGCCATGCCGCGGCCGATGAGCTTGCGGCCCTCCAGGGTGCGGCCCGGTGTCGGGTCTCTGCGCTGCCAGCCGAAGCGACGCGCGCCTTCCTCCATGCAGGCCACGAGGTTGCGAGTGGAGAACGGCACGCCGCGCTCGGGATCCTGCGCCGGTTCATTGCGGATCCTGAGTTCGATCGGATCGAGGCCGACCCGCTCGGCGAGTTCATCCATGGCGCATTCGAAAGCAAGCATCCCGGGCGCTTCGCCCGGCGAGCGCATCCATTCACCACGGTTGACATCCAGCGGGACCAGGCGATGGCGCGTGGTACGGTTCGGTGCCGCATAAAGCGAGCGGGTAAAGGCTGCCGTTTGCTCGCAATACTCCTCGAAGCTGGATGTAGCGGACCAGACGTCGTGTGAGATTCCGGCGAGCCGGCCATCATTGTCCGCGCCAAGACGCACTTGCTGGATCATCTCTGCGCGGTGCCCGGCATTGGCGAACATCTGTTGTCGCGTAAACGCGATCTTCACCGGACGTTGCAGGGCCTGCGCCGCGAGGGCGGCCAGGATCGTGTCGGCATGGGCGATCAGCTTACAGCCGAAGCCTCCGCCGACGAAGGGGCTGACGATGCGCACACGCTCCGGCGCAATGCCGAGCGTGCTGGCGACGCCCGCCCGGAAGTTCGCCAGGGTCTGCGCCGACGTGTGGATCGTCAGTTCGTTGCCCGACCAGGAAGCGAGCGTCGCATGAGGCTCCATCGGATTGTGATGTTCGAACGGCGTTCGGTAGGTGGCATCGATCTTGACCGGAGCCGCCGCAGAAGCGCTCTCGAGGCTGCCGATCAAGCTATCTGTCTGAAGGCCGGCATTGGTCCGCTTTGGCGCATAGGCGTCGGCGATACGCGTCCGGAAATCGTAGCGGCCCGGCTCCTCGTCATAGCGCACCCTGATGAGGCCCGCCGCGGCACGTGCCGCCTCGAACGTCTGCGCGACGACCAGCGCGATTGGCTCGTCATAGTACCGCACCCGGTCGCTGTTGAGTGCTGGTCGGGCGCGCGTGAAGACCTCCGGCACCGTTGGCGTGACGGCGGCGCCGAAATCCGGCTGGGCCGGCGCATTGCGGTGCGTCATGACGAGGAACACGCCAGGCGCCTTCTCGGCTTCGGCCGTGTCGATCTCGGCGATGCGGCCCTTGGCAATGGCGGCCCCGAGGATGTAGCCATAGGCTATGCCGTCCAGCGTGTGCTCATAGGCGTAGGTGGCCCGTCCCGTCACCTTGAGCGGTCCATCGACGCGGTCGATTGGCCGGCCGATCAAGCCAGCATCGGGACGAGGCTTCACCCTTGAATGGGTGGCGGAGCCGGTCGAATCGGCAGGCAGTCCGGGTTTGGTCTCGTTCATAAGTCACCTGGAAGCTTTCATTTGGCGTTCGGAAGCATGGAGGCCGCGACAACGCCTTTTCCTCGCACCTTCACGTTCATCGCGCGGTGGCCGGAACTCATGCGGCGATCTCGCCGAAATACTCGCGAAACTCGACCAGCTTCCCTGTCGGGCCGGCTCGCATGAAGATCGCATGCAGGCCAGTGTAGGGCGCGCCACCGATTGTCCCGCTCCCGCGATCGCAGACGATGACCCAGTCGGCGGCGAAGAGCTTGAGATCGACTGTCGATTCGGTGATCCTGTTTCCCTGCGCTTGATGCGCGGCGGTCCAGGCTGTTAGCGCCCGCTTGCCCTCGGGCGGTCCGTGTCGACCTCGTTGCTCGCCGACAGGGAATTGGAAGGTCATCGTCTCATTGCAACAATCGAGGAATGCCGTCCAGTCGCCGGAAGCCCAGCCGGCAAAGAAGGCGTCAACGGCCGCCTCAAGCACGCGACGAGCTCCCGGATCGGATGTGGCGCCCCAGGCTGCGGCGGCAGAGACGAAAAGCCCGCCACCCGAGGCGGCAACGGCGCGTCGCGTGAGTTTCATGCCGATCTCCTGCTCGGCGCCTGCATCTGAGAACAGCCGTTCGGGGTCGTCATCTCTGTCATCGCATCACCTCATGCGCGTTCGACGGCGGCGGCGAGCGTGTGCCGCACTGTCCGTTTCGCCAGCGGAATCTTGAAATCGTTGCCGCCATGCCCGACTGCTCCCGCGAGTGCCGCCTCAGCGGCGTCGGTAAAGGCGGCGTCGGACGCCGTCGCTCCGGTGAGCCTTTGCTCGGCTGCCGTTGCGCGCCAGGGCTTCGGCGCCACGCCGCCCATGGCGATCCGGGCGCTTCGGATGCGGCCGCCGCTTTTTTCGACGATCGCCGCCACCGACACTAGCGCGAAGGCGTAGGAAGCCCGGTCGCGCACCTTGCGGTAGATCTGCCGACCGGGTGGCGGAGGCGGCAGGGTAACCGCGGCGATCATCTCGCCGTGGTCGAGCACGGTCTCCATGTCAGGCATCGTATCGGGCAATCGATGGAGATCGCCGATCGGGATCGTGCGGGTCTTTCTCTCGGGCGATATGGTCTCGATCCTGGCATCCAGCCCCGACATGGCGACGGCCATGTCGGAAGGATGGACCGCGATGCAGGCTTGGCTCGCGCCGAGGACGGCGTGCATGCGATTGAAGCCCTGAAGCGCCGCGCATCCGGAACCTTGCTCGCGCTTGTTGCAAGGCATGTTGCGGTCGTAGAAGTAGGGGCAGCGCGTGCGCTGCAGGAGATTGCCGGCAGTGGACGCCTTGTTGCGTATCTGGCCGGACGCGCCCGCCAGCAGCGCTTGCGCGAGCATTGGATAGCGTGACCTCACCTGTGGATCAGCGGCGAGATCGCTGTTGCGGACCTGGGCACCGATCCGAAGTCCGCCCTCATCCGTCTCTTCGATCCGATCGAGCGGCAGCCGGCTGATATCGACGAGATGCGCCGGCCGCTCGATCTCGAGCTTCATCAGGTCGAGAAGGTTGGTGCCGCCGCTGATGAACCTGGCGTTCGGCCGGGTCGCGACCGCAGCGGCCGCCTGCTCGGCACTTTCCGCACGTTGATACGTGAAAGATTGCATTTGCTCACGCCTCCCCTGCCGCGTCGCGGATCGCGGCGACGATGTTCGGATAAGCGGCGCAACGGCAGATGTTGCCGCTCATCCGCTCACGGATCTCGGCATCAGTGAGAGCGACGGAAGCCGCTGCCACGTCGGCGCTCGCATGACTAGGCCACCCTGCCCTGGCTTCGCCCAGCATGCCGACCGCGGAACAGATCTGGCCTGGCGTGCAGTAGCCGCATTGGAAACCATCGCGTGCGACGAAGGCGGCCTGGACCGGGTTCAGCCGATCACCCTCGGCAAGGCCCTCGATAGTGGTTATCTCGTCGCCCTGATGCATTGCGGCAAGCGTCAGGCAGGAATTGATCCGGCGTCCGTCGACAAGCACCGTGCATGCACCGCACTGGCCGTGATCGCAGCCTTTCTTCGAGCCGGTGAGGCCGAGATGGTTGCGCAGAGCGTCGAGCAGCGTCGTGCGCGGGTCGAGATCAACGGCAAGGTCCTTCGCGTTGATCCGCAAGGACATCGGCATCGTCGGTGCCGGCGTGGGCGATGGGGTTGCCATGACGGTGTCCGCCTGCTCGGCGCCAACCGGCATCCCGGTTGCCAGCAGCAAGCCAGTCGCGACCCCGCCCTCCAATACCGTCCGACGCGTCGGCCCTTTCCTGTGCCCTGTTTCAGCCATGCATGATCTCCCGGTCGCAATGAAGAACGCTGACGGCAACCGATGGCGAGCGCCTCAGGTGCTGTTGCTCATCGACCCTGGAGATGGAAACGCGTGCGGCGGCTTTCTTTCAGGAAATCGGCGGCAATGTCAGGATTCCGGAGAAAAATGCATCCGATAGACGCGAGGGGTCATGCCCCTGAGACGCCGAAATGTCGTGGTGAAGTGGCTCTGGCTTGAAAAGCCGAGCCGAACGGCAATGATACTGATCGACAGACCCGTTTCGCGCAGCAGCGTCTCCGCTCGCCGCACGCGTTGCTCGATCACATAGGCATATGGCGCAAGGCCGGTCGTCGCCTTGAAGCGACGTCCGAAACTGTCGACGGCCATGTCTGCGACGGCTGCCAGTGCGCTCAGCGAAATGTCGGAATTCATGTGTGCATCGATATAATCCCGAACGCGACCAAGCGCCCGACGGCTGAGGCAACCGTGACGCAGAGACGGGCGTTGCTCCCGGTTCAAGGTGGCCACGCGGAGGCCGACAAGGCCCACCAAATGCTCGACATAGGCGGTGTCCGGCTTATGGCCGAGCGCAATCTCGTCGCGAAGCGAGCCCACGAGCGTGGCGATGACCTGATCATTCTTGTTCACCAGGATCGGCAAATCCCCTAAGCGTTCGCATCCTGGAATGCTGGCGTCGGGATCGATCCATAGGGCCGAGTAGGTGAGGTCCACGTTCCGGTAGAAGCCGAGTCGCTCGGCGCCCGCGGGCACGAAGGTGAGGGCCCCGGGACGATCCATTCCGTCGTACACGGATTTAGCCTCGTGCCGGATTGACGTTTGTGACGTTCCGCCTTCCTCGGTCAGGACGACCAGATGATGAGGGGCTGTCCAGCGAAGTTCCGCCACCCGGCACGTCCATCGCCGATTGTCAAAAACGATCGAGGATCCGGCCCATGACGCGGTTTGAAGGGACTCCGACCTCTCTTCTTGGCTCCGAATCCGTCCATCACCAAGCAGCGGTTTGAATGACATTGCCGCATCTCGCTGGTTCATTGACAGCCGCGCCCAGCTCCAACCCGGGCATTGTGTGCTGTCCGCCCCCGTCGCTGCGCATGTGGGGCAAGCATCGGACCTTTACAACCGCATAACCGCGCCGCGTACCAAGAATTGGTGAGATCGCCCAAAAAATTCTGCCGGAGGCACAGTCTATACTGTGCGACGCAATTCAGTATCGAGCTCAGCCCTGAGGGTATGCTTCGCCGCGGCAGGTTTGGTCACTTTGTTGTTCACACGGCCATTTTGATGCGCCCAGCTTTCAAGCCAGCGGAAGGTAGGCTGGTCGGCAGCGTGGGGCACCTGTCACAATCGGCTGCGGTACCAGGCCAGCGCCGTCTCGACGATCCTGTCTATTCCGGATTGCTCAGGCACCCAGCCAAGTTCCCGGTGCGCCTTTCCGGCCGCGGCTACGAGCGCTGGCGGGTCACCTGCCCTGCGCGGACCGTAAACCACAGGAAGGCGCGATCCCGATGCCCGGCTGACCGCATCGACCAGCTCCTTCACCGTCGTTCCAGTTCCAGTCCCGAGATTGTAGACATGGACACCCTTGTCGCGGAGCAGTTTCTCCCCCGCCAGTACGTGAGCACGTGCGAGATCGGTGACATGGACATAGTCCCGCACCGCGGTTCCATCGCGTGTGTCGAAGTCGATGCCGTTGACGGTAAAGATCCGGTCCCGCCTGACAGCCGCCTCGATGGCGAGCGGTATGACGTGTGTTTCCGGTTCATGCCGCTCACCGACCTCGCCGTCGGGATCGCATCCGGCCGCATTGAAATACCGCAGCACGACCGCGTCGAGGCCATGGGCATAGGAGAGATTATCCACCATCCGTTCTATGATAAATTTCGACCATCCATAGGGATTGATGGGCGACTGCGGATGCGTTTCGTCAATCGGAGAGCGAACCGGAACGCCATAAGACGCGCACGTGCTGGAAAAGATCAGCTTACCGATGCCTGCCTTCAACATTTCCTCGAGCAAGACCAGCGACCCGAAACTGTTGTTTCGGTAGTAGAGTCCCGGATGTTCGACCGACTCACCCACATAGGCATAGGCGGCGAAATGCGCCACCACATCAGGCCGATATTGTCGCAGAGCCGCCGACACGGCCTCGGCGTCGGAAATGTCGCCCTCGACAATCGGCCCCCATTTGACCGCGTCGCGCCAACCGCGCGAGAGATTGTCATACGTGATGACCGACCAACCCGATTCGGCGAATGCCTTGCAGCAGTGTGATCCGATGTAGCCGGCCCCGCCGGTGACAAGGACGGTCTTCATTCGGCAGCGGCGGGCCGTAGATACCCCGACGAAACCAAGCCTTCGAAATAGGCAATGGTCTTGACAAGGCCGTCGCGCAACGGGGTTCTTGGCTCCCAATTGAGCTCACGCAAGGCATTTCCGATATCGGGCTGTCGCTGCCTTGGGTCGTCGATGGGCAAAGGCAAAAAACTGATCCTCGATCGGCTTCCGGTAATTTCGATCACAAGGTTGGCGAGTTCGAGCATCGTGAATTCGACCGGATTGCCGAGATTGATCGGACCGGTGACATCGTCAGCCGTTTGCATCATGCGAACCAGACCGTCGATGAGGTCGTCGACATAGCAAAACGAACGTGTCTGCTGGCCGGTGCCGTACACCGTTATCGGCTCGTTCTGCAGGGCTTGCACGATGAAGTTGGAGACAACGCGGCCATCGTCCGGACGCATCCTCGGGCCATATGTGTTGAAGATGCGCGCAACCTTGATCCGCAGCCTGTGCTGTCGCCAGTAGTCGAAAAACAGCGTTTCGGCGCATCGCTTGCCTTCGTCGTAACAAGCACGCGGTCCTATTGGGTTTACCTTGCCCCAATAGTCCTCGGTCTGCGGGTGAATTTCAGGGTCGCCGTAAACCTCGGACGTGGACGCTTGAAGGATCTTTGCGCGAACCCGCTTGGCGAGCCCCAGCATGTTGATCGCCCCGTGGACGCTGGTCTTGGTCGTCTGGACCGGATCGTCCTGATAGTGAACGGGGCTCGCAGGACAGGCAAGATTGTAAATCTCGTCAACCTCCACGTAGAGCGGAAACGTCACGTCGTGGCGAATGATCTCGAAGGATCTGTTGTCGAGCAAATGCGAGACGTTTCTTCGGCTTCCGGTGAAGAAATTGTCGACGCATATAACCTCGTGACCTTCGCCAAGCAGCCGCTCACACAAGAACGATCCCAGAAAACCCGCGCCTCCAGTCACCAGGATTCGTTTTGCTTGCTGCATTTTGGGGCCTCCAGGTATTTTAGCCAAACCTAATACGTTACCAGATTAGGCCGATTGACCAGCGGCCTGCTTTCAATTTTCGTTACCGACAAGACATTGTTGTCAAAACGCGACGCCCCGTGGTGTCCCCCGGCACTGAAGGAGGTTGAATCCCGGTTCCTCGCCCTCGCCAATGTCCCCCCGATACTTCATATGCCGGAGTAGCTGCTACAGCGTGGCAAGCGGACTCGGGGAGCAGTTCTTCGGTCTCATTATGAACGTGCCGCCCGCCTGCAGGACCGTGCTCACGACGGCAAAGCCGGGATGGGCCGCGCTTGCTTCCTCGAACTGCTGGCGCCATCGTTGATGCTGTTGTCGTCGGCCGGTGACCGGTCAAACTCGGTCTGAAGCTTCCCGCCACCTGGCCTTCGCGGTGAAGGTCAGCGCGCTGAAGCGCTGCCGTGCTTTTTCACCCTGGTGATCGCCGACTTGTCGACGGTGATGACGCCGCCGCAGTCAATCCGCACCGTCAACTTTGTTGGCTTCGCGGTCGATGCGGGTGATGTCCCCAACAAGAACAACTTTGTCTCCAGCGCGGGTTTTGGGTGGCGGATCGACCGCATAAGGAGGGTCATACGATGGAATGCTTACTCTGGCGCGGCCGCTGGGAAGAACCGTGACGACCGTGCCGGTCAGCGCGACTTCGTCGCCGATCTCAAATTCCCGAGGCACGCTATACCCTAGCATAGGCTTCCTCCGGTGCTTCCCCAATTAATGCCGGCAAACTGAGTTGGTTGCGTGAAATCGCAAACGACTGGCGCAGAAATCAGGAATAGCATCCTGAATCCGGCGAGCTCACTTCCTCCGGAGGCTTGCCACGACGTGAAAATCTCCTTTTCGTTGAAGACACGCTGGGCAAGAAGGTAGCGATCGGCTCCGGCTTGTCAGTCGACTGCCTGACCCACGTCCACCGGATGGTGCTCGACGTCCCCGCATTGGCTCGATGCTGCCCTTCTCCAATCGTGACTGGAAGCCGATCTTCGAAAGTGAGTGAGGAAAATGCAGGAACCTTTCATGCGCCAGCCGCTTTGTGTGCATGTCCCAAACCGTTGAACCACCCATATTGCCAAAGGGTAGCCCAGACCGGGATGTCAACTGTGAGGTCGCCTTGGAAGCCGCATTCGCTGCGCTGGTGGCTGCCTCGGAAACGCAGGGATGGACGCCCCATGAAACGGCTGCAGCTCTACTGAAAATCGCCACGGACCATGCCCGGCAGTTCAGGCTTGTGCCGGCTAAGCCGCCGCCAAGGTGGCAACCGCGAAGAGATATATTGATCGCGTGTGCCGCGCTCGTGTTCTTGCTGTGTGTCACCGTCGGTTGGTGGGTGCTTAGGTAAGCCCGTCCGCCAGATTGTCGGCTCTCGGATGAGCCTCACCCGGGTCGCGAACTAAGCGCCTCACAGCGACCACGCCTCCGGGCAACGTGCGACGAGAACTTAGCCAAACCCTGACGAGGGGTGATAAACCTCGCTGGATAAGACGCAACCACGCGCGCTTCAGAGTACGTCCGCTCAGGGCCGGCCGCCGCAACAAGCCGCGACCCGCTGGGGCCGAAAAAGACCGTCAAACACGGCCGAGCGGTCCGCACAGTTGCCCCGGCATTCGCTCGCCGCCGTGGCGTGCCTCACTTGCCGTATGACGCAAGGAACACGCGCACACCGGCGGCGGCGTGTCGTCGAAGCTCCGCCGGTTTCGGAATTGAATCATCCCCCAACAGCATGGCCCTGTTCAATGGCTCGCCCATGATCAACCAATTGAACTGGGAAGCGGCGACTGCTGGATCACCGATCGCAAGCAGGCCGCGATCGGCCAAGCGATCGAACAGCACTGCCATCGCGGCCATTGCGCGCCCGGGTCCACCATCGAAGAGCGCCTTTGCCAGTTCCGGGAAACGGCCGACCTCGCCGATTACCAAACGGCGCAGCTGCATGACACGCGGCGTGAGTACAGTGGTAAGCTGTCGGTACGCATAGCGCCGAAGATATTCGGCAACGTCTTCGCCCTCGGCGAGGTCCGGCATTTCAGTATGGACCCTATCGCTGGCTCGATTGGTCACGCTGCTCACGATCTCCACGAACAGCGTCTCCTTGCTCGGAAAATTCTTGTAGACGGTCTGTTTCGACACCGCCGCAAGCGCCGCGATCTCGTCCATGTTGGTGGCCAGATAGCCCTTTTGCAGAAACACCTCTGTAGCCGCATCGAGGATGGCCCGCCGCTTTTTCGCCGACCGTCCGTGCGGTTCTAGTTCTTCTGAAACACCTGCTGAACGCGTCGTGGTCATGCTCCTGGTGTGTCCGCTGCCGATTGACTCATAGTACTGGACCGTCTAGTTTGATTTGGACCGAGATGCAATGGGGAGATCGACGATGCACATCCAGTTCGCGGAGCTGCCGGTGTTCGACCAGGAACGCGCCAAGGCGTTCTACGTCGATCACTTGAATTGCCGCGTCGTCGCCGATCAGCCAATGGGCGATGATGGCTGGCGATGGATCGAACTCGGATTTCCAGGCGCCGATACCACCCTCCACTTGCTAAGGCGCAAGGACGAAACACCATCTGAGGGGCCCGTCCTCGTGCTGGTTGACAACGAAATCGAAGTCACCGTCCAGAGACTCAAATCGCGAGGCGCCGAGATCATAACAGAACCGCGCCCCGCGCCATGGCAAACGGGGCGCATGATCGCGGAGTTTCGGGACAGCGAGGGCAATCGCATGATGATCACCAGCAGATGACGCACTCACCTATCATGACCGCAATATGCTTTTGCGGTGGCGTCGAACTCAAAGCGCTTGGCAGGCCGATCGTCAGCAGCGTCTGCTACTGCGACGTCAGAAGGGAGCTGACCAGATCGAAGCTTTGCCAGGTGCTGGCGCCATACGCGATCCCGATGGCGGCACCGCATACATCGTCTATCGAAAGGACCGCATCGAGTGCTCCAGGGGGGCCGAATCGCTGAAGGGTTATAAGCTTAAGGAAGTTTCGGTCACGAATAGGGTTATCGCCACGTGCTGCAATTCGGCGATGTTCATGAACTTCGATAGAGGTCCGCATTGGGTCTCGGCATACAGAGCTCGGTTTCACGGAGAACTACTGCCACTGCAGCTGCGGATTTGCACGAAGTTCAAACCGCATGGCGTTGTCCTTCCCGATGACGTGCCGAGCCACCGGGGCTATCCTCCCGGGTTCATCGTTAAGCTTCTCGCATCGCGCGTGGCGATGTTGCTAGGTCGATAAACCGGCCGGCCGCCAGCCTGCGCGATAAGACATTCAGATAGGTGAGCAAATCGGATACGGCCTTGCCGCTTAAAGCGTGTCGCGCTGAAACGGATTCAGGTGACACGCTTTAAGTCTTTGTTTTTATGCATGTCGTTGTCCCAGAACCGCTGCACACTTCTGGGCGACATGCATTGGGCTCAGGCGTCAATGAACTTCTGTATGCGATCCGCCACGATCAGCGCTGCCCGGCTGTTCAAGTGCACGCCGTCGGTGTGAAATAGCCAGCCATTTCTGCGGGCGACATCGTCCGGATGCTGCCGCAGCACCAGTACGCGAAAGGCATCGCGGTAGAATGGAAGAAAGTTGAACGCCGTGTAGGCCCGGCCAGGCGAGGCGCGAACTGCCTCGATGATCGCCTCATGGAGCGGGATGTAGTAGCAGCGTTCCTCGTGCGCGACGGCCGCCACGATCGCAGAATATTCCTTGATCCGCCGGTTGAGCTCGCTCTGGAACGGGTCGTCGGAATCCGGTGCTTCTCCTATTGGAGGGAGCGAACAAAGGCCGATGTCGGCCGCCGTCTCGCGCTTCAGCCTGCGGGCTATCTCGGCCAGATTCTCGTGGAACCTATCGGGCGACGGCGTGCGAGGCAGGCGCTTCCATAGCGTAAAGAACCGCCGCACTTTGCGTGACACGAGCGCGAGAACGTCATTCCCGCCGACCCAGACGATGACCTTGCCGGGACGACAGGCGAGCACGTCCGGCAGCCGCTGCAGTGCGTTATAGGCCAGGTCGCCGCCGACGCCGAAATTCCGGAACTCAAATTGCCCGTTGCGCGGCCGACGGCGGAGCTCGGCGATCCAATCGAATGCCTGGCCCTTGCCCGCCGTGCTGCTCGATCCGAGGCAGGCCACGATTTTTCGTTGAGGACTCACCATCGTAACTCCGCCAAGCCAGAGTGAGAAATCGTCGCCTTATGCTCTTCCCAAAACGGCTGGCCCAGGCGTGAGCTTCAAGTCGGACTCCGAGGCGGCTCCAATGACCCACGGGCAGGCATAATAGTCTTCGATGTGGTCGATGACGCCGCCTGCGACATGGACACGAACCGGCCACGCGACCTGCCACTGGTGGCCTCGCTGGAAGAGCACGAGCACGACAGGCTCTCCGTCGATCGCCCCGACCTTCATGATCCACGTCTCCGGGTCATGCGGGCGCAGTAGCGATGCAGTTGAGCGCGGACGCCCGACACCGTCTCGAGGAAGGCTCGATACCGCGCGTCGAACAGGCCGATCGGTCGCCCAGGCATGTCCTTCACCTGCCACATCTTAGCGTCATTGAGGAACATAAGTGAGGACCATGACGCCATTCTTGAAGCGATGCGTATCGACAAGCTTCAGGCGGACGAGATCATTGTCAACATCTTCAAATGCGCGCTTGCCCTCGCCGACCACCTTGGGGATCACCCAAATCTGATACTCATCGACAAGGTCCGCGGCGAGCAGGGTCCGATCGAGGCTGGTGATCCCGTATTTCACGATGTTGCCGCCCGGCTGTTGCTTGATCCTTGCAAGCTCGGCAGCCACGTCGCCCTTTATCAACGAGGCGTTCCACGCCATCTTCTTGAGCGTCCGGGAGGCGACGAGCTTCTTCATGCCGTTGAGGCGATCTGCGTATTTGTCACCTCTCGTCTCCGGACGCGAGGCGAACATTTCGTAAGTAACGCGACCGAGCAGTAGGAACTCGACATCGGCCAAAGCTTCGAACGAATATTCCTTCACTTCTTCATCGAAGCACGATCCCGCGATCCTGATCGGGTTCTCGATCACGCCGTCGAGCGAGACGAAGCTCCCCACTTTCAATTTGCGGGTCATGCGACCTCCTGACTTTCACAGCGTGTCATCGTTGCCAGAAGGGCAGCTTGGCGATCTCTTCCTCGGCTTGCCGTCTCGTCAAACCGATATCGTCGATCAGGTGCGGATTGTCCCTCGATATGCGCTTGAGTTCCCAGCGAAAGCGTGTCTGCTCGCGCCAGGTCGCGATGGCGCTTCGCAGGGCCGCCAGGCTGTAGCGCCGAGGCGCCATTTCCGACAACCTTACGATCGTTCCTGTGCATGCCTGATGTGGCGCTGAGGCAAAGGGATCGTTCATGGCAAGCTCCTTCGCGAGTCATGCGACCTGCTGAGTTTCATCGCGTGTCGCCACGGCTCCCGCCAGGCCGAGCTTGGGGCGAACCCATTGCGCAAACCGCTCTATCGCGTCGTCGGCTTCGGGAGCGCGGCCGGCCATCATCTGGAACGAGTGCAGCATCCCCGGAAATACGTCCAAGCGCACTTCGACGCCGGCGGCCTTCGCCCGGTCGGCGAGCGCCCGGCTGTCGTCGACCAGGGTTTCGTCTCCACCCGCTTGCAGATAGATCGGCGGCAGGCCCTTGAGATCGGCAAAGATCGGGCTGGCGAATGGATCTCGAGCATCGACCCCGTCGAGGACTTGCGATGCCAGCATCTCTACGGCCGCCTTCTGGAAAAAGGCGTCCTTCTCGCGGTTGGTTTCGTAAGAGTGCCCACTCGCCGAAAAATCATGCCAGCCGGAGATGCTGAGGATTGCGGCCGGCAGCGGCCGTCCGGCATCACGAAGTTTCAGCGCCGCCGCAACGATCAGGCCCGCGCCGGCAGAATCGCCTGCAGCTATGGTGTGCTTCGGCGCGATACCCTGCTCGGCCAGCCACTGGAACGCGGTCACGGCCTGCTCGATCTGGCGCGGGAACTTGCTCTGGAAAACGTAGTCGTAAGTGGGGAGCAAAGCGTAACAGCCAATCGCCTTGGCGAGGTGTCCGACCATTTTGCGATGGGTCCAGATCGATCCGCCGACATAGCCACCGCCGTGCAGGTAAAGCATGACCCGATCTTTGGCCGCCGTTTTTGGCTGAACCCACAGTGCGGTTTTGTCGCCGAGTTCGGTCTCGATGTAATCGACGCCGCCCGGTTCTGCCGTCAAGACAGACCACTCGGAGGCTTCCTGCGGCGATTCTCGACCGCTGCGCCAAGCCTCGGCGAGCGTTTCGTAGTGGATCTTGTTGGCCAGGCTCTGCTTGCTGTTCATTGTCACGCTCCAATTCGTCCAGGAGGGCGACGTTCAGGATGACCGCGCCCATCAACAGCTAAGACGGACGAGCTGAGCGAAAGGATACGTCGCCTGCAGATCGTTGATCTGCACCGACCCGATCCTAGCGGCAATGGCAGCGCTGCCTTTGACCCTTGCCGTCATTGGCTGCAAATGAGCATTTACCTTGTCGTTCTCTTCGTGCGGTATCGACAATGTCGGCACGGCAACCAAGGCGAGGCAGCTCGGGTTGCCCGTCCCCGCGCCTCTCAAGCCGAGGAGTAAACGATGCGCATCTTCTCCATCATAGCCCACCCGCGTGCCAACAGCTTTTGCCACGCGATTTCCGCACGCGTTCGCAACGCGCTGGTCGGCGACGGCCACATTATCGAACATCACGATCTCTATATCGAAGGCTTCGATCCGTGCCTGACCGCGGAAGAGGCCTACACGGTCGGCGACACGCTGGAAAAAGCGCTTTCGCGGGCCGAGGATCGCGTCTTGATCCAGCACCGGACGCAAGTCGCGGATGCGGACGGTCTGCTGATCGTCCACCCGAACTGGTGGGGCAAGCCGCCTGCAATTCTGGCGGGCTGGCTTGATCGTGTTCTGGTCCCTGGTGTCGCCTATCGCCTGAAAACCGCGGATGGGTTGCCCGAAGGCCTGCTGTCGATCAAGAAAGCCATTGTCTTCAATACGTCCGATACCGATGCGGCGCGAGAGTTGAATGACCTCGGCGACCCGCTCGGGCTGATCTGGGGACGATGCGTCCTCCCATATTGCGGAGTTCTGGAACACGAACGACATGTGTTCAGGCCGGTTGTCGACAGTTCCGAGGAGCAACGGGAGAACTGGCTCGATGAAGCCACTGCCAAATGCCGGACTATGTTCGGGGCAGGTTGAACGCAAATGCGTTCGCTCGGTCCGCAAATCCTCTCACGACCGTGCTCGCCCGAATTGCGGCTCCCATCCGCTTCGCGCCCATCCAAGCACGCGGCGCAGATCCTGATGCCGGCGACGTATCCTTTCGCCGGCTTCGTCCGTCTTAGCTGGTTGATGGGCGGTCATCCCCAAAGTCGCCCTCCCAAAGGAATTGGAACAGGATACACCACGAAATGCTCGTCGAGGCTTGGCGCAGCGGTCGAGCCGCAAAGTTCCGAGGTCAGTGTCGTGAAACGCGCCGGTCGTTCGTCCTTGGGATGGAAACAAAAGATATCGAGAGAAACGATGACCCCCACCATTACCGCATTTGAACGGTCGCCCGACGGCGGCAAGGGACTGGCGCGCGATACGCGCGTCCGCTGGGCGCTGGAGGAAGCGGGCCAACCTTACGAGGTTCGCCTGGTTTCATTCAAGGCGATGAAGGAACCGGCGCATCTCGCCCTTCAGCCCTTCGGGCAAATTCCGACCTATGAAGAAGGCGATCTCGGGTTGTTCGAGACCGGGGCGATCGTGTTCCATATCGCGGAACGCCATCCGGGCCTGTTGCCGGACGATGCCAACGCCCGGGCGCGCGCCATCACCTGGATGTTCGCCGCGCTCAACACGGTGGAGCCGCCGATCCTCGAACTTGTAACCGCCAAGTTCAAGGAAGGCGACAGGTCCTGGGCCGCGCAACGCCTGCCTCTCGTCCAGGATCGCATCCGCAACCGGCTTGGCCAACTGTCCCGACATCTTGACAAGGCCAACTGGCTCGATGGTGCGTTCAGCGCGGGCGATCTGATGATGGTCTCGGTGCTGCTCAGGTTGAGAGCGTCGGGTATCCTGGACGAATATCCGAACCTCTCCGCCTATGTGGCCCGTGGCGAAGCGCGGCCCGCCTACAAGCGCGCCTTCGACGCTCAACTGGCAATCAACGCCGAACCCAATCCATCACTGCCCGAACCGCGATTGACCTTGTGACGCTCGATCCGGCTTGCAGTCACGCTGCATGCCAACGATAGCAAAAGAACGCGCCCTCAATAGTGAGTCTTGCGATGTAGCGCTCTGGCGCTACCACCATCAATCACACCAATCTGATGAGCACATGCATCCTATCTACAGGCCGCGGCCACAGTTTGCCGCACAGCGCAATCACACCTCTTCCCTCCGACATGACCGAGTCGTACGGCTGTTAACGCGCAAACCAATCCTTGGCGAACCTGTTGGCGAGCCACGTGGTGAAACCGGTCAATAAGCCATTGATAAATAACGATAAGCCATAATGGTGGGCCCGGAGGGAGCACTCAAATATCTGATTTCATGTACTTTTTCGTGAGCCAAAATCAAAATACTCCCGTATGGCTTCGTATGGCTCCGCCACCGAGCTTAGATTCGAAATTCCCGCCAGTCCGCCGCAAACATTTTCGGCTCGCCCTCCATCGCCTCAGATGAGGTCATCGATCTCGGCTACCACTTGACGCTGAAGCCGAGCTTGGCCCCGATCGAGCGGCTATCGCCGAACTCCTTCAGGCTCGACTTGGCGAAGGCCTCGCCGGAGACCATGTAGCGGTCCTCGTTCCAGCTCAGCGACCCACCGACGCCCAGCCCGGCCCACAGCGGCTGGTCATGCTCGTGCAGCGCGGTGCCGGAGACGTCGACATCGTTGCCGTCGAGGAAGTCGTAGTAGAGGTTGGCGATGCCGTAGAGGTGGGAACGGCTCACCATCCCTTGAGCGCCCGTCCAGGCATCCTCATAGTCGAGCGACAGGCCGGCACGGCCGATGAGCGCCTCGCTGCTGTCGGGCGACACCGCCGCGTCGAACGGATCGGTGAAGCTGTCGAAGCGCACCGAGGAGTAGGAGAGCTGGGCCTGCGGCGTCAGCGTCCATTTGCTCTGCAGAGCGAACTTCTGGCCGGCTTCGAGGCTGAGCGCGTAGCCGAACCCGTTATTGCCCTTGGCGAGCTCCCTGCCCAGCGTGGCCGACTTCAGGTCGCTGTCATACCACGTCGCTTCCGCCTGGGCGTCGCTGTAGAAGCCGTTGTCTCCGTACCAGGTCAGCGTGCCGCCGAAGCCATAACCCGTGGCATCGATAGAGCCCACGCCATAGATCGAGGAGATGTCCGACGAGGCCGTGCCATAATGAAAGGAGACACCCCCGAGCAGGATGCCGGCGGCATCCTCGTAGAGGAGCCCGTCGAGGCCCGACTCCAGCTTCCATGTCGTCACGTCATAGTCCGAGAGGGTTGTGGCGGTCTCGGGGCTCTGCCGCGTGTGGGCGCCCTCGATGCGGGCCCAGATTGCGTTCTGTGCCGGAACGCTGCCGATCTCATCGGCGCCTTGGGCGGCACCCACCCAGGAGCGGTTGCCGAGGCGCTGCTGCAGCGTGCCCAGTTCGTTGAGGCTCTGCAGGACGCCGGGATAGGCTTCATAGATCGGCACGGCCGGCGAATAGAGTGGTCTCTGCGGACCGGTCGGATTGGTCAGCGCCGAGCGCAGATACCAGTCGCCGTCGGCCGGCGTGCTGACGCCGTCCTTGTAGAGCCGATAGGCATAGGCGCCGCCGACCACTGCCTGGTCGCCCTGGAAGACATAGTCGCCTTTCAACGTGAAGGTGCCGGCCGAGCTTCCATCGACATCGACGATCTTGACGCCCTCGACGGTCAGCGCACCTGCGCCGCCGACATTGGTCACCGCAAGAAGGCCCGTGCTGGAGGTGCTGCCATGGATGGCCACCTTGTCGGTGGTCGAAGCATCGCCAGCGAGCGCGGCATTGAGGAAGATGGTTCCGCCGCTGCCGGTGTAATCGCCATTGACCGTCAGCGTCGTGCCAGGCGCGGTGCCCAATCGCACCGACCCGGCATTGCCGAGCGAAGCGACGGTCTGGTTGAAGCCGCGCAGATCAAGCGTTGCACCGGAGGCGACGGTATATGCCGATGCCGCGCCCAGCGTATTGGTGGCACCCGCCGCCAAGGTCCCCTGCTGCACGGAGGTCGGGCCGGCGAAAGCGGAGCCCCCTGCGGTCAGGACAAGGGTCCCCTCGCCCGACTTGGTGAACGCACCCGCTCCGGTCAGCGCGCCATTCAGCGTCAAGGTCGTGGCGGCGGCGGTGGAAACCGTGCCGGAGCTCATCACATTCATCCCACGCGAGGTGCTGAAACTGTCGGTCGTGCGCAGCGTGCCGCCGTCGAAGGCGAGCCCGCCGGCGGCATCGCCGAGATTGGCGTCGGCGGAAACCTGCAGCGTACCGCCATTGATCGCGGTGCCGCCGGTGTAGCTGTTGGTGCCGGTCAGGACCAGCGTGCCGCGGTCGGACTTGACCAGCTGCGCATCGCCCGAAAGATCGGAGGCGATCGTTGCCGTCATGCCGGCCCCAGCCGCCGTGCCGTCACCGACAACGATGCTGCTGGATGGTCCGGCCAGGTCGATCGCGTCGCCCTGGACAATATAGCCGCCGGTCATGAACTGCATGCCGGAGGCCGTCACCTGGCCCAAACCGTCGTCCACCGTCACCGTACCGGCCTGACCGGCAAAGATGGCGAAGGAGGCGTCGATTAGCTCAGGCTTACCGCCGACATACGCCGGCTTGACGATGATGCCGCCGGCCAGCGCATTGTGGTGCTGCCGTTCGCCGCTTCCTGAACTCGCGCGCATTCGCTGCGGTGCAAGCGTGATGTTTGCCGCATTCTGCCTTCGAAGAAAGGTCTGGGATCCGGGGAGGTTGATGCAGAAGAAAGCCCTGCGGGCCCTGGTTCTCGGCAGTCGCCAAAGAATGTCGGGATCTGTTCGATAGAATTCCGCTCCGGAGCCACGCCCCGGAAGAGCTGTATTGCGCCGCATCGCCTCGTACACGGTATCGCTGCATACCTGCGCTTACGGACGCGTCACGCCCGAAAACCCAGATACCGCATCAGGTTATCCCTATCCGCCTCGCGTCGACACAAACATGCTACAGAATTTTACCTCTGGTTGAAAGGATAAATTTTCCGAACAAAGGCAATCTACTTGCCGCCTGAGCAAACACCTGTCCAACGCATTTATAATTTACGTACAACTGTCATGAACTGAACGCCTCCTGCCGAGGCTAGGCACTACATATCGTTTGGCTAAAGCAATGCGCCATTTGAATGCGCATTGCCTTGCCCAAAGCGGGCATAGCCATCAACAGGGCGGCGTGCAGGCCCTTCGGCGACGTTCGATCCAGGCCATTGTGTGACGAGTGGGCATTCACTAGTCTTTCCGCCAAGCTGGGAAACGCACGCATGACGCCGAAACTGAACCGCTGGAAGCGCTTCGCCGACTGGGACGAGCGGCCGTTGCGGCTGGACAAGTTTGCGGCAGAAGACCCTGCCAACGGCTTTTCCGCCTTCTCCAGCCCGGCCGATCCCAAACCTGGCATCGGCATCAAGGGCCGGCGCGTCGTGTCCCTCGATGGAGTGCTCGAGCACGACTACGACATGATCGACCGCTTCATAGCCCGCCACCACATCGATCCGGATGTGGCGCCTGAAGCGATGGCGCTGGATTCGGCGACCGTCGCACGCTGGCTTGTCGACATGAACGTGCCGCGCGAAAAGCTGGTGCGGCTCGCGCATGGCATGACACCCGCGAAACTCGCCGAGGTAGTGTCGCAGCTCAACGCGTTGGAGATCGCCTTCGCCTATTCGAAGATGCGGGCACGCAAGACGCCGGGCAACCAGGCGCATGTCACCAACGCCAAGGACGACCCGCTCCAGCTCGCCGCTGATGCCGCGACCGCCGTCGCCTTTGGCTTCGACGAGATCGAGACAACGATGCGCGTTTCGCGCAACGCCTGGTCCAACGCGGTGGCGTGCGCGGTGGGCGGTGCGGTCGGCCGCTGGGGAACGCTGTTCCAATGCTCCAGCGAGGAAGCGGAAGAACTGCGCATCGCCATGGCCGGCTTCACGTCCTACGCCGAGACCGTTTCCGTCTACGGCACCGAAAAATCGTTCACCGATGGCGACGACACGCCATGGTCCAAGGCATTTCTGGCCGCCGCCTACGCCTCGCGCGGCGTCAAGATGCGCTGCACGTCGGGCGCCGGTTCCGAGTTGCTGATGGGTTTCCATGAAGCAAAATCGCTGCTTTACCTGGAGGCGCGCTGCCTCTGCCTGCAGCGCGGCATGGGGGTGCAGGGTACGCAAAATGGCGGCATCGACGGAGCGCCTTTGACCGCCACGATACCTGGCGGCGTCCGCGAACTGATGGCCGAGAACCTGATCGCCGTCTGGCTCGATCTCGAATGCGCGTCGGGCAATGACGCGCGTTCCACCGAATCGGAAATTCGCGTCGGCGCAAAGATCCTTCCCTACCTGATCGCCGGCTCGGACCTGATCTGCTCGGGAATGGGATCGATCCTGAAATACGACAATTCGTTCAACCCGTCGCTGATCAACGGCGAGGAGCTGGAAGACTATTTGGTGCTGCAGCGGGATTTCGAGGCCGATGGCGGGCTGACGCCGCTGCCCGAGTCACGCGCGATTGAATTGCGCGAGCGCGCGGTGGAGGCGATCGCCGCCGTGTTCGAGGAGCTCGGCCTGTCGACGCCGACCGAGGACATGAAGACCAGTGTGGTTTATGCCTCCGGTTCCGACGATACGCGCAGCCTGATGCCGCGCGACGTGTCCTTCATCAGCGAGGCCATCAAGGAGCGCGGCATCACCGTGATCGACGTGGTCAAGGCGTTGGCCAACCGTGGGTTCCGCGAAGAGGCCGAGAACCTCCTGAGCGTGGTGAAGCTGCGCCTTTCCGGCGACTATCTCCAGACATCGGCCATGATCCGCAACGGGCGGATCGTCAGCGCGGTCAACGACCCGAACGACTATCTCGGTCCCGGCTCGGGCTATCGCGTGTCTGAAGAACGGCGCCTGCAACTCAACGACATCCGCGATGTGCTGGATCAGAAGGAAGTGCTGCGCTCCGAGGCCCTGCACGAGAAGGACGAGGCAAAGCATATCCGCTATCGCAACCTTGGGCCGGCGGCCAACGGGTCGGCGAAGGACGATGTAGTCATTGGCATCAGCCCGGCCTTCGGACTGAAGCTTTACCGGACGACGGCCGGACATCGGCTTTCCGAAGTCCTTGGCGCCATGCTGGATGCGATCAGCGCGCGCGGGCTCAAGGCGCGCGTCGTTCGCTTCCGCCATACGGCCGATACCTCCTTCCTCGGTCTGTCCGCAGCGCGACTTGCCGGCAGCGGCATCGGCATCGGCATCCAGGCCAAGGGCACAGCTGTCATCCATCAGCGCGACCGCCAGCCGCACAACAATCTCGAACTGTTTTCCAATGCACCGATCACCAGGCTCGAGCACTATCGCGCGCTGGGAGCCAATGCGGCGGCTTACGCGCTAGGCGAAATGCCGGAGCCCATCGTGGTGCCGCAGCGGGGCGAGGCAATGGGGTCTCGGTATCATGCCCGTGTCGCCCTCATCTACGCCATCGAAACCGGACTGACCGAGGCCGGTGCGGCTCCTGAAGCGGTCGATGTCACTTTGACGGGAGCGAAATCGTGACCCATACCCGCGCCGACTATCCACTCGCCGAAACCCAGCCCGGCGCCGTCACCGGCAAACACGGCAAGGCGCTTCCGCAGATAACGCTGGATGCGGTGCTTGCCGGCGACGTGACGATGGAGGACCTTCGCATCACGCCGCAAGCGCTGCGGGCCCAGGCCGGAGTGGCGCGCGATGTCGGCCGGCCGACACTGGCCCTCAACTTCGAGCGGGGGGCGGAGCTTGTCGAAGTGCCGCAGGATTTCATCATGCAGGTCTACGAACTGCTGCGCCCGGGCCGCGCCAAGTCCAAGGAAGAATTGCTCGAGGCCGCCGCCACGATGCGCGACACCTACCAGGCCGAGCGCATCGCCCGTTTCATCGAAGAAGCCGCCGAGACCTATGCGGCGCGCGGCCTTTTCACGTTCCGCTTCTGAAAGGACCGCATGAGCTGGAAAACCGGATTCCGTTCGCTTTATTACCTTGACGCACCCGAGCCGGATGATCCGGTGCTGGTGCCGGCACAGACCGCCATCCTGGTCATCGACGTTCAAAACACGTACCTGGAACGGCCGGATCGCGTGTCGCTTTCGCCGCAAGAACAGCACCGCTACGATCTGTGGACGCCGTTCCACGAGCGCATGCACAGGACCGTCATACCGACCACGGCAAGATTGCTAGAGCTCGCACGGCAAAATGGCATCGAATGCCTCTTTGCCCGGATCGCCTGCCACACCAAGGATGGGCGCGATCGCTCGCTCTCCCAGAAAATGCCCGGCTGGAACAATTTGCTGCTGCCAAAGAACGACGCGCCATCGCAGCTCGTTGCCGAGCTTCAGCCGGCCGGCGACGAGATCGTGGTGACCAAGACCACCGATTCCGCGCTGACGGGGACGAACCTGCGCCTGGTCCTTCACAATCTCGGCATCAGGAATGTCATCTGTTGCGGCATCTTCACAGACCAGTGCGTGTCTTCGACGGTGCGCAGCCTGGCCGATGAGAGCTATGCCGTCATCGTGATCGAGGATTGCTGCGCGGCGGCGACCGAGGAGCTTCATCGCAAGGAGCTCGAAATCATCAACATGATCTACTGTCACGTCATGTCGAGCAACGAGCTTTGCAAAATCATGGCCTTGGCAAAGTGACGCTGCGTCCGTAGTGTCATTGCTGCACTGGCAGGCTGGGACACATTGGCCGTCAGGTGCGGGGAACAAACAGCTGTCACGAATGGAGAGGGCTTCATGGCCATAGAAACCGCAAGCGGGACGATTGACGTTTCGAAGAGTAATAGTATCAACCTTTTGCACTCGAAGGCCGTGGGGCTCGCGGGAGTGCTCTTTCTGGCCGTCACCGGCGCGGCGCCAATGTCGGCAATGCTGGGCAACGTGCCGTTCGCGGCAGGCTACGGCATCGGCAAATATACACCTGCCGCATTCCTGATGGCGACGATCGTGCTGACCATCTTCTCGGTCGGCTATGCCGCAATGGCATCGCGCGTATCGTCCGTCGGCGGCTTCTACTCCTTCATCAGCCAGGGGCTCGGCCGCGAGGTCGGCATGTCTGCAGGCATAGGCTCGCTCGCCTGCTACTCGCTCTTCGAGGCCTCGCTCACCGGGTTGTTCGCGTTTTTCGGCAATTTGTGGATTTCCCAGCACTTCGGCATCAACGTGCCGTGGATTGTCCTAGCGCTGGCCATGATCGTGGTCATCGCAGCACTCGCCTACCGCGACGTGAAGGTGTCGGCGCGGCTGCTCGGGATAGCTCTCATTCTTGAAGTGATCATGCTGGCGATCTTCTCGCTGGGTGTGCTCTTCGCCCATGGCGGGACGAACTTTTCCGGCGACTCGCTGAATGTGTTCAAGGTGTTCACGCCTGTCGCCGAGCAGACAGTCGGAACCGTGGCCATACCCGCGGGTGCCGCGGCTGTCGGCATCTTCATGGCGTTCTGGTCCTGGGTCGGCTTCGAGATGGCGCCGAACTATGCCGAGGAATCCCGCGATCCGAAGCGCATCATTCCGCAGTCGCTGCTGATTTCGGTGATTGGCCTTGGCCTGTTCTACACCTTCGTCAGCTGGTGCGCGGTCGCAGCCTATCCTACCGAGGCCGACATGGTGGCCAAGGCATTCTCCGACGGGGTGAACTTCTTCCTGACACCCATTCAGACTTTTGTCGGCGGCTGGGGCTACCAGCTGATGTCGCTTCTCATCCTGACCAGTTCATTCGCCTGCGGCATGGCCTTCCACAACACCGCTTCCCGCTATTTGTACTCGCTGGCGCGCGAGGGCGTTCTGCCGCAGGCGATCGCGGAGACGCATGATCACCACAAGAGCCCCCACAAGGCTTCGGCCCTGCAGTCGGTGCTGGCGGCGATATGGGTGCTGCTCTACGGTTTGGCCTACGGCTTCGACGACCCGTCGGGGCAAGCCTGGCTTGGTGTCTATACGCTGTTTGCGGTGCTTGGCACGGGACTGCTGCTGGTGCTTCAGGCCGTTGTCTCGCTGGCGATCTACGTGTGGTTCAAGAAGAACGGCGGCGGCAGCATGCTGACGACTGTCATTGCGCCGTTGATCTCGCTCGTTGTCCAGCTGGCCCTCGTCTACACGCTGGTGGCCAATCTCGCCACCTTGGGCGGCACCAATGGCTTTGCCAGGAGCATCCCCTATGTCGGGCTTGCGATCCTTATCGTCGGCCTGATCTGGGGCTTCGTGCTGAAGTCCGCCAATCCCAAGGCCTACCAGAACATCGGTCACATGGTGAACGAAGGCTAGAGCAATTCCAGGAAAAGTGTGAAACGGTTTTCCCGGCAAAAGCGCGTAGCGCTTTGCCTGGGGAATTGCGTCAAAATAAAGAGCTCTAGGGCGTCCATCGTCCTGGAATACTTTTCGGCAACGGGGACTGGGTATCACTCTGTCCCCGTCTCATTTTGGAGCTTCAAGTGATGACCCAGTCTTTGAAGGGTCGGTCCGTCGTCGTTACCGGCGGATCGAAAGGCATCGGCAAGGGCATAGCGCGGGTGTTCGCGCTCTCGGGCGCCAAGGTCGCCATCATTGCGCGCCATCTCGACAAGGCCGAAGCCGCGGCCGCCGAGATTGGCCACGGCGCCTTCGGCGTGATTGGCGACGTCACTTCACTCGCCAGCATCGAAAGCGCGTTTGCGGCAGCCGCCACGAGAAACGGTGGAATCGACGTGTTGTGCGCCAATGCCGGAATTTTCCCGCAGGCGCGGCTCGAAGACATGACCTCGCAACAATGGGACGAGGTTGTCGACACCAACCTCAAGGGCACCTTCCACGCGGTCAAGGCAGCGGTACCCTATCTCAAGAAATCCGACCAGGGCCGGATCGTGCTGACGTCATCGATCACCGGCCCGGTCACCGGCTTTCCTGGCTGGTCACACTACGGCGCCACCAAGGCCGGGCAGCTCGGCTTCATGCGCACCGCTTGCATCGAGCTGGCGAAATACGACATCACCGTCAACGCCGTCATGCCGGGCAACATCCTCACCGAGGGCCTTGCCGGCCTGGGCGATGACTACCAGAAGACCATGGCCGCGTCTGTCCCGCTCAAGCGGCTCGGAACCGTGGAGGACATCGGCTACGCCGCGCTCTACTTTGCGTCGAAGGAGGCCGGCTACGTGACAGGACAGACGATCATCGTCGACGGCGGCCAGATCCTGCCCGAGAGCCTGGAAGCATTAGCCTGATGATGGCGACCGTCTAGTCTACGAAAACTTGCTCAGATAGGCCTCGCACAGCCCGATCGTTCCCTCGGTGTAGGGGAGGCCCATCGACTTGGCGAGGTCCGTCTCCGCGTGGGAGCCTATCCACGCAACGAGCAGCAGGCGGCGCAGCATCACGAAGGTCGGGATCTCGTCCTCGTCCGCCTTGGGCAGGTCAAGCACGCGGCGATAGCCGGTCGTCCACGATTGGATCAGATCGGCTGCCTGCGGCTCGTGCTCGTAGAAAGAGATGGGCGTCGCCGCGTCGTACATAAACCAGCCGAAGCCGCAGTCGTCGAAGTCGATGACCTTCACCGTCTTATCGTCGATCAGCAGGTTGGCGAGCCGCAGGTCGCAATGAATGAGGCCGAAGCGGTCCTGGCCCTTGCCGAAGGCATCGAGCCTGCGGCCGATCAGCTCCACGGTACGGCCAAAGAGTTTGGCCTTCGCGGCGTCGACGCCCATGCCGTCGCGCCAGCTCCCCCAATGGGGTCTTTCCTCACCGAGGCTTGTCTCGAAATCCCACACGTGGCGGCTGAACCAGGAAGGGGGCCGCCACTGCCGGGCATGGATGTGCATGCGGGCCGTCACCTCGCCCAGCACCTCGAAGGGCTCGCCAAGCGCCTCGCCTATGCCCGGCTCCGCACCGGTCTCCCATTGCGACAACACGACATGGCGCGGTTGCGCCAATCTGGCATGGCCGACGAGCTGGATTTGTTCGCCGTCCTTGCCCGCGACCGGCACGGGTGTGGGGACGATCCCGGTCTGGCGCAGGTCCGTCAGCCAGGCCAGTTCAGATTGGATGGCCGTCCTTGAATGGTAGCCGTCACGATGGATGCGGAGCGCCCAGCGCCGGCCGTCGCGAGCCGCTATCTTGTAGGTCGCGTTCTCCGACAGGTTGATCATCTCGACGGAAACGTCCACCGGTAGATCGTAGTTGGCGGTGGCTGCCTCCGCCGTCTCGTGCAGGATGCCGAGTTGCTGGTCGTGCGTAAGCGCTGCGAAATCCGTCACTGTCCGTCCTGCCCCATCATTGCGCCCTTGTCTCCTGCCAGAACCTGCACCATCCCTGCAAGCCCGGTCGCCAGCTCGAACTGGACGCCTGGCAGATTCAAACAGGTTTGGGACATGTCAACTCGCCTTGCGTGCCTGATGCAGCAGCTCTCGCGCACGGGGCATTGCCGCATCGAAACGATCCATGATGTCCTGGCAGGTTTCGTGATCCAGAAGCACGCCGGGCTTCCATTGCAGCACCCGCTTGTCCAGTGACGAGAAAATCGCCCAAACGCCCTGCTCGTAGAGTGCACGTGACACAAAGACGGCGCCTTCCGGGTGATTGCTGAACTCCAGACCGAGGATCACGCCTTTCTGCCGCACCCCGGTGAAGATGTCGCCGTGACGGACCAGCATCTCACGCATGCCCTGCGCCATGAACTCGGTCACGGTGCCGACATTGGCCACCAGTTCAGGCCGCTGCAACATCTCGATGACCTTGTGGCCGACGACACACCCGAGCTCGGCCCCGCCGGTGGTCGAGATGTGGGCCGCCCCGTCCTCGTTGAGCCAGCCGCCGGCCCTGTCGTTCACCAGCGTCGCGCTGATCGGATAGAGGCCGCCGGACAGGCCCTTTGCCGTCACCATGATGTCCGGCTGGACGCCATAGGCTTGCCAGCCCCACATGCTGCCGGTCCGCATCAGGCCGGTCTGGACCTCGTCGGCGATGTACATCGCGCCATGCTTTTCGCACAGTGCCTTGCAGGCGGCGAGATAGCCGTCCTTCGGCATCGGGAAGCCGTAAGTGGCGGGGATCGTCTCCATGATCAGCGCAGCGACGTCTTCGCCCGTGAGCGCCTGCGCCATGGCATCGATATCGTTGAAGGGAACCTGGATGAACGTCTCCGGCTGGTCGGAGAGAAAGATCTTGGTGAAGCGATCGTCGCCGGTCGCCACCGCGAGCCCCGAATGTCCATGATAGCCCTTGATGATCGACACGATCTTGCGTCGCTTGGTGGCATAGCGAGCGCTCTTGATGGCGATGTCCACCGCCTCGGCGCCGCCCGGCGCGAAGATCGCATATTTCATTCCCGGCGAGACATTAACGAGGGATTCGGCCAGCGTCGTCCGCGCGACGGAGGGGAACCAGTGGTTGCCGATATCGAAATAGTCGAGCGCGCTCTTCAGCGTCTCGACCAGCTCCGGATTGCGGTGGCCGAGATTGTAGGTGCCGCCATTGAGATGCAGGTCGATCAGGCGGCGTCCCGACATGTCGTAGAGGAAATAGCCCTCCCGCCTGCCGATCACCAGATCGATCCCCGCCTTCTGCCAGAACCTGGTCTTGTCGGGATTCCAGAAACGGATTGCCTTGTCGAAAAAATCCTGCTTCGACTCGAACTTGAAGGGGCCGAACTCGTACATGCCTGTCTTTTCCTCAGAGGTTGATCGGGGCGCAACAAGGCTGGCGTGGCCCGCCCGCCGGATGATGCAGGATTACGAGGCGAGGAGAAAGGGTGGAGAGGGATGATCCTGAAGGACAGGACCGCGATCGTCACCGGGGCGGGATCGGGCATCGGCAGGGCCGCGGCGCTGATCATTGCGCGCGAGGGTGCGGTGGTCGGTGTGGCGGACCGCAGCGCTGACGGCGCGAACGCGACCGTCGAGCAGATTGTTGCTGCCGGTGGCCGGGCAAAGGCGCTTGTGTTCGACTTGACCGATGATCAGGCGCTTGAAGCCGGCTTTCACGATTTCATCCACGCTCAAGGCAGGATCGACATCCTCCACAATCACGCCGGCGTGCAGGTCGAGGGCGACGTGCTCGGCGTGAGCGTCAAAGGCTTCGACACCTCCTGGACGCTCAACGTGCGGGCTCACTTCCTCGGCGCCCGCATCGTCTTGCCGTTCATGAAAAAGGCAGGTAGCGGGGTCATCCTCAACACGTCGTCGAGTTCCGGCGTGCTCTACGACCGGGAGATGATCGCCTATACGACGACCAAGCACGCGGTGATCGCGATGACGAAGCAGATGGCGGGCGACTATGGCCGCTTCGGCATTCGCGTCAACGCGCTTTGCCCCGGTTGGGTGGACACGCCCTTCAACGCTCCTTTCATCGCCCAGATGGGGGGCCGCGAAGCGATCGAAGCCTACATCCGTGAAAAGGTGCCGCTTGGCCGTTGGGCAAGCGTCGAGGAAATCGCGGAGGCAGTGCTGTTTCTGGTGTCCGACCGGTCCTCGTACATGACGGGCCAGATTCTGGTTATCGATGGAGGAGAAACGGTGATCTAGGTGTGGGCTTTCGGGAGGTCGGAGGGTCCAAATGAACATCGACAAGAATGCCGCATGACCGAACAGGCCGTAGCCGGCGCATCGGAGGAGTTCACGTCCACATTGCGCGGCATCTCCAGAAAGCTACAGAAAATCAATTGTTTACATAGATATTATGGTGGGCCCGGAGGGACTCGAACCCCCAACCAAGCGGTTATGAGCCGCCGGCTCTAACCATTGAGCTACAGGCCCCACGCGGGCTGGATTAATGTTTTTCGCATCGCGGCACAAGGCTTTCCCGGCGGGCTTTCGCAGAACGCCCAAATCAACCCATAATTGCGCTCTACGCGACGCCTGCGATTGATCGCAGACCTAGGAGATTTTCATGACCAGACATCTTTTGCCGCTCGCGCTCGCCGCTGCAATCGCTTTTCCGGCGATGGCTGGAGCCGCCGACTTGCCGACGCCGCCCCGCATCATTGTTTCGGGTGAAGGCGAAGCGACCACCCCTCCCGACCTGGCATTGCTGTCGCTCAGCGTCATGCGCGAAGCCAAGACCGCGCGCGCCGCGCTTGACGCCAACAACGACGCCATGGCCGCCGTGATCGCGGCGATGAAGGCGGCCGGCATCAAGGATCGCGACCTGCAGACCGCGGGCATCCAGATCAACCCGCGCTACAACTACACCAACAAGCCCGATGGCAGCCAGGAGGCCGAGCTCGTCGCCTATCAGGTGACCAACACGCTCGCCGTGCGGGTGCGCGACATCGACAAGACCGGTGAGATCCTCGACAAGGCCGTGTCGCTTGGCGTCAACCAGGGTGGCGGCATCTCCTTCACCAACGACAAGCCGGATGCCACCATCACCGAGGCGCGCAAGAAAGCGGTGGCCAACGCGGTCGCCAAGGCCAAGACTCTCGCGGAAGCCGCCGGCGTGACGATCGGGCGGGTGCTGGAAATCTCCGACCAGAACATCGCCCCGGTGCCGATGGCGATCAACGCAAAGGCATTCGATGCCGCCCGGGCCTCAGTGCCGACGCAAGCCGGTGAAAACGCCTACAACGTCCAGGTCACCGTCACCTTCGAGCTGAAGTGACGGATCCAGCTATCCGTTGCCTGCCGGCGACGGATGAGCTGCCGTCGATACAATGCACGAAAAACCCCGCGGGATCGCTCCCGCGGGGTTTTTTTCCGAGCCGCACCCGTCCGATGGGAAAGGGGCTCCGCTATCCCCGGCTAATCCTCGCAGAGGATTATGCCGCTGCCGACTTTCCTGAAAGGTCGTGTCTCCCGGCTAATCCTCGCAGAGGATTATGCCGCTGCCGACCTTCGTGGAGGTTCGTGTCTCCCGGCTGATCCTCTCGGAGGATCATGCCGCCGTTGATCCTCTCAGGAGGACCACGCCTGTCTCAGCGATAGATGACCGGGCAACCGCGCTCGTTGGCGAACACGACGACGACGCGGTCGCCATCCTGGCGGCCCATGACCTTGACCGTGCGGCGACTGACGTCGACGATGCGGGCACGGTAGAGCCCCATGCGCTCGGCCTTATCGAGCGCGCGGTCCGGAGAGCAGCCACGACGCCAGCCGTCGCGGCGCCAGCCATCGCGGCGCCAGTCGTCGCCGCGCCAGTCGTCGCGACGTTCATCATGGCGATAGTCGCGGCGATAGCCGTCATCGCCGGAATAGACGCCGAAGCGCGGATCGTTGTTGTTGCCGAAGCCGAGATAGAGGCTGTCGGCATGGGCAGGAATGGCTGCCAGCGTGCCGAGGCCGACCAGGGCCGAGAGGGCTGCGGTCTTTACCGTGTTGAACATGGTCTTCTCTCCTTGTTGCGGGCTTGCGCCCGTCCTTTGAACCGATGGTGGGAGAATGCACCAGCCCGTCTGAACCATTTACGAACTCGCCGTTCATCCGCGGTTCATGTGGCGCGAAAGGGAAATCTTCGCCGGTTTCGACCAATGCGTCCCGGCGCGCCGATAAGAGCCTCAGGGCTCGTCGTCGAGCATATAGTCAAAATAATCTTCCGGCTTGGCCAGCTCGGTCTCGCTCGCCTTGACGCGGCCGCGCATCGAGATGCCGGCCTCGTGCACGGTCTCGGCACTGCCCGACACCAGCCGATGCCACCAGTAGAGGTCGCGGCCTTCGGCCACCAGCCGGTAGGCGCAGGTGCTGGGCAACCAGCTGATGGTGCGCACGTTCTGCGGCGTCAGGCCGACGCAGTCGGGAACGCGCGCCAGCCGGTTGGCATAGTCGCCGCAGCGGCACGTCTGCGCGTCGAACAGCCGGCAGCCGACGCTGGTCCAGTAGATTTCGCCGGTATCCTCGTCCTCGAGCTTCGACAGGCAGCATTTGCCGCAGCCGTCGCAAAGCGATTCCCACTCGGCCGGGCTCATCTCTTCCAGCGTCTTTGTTTTCCAGAACGGCGTTTCCATTTTGGGGATGTGGCCCCAGCGGACGCTGAGGTCAAGCACCGCGATCGCCGCCAAAGCCGCCCGACCATAGGAAAAACATGAAGTTGCCTTCAAAACGCCGGTCAATCGTTCTTCGTTGCCGGTAATGCCTGCAAACCGGAACCAATATGGATGATGAAGGTTTGGGCAGGGATGGGACCCCACAAGGAGAAATTTCGATGAAACGCCAACCACGGATTCTGGCAGGCACTGCACTTGGCCTGCTGATGGCATCCGCGCCGTTAGGCGCATCCCCGCTTCAGGGAAGTGCCGCGTTCGGCCCCATGCAACGCGGCGCCGTGCCGTTGATCCTGGCCCAGGCGGCCTGCGCCGAGGGCGAATCGGCCGAAGCCTGCGCGCAGAAGCAGGGCGAGCAGAAGCCCGAGCGCAAGAAGCAACAGCAGACCGAGCAGGCGCCGGCCGAGGAACAGCAGCCACGCAGG
>NZ_JAFFIW010000024.1 GCF_018588885.1 Mesorhizobium sp. dw_380
GGCTGGCCGTAACCTCGGCACTCCTTTCTGCAACGCTGGAGAATGGCGAAATCCTTTGCGAAGTCGTCCTTCTCCCCGTCACTATACGGGGAGAAGATGCCGGCAGGCAGATGAGGGGCGGCGCCGACAGCGACCGTTAGCCGGTCAGGAGCCGGCTTTACCGAATCTATCCCCGGAGAGTTCGGCGATGATTGCATCTACCTGGGCGCGCGCCGCCTCCATCCCCTGCCCGGTTTCGATGACGAAATCCGCCAGCCTGCGTTTTTCGGCGTCCGGCACCTGCTTGGCCAGAATCGCCGCCAGTTTCTCCTCGGTCATGCCAGGCCGTACCAGCACGCGCTGACGCTGGACTTCCGCTGGTGCGGTGACGACGACGACCTTGTCGACGCGGTTGCGGCCGCCGGTCTCGAACAGCAGTGGAATATCGAGGACGGCGATCGATTCGCCTGCGTTACGATGCTTGGCCAGGAAGGCATCGGCGTCGGCGCGCACCAGCGGATGGATGATGGCTTCGAGCCGCTTCAGCGCGGCGGCGTCACCAAGCACACGGGCGCCGAGTTTTGCGCGATCAACCGCGCCGCCCACGGTGGTTCCGGGAAACGCCGCCTCGACCAACGGCGCTGCCTTGCCGGCATAGAGGCGATGCACCGTCTCGTCGGAATCATGCACCGGCACGCCGGCCTCGGCAAACATCTTGGCCGTCGTCGACTTGCCCATGCCGATCGAACCGGTGAGGCCGAGCACGATCATGCTTTCGGTACCAGATCGGCAACGATGATCGCGCGGAGCTCAGCCGTGACTTGCGGCCTGACACCGAACCAGTGTTCGAAACCGGGCACGGCCTGATTGAGCAGCATGCCGAGGCCGTCGACCGTCTTCAGCCCCCTGGCGCGCGCCGCGGCAAGCAGCGGCGTTTCCAGCGGCACATAGACAATATCGGTGACGATGGCGTGATCCGGCAGCAGGGTCGGATCGGCGGGGAGACCTTCATTGCCATGCATGCCGAGTGCGGTGGTGTTGACCAGCAGGCCGGCATCGTCAAGCAATTCGCCGGTTGCCGCCACGCCGTGCGCCGATACGCCGGCGCCGAAGCGGTCCCGCAATTCCTGCGCCCGGGCAAGCGTGCGGTTGACGATGCGGATGTCCGATATGCCGCGCTGCTTCAGCGCATGGATGACGGCCCGCGACGCGCCGCCGGCGCCAAGCACCACCGCCGGGCCTTTGCTTGCCCAGCCCGGCGCATGGTCGTCGAGATTGGCGGCAAAGCCGTGGCCGTCGGTGTTGCCGCCCCACAGGGTGCCGTCCTCGAACCACAGCGTGTTGACGGCGCCGATCTCTTCCGCCGCCTGGTCGCGGCGGCCGGCCAGCGCGAAGGCGGCCTCCTTGTGCGGGATGGTGACATTGCCGCCGCGATATCCGTTCGCCCGCAACGTCGCCAGGAAATCGGCAAAATCCCGCGGCGCCACATCGATCGCCTCGTAGCTGCCGTCGATGCCGTGCTTGGCCAGCCAGTATCCGTGGATCTTCGGCGAGCGCGAATGCTTGATCGGATGGCCCGTGACGAAAGCCTTCTTCGCTGCTTCAGCCATCAATCGCTCCAAGCGTGCGCAGTTCAGCCAGCAGCGGCAGAAGCGGCAGGCCGACAATGGTGAAATGGTCGCCTTCGATTTTCTCGAAAAGCTGAATGCCTTCGCCCTCGACCTGGTAGGCGCCGACGCTGGCCAGCGCCTTGGCGCCGACACGGGCGAGATGCCGGCCGATGAAGGCGGGGTCGAGCTTGCGCATGGTCATGCCGGCGATGCCGACATGACGCCACAGCACCTTGCCGTCCCGCACCAGCACGGCGGCACTGTTGAGCTGATGGGTCTTGCCCGACAGCGCCAGGAGATGGCGGCGCGCGCCCTCCATGTCGGCCGGCTTGTGGAACACTTCGTCGCCGAGCGACAAGGTCTGGTCGCAGCCGAGCACCAGGGCACCCGGCCTGCGCTCGCTGACTTCGGTCGCCTTCGCCTCGGCCAGCACCAAAGCGACGTCCTCCGGCGAGATGCCACTGTCCTGCAACGGCGCCTCGAGCGCGCGCTCATCGACATCGGCCGGCACCGCTTCGACATCGACGCCGGCATTGACGAGCATCGCCTTGCGAAACGGACTGCTGGAGGCGAGGATGATTTTCTCGGTCATTTTTTTGCACGCCTGATTGCCTAAAAGTCGGTTGATCTGATTTGAACCAAGCCGAACACGGGGGACGCTATTCCTGGACCGCTGCACTCGTCGGCCATCGTCACGGCATGGATCCTAGGGTCTGCGCCGCGTCGCTTCGCTCCTTGCTCCGCCCTAGGATGACGAAAACACAAATAGCCCGCTGCTAACTGCGCAAGCGTTGGAGATTGGCAGAAACGATCCTCCCTTCGTCATCCTAGGGCGAAGCAGGAGCGAAGCTCCGTCGCGGAGACCCTAGGATCCATGCCGTGACTTTCACGCATCCCGGCGGTGGGTGTCAGCAACGCGTCGCACGGCTCCAATTATCTCGACTTCCCTCTTAGGGCAACGATCGCCGCCGCCGTTTCCTCGATCGAGCGGCGGCTGACATCGATCATCGGCCAGCCGTGCCGCGTGCAGATCTGGCGGGCGTAGGCGAGTTCTTCGTTGATGGCGGCGCGGTCGACGTAATCGGTCGGCATGTAGGAGCTGCTGTTGCCGAGGATGCGGTTCTGGCGCACATGCGAGATGCGCTCGGCGGTGGCGATCAGACCGACCACCAGCGGCGTCCTGGCATTGACCAGGCTTTCGGGCACCGGCACGCCGAGCACGATCGGGATGTTGGCGGTCTTGATGCCGCGGTTGGCGAGATAGATGCTGGTCGGCGTCTTCGACGTCCGCGAAATGCCGATCAGCACGACATCGGCATCGTCCATGTTGGCCGGCAGCTGGCCGTCATCATGATCCATGGTGAAATTGAGGGCGTCGATGCGGCGGAAATATTCGGCGTCGAGAACATGCTGGGCTCCGACGCGGCGGCCGGCCGGCGTGCCGAGATAGGACTGGAAGACGGTGAGCACCGGCTCCAGTACCGAAACGCAGGGCAGGCCCATGGTGGCACAGCGCTCGTCGATGCCGCGCGCCAGCTTCTGGTCGACGACCGTGTAGAGGATGATGCCCGGCTCCTCCTCGATATCCTCAAACACCTTGGCCACCTGCTTCTCGGTGCGGATCAGCGGGTAGATATGCTCGATGGCGCGCGCATCCTTGTACTGCGCCGAAGCCGCCCGGCCGGCGGCAAGCAGCGTTTCGCCGGTCGCGTCGGAAATCAGGTGCAGGTGAAAGAAGCTCTGGGGTTTGTTCACAGGGATCACCTGGGGCTGTGGGCGGATGTGGATAAGGTCGGACAGCGAGACTGGCTCGTCGGGGGCGACTGTATCAGATGCCGGTTTGTCCACAATTCGATGTGCTGTCAGCTTCGTCGAGCGGCTGGGGACAAATCTGGGGACCGGCTTTTTTGCTCTTCGGCTGTCCACAGGAGGGACTTTTTCCAAGTGTCTCTAAGGCTTTGACTCCAGTGACGGATTCCGGACGATCCCCAGAACCCTGCATTCGGGAGTAAGAAGCGCGCGACAATATGCTTGCTGGCTTTTCGCCTGACGAAGCGGGACAGGTGACAACCACCACAACCAACAGACTCTTAGAATCAGAAGAATCTTAGATATAAGAATATTTGATTAGAAAGAGGCTTGGAGGAGCGAGCGCTCGATGCCCCGAAACCGGATCATGCTGGATGTCCTGAAGGGCAAGGCATTTTTTCCTCCCCCGCTCTGGATGATGCGTCAGGCCGGACGCTACCTGCCGGAGTACCGTGAAACGCGCAGGCGCGCCGGCTCGTTCCTCGACCTTTGCTACGATCCGGACCTTGCCGTTGAAGTGACGCTGCAGCCGATCGAGCGCTTCGGCTTCGATGCCTCGATCCTGTTCTCGGACATTCTTGTCGTGCCGCATGCGCTTGGCCGCGACGTGCGCTTCGAGGAGGGACGAGGACCGCTTCTGACGCCGATCTCGGCGCCCGAGATTTTCGCTCTGGAAAGCAAGGTGTTTCACGTGAATCTCGAACCGGTCTACGAGACGGTTCGCCGTTTGCGGGCCCGGCTGCCTGATGAGACCACCCTGATCGGCTTCTGCGGCGCGCCGTGGACGGTGGCGACCTATATGATCGCCGGCCATGGCACGCCGGACCAGGCGCCGGCGCGGCTGTTCGCCTATCGCGAGCCGGCGGCGTTTCGACAGCTGCTCAAGGTGCTCGCTGATTATTCGGCCGCCTATCTCATTCGCCAGATCGAGGCCGGAGCGGATGTCGTGCAGATTTTCGATTCCTGGTCCGGCGTTCTCGACGATGCCTCGTTTGAACAGTTCTGCGTTGAGCCGGTGGCCGAGATCGTCAGCCAAGTTCGCGCCGTCCATCCCGATGTCCCGATCATCGGCTTTCCCAAGGGCGCTGGCGCCCGCTACCAGACCTATCGCGAGAAGACCGGCGTGACGGGGCTGGGGATCGACTGGACCGTACCTCTGGCGGCCGCGAAGGCGTTGCAGCGTTCGGGTGCCGTCCAGGGCAATCTCGATCCGCTGCGGCTGGTGGCCGGCGGCCAGGCGCTTGCCGATGGCGTGGAGGCGATCCTGAAGGCGTTGGGGGATGGACCGCTGATCTTCAATCTCGGCCATGGCATCACCCCGGAGACACCAGTCGCGCATGTCGAGGCCATGGTGAAACTGGTGAGGAGCGCGACACGCTGATGGCTCGGTCAAATGAGATGAACAATCCTGGCAACACGAACAGCACCGGCCAGGCGATGATACGCATGACCGTCGGTATCGCCGCGCTGATCGTGCTGACGGCACTTTTGTTTTTCGTCGCGCCCGACAGGTTCTATCCCTGGGCGAAGGCGATCCATATCCTGGCCGTCATCTCCTGGATGGCCGGCATGCTCTATCTGCCACGTCTGTTCGTCTATCATGTCGATGCCGAGAAGGGGTCGGTGCAATCGGAGACTTTCAAGGTGATGGAGCGGCGCCTGCTGCGCGGCATCATCAATCCGGCGATGATCGTCACCTGGATGTTCGGGCTGTGGCTCGCCTGGAAAGGCTTTGCGTTCCAGGGCGGCTGGCTGCATGCCAAGATCGCCGCGGTGCTCCTGATGTCGGCCGTTCACGGCTATCTGGCCGGCGCGGTGCGGAAATTCGCTAGGGATAGCAACGAAAAGTCTGCGAAGCACTGGCGGATGGTCAACGAGATCCCCACATTGCTGATGATCGCAATCGTCATCTTGGTCGTCGTCAAGCCGTTCTGATGCACGTCGCCCAAAAGTGGTCCCGGTTCTGGGACAACGACATGCACAAGGTGTTTTGAGCCTTTTCGGGCTTGGCAAAACGCAGCTTGCTCTTTCACACGACCGACGATAAAAGACGGGTCTTCCTTCCCGTCATGCGCCGCCCCTCATTGTTTTCGGCCGCGCCCGGCATTTGTCGCATCCCGCCGATATTTTTTCCCAAAGCTCACCCAGAGTCCGTCTATGCAAGAAATGAAACTTACCGAGTTCAAGAACAAGAAACCGCCAGAGCTGATCGCTTATGCCGAATCGCTCGAGGTCGAGAACGCCAGTGTCATGCGCAAGCAGGAACTGATGTTCGCGATCCTGAAGAAGCTGGCCGCCCAGGACATCGAGATCATCGGCGATGGCGTGGTCGAAGTGCTTCAGGATGGGTTCGGCTTCCTGCGCTCGGCCAACGCCAACTATCTGCCAGGTCCCGACGACATCTATATCTCGCCATCGCAGATCCGGCGCTTTTCGCTGAAGACCGGCGATACGGTCGAAGGGCCGATCCGCAGCCCGAAAGAGGGCGAGCGCTATTTCGCGCTGCTCAAGGTCAACACCATCAATTTCGACGATCCCGAAAAGATCCGTCACAAGATCCACTTCGACAATCTGACGCCGCTCTATCCGACCAAGCGGCTGAAGATGGAGGTCGACAATCCGACCAGCAAGGACATCTCGCCGCGCGTGATCGACCTGGTGGCGCCGATCGGCAAGGGACAGCGTGCGTTGATCAACGCGCAGCCGCGTACCGGCAAGACGGTTCTCATGCAGAACATCGCCCACTCGATCACCGCCAACCATCCGGAATGCTATCTGATCGTGCTTCTGATCGATGAGCGGCCGGAGGAAGTGACCGACATGCAGCGCTCGGTGAAGGGCGAGGTGATCTCGTCGACCTTCGACGAGCCGGCGGTGCGCCACGTTCAGGTCGCCGAAATGGTGATCGAAAAGGCCAAGCGCCTGGTCGAACATGGCCGCGACGTCGTCATCCTGCTCGATTCCATCACCCGTCTCGGCCGCGCCTACAACACCGTGGTGCCGTCATCCGGCAAGGTGCTGACCGGCGGTGTCGACGCCAATGCGCTGCAGCGCCCGAAGCGCTTCTTCGGCGCCGCCCGCAACATCGAGGAAGGCGGTTCGCTGACCATCATCGCCACCGCGCTGATCGATACCGGCAGCCGCATGGACGAAGTCATCTTCGAAGAGTTCAAGGGCACCGGCAACTGCGAAATCCAGCTCGACCGCAAGGTGGCCGACAAGCGCATTTACCCGGCGATGGACATCCTCAAGTCCGGCACCCGTAAGGAAGACCTGCTGGTGCCGCGCGCGGACCTGCAGAAGATCTTCGTGCTGCGCCGCATCCTGGCGCCGATGGGAACCACCGACGCGATCGAGTTCCTCATCGACAAGCTCAAGCAGACCAAGACCAACGCTGATTTCTTCGATTCGATGAACACGTAGTTCAGCTCACCCTCCCCCTTGTGGGGAGGGTCGATCCGCGAAGCGGAGCGGGGTGGGGGTCTGCGCCAAGGTAGCGCTTTACTAGCACCCCCACCCCGTCTCATGCTCTACGCTTCGCTCGATCACGAGCCGACCCTCCCCACAAGGGGGAGGGTGAGGCACTATCGCCGCAACAGCCGCTCCAATTCCTCAGCATCCGTCACCCCCGGCAGGCAGACTTGGCCAGTGCAAAGCCAGGCGCCCGGCCTGTTGGTCGGCGGGAAGATGCCGCCAGGCAGCAAGGGTCGATTCGCTTCCGAACCGATCACGGCAATGATGTCGACGCGGCGCGGGTCAGGATTTCGATTCGCAACCGGAACAAGCCTTGGATCATCCGCACCATCCACGATGACCAGCTTCAGCGGTTCGAGCGCAAGCGCGCAGGCATTGACGATGCCGGCCTGCCCATAGGTCTGGTGCGCGGCGCGGCCGGCGGCGTGCTCGGCAATTTTCCACGCTTTCTCCTGCAGTTCGAGATCGCCGGTGACGGAAGCGAGCCGGACCAGTGCCTCGATGATCTGGCTGGTGGCGGACGGAATGGCCTCGTCGACATCGCCCCTGATGCGGATCGGCACGTCGGTGCAGTCCGAGGCGGTCAGATAATAGCCCGTCTTTTCTGCGTCGGCATGCCAGAGGTTGAGCTGCTCGACGAAGCCGCCGGCTTGATCGATATAGCTCCAATCGCCTGACGCCTCGAACAGCGAGATCGCCGCATTGGCCATGGCGGCGTAGTCGCACGACAAAGCCGGAAACAATCTCTTCGGGCCGAGCATCGAATGCGGCAAGCGGTTGTCGCGGCTGGCCGTGCTGATATGGGCAAAGGCTTTTGCCGCGGCTTCGATCCAGTCTTGCCGCCCCAGCGAGCGGCCGGCCTCGGCCAGCGCCGCGATCATCCGGCCGTTCCAGTCGGTGAGGATCTTCGCATCCAGGCCTGGCCTGACTCGACGTTCGCGGGCGGCAAGGATTTTTGCCGTGAGCGGGATCAGCCGTTCGCGGTCGGCCACGCTCTGGGCTTGCTGGGCGCGGGTTTGGTGGACAACCGGCTTGCCTTCCCATCCATGCGGGCTGGAGAGCGTGAAGTATTTGAAAAACAAAGCTGAATCGTCACCAAGCGCGGCCTCGATCTCGTCCTTGCTCCAGGTGTAGAACAGCCCTTCCTCGCCCTCGCTGTCGGCGTCGAGACTGGCGGCGAAGGCGCCGCCGTCGACGCGCATTTCGCGCAGCAGCCACTCGACGGTGCCTTCGATTCGTATCCGGAACAAATCATTGCCGCTCGCGGCGTAAGCCCAGTTGCAGAAGCGGATCAGCTCCGCGTTGTCGTAGAGCATCTTCTCGAAATGCGGCACCAGCCATCCCGCGTCGGTCGAGTAACGGCTGAGCCCGCCGCCGATGTGATCATAGATGCCGCCGCTCAGCATCTGTTCCAGGCTGGTGAGGACATCGTCGCGATGGGTGGCGTTGCCGTCACGCAGCCAGGACAGCCACAGCGTGAGCATGAAGGGCGCGTTCGGGAATTTCGGCGCGCCGCGCAGACCGCCAAGGTCGCGATCGATCATGCCGTCGATGCGGCCGGCGAGGTCGGACAGCGTTTCGCGATCGAGAAGCGCCTTGGCATGCGTGCCCGAGAGCCGCGCCTCGACATGGCTTGTCAGGCCGTCGGCGCTCTGATGCAGGCTGGCCCTCTTCTCGCGCCAGGCCTTGTCGACCGCTTCCATCACCTGGATGAAGCCTGGACGGCCATAGCGCTGCTCACGCGGGAAATAGGTGCCGCCCCAGAATGGTTTGCCGTCCGGCGTCAGGAACATGGTCAGCGGCCAGCCGCCTTGCTCGCCCATCGAAGACAGCGCGGCCATATAGATCTGGTCGATGTCGGGACGCTCCTCGCGGTCGACCTTGATATTGACGAACAGACGGTTCATGACGGCGGCGACGTCGTCATTCTCGAAGCTTTCATGCGCCATGACATGGCACCAATGACAGGCGGCATAGCCGACGGAGAGCAGGATCGGCCTGTCCAGGGCCTTTGCTTCTTCCAGCGCGGCCGGCGACCAGCCGCGCCAATGGACCGGATTGCCGCTATGCTGCTGCAGATAGGGGCTGGCTTCGTCGGCAAGCAGGTTTTGCGCGGGCAATGTCACAATTGGCAACTCGGGGTAACTCGGTTCAGGCGAAAGCTAGGGCGGTTCAACAGAGCGGGCAAATGATTTCAGGCGATTCGATCGTTGCGCTGTCGAGCGGCCGGCTTCCGGCCGGCGTCGCCGTGCTGCGCATTTCCGGCCCGCAGACTCGATTCGTTATCGAAACGATTGCTGGCGGCATGGTTAAGGACCGGACGGCGGTCTTGCGCCGGTTCCGGGCACCGGACGGAACCTTGCTGGACAGCGGTCTCGTCATTTTCTTCCCAGGCCCGGCCAGCTTTACCGGTGAGGACGTCGCCGAATTCCATGTTCATGGCGGGCGCGCCGTCGTCGCCCGGATGCTGGAGGTGATTGCCGGTTTTGACGGCGTCAGACACGCCGAGCCAGGCGAATTCACGCGTCGCGCCTTTCTCAATGGCAAGGTCGACCTGGTCGAAACCGAAGCGCTGGCCGACCTGGTCAATGCCGAGACCGAGGCGCAACGGCGTTTTGCCATCCAGAATGCCGAGGGCGTCCAGAGCGAGCTTTATATGAGCTGGCGCCGGCGGCTGATCCATGCGCGGGCGATGATCGAGGCCGAGATCGACTTTGCCGACGAGGAGGATGTGCCGGGTTCCGTTTCGGACGCGGTTTGGTCCGACGTGCGGACTATGATCGATGAGATCGACCATCATATTGCCGGTTTCCGCGCGGCGGAGATTATTCGCGACGGGTTCGAGGTCGTTATTCTCGGTGCGCCCAATGCCGGCAAGTCGAGTCTGTTCAACGCCTTGGCGCGGCGGGATGCCGCTATTGTAACGGATGAACCCGGCACGACACGTGATCTGCTCGAGGTGGCGCTGGATCTCAGTGGGCTGTGCGTCAGGCTGACGGACACCGCGGGTCTGCGCGAAGCGCCGGGCAAGGTCGAGGCGATCGGCATCGAGAGGGCGCGGGCCAGGGCGGATCGGGCGGATCTGCTGCTGCTGCTGCAGGATGCGACCCAGCCCAAGACTATCGACCTGCCCACAGCCACCGCGGCCGCATTGCGCGTCGGGACCAAGATCGATCTGCTGGACCTCAAGGCAGCTGGAGAGATCGAGATGCGTTATGACTTCGGCATTTCGGTTGTGAACGGGGCCGGATTGGAAGCGCTGCTTGCTGAAATCGGACGACGTGCCGCAGACGCCGCCGGCGGTGTCGGCGACGTCTTGCCGTCGCGGCTGCGTCATGTCGAATTGCTTGGCGAGACCAGGCGACATCTGGTCCGCGCGATTGACGGCAACGTTGCGGGCCAGGAGCTGCGCGCCGAGGAGTTGCGGCTGGCGGCCGACCAGCTTGGCCGGATCGTCGGCGCAATCGATGTCGAGGACATGCTGGATGTGATCTTTTCGCAGTTCTGCATCGGCAAATGACTCACGTGAAACACGACCCCGACCGGCGATTCAGTGACTCACGTGAAACACAATAGCGGACGTTGGCGCCGCCCCTCATTGCCCTGCCGGGCATTTCTCCCCGTATAGAGACGGGGAGAAAGAAGCTGGCCGCGACACCGGTGATTCTTTGCAAACGCTGGCAGGTTGGCGAAATCGGGGATGACAGCGCCCCTCTCCCCGTCACTATACGGGGAGAGGATGCCGGCAGGCAGGTGAGGGGCAGCACTGACCGATAGTGATTGCCGTACTGAACAGATGCGACTCACGTGAAACACGACAATGAGCTGTCGTCATGTTGTTTCACGTGAAACTTGCCGCGAGTTTTCTTGACAGCTTCGCCCTGCGGGGACATGTGTCCCTCTATCTCTGTTCGAGACCAGGATTTGGAAATGACCGATCACTATGATGTGGTTGTGGTGGGTGGCGGCCACGCGGGTTGCGAGGCGGCCAGTGCTGCCGCGCGCGCCGGCGCTCGGACGGCGCTGGTGACGCTGCGCTTCGACACGATCGGCGTGATGTCATGCAATCCGGCGATCGGGGGGCTCGGCAAGGGACATCTGGTTCGCGAGATCGACGCCATGGACGGGCTGATGGGCCGGGTGGCGGATTCGGCCGGCATCCAGTTCCGCCTGCTCAACCGCCGCAAGGGCCCGGCGGTGCGCGGCCCGCGCACCCAGGCGGACAGAAAGCTCTATCGCCTTGCCATGCAGGAAGCGATTCGGCAGCAGAACGATCTCCACGTGGTCGAAGCGGAGGTTCTGGATTTCGAAATCAATGAGGGACGGATCGCGGCTGTTCTCCTGGCCGACGGAAGGCGGCTTGCCTGCGGCGCCGTGGTTCTGACCACCGGTACCTTCCTGCGCGGCCTCATTCATATTGGCGAGAAGAAGATCGTCGCCGGCCGTATGAATGAGCAGGCCAGTATCGGCTTGTCGGCGACGATGAGCCGCGTAGGCTTCAAGCTCGGCCGGCTGAAGACCGGTACGCCGCCGCGGCTGGACGGGAAAACCATCGACTGGGGATCGCTGGAAAGCCAGGCGGCGGATGAAGACCCGGTGCCATTTTCTCTGATGACCGACCGCATCGAGACCCCGCAGATCGAATGCGGCATCACCCGCACGACGCCGGCCACGCATGAGTTGATCCGCGCCAATCTCGGCCGCTCCGCCATGTATTCCGGCTCAATCGAAGGCGTGGGGCCGCGCTATTGCCCATCGATCGAGGACAAGATCGTCAAGTTCGGCGACCGGGACGGCCATCAGATTTTCCTGGAGCCGGAAGGCCTCGACGACGACACGGTCTATCCCAACGGGATTTCGACCTCGTTGCCCGAGGATGTGCAGCTCGATATCCTGAAAACCATTCCGGGGCTCGAGCGTGCCATCATGCTGCAGCCCGGCTATGCCATCGAATATGACCATGTCGATCCGCGCGAGCTCAATCAGACGCTGGAGACGAAGCGCGTCTCCGGCCTCTTCCTTGCCGGGCAGATCAACGGAACGACCGGTTATGAAGAAGCCGCCGGCCAGGGCCTGCTGGCGGGGCTCAACGCGGCGCGTCGCGCGTCGGGCAGCGAACAGATCGTGCTCAGCCGCACCGAGGCCTATATCGGCGTCATGGTCGATGACCTCACTAGCCGCGGCATCAGCGAGCCCTACCGGATGTTCACCTCGCGCGCCGAATTCCGGCTGTCGCTGCGCGCCGACAATGCCGATGAGCGGCTGACGCCGCTGGCGGCCCGGCTGGGCATCGTCTCGGCACAACGCATGCAGCGTTATGGCGAAATCATGCAGCGGCTTGACCAGGCGCGGGAGCTGGCGAAGTCGCTGACGATGACCCCGAATGAGGCGGCGCGTCATGGACTGGAGATCAATCGCGACGGTGTGCGCCGCTCCGGCTATGAGTTGCTGGCTTATCCCGACGTCGACATGGCCTGGCTGGCCAGGGTCGAGCCGAGATTTGCCGCCATCGACCCGAAGACTGCGGAACGTCTCGAAACGGAGGCGAAATATTCCGTCTATCTCGATCGCCAGAAGACCGATGTCGCGCAGATCCGCCATGAAGAGAGCCGGTTGATCCCGGAAACGGTCGATTTTGCCGGTGTGCCCGGCCTGTCCAACGAGTTGAAGCAGAAGATGCAGGCACGGCAGCCGCGCTCCATCGCCGACGCACAGCGCATGGAAGGCATGACGCCGGCGGCATTGGCGATTATTGTCGCCCATGTCCGGCACCATGAGAGTGCGCAGAGGAATGTTGCGTGAGCTCTTTCTCCTGGAAGAGCCTGCAGGACGCGGCCGGCCCGGTTTCACGTGAAACATTCGAGCGCCTGGTGGCGTTCGAAGAGATGTTCCAGAAATGGAACCGCAGCATCAATCTCGTGGCGCAGTCGACCTCGGGCGATGTCTGGCAGCGTCATATCCTGGATAGTGCCCAGCTCGCTCGCATCGAGCCCGATGCCAGGCATTGGGTCGACATCGGCTCGGGCGGCGGATTTCCGGGGCTGGTCATGGCGTTTCTGATCGCCGAGCGCGACGGGGCGAGCATCGATCTGGTGGAAAGCAACCGCAAGAAAGCCTCGTTCCTGCAGACCGTCATCGGCCAGTTCAACCTGCCGGCGCGGGTCGTGGCGCGCCGCATCGAAGACAGCCATGCGCTTGTTTCGGCGCCGCAAATCGTCACCGCGCGGGCGCTGGCCCCGCTTTCGGTCCTCCTGGACCTGTCGGCGCCGTGGCTGACGTCAGGCGCGCGCGGGCTGTTTCACAAAGGCCGGGATTACCGCGCCGAAGTGCAAGAAAGCGTTAACCGATGGTCCTTCGATCTGGTAGAACATCCCAGTGTGACCGATCCTCATGGCGTCATCCTCGAACTGTCCGACCTGCGACCTGCCTGATCTTCGACCTGTCAGGCTATTTGGCGACCCAAAAATGAATTTCTGGCATAAACCCATGATGAAGACCCGAATCATCACCGTAGCCAACCAGAAGGGCGGTGTCGGCAAGACGACCACCGCCATCAATCTGGCCACCGCCTTGGCCGCCATCGGTGAAAAGGTGCTGATCGTCGATCTCGATCCGCAAGGCAATGCGAGCACGGGCCTCGGCATCGACCGCAAGGACCGCACCGTTTCTTCCTATGATGTGCTGACGGGCGAACTCGAGCTGGAAGCCGCGGCCATTCCGACCGCCGTGCCCGGTCTGTCGATCGTGCCGTCGACGCTCGACCTGCTCGGCATCGAAATGGAGATCGCCTCGGCGCCGGATCGGGTGCTGCGGCTGCGCAACGCCTTGCGTGCCGCCTCGGCGCGTTCGGCGGGCTTCGGCTATGTGCTGATAGACTGCCCGCCGTCGCTCAACCTTTTGACGCTCAATTCGATGGCGGCGGCCGATTCGGTGCTGGTGCCGCTGCAATGCGAGTTCTTCGCGCTCGAAGGGCTCAGCCAATTGCTGGAAACCGTCGAGCAGGTGCGCCGCTCGATCAATCCGGACCTCACCATCCAGGGCATCGTGCTGACCATGTATGACGGCCGCAACAATCTCGCCAACCAGGTGGTGCAGGACGTGCGGGAGCATATGGGCGACAAGGTCTACGAGACCATCATTCCGCGCAATGTGCGGGTGTCAGAGGCGCCTTCCTACGGCAAGCCGGCGATCCTCTACGATTTGAAATGTTCGGGCAGCCAGGCCTATCTGCAACTGGCCTCGGAAGTGATCCGCCGCGAGCGCAAATTGCGCGCCGCTTGATAAGGCCCGTCGCATCAAAGCCGATTCGATACCGAAACGATCCGAAGACCTGGAATAGACATGAGCGAAGACCTTTCGAGAAAAAGACTGGGCCGCGGGCTGGCCGCACTGATCGGTGAGATCGACCGGCCAGCGGCACCGGAAAAGCCCGGGATGAGCGCCGACGGCAAGGTGCCGATCGAGTTCCTTAGCCCGAACCCTAAAAATCCGCGCCGGCATTTCGGTGACGCCGAGCTGACCGACCTCGCTCAGTCGATCCGCGAGCATGGCGTGGTGCAGCCGGTGGTGGCGCGGCCATCGCCGACGCAGGCGGGCCGCTACGAAATCATCGCCGGCGAGCGGCGCTGGCGGGCGGCGCAGCGCGCCGGGCTGAGCGAGATCCCGGTCATCATCCGCGAGGTCAATGATCGCACCGCGCTCGAGCTGGCCATCATCGAGAACGTCCAGCGCACCGACCTCAACGCCGTCGAGGAAGCGCTGGGTTACCTGCAGCTGATCGACGAGCACGGCTATACCCAGGCCGACCTCGGCAATGTGATCGGCAAGAGCCGCAGCCACGTCGCCAACACGCTGCGGCTGCTGAAGCTGCCGGAGGTGATCCGCGACATGCTGGTCGACGGCGCGCTGTCGGCCGGCCATGCCCGCACGCTGGTGACGGCGGAGGATCCGGCTGGCCTTGCCAAGCGGATCGTCGAGGAAGGGCTTTCGGTGCGCCAGGCCGAAGCGCTGGCGCAGATGCCGGCCGGCCCCACTCCGGCCAAGCCGAAGCAGGCACAGACGGCGCCGGAAAAGGATACGGACACGCTGGCGCTGGAAAAGCTGATGACCGACACGCTCGGCATGATCGTGTCGATCGACCACAAGGGCAAAGGCGGCGAGCTGCGGGTGTCGTACCGCTCGCTGGAGCAACTTGACGAGCTGTGCCGGAGACTGAAGCAGGAGAGGTAATTAGCCGGCGAATTACCTTCAGGATTGAGCGTGGGCTGGCGATTGCCAGCCCTTCTCTTTTCAGCGCTGGTGATTGGCGAAATCGCCGAAGCGATCGATCTCCCCCCTTGAGGGGGAGATGGCCGGCAGGCCAGAGGGGGTCGCCTCCATCAAGCGCCGGCGCCCTGCCGGGACGGAGAAGAGGTCGGCGCTCTACATCCGGCGACCCCCTCTGTCGCCTTCGGCGACATCTCCCCCTCGAGGGGGGAGATTAGTTGCGCTGGCCCAGCCTCGCGCTTTCCACCGCGATCCCCAGCAGCGCCTGCCGCGCCAGGGCCACAGAAAGGTCCGGCCGCCGGCGTGTCTGCAGCACGGCGGTCTGCAGCCGGGTCAGGGCGCGGCCGAGCGCTTCGCTGCTCCAGCGTTCCAGCGCCTTCTCCACCAGCTTGCGCCGCGAGAAGAAAACCGGCGGGCGGGCACCGGCAACGACCGAGGCGGCATTGCGCCCGCCTTGTTCCATCTGGCCGCGCATCACCTGGATCTGCTGCAATTGCCGCATGGCCGAGGACAGCACCAGGAAAGGCGGCCCGCCGGACTGGCAGTGGCGGGTGAAGGCGGTGTCGAAGTCGGCGACCTTGCCTTCGAGCAGCGCATCGACGGCATCGTCGAACGAGGCGCCGGACACGTCGCCCGACATGGCCCTCACCTCTTCCAGTCCGATCTCCTTCTGGCCGTGGGCATAGAGAACAAGCTTCTCGATCTCGCCGCGCGAAGCCAGCCGGTCGCCGCCGAGATTGCGGCGCAGCGCCTGCCGGGCCTCCAGCGTCATCGACATGCCGGCCTTGCGCAGCTCGTCGTCGATGACGGTGTCGATGTCGCGGGCTTCATCGGCGTAGCAGGGCAGCGCCATGGCGTTGTCCGCGCCCTCCACCACGGCGCGCAGGCCGACGCCTTTCTTGAGATCGCCGGCCTCGATCAGGATGATGGCATCGCGCGCGGGCTCCGCTGTCAGCGCCTTGACGTCGTCGGCCAGCGCCTTCTGGCCGCCGGCATTGCGCACCCAAAGCAGCCGCCGGTCGGAAAACATCGGCACGGTGCGGGCTTCATCGAGCAGGCGGCCCTCGTCGCGGTCGACCTCCGAACCCTCGAGCCGGACCACCGAGAAGGGATCGTCGAGCGGCAGGCCGGTCTTTGCGGCAAAGGCCTTCGCCCGCTCGGAAACGAGGCCACGGTCAGGGCCGTAAAGCAGGACGATGGAGATGCGCGGATCGGGCTTCGCCAGCCACGAATCGACCTCGAAAGCTTTCTTCTGTGCCATCGGGCGTGGTTAGCATGATGTGGCAAAGTCTGCGACTCCGTCGTGTCTTGGGCTTGTCTCCAGCTGTCAATGTCGGCGCCGCCCCTCACCTGCCTGCCGGCATCCTCTCCCCGTAAACGGGGCGAGGGGTGCTGCCATCGATGGTTTCGCCAATCACCAACGTCGCAGAAAGAGGCGCCGGCGCTACGGCTAGCTTCTTTCTCCCCGTTCACGGGGAGAAATGCCCGGCAGGGCAATGAGGGGCGGCGCGGACATTGCCGGCAATGCGTCGTCCAAATGCCTTATCTTCCGACAAACCTCGCGCAATCTTGCTCCAAATTACGCGACGCCGTCCAACATCGACAAGAAATTTCGCCGACATATCTTCATCTTGGTGCACCGGGAGGCTTGGTCGGCCGGCGCGGCCGGACCGGTGACCGAAGGGCTTGCCCGGCGAATTCGCGCTGGTCTGGGCGCGCGGATGTGCAAATATCCCTGGCCAGGCAACATTGGAGGACAAAGGTCATGGCCGATGCTGGGATGTTGCGGTTCCATGTTCCGGAGCCGGAAGTGCGGCCGGGCGGCACGCCAGACTTTTCCAACGTGACCATCGCCGCGGCCGGCTCGGTGCCGCGTCCTGACATCGATGTCGATCCGCGCACCATCCGCGACATGGCCTTTTCGATCATCCGCGTGCTGAACCGCAATGGCGAAGCGGTCGGACCCTGGGCCGGGCTGCTCTCCAGTGAGGAATTGCTGGAAGGCCTGCGCCACATGATGACGCTGCGGACCTTCGACGCCCGCATGCAGATGGCGCAGCGCCAGGGCAAGACCTCGTTCTACATGCAGCATCTCGGTGAAGAGGCGGTGAGCTGCGCCTTCCGCAAGGCGCTGGCGCCCGGCGACATGAATTTCCCGACCTATCGGCAGGCCGGGCTGCTCATCGCCGACGGCTATCCGATGGTCACGATGATGAACCAGATCTATTCCAACGAGGCCGATCCGCTGAAAGGCCGGCAGCTGCCGATCATGTATTCATCCAAGGAGCACGGCTTCTTCTCGATTTCCGGCAACCTGGCGACGCAGTATATCCAGGCGGTCGGCTGGGCGATGGCCTCGGCCATATCGAACGATTCGAGGATCGCCGCCGGCTGGATCGGCGACGGCTCGACGGCGGAATCCGACTTCCATTCGGCGCTGGTGTTCGCCTCCACCTACAAGGCGCCGGTCGTGCTCAATGTCGTCAACAACCAGTGGGCGATCTCCACCTTCCAGGGCATCGCGCGCGGCGGCTCCGGCACATTCGCGGCCCGGGGCCTCGGCTTCGGCATCCCTTCGCTGCGCGTCGACGGTAATGATTATCTCGCCGTCCATGCCGTGGCCAAATGGGCTGCGGAGCGAGCGCGTGCCAATCTCGGGCCGACGCTGGTCGAATATGTCACCTACCGCGCCGGCGCGCATTCCAGCTCGGACGATCCTTCGGCCTACCGGCCGAAAACCGAATCCGACGCCTGGCCGCTCGGCGATCCAATCGTGCGGCTTAAGAACCATCTGGTGGGGCTCGGCGTCTGGTCGGACGAGCGGCACGCGCAGGCCGAGGCGGAAATCCTCGACACGGTGATCACGGCGCAGAAGGAGGCGGAAAGCCACGGCACGCTGCATGCCGGCGGCAAGCCGTCGACACGCGACATGTTCGAGGGCCTCTATGCCGAGATGCCGCCGCATCTCAGGCGCCAGCGCCAGCAGGCGGGAGTCTGAGCCATGCCGAGACGGACCATGATCGAGGCCATTCGGGATGCCATGGACGTCTCGATGGAGCGCGACGACAAGGTCGTCGTGTACGGCGAGGATGTCGGTTTCTTCGGCGGCGTCTTCCGCTGCACGCAGGGCCTGCAGGCCAAATACGGCAAAAGCCGCTGCTTCGACGCGCCGATCAGCGAATCCGGCATTGTCGGCTCGGCCATCGGCATGGCCGCGTATGGGCTGAAACCCTGCGTGGAAATTCAGTTTGCCGACTACATGTATCCCGCCTACGACCAGCTGACGCAGGAAGCCGCAAGGCTGCGCTACCGCTCGAACGGGGATTTCACCTGCCCGATCGTCGTGCGCATGCCGACCGGCGGCGGCATTTTTGGCGGCCAGACGCACAGCCAGAGCCCGGAAGCCCTGTTCACCCATGTGTCCGGCCTGAAGACGGTGGTGCCGTCCAACCCGCATGACGCCAAGGGGCTGCTGATCGCCGCGATCGAGGACCCCGATCCGGTGATCTTCCTCGAGCCCAAGCGTCTCTACAACGGTCCGTTCGACGGCCATCACGACCGGCCGGTGACGCCGTGGTCGAAGCATGAGCTCGGCGAGGTCGCCGACGGCCACTACACGGTGCCGCTCGGCAAGGCGGCGATCCGCAGGGCGGGCTCGGCGGTTACAGTGCTCGCCTACGGCACCATGGTCTATGTCGCGCAGGCAGCGGCCGAGGAGACCGGCATCGATGCCGAGATCATCGATTTGAGGACGCTGCTGCCGCTCGACCTCGACACGATCGTCGCTTCGGTCAAAAAGACCGGGCGCTGCGTCATCGTGCATGAGGCGACGCTGACGTCCGGCTTCGGCGCCGAACTGTCGGCGCTGGTGCAGGAAAACTGCTTCTACCATCTGGAGGCGCCGGTGGCGCGGGTTGCCGGCTGGGACACGCCCTATCCGCATGCGCAGGAGTGGGACTATTTTCCCGGTCCGGCGCGGGTGGGTCTTGCGCTCATCGAAACGTTGGAAGCCTAGAGGGGGCCTGAGATGGGCGAACACATCATCAAGCTGCCCGATGTCGGCGAAGGCGTCGCCGAGGCCGAGCTGGTCGAATGGCACGTCAAGGTCGGCGACATCGTGCGCGAGGACACCGTGCTCGCCGCCGTCATGACCGACAAGGCGACGGTCGAGATTCCTTCACCCGTCGATGGCGAGATCCTGTGGCTGGGCGCCGAGATCGGCGACACGGTGGCGATCGGCTCGCCCATCGTGCGGTTGAAAGTGGCGGGCGAGGGGAATGTTGTGGGTGGTGCGACGCCGGCAAAAGTTACGGCTGAGAGTACCCCCACCCCTAACCCCTCCCCACAAGGGGGAGGGGGACGCGCAACGGTTTCCAAGGTTGGAGCAAAGCCCACCTCGTCGTCATCATCCAAGGGAATCGAAGGCGTGGGAGCGGCTGAAACAGAATCCCCCTCCCCCTTGTGGGGAGGGGCTAGGGGTGGGGGTACAGCGCCGGCATCTCGCGTTGCCGCGCCCGGTGGCGCACCGCGTCCGGAAGGCGAAAAGCCGCTGGCGTCGCCGGCTGTCCGCCTGCGCGCAAAAGAGGCCGGCATCGATCTGAGGCAGGTCGCCGGAAGCGGACCGGCCGGCCGCATCGGCCATGAGGACATCGAGGCGTTCCTGGCGCGCGGGCCGCAGGTCGCCAAGGCATTGGGCCTTGCCCGCAACGATGCGGTCGAAGACATCAAGGTGGTGGGCTTGCGGCGCAAGATCGCCGAGAAGATGACGCTGTCCAAGTCGCGCATCCCGCACATCACCTATGTCGAGGAGATCGACGTCACCGCGCTGGAGGAGCTGCGTGCTGCGCTCAACAAGGAAAAGCGGGCCGCCAAGGGAGGTGGAGAGAGGCCGAAGCTGACGCTGCTGCCATTCCTGATGCGGGCGATGGTCAAGGCGATCTCGGACCAGCCCAACTTGAATTCGCTGTTCGACGACGAGGCCGGCATCATCCACCAGCATGGCGGCATCCATATCGGCATCGCCGCGCAGACGCCTTCGGGGCTGGTGGTGCCGGTCGTCAAGCATGCCGAGGCGCGCGACATCTGGGACTGCGGCGCCGAGGTCAACAGGCTTGCCGAGGCGGCCAAATCCGGCACCGCGACCCGCGACGAGCTGTCGGGCTCGACCATCACCATCACCTCGCTCGGCGCGATGGGCGGCGTGGCGACGACGCCGGTCATCAACCATCCGGAAGTGGCGATCATCGGCGTCAACAAGATGATGGTGCGGCCGGTGTGGGACGGCACGCAGTTCATCCCGCGCAAGATGATGAACCTGTCATCGAGCTTCGACCACCGCGTCATAGACGGCTGGGATGCGGCCGTCTTCATCCAGCGCATCAAGACGCTGCTGGAAACGCCGGCGCTGATCTTTGTGGATTGAGGGTGAAAGATGGAGATGTCGGCGAGACAGCGTCCCTCTGCCCTGTCGGGCTGGTTTTCTTCTTACAATGTTGAAAATTAGCGAAAGCAATGGAGCGCGTAATCTCCCCCCTCGAGGGGGAGATGGCCGGCAGGCCAGAGGGGGTCGGTACAACTGGACGCGACCGCCTTGCGCGACAGAGGAAGGCTGGCGCTCTACGCGCGGCGACCCCCTCTGTCGCCTTCGGCGACATCTCCCCCTCAAGTGGGGAGATTACGCGCTTCAAGGGCGGCGCGAACGATCGCCACCCAACATTATCTGCCTTCCAGCACCATTGTGAACCAGGGTGTCGCCATGAAAGAAATCTCCTGCAAGCTGCTCGTCATCGGGGCTGGGCCCGGGGGCTATATCTCAGCCATCCGTGCCGGGCAGCTCGGCGTCGATACGGTGATCGTCGAGGTAGGCAAGCCTGGCGGCACCTGCCTCAATGTCGGCTGCATTCCGTCCAAGGCGCTGATCCACGCGGCGGAAGAGTTCGAGACTGTGGCGCACATGGCCGGCGGCAAGAGCCCGCTCGGTATCTCGGTTGCCGCTCCCGTGCTCGACCTTGGCAAAACCGTCGCCTGGAAGGACGGCATTGTCAGCCGGCTCAATAGCGGCGTCGCTGGCCTGCTCAAGAAGGCGGGGGTGAAGACCGTGCACGGCTGGGCAACGTTCCGGGACGGCAAGAGCGTCGAGGTCGAGACGGAGACGGGAAGCCAAGTGATCCGTGCCGAGGCGATCGTCATTGCAACGGGCTCGGCGCCGCTCGAATTGCCGTTCCTGCCTTTCGGCGGGTCGGTCATTTCATCCACCGAAGCGCTGGCGCTGAGCGAGGTGCCGAAGAAGCTTGCCGTCGTCGGTGGCGGCTATATCGGGCTGGAACTCGGCATGGCCTTCGCCAAGATGGGTGCCGAGGTGACCGTGGTCGAGGCCTTGCCGCGCGTCCTGGCGCAGTATGATGCGGAGCTGACCCGGCCTGTGGTCAAGCGGCTCTCCGCACTTGGCATCGAGGTGATGCTGGGCGCCAAGGCCAAAGGCCTGTCGACCAGAGGTGACGCGCTGCTGGTCGAGACATCGGACGGCAAGAGTGGCAAGGTCGCCGCGACCAAGATCCTGGTGACGGTCGGGCGCAAGCCAGTGACCGAAGGCTGGGGGCTCGACCAGATCGACCTCGACATGGTGGGCAAGTTCATCAAGATCGACGATCAGTGCCGTACCTCGATGCGCGGCATCTTCGCCATTGGCGACGTCACCGGCGAGCCGATGCTGGCGCACCGGGCGATGGCGCAGGGCGAAATGGTCGCCGAGATCGTTGCCGGCCACAAGCGCGGCTGGGACAAGCGCTCTATCCCCGCCGTCTGCTTCACCGATCCCGAGCTGGTGACGGCCGGGCTTTCGCCGGAGGAGGCGAAGGCGCTCGGCGGCGAGATCAAGATCGGCATGTTCCCCTTCGCCGCCAATGGCCGCGCGATGACCAAGCACGGCGAAGACGGGTTCGTGAGGGTCGTTGCCCGCGCTGACAACCATCTGGTGCTCGGCATCCAGGCGGTCGGGCAGGGCGTGTCGGAGCTGTCGACGGCCTTTGGGCTGGCGCTGGAGATGGGCGCGCGGCTGGAGGATATCGCGGGAACGATCCATGCCCATCCGACGCAAGGCGAGGGGTTCCAGGAAGCGGCGCTGAAGGCGCTCGGGCACGCGCTGCATGTTTGAGTTGCTTCACCCTCCCCCTTGTGGGGAGGGTCGATCCGCGAAGCGGATCGGGGTGGGGGTCCTCACCGGCCGTCGGCGCTTACCCCCACCCCGTCTCGCAATCTCCGCTTCGCTCCGATCGCGAGCCGACCCTCCCCACAAGGGGGAGGGTGAAGATGGCGCGCCTCCTCAGCTCGCGAGCCGGCTTACCATCTCGTGCTGCGCGTAGGCGCGGCCGAAGCGGTTGGCGAGGAAGGCGTCGAGCGCGATGTCTTCCTGCTTGATAAAGCCGGTCGCCGGCAGGCTGCCGTCGGCGAGCATGTCGAGCACGGCACAGATGCCGGAGGCGGTGGTGATCTGGATGGCGCTGCGCATCACGCTGCCGACCCGCTTCGAATAGATCTTGTTGGCGTAGGTCTCCTGCAGCAGGCGGCCGTTCTTGCGGCCCGAGACGGTGACGAAGACGATGACCACGTCCTGCAGCGTCGCCGGCAGGGCGCTCTCGAAGATATCCTTCAGCACGTCGCGGCGGTGGCGCAGGCCGAGGTCGTTGAGCAGCGCCTTCATGATCGCGGCGTGGCCGGGATAGCGGATGGTGCGGTAGTTCAGCGTGCGCACCTTGCCCTTCAGCGTCTCGGCCAAAGTTCCGAGCCCGCCCGATGTGTTGAACGCCTCATAGGTGACGCCGTCGAGCGAGAACTCCTCGCGCTCCTCCAGCGGCGGCACCTCGATCAATTCGCCCTCGACGATCGCCTCGCAAGGCTCACAATATTCGTTGATGACGCCGTCGGTGCTCCAGGTCAGATTGTAGTTCAGCGCGTTGGACGGGTATTGCGGCAGCGCGCCGACGCGCATGCGCACGCTTTCCAGCGTGTCGAAACGGCCAGCGAGATCGTTGGCGACGATCGAGATGAAGCCCGGCGCCAGCCCGCATTGCGGGATGAAGGCGCTCTTGCCCGAACGCGCCAGTTCCTTGACCCGCCTGGTGCTGACGACGTCCTCGGTCAAGTCGAGATAGTGCACGCCGGCGCTGGCCGCGGCCTCGGCGATGCGTGTCGTCAGATGGAAGGGGGCGGCGCTCAGCACCGCGAACTTGCCGGCCAGGGCTGCTTCGAGGGTGCCTGGCGCGGCGATGTCGAGTTCGAGCGTCTCGACGCCATCAGGCACTTCGGCCGCGGCGAGCTGCGCCGCCGAGCGGTCGACGAGGGTGACATGGTAGTCACCCGTCGCGGCGAGCATCTCGGCAATGGTCGAACCGATCTTGCCGGCGCCGACTACAACAATTTTCTTCATGACTGATCCCTCGCACCAAAGCTGATTGTGGGGAGAGAATCGCAGCTTGCCTGTCGAAAGGAAGCGCGGAATCTGGCAGAGTGAAACCTATCTTTAGTCGATTTGCCGAAGGGATTCGTCGAAATGCTCAGTGAAGCCGAACAGGCCCTGCTTTCCCTCCTGCGCGCCAACGCGCGCGCTTCGACCGCCGAACTGGCGCGGCAGCTTGGCGTGTCACGCACAACGGTGCAGAGCCGGATCGAGCGGCTGGAGCAGCGCGGCATCATCACCGGCTACGGCGTCAGGCTGGCGCCCGACTATGAGCAGGGGCTGGTCAGGGCGCATGTGCTGCTCACGGTGACGCCGAAGCTTGCCGACAGAGTGGTGCGGGCCCTGCAGGCGCTGCCGCCGGTCAGGACGCTGCATTCGGTCAGCGGCAATTTCGACATGATCGTCGTCGTCGACGCGCCGTCGATCCGCGACCTCGACGCGCTGCTCGACCAGATCGGCGCCATGGACGGGGTCGAGCGGACCTCGTCGTCGATCATCCTGTCGACAAGGATAGATCGGTGAGTGGCTGATGTCGCTTTGCGAGGAATGCCGGCAGGACAGCAAAGCTGCCGATCTCCCCCCTGTTTGGACCGGGGACATCGCGCTCTTGTCCTCGAATGGCATCCCGAACCTCCCAGCGCAAAGCGCGCCAAACTGTTCGCGATGTCCTCGCACACCTGTTCGCGATGTCCCCGGTCCAAACACCCCCTTGCGGGGGAGATGGCCGGCAGGCCAGAGGGGGGTGTGAAGGAACGCCAGCCTCGCCCAGTTTGCTCCGATGCGATCGGCATAGATCGACAGTTCAGCGGGACAGCACCCCCTCTGCCTTGCCAGGCATCTCCCCCGCAAGGGGGGAGATCGGCTAATTTCGGCTTTCGCCAGCTAATTTGACGCCTGGGGAAAGCTCACCACCACGTCGAGGCCGGGGCGGCAGTTCTCGAGGGTAATGGACGCCCCGTGCAGGTCTGCAATGGCCCGCACAAGGCTGAGCCCGAGACCGCTGCCTGGCGTCGAGCGGCTGTGGTCCAGGCGGTAGAGCCGCTGGAAGACCTTCTCGCGCTCGTCGGCGGGAATGCCGGGTCCATTGTCGGCGACGTGGGCCAGGATGCGCTCGCCCTGGCGTGTCACCGACAGTTTGACCGCCGTGCCGGGCGGGCAATGGCGCAGCGCATTCTCGACCAGATTGGCGAACATCTGCGTCAAAAGTTCCGGATCACCATGGATGGGTTCGGCGGCTTGATGAAGCCCGGCCGATGACAGCGACTTGCCGTCATCCTCGGCCACGTCGGCATAGATCTCGGCGATGGTTTGCAGGATCTCGCCGAGGTCGACATCGGTGAATCGTGCCTTGCGCGCGCCGGCTTCGATCTGCGCTATCCGCAAGAGCGCATCGAAGGTCTCGTTGATCTGATAGCCTTCGGCGCGCGCATCGGCCAGATCGCCGGACACGTCCCGATGCCGCGCGGCCTTGTCGGCGGCGCCTTCCAGGATCATCTGCAGCCGGTTGAGCGGTGTCTTCAAATCGTGCGCGATGTCGGCGCTGACCTGCTTCATGCCTTCGACCAGGCCCGACAGCCGGTCGAGCGCCGCGTTGATCTGGCTGGAGACGATGTCGATATCGTCGCCCTTGCCGGTCAGCGGAATGCGGGTGTCGAGCCGGCCATGCGAGACGTCGACCATGGTGGCGGCGATGCCGTCGAGACGGCGCTGGACGCGCGAGGCGAGCAGGGCGCCGCCAGTGACCGCCAGCCCGGTGATGATCAGGGTTGCCCAGCCGAAGCTCATCAGCATGATCGTTTCCAGCTCCTCGGTCTCGGAAAGGCTGAAGGCGACCGTCAGGGTGTTGCCGCCGATCGCGCCGGAATAGGCGCGATATTCCGTGTCCGGCGGCAGGCCGGGCAACACGGCGTCGAAGGCAGAGAAGCCGTCGGGAAGCCCCGCGGCTGTGAAGTTGCCGGCCAGACGGTTGCCGGCCGCGTCGGTCAGCGAAAACAGCTGTTCCTTCTTCAGGCTGCGTGCGGAGTGACTTTCGACGGTCTCCACCAGCTCCTTGAGATCCTTGTCGGCATAGGTCGCGGCGATGACCGAATAGGTCTCCCGGATGGTGTCGTCGAGCTGCTCGGCGAGATCGGCGCTCATCATCTGGTAGACGATGGCGCCCGACAGGATGAAGGCCAGCATGAACAGGAAGGCGAAGGTCAGGGCGAGCCGGAACGGCGTGCTGCGCGGCAGACGGGCCCATGTTCCGGTCATGGCGCAAGCGGTGCGTGCAGGCTGTAGCCGGTGTTGCGGACGGTTTGGATGAGCTGGGTTTCGAACGGCCTGTCGATCTTGGCGCGCAGCCGACTGATATGGGTCTCGACGACGCTGGTCTTGGGGTCGAAATGAAAGTCCCAGACGCGCTCAAGAAGCATGGTGCGGGTGATCACCCGGCCCTCGCCGCGCATCAGCACCTCGAGCAGGCTGAACTCGCGTGGCTGCAGGTCGATCGGCCGGCCCTGCCTGACGACGCGCCGCATGATGAGGTCCATTTCGAGGTCGCCAACCCGCAGAACCGTCTTCTGCTCCTGCGCCGCCGGCCGGCGGCCGAGCGCGTTGATGCGGGCAAGCAGCTCGGAAAAGGCGAAAGGCTTGACCAGATAGTCGTCGCCGCCGGCTTCCAGCCCCTCGACGCGGTCGTCGATGCCGCCGATGGAGGTGAGGAAGATCGCCGGCGTGCGCACGCCCGCCGCGCGGATCGCCTTGACCATCGACAGGCCGTCGAGACCGGGGATCATCCGGTCGGCGACGATCACGTCATAGCCGCCGCTGGTCGCGGCGAAAAGCGCGTCATGGCCGTTGCGCAGGAGGTCGCAGACATGGCCGGCCTCGGTCAGCCCCCTGACGATGTAGTCCGCCGTCCTGTGGTCGTCCTCGACAAGAAGAAGTCGCATCGCTGTTCCGGTTGATCGCCGATATCGGGGAGAGGCTATCACCGGCATGGGTCCGTTCCTAGGATGGTCACGGCGAGGGGCGGTTCAGCCAATCGCCAACGCCGAAAGTCAATCCGATTCGAGCAGGATCTCGTCGGCCTCGTCGGCGGTTTTCTTCAGCGTCATGTAGAGAACCAGCGCAATGATGCAGCCGAGGAAGATCAGGCTGGTGAAGGTTGTGCCGAAGCCGAGGCCGCCATATTCGGCCGGCTGCGACAGCAGATCGCCGAAGGAGGCGCCAAGCGGCCGCGTCAGGATGTAGGCGAGCCAGAAGGCCAGGATCGCATCCAGATGGATGAGATAATAGGCGAGGGCAATGAGCGCGATGACGCCGCCGAACAGCAGGCCAGTGGCCAGATAGCCGGTGTCGATGCTCTCGGCGACAAGATCACCGGCGGCGGTGCCGAGCGAGAAGGTGACGAGGATCGCCAGCCAGTAGAAGATCTCGCGCCTGGTCGTGAAGATGGTGTGGATCGAAAGCGTCCTCTCGCTCGCGTACCAGACCGCGAATGTCGCCGCGAGCACCACGCTGAAGGCAATCGTCGTGGTCTGCAGGCGCACGCCGAAATTGTCGACGAGGTTGTCGGTGATCAGCGTGCCGACCACGCTGATCAGCACCACCGCCAGCCAGTAGGCCCAGGGCACGTAGCGTTTCTGCGCGAACTGCAGGACAAGGGCGATGACCATGACGCCGGTCATGACAAGTGAGGTGACGGTCAGCCCGAGTCCAAGATTGACGGCGAGATAGTCGGCCGCCGTCTCGCCCATGGTCACCGCCATCAGTTTGATCAGCCAGAAATCGAGGGTGACGTCGGGGACCCTGTTCTGGCTCGGTGCGGCGGGGTGGAGCATGGCTGAAATCCCGAGGTCGATGTTTGCCGGGCGGAAGCGATCGGCATTCGAACGATAGGCAAGCGAGTTCACGCCAGCCTGTCCGCCGGCATACAATTTCGTAAGAATGGGTGCCGGTCATCCAAAGGGCCTTTACGAAAGCCGCGTGGTGCGCTGATAGAAGGCCACTGCCTTGTAACCGCCATCAATGGCGTGCCCCAGTGCTCCAGGGCCTGTCAGCGCCCCAGGAAAACCCGAATGACCTATGCTTCCCTCAAGCCCGTTTCAGAGGCCTTCGTCCAGCGCAAGCGGCTGATCTTCGTGCGGGTGGCGGCGGTGCTGGCGGTGCTGCTGCTGTTTGTCACCAAGCCGGCGTTGAGCGAAGGTTCGAACGGGCACGAGGCGCTGGAATTCTTCGGCTTCTGCATGGTGCTCGTCTGCGTCGCCGGACGGCTCTGGAGCATCCTCTATGTCGGCGGCAAGAAGAACGAGGAGCTGGTTTCGATGGGACCGTTCTCGATGAGCCAGAACCCGCTCTATTTCTTCTCGACGGTCGGCGCGGTCGGGATCGGATTGCTCTACGGCTCGCTGGTGGCGGCCGCAGCACTTGGCGTGGCCAGCTTCTTCATCTTCCGCGTCACCGCGCGCAAGGAAGCCGAATATCTCCTGGGCAAGTTCGGCCCGGCCTATACCGCCTATATCAAGGCGACCCCCCGGTTCTGGCCGAATCCGCTGCTCTACCGCGACAATGACGAGCTGCAGTTCTCGACGCGCGCGCTGAAGCGCACCTTCTATGACGGGCTCTATTTCCTCGCCATCTTCCCGGCCATCGAGCTGATCGAGTATCTCAGACACACCGGTCTGCTGTTCCCGGCCTTCATCACGCTCTACTGATCACGGTGGCGCGGCCTGTCTCCGCGGCAGCTTCAGCTGCCCAGCGGATAGGGCATGTAGCCGACGAAGCCCGCAATCTTCCAGTTGCCGGCGACCTTCCTGCAGAAATACAGCGTTTGCCATTTCAGCCGGTCGACGCTGCCGTCCGCCTTGGCGACGGTGCCGTCGAACTTCTTGTGCAGCACGGCGCGGTCGCCGTCGACATCGATGTCGCGCAGGTTGGTGACGCGAAACAGCGCCTCGCGCAGCGGTTCGGCGAATTTGGTCGCGGCCGTCTCCCTGGCCTGGCGCAGCCACTCGTCGCGATAGATCTCCAGCCTGGGGAATTGCAGCCGCCAGGCATCGGCATTGGGCAGGAAATGCGCATGCATGCCGAAGAAGCTTTCGGCCACGAAATCATTCTCGACCATCGACCAGTCCTGGCTGATGAAGGCGTCGATGTCGCGCCGCACCAGCATGTCCCACAGCGCGTGACGGTCGGCATCGCCTGCTGGAAACGGGTTCTTGTCGAAGGTCATGCTCGGTTCTCCGGTCTCGCAAAGGCATCTCTCCGTCGCGGCTTGGACGCCGTCCGGCAGGCGCGCACGATGCAAGCGCTTCTGTAATAAAGCAACATGGATTTCGAAGAATGTTGCTTTCCAACAAGGGCCCTATCGGGATCGCCGCGATCGCGGTAAATCTGCGCCGAAGCGGGCGCACGCCTTGGCGTCCTGCCGCATGATCAGAGGAGGTCATTCCCTTGCCCAAGCAGACCTTTGGAACATCGCATGTGCCGCTGTCGCCCGCCGTGCGGGCCGGCGATTTCGTCTATGTCTCGGGCCAGGTTCCGGTCGGCGGCGACGGCATCGTGGTCAAGGGCGGCATCACGGAACAGACCGAGCAGGTGCTGGCCAATGTGAAGGCCGCGCTGGCGTTGGCGGGCTGCACCCTGGACGATGTGGTGAAGACCACCGTCTGGCTGGAGGACGCGCGCGACTTCGGCGCCTTCAACGCGGTTTATGCCCGGCATTTCCCTAGAAATCCGCCGGCCCGCACCACGGTCGAATCGCGGCTGATGATCGATATCAAGATCGAAGTCGAGGCGGTCGCCTACAGGCCGGCCTAGACTTAGCGAAGCAGAGGTTCCCCCATGCAATTCGACCTCCTGCTGAAGGGCGGACGGCTGATCGATCCGGCGGCCGGGCTCGACGCACCGCGCGATGTTGCCATCGCCAATGGCCGGGTCGCGGCTGTCGACGCCGACATTCCCGTGAACAGTGCCGCGCAGGTGATCGACACGACAGGCTGCATCGTCGCGCCCGGGCTGGTCGACCTGCACAGCCACGTCTATTGGGGCGGCACCTCGCTCGGCGTCGATGCCGACCGGCTGGCGGCCAAGAGCGGCACCACCACCTTCATCGATGCGGGAAGTGCCGGCGCCGGCAATTTCCTCGGCTTCCGCCGCCATGTCATGGAGCGCTCGAAGGTGCGCATCCTGGCCTATGTCAACATTTCCTTTGCCGGCATCTTCGGCTTCTCGCAGACGGTGTCGGTCGGCGAATGCAGCGATCTCAGGCTCTGCGAGCCGCGCGAAGTGGTTGCGGCTGTGCGCGAGCACGCCGATGTCGTGGTCGGCGTGAAAGTCCGCTCCGGCAAACATGCCGGCGGCACCAGCGGCATCGCGCCGGTCGATCTCGCGCTGGAGGCCGCCGACAAAGCAGGCCTGCCGCTGATGGCGCATATTGACGAGCCGCCGCCCGGCCGCTCGGAAGTGCTGCCGCGCCTGCGCAAAGGCGACATCCTCACCCACTGCTTCCGGCCGTTCCCCAACGCGCCGGTCTTCGCCTCCGGCGCTGTGCGGCCCGACATGCGGCTGGCGCGCGAGCGCGGCGTCATCTTCGATCTCGGCCATGGCATGGGTTCGTTCGATTTCGACGTCGCCCGTGCGATGCTCGCCGAGGGGCTGGCGCCCGATGTCATTTCGAGCGACGTGCATCTCTACTGCGTCGATGGGCCGGCCTTCGACATACTGGTGTGCATGTCGAAGCTTTTGGCGCTCGGTATGCCCTTGGTCGAGGTTTTGCGCGCGGCGACGCAAGCGCCGGCCCACGCGATCGCACGGCCGGACCTCGGCACACTGGCGGTCGGCACCGCCGGCGACGTCGCCGTGCTTCGTCAGCGGTCGGGCCGCTTCACCTTGGTCGACGCGGTCGGCGCCTCGCTGGTCGCCGACCAGCGGCTGGTCTCGGAGGGCATCGTCATCGCCGGCACCTGGTGGCCGAACGAGGCGGTGGACGACCTTGGCGAGACCGAACGCTTCGAGCCGCATGCCGCGCATACGCATGTCGAGGTTGCAGCCCGGCACTTCGGGCATCGACATAATTAGCCGATCTCCCCCTCGAGGGGGAGATGGCCGGCAGGCCAAAGGGGGTCGGTCCGACCGGGTGCCAACCTTCATCTGCTGCAAGGAGGTCGCATCCAGTCGCACCGACCCCCTCTGTCGCCTTCGGCGACATCTCCCGCTCGAGGGGGGAGATTCTACCGCCCAGAATTGCCAGGCAGCCCATAAACCGGAGCGGCTATGCCGGTCCCACCACGTTGAGGAAGCTCTCGGCCGTCATTGCCGTCAGAAGCTCGATGCGTTCGCCGATCAAGTCGTCGCTCCAGTTCCACCATTCCAATGCCTGCAGGCGCTCGATGACTTCGGGCGCGAATCTGTAGCGGATGACGCGGGCAGGGTTGCCGACCGCGACGGCGTAGGGAGGAATGTCCTTGGTGACGATACTGCCGGCGCCGATAGCGGCACCGTCACCGATCGTAACACCGCTAAGGATGACACAGCGAGCTCCAAGCCATACGTCATTGCCCACGGTGATTGGCCCCTTGCCGTGGGGTTCGGCGATTTCAAGAAGCTTTCGGCTTATCCGGTGAATCGGAAAGGTGGTTGCGGTGTCGATGCGGTGCTCGGCCGCGCAGACGAAGAGGACATCCGGCCCAACAGAACAGAACGACCCTATTCGCACCGGCACGTTTTCATGCGGAGAAAAGAACGATCTTTTGTTGAGCCCATAGGTATGACGGCCAATCGCGACCCCCGGCAGTGGTGGCAAGGGATTCTTCTTCAATCCCAGTTTTATGCGAAGCCCTCTAAGCAGCCCCATCCGCTTCCTCCCCCGAAATGCCAGGCAATATGCCGGGCCTCTCCATTGCGTCTGAAGACTCCGGTTCGATCTCCGGCTGGCCAGTGACATCAGCTCTCTTCAGGTGCGGCGTCAAGAATTGCTCGGCTTCCCGTAAACGGGCGTCGCAATGCCCTCCATCCGAGCCTTGATCTGCAGCGCCACATATTTCGAATAGAAGCGCGATAGCGCCAGGTTGCCGCCATGGAACCACAGCGCTTCCTGCGCCGTCGGCTTCCACATGTTGCGCAGTTCGCCTTGCCAGGGGCCGGGGTCGCCCTTGACGCCGGAGCCGAGGCCCCAGCAGGGACCGACCTTGTCGGCGACCTCGCGCGAGACGAGTGCCGCGACATTCTCGTTCATCGATTGATAGCCGGTGCAGGCGATGATGGCATCCACCTCGAGCTCGGTGCCGTCCTCGAACAGGACGCCCTTCGCTGTCAGCGACTTGATGGCGACGCCGCTGCGGATGCCGATCTTGCCGTCGATGATCAGGTCCGAGGCGCCGACATCGATGTAATAGCCCGAGCCGGTGCGGTAGGCCTTCATCAGAAGCCCCGTCTCGTCGTCGCCGAAATCGATGGCGAAGCCCGCGGCGCTGAGGCGGTCATAGAAGCCGGCATCGCGTGCCTTGATCACTTCGTAGAGCGCGCTCTGGCCCTTGGGCACAAGCGCGAAGGGCATCGAGGCGACGATCATGTCGGCCTTCTCGGTGGTGATGCCGCGCGCCAGCGCGCTCTCCGAAAAGATTTCGAAGCCGACTTCCATCAGCGTGTCCGACTTGACCACGGTCGTTGGCGAGCGCTGGATCATGGTGACGTCGGCGCCGCTTTCCCACAGGTCGACGCAGACATCATGCCCGGAGCTGGCCGCGCCGATGACGGCGACCTTTTTGCCGCGGAATTTCTCGCCGCTGGCATACTGGCTGGAATGCAGCAATTCGCCCTTGAACCGGTCGGCGCCGGCGAGGTCGATCGGCCGCGGCGGGCCATAGGCGCCGGTGGCGAAGACGACGTGCTTCGGCTTCAGCGTGATCTGCCGCCCGACGCGATCGACCACCACGGTCCAGACCTTCTCGGTCTCGTCATAGGAAGCGCTGAGGCACTTGGTGGCGACCCAGTAGTTGAGCTCCATGACGCGCGTGTACATCTCCAGCCAGTCGCCCATCTTGTCCTTGGGCGTGAAGACCGGCCAGTTCTCCGGGAAGGGAATATAGGGCAGATGGTCGTACCAGACCGGATCATGCAGCACGAGCGTGCGGTAGCGGTTGCGCCAGGAATCGCCGGGCCTCGCATTCTTCTCGATGACGATCGAGGGCACGCCGAGCTGCCTGAGCCGCGCGCCCAGCATGATGCCGCCCTGGCCGCCGCCGATGACCAGGCAATAGGGCTGTTCCGAAGCGCCGAGATCGCGCGTTTCGCGCGCCCGCGCTTCCGACCAGGTCTCGCGTTCAGGGTCGGCCTTGTGGCGCACGCCGAGCGGCCGTGCCGCGCCCTTGCGCTCCTCAAAGCCCTTGAGGTCGGTCATCGCCGTGAACAGTGTGTGGCAACGGCCGTCGCGCAGGCGCATGATGCCTTGTCCCGAAGCCGACGCGGTCTCGAATGTGAACCAGGCTTCGATGGTGCCCTCGTCCGAGGTCGCCTCGCCGGTGAGCTGCCATGCGGCGGGCTTGGTCGAAGCCAGCGTTGCGTTGAGCATGTCGACGATGGCTTCGCGGCCTTCCATCGTGGTCACGTTCCAGGTGAAGGCCAGAAGGTCGCGCCAATAGCAGTCGTCGACGAACAGATTGCCCGCCGCCGCGATGTCACCGGCCTCGAGCGCCTGCGCGAAGGAGCCGAGCCATGCGGCCGCCTGTTTCGTCGGTGCCATTTCGAGCATTCTTTGCCTCTTTCTACAAAACCGCACCCCATCCAAATTGGGGATCATTAATTGTCGAACTCGGCGCAGCCCCTCATCCGCCTGCCGGCACCTTCTCCCCGTATAGAGACGGGGAGAAGGGACTAATCCCCGAGCGGTTCCATCTCCTTGCCGGTGCGGTGGATCTGGGCGTTGTACTTGATGCGGCGCACCGTTTCGCGCGCCGAGCCGTCGAGCTTGTAGGCCGAGGCCACGGCCAGAAGGTCGATCGCGGCCAGGAAGGCATAGCGCGAGGCCGTCGGCTTCAGCGTGTCGGGATATTCGGGCACCGCCACCGTCAGCCTGACATCGCAGGCACGCGCGAGTTCGGTGTCGGGCGCGGTCACGGCGATCGCGTTGGCGCGGTAGTGCTTGGCGAGTTCGACGGCCTCGATCACTTCGCGCGTGCGTCCCGTCGCCGAAATGGCAATCACCAGGTCGCCGGGCTTCAGCGTCGAGGCGGTCATGCGCATCAGATAGGGGTCGCACTGGGCGCTGACCGTGATGCCGTAGCGAAACAGCCGGTACTGGGTTTCCTGCGCCAGCGCCGAGGAACTGCCGCCGAGGCCGAAGACCGTGACCTGGCGCGCCTTGGCGATGAGTTCGGCGGCCTTCTGCAACTGTGCCGGATCGAGCTGGCGTTCGGCCTCCTGCAAAGCCCGGCGCGCCTCGCCGAACACGGCGTTCCAGAACGGCATGCCATTGTCGTTGCTGACGGCCGGCGACTTGGCCAGATAGAGCGCGCCGACGACCAGGCTCTGCGCCAGCTTGAGCTTGAAATCGCGCACGCCCTCGCAGCCGATGGCGCGGCAGAACCGGGTCACCGTCGGCTCGCTCACTCCGGCACGCTGGGCAAGTGCTGCATTGGAGGCGTCGACGGCGTATTTGACGTCATCGAGCACGACATCGGCGACGCGGCGTTCGGCCGGGCGTAATTCCGCGTAGGAATCCTTGACCAGCGAAATGATGTCGGGAATGCGCCGGACAGGACCGTCCTGGTCGTGGCTGGGCTCTTCCTGGCTGTCAGCTTTGGTCATGAAGTCGGCCTTCCCTGCCCTTTCGACCTGACCTCTTATCATGTTTGCACACTGTCGTTCCATGCGTCCGGCCACGGTGCAACCGTTGCGTGCCGCAAGGCATGCCGGTGTGGCTTTTCCTGAGTATGTAGGAAAGCAACACACATTTCAAGGCAGACAAGACTAAGTGAAATCAAATTGTTAGCTCCCAGCGGTAGTTTTGATGATACGGTTACCACCGCGAGCGCTTGACAGCAAAGTAGGATAGTTACAGACTGATTTCTGGCAGTCCGATGACCATTGGATCATGACGCAATCTCCGAGGGGCGGATGAACGCGGGCGAAGCAACAACGCCGAAGCTTGGCGTGCAGGCAGCGACCAAGATCTATCGCACGGCGTCAGGCGACCTGCTGGCGCTGGACCGCTGCAGTCTCGAGGTCAGGACCAATGAAATCGTTTCGATCGTCGGCCCGTCCGGCTGCGGCAAGACCACGCTTTTGTGGTCGATGTCGGGGCTGCACAGCCTGACCAGCGGCGAGATCCGGCTCGACGGCATCAAGATCGCCGGCCCGCATCCCGATATCGGCATCGTCTTCCAGGAAGCGAACCTCCTGCCCTGGCGCAATCTCGACGCCAACATCCGCTTTCCCTTCGAGATCAAGGGTGAGAAGCCGGACCGCGCCTGGATCGCGCATCTGCTCAACCGGGTCGGGCTCGACGGCTTCGGCGGCAAGTTTCCACGCGAACTCTCGGGCGGCATGCAGCAGCGCGCGGCGATCGTACGGGCGCTGGCGCTGAAGCCCTCGGTGCTTTTGATGGACGAGCCGTTCGGCGCGCTCGACAGTTTTACCCGCGAGGAGATGAACCGGCTGGTCGAGGAGATCTGGCTCGACACCAAGACGACCATCGTCTTCATCACCCACAGCATCGAGGAAGCGATTTTCCTGTCAGACCGGGTGGTGGTGCTGAGCGCCCGGCCGGGCATGGTTGCCAGGGAATACCGTGTGCCGTTCGCGCGTCCGCGCTCGCTGGAGATCATGGCGACCAAGGAGGTCTTCGACCTCACCAACCGGATCAAGCTGGACATTGTCGGCGAGCGCGTCCGGCCGAAGGCGTCTGAACAGCAGCGCACCAGCGCCGAGATCGTGAGGATCAGGCCGTGAGCGACGCCATCCCGGAATTCTCCAAATCCAAGTCTGGCGCCAAGTCGGCTGATGGCCACGACGTCAGCCTGACCAATCTGTCGGCCTTCGCCAGCGGCCCCGGCATCAAGTCGGGCAAGGAGGTGGCGGCGATCATCGCTGTCGCCGTGATCATCATCGGCGGCATCGAGCTGGCTTTGCGGCTGTTTCACGTGCCGCTCTACATCATGCCGCCGCCAAGCTCGATCGCCTACGCGCTGTTCGACGAGTTCCCGCTGATCGCGCCGCATCTCGGCTACACGCTGGTCGAGCTGGTGTCGGGGTTCGCCATCGGCGCCGTCGTCGGCCTGGTGCTGGCCGCCGTCATCACCCAGTTCCCGTTCGCGGAAAAGATCGTCGCGCCCTACATATTGCTGCTCGTCACCACGCCGATGCTGGCGCTGGTGCCGCTTTTGATCCTGCGCTTCGGCTTCGGCTACACGCCGCGCATCATCGCGGTGGCGCTGGCCGCCGGACCGATGGTGATGATCAACGCCGCCACCGGCTTTCGCCGCGTCGACAGCGCCAAGATTGCGCTGGCGCGTTCCTATGGCGCCAGCACGCTGCAGATCTTTTGGAAGATCCGCGCGCCGATGGCGCTGCCGATGATCCTGGTCGGGCTGATGATCGGCGCCATCTTCGGCCTGCTGACAGCCGTCGGCGCTGAAATGGTGGGTGGCGGCTTCGGGCTCGGCAACCGGCTGACCACCTATTCGTCGATGATCCAGATGCCGCAATTCTTCGCGGTGGTGCTGATCCTGTCGACGCTCGGCATCCTGATCTACGTGCTGTTCTTCCTCATCGGCAAGAAATGGGCGAGCTGGGAGGCATAAGAACAGAGGGCAAGCGCCCGGGAGGCGGGCGGCAGAGACTGACAATCAACAAAAAGGGGAATGTCATGACCAAAGACCATTCGATCAGCCCGGCAGGCATCAGCCGCCGCACTTTCCTGCAAGTCACCGGCGCCGGGCTGGTGACGGCAACCGCGCTCGGCGCCACAGGGCTCAAGGCGAGGGCCGAGGCCTATGGCAAATTCACCTGGATCTCGCCGCGCGGCACGCTCGAAGTGCTCGACGACTATCCCTATTGGGCGGCCAAGAAAGCCGGCTATTTCGACGGGCTGGACACCGACATGCAGCCGGGCCCGTCGGACGGCACGGCGACAGTGAAGTTCGTCGATGTCGGCCAGGCCGATATGGGCTTTCCCTCACCCGGCGTGTTCTCCTTCGCGATCCAGAACGGCATGAAGCTGAAGTCGGTGTTCCATATGGGCGCCCGCGACACGTTCAGCATCGCCTTCCGCAAGGGCGAGGGATCGAACGATCTGAAGAAGCTCGAAGGCAAGACCATCCTGCTCGGCTCCGCCGCCTGGCAGTCGATCACCGATCCGCTGCTCGCCGCGCAAGGCGTCGACATCAAGAAGGTCAAGTATGTCGAGGCCGGCTGGCCGACCTGGGGCACGGCGCTCGCCGGCGGCCAGGGCGACGCGGCTTTGTCATGGGAGGGGCTCCGCGCCGAATGGATCGCCAAGGGCCTCGACTTCGAATACTGGCTCGGCGTGAAGAATTCGAAACTGCCGGCCAACACTTTCGTCGTGCGCGCCGCCGATCTCGAGGATGCCGACAAGAAGGCGTTCCTGGAAAAGTACCTGCGCGGCTGGGCGATGGGCCTCGAATTCGGCTACCAGAACCCACGCGCGGCGGTCGAAGCGGTGTTCGAGCAGTTCCCGACGCTGGCCAAGAATCTCGGGCCGGAGCTCGGCACCACCTCGATCCTGCAGCAGATCAACGTCTTCCGCGGCGACATGGACAAGCGCGGCGGCTGGGGTTCGCATGACATGGCGAGCTGGCAGGGGTTCTTCGACGAGATCCACAAGATCGGCCAGATCACCAATCCGGTGAAGGCCGAGGACGTCTGCACCAATGAGCTGATCCCGGCCGCCAACAGTTTCGACAAGGCCAAGGTCAAGGCCGATGCCGACGGCGTCAAACTGTCGGAAGGCTTTGCCGCGCTCGATGTCGAGAAGATCAAGGCGCATCTGTTCGATTCGGCGGTGAAGTGAGGCTGCGCAATGGTAGAGGTCAGCGCCGCCCCTCACCTGCCTGCCGGCATCCTCTCCCCGTATGGTGACGGGGAGAGGGGCGCTGTCTTTGACGATTTCGCCAATCACAAACATTGCAAGGGTGGCGTTGGCGTTGCGGCAGTCCCTTTCTCCCCGTCACTATACTGGGAGAAATGTCCGGCAGGACAATGAGGGGCAGCGCCAAGCTGAGGTGATTGCCCGGCTAAACATCCGCGCGGCGGCAACAGCGTCGCTCACGATTCAATGAAGATTTGGGAGGCTGATATGGCCGACAAGGTAAAAGTGCTGGTGGTGGGACTCGGTAATATGGGGGCGTCGCATGCCAGCGCCTATCACCGCTCCGACGGTTTTCAGATCGTCGCCATCATGAGCCGCTCGATCAAAAGCAACACCAAAATACCGGCCGAGCTTGCCGGCTATCCGCTCTACGAGGACTTCGACCTGGCGCTGAAGGAAACCAAGCCTGATGCGGTCTCGATCAACAGCTGGCCGAACACGCATGCCGAATATGCGCTGAAGGCGATCGCGGCCAATTGCCATGTGTTCATGGAAAAGCCGCTCGCTACCAACATCGAGGATGCCGAGAAGGTTGTGGCCGCCGCGCGAGCGAAGAACCGCAAGCTGGTGCTCGGCTATATCCTGCGCGTGCATCCGTCATGGATCAAATTCATCGAGGTCGGCAAGACGCTCGGCAAGCCGCTGGTGATGCGGCTCAACCTCAACCAGCAGAGCAGCGGCAGCGCCTGGCACTGGCACAAGAACCTGATCGATTCGCTGATCCCGATCGTCGATTGCGGCGTGCACTATGTCGATGTCATGTGCCAGCTGACCGGCGCCAAACCGGTGCGGGTGCATGGCATCGGCGCCAAGCTGTGGGCGGAGGCCGACAAGCAGAATTACGGCCATCTGCATGTCACCTTCGATGACGGCTCGGTCGGCTGGTACGAGGCCGGCTGGGGCCCGATGATGAGCGAGACGGCCTATTTCGTGAAGGACGTGGTCGGGCCCAAGGGCGCGGTGTCGATCGTCGCCGGCCAGACGGCGAGCGCCGCGGCCGAGGCGGCGGAGATCTCGAACTCGGCCGACATCGACCGCCACACCAAGACGGACGCGCTGAAAATCCATTATGCCGCGGTCGACGGTGACAAGAATTTCTCGAAGCCCGACGAGATCGTCAGCATGGAGGACGAGCCCGGCCACCAGGAACTGTGCGATCGCGAGCAGGCCTTCTTCCTGCGCGCCATCCGCGAGGACCTCGATCTGACCGAGCAGATGGATGCCGCGGTCAACAGCCTGCGCATCGTGCTCGCCGCCGAACAGAGCATCGAACTGGGACGGACCGTCGAGCTGGCCTGACCGGCTGCTGCGCTGGAGGAGGCGCCGGTATCGCAGAGCATCGGCAGGATGAGAGTCTATAGGCACGTCGTCGGCGATCTCTTGGACTACGATCTTTTCATCACGCCTACGCCGACGCAGCTGCCGCGCCCGTTCGGCTATTACGACATGTCGGATACGGACATCGACCGCTACAACGCCAAATGGACCGATGCCGTCTTTGCGTTTCCCTTCAACATTTCGGGCCAGCCGGCGATCTCGCTGCCGCTCGGCTGGTCGAAGGCCGGCGTGCCGATCGGCGTGCAGCTGGTCGGCCGCTATGGCGACGAAGCGATCGTGCTGGCCGCGTCGGCGCAGCTGGAGCAGGAGATGCCGTGGAAGGAGAGGCGGCCGGCGGTGAGTGGGTAGTTGGCGGGAGGGTCGGGCGAAGAAGGCCAATATTCGCCGTCGCACTCTACGGCGCCCCCCTCTGTCCTGCCGGACATCTCCCCCACGGGTGGGGAGATTGGCAGTTTCGGCGCCGGCTCGTCTTCTTGCAACGCTGAAAATTAGCGAAAGCGCTCACAACAACCAATCTCCCCCCTCGTGGAGGAGATGCCCGGCAGGGCAGAGGGGGGCGTCGTAGAGCGCCGGCCTACCCAATCCTCTCCAGCCGCCTCGACAAGCGGTTCATCGGCTTGGGCCCCTCCGGCGTGATCAGGAACTGGTCCTCGAGATTGAAGCTGGCGAGGCCGTCGATGTAGAGCGGGATCTCGAAGGCCAGCACCATGCCGGCCTCGATCACGACATCGCTGTCGGCCGCGATGAAGGGCCATTGTTCCGAAAAGACCGACTGGCCGACGCCGTGGCCGAAATGACCACGCCGATAGGAGCGCAGGCCCTGGCGCGCCAGGCTGTCGGTGGCGACGCGGTGGACATGGGCCAGCGTATTGCCCGGCACGAGTGCCGCCAGCCCGTCCTCGAAGGCGCGCTCGGCGATCGCATGCAGTCCGGCCTGGTCGGCGGAAGGGGCACCGAAGGTGAAATTGCGCGACATGTCGGAGGCGTAGCCGCCGACGGTGCAGACCATGTCGCATTTCAAGGGATCGCCGGCCACGGCCCTGGCGTCGGCACCCTTGGCCCGGGCGCCGAGCGTCACATATTCAGCGGTGACGACCGCATGCGACAGCCCGGCGGCCGCGTCGGCGGCGCCTTTGCGGTAGAGGCCGACGAGGTCGGCCTGGCGCATGCCGGCCATCGCATCCACCTGCAGGCGCTCGAGCCCTGCTTCCGACAGGATGATGCCTTGCTGCAGGAGGTCGATCTCGCGCTGCGTCTTGATGGCCCGCAGCCTGTTGAGGACCGCTGAGCCGTCGACCATCGGGCAATCCGGCAGCAGCGCCTGGATGGCGGCGAAATCGGCAGCGGGAACAAAGTCGAGATCGACGCCGAGCGTTGCGCGTGCCAGTCCGAATTCGGCGAGCACTGCTTGCAACTCACGCACCGAGCTAGCGAGATCGAAAGTGGCGGGACGCGAGAAATCCGGCGCACGGCCGAGCGAGGCGAGGCCAGCCTCGATGCGCTCCGCCAGGGGCAGCCCGCGAGCGGCTATCTCGACCGGTGCCGATTCGATCCAGATCGGGTGCGAACGCATAACCGCTTCGGGTGCTGCGATCCGCAGCTGTGCCGCGTTGAAGTCCGCGACGACGACGCCGACCGGCAAATCCTGCCGGGCCGGGATGACGACGAAGCCGCCGCCGGCGCGCCGGAACAGTCCCGCCGGACCGATCCAGGCGCCGGTCGCATAATGGAATGCCTCGGGCGCCGAGAGCACCAGCGCCTCGATGCCGGCCCGTTCCATCAAATGCGCGGCGCGCCGCCGGTCGATAAAGCCCGTCATGAATTTCTCCGAATGTCAGAACCGGCAACGGAGCATTGCGGGTGCCGACAATCAAGCCAGTTCCTTGCTATGTTGATGCACCGCATACCTTGACGATCAGCGGAGACGTTCATCGCTTCGTCATCCTGGGGCGAAGCAAGGAGCGCAGCGACGCAGCGCAGACCCCAGGACCATGCCGCGACTTCAAAGCGGCGCAGCAGTCCAGAATTCTGCTCCGCTGCGTTCCCCGGTGGATGTCACGGCATGGATCCTAGGGTCTCCGCGACGGAGCTTCGCTCCTGCTTCGCCCTAGGATGACGACGTTGGGAAGGCCTCGGCTAATGCCGAATGTTTACGAATGCCCACCGCCCTACTTGATCGATTCCAGCCTGGCGATTGCCGCGGTGAAGCCGGCGAGCGACACCGGGATGGTGACCGGCTTGCGGGTCACCGATTCCATGCCGATGTTCAGATTGGTTCCCGATTTCATCGCCTTGACCAGGTCCAGCGACAGCGGCGTGGCGGCATAGGCGCCGTTCTGGTCGCTGGTCTGGATGGCGATGGTGGTCTTCTGCCCCTGGTCGATCTGATAGCTGGCGCCGGAGGGCAGGAACAGGCCGTGCGGCAGAGCGAGCAGCATGGCCAGGCTGCCATTGCCGCTGTCGCGGCGCACGGTCACGGTCAGCACGCGCTGTCCGGTCTTGGCTTCGGTGAGGTTCTGCGAGACCTGGCACCGAAGCTCGGAATTCGCCGAACCGCTGGAGCAATTGACCGCCCAGGGATTGGCGTCGGCGGGCTTGGATTGCGCCTCTTTGGGCTCAGCCGGCTTGGCGGCATCCTCGGCAAGCACAGGCCCGGCGACGGACAAGATCAGCCACAAGGCGCCAATTCCCGCACCCAGACTTACTCTATTAGTACTTGCTAAATTAGATGCCATGTCTTCCGTGCCCGCCCGGGACCTGCATCGCACAGGTATTTTCCGCCAGATTGACCTTGTACAACACCGGCAATGGTTGGGAAAGGCGCGGTCCGCGCAAGACAGCCGGCAAAACTACTGTGACCATCCTGCCACACATAAGAGGTTTAGTACGCAACAACTGAATTCTGGACAACCGGGACTCGCTATACAATAGAATTGGCGTACAAAATCCATACACGTGGGACGTGCAAGTCCCGGAAGGACTCGCCAGGGATGGGAACTACCGAGACGTCTCGGCAAGTTGGTGAGGTGGCGGCGCGTGGGGAGGATTTCCGCGTGCGCGCCGGCTATCGACGTTCGCTAGTCGCAAGGCATCTCTGGAAGACGACGGCGCTGACGACGCTGGCACTCGGCCTTTCCGGTGTGGTTGCCCATGGCGACCCGGACGGGCTTTGGCAGCCGCAGATACGCGCCATCATCGGTGCCGACAACAATGGCGGCAACGCCGCGCTTGAAGGCTTCATCCCGATCAAGCAGACGGCCGAATCGGTGCTGTTCCTGGATGTCAGGGCCAAGCACGATTTCAAGGACGCCTTCGGTCAGGATGTCGGCCTCGGCATTCGCCGCATCGTCAACCCCGACCTGATGATCGGCGGCTACGCCTATCTCAATGTCGAGAACTACAACTCCACCCAATTCACATCAGCCACACTGGGCGCCGAGGCGATCACGCCCAATTTCGACGCGCATGTGAACGTCTTCATACCGATCAAGGGCGACAGCACCGACCATTCGGCGAGTTCCACCCTGTCGATGGTCAGCAACCAGCTGATCGAGCAGATATCGGTGCTCGACCATCGCGACTACGCCGCCTGGGGCATCGAGGGCGAGGTCGGCGCGCAGGTGCCGATCAACCTGCCTGACAGGCACTCGCTGCGGCTGGACATTGGCGGCTACCATTTCGAGGATCCGCACGGCGACGACGGCAGCGTCACCGGCGCCAAGGCCGGCTTCGAATACACGATCGGCGACGTCTTCGGCAGCAGCACCGAACTGGTTCTGGCCGGCGAGGTCCGCAACGACAATCGGGACCACACCCAGTTCGCCGGCAGCGTGCGGCTGAACATACCGTTCAATCCCGGCCATGGCACGGACACCACCGCCAGCGTGCCGGAGCCGGTCTATCCAGTCAGCGAAGGCCTGCGCAGGCGCGTCAACGAGCGGGTGCGCGGCGATATCGGCGTCAGGGTCCAGTCGCAGGAAAAGACCGGCGGCTCGACGACGCGTGTTGCGATCAACGCCGCCACCAATGCGGCGTTCGGCAAGTTCTACTTCGCCGATGGCGGTCTCGCGGGCGCGGGCACGCAGGCTGACCCGACGACGCTGGACGACGCCGTCACCAAGGCCGGCAGCGGCGGCTTCGTCGTTGCCCTTGGCGGCAACGGCAATTTGACGACTGCCGGCGTGACGCTGGCCAATGGCCAGACCGTCATCGGTGGCGGCGAAAGCGTCACCGCCAAGCTTTTCAACGGCAGCACGGCGACCTTCAATCTCGGCGGCAGCGACGGCACCATCCAAGGCACCAACGTTGCCAACAACGTCATCACGCTTGGCACCGGCAACACGCTGAACGGCATCACCATCACCGGCGGCGCCAACGGCATCCTCGGCAACAACGCCACCGGCACGACTCTGACCAATGTCACGGTGACGGGCACCGCCGGCAACGGCGCCGACTTCACCGGCAATTCAACCAATGTCACGGCGTCCAACTTCACCGCGACCGGCAACGGCCTCGACGGCCTGCACATCGAAGATAACGGCACCTACAATTTCACCGGCACGACGTTGCTGCAGAGCAATCTCGACGATGGCTTGGATATCACCGGCCAGGGCACCTACACCTTCGCCATAGTCAATGCGCTGAACAATACCGACCGCGGCATAACCGTGCAGGGCACGTCGACCGGCGGTACGTTCACCACCACTGGCGGCACCGTGTCGGGCAATGGCGGCACGGCCGTCTTCGTCGATCCGATTACCGCGCATGTGGTGCTGGATTCGATCACCCAGAGCGCTGGCACGTCTGGCGTGGTGCTCGATCATGTTTCGGGCAGCTTCACCGTCAACGGCGCGACGACGATTTCCAACACGACGGGACCGGCGATCGCCATTACCGATTCGCCGGCGACGATCCGCTTTGGCGACATCAACATCACCAATCCCGGCGCCGGCGGCATGTCGTTTTCCGGCGTCAACGCGGCGGTGGTGGCCGGCAACATCGTCATTTCCGGCCTCGGCGTCGGCACGGGCCTCGATTTCTCCGGCAGCCAGACGAACTTCACCGCGCGGTCGCTCGCCATCAGCGGCCCGGGGGCTGTCGGTTCGATCGGCATCGACCTCGCCGACACCACCGGCGGCGCCTCGATCATCATCACCAATGGCGGTTCCATTTCAGGCGTCGGCACCGGCGTGCGCCTCGGCATTTCCGGGTCGCTTGCCCATTCGGCCAATGCCGAATTCAGCTTCGGCGGCGGTTCGATTGCCGGCAACACCGCTTCGCTCGACGCGCGCGGCCTCAACCAGACGCTCGGCCACTATGCCTTCGGCTCAACCACCTTCAGCGGGCCGCAGCTGTTCGACGTGCAGAATGTGATCTTTGTCGGCTCGATGGCGACCGGCCTGGCGGACGGGTCCTCGCTGTCGAACCTCGCCTCGATCACCACGGCCGACGCCAACACCGACGGCGACGCGATCTTCGTGCTGGTCAATGATGGTACGTCCATCAATGCCTCCGGCGGTTTCTCACTGAGCGACGGGCAGACGCTGGCGTCCTTCGGCAACGGCCGCTCCTTCTCGCTCGGCGGCGTGCCGATCAACGTCACCGGCGACAATGTCGAGCATGACCAGGTCGTTTCGGACCCCGGCGGCGGCGCGGCGACGCTGACCAATTCCGGCGCCGGCAATGTGGTGACGGCGGCCAACGGCAACTCGCTGCTCGACTTCAACATTTCGGGCGGATCCGGCTCGGCAATCTACGGACTGGGCATCAACGGCCTGACCGTCCAGGGCGTGACGGTCGGCAATGTCGCGTTCGGCCTTTACCTCAATGGCGCGACTGGCACGGTCTCGGTCGACGATCTGGCCATCCAGAGCGTGTCTCAAACCGGCATCGCGCTTGTCGGTTCGAGCGCGACGGTCAATTTCACCGGCAACACCAAGATTACCAGTGCCGCCAGCGTCGGGCTGTTCGCCAACAATTTCGACGGCATCGCCAGCTTCGACGATCTCGACATCACCGGCGGCGGCCACGGTGTCTCTATCTGGAATGGTTCGAGTGGAACGCTGACCTTCGGCACCGGCAGCTCCATTGCCAACACCGGCAACACGGCGTTCGATGTCGCCAACAGTTCGCCCCACGTCACCTACAACGGCACCATCGACCAGGCCACTGCCGCAAGTGCGGTGAATATCTCCAACATGACCGGCGGCACCGCCACGTTCGGCGGCAAGATCACCGCCAGCACGGGCGCGGCCAATGCGATCAACCTGACCGGCAATGCCGGCAGCACGATCAGCTTCACCGGCGGGCTCGACCTCACCACGACGACCGGCACCGGCTTCAACGCCACGGGCGGCACGATCAATGTCGCGGCCGCGGGTACCGAGTCGATTGCCACCGGCACCGGCCGGGCGATCAATCTCGACGGCGTCACCATCGGCACCGGCGGCGTGGCGTTCGACAGCATCACCACCGGCGTCACGACGGCCACGGCACTGAACTTCAACGCCGTCTCGGGCGGCCCGTTCCTGGGTGGCAATGTCAGTGTCGGCGGTAGCGCCATCGGTGGTCTTGCGATCGCCAATTCGTCGGCGACCTTCACCGTCACCAGTCTGGCGACGTCCAATGTCGTGGGCGCCGACGTCAGCCTGACCAACAACACCGGCTCGATCTCGATCCTCGGCGGCACCATAACCAATTCCGGAACCGGCGACGGCGTCGTCGTCTCCGGCGGCAGCGCGACGATCGGTGTGGCGGCCAACATCTCCAGCTCGGCAACGCTACCCGGCACGGCGGTCAAGGTCGACGGCACCACCGGCGGCTCGGTGACCTTCAGCGGCAGCGTCACCTCCACTGGTACAGGCAATCTATTCGTGGTCGGCTCGGTGCTGCCCCCGACCGGCGGCGCGATCAGCCTCACCGGCCCGTCGCTGTCGGCGACAGGCGGCGGCGGTGTGTATACTGTCGGCCTTGCCGGCACGGCCACGTTGAACGTCACCGCCCCGCTGTCGATCACCGGCGCCACGAGCACCGGCCTGGCCGTCGCCAATGTCGCCAGCACCGCATCGGCGACCTTCGGGGCGGTTACGGTGACGGGTGCCGGCGCCGACGGCATCGGCATTGCCAACGATGCGGGTTCAGTCACCTTCGGCACGACCCAGATCACGCTGGGCAGCACGGCCGGCACCGCCGGCATCAACTTCGCGCTCACCAATGCCGAAGTCAGCTTCGGCACGACCACCGTGACGCTGGGTGCCGGCGCGAACCAGACCGGCATCGACTTCAGCGGTTCGTCCACGGCGGCCGATTTCGGCGTGACCACGATCACCGGCACCGGCGACCTTTCCTCGCGCGGCATCGACCTGTCGTCGACGACGGGCGACAAGACCATCACCTTCCAGCAAGGTTCCAAGATCGACAATGTCGGGGTCGGTGTCGAGCTGGCATCCAGCGACCCCGGGGCAACCTCCGCCAATGCCAATTTCACCTTCGGCGATGGCAATGCGGCCGACGGGCTGGAGTCGACCATCATCGCCGCCGCCGGCGGCTACACGGTCAACACGATCGGGCTCGATCCGACGCTCGGCAATTATGATTTCGACGATGTCGCCTTCACCGGCAACGCCCATCTGGCCAGCGCGGTCGGCGGGACCATCATGGTTTCCCAGAATGGCGGCGTCATCGCAGCCGGCACGGACGGGCTGAGTGCCGCGGTGACCACGGTCACGGTCGCCCAGGCCGATGCCATGACCGGCACGCAGAAATTCGCCTTTGTCGGCACCGTCGATCTCAGCGGCACGCCGTTCACGCTCGATTCGGGCCAGTCGATCATCGGCTTCGGCAACGGCGCCTCCATCATCACGTCCGGCACCATCCAGCCGGTCAACGTCCAGGGCAATCTCGGCGCCACCGGCGGCAACGTCACCGGCGATGAGGGCGTGGTCAAGAGCACGGGCAGCGATACCCTGCATCTGCTCGGCAGCAATCAGGTGCGCGACACCGCTTTCGACTTCAGCGGCGGCAGCGGCTCGGTCTTCCTCATCGACCAGAGCGTGGTCGGCTTCGACAATACTGGCGGCACGATCATCGACGGCGTCACGGTCAGCAATGTCGCCGCCGGCCAGAGAGCGTTCAAGGTCGACGGTCTTACCGGCAATCTGTCGATCACAGACAATAACATCAACGTGGCCGGCACGCTGCTCGACGTCGATGGCGGCACCGGCAACATCACGGTCACGCGCGGCAACCTGCCCAACAGCGGGCCGGCGGGCACGCTGACCGGCGGCGGCATCTCGATCGCCAACCGCAGCGGCGGCCTGGTCAACTTCACCGACAAGGTGACGGTCAACGGCAATGGCGTCTCGCTCACCAACAACACCGGCGCCACGATCACCTTCGCCGATCTGGACATTGCCACATCAGGCGCGACGGCATTCAGCGCCTCCGGCGGCGGCACGGTCAATGTCACGACCGGCACGATCAATGCCACATCAGCACAAGCGGTGGCGCTCGACAGCATCACGGCCGGTGTCGACGGTATCCACTTCGCCTCGACAAGTGCGACCTTCAGTTCGGGCAACGGTATCGACCTGCAGGATCTGAGCGGCACGATCACTCTCGGCACCGGCACGCTGACCAACACCGGTACGGGCACGTCGTTCAATGTCGGCACGGCGGCCGCTGCCAGCGGCGGCAACGCCGATATCTCCTATGGCGGCACCATCAACAGCAACGGCTCGGGTGCCGCGGTTTCGATCCAGGGCCTGACCGGCGGCTCGGTGACGCTGTCGGGCAATTTGACCGACAGCAACGCGGCGGCAGGCGGCAACATCGTCATTGCCGGCAACGACTCGGCCACGATCACCTTCTCCGGCACGACCAAGCAGATCAGCTCTGGGGCGACCGACGGCGTCAACATCGGCATTCCCGGCGGTTGGCCATCGGGCCCTTCGAGCCCCAACACGAACTCGGCGATCAACTTCACCGGTGGCGGTCTCGATATCACGACGACAGGCGGCCGTGGCTTCATCGCGGCCGGGGGTCTTGTCCCTCCAATAGGAATCCCCGCTACCGTTACTGTCACGGGGAGCGGCAACAAGATCACCTCGGGCAGCGACGGGCTGCTGTTGATCGGCACCAATGTGGGCAGCGCCGGCATCGCCTTCGACAACATTTCAGCGGTAGCCACCGTTGACGGTGCCGGTGTCGGGATGGTGGGCGTCGACCTGGCGGGTGACGTGAATATCGGCGGGCTGAAAGTTTCAGGTGCGTTCGGTATTGCCTTGGCCGGTCTGACCGGCGCAGGGGAGGTCAATTTCATCGGAACGACCGATATCGACGTCAGCGCCATAGGCATCCAATTCAGCGGCCAGATTGGTACAGTGCACATCGCCGATGTTCTCAATTCCAGCCTGACCGTCGACGGCGGCTCGACCGGAATTTCGTTCAGCGGCGTGATGGGTGGCACCGTCAACATCGGCAATGGCGGCAGCGCCAAGATTGGTGCGACGACGAGCACCATCGATCGGGCGATAGGAATCGACGGCAATACGGGCGGTACGCTCAACTATAATGGCTCGATCAATGTCAGCGGCGGCACTGCGTTCGCCGGCAGTGTCGTGGGCGTCACCTTCGCCGATCTCGCCACCCTCAACCTCAGCGGCTCGGTCACATCGACCACGTCCTCGGCTGCCTTCGATTTCGCCGGCGCCGACGGCACCTACACGGTCTCGAGCACCATCGACCATACTGGCGGCACCGGCGTCCATGTCGATGGCTTCTCAGAGGGAACGATCACCTTCTCCGGCACGACGAAGACATTCGACACTGGCGCCAACAACGCCGTCGTCAAGGATCCCAGCGGAAACCCGGGCCTCGGCCAGGGCTCGGCGACGCTGGCTTTCACCAATGGCGGCCTTAGCATCACCACCAGCAGCGGCGCCGGCTTCAGCGCCAGCACCTTCGGCGCCGGCACGGTCAGCGTCAGCGGTACCGGCAACACCATCGCCACCGGCACGGGTACCACGCTCAACCTCGACGGCGCGACGGTCGGCGCGGATGGCATCACCTTCGATACGATTTCGACCAATGGCGCGGCAACGGGCATATCGCTCAACAATGTCGGCGGCGGCACCCTCAGTCTCGGCGCGGTCGACCTGGAAGGCATCACCTCTCGTGGCGTCGATATTTCCGGCACGCTCGGCTCGGCGCTGGACTTCACCAGCCTGAAGGTCGGGCTCAATGCGGCGAATGCGGTTGGTCTTGATCTCAACGGCGCCGCGCTTGGTGCGAGCAACATCACGGCAGGCGATTTCGATGTGGATGGCGGCAGCTTCGCCGGCACGATCGGCATCGACATGGCCGGCACGACCGGCACCGGCACGATCCAGCTCGGCGACACCGTCAACAACAATCCGGGCGGCCAGACTTCGAAGATCGAAAATGTCGGCTACGGCGTCCAGTTCTCCAGCGCCACCAACGCCAGGCTGGTCTTCGGCGACGGCCAGGGCCCGGCCGAATCGTCGATCGCGACCACCGGCGGCCAGGTCATCCACGCCACCGACACTTTGCCGACCAATGGCGACTACAATTTCAACGACGTCACTTTCACCGGCGATACTTCGAACCTGTCGGCGATCAGCGTCTACTATGTCACATCAGGCGGCAGCGGCAACGGCAGCCTCGCCGATCCTGGCAGTTACGTGGGAGCGCAGGGTTCCACCGCCAACGTCATCGTGCTGATCGATAAGAACGTCGACGGCAGCCAGGAAACCATCGACCTGAGCGGCACCACCTTCAACCTCGATGACGGGCAGGTGCTGCTCGCCTTCAAGAGCGGCGACGCGGCCATCGATGTCTCGCAGCTCGGCGTCGACACCAGCAGCGGCGCGTCGGCGGCGTTCCACTTCACCACCGTGCAGAACTCGCCGATCATCTCGGCGCCGGGCGGCATCGACACGCTGCGGCCGATCCTGCAGAGCAACAATGCCACCTCGGTGGTCAATCTGGCGACATCAGGCACCGGCACGGTCACCGGCGGCATGGAGAATTTGATCGTCCGCGATACCGGCAGCGGCGCCGGCATCGCCGTTACCGCGACAACCGTCTCCAATTTCTTCCTCCGCAACAACGACATCGCGGCAGGCGGCAGGGCGCTCGACTTCTCCACATCAGGTGCGCCGGCCAACACGCTTCTGCTTTCGATCGACGGCAACACGCTGAAATCGACGGGATCGGCGCTGGCCGCGTCCTTTGTCGGCCAGAACATCAGCGCGACGGCCAATTCGATCGAGATACAGTCCTTTGCCGACAACACTGTGCTCGGCGGCACTGGTGGTGGCATCGCCTTCAACAATGTCGGCTTCGACTCCAACGGCGCCGGCGGCACTGTCAGCGCCGGCACGATCGGTGTTGGCTCACCAGGCCCAGGGCGCGTCCAGGGCGACGGCCTCAGCTTCACCAACACCAGCGGCACGCTCGATCTCGGCGCGTTCAGCGTCTTCAACAATGGCGGCACCGGCGTCCTCGCCAACACCAAGACCACCAATTTCACGCTGAACAGCAGCAGCGGCGGCGTCTTCACGGCGAATGGCGCGGCGTTCGATCTCGATCCGCTGACCGTCAACATGGTGGTGACCAGCATCAGTTCAGGCGGCAGCAGCGGCGGCATCATTTTCGACGGCGTCGCCGGTACCTTCACCGTCACCGGCAACACGAGCGTTGCCGCGGCGACGACTGCCGGCATTATGGCGATCAACGCCGGCAACACCGGCGTCTTCACCTTCAACACGGTGACGCTGAACAGCACCGTCACGGCGGGCGGCGGCATTCAGGTGGCGAGCGGTACGCTCAACATCACCGGCCTCGCCAACATTGACACGACCACCGGCGTCGGTCTCTCGCAAACCGGCGGCACGGTGAGCTTCACCGGCGGCGTGACCATCGACACCACCAGCGGCACCGGCATTGTTGGAACCGGCGGCACAATGGGCATTACAGCTACCGCTGCCGCAGAAACGGTGAAGGCGACCGCCGGCCAGGCGATCAATCTCTCTGGCGTCGCCGCCAGCATCGCGCTCGACTCGACCAATTCGGTCGGCGGCGCCAACAATGTCAGCCTGACCAATGTCACCGGCACGGTGGGCCTCGGCTCCGGCGCGTTGAGCGGGGCGACGAGCGCGTCGTTCCTGGTCAATGGCGGCACGGCTGCCATCAGCTATGGCGGAACGGTCACCAAGACCACAGCCGGCAAGGTCGTCGACATCTCCGGCGTCACCACCGGCACGATCACACTGTCGGGCAATCTCAGCGCCACCGGCGGTTTCGACAACGGCGTTTATGTCCACGGCAACACCGGCGGCACCTTTAATTTCTCCGGCGCAACCAAGACACTGACCACGGGCGCCAACAACGCCATCGATCTGGTGACCAATGCCGGCGCCACGATCAATTTCACAGGTGGCGGGCTGGCGATCACCACCACTTCCGGCACCGGCTTCAACGCCACCGGCGGCGGCACGGTCAGCGTCGGAACGGGGGGCAATGCCAATACGATCTCCGCCGGCACTGGCGTCGCCGTCAACATGAACGGCGTTGTCGTGGCGGCCGGCGGTGTCAATTTCGCCTCCGCCAGCAATGCCGCCGGGGGCACCAGCGGCGTTGTCCTCACCAATGTCACCGGCCCGGGAACGGTCAATCTCGGCACCGGCACGTTGAACGGGGGCAGTGCCGCGGCCATTAGCATTACCGGCGGCAGCGTCAACCTGACCTATGCCGGCAATATCAACCAGGCGAACAATGCTGCTCTGGTCAGCGTCTTGGGCGGCCACACCGGCACGCTGACCTTGAACACCGGCACGCTGTCGGCGACCAACGGCACCGGCCTGCAGTTCGACAATGCCGACGGCATCTACAATTTCAACGGCACGACGACGCTGAACGGCGGCGATGCCGGGATCGACATCGTCAACGGCTCCAGCGGCACGTTCAGCTTCAATGCCAATACCTCGATCACCAACCCGACCGGGGTTGGGTTAAATGTGAATGGCGGCAACGGCAACATCACCTACGCCGGCAGCATTTCGAAGACCAATACGAACAATATCGTCTCGATCCAGAACCGCACCGGCGGGACGACGACCCTGTCGGGCGCACTCAGCGCCACGGGCGGCCTCGCAAACGGCATTCTGGTCGGCGCCAACACCGGCGGCTCGATCACGTTCTCGGGCGCCAGCAAGGCGCTGAGCACCGGAGCCAACACCGCCGTCAATTTGACCACCAATACCGGTGCGACGATCGACTTCACCAATGGCGGGCTGGCCATCAACACCACCAGCGGCACCGGCTTCAACGCCACCGGCGGCGGCACGGTGAGCGTGCAAGGCACCGGCAACACGATCACGTCGACGACCGGCACCGCGCTCGATGTAGAGAACACGAATATCGGCTCGGGGAACCTTGTCTTCCAGAGCATCACATCGAATGGCGGCAGCGCCAATGGCATCATTCTGGTCAACACCGGCACGGCCGCCGGCAATGGCGGATTGCATGTGACGGGCACAGGCTCGACCGCGTCGGGCGGCACAATCGCCAACAAGACCGGTGCCGACGGCAGCTCCACGCAAGGCACGGGCATCTTCCTCAACGGCACGAAGGATGTGCAGCTCGGCTGGATGCAGCTGAGCGATTTCCAGAATTACGGTATCTATGGCAGCAACGTCACCGGCTTCACGCTGGACAAGACGATCATCAACGGCACCAACGGCACCAGCAGCGCCGGCGGGTCGCGCGAAGGCGCGGTGGCGTTCGACGGGCTGTTCGGCACGGCGTCGATCACCAATTCGACGCTTGGCGGCGTCGGCGCCGGCAATTCGAGCTTCTCGGACGATCTCAGGGTCATGAACACCAGCGGCACGCTGAATATGACCGTCGACAACGTCCATTTTGGCGATATCGGGATCAACGGCAACAATGCCCTGACGTTCTCTCCATCGGTCAGCGGTGCCGCGAACCTCACCGTGACCAACTCCTTCTTCACCAACGCCATCGGCACCCTGCTGGACGTCGTCATCAACAACAACGTCACGTCCAATGTCGTCATCCGCAACAATGCGTTCAGCAACAACAACGTCAATCAGGCTTCTGGCGGGGCGAACATCGTCATCACCGGCGATAGCGCGGGCCAGGCCACGACTGTCACCTACGATGTTTCGCACAACACCTTGAAGGATGCGGTCGGCATTGCCCTTCTGGTTGCCAAAGGCAATGGCAAGGGAACATGGTCCGGCACAATTAACGCCAACACAATCGGCACCGCAGGCGTGGTCAACTCTGGTTCCACGCAAGCGTCCGGCATTAAGGTCACCAGCAACGGCACGGGTTCGCATACGACATTGATTTCGAACAATGTCATCCATGGTACAAATGAGGTCGGCATCTTCCTGCAGGCGAACGACAGCCAGCTGGCGGCGAATGGCGGTGGCCAAGGTGTGTTCAATGCCAGTATCTTCGGCAACACTGTCGGCACCCCCGGAAGCTTCTCATTCGCCGGCCTCAGTGTCGATGTCGGTGCCGTGGCTGGCGACAACAACATCGTCAACCTCGTCATCGGCTCGGCCACCGACCCGACGAAGAAGAATGACTTCTCGGCCGGAGATCCGTCCAATTTCAGCGACGTGAATCTCAGCCAGCAGTTCAGCACCACCATCAGGCTTTACCAGAACGGCTCGTCTGGCATCACCGCTGCCCTCGTCATCGATGATGATAACCTCAATCCAGCAACTACCAACACCGGGATTTCGGGCACGATCGTTGTGGCGCCCGGTACAGGTCCGGCACTCCCGCCGCCAGTGGCGCCATAGTTAGCCGGCGTGGGCGGTACTTCTAATACAGTAAGTCCAGAAGAATTGATTGGCGAAGACAACTATTATCTGTTCTAACATACAATAGCGGTTCAGTTAAGCGTCGGTCCCAGACCGACCACTAGAGGGAGGCTGCATGGCGGAGCCGTTTCTTTCCGAAATCCGGATGATGTCGTTCGGATTCCCGCCCAAGGGATGGGCGCTGTGCAATGGCCAGTTCTTGCCCATCAACCAGAACCAGGCCCTGTTTGCGCTGCTCGGCACCACATTCGGTGGCAATGGCCAGACGACTTTTGCCTTGCCCGATCTGCGCAACAGGGTGCCGATGCATGTCGGCTCCGGCCACACGCTCGGCGAGCCTGGCGGCGAACAGGCCCACACGCTGTCGATCTCGGAAATGCCGACGCACGTCCACACCGCCAGGGCGACGAGCGATCCGCATGTCATCAGCCCGGAAAACTACACGCCGATCCCCAACGACGCGCTGTTTGCGGTCGTGAACGGCCTCTATACGACGCCTGCCAATCTGACGTCGCTGCTGCCGGGAACGCTTGCCAGTGTTGGTGGCAACCAGTCGCACACCAATATGGCGCCGTTCCTTACGCTCAGTTTCTGTATCGCCCTGCAGGGCCTCTTCCCCTCGCAAAACTGACGGAGCCGCAGCGTGGCACAGCCTTATGTTGGTGAAATCCGCATGTTTGCCGGCAATTTCGCGCCGGCAGGCTGGATGTTCTGTGAAGGACAGCTCTTGCCTATCGCCGAGAACGAGACGCTTTTCCAACTGATCGGCACGACCTATGGCGGCGACGGCGAAAGCACATTTGCCCTGCCCGACATGCGCGGTCGCGTGCCCGTTCACCAGGGCAACGGCTTCATGCTGGCCGAGACCGGCGGTGTCGAGGATGTCCAGCTGTCGATCACGCAGATCCCGCAGCACAGCCATTCTGTGCTCGCCTCACTGAACAATGGCGATGCCAGCGCGCCTGCGAACAACCTGCCTGCCCAGAACGCGTCCGTGCAGATCTATCGCGCGCAGCCCCCGGCGCTGAATTTTAACGCCCAGGCGGTGACGGCCACCGGCGGCAGCCAACCGCACAGCAATTTCCAACCCTATCTCTGCGTGGACTTCATCATCTCGCTGTTCGGGCTCTTTCCTTCACCGACTTAAGAGGACGTCATGGCCGATCCGTTCATCGCCGAAATCCGCATCTTTCCATTCAATTTCGCACCCAAGGGCTGGGCTTGGTGTGACGGCCAGATTCTGCCGTTGTCGCAGAACACCGCGCTGTTTTCCCTGCTCGGCACCACCTATGGCGGCAATGGCCTGTCGACTTTTGCCTTGCCCGATCTCCAGGGCCGCTCACCGATGCATCCGGGGCAAGGACCGGGTCTGTCGCTGCACGACCTCGGTGAAGAAGGCGGCTCGGATTTGGTGTCGTTGCTCGAAAGCGAGATACCGAACCACAGCCACTTCATGATGGCGCAGAACCAGCCGGCGCAGCTTGCCGCACCAGGGCCCGATCGTACTTTTTCCAGATCATCGGGCGGATTTGCCTACAAGGCGGCCCCCTACACCCAAACTGTCTCCTTCAGCGACAACATGATCGCGCCCGCCGGTGGCGACCAGCCGCACAACAATTTGATGCCTTATCTCACCCTCAATTTCTGCATCGCGCTGCAGGGCGTCTTCCCACCGAGAAGCTGAATTCCGAGCCAACAAGGCAGGACCGATAGATGGCCAAGAAAGCTGAACCTAAGTCGAAGGCCCCCGAGGCAAAGAAGCCGGCGGCGGCGCCGAGAGCGGCTTCCAACGCCAGCGCCCGCTCGCGGCGGTCTAGCGTCCCGCCCGTCTATCAGAACAAGCCGGCCGGCGCGTCGTTCTTCGAACTGTCGCGGCTGATGGTGGTGGGGATCGATTCCGCCAAGGGGCAATTGATCCAGAAGGCGCAGCTTTCGCCGAACGGGCCATGGCCCGCGGCGTGGTCGTTCATCGCGCCAGGCGCCTGGTTGATCATGACCGCCGGCCTGACCAAGGACGGCCGTGTGGCCGTGGTCGCGCAGCCGTCGGGCACCACCAATCTGTCCTTCATCGCCGAGGATGCAAACCAGATCGGTCCGGTCGACAAATGGACCGCGCCGGTCGGCATCGGCGCACCGCCCGGCGCCGCCAGCTATCAGAAGCTCGCCATGGCCAACGATGCCGATGGCCGCATCGAGGTCTTTCTCACCGACAATCTGGGCCGCATCTGGTGGATCTACCAGAATCCCGACCAGATCATCCAGGTGCAGAAAACCATCACGCCGCCCGGCTCCACCACACCGATCGTCGTCACCGTCGACGTGCTCGCGCCGCCAGCCAAGCCGTGGAGCGACTGGATCCAGCTCACGGGTCAGCTGGTCACGATTTCGGCGATACGCCAGGCCGACGGCCGCATTGCGCTATTCGGTATCAATTCGGCGCTGCACCTCTATCGCTGCCAGCAGGCCGTACCGCAAGCGCTTAAGGCGGCTGACTGGACGGGTTGGGTGCAGATCGATACCCCCGCCACCACCGGCTTCATCGACATGGCGCCGGTGGTCGGGCCGCTGGGCGCCACCAATTTGTTCGCCTTGAACAAGAACGGCCAGGTGCTGCACACGCGCCAGCAACCCGCCGGGTCCGACAGCTGGACGCAATGGGCGACGCCGGGTTATTCCCGGGTGCCCAAATACACGCTCGCCGCCGGCATCCAGGGCGACGGCGACATCGTCCTGGTCTCCTCCGACCAGCAGCGTGTCCACGAATTCAACGCCCAGTTCGATGCCTACACCCAAAACTGGTCGGGATGGCGCGATTTCAGCGCATCTTCCTACTCGACACGGCTCACGCTCAACTACAATGCCGATGGCCGCCTTGCCCTGTTCAGCATGATGCTCATGCCGGACGGCACCAATTCGGTGGCGACGATCTCGCAGGTCGGCATAGACAGCACCGAATGGGAATATGCCTGGACGTGGCTCACCGACAGCAACATCAAGCAGATCGCCGTGGTGCGCGATTTGACGCCGCCGGTCTGATCGTTGCTTTCGCGCAGCCCGACAGAAACCAAGCCGGCAACCCTCGCCTGGCCTCGGTCCGAGAAGGCCGGGCTGGTGCTCCGCCCGGCGGCGGAGGCGGATTTGCCGTTCCTGTCGCGGCTCTATGCCTCGACGCGCATGGAAGAACTCGCCGTGACGGCGTGGACCGAGGCCCAGAAGTCCACCTTCCTCGACATGCAGTTCCAGGCACAGCACGCCCACTATCACAAACACTATCCCGAGGCCGACTGGCTGGTGGTGGAACATGCCGGGCAGGATATCGGCCGCCTCTATATCGAGCGCTGGCCAAGCCAGCACCGCATCATCGACATCGCCTTCCTGCCGGCCCATCGCCGCAAGGGCTACGGTTCGGCGCTGTTGCGCGACCTGATCGACGAGGCATGGTTGGCCGGCAAATCAGCATCGATCCATGTCGAGAAGAACAATCCGGCGAGGCGGCTCTATGCCAGGCTCGGCTTCGCTATTGTCGAGGACAAGGGTGTTTATGACCTGATGGCCTGCGCGCCGCTGGTCGATCCGTGATCTACTGCGGCATAGCCGTTATTTGTAATGGCCATTCGTTGCCGCTGCCCCTCACCTGCCTGCCGGCGTTCGTCATTCGAAAAGCCAAGCAATTGGCTTTTGGTCCCCTAGCGGACCATTCCTCAACTCCCCGTATAGTGACGGGGAGAGGGGCGCTGTCACCGGCGATTTCGCAAATCTCCGGCGCCGCATGAAAGCGCCGGCGTCGCGGCCAGCCTCTCTCGCCCCGTTTACGGGAGAGATGTCCGGCAGGACAGTGAGGGGCAGCGCTAACGGTAGAGATTGTCGCGTTTGGCGCAATCCGCACGTCGCCGAAGACCGAACGCCTAATTGAACACCGCCTCATAAAGCCGCCCGGCGGCATCGGCGGCGACCGGCACGATGAAGATGTCGTGGACCACACCATTGCCCGCGAGGCGATAGGTCGCCTGCGGCAGCGCGGTTTCGCGCGGTCCCCTGAACAGCAGCGAAAAACCGCCGCCCGGGCGCGGGCTGGATGCGATCCGGTTGACCGCGCTCAATTCGAGCGCGATTTGTCCGCTTCCGGTTTCGATGGTGAATGCCTGCCCGATCGCCTGTTCGAAATCCGCTGCCGTCATGCCATGTGCCTCAAACCGCCTGCTTTGTTTCCTGGCAATTCCTGTGGGAAAACCGCTGCATGGTTTTCCCGCATTGCTCTCGTGGCGGCAATGTCGCCGCTTCGCGGCAGGCTGTCCATAGGGCTGCAGCCAGGCCGAACGCTGCGCGAGACAATTCGCCGGGGCAAACTGCAAAATACAGCGGCGCCTGTCCTTTTATGCGTGCCTGGGACACTGTAGTACTTTGATCCTGCGCCGGATTCTTGGCCAAAACCAAGATCAGCGCACAAGAGCGGATCTTCGGGTCCGATGCTGGAGGGCCGGCCTGATCGGCTTGGGGGAGAGGGACGGATGATGGCTGAGAGTGGTGCGAAAACAGAGACGGCTGCGGCGGACGCTGCCATGCCGCTGTTCTACTCGAGGCCTGAAGCGCTCAACCCGGCGCGGCACGGCTCGCTGGGCTTGATTGCCCGCAGCGACTTCTCGTTCGCCCGCTCGGCGCACGCCATTCCGGTGGTGACGTCGGAAATGCCGGCGGCGATGCGCTCCTATCCGATCGTCTTCATCGGTGCCGCGAAGGCCCCGGTGATCATCACCGGCGTGCGCCAGAACGAAAACCTGTTCATCGATGCCGACGGCCGGTGGGCCGCGCCGCACTATGTCCCCGCCTATGTCCGCCGCTATCCCTTCATTCTTGCCGAGGACGCGAGCGCGCCCGGCCGGCTGACGCTGTGCGTCGACAGGGCAAGCGAGCGCGTCGTCGACCAGCTCATGGCGCCGTTCCGCGAAGACAAGGTCGCGTCGTTCTTCAACGGCGCCGAGGCGACCGAGGCGACGAAGCAGGCGCTCGCCTTCTGCGACCAGTTCCAGATCGATTTCAGAGCCACCCGCGTCATGATCGACAGGATCGACGCGCATGGCCTGTTCGCGCCACGCCAGAGCAAAGTGACGCTGGAGGGCGGCGAAGTGCTCAACCTCACTGATTTCCAGGTGATCGACGAGCCGGCCTTCAACAAGCTGAGCGACGAAGCCTTCCTCGACCTCAGACGGTCAGGCGCGCTCGGCCTGCTCTACTGTCATCTCGCCTCGACCAACAGCTGGACGTCGCTGGTCCACCAGGCGTCGCTGCGCAAGGCGGATGGCGCCAAAGGCGCCTGAAGACGGTCTTGCTCGTCGAAAGACCGGTTATGCCGCTGCCCGCCCGTCGTGCCGGCCCTCCCTGATCTCCTCGGTGAGTTTGTCACAGAAGGCGTCGAGATCGCCCGGGTTGCGGCTGGTGACAAGCCCCTGGTCGGTGACGACCTTGCTGTCCTCCCAAAGACCGCCGGCGTTGATCACGTCGGTCTTGATCGATTTGTAGGAGGTGACGCGGCGGCCTCTCGCGATCCCGGTTTCCACGAGAAGCCAGGGCGCATGGCAGATCGCGCCGACGACCTTCTTGGCGGACCAGAACGACTTGATGAAATCCAAAGCCTTCTGCTCGATCCGCAGCAGGTCGGGATTGATAACGCCGCCGGGCAGGACGATCGCATCGTAGTCGTCCGCCCGCGCCTCGTCCAAGGTCCTGTCGACAGGAACGCTCCGGCCCCAATCCTTGTGGTTCCAACCCTTGATCTCGCCGCTTTCAAGCGACACCACATCGACCTGCGCGCCCGCCTCGCGCAGTTTTTTCAACGGCACTTCCAGCTCGGACTGTTCGAAGCCGTTGGTCGCGAGAATGGCGATACGCTTGCCCGAAATGTCTTGCATCGTTTTCTCCATCTTTCGGTTGATGGAGGCTAACGAGACCTGGCAGGAAGCGTTCCTCCTGTAACTTTATGTGATTTCCGGGAGATGTGGGGCAGGTTTCGACCTGAAGCGCATCGCGTCGAAACAGGTCCATGCGACGCGCTTCACGTGGTCGTTTGATGCACTTCGCGCACTCCAAACCGAGATCACTTTTGGGCGACATGCATTTATCTTGGGGCGATAGTTTGAGCTCCAAGCCGAATTTTTCAATCCCGAGAAGGTTTTCAGAATTCCATTGCTATCTAAGTCTATAAGTTAAGTGGAATTTAATCCGACGCTCTTGGCCAGGGCGGGCAATCGAGGGGTTTGCCCTCTGTTCAAAAGGATCAAATATCATGCGAAGATTGATTTCCGCCGCCGTTGTCGGCTTTACCATCGCGGCCACGTTTACTGCCGCGCATGCTGACGACAAGAAAGTCGTCATCGCCTACCAAACCGGCGCCAACCCCTACAATCTCGGCATCGCCAATGGCGATCTCGCCAAGAAGACCGGCTGGAACATCGAATTCCGCCGCTTCAATTCCGGCGCCGACATCTTCGCGGCCATCGCATCCGGCGACGTCCAGATCGGCGATGTCGGATCGAGCCCGTTTGCGGCGGCCGTCAGCAGGGGCATCGACGTGAAGGCGTTCTACATCTCCTCGGTCTCCCGCGACGGCGAGGCCCTGGTGGTGCGGCCCGAAATCAAGTCGCCGGCGGACCTGCGCGGCAAGAAGCTCGCCGCAGCGCCGGTCTCGACCGACCATTACCAGCTTCTCGCCGTGCTCAAGCAGGAAGGCATTTCCGAGAAGGAAACCCAGGTCATCGCCATTCCGCAGCCCGAGATCGTGGCGGCCTGGAAGCGCGGCGACATTGACGGCGCCTTTGTCTGGGATCCGGCACTTTCCGAGCTCAAGAAGAATGGCAAGGTACTTCTCACAGCTGGCCAGGTAGCCGATCGTGGCGCGCCGACCTTCAGCGCGCTGGTCGTGACCGGCAAATTCGCCAAGGCCAATCCCGACTTCCTTGGCCAGTATGTCCGGCTGATCGACGGTTACAACACCGCCTATCTGAGCAATCCGGCTGCCTGGGGACCAGACTCCGAGGGTGCCAAGCTGATCGCAAAATTGCAGGGCGGCACGGCGGCCGAGAATTCGGGGCAGTTGAAGACGACCGTCGTTCCGCCGCTCGACGAACAGGCTTCCGACAAATGGCTGGGCGGAGGTGACAAGAGCACCGTTGCGAAAATCCTCAAGGACACCGCCGGCTTCCTGAAGGACCAGCACAAGATCACTACCATCAAGGACAGCTACGCCGAAGCCGCCGATCCGCAATATGCGGACGCCGCCAAGGCCTCGAACTAAAATCCCTGAAAGACATCCAGCCTGGCTGGCGGACATCTCGCCAGCCAGGCTGCCCGGAGGCCACCATGCTTCGTATCCGCGATGCCAGCGTCACCTTTCCAGCCACGGACGGCCAGGATGTGCACGCGCTCGACCACGTCTCGCTCGATATCGCTCCCGATTCCATCGTTGTCGCAGTCGGTGCTTCGGGATGCGGCAAGTCGACATTGCTCAACGCGATCGCCGGCTTCCTGCCGCTCAGCGAAGGCACGATCACGCTGGACGGAAAGGAGATCGTCGCGCCCGGCGGCGATCGTGGTGTCGTGTTCCAGAAGGATACGTTGTTGCCCTGGGCCAACGTGTTGGACAATGTTGCTCTCGGCCTGAAATACCGGGGCGTGCCGCGCGGCGAACGCCATGAGCAATCAAGGCGCCTGCTGGAACTGGTCGGGCTCGCCGATTTCGCCGAAAAGCCGCCCTACGAGTTGTCCGGCGGCATGCGTCAGCGCGTCGGCATCGCGCGGGCGCTGGCCACCGATCCGAAGATCCTCTTGATGGACGAGCCGTTCGGCGCCCTCGACAGCCTGACGCGTGAGACGATGCAGCAGCTTCTGGCGTCGGTCTGGGCCAAGACCAGCAAGCAGATCCTGTTCATCACCCATTCCATCGAGGAAGCCCTCACGCTCGGCACGACCGTCGTTGTGATGTCGCCCCGGCCGGGCCGAATCGTCGCCCGGTTCGACGCCGATTTCGTTCGCGAATTCGCGGAGAGCGGCGACATCGGGCCGATCCAGTCCCACCCCCGCTTCATCGAACTGCGACAGGAAATCCGCTCGCTCATCCACCTGCCGGAAGGCGCCCGCACAGGAACCCTGCAATGACGCTTGCCGCCAATTCCGGAACTTCATCTTCGTCTTCGAAGGCTCAGCGCGCGCCGTCTCCCAAACCGCGCCGATCGGCGTCGACAAGCACGCTCGGCATCAGCCTGGCCACGCTGGCGTCGCTGATCGCCTTGTGGTTCCTTGCCGCGCATTTCGAATGGGCGTCGCCGCTGTTCCTGCCGTCGCCGGTCGAGGTGCTGAGCCAGTTCAGCGCCGTCTGGGCCGATGGCTACGCCAACGGCACGCTGCTCGACCACACGCTGGCAAGTCTTGGCCGCATCGCCGCCGCGCTCGGCGTCGGCATTTTCCTGGGCATTCCGCTCGGCTTGCTGATGGGGCTCAATCGCTGGGTCAAGGGCATCTTCAGCGTGCCGATCGATCTCTACTGGGGCTTGCCGCCGCTGGCCTACCTGCCGCTGCTGATCATCTGGCTCGGCATCGGCGAGACCTCCAAGATCGTGCTCCTGTCGTTGTCGACCTTTGCCCCGATCTGCTTTGCCGCACAGGCCGGTGTCCGGTCCGTGCCCATTGAACGGATCAATGCCGCGCTGTCGCTTGGCGCCAGCCGCCTGCAACTGTTCACCAGCATCATCCTGCCGTCCGCATTGCCGGAAATCATGACCGGCCTGAAGATTGCCATTGGCGCGGGATTGTCGACGCTGGTCGCGGCCGAACTGATCGCGGCCCAATCGGGCCTTGGCTACATGATCATGTCGGCGGCCAATTTCCTCGCCACCGACGTCGTCTTCGTCGGCCTCATCGTCATTGCCGTCCTCGCCTTCGCCTTCACCAGCGGCATGCGCTGGCTGGAGCACCGCCTCATCCCCTGGAAGGGCAAGCTCTGACGCTTCCCGCACACATTCCGCATCGCTGAAGGAACAGTCCGATGTCCAGCAATACCCGTCCGCTTGACCTCTACTGGTATCTGCCGACCCATGGCGATGGGCCGTATCTCGGCACCGACGAGCGGCACCGCCCGGCAACCTTCGGCTATCTCAAGGAGATCGCCCAGGCCGCCGACCGGCTTGGCTTCAAGGGCGTGCTCCTGCCCACTGGAACGCGGTGCGAAGACGCCTGGATCGTGGCGGCCGGGCTGATCCCGCTGACCGAACGGCTGAAATTCCTCGTGGCGCTGCGGCCGGGCAGCGGGACGCCGGCGTTGTTCGCGCGCCATGCGGCCACGCTCGACCGCATTTCCGGCGGCCGTGTCCTGCTCAACGTCGTCACCGGCGCGGATCCGGCCGACCTTGCCGGCGACGGCAACAAGCTCAGCCATGACGAGCGCTATGCGCAGACCGACGAGTTCCTGACCATCTGGCGGCGCATCCTTTCGGGCGAACCAGCGGATTTCGAGGGCAAGTACCTGTCCGCCCACGGCACCGATATTTCTTTCCCTCCGGTCCAGCAGCCCCATCCGCCACTCTGGTTCGGCGGCTCTTCCGACGCCGGCATCGCGATCGCCGCCAAGCACGTCGATGCCTATCTGAGCTGGGGCGAACCGGTGGACCAGCTTGCCGAAAAGGTTGATCGCGTCAGGAAAGCCGCGGCGGCGCAAGGCCGCACGATCCGCTTCGGGCTCCGCATTCATCTGATCGTACGCGAGACAGAGGAAGAGGCCTGGGCCGCCGCCGACAGGCTGATCAGCCATGTCACCGACGATCTGATCGCCGAGGCCCAGAACGGATTTGTCCACATCTCGGAATCCGTCGGACAGAAGCGCATGTCGGCGCTTCACCAGGGCCGACGCGACCGGCTGGTCGTCGGTCCGAATCTGTGGGCGGGGCCCGGGCTGGTGCGAGGTGGCGCGGGAACGGCTCTGGTCGGCAATCCCGACAATGTTGCCGCGCGCATTCGCGAGTATCAGGAGATCGGCATCGAGACGATCATCGCGTCCGGCTATCCGCATCTCGAAGAGGCGTTCAACGTCGCTGAACTGCTTTTCCCCAAACTCGGGCTGAGCAGCGAAGCCGCACTCGCGGAGCGCGGCTGGGACGTCGAGTTCGGACGCGGGGTAGATCGGAAGGCCGCAGCATCGGCTTCTTGATGTCTCGCGAACGACAATAGAAAGAATTGAGACCCAACCCATCGACAGCTGCAAACTTTTCGTGGTCACCTCGGCCGTGCGGCTCAATATCGTCGAGCAAGCCGTCTCTCGAAAAAGCCGAAGCCGACAGTGATCGCCGCCGCTAGCAGGAAATATCCTACCGCGGCTGCGAGCAGAGGCTCGTAGACCCGAAAAGTCTGCGCGCGAACGAGGTTCGCTGCACCCATCAGTTCGAAGACCGTGATCGTCGAGGCCAATGCAGTTCCCTTCAAAAGCAGGATATTCTGCCCGCCGATCGCCGGCAGCGCCAACCTGAAAGCCTGCGGAAGAAGGACGGAGATCATGATCCGCATTTTCGACAGGCCAAGCGATTGGCCGGCCTCACGCAGCGGCAATCGCTCTTCATCTGTCACAGTGATAGGTGCAAGGCCTTTCCTGGCGTGATAGCGATTTGCGATGCCCTTAAGACTTGAAGAGAACAAGGCGTTGCGTGGCGTTGTCCGGCTGGTGGCGATTCTCAACCTTGCCTATTTCGGCATCGAGTTCGCCATAGCAAGGGCCATTGGCTCGGTATCGCTGTTTGCGGATAGCGTCGACTTTCTGGAAGATGCCTCGGTCAATCTTCTAATCGTATTGGCAATTGGCTGGACCGCGCGAAACCGAGCGCGGGTCGGCATGGCATTGGCCGGCATTCTCCTCATTCCGGGCCTGGCGACGCTCTGGACGGCATGGGAAAAGTTCAACCTTCCCTTGGCGCCGAATGCGGCACTGTTGTCATTGACCGGGGCTGGGGCCCTCATCGTCAACTTGTCCTGCGCCTTTATGCTGGCCAGGTACCGCCATCATAGCGGCAGTCTGACCAAAGCGGCGTTTCTGTCGGCACGGAATGACGCCTTGGCAAACGTCGCCATAGTCTCGGCGGGGCTGGTGACGGCCTATGTGTGGAGGTCAGCATGGCCGGATTTGGTTGTCGGCCTTTGTATCGCCGCCATGAATGCTGACGCTGCGCGCGAAGTCTGGGGAGCGGCACGAGCAGAACAAAGGGCCGAACCCTAGCTCCAGGAGATCATCCGGAAACGTGATCGAGCTCTTCTGGCACGTTTTGGGGTCAGTCACGGCTTTGTGCGCATGAAAAATGGCAGCACCCGAAAGGGCATTCACTTGCGCCACATTTCGAACACAAACGTTATATTGTTACCGTTATACAGTTACACCATACCGACAAGCCTTGCGGCCGGCCGTTCCTCCCACACAATCCAAAGGAGACCAAGGATGCGTTCCGTTCCCTTTCTAGCCGCGCTGCTGGTTGCAGCGCCCCTGCTGACCAGTGCTGTCGCCCGGGCCGAAGACAAGATGAACATTGTGGCAGCCGAGAATTTCTATGGCGATCTCGCTCGCCAGATCGGCGGCAGCCATGTCGCGGTCACCAGCATCCTTGCCAATCCCGACGACGATCCGCACCTTTTCGAGACCAGCCCGTCGACGGCGCGCACCATCGCCGATGCCAAGATCATCATCTACAACGGCGCCGATTACGATCCTTGGATGGACAAGCTGCTCTCGGCCTCGACCAAGCCGGACCGCACCACCATCATCGCCGTCGACCTGATCGGCAAGAAGTCGGGCGACAATCCGCATCTCTGGTACAACCCGGCGACACTGCCGGCGATTGCCAAGGCGCTCACCGCCGATCTGTCGAAGCGCGATCCCGCCAATGCAGTGCACTACGAAGCCAATCTGAAAAAATTCCAGTCGTCGCTCGAGGGCATCGACAAGGAAATCGCCGACGTCAAGAAGACCTATGCCGGTACCGAAGTGACCGCCACCGAGCCGGTGTTCGGCTATATGGCGGAAGCCCTCGGCCTCAAGATGCTGAACTACGACTTCCAGGTGGCGTTGATGAACGACGCCGAGCCGAGCCCAACCCAGGTGACGGCTTTCGAGAACAGCCTGAAGGATGGTTCGGCCAAGATCCTGTTCTACAATTCGCAAGTGACGGACGAGGCGACGACCAGGCTGCTCGACATCGCCAAGCAGAACAAGGTCACCGTCATCGGCGTCACCGAGACGGAACCGGCCGGCCAGACGATCCAGTCCTGGTTCGGCGGGCAGCTTGACGCGGTCCAGAAGGCGCTCGCAGCCCGCACGCAATGAGCGCCGTCGCATTCGAGCGGGTCACGCTGACCTATGGGGGACGCCGGGTTCTTTCCGACGTCTCCTTTTCGATTCCGCAAGGCGCCTTTGTCGGCCTTCTCGGCGCCAATGGCGCCGGCAAGACGACGATGCTGCGCGCGATCCTGGGCCTCATCAAGCCGGCGGGTGGTGCCATCTCGGTGCTCGGCAAACCGCCGACGCGCGGCAATCCGTCGATCGGCTACATGCCGCAAGCGCGACGCACCCTTACCCATATGGGCATCAGCGGCCTGGACTTTGTGCTCACCGCGGCGGGCGGACATCGCTGGGGCTGGCCCGTGGCTTCCGCTGCCGAAAAGGAAGCCGCCTGGAAGGCGCTCGAGGAGGTCGGGGCGACCGACCTCGCCCGGCGCCCGCTGGCAGAGCTTTCCGGCGGCGAGCGCCAGCGCATCCTGATTGCGCAATCACTGATCGGCGATCCGCAGCTGCTGCTGCTCGACGAGCCGCTGATCAGCCTCGACGCAGCACACCAGCGCACGATCATCGATCTGGTGCATGAGGTGGGGAAACGGCTCGGCATCGCGGTGCTGTTCTGCTCGCACGAGATCAACCCGCTGCTGCGCGCCGTCGATTCCGTGCTCTATCTCGGCAATGGCAGCGCCGCGATCGGCTCCGTCGACGAGGTCATCAGCGGGCCGGTGCTGTCGAAACTCTACGGCACGCAAATCAATGTGGTGCGGGTCGCCGGACGCATCTTCGTCATGGCCGACGACGTCGAACTGGAAAGCGGGGCGCATGTCCACGATCTTTGATTATGAATTCATGCGCAACGCCTTCTATGCCTGCACCGTGGTCGGCATCGTCGCCGGTGCGGTCGGCTATTTCCTCGTGCTCCGGGGTCAGACTTTTGCAGGCCACGCGCTCGCCCATGTCGGCTTTCCTGGCGCCACCGGCGCCGGCCTCATTGGAGTGTCGCCGTTTTTCGGCCTGACCGTGTTCACCGTCGTCGCCGGCATCGGCATCGGCCTGCTCGGCGAGCGCGCGCATCGCGACGTCGCCATCGGCATCGTGCTGACGCTGTCGCTCGGCCTTGGCCTTTTGTTCCTGCATTTCTACACCGCCTTCGCCTCGCAGGCGACCAACGTGCTGTTCGGCAATGTGCTCGGCATCAGCCTGCGCACCGTCATCGTGCTTGCGGTGCTGGCCGTGGCGATCCTTGTCGCGCTGGTGCTGATCGCCCGGCCGTTGCTGTTCGCCAGCCTGCAGCCGGAACTCGCCGAGGCGCGGGGCGTGCCGCTCAACCTCGTCTCGACGCTATTCATGATCCTCGTCGCTGTCGCCACCGCCGAGGCCGTGCAGATCGTCGGCGTGCTGCTCGTCTTCGCGCTGATGGTCGCCCCGGCGGCGACGGCGCTCAGGCTGACGCGCCGCGTGCTCGCCGGCATCGCGGTCTCGATCGCGCTTGCCGTCGTCATCGCCTGGGTCAGCCTGTCGCTCGCCTTTCTGACCGACTGGCCGACGAGCTTCTGGATCACGGCGCTGGGTGCGGCCGCCTATCTGATCAGCGGCATGGCGCAACGCTCGATGGCCAATGACAACCGCTGACCTCACCCGGAACCAGAAGCTGGTGCTGAATGCCATCACCCAGGCCGGCAGGCCGGTCAGCGCCTACGACATCCTCGATGACATCCGGCCGCATGGCATCCGATCGCCGGTGCAGGTCTATCGGGCGGTCAAGAAACTCATCGAGGACGGCACGGTTCACAAGATCGAAAGCCTCAATGCATTCGTGTTGTGCGTCGGTCCACACGCCCATGGCCGGGGGACAGCGATCCTCGCGGTTTGCGAACGATGCGGCCGGGTCACGGAGTTTAGCGACGACGTTGTCGATCTCCGGTTGGCCGAGTGGGCGAGACGCCAAAATTTCCAGATCGGGACGACAAGCCTAGAACTCAGCGGGCTATGCACTGATTGCCTGTCGGAGCCGACCGCGTTTCTTGAAAAATAGACTCAGGAATCTTCACGGGAGGACGGGCCGTGCAGCGGACCGTGAACGGTCGCCTTGCCGATCTACTCTCGGAAACGGTGTCTCGAAGCGGCGCGCGTTCGCCCCGCCTTCAGCTACCGGTGGCGGGAGTGGCGCAAGCACCGGAGGCCTGGCGGCAACTGCCGCTCCTCCAAGAAGAAGGCCAATCGCAATCAGCCAACTGCCAAGGATGCGCGCGGCGATCGGAAACCAGCTCTGCCGGAAGGCATGCCCGCTGAGGCCAATGGCAGCCAGGATCCATGAGCCGATAAGAGTGGCGATCAGCGAAATTGCGGGATCATGCAAGGTGGGGTCGGTCAGCGTTGTGGCGACACCAAGCATGGCGCCGATAAGCGTGGTGGCCAGGGGAGGAACCCATAGTCTGAGGCGGGCAGGCATGATCAACAGCAGACCGGACGCAAGCGCCGAAACCGGCCCGGTCAGGAAGAGGTGCGTCGTTGCGCCGGGCACGGCCGCCATGAGTGCGAGAAAGTGGTCCTGAAAGACTATTCCCAGCATGACGCCAAGCAGAAATGTTGCCAGTGCGACAACGACATGGCGACTGCGCACCAGAGCGATCGCGACACCAAGTCCGGCAAGCGGAATGACCCGTTCCAAAGAAAGGCCACTGTTAAAAATCCACCATGACGTCATCGTTCGCTCGGACGGCGCCTGCAATGCGAGAGCGCCGATAGCGGCTGCCCCGGCGAGCGCCAACACAGGGCCGGACCACCGCAGCAGCGTCCTGGCGGCGGGTCGTTGCGAACCTATCTCAGGCGACAAGGAAATAGGTGCCTCCGATCGCGATCGACCCACCCAGCCCTCGCGATAGTCAGCCGCCGAACGGCTTGCCAAGAACAAGCCCGACCCCGATGCCCAGAAGATGGATCATGCCGGTGGCGACGACAAAGCCAATGGCAAAGTCGGCAGGGTCGGCGGCGTTGGGCAACTCCGCGCCATGAGCATATCCATGGCAAACCGCAAACACTGCGATCAGCAGCAACGCGATCCATTCCGCCGGCCGCCAGGCGCATGCAATGGCAAGTCCCAAGGTGATGATCGAAAGCGCGATGCCGGTCTCCACGCCGGGCAGCGGGAGCCCCGCAATACCGGCGACGCCACCGAGAACCATGATCTGCGGGAACGCGACCGGCAGCGCCCAGATCGATCGTCCGCCGATCTGGGCGCCCCACAAGCCAACGGCGAACATCGCCAGAAAGTGATCGGGGCCTGTCAGCGGATGTTCGAAACCGCTGCCAAATCCGCCTGTTCCCGTTTGAATGATATGGGCTTGCACACTTGTCGACACAGCTACGAGCGCGAAACTTGCCATGAGGAAGCGACAGAAAAGAGCCCCGGTCCCGCCTGGACTGCCCCCCAGCATCGGTCGCGACCTCGTGGCCTTCAAACTATGCACTGACCAGGCCACGTGTTGATGCCCTTGTTACGCTGTTCGTCACGATCTGAGGGAATGTTTGCACCACGCGCCTGGATCGAGCCTGCGACGCCCATTTCCAAACCCAGCTTCCGACAGACTCTGTGGAACGTTGCAAGCGTAGGGGCAATTGACAGCACGAATCGCGTCCCCAAACTCAAACAGTAGAGCGCAATTCTGTCGGTTTCGCGATGCCTGAGCATTGAGCTGTTGGGCGGCGTTTGGCGTTTCACAAACTCCACCACCGATCTGACCATTGTCGATGGTTGAACCGCGTAGCGCGAACTCGATGGCTTCGCCCCGACCATGGAAGGGGTTCGCAAAGCGGCTGCCGGCCATTTCAGCCGCTTACATTGCGCTTATATTGAAATGCCATGTAAGCAAAAGGCGCCCCGAAGGGCGCCTCTTAATCGCTTGATTCCCCTAGAGGAAATTGGAGCGGGTGAAGCGATTCGAACGCTCGACCCCAACCTTGGCAAGGTTGTGCTCTACCCCTGAGCTACACCCGCTCACACGGCGTCTTGGCCGCAAGCCGGGCCTATATGGCTGAAGAGCGCGGCGATTGCAACAGGGAATCGCGAGCCTTTTTGCAAGCTTCCTGACGATGCCGGCAAACCGCCCGCGGCCTGCGGATTTCATTGTCCCGTTGCGCGATGGTCTTGTGTCGGCCGCCTTAATGGCCGTAAACGGCAAGGCCAAGAAACGGACGAAGAAGAAGATCGATGCCGAAGAGCGAAGCTGAACTGATGGCCTTTCTTGCCGGGCTCGGCATTGCCGTCTCGACGATACGCCATCCGCCGCTCTACACGGTCGCCGATTCGCAGGCGCTGCGCGGCGAAATCGAGGGCGGGCACACGAAGAACCTGTTCCTGAAGGACAAGAAGGACAATTTCTTCCTGGTCACCGTCGGCGAGGACGCGGTCGTCGATCTCAAGCAGATCCACCAGCTGATCGGCGCCGCCAGCCGCGTGTCCTTCGGCAAGCCGGAGATGCTGATGGAGCTGCTCGGCGTTTCGCCGGGCGCCGTTACCGTCTTCGGCGTCATCAACGACAGGGAAAACAGGGTCAAGCTGGTGCTCGACAGGGATCTGATGGAACACGCCGTCATCAACGCCCATCCGCTGACCAACGAAGCGACGACGTCGATCGCGGCGGGCGACCTCATCAGATTCGTCGAGGCAACCGGGCATGATGCTGCTATCTTGAAAGTCTCGGCATGATCGCCACATGGATGGCGAAGCCGACTTCCAATGAAGATATTGCGCCGAACCGTGGCGGCGGCGCGACCGAAAGGATGACAAGATGAGCGACAACAATCCGTTTGGCGGGTCATTCGGCAGCAATGGCGGCCAGTATGCCACCACGGTGCAGTATGGCGGAACCGAGCCCGCGCGCGCAAAGGTCGCCCCTGGCGATGCGCCCGCGGGAGCCCCTGCCGGCGGCGATGTCATCAAGGACACGACGACCGCGGCCTTCGCCGCCGATGTCATCCAGGAATCGCGCCGCCAGCCGGTGCTGGTCGATTTCTGGGCGCCGTGGTGCGGCCCCTGCAAGCAGCTGACGCCGCAGCTGGAAAAGGCGGTCAAGGCCGCCGGCGGCAAGGTCAAGCTGGTCAAGATGAACATCGACGATCATCCCTCGATCGCCGGCCAGCTCGGCATCCAGTCCATTCCGGCGGTCATCGCCTTTAAGGACGGCCAGCCGGTCGACGGCTTCATGGGTGCCGTCCCCGAGAGCCAGATCGCCGAATTCATCACCAAGGTCGGCGGCAAGGGCAATGGCGCGCCGCCGGTGGCCGAAGCCTTGGCCGCCGCCGCCGAGGCGCGCGACGCCGGCGACATGCAGGCCGCCGCCGACATCTATGACGCGGTCCTGGCGCAGGCGCCGGAGACGGTCGAGGCGATCGCCGGACTGGGCGAGTTGTTGTTCGAGGCCGGCGACACGCAAGGCGCCGAAGCGTTGCTGGCAACGGCGCCGGAGGCCAAGAAGGATGCGCCGGCGCTCGGCGCGCTGCGCGCCAAGATGGCGCTCGCCGCGCAGGCGGCCGCGCTTGGCAACCCGGCCGAGTTCGAGCGCCGCCTGGCCGAAAACCCTGGGGATCACCAGGCGCGTTTCGATCTGGCCATGATCCAGAACGCCAGGGGCGAGCGCATGGCGGCCGCCGACAATCTCCTGGCCATCGTCAAGGCCGACCGCGGCTGGAACGAGGATGGCGCCAAGACGCAGTTGCTGCAGTTTTTCGAGGCCTGGGGCATGACCGACGAGGCGACGCTGGCGGCACGGCGCAAATTGTCGTCGCTGCTGTTTTCCTGAGCCGCGGCTGTTTCGTCGCACGGGCTTGCGGACGGTGGTGACTGCGCCAGATTAGGAAATTGACTTCCAGCTGGTGAAGTCGATCGGAGGAATGAGGTGCAAGCGGGAAACGCGCATTACCGGCTCGCCAAGGATTTGCCGTCGACGATCCCGATCTTTCCGCTCGAAGGCGCGCTTTTGCTGCCGGGCGGCCGCATGCCTCTCAACATCTTCGAGCCGCGCTACCTGCAGATGGTTGACGAGGCTATCGCCGGTTCGCGGCTGATCGGCGTCATCCAGCCCCGTCTCGATGGCGCGCTGCGCGAGGATGGCGAGCCGGAGCTCTGCAATGTCGGCTGCGCCGGCCGCATCATCGCCCTTTCCGAGACCGGCGACGGCCGCTACCTGATTTCGCTGCAGGGCGTTTGCCGGTTCCGCATCACCCACGAACTGGCCGTGAAAACGCCGTTTCGCCAAGCCAAGCTCGCTCCCTTTCTCGCCGATCTCGGCGAGGATCAGGCGGCGAACGAGATCGACCGGCCGGCACTGCTCAGGGCATTTCGCGCCTATCTGCAGGCCAACGATCTCGAGGCCGACTGGGAAAGCGTCAGCCGCGCCGAAAATGCCATGCTGGTCAACGCCTTGTCGATGATGGCGCCCTATGGGCCGGCGGAAAAGCAGGCGCTGCTCGAAGCAGCGGACCTGAAGACCCGGGCCGAAACGCTGATCGCCATCACCGAAATGACGCTGGCGCGCGAGAACGAGGACTTTGGTTCGAGCTTGCAGTAAGATGTGCCGATATTCAGGTGATGCCGGCCTGACCTGAATCTCAACACATCTTAGGCCCGCAACCGGCTGAGAAGAGTGATGCGATGGCGGCGGATGGACGTGACGGAAAGAAGACCAATGTCGACCCCAAGCTGCTGGAGCTGCTGGCCTGCCCGCTGACCAAGGGGCCGCTGGCCTGGGATCCGGATCGCGGTGAACTGATCTCAAGGGTGGCCAAGCTCGCTTATCCGGTGCGCGACGGCATCCCGATCATGCTGCCTTCCGAGGCGCGGATCATCTCGGCGGAGGATGTGTTGTCGCCGCCGAAACCGGGTGGATCGACCTGATTTCGGGCGCCGCTGGGGCGCAGAAGTTTCCAGAGGCTGGCGGGACAGCGCCCCCCTCTGTCCTGCCGGACATCTCCCCCTCAAGGGGGGAGATTGGCTGTTGTCCTCGTTTTCGCCAATCTCCAACATTGAAAGACGGGTCGGGCGGCGAAGCTGCCGATCTCCCCCCAAGTGGGGGAGATGCCCGGCAGGGCAGAGGGGTGCTGTCCCGCTAGCGTCCATTCTGCATCACCGCGACGTTGAGATGCAAAACTAGGGAACCGCCCTACTGGAAATTGCGCCCCTTGGGCATGACCTGTTCCGCCTCCTCCGACAGCGTTGCGAGATCCTGTTTGATCGGCGCGTTGCGGAGCGCGGGGCGGCCATCGCGATCCGGGACTTCTGTCTTGGCGGTCGGGGAGGTGGCCGCCGGCTGCCCGGCCCCACTGACCTTCTCCAGAAGCACGGTCAGCCAGGGCGTCAGATCCTCGACCTTCTCGGCGACGATATGGACCACACCGGATTCCGATTGCAATTTCCCGGTGACCTTCACGAAGCGCGCGCCCATGACGATGGGCCGGAAGCGGGTGAAGGTTCTCTCCCAGAAGATGACGTTGGCGACCGCCTTGTCGTCCTCCAGCGTCAGGAAGATCGCGTTGCCCTTGCCGGGGCGCTGGCGCACCAGCACCAGCCCGGCGACGGAAACCCGCCTGCCGTCGCGCACCGAGGGGAGGTTGGCATTGGGCGTGACGCCGGCGCGGTCGAGCCGCTCGCGCAGGAAGGCGACAGGGTGTGCCCGCAGCGACAGGCCGAGCGAGCGGTAGTCGTGGATGACATGCTCGCCGAGCGGCATTTTCGGCAGTTTCGTCTCGGGTTCCAGTTCGCGCAGGCGCAGCGCCGGCTGGTCGAACAGCGGCAGTTTTTCGGCGGCACTCTTGCCGTCCAGCGCGCGCACCGCCCACAAGGCTTCACGACGATCAAGGCCGAGCGAACGGAAGGCGTCGGCCTGCGCCAGCCTTTCGATCTCGCCGACATCGAGGCCGGAGCGCAGCCAGACATCCCGGACGGTCGAGTAGCCGGCGCCGCGTCGCGCAACGAATTGCTCCATGCGTTCCTTGGAAAGGCCCTTGATCTGCCTGAAGCCGAGTCGCACCGCATGGTCCGTCTCGATGACGCCGCGCATTTCGGCATGGCGCGGCAGGATGCGGGCCGGGTCGAAAGGCGCTTTCTCCAGGGTGCAGTCCCAGACGGAATAATTGACGTCGACCTCGCGGATATCGACGCCATGGTCGCGCGCGTCACGCACCAGCTGCGCCGGCTGGTAAAACCCCATCGGCTGCGCGTTCAGGATCGCGGCGCAGAACACGTCGGGATAGAAGGTCTTGAACCAGCAGGAGGCATAGACGAGCAAAGCGAAGGAAGCGGCATGGCTTTCGGGAAAGCCGTATTCGCCGAAACCCTCGATCTGCTTGAAGCAGCGCTCGGCGAAATCCTCCGTGTAACCTCTGTCCGTCATGCCCTTGATCATGCGCCGGCGGTAATTGCCGATCGTGCCGGTGCGCTTGAACGTAGCCATGGCGCGGCGCAGCTCGTCGGCCTCACCCGGCCTGAAACCGCCGGCGACGATGGCAATCTTCATCGCCTGTTCCTGGAACAGGGGAACACCCAGCGTCTTGCCAAGAATCTCTCTCAGTTCCGGCTTGGGATATTCAGCGTCTTCCTTGCCTTGCCGGCGGCGCAGATAGGGATGCACCATATCGCCCTGGATCGGGCCGGGCCGCACGATCGCCACCTCGATGACCAGATCGTAGAAGCTGCGTGGCCTGAGCCTGGGCAGCATCGACATCTGCGCGCGCGATTCGATCTGGAAGACGCCGATCGTGTCGGCGCGGCAGATCATGTCGTAGACGCGGCCGTCCTCCTTGGCGATCGTATCCAGGGTCAGTGGCCTGCCATAGCCGTCCCTCACGCAATAATGATTTTCGAGCAACGTGAAGGCGCGCTGGAGGCAGGTCAGCATGCCGAGCGCCAGGATGTCCACTTTGAGGATTTTCACCGCATCGAGATCGTCTTTGTCCCATTCGACCATCTTGCGCTCGTCCATCGCCGTCTTGACGATGGGGACGATCTCGTCGAGCCGGTCCCTGGTGATGACGAAACCGCCGACATGCTGTGACAAATGACGCGGGAAGCCCATGATCTCGTTGGCGCACTCCATCACATGCCGCGACACCGGATCGGCGCGGTCGAGGCCACCGGCGCGGGCTTCCTTCTCGCCGAGTTCCGAGGTCGACCAGCCCCAGATCGAGCCGGACAGCGACGCCCTGACATCCTCGGACAGGCCCATCGCCTTCGACACTTCGCGCAGCGCCGAGCGGCCGCGATAGCTGATGACGGCGGCGGCAAGCGCGGTGCGCTTGGAGCTGTATTTCTCGTAAATATACTGGATGACGGTTTCGCGCTTTTCATGCTCGAAGTCGACATCGATGTCGGGCGGTTCGTTCCTCTCCTCGGAAATGAAGCGTTCGAAAAGCGTATCGATCTTGTCCGGCCCCACCTCGGTGATGCCGATGCAGAAACAGACGATCGAATTGGCGGCCGACCCACGGCCCTGGCAGAGGATGTCCTGGCTGCGGGCGAATTTGACGATGTCGTAGACGGTCAGGAAATAGCGGGCGTAGTTGAGGCGCTCGATCAGAGCGAGTTCTTCCTCGATGCGCTTGATCACGGAGGCAGGCACTCCCGAGGGATAGCGCCTGGCCGCACCCTCCCGCGCCAGTCTCTCCAGTTCGGCCTGCGGCCCGAGGCCCGATTCCGTCGGCTCGTCCGGATAATTGTACTGGAGGTCGCTGAGCGAGAAGGCCAATTCTTCCCCGAAGCGCAACGTCTCGGCCAGAGCCTGCGGATGGCGGCGGAAGAGGCGACCCATCTCCAGCGGCGGCTTCAAATGGCGCTCGGCATTGGCGGTCAGCTGCAGGCCCACTTCCGCGACGGGCGTGTTGAGGCGGATCGCGGTCAGCACGTCCTGCAAGGGGCGGCGTTCGGCCGTGTGGTAGAGGACATCGTTGGTCGCCATCAGCGGCATGCCGAGACTCTCGGCAAACGCCGCCGCCTGCTCGATCCGGAACCGGTCATTGCCCGCATAACAGGGCGAGACGCCAAGCCGCAGGGCCTTACCGAAGCGGTCCTTGAGCTTCCGAAGCAGGGCAAGGCTTTCTTCCGCGCCGGCCGTCAGATCGGGCAGGATCGCCAGCGACATCATATCCCCCCATTCGAGGAGATCGTTGCGCTGGAGCAGGGTGGCACCCTTTTCGGTCTCGTCGCGCAGATTGGCTTGGGTGAGCATGCGGCAGAGATGCCCCCAGCCCTTGCGATCCCTGGGATAAGCGAGAATGTCGGGCGTGCCGTCGCAGAAAACCAGCCGGCAGCCGGGGTGGTAGAAGAGGTTTTCGACCTTGGCCTGCTGCCAGGCGCGCACCACGCCGGCCACCGTGTTGCGGTCGGCAAGCCCGATCGCGGAGAAGCCCAGGAGCTTGGCCGCCACCACCAGCTCCTCCGGCTTGGAAGCGCCGCGCAGGAAGGAGAAATTCGACTGGATGCCGAACTCGGCATAGGGAATGACGGTCAGCGCGTTCATGCGAAGACCCCGTGCATGAACCAGCGCGGCGGGATCTGCGAGACGCCGCCGTAAAGCCCTTGCCGGTAGAGCCAGTAGCGGCGGCCGTCGGCATCCTCGATGCGGAAATAGTCGCGTGTCGATGCCGCGGCGTCGCCTGGCGCTTGCCGCCACCATTCGGCGGCGATGCGTTCCGGTCCCTCGGCACGGGTAACGCGATAGAGCGCGCGGCGCCAGCGAAAGTGCAGCGGCGGTCCCTCCGGCATTTCGGTGGCCGGCACCTCGATCGGTTCGGGCGCGCGGAACAGCCGGATCGGCCGTTCCGGCGGGAAGATGGTCATCGGCGCCTGCATCCTGTCCGGCTTCTTCGGCGGCGTGACACGGCGCGGGGTTTCGGTGAAGGGGACGATGGCGACGGCGCGTTCCGGCAGATGGCTTTCCACAGTGACCGGCTGCAGCACCGCGCCCTCGCCGAGCCGGGCGCGTATGCGGTCGGCGAACAGGGCGATGTCGGCGCCGTCATCGGCCACCTCCCCGGTCAGATCGGCCTGCGCCATGTCGAAAGCGGCGGCGGCCAGCACAGAGAGCCGCACCAGATCGAAGCCGTAGCCGGCATCGATGTCCTGCTCGAGCGCGGCCAGCCTTTCATGAAACAGTTTCTGGATCAGCCGGGGGTCGCGCATCGGCCGCGAGGTGCCGAGCGCAATGCGGCTGACGGCGCCGTCGACACGAAAGAGCAGCAGCGCCAGCGTCCGGGCGCCCTCGCCACGGCGCTCGAGATCGGTCTTCAACGTTGTTGCCAGCAAGCCCACCAGCCGCTCAATGTCCTCGGTCAGGGTGACAGGCTCGGCCAGATGACGTTCGACCGAAAGCGGCGCGACGGGAAGGCGCGGCGAGACCGCCTCGTCAAGACGGCCAAGCGCCTGATCGAGACGCAGCAGCAAGGCGGCGCCGAAGCGGCGGGCAAGCGGCGCGCGCGGTGCGGCCATGACGGCGCCCGCCGTGCGAAGGCCGACGCTTTCCAGGCTGGCGCGGGTTTCCGGCGCTATGCGCAATGCGGCCAGCGGCAAGGGCGCCAGCAGCGCTTCCTCCTCGCCTGACACAACGATGCGATCGCCGCAAAAGCGTGCCGCCGCCCAGGCCGCGCCCGGCGTCGGGGCAAGGCCGGCGCGGACATCGAAGCCCTGATGGAAGAAGCGCGACAGGATGTCGTCCAGCATGGCGCGTTCGCCGCCGAACAGATGGGTGCAGCCGGTGACGTCGAGAAACAGGCCGTCCGCCCCGTCCAGCGCCACCAGCGGGGTGTAGCGGTCGCACCAGTCGGCAAGGCCTTCGAGCAGGCGGCGGTCGGCCTCGGGATCGGCCTCGACGATGTCGATCGACGGATGCATGGCGCGCGCATCGGCAATGCCTATGTCGCGTTTCAGGTGCAGCGCCTCAGCCCGCTCGTCGAGGGCCGAGATGCGCTGTGCGTTCCCGTGGCGGTGGCTGATCACCAGGGGCGGGTGATCCGACGGCCGGGAACGCCAGGACCGCCCCAGACGCTGCCGCAGGATTCTTTCCGCTGCCAGATAGGGAAACCACAGAGACAGGATTCTTTGCCCGTTGCCTTCTTTCGTCGCCCGTTCTTTCGTCGAATACGCGTTCATCGGGGTTCCACTCCAGTGTGAATTGTCCAGGCAGGGCCGTGCGGCTCTTGCCGATGGTGATGGTGAAGGCCGGGCGGCCGATCGAACCGGCTAGCGGGCCGGCGACCGTGGCGCGCGGCACGGCCGGCGCCGACGAGACGATCAGGCGCACAGGCGCTGCCGTCGGTTCGGGCCCGGCCGCCTGCCGCAGCAGGAACACCGGCCGGCCGGCACTTTGCGCCCTTGCATGCAGCCGGCGTGTCGCGGTCAGGTCCAGCCGTTGCGGATTGCCGCGGATTTCCAGGATGACGGCGGCGAGCGCGGTCATCCGGGCGGCCTCTTCGGCGATCCACAGCGCATCGACAAGCCGGGGCGCCTCGGAAAACAGCAATTGCTCGGGCTCGATGCCGAACGAGGCATGCAGCCCCCTGGCATAGGGAAAGCCGGCCTCGCGAAAAATCTCCGTGGTGCCGATCCACAGCACCGGCAGCCCGTGCGCCTTTTTGAGGATCAGGCTGGTGAGCGACAGGGCAAAGCCGGCGACGGCCCCGGCATTGCGGGTTTCCAGGCCATGGATTTCGCTGAGCGCGGCTCTCGGCAGGCCGCCGCTCAGGGCGGCATCGAGGCGCTCGATGCCGATGGGCAGGAAGGCATCCGGCAACGCCGCGGCGATGCCGCGCCGGACGATCGTGAGATCCGCGTTGGATGTGATGTCGGCATTGACGTCGGCATCAAGAGGCGCGCCAGCCGGCGCCTGCAGGCGCTCGGGCAGCGTTCCCTCGATCTTCGCGATCTGGCGGCGCAGGGCAAAAACAGTTTCCCGCGCCACGGCGGTCATCGCCATGACGGTCAGCTTCCACTCACAATTGTTCCTGTTATGTTCCTATTGATTCCAGAGGGCGCCGGAAGAGTCAAGCAGAGTCCTAAGGAATTTATTCCTTGCCGCGGCATGCTGCAGGGCATCGGCCGCATCATTTGCCTCGACCGGCACGAAAGCCTATATGCCGGATCAAAGGACAAAGCATGGCCCGCATCTACAAGACCCGCACCTGGCATGACGAACTTGCGCCGTCGATGGAGGAGTTGGAGTTCCTGGCGCTGGAGGCCTACGCCCACCTGCCGGAGGAGTTTCGCAAGCTGACCGGCGAGATCGTCATCCAGATCGCCGAGTTCCCGACCGACGAGATCATGGACGATCTGTCGCTGGAAACGCCGTTCGACCTGCTCGGCCTGTTCGAGGGGCGCGGCATCGCCGAACGCTGGAACCCGCAGACCGGCGAAGGCCCGAACCGCATCACGCTCTACCGCCGCGCCATGCTCGACTACTGGGCCGAAAACGAGGAGACGCTGGGCGACATCGTCACCCACGTGCTGATCCACGAGATCGGCCACCATTTCGGCCTGTCGGACGATGACATGGAGCGGATCGAAGAGGCGGTAGAATAATTGAGCGCCGCCGAGCAGCGGTGCGTAATCAGCGCCTCATTCCTTCGCGCCCCCCTCTGTCCTGCCGGCGTTTCTATGCTCGCTTCAGCGGAATGCTCTACCAGTCGCCGAGCTTCATATCGGGCCCATTCCTGGCCGTCGACATCCTTCACCACGGCCTGGCCGCAGCGCATGGTTTTGGCTCGGCGAGCCGATCACACGCGTCCCCGTCTTGTCCAGTTATACAAGTTTTGATATAAGATTGTCATGCCGGTGACGAAGCGACTAGAGTTTCTTGGAGATTCTCTTGCCCAGCTCCGGGATTTTCCAGAAGCGGCGCGCAAGGAAGCAGGTGTCCAGCTTCATAAGATCCAGCTCGGATTTGAGCCAAGCGACTGGAAGCCGATGACGACGGTAGGCCCAGGCGTGCGGGAAATCCGCGTCCGTGACGATGCCGGCGCGTTCCGGGTGCTTTACGTCGCCAGCATAGGCGACGCCATCTATGTGCTGCACGCCTTCCAGAAGAAGACGCAACAGACGGCGAAACGAGATCTGGATCTTGCCGCATCGCGGTTCAGGCAAATCTAGTGGAGGTATGACGATGGAACGCCAGAGTTTTGAGAACGTATGGGACGCGCTGGAAGATACTCCGGCCGAGGCTGCCAACATGACCATGCGCTCCACCTTGCTGATCGCGATTGAACAGCGGGTGCGCAGCTGGGATGTTACCCAAGCCGAAGCAGCCAACCGGCTCGGGATTACCCAGCCGCGCCTCAACGACCTCCTGCGGGGCAGGATCGCCAATTTCAGTCTGGATACATTGATCAATCTCGCCGCACTGGCCGGACTTACCGTGCGTCTTGATATCGCCGAAGCCGCTTGATGCTATCGTTGCCGGCGACTACCAGTCGCTGAGCTTGGTATCGGGCCCATATTCCTGGCCGTCGACATCCTTGACCACGGCCTGGCCGCAGCACATGGTTTTGGCTTTCTTGTCATAGGCATAGGTCGGCGAGCCGAACAGGTGCCAGCCCTTGTTCAGCGCAGCCGTCACCTTATGGCAGAAGCTGGCATCGTCCGGGCCGGTCAGAAAGCGGTAGAGTTTCATTTTTCAGTCCTGTCGTGAACACCTTAGCTGGATCATTCGCCGATGGCGGCGGCCTTCGCCAGCAGTTTTTCAGCTTGTACCAGGTGCAGCTGCTCGACCATCTTGCCGTTCAGCGCGATCACGGCCTTGCCCGCATTTTCGGCCAGCGAGAACGCGTTCTTCACCGCGCGTGCCTCGGCCACCGCTTCCGCGGACGGCACAAAGGCGCGGTTCGCCGCTTCGATCTGGGCCGGGTGGATGAGGGTCTTGCCGTCGAACCCCATGGCGGCCGCCTCCGTGCATTCGCGGGCCAAGGCGTCGAGGTCGCGAAAATCGTTGGCGACACCGTCCAGTATGTCGAGACCGCCGGCGCGCGCGGCCAGCACCATCTGCATCAGCCAAGGCATGAGGTAGCGGCGATCCGGAGTCGCCAGCACACCGGTGTCTTTCACCAAATCATTCGTTCCGGCAACGAAACAACTGAGCCGCGAGGCGGGATCGCGACCGAGCTCGGCGATGACGCCGATGTTGAGCAGCGCCTTGGCCGTCTCGATCATCGCCCAGATTTTGACGCTGTCGGGGGCAGAATTGTCGTCGAGCAGATCGCCGGCTTCGAGCAGGTCGCGCGGCGTGTCGACCTTGGGCAAAAGAATGCCGTTGGGCTCGCAGCTCGCGGCGGCCAGAAGGTCGTCGGCGCCCCATTCGCTAGCCAGCGGATTGATGCGCACCACCATTTCGCAACGGCGGCCGATGTGATTGGCGGCAGGGCGGCTGGCGAAAATCCTCGGCAACTTTCCGCGGGCAGCGATCTTGTCGGCCGAGGCAGCGGCATCCTCCAGATCGATGATGACGGCGTCGCAGGAAAGCTGCCCGATCTTGGCCAGCGCCTTGTCGTTGGAGGCCGGGACATAGAGCACCGAGCGGCGCGGGCGGTACGTATCCATGTCCGATCTATGCCGCGTGCGGTTGGTCGAGGCAAGCGCTGGAGCAATTGCATCGGGTGAAGTTTGCGCGCGGTCGGCTAATCGTCAAGATCAGCGGCGCCAACCTTTGGAGGGGCGGGCGAATTCGAACCCAAAGTGATTGCGCCCTGCCTCTGCACGAAAACTGCACACGCTTGCGGAAAATCTCCTTGGATCCGCCCTGCCGCCTCCCTGCCGGCCTGCGAGACAGGCGGCATGCACGAGCGAGCAAAACTCCATTGGTCCCTGCCTCATCGGCTGCGCAGCGACGGCTGGTGGCTGGTCGATCCGCCGCGTGTGAATCCTACGGTGATCCTCGTTCCTTTCGTCCGCGTGGCAGAAACGAAGGCTGGTATCGCATCGCCCGGCGGAACTGGCGCGCCTGGAGCTTTCCGTGACTGGCGCCTGCCGCGCACTCTGGACACCAGAGCCTCATCCGTGATTCCCTCCGCGACCCAAGCCGTGCCGGACATCTGATCCATGCCGCATCACATCCTGGTCGCCGACGATGACCCGCATATACGCGAAGTGATCTGCTTCGCGCTGGAAAAGGCCGGCATGAAGACAACCGCCGTTTCCGATGGCGCCGCTGCCCTGCAGGCGATCGAACGGCGCACGCCTGACCTTGTCGTGCTCGACATCGGCATGCCGGAGATGGACGGGCTGGAGGTCTGCCGGCGGCTGCGGCAGCGATCCGATGTGCCGGTGCTGTTCCTGTCCGCGCGCGACGAAGAAATCGATCGGGTGCTGGGTCTCGAAATGGGCGGCGACGACTATGTGACGAAACCGTTTTCCCCGCGCGAACTGGTCGCCCGCGTCAACGTCATCCTGCGGCGTGCCCGGCCGGTGCTGCCCGAACCGGTCGACGACAGGCGGTTCGCGCATGGCAAGCTTACCCTGGCGCCAGCCAGCCACGCCGCCAGCTTCGACGGCCAGCCGCTGGCCCTGACCGGGATCGAATTCTCGATCCTGAAAGGGTTTCTGGCGCGGCCCACGCATGTGCTCGACCGCGACGCGGTGATGGCCAATGCCTATGCCGGCAAGATCCATGTCGCCGACCGCACCGTCGACAGCCATATCCGCAACATCCGCGCCAAGCTTACGGCGGTGGGCTGCCTGGATGCCATCGAGACCGTGCATGGCGTCGGCTTCCGGCTCGGCCGATGCGGCTGACCACTTCCAGCAAGTGGATTGGCCTGAAATGGCGGCCACGCCTTGCCACGGTCGTTGTCGCCATCCTGATCCTGGTGATGGCCCTGCCGCTGGTCGGCCTGTTCTTCTTCCGGCTCTACGAGAATCAGCTGATCCGCCAGACCGAGGCGGAACTGATCGCGCAAGGCGCCGCCATCGCCGCCATCTATGCGCGGGACGTCCGCGACGCCGGCATTGCCCCGGAAAAGCTCGGCACGCCGATGCCGCAGGCAAACGGAAGCGCGAGCCGAAGCGCCGACGGTCCCTACCGGCCGATCGAACCGCGTCTCGATCTCGCTTCGGATTACGTGCTTCCGACCCGGCCGGCGGCGGAGTCAGCCACCGCCGATCCCGCCTTCGCCGCGATCGGCGCGCGCCTGTCGGGCGTTCTCGACGCCACGCAGAAAACCACGCTGGCCGGCTTCCGGCTGCTCGACCCACGAGGCGTGGTCATCGCCGGGCGCGGCGAGGTCGGGCAGTCGCTGGCGGAGGTCGAGGAGGTGCGTGCCGCGCTTGATGGACACTATGCCAGCGCGCTCCGCCTGCGCATTCCCGACCAGCCGACGCCACCGCTCTATTCGGTCAGCCGCGGCACCAGGGTGCGCGTCTTCGTCGCCCTGCCGGTGGCCGTCGACGGTAAGGTCGCCGGCGTGGTCTATGTCTCGCGGACACCCAACAACATCATCAAACATCTCTATGGAGAGCGCGGCAAGGTGACCCTGGCGGCCATCGCCATTCTCGGCGGCACGCTGCTGATTGGCCTGGTGTTCCTGCGCACTGTCAGCCGGCCGATCTACGCGCTGATCGACCGCACGCAGCGTATCGCCGCCGGCGAGCGCGACGCGATGCGGCCGCTCGACCACCATGGCACCTACGAAATGGCCGAGCTTTCCGCCGCCTTCCTCGATATGGCGGAAAAACTGCAGGCACGATCGGACAGCATCCAGACATTTGCCACCCATGTCTCGCACGAGCTCAAATCGCCTTTGACGGCGATCCAGGGCGCGGCTGAATTGCTGCGCGATTCAGGCAGCGCGATGGACGATGCCGAGCGGCGGCGCTTCTCCAACAACATCGTCAACGATGCGGGGCGGCTCAACCTGCTGGTGCGCCGCCTGCTCGATCTGGCGCGGGCGGAAAACCTCGCACCGAGCGGTGAAACCACCTCGATTGGCGCCGCGCTGGCGCTGCTTCCCGTCGAGACCAGGCTGGCGGTCCGGGTCGAGGCGGGTGGCGATCTCAGGCTGCGCATGTCGGCGGAGAACGCGGCGATCGTGTTTGCCAACCTCGTCGACAATTCGGCAAGACACGGCGCGACGCTGGTTTCGATTGCCGCCGCAAGCGCCGGCGGCAAGGCGACGCTGCTGGTCAGCGACGACGGCGCCGGCATTTCGCCGAGCAACCGGGCGCGCATCTTCGAGCCGTTCTTCACCACGCGGCGCTCTACCGGCGGCACCGGCATGGGCCTCGGCATCGTGCTGGCCCTCCTGAAAGCGCATGATGGTACGATCCGGCTGGTTGACTCCGAACGCGGCACGCGCTTCGAGATTGTTTTGCCGGCGGCATAGACAGGCCGCCGACCGGATCGGAGAAAAAATGCGCTACGACATCGTCATCATCGGCGGGGCCATCGTCGGGTCCTCCATTGCCTATTATCTGCGCGAGGAAGGGTTTTCCGGCTCCATCGCGCTGATCGAGCGCGATCCGCAATTCGCGCACGCGGCAACGACGCTGTCCATGGCCTCGATCCGCCAGCAATTCTCCATTCCGGAAAATATCCGGCTGTCGCAATTCACGCTGAAACTGTTCCGGCGGCTGAAGGAGACTTTCGGCACCGATGCCGATATCGGATTCCGCGAAGGCGGTTATCTGATCCTCGCCGGGGAAGCCGGGCTGCCGATCCTCGAGGCCAATCACGCGGCGCAGATCGGCGAGGGCGCTGACATCGTGCTCGAGGATGCGGAGCAGCTGACGCGGCGCTTCGCCTGGCTGTCGACCGAAGGCATTTCCGCCGGCGCCTATGGCCGGACCGGCGAAGGCTGGTTCGACGCGCATGCGATGCTGACGCTGTTCCGCAAGGCGCTGCGTGACAAGAAGATCGATTTCATCACCGCTGATGTCACCGGGATCGAGCGGCAAGGCGACCGTGTCACCGGTGTCAGCCTCGACAATGGCGAGACATTGCAAGCCGGTACCGTCATCAACGCCGCCGGGCCGAATGCCGGCAAGGTCGCGGCCCTTGCCGGGCTGGCGCTGCCGGTCGAGCCGCGCAAGCGCAACGTCTTCGTCTTCGAGGCGCGCGAGAAATATGCCGACATGCCGCTGCTGGTCGACCCCTCCGGCATTTATGTGCGCCCGGAAGGCTCGGTCTACCTCACCGGCGGCGCCGAGCCGGAGGAGGGCGACGGCCCGGCCGACCCCAGCGATTTCGAAGTCGACTGGCCATTGTTCGAAGAGGTGATCTGGCCGGTGCTGGCAACCCGCATTCCGGCCTTCGAGGCAATCAAGCCGACCCGCGCCTGGGCTGGGCACTATGACTACAACACGCTCGATCAGAACGCGGTGATCGGCCCGCATCCAGAGGTGACGAATTTCCTCTTCGCCAACGGATTCTCCGGCCACGGCCTGCAACAGGCGCCGGCGGTGGGCAAGGCGCTGGCCGAGCTGATCGTGCATGGCGGGTATCGGACGGTGGATTGCAGGGCGTTTGGGTATGGGCGCGTGGCTGAAGGAAGGGCGTTCCGGGAATTGAATGTGATTTGAGCAAAGCGGTTTCATCCTTCGACGTCGGCGCCGCCCCTCACCTGCCTGCCGGCATCCTCTCCCCGTAAACGGGGCGAGGGACGCTGGTATCACTGGCTTCGCCAATCATAGGCGTCGCAGAATCGGGCCCCGAGGCTTGGGCCGCTTCTTTCGCCCCGTTTACGGGAGAAATGCCCGGCAGGGCAATGAGGGGCGGCGCCGAGGTCTGCACTTGCTGGTGCTATCCGTAGGCCAGCCGAATTTGTACAGCCTCTAAGCCGCCACGCGGCTTCCCGCACCCAAATAAGCCTGCAGCCAGGCCAGCACCCGGCCCCAGCCCTCGGCATGCTCGGCCGCCGCTTCGCTCCGCCCGGCAAAACCGCCATGGCAGATGGTGAGGCGTGTGCCCCTGGCGATCGGCTCCAGCAGCCAGGCGACCGTTGTCTGCCGTCGGCCAAGTGTCGGATGGTCCCATGCATAGGCCCGCGTCTGCACGATCCGCCGTCGCGCCTCGATCTCGAGGAATTCGCCACCGGCCGGCAGATCCCTGCCGTCAGCCGTCCGGACCACGACGGTCCAGCGGCCGCCGACGCGAAGGTCGGCGGACCAGTCGACCATCCGGCAGGTATCGGCGGACCCCCACCATTGCTCGACTTCCTTGCCGACCAGCGCGCGGAAGATGCGTTCCGCGGGCGCATCGATGTCGGCGCTTGCAAAGATGGTCTCGCCATTGGTCATGCTGTGCACCACGGGAAGATGTGTCATCACCGCCTCCGATGTTTCGCTGCCGAAACGAAGTGTTCAGCCCTTGGATGCTGGGCGGGACAGGCCCTTGCCGGTTTCGAGCAGGCTCTTGAGGCTCGACAGGATCAGCGGCCAGCCGTTGCCGACATGCTCCAGCAGCTTGTGCGGACCGTCGGCCGCGTGGGTGACGGCGAGCTTCATCATGTCGCCTTCCTGCTCGATGACGAAGGTGCAGGTGGTGTAGCCGTCGGCCTTGACCTCCGGCATGAACTCGTTGCGCCATTTGATCACCAGACGCCTGGGCGGATCGATCTCGAGGACCTCACCGCTGTCGGTGACGCGGCCGTCGGCATAGACCATCTTCCAGGGCGAGCCCGGCTTCCACTCGCTCTGCATCTGGGCGCCGAGGAAATAGCGCTGGTGGAACTCCGGCTCGGTCAGCGCTTCCCAGAGCTTTTCGGGCGTGGTGCGGATGTAGGTCACGTAAACGAAGCTGTTGCTCATCAGTCTTCCCTTTCGAGGCGTTTCTTCAGATCGCCGAGGGCTGTCAGCCGCCCTCGCTCGAATTTGCCGATCCAGCGCTCGGCGATCTCGTTGATCGGAACCGGGTTGAGGTAGTGCTCCTTCTCTCGGCCCCGGCGGACAGTGGTGACGAGGTTTGCCTCCTCCAGGATCGCCAGATGCTTGGTCACCGCCTGGCGCGTCATGGCCATCTCCGCGCACAGCGCATTCAGCGTCTGCCCATTGCTGGCATGGAGGCTGTCCAGCAATTGCCGGCGTGTCGGGTCGGCCAAAGCGCGAAAGACGGCATCCATGCTCATGGCTTTAATATGCAACCATTTGGTTGCATGTCAAGCGGCAAGATCGCGCGCCGTCGGCGGCCGGATGCGGCCACGGGAGAAACAATGTCAGCCCTTGCGGGAAAACCAGAAGGCGTCGGGCATGCGCATCATGCCGATGCGTTCGTAGAAGCCGACGGCGTCGGGCATCGAGATCAGGCTGATGGCAACGGATGGCCCGAGCTGCCGCCGTGCCTCGTCCATCAGGCCCTTGCCGATGCCGAGTCCCTGCGCCGATTGGGAAACGGCGAGCTCCGAGATGTAGCAGACCCAGGAGAAGTCGGTGACGGCGCGGGCAACGCCGATCAGCGGCTTGCCCTCCACGTCGAGACGCGCGGTCAGCACCAGATTGGCGCCCGAAAGCATCGCCTGCAGGCGGGCCTCGTCATCGACAGGGCGTGTGTCGCCGAGGCCGGACTCCATCAGCACACGGCGGAATTCGGCGATGCCGAGCGCTGCTTCGCGCGCGTAGAGGACGAGGGGGTTTTGCGCCATGCCCGCCAGACTGCACCATCGGGTTGAGAATTTGAAGCACGTTTTGCGCAACTGGCCGCCCTGCACAAACAACTGGCCACCACGCACAAACGATTGCCTTTTATTTGCCCGCGGCTTTGTGTAAACCGTGCCTCAGCAAATCCACCCGCAACGAAAACACGGGCCAAAGCCATGGAAAAATTCACCAAGCTCACCGGCGTCGCCGCTCCAATGCCGATCGTCAATGTCGACACCGACATGATCATCCCGAAGGATTATCTCAAGACGATCAAGCGCACCGGGCTTGGCACCGGCCTGTTCGCCGAGATGCGCTACAATGACGACGGCTCCGAAAATCCGGATTTCGTGCTCAACAAGCCGGCCTATCGCAAGGCGCAGATCCTGGTCGCCGGCGACAATTTCGGCTGCGGCTCGAGCCGCGAGCACGCGCCGTGGGCGCTGCTCGATTTCGGCATCCGTTGCGTCATCTCGACCTCGTTCGCCGACATCTTCTATAACAACTGCTTCAAGAACGGCGTGCTGCCGATCACCGTCAGCCCCGAGGATCTGGAGAAGCTGATGGATGATGCCTCGCGCGGCTCCAATGCCACGTTGTCGATCGACCTCGAAGCCAAGGAAATCCGTGGTCCCGATGGCGGCGTGGTGAAGTTCGACCTCGACGACTTCAAGCGGCACTGCCTGCTCAATGGGCTCGACGATATCGGTCTGACCATGGAGAAGGCCGGCGCCATCGCCTCGTTCGAGAAGCGCAACGCCGAACAGCGCCCCTGGGCCTGAGCGGCCGCGTCCGACGAACAGGTCCGGCCCTTCCAGGCCGGGTTGGTGGCGACTGAGGGAGGACAGTCATGACACGTTCGCTTCTAGAGCGGTTCATCGTTTCCCGGAAACGCCGAACCGCTCTATCTCTTTGTTTTAACGCAATTCCAGACGGAAAACCGTTTCACACTTTTCCTGGAATTGCTCTGGCCGGCGTTTGCGGCCTTGCCTTGTTGCTGGCCCCCACCGCGTTTGCGCAGACGCAGACGCCCGCCGCGCAGCCGGCACCGGCGACCGCTGGCACGGGAAACAACGCCGCCGATGCTGCCGATGACGACAGCCAAGCCCCCGTGCCGTTCGAGGGTGGCCAGCTGACCATCACCCAGAAGGAACAGTTTGGCGAGAAGGTGCTGGCCTATGACGGCCAGCAGCTGGCCAGCAATTATGATGTCTTCTTCGACAAGATCGTGGAAGTCGGCGGCGTCAAGGTGGCGCTGTTCGATGTCGGCGATGGCGGCAATCAATGCGGCCCGGCAACGGTGATCGTCTGGAAGCCGGAAGGCGGCACCATCCAGAGCACCAAGGTCGAGCAGGACGAGTGCGGCGCACCGCCCTCGGCGGTGTCCGACAACGCCATTTATTTCGTGCCTTATCTTTTGCCGGGGGAGGAGAGGCCCGCTTTGCAGTGGTCGCCGACGGACGGGCTGACCACATCGGGCAATCTGACCTACATGCCGGAACCCGGCACCGACTGGAAAGACATCAATCCCGAAAAGTATCAGAACATCATCGATGCCTTCCACAATGAGGCCATCTACAAGCTAGCCGAGACGCTGCTCGGCAAGGACATGACCGACATGGCGACCAGCCTGCTGGTCGGCGGCGGCACGGAAAAGACCGCTTCGGGCGCCTTCTATGCCAGCGGCTGCGTGCCGCATGCCTGCGGCGGCAATGACGGCTTCATGGCGGTCGACCCGGCCAAGCACAAGCTCTACTTCGCCCGCCGCGGCGACAATGGCGAGCCGAACGCCTGGCCGGCGGTTGCGACTTGGCCGGCCGATGTGAAAGAGGCGCTGGACAAGGCGCTGGGGTCGGCGAATTAGGGTTTCCACCTTCGTCATCCTCGGGCTTGACCCGAGGATCCATGCCGTGACCGCGGTCACAGGGTGCGGCGGAGCAGAATTTCTGAACCGCTGCAACGCCTTGAAGTCACGGCATGGATCCTATGGTCTGCGCCGCGTCGCTCCGCTCCTTGCTTCGCCATAGGATGACGATGCGAGGGGATGCTCTGGCTAATCTCCGAAGTTGCGCTTCGAGACATCGTGACAACGGTCCGCTCGGCTTGGCCCACGACCGGACCTCCCTCCCTCTGCTAGACGGACGCGGATCAATGCAAGGAGAGCTCTCATGCGTAAGCTCATCTCCACCGGCTCGCCGTTCGAAAAGACCGCCGGCTATTCGCGCGCGGTGGTGCAGGGCGACTGGTGCTTCGTGTCGGGGACGACCGGCTATGACTATGCGACGATGACGATGCCGGACAGTGTCGAGGTGCAGACGCGCAACTGCCTGTCGACGATCGGCAAGGCGCTCAGGGACGGCGGCTTCGATATATCGGATGTGGTGCGGGCGCATTACTACATCACCGACCAGGCCTTCGTGGATTTGGTCTTCCCGATCCTGGGCGAGACGTTCGGCGACATCAGGCCGGCGGCGACGATGATCGTGTGCCAGCTCAACAAGCCGGAAATGAAGATCGAGATTGAGGTCACGGCGCTTAGGCGCTCGGCTTCAGGTAGTTGAGGCCAAGGCCATGAAGGTCCGGCGCATCGTAGCCAACATCGAGACCCGGGACGCGGCAGCGGCGAGGCGCTTCTATCACGATGTGCTTGGCCTCGACGTGCTGATGGATCAGGGCTGGATCGCCACTTACGGTTCCGGGGAAAAGATGCAGGTGCAGGTCTCCTTCATGGCGCAAGGCGGCTCCGGCACGCCGGTGCCGGATCTGTCGATCGAGGTCGACGATGTCGAGGCCGCGCTCGAAGGCATGATGGCCGCCGGCTTCGCCATCGAATACGGACCGGCCGACGAGCCCTGGGGCGTCCGGCGCTTCTATGTACGCGATCCCTTTGGCCGGCTGGTCAACATTCTTTCGCATCGGTGATGGCCAAGCGCTGCAATCTGCGAGATGCCGGCAGGACAGAGGGGGGCGCGAAGGATCGCCGACGTAAGGGGGTTGTCCTTGATCGCTGCGTTCCTCCTTGCGTCGCAACCGCTTGGCGTTTAGCAAGGCCGCGGTTCAAATCTTTCCGGACGGTTCTCCATGGCTTCCAAAAATCTTTTCCTGCTCCCCGGCGACGGCATCGGCCCCGAGGCCATGGCCGAGGTCAAGAAACTGATCGCGGCCATGAACGAAAAGCTCGGCAGCGGCTTCGTCACCGACGAAGGCCTGGTCGGCGGTTGCGCCTATGACGCGCATGGTGCGGCGATTTCCGATGCCGACATGGCAAAGGCTGTTGCCGCCGACGCGGTGCTGTTCGGCGCCGTCGGCGGTCCGAAGTGGGATGCGGTGCCTTACGAGGTGCGCCCCGAAGCCGGCCTGCTGCGGCTGCGCAAGGACATGGAGCTGTTCGCCAATCTGCGGCCCGCCATCTGCTATCCAGCGCTGGCCGCGTCCTCCTCGCTGAAGCAGGAGGTGGTCGAAGGCCTCGACATCCTCATCGTGCGCGAGCTGACCGGCGGCGTCTATTTCGGCGAGCCCAAGCAGATCATCGATCTCGGCAATGGCCAGAAGCGCGGCATCGACACCCAGGTCTACGACACGTTCGAGATCGAGCGCATTTCCGGCGTCGCGTTCGAATTGGCACGCACGCGCAAGAACCACGTCACCTCGATGGAAAAGCGCAATGTCATGAAGTCGGGCGTGCTGTGGAACGAGGTTGTCACCCAGACCCACAAGGCGCGTTACGCCGACGTCAAGCTCGACCATATGCTGGCCGATGCCGGCGGCATGCAGCTGGTGCGCTGGCCAAAGCAGTTCGACGTCATCGTCACCGACAATCTGTTCGGCGACATGCTGTCTGACATCGCCGCGATGCTCACCGGCTCGATCGGCATGCTGCCGTCGGCCTCGCTCGGCGCGCCTGACGTGAAGACCAAGAAGCGCAAGGCGCTCTACGAGCCGGTGCACGGCTCGGCGCCCGACATTGCCGGCAAGGGCATCGCCAATCCGATCGCCATGATCGCCTCCTTCGCCATGTGCCTACGCTATTCCTTCGGAATGGTCGATGAAGCCGACAGACTGGAAGGCGCCATCGCCGCCGTGCTCGACCAGGGCCTGCGGACGAAAGACATCATGTCCGACGGCATGACCGAGGTCGGCACGGTTCAGATGGGCGACGCGATCATCGCCAAGTTCCTGGCATAGTTCCAGCCTTAGCGGATATCGCCGGCCAGCTGCCGCAGCAGGTGGACCAGCTGCGCCTCGTCCACCGGTTCGAAGAAGGCCGCGTCGGCGGCCTCGACGGCAATGATGGCACGCTGGGCAGCGGCGGCTCCGGCTGGGGTGATGCGGATCACCTTGGCGCGGGAATCCCTGGGGTCGGCCTCCCGCGCGATCAAACCCTTGACTTCCAGCCGGGCGACGACATCCGACGTCATTTTCACCTCTGTGCCGGCCTGTGCGGCGAGCTGCACCTGGTTGGGCGGCTCGCCATTGCGGCCAAGCCACATTGCCGAAGCCAGCAGAACGAACTGGACATGCGTCAGGTCGAGGGGGGTAAGCGCCGCCGTCATGACGCGTTGCCAGCGCATGGTGGTTCGCCAGAGCAACAATCCGGGACTCTCCGAAGGTCCGCTGAAACGCGTGTTCAGCTCATCGGCCGCCATTCGCAAACTCCTTTGCCTGCTCGAAAAGCCTGGCCATCGAGGTGTCGAAATCGCCGCTGATCTGCGGCCCGAGCTCGGGTCCGACCTCGGCGGCCGAAGGGCCGGAAATCTCCAGCCGGTGGGTCACCTGCGTGCCGCCTTCGACCGGGACCAACGTATGCCTGAACAGCAGCTTCGTGTCACCGAACGAAGTCTCGTCGGCATAGGTGACGTTGTCGACGAGATCGACGATGGTCGATTCGAACGTGTCCTGGCCGACAGGAGTCACGGAGACGCGGGTGCCCTTGGCGAACGGGCCGTGCAGCACGAAGGTGTCGGACCCTTCATAGGTGAGACGGCCCTCGTGCAACGCCTTCAGCGCGTTCCAGATGGCTTGCGCCGGGAGGGGGGAAATTGCGGTGTATTCATTGGTCCACATTGTCTTGGCTCCATCCATCTTGTCCGATCGATGATTCGATCTGTGCACAGACTATCTGTGCGCGGATTATATTGCAAGAGGAATCTTCAGCCGTGCAGCTCAGCCGTCCGGCAGCCCCTCCTTCACGGGCTACGAAGGGGGAACGTATGTTGGGATGCGTCTAAACCCTGACGCCTGCCGGCACCGGCCCCCACTGGTTTTCGCGTCCCTGCGTCGGGATCAGCGCGAAGACCAGGATGATCAGCATGCCGATGCTCGGGATGAGGATGACCAGGCAGAGCCAGCCGGTCAGGCCGAGGTCGTGCAGGCGGCGCACGATCATGCCGAGGCTGGGCAGGAAGGTGGCCAGCAGGAAAACGCCAAAGAGCCCAATCGTCACCGCCGGCATCTCGATGCTGTCGAAATTGCCTATCTCGACATCCGCGAAAACGCCAATGCCGATGACCGCCAGCAACGCAATCGTCCAGAACAGGCAATAGCCCCAATATTCCTTGCGCCGGGCGCGTCCGCCAAAATTGAAATAGTTCTGCGTCAGGCCCCGCCAGAAATAGTCCCAGAGACCGGTGGGCTCGGCTGGTTCGGCCGATCGGCCGAAATGCTGTGTCGGGGGCGCACCCGCCGGTGCAGGGCCGGATTGGGCCAGTGCGGCGTTCACGGCGGCGTCTGGGGCCGGGCCGGCGGTCTGGGCGGCGATCGAGAAAACGTCACGCGCCTGGCCGCCGCCTGGCTGGAATTCCACCGCCGTGCCCCGCGCCAGGGCGGTTTGGTGGCGCAGGTCCTCGCGCCTGACCGTGTAACGGCTGCCATCGGCCCCGGTGATAAAACCGAAACCCTGATCTTCGTCATAATGAAGAACTTCGCCGCGCATCGCCCACCCCCTCGCCGGCCAAGATGTGACACGGCGGCGGCGTCGTGGGCAAGGCTGTGCGCTCTGGCTACCGCATCGGCGGCAAATGAAGCATAAGACGCCAACCGCAATCGTCTTCACCAAAAGCAGACAATGACAGTCAAGCGTTCTGATGCCAGCGCCGCGAGCGGGGAGGGGGAAGTCACAAAGCCTCCAAGGCTGGCCATCGACGCCACCGGCCTGATGTTCTGGCCGCGCGGCAAGGGCCTGGCGGGCATTCCCCGGGTGGAAAGCTTTCTCGTCAATGCCGCGCTGGCGGATCCCGACCCTTGTGTGGAGGTGGTGGCGTTCAGGCCTTGGGAAGGCCGGTTCCGGCCGCTTGCGCCTTTCGAGCAGGACCATGTCGCGGCGGGCGAGATTTCACCGCATCGTGTCAAATGCTGGCCAGGAAGACGCACGGCGCTGTCGCAGGCCTTCGAGGCAGCGAGGCGGCAGCCATGGGGCAGGCTCGACGCGGATCGTCATCTGGCCAAGACGGTGACCAACGGCCGCAAGGGGATCGCCTACCAGGCGACGCGGCTGCTGATCCGCGCCTATCGTCTCTGCCAGCGGGCGAGCGTCCGGTTTGGCTTGCGTGAGGACACCGCAAGTGAGCCGGCCGAGACTGAACAGGGAATTATGCTGATCAGCCATCACATCCTGACCCAGGAAGACCGGTCCGCGGTTTCGGGCGCCGCCGGAGACCTTGCCTTCCTCTGCCACGACCTGATCCCGACATTGCGCCCCGATCTGCTCGGCACCAGCACCAGCGAGAGGCGCTTTGGCTCGTATCTCGAACAGCTCGTGCGTTCCGGGGCGCCGGCATTTTGTGCGTCCGAGGAGGTTGGCGCGACGCTGACCGAGCATATGCGCAAAGCCGGCATCGCGGCGCCGGTGGTGTACCGCTTCCCGATGCCTTCCATCCTGCACGCAATTGCATCGCGCGCCGGCACGACCTCGCGCATCGAGACCGACGAGCCGTTCGTGCTCTACTGCTCGACCATCGAAGTGCGCAAGAACCACATCCTCCTGGCGCGAGTCTGGCAGCAGGCGCTGGAAGACGGCGTCAAGCTGCCAAGGCTTGTCTGCGCCGGGCGCTGGGGCTGGATGATCGAGCCGTTGCGCGCCTATCTCAAGGCCCATCCCGAGCTGCTCCAGTCGGTCACGTTCACCGGACTGGTCAGCGACGAGCAGCTTATCCAGTATTATCGCAGCGCCACGTTCGGCGTCTTTCCCTCGCACATAGAGGGCTGGGGCTACGGCGCCTCGGAATGTCTCGATTTCGGCGTCCCGGTCATCGTGTCGACAGCGCCGTCGCTGATCGAGGCAAGCGGCGGGCTGATGCCGGCGATCGATTCCAATGATCAGGCCGGCTGGTACGCCGCGATCCGCAGGATGGCGGAAGACCACGGCTGGCGCTCATCGCTGGCGGAGCGCATTGCAAAGCAGCATCGGCCGACGCCGGCGGCGGCCAGCTGGGCCGCCATCAAGGCCGGCCTGAAGGAGAGCGCCTCCCGCCGTCTCTAGATTTTAAGAAGGCCGCTTCTTCGCCTTCTTGTGCTTCGGCGCGCCGGTGTTTTCGAATTTCGGCTTGCCCGGCTTTTTCGCCCACGGCTTTGCTTCATGCGCTGCCGCCGGACGCTGGTCGGCTGATGCCGGTGCACGCTTCTCGAATTTGCGCTTCGGCGCGTTCGGGTCGAACGGCGCCTTGCCGCGATGCGGCTTCTTGTCCGGACTTGGCGGCGGCTGGTATCCGGCCCGCGACAGGTCCGGCGTGCCCTCCAGCCGTTTCACCACGATGTTGCCCTGCAATTTGCGGTCGGGACCAATGGCGGTGAGAAAACGATCGGCCCAGTCGGCGGCGATCTGCACGAAGGTTTCTTCCGGCTGCATCTTGATGGCGCCGATCTCGCGCTTGCTGATGCTGCCGGTGCGGCACAGCATCGGGATCAGCCAGCGCGGCTCGGCATTCTGCCGACGCCCGACCGACAGCGAGAACCAGATACTGGCGCCGAAATCGTCGCGCCGGCTGGGCGCTTCGTCGCGGCGCGCGAAGTTTTCGCCCGCCAGTTTCTCACGCGAGGGCGTGAACGGCGCGATTTCCATCAGGTCCTCGGGCGCCGAGCGGCTGGCGCGGCATTGGCGCACGAAGGCGGCCGCAACCTGTTCGGCGCCATGCCGGCTGAGAAGCGCGTCGATGAAATCACGCTCATCGTCCTTCACCGGCTCGTCGAAAGCCGGATCGGCGAGGATGCGCTCGTCGTCGCGGCGGATCACATCGTCGGCGGAGGGCGGGCTTGCCCATGTCGCCTTGAGCCCGGCGTTCTGCAGCAGCCGTTCGGTGCGCTTGCGGGCACTGTTGGGCACGATCAGCGCGCTGACGCCCTTGCGCCCAGCACGTCCGGTGCGGCCGCTGCGGTGCAGCAGCGTTTCCGGGTTGGTCGGCAGGTCGGCGTGTATGACCAGTTCGAGATTGGGCAAGTCGATGCCGCGCGCCGCGACATCGGTGGCGATGCAGACTTTGGCGCGACCGTCGCGCATTGCCTGCAGCGCATGGCTGCGCTCGTACTGGCTGAGTTCGCCGGAGAGCGCGACAACGGAAAAGTTGCGATTGTTGAAGCGGGCGGTGAGATGATTGACGGCGGCACGCGTGTTGCAGAACACCAGAGCATTCTTGGCCTCATAAAAGCGCAGCACGTTGATGATGGCATTTTCCCGATCGGCCTGGGCGACGCTGAGCGCCCGATACTCGATGTCGAGATGCTGCTTTTCCTCGCCGGCGGCCGAAATGCGTATGGCATCGCGCTGATAACCCTGAGCGAGTGTGGCGATCGAGCGCGGCACGGTGGCTGAAAACATCAGCGTGCGGCGCTCGGCCGGCGCGGCGTCGAGGATGAATTCGAGATCCTCGCGAAAGCCGAGATCGAGCATCTCGTCGGCCTCGTCCAGCACCACCGCCCTCAGCGCCGACATGTCGAGCGAGTTTCGGGTGATGTGGTCGCGCAGGCGGCCGGGCGTGCCGACAACGATATGGGCGCCGCGTTCCAGCGTGCGGCGCTCGGTGCGCATGTCCATGCCGCCGACGCAGGACGCCACTGTGGCGCCGGTCATTTCATAGAGCCATTCCAGTTCGCGGGTCACCTGCAGCGCCAGTTCGCGGGTCGGCGCCACCGCCAGCGCCAGCGGTGCGGCGGCATGGGTAAAGCGTTCCTCACCATCGAGAAGCGTCGGCGCCATGGCAAGGCCGAAGGCGACAGTCTTGCCCGAGCCGGTCTGCGCCGACACCAGCGCGTCGGCCTGGCCGAGTTCCAGCACGGCCTTCTGCACCGGCGTCAGGTCGGAATAGCCGCGTTTTTCCAGCGCCTTTGCCAGCGCCGGAACGATACCTTCGAAGTTGGACATCTCGCTCTTTCGGAATTCAGGGTTCTGCGCTCATCATGGAGCACGAGCCGGGGCCGGCATCACGCCAGCCAAACAATCTTGGCCGTTCGTACTTCCTGCCGCCGCTCTTGTACAGGGCAAGCGGCACGCGCCGGCTCGGGCGCGGACGGCAATTGTCATCCTCGGCGCCGCCCCTCACCTGCCTGCCGGTGTCCAGCCGATAGATAGGTAACAGAATGGACCTGATGCATGGGTGACAG
>NZ_JAFFIW010000025.1 GCF_018588885.1 Mesorhizobium sp. dw_380
GCAGTAGGGCAGTAGGGCAGTAGGGCAGTAGGGCAGTAGGGATAGGCCTCGATGCGCCTTGATTTTCCCCTACTGCCCTACTCCCTTATTCCCCTACATCTTGTCGATCACCGACTGCACGCCCTCGGTCGGCGCATCGACGGACGAGCCTGCCACCATGATGGCGGCGACGATGGCCTCGGGGTCGTTGACCACCAGCGGCTTCACGCGGTGCGCGGTGTGGATGAAGCCTTCGTCTGCCATATGCTCGATGAGCGCCAGCATCGGGTCCCAGAAGTCCTTGACGTTGGCGAAGACGATCGGCTTGCGGTGATGGCCGAGCTGCGCCCAGGTCATGATCTCGACGATCTCCTCGACCGTGCCGATGCCGCCCGGCAGTGCCACAAAGGCGTCGGATTTCTCGAACATCTTGTGTTTGCGCTCGTGCATGTTGTCGGTGATCAGCAGCTCGTCGAGCCGGTCGAGCGCGGTTTCGGTCGCTTCCCTATTGATCAGGAAGCGGGGAATGATGCCGGTCACCTTGCCGCCGGCCTTGAGCGCGCCTTCGGCGACGGCGCCCATAATGCCCTTGGTGCCGCCGCCATAGACCAGCCGCAGGCCCGCTCTGGCGATTGAGCGCCCAAGCAGGTGTCCGGCCTTCGCATAGATTTCATCGCGGCCCGGAGACGAGCCGCAATAGACGCAGACGGATCGAATCGTGTTCATACGAATGATTGGTGATTGGGTCTGAAAGCGGGGTCAAGCCCCAAGGGTCAAGGCCGGGCTTTTTCTTGTCGGCTTTGGCAAAACACGCTAGACCGGCATTAGGTGGCTAAGGGGTAGGGAAATATGGCAATTAATCCATTGAAGGCGTTTCTGTTCGCGGCGGGTGGGACCGTCGCGGCCGCGGGAACCGCCTATGTATCGGGCGCACTCGACCCGTATCTTCATCCAACGCCGCCGGCGCAAGTAGCGGCCTTGGCGCCGAAACCGGCGGATCCAGGCACGCAAGGGCGACTGCCGGCGCCGGCCGCTCCCGCCGCGGCGCCGCAGGCCACCACCCCAGCAGCACCCGCAACCGATGCGGCGGCTCCGGCCGCGCCGGCGACGGCCGGCCCGATCGCGCCGACTTTCGATGTCGTGCGCGTCGAGGGCAACGGATCGATCGTCGTTGCCGGCAATGCGGCGCCCAATTCAAAGGTCGAGATCCTCAGCGGCACGGCCGTGCTTGGCTCGACAGTGGCGGGTCCCGACGGTGCCTTCGTCATCGTGCTCGACGATCCGCTGAAGCCCGGCGACTATACAATCGCACTGCGCTCGACGATCGGCACGGCCGTGACTGCCTCGGCGCAGACCGCCGTCGTCTCGGTTCCGGCCAATGCGGCCGGCCAGGTGCTGGCCATGGTCGAGGAGCCGGGCAAGCCGGCCGAACTGCTGACCGTCCCTGCGCCCGGGACCAAGCCGGCGGCACCTGCCACCGGCGACCAGGCTGCCGCTCCTGCGCCAGCGGCTCCGGCGACCGCTGCTCCAGCGCCAGCCGTCGAAGCAGCACCTGATCCAGCCGCACCGACAACGCCGCCCGCTGCACCCGCGGCCGAACCCAAGATCGTCGTCGAGGCGGTCGAGATCGACGGCCATAAGATCTTTGTCGCCGGCCTCGCCGATCCGGGCCGCAAGGTGCGCGCCTACGCCAACGACATCCTGCTCGGTGACGCGCAGACGTCGGCGGACGGTCATTTCCTTGTCGAAGCGACGCGCGACATCCCGGTCGGCAGCTATACCGTCCATGTCGACGGTCTCGATGCCGATGGCGTGAAGGTTGAGACCCGAGCGGCCGTGCCGTTCGAGCGCGAGCCGGGCGAAACGGTCTCCGCCGTGGCCGCGAATCCCAAGCCCGCGGAAGCAAAGCCGGCCGCATCCCTTGCAACGCCCGAGGTCGTGGCGCCCAAGCTCGAACATGCCGACGGCGCCGTCATCATCCGCCGCAACGACACGCTGTGGCGGATTTCACGCCGCGTCTATGGTTATGGCATGCGCTATTCGACCATCTATCTCGCCAACCAGGACCAGATCCGGAATCCCGACCGCATCTGGCCAGGACAGGTGTTCAAGGTCCCGGAAAAGTCCAAGGAAGGCGAAGCCGCCGACCTCAAGGCAATGGGCGAGCAAGCGACGACGGCGCCGAAGACGCAGTAGAAGCCCACATCGATCAGCCGGCATCGCCTGCGCGGCTGGAGTGAAGCGCGAAACCGGCAGCACTCGGATCGCCCAGTTCAGGGCGGAGATTCATACTTGGGATGACGTAATCTCCGCCATTTTGCCGGCGGTATGGGATGGGCGGCGTCGTTGCCAGTGTCCGCATCCTGTCACGCAGGAGTTCAGCCACGGGCCCGAAGCCGGCATCTTCGAGACGATCGACCTTGTAGACCACGAACGGCGGAAGCACGTCGTATCCAGGGTAATAGAGGATCCCGTGATTGATCGGGAAGAGCAGGTCGTCCATCGGCCCGTTGATCCCGCGCGCAGTGTAGTGTTCCTCCCAGCCGCCGGCGGTCACGATCAGCATCGCGCGTTTCCCGGCGAGGGTCCCCTCACCATAGCGGTCACCCCAACGCTGATCGCTATGCTCGCCAACGCCATAGGCGAATCCGTAGGCGAACACACGGTCGACCCAGCCCTTGAGGATCGCCGGCATGGCGAACCACCAAAGGGGGAACTGGAGGATCAAGGTATCGGCCCACAGGAGTTTCTCGATCTCGGCCTTTACATCGCCGGTCAGCGTGTCGGCCTCGAAACCCTTCTTGGAGGCCGCGACGGGTATGAATCGGGCATCATCTGCCAGCAACGGGAAGTCGGCGCGATCGACCGCGGATTTCCAGCCATCGGCGTACAGGTCCGATACACGCACCTCATGCCCTTGAGCCTCGAGCTCCTTGATGGCGACATCACGAAGGGCACCGCTAAGCGAACGTGATTCAGGGTGAGCGAAGACAAGCAGAACTTTCATGGGTCAGATCCAATATTGAGGGAACTGACGTGAAGGTAGCCAATGCCGATACGATCCACTATATGCAGCTAATGCATAATATTGTGCCGAATAATGGATAAGTCCGACATTACATTCGAGCGTATGCGCACCTTCATTCGGGTAGCCGAGCGTGGCAGCCTGTCGGGGGTCGCGCGGGAGTTTGGAGTCGGCCAGTCGACGATCACGCGGCACGTGCGGGAACTCGAAGAAGCGGTCGGCGTGCCTTTGCTCAGCAGGACGACCCGGCGTGTCACGATGACCGCGGAAGGCAGTCGTTATTACGCCAACAGCGTTCAGATCCTGCGCCTTGTCGAACAGGCCAGCGATGAGGCCCGAGGCACACGTGGCGCGCCCGCCGGCACGATCCGGATAACCTGCACGGCGGCTTTCGGAGTCTTGCACGTCAGCCGGCTGATCTTCGCTTTTCAGGACCGTCATCCCGACATCGGGGTTGACCTCAGCCTCACGGATGAGCGGGTGGATCTCGTCCGTGAGGGCATCGATATCGCGCTTCGCCTGGGGCCGCTCACCGACAGCTCGTTGAAGCTGCGGGCTCTCGGCCAGTCGCGGCGTCTGCTCGTGGCATCTCCGGCCTATCTGGCGGCGCGGGGAAGACCGGCTGCCCCTTCGGATTTGTCTCGGCACGAGGGCATCCGGATGTCGAACGTGGCGGGCAGCGAGACACTTGCTTTGCAGGGCGCCGGCGGCGAACGCCACACGGTGCCTTTCGCGGGACGACTGCGTATCGATCATGGACTTGCCGCCCGGCAGGCCCTGGTAGCCGCTCGAGGGATCGCGCCGGCCCATCGATGGCTTGTGGACGATCTTCTGACGGCGGGCTTGCTCGAGACGATATTGGCGGATTATTCGCTGCCGTCCGTCCCGCTGAACATGTTGATTGTCCCGGAGCGCGCTGGCATCGCAAGGGTCCGCTTGCTGGTCGAGTTTCTGGCGGAACAGATTGCCGATATTCCAGGAATCGAGAAATCCGTCTCGAAGCATTAGCCGCCGTTCGATCTGCCCGGAAGAGCAGCTTGCAGCGGTGCCGTCCATCGTCTATCGCCGATGAACGATGAAAGACAGCCGCTTCGAAGCCTACAAATTCCAGCTTGCGCCGTCGGGCCTCGACAGCCAGTCCGTCGCGGTGAAACTTGCGGCGCTTTCGCACCCCGCGCGCATCGAAATCATCAAACACCTCTCGGCCAGCAACTCCTGCTGCTGCCGCGAGGTCGTCGACCGCCTAGATTTGGCGCAATCGACCGTGTCCCAGCACCTGAAAATATTGGTCGAAGCCGGCTTGGTCCGGTTCGAGCCCGACCGCCAGCGCTCGCGCTACGCGGTTGATCGCGCCGCCCTCGCCGATATATCGGCATCGCTGAGCGCACTCGTCAATTCCTGCTGCTCCGGCCGCTGACCTCTCACCCAAAAGGCAAGAAAATTGGCCGAAAAAACTGTCTCCGCCGACACCTCAACACTCACCACATTGCGCAACCTGTGGCCCTATATGTGGCCTGCCGACCGCGCCGATCTCAGGGCGAGGGTGACCTGGGCGACGCTGCTGCTGGTCGTCGCCAAGGTGACGCTGGTCGCCGGTCCCTATTTCTTCAAATGGGCAACCGATGCACTGGCGGGCGGCTTCAAAACGCCGCCGCCGCTGCCTTCCTTCCTGCTTGCCCCGGTGATGCTGGTCATTGCCTACAATGTGCTGAGGCTCGTCCAGCTCGGCTTCAACCAGCTGCGCGATGCGCTGTTTGCCCGCGTCGGGCAGCATGCGGTGCGCCAGCTTGCGTTCCGCACCTTCGTCCACATGCACCAGCTGTCGCTGCGCTTTCACCTGGAGCGCCGCACTGGCGGCCTGTCGCGCATCATCGAGCGCGGCACCAAGGGCATCGAAACGATCGTGCGTTTCATCATGCTGAACACGGCGCCGACCATTCTCGAATTCGCGCTGACCGCCGGCATTTTTGGCTTCACCTATGGCTGGAAATATGTGGCCGTGGTCGCGGTCACCGTCTGCCTCTATGTCTGGTTCACGGTCAAGGCGAGCGACTGGCGCATCTCGATCCGCCGCGACATGAACGACAGCGACACCGACGCCAACACCAAGGCGATCGACTCGCTGCTCAACTTCGAAACGGTCAAGTATTTCACCAATGAGCACATGGAGGCCGAGCGCTTCGACCGCTCGATGGCGCGCTACGAGATCGCCGCCACGAAGACCTGGACCTCGCTCGGCTGGCTGAACTTCGGCCAGGGCTTCATCTTCGGTGTCGGTACAGTCGTCGTCATGTGCATGTCGGCGCTGGAAGTGCAGGCCGGCACGCAGTCGGTCGGTGATTTCGTCTTCATCAATGCGATGCTGGTGCAGCTCTCCGTGCCGCTCAACTTCATCGGCTTCATCTACCGCGAAATCCGCCAGGGCCTCACCGACATAGAGCACATGTTCGATCTGCTCGACGTGCCGCAGGAGATCGTCGATAAGGCTGACGCCAAAGCCCTGGTTGTCGGCCCCGGCAAGGTCGAGTTCCGCAACGTGCATTTCTCCTATGATCCAAACCGCAAGATCCTGAAAGGCGTCAGCTTCGAGGTGCCGGCGGGCAAGACGGTCGCCATCGTCGGGCCATCGGGCGCCGGCAAGTCGACCATCTCGCGGCTGCTGTTCCGCTTCTACGACGTCCAGGGCGGCCAGGTGCTGATCGACGGCCAGGACATCCGGGATGTCACCCAGGACAGCCTGCGCGCGGTGCTCGGCATGGTGCCGCAGGACACTGTGCTGTTCAACGACACCGTCGCCTACAACATCCGCTACGGCCGCGTCGGCGCCAGCGAGGAGGAAGTGCGCAAGGCCGCCGAACTCGCACAGATCGGGCCGTTCATCGAGAAGCTGCCCGACGGCTATAAGTCGATGGTCGGCGAGCGCGGGCTAAAGCTATCCGGCGGCGAGAAACAGCGCGTGGCGATCGCCCGCACCATCCTGAAAGCACCGCCGATCCTGATGCTCGACGAAGCCACCTCCGCGCTGGACAGCCACACCGAGCAGGAGATCCAGGCCGCGCTCGACCTCGTCAGCAAGGGCCGCACCACGATCGTCATCGCCCACCGCCTGTCGACGGTGATTTCGGCCGACGAGATCATCGTGCTCAAGGACGGCCAGATCGCCGAGCGCGGCACCCATATCGAGCTGATGCGAAAGCATGGCCTTTACGCTTCGATGTGGGACCGCCAGCGCGAGGCGACCGAAGCCGAGGAGCGCCTGCGCATCGCGCGCGAGAGCGACGAATTCGGTGTCATTGTTCGCCGGCGGACGTCCGAGATGTCGTAATCGGTGGAGCGCCAATCTCCCCCCTTGTGGGGGAGATGCCCGGCAGGGCAGAGGGGGGCGCTGTCCCGCGGTCATCTCCGGTTTTTTTCGGAGTAGGCGCCGCTATCTGAGCCTTTCCACAAATCAATCGAGAATCTTGCTTGACCTCAACTTAGGTTGAGATTGTACGCCGTTCCTGGAGCCCGCAGACACCATGATCCAGGAACGGAACAATCGAAATGAACGACGTAAATCAGAACGTTAACGGCGGCAGTGTGTTCAGGGTGGACAAGTTCGTCGTCCCGGCCGCCGCCCGCGAGGAGATACTCGCCAAGGTCAGGACAACGCACGAATTGCTGCGCCAGCAGCAGGGTTTCGTGCAGGATTTTCTGCTCGAGCAATTTTCGGGGCCGGGCGAATTCAACCTGGTGACGATCGTCGAATGGGAAAGCCAGGCGGCTGTCGACAAGGTCGTGCCGATCGTCAAGGCCGCGCATGAGCGCATCGCCTTCAACCCGCAGGAGACGATCACACGGCTTGGCGTGCGAGCCGACATTGCCAACTATCAGCGCATTCCCGGGATATAGGCTTACGGCCAGCCGACACCAGGTGCCGGCGCCTCGACGCTGAGCACCTGGCCGGTGCGGGCATCGCTGACCATGTGCTCGAAGCCGCGCCATTCGGCGGCGACGATGAACAGGGTTTGCCTGGCCGCGCCGCCCAGCATGCAGGCAAAGCAGCCGCGATCGGCAGTGACGGTCTGTAGAACCTTGCCGCCTTCGCGCACCCGCACGCAATGCTTGTTGGGAACATCCGCGTACCAGACCGCCCCTTCGGCATCGAGGCAGATGCCGTCGGGATAGCCGTCGAGTTCGGCCCAGACGCGTCGGTTGGACAAGGTACCGTCAGCGGCGATGTCGAAGGCGCTCAGCCGGTTGGCATGGGATTCGGCAATGATCAGTATCTTGTTGTCCGGGCTCACCGCCATGCCGTTGGCAAAGGCGATGTCTTCCGCCACTTGCCGGACCGCACCATCCGGCGTGACCAGCACGATGGTGCCGGGACCGAAATGCTGGCCCGGAGCCGGCACCGGCCCGCCGCCATTGACATAGATGTTGCCGCGCCCATCGACGACGATCTCGTTCCACGGACTTTTCGAGAGGCCGCGCAAATCCGCATGGGTGACGAGCGTGCCGTCGGGTTCCTGCCGCAGCAGCAAACCTTCGCGGCCCGAGACCACAAGCAGTCGCCCGCCCGGCAGCCAGTCGATGGAATAGGGCAGGACGGCCGGTACGGTGAGCACGACCTCGCGGTTGCCTTCGGGGTTGACGGCGATGATCTCGCCGGTGCCCCAATTGCAGAGCCACAGCCGTCCGTCATGCCAGCGCGGCGACTCGCCGAAAGCGAGGCCAGCGGTGATGAGATGCGTCTTAGGGACTAATGGTTTCTGCATCATGGGAAATTCCTTTTTGTTGCGCGCGCTGCATGGTCGAAGTTTTTGAGACGCTTTCGCCAAGGACGGGCGACAGAGCGCTTTGCCGACAGGCTCTGCATGAGAATTTCTGCTTTGCGGTCGCTACGCTGAGTTCCTCAAGACGCCTCGATGGAATGGTCTTCAAATTGCCCGCAAATCAGACACGGTGAAAATACGTTTCAAGGTGCCTTTTATTTGCTCTTCTAGTTGATATTCTGCCTGAGATAATCTGATCTACCGGTATTGCTTTCCTCCGGGCAAGAAGGCCTCTGGAATGTTCCGAATTTTTTCGCGAAAGAAAAGGCTGCAGCAGTCGACAGCGATTTCGGCTGACCAGCCGGAGCAAGCGACGGCCAGTCCGCGCGTGACTTCAATTATTGTCCCGTTTTCAGCAGTCGAGCGCGCCGCTAAGGAAAACTACGTTGCTGATCTCGTGACCGCAGTCATGGATTTCGTGACCGCAATGTTTGATCAGGGCCTCTACAAAGATCACGAAATACCAGCGTCAGCGAGGCAGTTTTTTCACACTTACCTATACGGCATGGAAGTGGCTAATGGCGGCCATAGCCAGTTTATTCGCAACTACCGTGGTCACCTCGACAAAATTACCTCGGATGCGCGTTTGGCCCTGGATGGAATGCGAGCAGAAAACCATTTAGCTATTTTGGAACAAATGGTTGATTGGGTCCGGGAACATCCCAAGGAGGCGGAGGAACAGACTGGATTCGAAGGTGGCCGCGCTGACTTCCTTGATGGACTCGACGATCTTTTTCAGGAGGAGGAACACAGAGTTCCGCTGCTTGCGCGCGCAGTAGGTTGGATCGCCTCGTGGCCTGAACTGGAGATTGTCGAGGAAGCCGAATGCGAGGAGGCCATTCTCGACATTGTCATGGCCAACCCCAGGCGCGAACCTCGACTGCGCCATCGTTCGGTGTTCCATCTGAAAGCCGTGATGACGAGCCGACTTGAGGTGGGCATCGGTCTCGCCTGTGCGGGATTGCCGCAACCCGAGGTCAAGCTCGGAATTGGCGAAGGAAGGATATTGCACATAGACGGTGGGAAGCAGATGGCTTTTCCTGTCGTAACCAATGCCGGTAGGGCGCTTTTGTGTGTAGTGACGTCGACGCATGCGGCTGCGTACCAGTACCTTGCTGCTGATGGCACGGAACTGCAACTCGACGTTGGACCGGTCGATAGAGTCGATGAGTTACTTGGCGAAGGTGCTCCACGTGTCGGTCTGAAGTTGTCGCATGTCGGCGCTGATTCAATAGCGACCGTCATCAAACTGGCTGATGCCTACCGGGCACCAGCAGCCCTCGACCTCCTATCGCGCAGGGTTGGAATTGATACGGCAGGCGCAGTTGCCTTGCCATCGATGCTGGTAACGAGAGAGGGAGAATCGGTCGTCAGTTGGACAGTTGCTGCTGGCAGTAAACTACTATTTTTGTTGTCCGCTCCCAACGGGAGCGCGCTCTTGAGATCGGGCGCCGAAGATCCGCTGGCGGATGCCCATAGGCTTGAGATCGAAGAACATTTTGTGCGCGCCGAAGCCGACGGTGCCAACTAATCTGGGGTGATCGTCTCGATTGTGCCGCAGTATTTTTCCAGCGCGGGATAGCGTACGCGGACCGTCGATTTCCGGCATTTCATCAGGTCTGTTTCCCATCCAGGCCGGAACTCTGACGGCAATGGCATGGGGCATGCAAGCCGGTCGCGGCTTCACGAACGGCGGAGTGTCCGGCCATCCGAATACGGCGAGCTCTTGACTGTTCGCCCACGCGGCCGATTGTTGCGTTGCGGCCAGGGGGGCTTTCGGCTATTGAGGCCGGACTTGAAACGGAGCCCGCCCCAGGCCGATGAACCTTGTCGATACGGTCAAGAACGCGTTCGTACCGATCCATCGCGAAGGCTATCCCTTCATCGCGGCCTTTGGCGCGGCAACGCTTTTCCTCGGCTATTTCTCTTCGATCCTGTTCTGGATCGGCCTGATCCTGACCGCCTGGTGCGTCTATTTCTTCCGCGATCCAGAGCGCGTCACCCCTGTCGACGATCGCCTTGTGGTGAGCCCCGCCGATGGCATCATCTCGGCGGTCGGACCCGCCGTGCCGCCGCGCGAACTTGGCCTGGGCAATGTCGAGATGACCCGCATTTCGGTGTTCATGAACGTCTTTTCCTGCCATGTGAACCGCGCCCCCGTGCGCGGCCGTATCGCCAAGATCGAGCATCGGCCCGGAAAATTCCTCAATGCCGAACTCGACAAGGCAAGCACCGAGAACGAGCGCAACGGCCTGGTTATCGAGAGCCCCAACGGCACGGTCGCTGCCGTCCAGATTGCCGGCCTGGTGGCGCGCCGCATCGTCTGCTGGGCCGAGGCCGGCGGCTCGATCGGGATCGGCGAGCGTTTCGGCCTGATCCGCTTCGGCTCGCGCGTCGACGTGTTCCTGCCTTTGGCCGCCACGCCGCGCGTTGCCGTTGGCCAGACTGCGGTCGGTGGCGAAACCGTGCTGGCCGAATTCGGCGGCGTCGCCGGCACGCCTCTCGTGCGGATTTCCTGAGCGGTGGGCACGCAGTACAAGAAGTTCGAGGCCCATGCCAGCGGCGGTCCGCGCATCCGTGAGATCCCGATGCGCATGGTGCTGCCCAATCTGGTAACCGTGCTTGCCATCTGCGCCGGCCTGTCCGGCATCCGCTTCGGCTTCGAAGGCCGCTTCGAGCCGGCGGTGGTGATGGTGCTGCTGGCGGCCTTTCTCGACGGCATTGACGGCCGCCTGGCGCGAATGCTCAAGGCGACCTCCAAATTCGGCGCGCAAATGGATTCGCTGGCCGACATCGTCAATTTCGGCGTGGCGCCTGCCTTGGTGCTCTATGCCTTCCTGCTCGATCGCGCCGGCTCGCCCGGCTGGATCGCGGCGCTCCTGTTCGCCATCGCCTGTGGACTCCGGCTTGCCCGTTTCAACGTGCTTGACGACGACAAGGCCGAACGCCCGATATGGCAGACCGAATATTTCGTCGGTGTGCCCGCTCCGGCGGGCGCGGTGCTGGTGATGCTGCCGCTCTATCTCTATTTCCTGCGGCTTGGGCTGGAGCCCAGCCGCCCGGCCGCCTTCGTCGCCACCGGCTTCACCGTCCTCGTCGCCTTCCTTCTGGTCAGCCGGCTGCCGGTCTATTCCGGCAAGAGCATCAAGATCCCTGGCGACAGGGTGCTGCCGGTCATTCTGGCCGTCGTGCTCTATATCCTCTTGCTGATGACCTATCCCTGGTACACGTTGACGGCGTCGGTCGCCGGTTACCTGATTTTCCTGCCGTTTTCCGTGCGCGCCTATTCGAAGCGCGCCAAGCTCGAGGGCGAGAAAGTGCCGCCTTCGGACATCGGCTAAGCCACGGCAATCCTGGCGGAAGGCCGCCAGGCACTTTTCCTGGAAATGCCCTAAATCCGCAGGCGCTGGAGCAACAGATCGCTCCAGGCGGATGCAAAGCGCTCATCGCTGATGTCGATCGCACGTTCGCCCCAGATCGCTTCGAAGACCCGGAACATGGCGACGCTGCCGACGATTACGGCGGCGACAGCCTCGCTGTCATGCGGGCGCAGTTCGCCCTGGCGCTGACGCTCCCGCAGCCATTCGGCGACGGCAAGGTACGTGCTTTGCATGATCTCGCTGCGCGCCGAGGCCTTCAACTCGGGGAAATGCTCCAGATCCCGCCATAGGATCCGAAGCATGTCACGATTGGCGCCGAGTTTTTCAAGCATGCTTTCCACCAGCCGCCGCGAACCCTCATCGAAGGAAAGCACGGTCTCCCCAAGTTCGGCTTGGGCTTGCCGTGCCGTGCCGACAAACTGTTCGACCGCAGTGGCAAGCAGGTCCTCTTTTGAGGAAAAGTGCTTGTAGAGCGCGCCGGAGCCGCGCGACAGGCCTGCCGCCTCCTGGATATCGGGAACGCTCGTGCGGTCGTAGCCGCGTTCGGCAAACAGGCGGATAGCCTCGCGCAGAATACGCTCACGTCCGGTTGTGGGGGGCTTCATGGCGGCTCCTGGCTCAGTGCCCGCGCTCGCGTTGCTGGCAAAGCCACGCCTTCCAGGTCCTTTCGCCAAGCCGTTCGCGGGTTGCCACCAAACCCATTTTGAGGCTCATCTTGCGGCCGATTGGCAGCGGCAGGACGAGACGCCTGAGCCCAAGCGCGTCGCGGTATTGCCGGGCGAAATCCGAGAAAGGCATCGTATCCGGACCGCCTATCTCCAGGCGCACGCCGCGTTTCCCATCGCTGACGGCCTCGGCCAGGTACCTGGCCACGTCGCGTGTATCCACCGGGTTTGAGGGCGAGGTCGGCAGGGGCCAGACTGGCAGCCATTTCAGCCCGCCAAGCATTTGCGCCAAAAGGTAATAGAACGGCGTCGCGCGGATGACCGACCAGGGAAGCGAGGACTTCCGCACAAGCTGCTCGCCCGCCAGTTTCACGCGGGAATAGGGCAAGGTGCTGAATTCGAGGCCGACGATGGACACGAAGATGAAGTGCGAGACGCCGCTGCGCTCAGCGGCGCAGAGCAGATGGCGCGTGCCGTCGACATCGACGCTCGATGGGCTCGAAAAGAAGTCGACCAGCCTCATCCCGCGCCTGGCGATCGGCGAGAGCGTCGCGGCATGAATGACCGTATCAACGCCGTGCAGGGCCTCGTCTATGCCATTTCCGGTCGCGAGATCGCCTGAGGCCCATTCCACGGAACTGTCCTGCCCAGCGCTCCGGGCAAACATCCTTACGGCGTGGCCAGCCCCGGTCAGCGCCGGCGCAAGATCGCGGCCGAGATGCCCAGTCCCTCCGGTGACAAGGATTTTTGACATTCGAGACCTCCTCGCTGTGCCAAGCAGTGTCCGAAGCGGGTGCAATGAAATGCGAAACCAGAGACACACTGCAGCTTCGGACGTGGAAGGGAGTGAATACTCACTCACCGACAATTTGTCGAGAGAGACGGTGCGCGGCGTGAGCGCGCACGTTGGCTCCGCTGGATCGAGATCCAGGGAGGGTCAGGCCGCAATGCCGAGCCCCAGCCTGTCGATCGCCAGCTTGCGGGCAGAGACATAGTCGGTCTTCCCGGAACCCAGCACCGGAATCTCTTCCACCTTGACGATGTCGTTCGGCACCATCAATTCGGCCGCACCCGCCTGTTTGCCGAACTTGCGCAATTCGTCGGGATTGGCGTCGCCGGCGGTGGTGACAAGCACGATGCGCTCGCCGCGCCTCTTGTCCGGTACCGCCACCGCCGCATGATGCTCCTCAGGCCATAGCGACTGCACCAGCATCTCGACGGCGCCCAGCGACACCATCTCGCCGGCGATCTTGGCAAAGCGCTTGGCGCGGCCGCGAATGGTGATGAAGCCTTCGCGGTCGACGGCGACGATGTCTCCGGTGTCGTGCCAGCCGGTCAGCGGCTGCAGCTCACCAGGACGGTCCGCGGTCATGTAGCCCATCATCAGGTTCGGTCCGTCGAGCCACAACTGACCGGCGTCGGAGATGCCTTCGACCGGCTCCAGCTTCATGCGCATCGCCGGCAGCAGTCGCCCGACGGTACCGTCCCGCCCATGGATCGCGGTGTTGACGGCAACGACCGGTGCGGCCTCGGTCAGTCCGAAACCTTCGATGATCTCGGCCTGGAAGCGCTCGCGATAGACGCGGCGCGTTTCCGACTTCACCGCCTCGGCGCCGGCGACGACGAAGCGCAGGCTGGAGAAATCACCGTCCTTGGCGGTGCGTGCATAATTGGCGAGGAAGGTGTCGGTGCCGAACATGACGGTCGGCTTCACCTTGCGCGCGATCTCGGGGATGATCTTGTAGTGGAGGGGCGAGGGGTAGAGGAACAGTTTTACCCCTGTGACCAAAGGCAGGATGGTGCCGCCCGTCAGGCCGAAGGAGTGGAATACGGGCAGCACGTTGAGCAGGATATCGGCCGGCGAGATGGTAATGCGCGCCTCAGCCTGCATGGCGTTGGCGAGAAGGTTCTTTTGCGACAGAACAACCGCTTTCGGCGTGCCTTCGGAACCCGAGGTGAACAGGATGACGCCCGGCTTGGCCGCATCCTGCCGCTGCAGCGGCAAGCGCCACAGCAGAGCGGCGGAAAGCTTGTCCAGCATGGTGACGCTTTCGCGGATATCTTCCAGCCACAAGAGCCTGGCGCCGCCCTTTTCGACCGCTGTGACGATATCGGCCAGGTCCGCCTTCTCGACGAAGGCGCGCGACGAAATGACGGTGCGGATGACGGCCGTGCGTACGGCAGCGGTGACGCTCGCGGGCCCGGCCGTATAATTGATCATCGCCGCCACCCGGCTCGCAGACAGAAGACCGATCAACGACAGCACGACGCCATTGGCATTGGGCAGCATCACCCCGACCGCTTCGCCCGGCGCCGTCGCCGCCTCGAAGCGTCTGCCCAGCACGCGCGCGCCGATGAACATCTTGCGGTAGCTCAGCGCGCCCGAGATGACATCCTCGATGATCGGATGCGAGGCGCCGACTCTGGTTGCTGCGTCGCGCATGGCCAGGAACAGGCCACGGTCGAGATCGGTGCCGAAAAGCCGCGCCTCCGCGACACGGTCGAACAGCGCGTTGGTGTTCGAGGCCTGGTCCGGGTTGCGCGCCACCAGTTCGGCGATGGTCATGGGCTCCAGCACGCTGATCGACATCCGCGGAAACCAGCGCCGTGGCGCCTTGTCCGCCGGCGTCAGCGATACCGGCAGGCTGCGCGCGCTGGCGACGAAGATCGGCACGATGCGGGCGTCGGCCTGCATGGCGATGCGGGTGACGGCGCGAAACAGGCGAAACGTCTTGACGTCGGGTTCGACCGCGTCCGGCAGATAGACGGCGAGCCGCCCCTTGCCCTTCAGCACGCGCACCAGCCGGCGGCTGACGAAGACATGTTCGGCATTGAACGCGATGGTGCGGCCAAGCTCGCGCCATGGTTCGAGCCAGGGCGAGCGCGCCGAGACCTCGTCGAGTATGTGCAGCGTGTCGTCGGGCAGCAGCGACAGCATCAGCGCCGGTTCGAAGCGCGACTGGTGCGAGATGACATAGATGACCGGAACCTGCGCCTTACGCGCGATCCTGATGCGGCTGTCGCTGACCCGGTAGGCAAGCTTGAACGGGACATAGAGCAGCGCCTGGGTGAAGCGCAGGCTGAGGCGGAATTTCTCCACCACGCCGATCAGCAGCCAAGCCAGAACGAGACCCGCAAGCAGCGCCAGTGTCAGGATCATGCCGCATCTCTCCCAACGATTTTTGTCATCGTGGCTCTTTCACGGCCGCTTCAGCGCAGAGCGTAGCGGAAGTGCGAGGAAGGTCAATGTGGGACAGGCTTCAGTGGAAATCGCAATGAGAATTCGATTCCGCGTCGAAGGCCCCCGCTTGGAACGACGGTGCGCGTTCGAAAATCACCACTTGAACTGCCGCGACACATGTCGTAAATAAAGTGACACGTGACGGAGTAGCGAATATGACCAATCCCCCAACGACACTTGCCATGGCGCCGATCGTGGAGACGGAGTTCGAAAAACTAGTCGACCTGTTTGGCGGGCCGGATGTCCTTGGGCAGTCCGTATCCAGCCCGATCGAGGCTCATGAAATGATCTTGCATGGAATTCCAAGCCAAGCCTTGGAAAGCCTTGTCACGCATTTGGCCGTGATCGACCTTGCCGATGCTTTTGAGAATGCGTTCGGCATGAGTGAGCGAACGTTCCAGAGGCACAAATTGGATCACTCCAAGACATTGAGCAAGGAGCAAGGCTCACGAACTTGGAACTTTGCAAGGACACTCACAAAAGCAACATCTGTCCTTGGATCTCAGGAGGAGGCTGAGAAATGGATGATTCAGCCTGCAATGGGTCTGGACAACCGGCGACCGATCGATTTGCTCGCCACTGCGGCAGGCACCGAGCTTGTACAGGAATTTCTGGAACGGCTTGACTACGGTGTCTACGCATGACGCCTTTGCCGGGTTCTCTCGGGAGGGGAGATATCCTCGGCTGGAGACTAGACCAGAAACGCTTCGGGCCCATATGGGACAGCGGCGAGGGCGCATTCAAGCTGGGGGCGAGATGGAACAGCAGGGGCGTCAGGGCGATCTACGCCTCGGCTGACCCCTCAACCGCCATTCTCGAAGTGGCGGTCCACAAAGGTTTTAGGACATTGGACACCGTACCTCATGTGCTAACGGCGTTTGAAGTCATTGATCCGTCGAAGATCCATGTGGTGCAGATTGGCGACGTTCCGAATATCAACTGGCTGCGTCCAGGTATCCCCAGCGCGGGACAGCAGCAATTCGGCGACCGTCTGTTGGCAAGTCATCCCTTCCTTTTGATCCCCAGCACTGTGTCCCAGTATAGTTGGAATCTGGTGTTCGATCCCAGCGGTGCGACCGGTCTCTATAAGCTACGCCTCCAGGAGGATTTTGCGCTGGATACGAGGTTGCATCCTCCTGCGTCATAGCGTTTAGAGATATTCATGCCGGCTTCAGCCGCCCGCTGATGAAGCGAAACTCCTGCGTCTTTCCGCCATAGCCATAGGCGGCGGCAGGCACTTCATGCACGAAGGCATAGCTTTCCTCGTGCACGCCGCCCAGCAGCCGGCCGAAGGCGTCGAAGATCGCCCTGAGATAGGCTTCCAGCTCGAGCTTGGTGTTGGTGCCGTCGACCACCTTGATATCCAGCCAGAACGTGTTGGTGCCATGCTCGGCCAGCGACTTGCCTCCGGCGAACCAATGTTGCGGATCGATGTAGGATACGGCAACGGCGGTGATCGTCGGATCCTTGCGCAGCTGCTTGGCGGTGATCTTGGTGACTTCCCCGGCGATGCTGGCGGACAATGCGGGGTTTGGCCTACCGGTGACGCTGATGTTGATGATGGGCATTTTCCTTCTCCTTGGTCTGAGCGGCGTCTGATCGCCGTTGGAGAGATCATGTCATTATCGCCGAATCAAAAAAATCAAATTGTTTCCTATAAAAGATTCGATAATATCGAACTATGGAAACGCTCGATCCGGATCTGCTCAAAACCTTCCTTGCCTTCGTCGACAGCGGCTCACTGGCGCAGGCGGCTTCAACTGTCGGCCGTTCGCCCTCGGCGGTGACTGCACAGATGCAGCGATTGGAGGAGATCGTCGGCGAGCCGCTTCTGGCGCCGCAGGGGCGGGGACGCGGCCTGACCCCGGCTGGTGAGGACCTTGTCGGCCATGCCAGGCGCATCCTTTCGGTGCATCGCGAGGCGTGGCTGGCGCTGAAGGGCGCGCGCGCCGCAGGCCATGTTGCCATCGGCACGACCCAGGATTTCGCCGACAGCGGCCTGCCGGACCTGCTGCGTGCCTTCGCCGCCAGCCATCCGCGCGTCAGGATCGAATTGCGGGTCGGCCGCTCCACCGAGCTGGCGCAGGCGCTGCAGGCCGGCGGCCTCGATCTGGCGATCGTCATGCGCCAGATCGCGGCGCCGGACGAGGTCGGCGTACTGCGCGAGCCGATGATATGGCTATGCTCGCAAAAGGGACTGGTCTCGCGGCAGGAAGAACTGCCGCTGGCGCTGCTCGATCCCTATTGCGGCTTCCGCGAGGCCGCACTCGCAGCGCTCGATGCCGCCGGCCGCCGCTATCGTATTGCCGCCGGAAGTGCCAGCCTGGCCGGCCTGCGCACCGCAGTGAATGCTGGTGTTGCGTTGACCTTGCGCACCGCCCGCTTTGCCCATTCCGGCCTTGTCGAGGCGCCGCGCGAGCTTGGCCTGCCGCCGGTTCCGATGGCTGAGTTCGCCATTCGGTTGCGCGCCGGCGCCGATACTGCCGCGCGCGATCTGGCGGTACTGCTCAGCGGCAGCCTGGCCCTCTCCGGGCCGCTTGGCTGATTCGCCAAGGCTGTGGGGTCCCGGCTCCCGTTTACGGCAAGAAAAAGCCGACCTTGCGGTCGGCTTGGAGTAAGACGGGCCGAGGGGTTTGGGGGGACTTGGGGGGTGGCCCGTCGCACCAACAATGCCTGAGCGCGATGATGGTTCCGTGACTGCGAAAATTTTTTCAAGAAATATTTGACGGCGCGTGCTGCGAGCGGGCCGCCAGCCAGTCGCGGCCGGCATGGGCAAATACCGCGCAGAGCACGATGGCACGCCGATCATGCTGGCCATCGGCGGTATTTCGGCGAGGAACAGGAAGGCGAACACGATCGCGAACGGCACTTCCGCTGAGCCGAGCAGGCCGGATTCAGGCGCTGGGATAAGCCGTGCGCCTTCCGTCCACAGGATGGAAGCCAGCGCGAAGGACGCGCCGAAGGTGACGAGGAGAACGGCATCCCTTGGCGATACCGCCAGGGGATCGGTGACGAACCAGCCGAGAATGAACAGAAGAAAGGCCGAAACCGCACCGGCCCACACCACGGGCGTGTCGCGGAAGGCGCGCACCATGATCATGTAGAGCGCGCTGCCGATCGTCATCAGCAGCGCCAGCCCGTCGCCGAACAGATTGCCGGTGCCGAAGCCGGACCAGACCATGATGGCCACGCCGCATAGCGACACGGCGGCCGCGACCATGGTCTGCAATCGGAAAGGCTCGCGCACCAGCACCCAGGCTAGTAGAGCGGCAATGAAGGGCGAGGTCGCGTAGATGACCGCGACGTTGGCGACAAAAGTGAACTTGAAGGCCGAAATGAAGGCAATGCTGGCCAGCGCGCCTTCCACAGCCAGCAGCCAGCCGCGCCAGCCAAGGCGCAGAGTGTCGCGGTTGCCCGAGCGGTGGCGGCGCCACAGCACATAAAGGCTGATCAGGATCGAGCCGACAAAGCCGCGCCAGCAGGTGATCGTCAGTGGGTCCGCCTGGATCGACTTGGTCAGAACGCCGGTCAGGCCGAACACCGCAGCCGACGATGACACCAATATGATGCCGAGCGTTCGTTCGGTGGTTTCGGGTGTGGCTGCCATGTCAGTCATGCCGGCAGCCTACGTCGTCCGGTCCTGACATCGTAGTGTCAGCAGTGACCGCCATCCACATCACAGCCGCTTGCGGAAATGCTCGCCGCCGACGATCAGCAGGCCGGCGGCAACGATAAGGGCGGCACCAAGGAAGACTTCACGGCGCGGCACGTCGCCCCAGATCGCAAAGCCGAGCGCGAACGCCCACAGCAGCGAGCTGTATTCGAGAGGGGCAAGGATCGAAGCCGGCGTGCGCTTCATGCCTTCGAAGAGAAGATATTGCGCCATGCCGCCGAGTGCGCCGACGCTTGCAAGCAGCAGCAATTGTGTCAGGTCCAGCGTCTGCCACCACAACAGCGCCGGCACGCTGGAAAACACCAGGAAATAGAAGTTGTTGAGGACGAGCTGGATCATCGAGCGTTCGGCAAGCGCGGTCTTGCGCAGGAGCACGATGGCGATGGCCCATAGAAGAGCGGCCGTCAGCACCAGCAGCACCGGCACGGACAGGCCGAGATGGGTGGGGTCACAAGCGACAAAGACGCCGACAAAGCCGATCAAAACCGCCAGCCAACGCAGCATCGGGACCTTTTCGCCAAGCAAGAACACCGAAAGCACGGTGACGATGATCGGGGCTGCGTAATAGACGGTGGTCAGTTCGGCAAGTTGCAGGCTGCGCGCGGCGTTGTAGTAACAGAGCCAGGCGGCAAGCGTGAAGGCGCTTCGCACCAGCATTGGTCGCACGATCGGCGAGCGCACCGTATCTGTAAACAGCCGCCGCCCGCCGATTGCCGCGCAGGCGCCGAGAATGGTGATGCTGCGGAAGAACATGATCTGCCAGACCGTCATCCCGGTAACCAGCAGCTTGATCGAGGCGTCCTGTGTCGAAAACAGCAAATAGGCCGCGCCGGTCAGCAGGATTCCGGCGAGAACCCTTTCGCGTGTTTCGAGAATGGCGACATCGGCCATAGGCGCGGACCAAAGGTGCGGGAAGCGACAGAAATACGAAGGGCAACTCGAGGACTCTGCGAAATCAGGCCTCGACCCCAAGCTATACGGGCGAAAATGGGCGCAGCGCTACGCCAGCCCTGAGCTTGCGTTGGGGCAGGAGGCCCGTGGCAAGCCGCGAAGTCGCAAAGCTCACTGCGTTGCCTGGTAGAGCTCCGAGGCGGCTTCCTTCAGAGCGCGTCGACCATCGGGTCTAAGATACATCATATGCCCACCCTCGATGACATCGAGATGGATGGGCTTTGCATCGGCGAGCGACGGGATTTGATTCACCAGATAGCGCGAGGTCAGATAGGGCGTGACCAGATCGGTGTAGCCGTTGATGATCACGACGCCGAGCGCAGGGTTCAGCGAGCGCGCCCGCTGCAGATCGTCCATCACCCCGACATAGCCTTGCCGCGAGGCGCTCGTGCCGTAATCCCAATTGTGGCTGATTTCGCCATTGAGCAGCCGATAGCTGATGTCGGTGCGGAAATTCAGTTCGTCGCGGACGTAGCCGGTGAAGGCCGAAGTGAGCGCCGGAACACTGCGGTCGAGCACCGGATCAGGACCGGCGATGCGGGCGCTCTCGGGTGAGATGTCGGCCGTGCCGATCGTGGCGTCATATGGGCTGAGCACCTTGCCGCTGGCGCGGGCGAACTCTCTTGCGAACAGGCCGGTCGGGATGCGGGCTGAGTTCCGCTGCACGAGTTCGAGCGGCAGGCCGGTGATGTCGGCCACACGCTGGCTCGCCAACTGCCCTCCGCGCTCCAGCCCGCTGGTGAGCGCCGTCAGGTAATCGCCCAGCGCATAGTGTTCGACTTCGGCCAGCTTCTGCCGCAACGCATAGCCGCTGACACCTTGCGCGCGCAGGCGCACGGCCGCCAGCGAAGGCAATTCGAGCGCCCAATGCAGCGGCTCGAATTCATCGGGCTGCACCAGCATGAACTCCAGCGCTGGCGAGATCAGCACGATGCCGTTCGGACTGATGCCGATATCTTCCTGCAGCGTCCTGGCGAGCAGCGCCGCACGGAACCCGCCATAGCTTTCACCGGCGAGGAAGAGCGGCGATCCGGTGCGGCCGTTTTGTGCAAGATAGAGCCGGATAAAGGCGCCCATCGACCTGGCATCCTGGTTGACGCCCCAGAAGTCGTGGGTGTCCTGGCCCGGTGCCTCGCGGCTGTATCCGGTTCCGACCGGGTCGACAAAGACGAGGTCGGTCATGTCGAGCCAACTGTCGGGATTGTCCATGAGCCTCTGCGGCGAAGGCAGGAACTCACCGTTGGCTCCCGTCGCTACTATGCGCGGACCAAGCGCGCCGATATGCAGATAGGCGGACGCTGCCCCGGGGCCGCCATTGAACACGAAGGTGATCGGCCGCTGCGGGTCCCTGGCTGCGCTTGCTGGTGGCTCCAGCATATAAGCGACATAGAAGATCTCCGCTGTGACGTCGCCCTTGCCGGAAAGCAGCGGCAAGGTGCCGGCCTTTGCCTGATAGTCCAGCTTGCGCCCGGCGAGACTGATGGAATGCTTGGTGGTCTGCGGCGACGGCAGCAGGGACAGCACACCGCCCGAGGGCGCCGGCCGCTCCGCTGTTTCGGCCAGGACAGGCTGCGCGAGGGCGCCAAGCATCAGCAGGATGAGGGCGATCAGATTGAGCTTGAGCGGCATGATGCCTCCGCGAGAATGGTCCCCGCATAGGTATGGCCTCGGCGATCGAAGTCAAAGCAAATGGCTGTATGGCTGGACAATTGCGGCTGCCGGTTTCTTCACGCCCGTCCTCTGCCGTGCCAGCGTCTCCGGGATCTCTACGGTCTTTCGCCAACCGCGCTGCTCGGCCGGACCGCCATTCGCTCGGTTGAACTTGCAGCGGCTTGCGCTACTGTGAGCCGGAATGCAGCCGAATTTTTCTCTCGAGCAGTTTGGACGCTGGAGTGGCGGCGTGGCCGCTGCGGCCATGGCCGCGACGCCTGAGGAATTGTCGGCTCGCTTCACGGCGGCGGCGAGCGGGCTGCTGGGCTCCGACCGCGTCTATGTCGGCTTCTACCGTCGCGATATAACGTCCCTGACCATCGACGACGCCGGGCCTGATCGCTGGAACCGTGACTACGACGCCCGCCTCTATCGCCAGGATCCCTTCTTCCAGAAGTTCGCCAGCACCCGGCAGGATTTCCTGTTGCCATTATCGGCTCTCCGCAATGGCGACTTCCAGCTCTCGCCCTACTATCGCGAATTCTATGGCCCCTCCGACAGCTTCGACGAGATAACCGGCGTGTTCAATCTCGACAGGCTGACCGCCGGCTATGTCACCTTTCTACGCCGAAACGGGGCATCACCCTTCGGCGAGCGGGATCTGGCGATTGCTTGCGCGGCAAGCAGCACGACGAAGGTTATCCTGCAGAAGTTGCTTCATCTATGCCGTTGCCGGGACAAGAGCGTAACCGTCGGTTCCGCACGATCGCGGTTGAGTAGCCGCGAGAGCGAGATCGCACGGCACCTGATGGATGGCGGCAATGCCAAGACTATTTCGCGAGCCCTCGCCATTTCGCCCGGCACCGTCCGCAATCACATCAAGCGGATCTATCGCAAGCTCGGCGTGCACTCCCAGGTCGAACTGCTGGCGACCATGCGCGAAGTCGTTCAGGACTGACGGCTCCCATACGGCTTTATTGTCCAGTCACGATGCGCGTCCACATGCGGTTTTGCGATCGCAGCAGTTTGGCATCGTTGTTGTCCACCACGAACAGCTTGGCCTTTACGTCATCGGCAGGATAGACGCCGGGATCGCTGGTTATCGCCTTGTCCATCAACGGCAAGGAGTCCGGTATCGCGTTGGCGTAGGAGACATAGCTGGAATTGGCCGCGGCGATATCGGGCCGCAAATTGAAGTTGATCCAGGCCTGGGCGTTTTCGGGATGCGGCGCATCCTTCGGCACCGCCATCATATCGAAGTTGATGAGCGTACCTTCCCTGGGAATGGAATAGGCGATCTCCAGCTTCTTGGCGGATTCAGCGGCGCGGGTTCTTGCCTGAAGTATGTCGCCCGACCAGCCAAGCACGACGCAGATATCGCCATTCGCCAAATCGTTGATGTATTTCGACGAATGGAAATAGCGGATGTAGGGCCGCACCTTGCCCATCAGCTCCTCCACCTTGGCGAGATCGTCGGAGCTGGTCGATTTGGGGTCGATATGAAGGTAGTTCATCGCCATCGGGATGACTTCGGCCGGCGCATCGATCATGGCCACGCCGCAATCGGAAAGCTTCTTGATCACGTCGACGTCGAAGACCATGGCGAAGGAATCCGTCGGCGCGTCCGGCAGCCGCTGTTTGACCGCAGCGACATTGTAGCCAATGCCGTCGGTGACGGCCATGTAAGGGACGGCATGCAGGTTCCGTGGATCGGCGCCGGCGATCAGCGAGAGGGCTTGCGGATCGATCTTCGAGCGGTTCGCAAGCTTCGATGTGTCGAGTTCCAGAAAAGCTCCCGCCTTCACCTGGTTCTTCAGGAACGGATAGGCCGAGGGATAGACCACATCATACCCCGAGCCGCCGGTCAGCAGCTTGGTTTCAAGCACCTCGTTGCCGTCATAGACATCGTAGCGGACCTTGATGCCTGTCTCCTTCTCGAATTTCTCGGCTGTGTCCGGCGCGATATAGTCGGACCAGTTGTAGACGTTGACGACCTTTTCCTCGTCCGCCGACGCCGCGCCTGTGCAGGTGCCACAAGCCAGCCCGGCAAGCACGGTTGAGAAGATCAGAGCGCGCATGAGTGTCCTCCTTTGTCAGCCGGTCCTGCCGGCCTATGTCGTTCGTCACCGTCGTTGTGGCGCGTAGACGGGCAAGGTGATGCAGGCGACATTGCCGCCGCCAAGCAAGATCTCGCGGGAGTTCTCGATGCCGACGATCCTGTGGCCGGGAAACAGCGCGGCCAGCTTCTCCTTGGCCTTCACGTCGAGATCGGAGCCGAACTCCGGCACGACAACGGCGCTGTTGCCCGGATAGTAGTTGATGTAGCTGGCCGCGATCCGGTTCCCGGCGGGTCGTGCCCAGGTCGAATCAAGCCGATCGACGCTTTCGCTTTCTTCCGGCGTCATCTCGATCGGCAAGGGATGGGGCAGCCGATGAACCTCCAGGGCCCGGCCCCGCGCGTCACGAGCCGAACGCAGCACCTCCTCGGCCTCGCGCACGATCTCATATTGGGGGTCGTCCCGGTTGTCGGTCCAGCTCAGCGCGACCACGCCCGGGCGCACGAAGCAGCAGACGTCGTCGACATGGCCGTCGGTCTCGTCGAAGGCAAGACCGCGCGGCAGCCAGATGATGGTGTCGACGCCGAGATAGTCTCCCAGCTGCCGCTCAACCTCGGCCTTGCCGAGACGGGCATTGCGATTTGGGTTGAGCAGGCATTGTTCGGTCGTGATGAGGGTGCCCTGACCGTCGCACTGCAGGCCGCCGCCCTCGGCGATCAGCGGCGCGCGGTAGCGGTCCATCCTTTCGACCTCGAGCACCTTTTGCGCCGCCAGGTCGTCCAGGTCCCACGGTGTGTAGAGCCCGCCATCGAACCCGCCATAGGCGTTGAAGATCCAGTCGACGCCGCGCACCTCGCCATGGTCGTTGACGACGAAATTGGGGCCGCTGTCGCGCAGCCAGGAATCGTTGGTGGACATTTCCACGACGCGCACATGGCTCGGCAATCGCGCTCTGGCATTCTGCCATTGGCGGCTTGATGCGGCGACCGTCACCGGCTCGCTTTGCGCGATCGCCGCGGCGACATCGGTGAACAGCTTTTGCGCAGGCTTGGCGCCCAGGCGCCAGGTGTCGGGACGCTCTGGCCAGATCAGCCAGCAGCCTGATTTGGGTTCGAATTCGCCAGGCGCGCGAAACCCATCCTGTTTCGGCTTCGTCGAGAGGGTACGTGGCATTGCGCGATCACCGGAAGAAGGAGCGAGGGCATTTGCCCCGATCAGACGTTTTTGGGGTCCGGTCCGTCAATGTCCCATTTGGGATAGCGGTGTCCGCGCGCCAGCAGCGGAAACGAATATCGTTTGCCTTCCAGTGCGATCAGGGCGAGTCTTGGCGAGGCGGCGTACGCCGACGACAGGAACAGCCGACGAAGAGGCAGCGGAATGGATGCGACCGGATTGAAGGCCATGCAGGCCCCACTGAAACAGGCCTATCGCGACGACCCTTCGCAGGCGCTGATCACTCTGAGAGCGAAGGGCTCGATCGACGACCAATCGGTCGCCTGCAAGGTGGAGACGGGCAGGGCGCTGGCAATTGCCGGTCTGCATCCGGCAACGGGCGGCTCAGGGCTCGAACTCTGCTCCGGCGACATGCTGCTGGAGGCGCTGGTGGCTTGCGCCGGCGTGACGCTGAAAGCGGTGGCGACGGCGCTCGAGTTCAAGCTCGGCGCCGCCACGGTGGAAGCCGAAGGCGATCTTGATTTTCGCGGCACGCTTGGTGTCGCCAAGGACGCGCCGGTCGGCTTTCGCGCCATCCGGCTCAATTTCGATCTCGACACGGATGAACCGCAGGAGCGCATCGATTCGCTGCTGAAGTTGACCGAGCGCTATTGTGTGGTGTTCCAGACCATCAGCCAGAAGCCGGAATTGACGGTAGGTGCCCGGCGCTAATGATCTCCCTCCTTGAGGGGGAGATGTCGTCGAAGGCGACAAAGGGGTCGGACGTCCTGACGCGACACCACTTTCGCGGCAGAGGAGGTCAGCGCTCCACGCGCGGCGACCCGTCTGGCCCGCCGGCCATCTCCCCCTCAACAGGGGAGATTACGCTCATCACTGCGCCGACGGCATTTCGGCGTCGCCCTCGTCGGTGAAGGGCGAGGCACTCGGCACACATTGTACAGACCAGCCGGCCGGGGTCGGCTGCTTCTGGTATTCGGTGATGGCGGCGGTGCACTGCTCGCGCTTGTCGAAGGTGCTGGGCAGCACAACCATGCCGCCCTGCGGGCCGGCGATTACGAGATACCAGACCAACGCTGCGGTTGTAGCCATGGGAATTTCCTTATTCTGCCCAGCGGGGCGCTTGTTGCGGAGTCGTTTCGATCCTAACAACTCTACGGAAATGACGAAAGCATGGCCGCGGCGCAGCGTTTTCACGCTCAGATCACAGCCGCGTGGCGATGCGGCGGTTCTGTCCGCGGTCTTGGCGTGCGATCTCAGTTTTATTCGGGTTGCCTAGGTTTATTCCGGCTGCCTGTAAGCGACGAAGCGGTTGTGCTTGGCCTGGAAGATCAGTCCAGTCTCTTTCAGGTCGGGGCTGGCCAGCGGCACGATGAGCTTGGCGATCTCCGAAGGATGCGGCAGCGTCTCCGGATCCTCGCCGGGCACGGCCTGGGCTCGCATGGCCGTGCGGGTGGCGCCCGGGTCGGCGGCATTGACGCGTAGCGGCAGACTTTGCGTCTCGTGCGCCCAGGAGCGCATCATGGTCTCGACCGCCGCCTTCGATGCCGCGTAAGGCGCCCAGAAGGCGCGCGCCGAATGCGCTGCGTTGGACGACATGATGATAGCCCGGCCGGCATCCGAAAGCCGCAGCAGCGGGTCGACGGAGCGGATCAGCCGCCAGGTCGAGGTGACATTGATGGTCATCACCTTCTCGAAGGTCTTCGCCTCGACATGGCCGATCGGCGAGATGACGCCAAGCACGCCCGCATTGGCGACGAGAATGTCGAGCTTGCCCCAGCGCTCATGAATGGCGCCGCCCAGCCGGTCGATGCCGGCCATATCGGCGAGATCGAGCGGCACCAGCGTCGCCTGACCGCCGGCCGCCTTGATCTGGTCATCGAGTTCTTCCAGCCCGCCCACCGTGCGCGCCACCGCGATGACGTGCGCACCGGCGGCGGCCAGTTCCCTGGCGATGAAATAGCCAATGCCGCGCGAGGCGCCGGTGACGACCGCAACGCGGCCGGAGAGGTCGAGGGTCATGCGAGAATTTCCGTGAGGTCGGCGTCCGGCACCTATGCCCCGCTCGTCGCCAGCAGCGACAGCGTGCGTACGTTGTCGTGGCCTTCGAAGTCGAGCAGGCGGGTCGGGTACTGGCCGGTGAAGCAGGCGTCGCAGAACTGCGGCTGGTCGTTGTCGCGGCTCGCCTCACCGACGGCGCGGTAGAGCCCGTCGATCGACAGGAATCCGAGCGAATCGACGCGGATGAACTCGGCCATTTCTTCCACCGACATGCGGGAAGCCAGGAGCTTCGACTTCTCCGGCGTGTCGACACCGTAGAAGCAGGAGGCGCTGGTCGGCGGCGAGGCGATGCGCATGTGCACTTCCCTGGCGCCGGCGTCGCGAACCATCTGCACGATCTTCTGGCTGGTGGTGCCGCGCACGATCGAGTCATCGACCAGCACCACACGCTTGCCCTCGATCATGCGGCGGTTGGCGTTGTGCTTCAGCTTGACGCCCATGTGGCGGATCGAATCGCCAGGCTGGATGAAGGTGCGCCCGACATAGTGGTTGCGGATGATGCCAAGTTCGAAGGGAATGCCGGCTGCCTGGGAAAAGCCGATTGCCGCCGGCGTGCCCGAGTCCGGCACCGGCACGACGATGTCGGCCTCGACCGGGTTTTCCTGCGCCAGCTCGGCGCCGATGCGCTTGCGCACCTCGTAGACGTTGCGGCCTTCGACCGAAGAATCCGGCCGGGCGAAATAGACATATTCGAAGATGCAGAAGCGGGTCTTCTGCGGCTCGAACGGGAACAGGCTTTCAATGCCCTTGGAGGTGACGACCACCATCTCGCCGGGCTTCAGGTCGCGCACGAAGCGCGCGCCGATGATGTCGAGCGCGCAGGTCTCGGAGGCGAGGATCCAGGCGCCGTCGAGATCGCCCAGCACCAGCGGGCGGATGCCGAGCGGATCGCGGCAGCCGATCATCTTCTTGGCCGTCATCGCCACCAGCGAGAAGGCGCCCTCGACCTGCCGCACCGCGTCGATGAAGCGCGAGTTGAGGTCGCGCTCCTTGCTGGTCGCAACCAGGTGCAGAAGCGTCTCGGTGTCGGAGGTGGAGGAGAAGATCGCGCCCTGCTTCTGCAGCGCGCGCTGCACCGTCATGGCGTTGGTCAAATTGCCGTTGTGGGCAACGGCAAAGCCGCCATCGGCGAGTTCCGCGAAGAAGGGCTGGATGTTGCGCATGCCGGCGCCGCCTGTCGTGGCGTAGCGCGTATGGCCGATGGCGCGGTTGCCTTGCAGGCTGTCGATGACGCGCTGCTTGGTGAAGGTGTCGCCGATCAGGCCGACATGGTGTTCGACATGGAACTGGGTGCCGTCATAAGAGACGATGCCGGCCGCTTCCTGGCCGCGATGCTGCAGCGCGTGCAGGCCGAGTGTGACGATGGCTGCCGCGTCCTGCCGGCCGAAAATGCCGAACACGCCGCATTCGTCATGGAAATGATCGTCGGCCTCGGCGGAAAGCACGTCGTCTGCGTCTGCCATCTTAAGCTCCGCTAAAATCGCCATATAAGGCGCTCACGCGTCGAAAGCAACGCAAACCGTGCGGTCGTTCATACCATCGTCCGCTCGGGCGCCCGTTCTGGCGCAATTCCAGGAAAAGTGTGAAACGGTTTTCCGTCCGGAATTGCGTCAAAAACAAAGAGCCTAGGCGCGTCAGTTTGCCGGTGCTGCCGGCGCCGGCTTGGCCGTGTTGTCCGCCGGGCCGGTGTCATTGTCGTCGGGAGCCGGCGCGTTGGCATCGTCACCTGTCGCCGGCACATCCGCCGCTGGCGCATCCGGGGCAGCCTGAGTGTCGCCGCCCGCTTTCGGGCTGAGCTTCTTCAGGATTGCGTTTTCGGTATCGGCGGGCAGCAGACTCTCAATCTTGGCGCCAATCGATTCCAGCAGCGGCCGCGACTTGGCCTCTGTCACCCAGGCGGGCGCCTTGGTGCCGGCCAGCCAGTTGAAGAACAGCAGGGCGACCGCGACGACCAGGATGCCGCGCGCGGCGCCGTAGAGGAAACCGAGCGTCCGGTCGAGCGCGCCGATCCGGGAATCGATGATCCAGTCGGCGAGCTTCATGGTGATGACCGAGACAACGATCAGCGCGATGATGAAAACGACACCGGCCGAGGCCGCCATGGCGATCTTCTCATTGTCGATATAGGGCTTCAGATAGGGCAGCACCGGCTTGTAGAAGAAGTAAGCCGCCGCCGCCGCCGCTGCCCACGAGACCACCGACAGGACCTCGCGCGAAAAGCCGCGAACCATGGCGAGCATCGCCGAGACCAGGGTGAAGCCGACGAGAATTCCGTCAAGCAGCGTAATCGGCATGTCTTTCGCCCCACTCCGATCTCTTGTTCACGGCCCGACGAGCCGCGTCACTCTTCATCGTCCACGCGGCTTCGGCGTGAGCCGGATATGCGCGCCACGAGGTCGGCAAGCTCGGTGGGCTGGAAAGCGCCGGCCCCGATCCCCCCGGCCCCATTGGCACCAACAAGTTCCTCGCTGCCCAAGGGCAGAACCGCGCTACCAAACCCCAGCTTTTCGGCTTCCTTGAGGCGCTGCTGCGCATGCGCAACCGGCCTCACCGCGCCCGAAAGGCTGATTTCGCCGAAATAGACGCAATCGGCGGGAAGGGCAAGGCCGGTGAGCGAGGAAACCAATGCGGCGGCGACCGCGAGATCGGCCGCCGGCTCGCTGATGCGGTAGCCACCGGCAACATTCAGATAGACATCATGCTGGCCGAAGCGAACGCCGCAATGCGCCTCCAGCACCGCCAGCACCATCGACAATCGCGCGCCGTCCCAGCCGACCACCGCCCGGCGCGGCGTGCCGAGCTTGGAGGGCGCGACCAGCGCCTGGATCTCGACCAGGACGGGCCTTGTGCCTTCCATGCCGGCGAAAACGGCCGCACCCGGCGATTTCGCATGCCGCTCACCGAGGAACAGCTCCGATGGATTGGAAACCTCGCGCAAACCTTTGTCCGACATTTCGAAGACGCCGATCTCGTCGGTCGGTCCGAAGCGGTTCTTCACCGTGCGCAGGATGCGGAAGTGATGGCCGCCTTCGCCCTCGAAATAGAGCACGCCGTCGACCATGTGCTCGACGACCCGCGGTCCGGCGATCTGGCCTTCCTTGGTGACATGGCCGACCAGCACGATCGCTGCACCCGTGGATTTCGCATAGCGGATCATTGCCTGGGCGGCGGCGCGCACCTGGGTAACGGTGCCGGGCGCCGAATCGGCAAGATCGGTCCACAGCGTCTGGATCGAATCGAGAATGACCAGATCCGGCCGCTTGCCGTCGGCGATCGTGGCAAGAATGTCCTCGACATTGGTTTCCGCCGCCAGCTCGACCGGCGCCGAGGCAACGCCGAGCCTCTGCGCGCGCAGCCTGATCTGGGCGACGGCCTCTTCGCCCGAGACATAGACGATGCGGTGGCCCTTGGAAGCAAGAGCCGCAGCGGCTTGGGTGAGCAGCGTCGACTTGCCGATGCCGGGATCGCCGCCGACCAGCAGCGCCGAACCACGCACAAAACCGCCGCCGGTGGCGCGGTCAAGTTCGCCGATGCCCGAGACGATGCGCGGCGCATCCTCGATGTCGCCCGACAAGGTTGTCAGCACCACCGCGCGGCCTTTGCGGGCATTGCGCGTGTTGGCTGGCCCCGAGCCGATGCCGCCGGACGTGCCTTCCTCGACCAGCGTGTTCCATTCGCCGCAGGCATCGCATTTGCCGGCCCAGCGCTGATGCACCGACCCGCAATTCTGGCAGATGAACTGGACGCGCGATTTAGCCATGGAGCGGCGCCAGTTCGGGAGAAAATGCAAACAACAACAGGCAGGTCGGAGGGACAGGCCCCCCCTCTGGCCTGCCGGCCATCTCCCCCTCAAGGGGGGAGATCAGCAGCTTCGATCCTACCGCCCATCTCGTTAGATTGGCAATTGGGGAAAGCCCGCGTGACATCAAATCTCCCCCCTTGAGGGGTCCGGCAGGACAGAGGGGGGTGGGACGGATCGAGGTCTGTTTCAAGAGGTCACTCAAACCTCTCCGCGATATGGTGCTCCTCAGCCAGATCGGAGAAGCGGGTGAATTCGCCGTGGAAGGCGAGCGTGACCGAGCCCGTCGGGCCGTGGCGCTGCTTGGCGACGATCACCTCGGCCTTGCCGCGCATCTCGTTCATCTCGTTTTCCCACTTGACGTATTCCTCCGTGCCGAGCTTCGGCTCACGGTTCTTGAGATAATACTCCTCACGATAGACGAACATCACGACGTCGGCGTCCTGCTCGATCGAACCGGATTCACGCAAATCGGATAGCTGTGGGCGCTTGTCTTCGCGGCTTTCAACCTGACGCGACAGCTGCGACAACGCGATGATCGGCACGGCCAGTTCCTTGGCCAGCGCCTTCAGGCCCGTGGTGATCTCGGTGATCTCCTGCACACGATTCTGCGAAGACTTGGCGCTCGAACCCTGCATCAGCTGGATATAGTCGATGACGATCAGGTCGAGGCCGCGCTGGCGCTTCAGGCGACGCGCGCGGGCCGACAGCTGTGCAATCGAAATACCGCCGGTCTGGTCGATGAACAGCGGGATCTTCTGCATGGTCTGCGAACAGGCGACCAGCTTTTCGAAGTCCATTTCGGTGATTTCGCCGCGGCGGATCTTCGAGGACGAAATTTCGGTCTGTTCGGAAATGATGCGGGTGGCGAGCTGTTCGGACGACATTTCGAGCGAGAAGAAGCCGACGACACCACCATTGGCCGCCTTGAACGAGCCGTCGGCCTGCTGCGCCGGCTCATACATCTCGGCAATGTTGAAGGCGATGTTGGTGGCGAGCGATGTCTTGCCCATGCCTGGACGCCCGGCGATGATGATCAGATCGGACGATTGCAGGCCGCCCATGCGGCGGTCGAGATCGCGCATGCCGGTGGCTAGGCCGGACAGATGACCGTCGCGCATATAGGCCGCGTTGGCCATGTCGACCGCGGTCTTGACCGCATCGGTGAAGCTCTCGAAGCCGCCATCATAGCGGCCGGTTTCGGCCAACTCGAACAGGCGGCGCTCGGCGTCCTCGATCTGCTCGGAAGGCGACATGTCGACCGGCGCGTCATAGGCGATGTTGACCATGTCCTCGCCGACGGTGATCAGCGCGCGCCGCGTCGCCAGGTCATAGATGGCGCGGCCATAATCGGTGGCGTTGACGACGGTGACCGCTTCGACCGCCAACCGCACGATATATTGCGCAACCGTCATGTCGCCGACCTTTTCGTCGGCCGGCAGGAAGGTCTTTAAGGTGATCGGCGTCGCCACCTTGCCCATGCGGATGAGTTCGGCCGCGATCTCGAAGATCCTGCGATGCAGGGGTTCGTAGAAATGGCCGGGCTTCAGGAAGTCGGAGACGCGGTAGAAGGCATCGTTGTTGACGAGAATCGCACCGAGCAGCGCCTGCTCGGCCTCGATGTTGTTCGGCGCCTCGCGGTAGAGCGGTTGCTCCGCCACGCCGAATTTTCGCGCTGCTTCTGCCATGATGTCCCCGATGTCGATCCCGGCCTCTCGATATCAGAACGGGAAAAGTCGGTGCTGACTTATCTGCAACAGTCCCTGCCCAACCGGCTTTGATGCCCACTGTTCACAGGAGGGGCACACCGTCCACAGGACAGAATTCCCGTGCTCCGATTCCGGTTGACTTGGCAAGGTTGTGATTCGTAGGAGGAATAGAACAAATAAAGAACGAAATCAAGGGATTTAGCCCCTAGGCGGAATCGCCCCAGTCCAGCCGCCGCGCCACCTTGAACAGTTCGCCGTCGCGTTTGGTGAAAAGCCTCTCGCGGGCGCCGCCGTCCGGTTCGCACAGTTTGAGCAGCACTTTGCCGGAACCGGATTTCGGCGGCGCGATCACGCGCGCCGAGCGGACCGGCGCTGCATGCCGCGACGCTGCGACATAAATGAACTTCTCGTCCTCCCACGGCACTTCCGCGTCCTTGGCCAGCCGGTGCAGGCGCGAGCGGGCGACGCGACGGGAAAAGTGGCACCAGTCGGGCGGGTTGAGCGGGCAGGGCGTTTGGTGTGGACAAGGCGCCAGCAGATGCGCGCCGGCCGCGATCAATTGCGCGCGCACCGCCAGAATTCGCTGCCAGCCCGCAGGCGTGCCCGGCTCGACGATCAGCAATGTGTCTGTCGTGAGCTGCCACAGCCGGTCGACCATTCTGGGCAGGGACGCCGGGATGATCTCGTCCAGCACATAGGCGCAGGTGACGAGGTCTGCCGGCTGAAGGCCGGCGAGGTCGATGGTGACGTCGCCGGCCTGCCAGACGGTCCTGGCCGTGATGGCATCGGCGGCAAGCGTTTCGCCGACCTTGCGGACCGCCGCACTCGCTTCCAGCAACAGGGCCCGTTCGAGATCGGGCCAGAGCTCGCAGGTGGCCCAAAGCACCGTACCAGGCCCGGCGCCGACATCGAGCAGGGTTCTCGGCATGAAATCCGGCCGGGCCTCGGCCAGCGCGTCGAGGCTGGCGCGGACCGCGGCATAGGTCGCCGGCAATCGCGTTGCCAGATAGGCTCTAACCGCAAAGTCCTGCGCCATGTGCAGACGGCCGTCGCGCAGTTCGGCGCGGTAGCGGTCCGACAGGGTTTTCGCTGCCTGCTTCAGCTCCGGCAGCGGGATTTTTTCCAGGATACGATCGACGGCTTGTCGAAGAGAGGCCGGCAGCTCCATGCCCTATGCCCCTCGCGGTGCGAGCAGGATCAGCGAAGCGCCGGCGATGCAGAGCGCCGCACCGCCAAAATCCCAGCGGTCGGGCCGCACGCCTTCCAGCCGCCACCAGGCCCATACCGAAAAACAGCCGGCGATCTCGGCCAGTGCCGCGGCGGTGTGGAGGAGATGGGTCATGAAAAGGGACTCGCGACGATCACGAGGCCTTTTTCAGGGCAGGGGCCGGGAATGGCAAGCGCCAAAGGCAACCGGCGTGCCTACGGCATTTTATTCCGCCACCTTGCGGCGGCGGGCGGGCTTGGCGGGCTTCTCGACGGGCGCCGCTTCGCGGCGGCCCAAGTCGCGCATCTCGAGCGACTTTTCGCATTTGGCCATATAGTCGCGGGTCATCGGCAGCGTGTCGTTCTGCTTGGTGATCTGGAACTGGAAGATGACCAGGTCCTGCCAGCGGAAGGCGGCTTCCGAAGCGGCCAGATAAAATTCCCACATGCGGCAGAAGCGCTCATCGTAGATGGCTTTCGCCTTGTCGCGATTGGCGGCGAAGCGCTGGCCCCAGTGCTTCAGCGTGTCGGCGTAATGGAGCCGCAGGATCTCGACGTCCGTGACCACGAGGCCGGACTTCTCGATCGCCGGCAGCACCTCCGACATTGCCGGGATGTAGCCGCCCGGGAAAATGTACTTGCGGATGAAGGCACTCGTCGCCCACGGCACGCCGGAGCGCCCGATCGTGTGCAGGAGCATGACGCCATCGGGCTTCAGCAACGTTGCCGCCTTGTCGAAGAAGGTCCGGTAATGGTTGACGCCGACATGTTCGAACATGCCGACCGAAACGATGCGGTCGAAGCGTTCGTTGAGTTCGCGGTAGTCCTTCAGCTCGAAATGGACGTGGTTTTCCAGCCCTTGCGCATGCGCGCGGTCGGTGGCGACGCCATGCTGTTCGGTCGACAGTGTCACGCCCTGCACGTCGACGTCGAAGGCCTTGGCGAGATAAAGGCCGAGCCCGCCCCAGCCGGAGCCGATATCGAGCACGGTCTGGCCGGCCTTCAGCCTGAGCTTGGCGGCGATATGGCGCTTCTTGGCGGCCTGCGCCTCATCCAGGGTCATGTCCGGCTGTTCGAAATAGGCGCAGGAATACTGCATGTCCTCATCAAGGAAGAGCCGGTAGAGATCGCCCGACAGATCGTAGTGGCGCTGCACGTTGCGGCGCGAGCGCGAGGCGGTGTTGATCTGCTGCAGGCGCCGGAAGGCGTGGCGCAGACCCTCGATGGCCTTCGACCATGTCGCGTCGATGCCGCCGCTGCCCATGTTCTGGAAGGCGATGCGCATCAGTCCGAGCACGCCGCCTTCGAGAATGTCGAGTTCGCCGTCCATGTAGGCTTCTGGCACCGCCAGCATCGGATCGAAGGTGATGGCGCGTTCGGCGTGTCGGGTTTTGATGTGCATGTGCACCGGCTCGCCGCTGCCGTCGCCGAAGGTAATTGTCGAGCCTTGTGGCCCGGTTACCTTGAGACTGCCGGTGCGCACCAGGCGGTCGAGAACGCGCTTCAACAGAATATTCATAGTCCGATGTCCCCTCACGGTCAGACAGGCTGTCCTACTCTGCATCAATATATAGGGTTTCGAAAAGTTCCTTTTGGCACAAAAATGCCCGGGCGAGAGGCCCGGGCATTGGTCCAGTATTGGAAACCGACGATTCGAAGCGCCGGTCCAGCACTCCGTGCGTTATCAGGCGTTGTCTTCGCCGCCTTCGAACTCGGCATTCGGATCGAAGAAGTTTTCCGGCCGCGCATTGTCGTTGATGTCCTCACCATAGATGGCTTCGGCCGTGGTCAGCGTCTCGCCCTTGGCCTGGCGCTCGGCTTCGTCCGCGGTGCGGGCGATGTTGAGCGTGATGGTGACTTCGACTTCCGGATGCAGCGCGATCGCCACATTGGTGAGACCGATGGTCTTGATCGGCTGGTTGAGCAGGATCTGGTTGCGGTTGACCGTAAACCCTTCCGCCGTCAGCAGATCGGCGATGTCGCGCGTCGATACCGAACCGTAGAGCTGGCCGGTCTCGCCTGCCGAACGAACCGCGATGAAGCTCTTGCCGTCGAGCTTTTCGGCAACCTGGCTGGCTTCCGACTTGCGCTCGAGATTGCGGGCTTCAAGCTGGGCGCGCTGGCCTTCGAACTTCTTCTTGTTGGCTTCGTTGGCGCGCAGCGCCTTGCCCTGCGGCAACAGGAAATTGCGGGCAAAGCCGTCCTTGACCTTGACGGTATCGCCCATCTGGCCGAGGCGGGAAACGCGTTCGAGAAGAATGACTTCCATGGTTTTGTTCCTTTTGGTTGGGCGTCCGTCCACAAGGCAGACACCGAATTTCTGGAACAGGTCAGGAAGCAAAAGGCGTTGCCGCCGGTGTCGCTGTCCTGCCTGTCGCGGCAGTTAGAGGTTTTGACCTCAACTCGGGATTTGGTGGCTAAACCGGCATGCCCGTCATGGCCGGAGAAAGGAACGGGCGGCGAACCGCCCGTTCGGGAGAATTAGCGGACCACGTAGGGCAGCAGGCCGAGGAAGCGGGCGCGCTTGATCGCCTTGGCGAGTTCACGCTGCTTCTTCTGGCTGACGGCGGTGATGCGCGACGGCACGATCTTGCCGCGCTCGGAAATGTAGCGCTGCAGGAGACGCACGTCCTTGTAGTCGATCTTGGGTGCGTTGGCGCCGGAGAACGGGCAGGTCTTGCGGCGACGATGGAACGGGCGCCGGGTCGGGATCTGGTTGATGTCGACCATTATTCTGCACCCCCTTCAAAGCCTTCGCGCGGACGGCGCGGACCACGATCGCCACCGGCGTCGCCGAACGAACGCGGCGGACGATCGCCACGGTCGCCGCGATCACGGTCGCCGAACGAACGCGGACCACGATCGCCGCGGTCGCGGTCGCCGAAGCTGCCGCGCTCGGAGCGCTCTTCGCGCTTCTGCATCATGGCCGACGGGCCTTCCTCATGCGCCTCGACCTTGATGGTCAGGAACCGAAGGACGTCCTCGGACAGACCCATCTGGCGCTCCATCTCGTTGAGCGCGGCCGGCGGGCAGTTAAGGTCCATCAGCGTGTAGTAGGCCTTCCGGTTCTTGTTGACCCGGTAGGTGAGGGACTTCAGTCCCCAGTTCTCGACCCGGCCGACGGACCCGCCATTCGCGGAGATGACGCCCTTGTACTGTTCGACAAGCGCATCGACCTGCTGCTGCGAGAGGTCCTGCCGGGCAAGAAACACATGTTCGTAAAGAGCCATTATGTCTTGTGCCTTTCTTCGTTTCTCTCCCGGTTCCCGGCGGCAAAAGCCTCTGCAACTTCTCTGACCCGGAAATCGGGGAAGAAAGGAGCATGACGAGACGGTCGAGAGCGGAGACACGGGAGGCGGAAGCACTTCTGGCTTCACGCGAAGGCTTTTGATAAAACCTCCGGCCCTCCGTTCAGCCCCCAGCTGGGACCGGCAGATTGGCGGCGTTCATACAGCAATCCGCTGATAAGGCAAGGGCAAGCGGCGTCCCTGATGTCGCGGGGAGCTGGAAAAGCAAGCGGCAGCGCCGGCAGGGCGTGGCGATTTTTACAGAAACCGGCCCTTAACCACAATGTCAGGTTGCACGGGGTTGGGTCCCGCCGTCAACCGTCGATTCATCATGGAAGGCGCAAAAGCCCGGGCAGCCCGCGCACGACAGGCGGCAAGCATTTCCGGGGGTAAGAATGCTTCTCAACAGGTTCTGGCGCTCGAAGAGCGGCAATTTTGCACTTCTGATGGGCTTGGGCCTGCCGGCCATCCTGTCTGCCGTGGCCTTCGCGGTTGACGTCTCCACCGTCATGCGGGCCAAGAGCAACCTGCAGAACGCGCTCGACGCCGCCAATCTGGCCTCTTCGCATCTCGGCGATCTCGAAATTAGCCGCACCGACGCGTTCAACCGCTATTTTCAGGCCAACATCGTCGGGCATGGCGAACTCGCGAACGCCCAGGCGACGCTAACCGTCGACAGGGGCGTTAACTTCATCAAGACCAAGGCGGTTGCCTCGGCGGACGTCAATCTGAACTTCGCCTTCCTGTTTGGCCAAAGCAAACACATCGTCGTCGGTGCCTCGGCTGTCGAATCGAACAATCAGCTCGAAGTCGTGCTGGTGCTGGACAACACCGGCTCGATGGCCGGTGCCCGGATTTCTGCCCTGAAGACAGCGACGAACAATCTGCTCAACTATCTCGAAGCGGTACAATCACCAACGCGCAAGGTCCGCGTGGCGCTGGTTCCGTTCGTGACCGCGGTCAATGTCAATGGCGATGGGTTCGATCCGTCCTGGGTCGACATGGATGGCAAGTCATCCACCAATGGGATCAATTTTCCCACCATCAGTAGCAAGCGTCCCAATCATATGGCGCTGTTCAAGCAGCTTATGAAAGATCCCGCCTCGGCTGCCAAGTTGACGGGGTGGAAGGATGACAAAGGGACGGATACGGGGTGGAAAGGCTGCGTCGAGGCGCGGCCTGGTAGCCTTAATATCTCCGACACGCCGCCGGACCCGTCCAACCCCGACACTCTGTTCGTGCCGTACTTCGCACCGGACAGTCCAGGGCTCGGCACGAAACCTTCCAGTAGCTATTCGAACAACGCTTCTTACTACAACAACTCTTTCGTCGACGACACCCCTGATCAGGCCAAGCTTGCCAAGAATGGGGGGCTGAATATCCTCGGAATAGATTTGAGCGGCTTGCTTGGAAGCACCTCCGATCCCTCGAAGAACGATCTCGAAACCGTCGCCAAGTATGTGGCACCGCAGAACATCGGCATTGACACCATCGCTGCCACAAACGATCCAAATGCCTTGCAATTGACGGTAGGGCCAAACCGGTCCTGTCCCTCGCCAATCGTTCCGTTGACGGAAGATTTCACAAAGCTTCGCAAGGAGGCTGGCAAGATGTTTGCGTGGGCAGGGTCCGGCACAAACGTCTCCGAAGGCCTGGCCTGGGGCCAGCGGGTGTTGTCGCCAACGGAGCCGTATACCGAGGGAACGCCATGGAACACGCCTGGAGTGAGCAAGATCGTCATGTTGCTCACCGACGGTGAGAACGTGGTCTACGGCGCCAGCAAGGAGACGACCAGATCCGACTATACGTCCTATGGTTATCTCGCGGGCTCAGCCTATGGCACCGCCGGTCGGCTTGGATCGGACAATCAGGCCACCGCCGCGCGCAATGTCGACGGCTGGACCAAAAGCGTCTGCACGCAACTGAAGAGCCAGGGTGCCGAGATCTACACCATGGTGCTGCAGTCCGACACCGCCGCCAACCGCACGCTCTACAGCGCCTGCGCCTCGGATCCCAGCGACTACTACGCAGTCAACGATCCAAGCAAACTGCCAAATGTGTTCGAGCAAATCGCCAACAAGTTCTCGAAGCTGCAATTGACGAATTGACGCTGGATCTCGCAGGGATCGACCTACATCTGAAGGAAGCCGCATCCGTCAACTCGTATGGGCGACAACCCTGGTGACCGTCTCGGGGAAGAAGTCGGGCGCAGCATGGCGCTTGCCGAACATCATGTCGTACTGAATGAGCCGGAAGTCGCGGATCGCCGGATCGATCTCCTTCTGACGCGACCAATCGGGCGTGGCCTCGCCAGCCGGGGTCAGCAGCAGGTTGCGGTCGACGACGCGATATCGCTCCCGCATCTCGCCCAGGAAGCCCGTGTAATAGGGATGGGTGATGCCCGCGGCGGTGAGGATATGATAGGGCAGGAATGCCGGGCTGACCGTGCCGACGTTCTTGACCGGACCGGAGCGGTTCGACCAGATGATCAGCGGCGTCTCGTGATGCTCCAGTGCCGCTTCCGGCGTCGGCTCCTTGCGTGGCGCGACGTTGTCCTTCAGGAAGCCGGTCTCGACATAGACCGGACCCAGCGGCGGCAGATGGTCACCGAAGAAGGCGATAATCGTCGGGCGCTCGCGCTTCTTGGCCCATTCGATCAGGCGCTCAAGGCCGCGGTCCGCGTCGGCTGAACCCTCTGCGTAGCTCAGCAAAGAGTCGTGTGCCCATTGGCTGATCGGCGCCTGCACCGAGTGGGTCGGGTTGTAATAGCGGTTCGGTTCATAGGGGCCATGGTTCTGCAGGCTGACGGCGAAGAAGAACACCGGGTCGTCGCTGGCGTCGGCCTCGCGGATGATTTCGTCCGTCATCGCCGCGTCCGATGCCAGCGGTCCGCGCTTTTCCATGGCCGGCAGCGTCTCCTCCGACTTGAAATCGTTGAATCCGAAATCGGCGTAGACCGCGCCCCGGTTCCAGAACCAGTTGGTGCCGGGATGGATGGCGCGCGCCTGGTAGCCCTCGCTCTTCAGGAAGGTTGCCATCGAAGGCGTCGGCGTGCGCACATATTGCTGGTAGGGGATGCTGCCGGCGGGCAGGAAGGCGTTGGAAAAACCGGTCAGCGCCTCGAATTCGATGTTGGCGGTCATGCCGCCGAATTCAGGCGAGAACATCGAACCGGAACGCAATGCCCGCACGGTGGGAATAGGATCCGGCGTGATGGCGACGCCGGGCAGCTTGGTTGGATCCCAGAAGGATTCGCTCATCACGACAATGATGTCGGGCTTTTCATTGGGCACCGAGGCGGTCACCTCAGGCTTCCCGATAGCCGCGATCGCCTTGTCGGAATAGCCGGGTGGTGCCGAGACATGCGCCATCGGCACGTTGAGCGCGAAGGCGAGCGCGAAGCCGTTGGAGGCGTAGTTTTCCTTTTGATCCCACATGATCGGGATGATCTGCAGCCGGTCCCTGGTCCACGAGAAGGTCGCGTAATCCATGATCGAGACAAAGAAAGCGAGCAGCGGAACCGCCAGCGTCAGCCGGGCAAGGCGGCCCTTGCGGCTGAGGGCGGGGACCCTGCGGCGCCACAGCCGCCAGCCATAGACGAGCAGCGACAGGCCGGCGACGATGCCAACGACCATGGCCAGCGCGGTCATCGGACGTTCCCGCACCAGCAGCGGCAGCAACGCGAAGATCTGGCGGGCGTAGAGGAAATCCGTCGGATAGAGCGGATCGCCGAGATAGTGCGATTTCTGGTGGCCGACAAAAGCCAGCGACAGGGTCAAGGGCGCGACGATCATCAGGCTCTGATGGCTCCGGCCGAGCACGGCGTCGAGACCGATCAGGAGCAGCGCGAATACGACGATCGTGGTCCAGCCCGGCTTGAACGGCTGCAGGAAGAAGGAAACGGTGCCGGCGAAATCGCCGCGCACGATAAGTTCGACGGCGAACACCAGGATAGCCGAGATCACCAGGCTGATCAGCCCGTAACGGATAACCGGCCATCTCCGCCCCGGCAGATAGCCGGTGGACGGATCGTCTTCCAGGAATTGCGGCGCAGCCTTGCCGCCGCGTTTCAAACTCTTTGCCACTTTGATTTCCCACCCAGCGACAACCCACGTCACTCGATTGTCATACAATTGTCGCGCAAAGCTAGCGCCTGTAGCGGAAATAAGAAGAGCCAGCGAACGATTCGTGAGCGGTTTTCATCAGGTGTGATCAAGTAAAAGCCCTTTCGGAACAGGTGCTCGGCGCACCGTGCGGACCTCGTGCCGGCTTGAACTGGGCTTGACTTGGCGGGCTGCCTTGCGCCACAGGCAGGGAAAATTCGTATTCTCAGGCAAGCACAACAAGTCTTCGGGAGCCCTCGCATGGCCGTTGCATTCACCTTTCCGGGACAAGGCAGCCAGGCTGTCGGCATGGGCAAGGATCTCGCCGAAGGCTTTCCCGAGGCGCGCAGGATCTTCCAGGAAGTCGACGACGCGCTCGGCGAAAATCTGTCGAAGCTGATCTGGGAAGGTCCGGAAGAGACGTTGACGCTGACGGCCAACGCGCAGCCGGCGCTGATGGCGGTGTCGCTGGCTGCGATCAGGTCGCTGGAAGCGCGCGGTTTCTCGCTGAAGGACAAGGTCGCGTATGTCGCCGGCCATTCGCTGGGCGAATATTCAGCTCTTGCCGCCGCCGGTTTCGTTTCCGTCGCCGATGCCGCGCGGCTGCTGCGCATCCGCGGCAACGCCATGCAGGCGGCGGTGCCGGCCGGCGAGGGCGCCATGGCCGCGATCATCGGGCTGGACCAGGCGGATGTCGAAGCTGCGTGTGCTGAAGCGGCGAAAGGATCGGTCTGCCAGGTAGCCAACGACAATGGCGGCGGCCAGTTGGTGATTTCGGGAGCCAGGGCGGCGGTCGAACTGGCGGCGAAACTTTGCACCGAAAAAGGCGCCAAGCGGGCGCTGATGCTGCAGGTCTCGGCGCCGTTCCACTCCGCGCTGATGACGCCGGCTGCCGAGATCATGCGCGAGGCGCTGGCTGGTGTTGCGAAGGCCGCACCGGTGGTTCCCATCGTCTCCAATGTCACCGTCACTCCAACCAGCGATCCGGACGAGATCGCGCGGCGCCTGGTCGAGCAGGTGGTTGCCCGTGTGCGCTGGCGCGAGACCGTGGAGTGGTTCGGCGCGAACGGCATCACCACGCTTTACGAGATTGGCGCCGGCAAGGTGCTTTCAGGATTGGCGCGGCGCATCAACCGCGACATCGCCACCGCGGCCGTGGGCTCTTCGGCCGAAGTCGAGGCGGCATTAGCGGCACTTGCTTGACTTGCGCAACTTGAATTCACCGACGCGTGGCCACATACATGCATCGTAACGAGGTGCGCCATGCCAACATCGATCCGTCTTTCTTATGAAGTCGAGCGACGGCTGGATTCGCTTCCGGCCAAAACCGGTCGCAGTAAGGCTCACTATCTCCGCGAATTCATTGAGCGGAGCCTTGAGGACGTAGAAGATTGCCATCTTGCCGCCGAGGTGCTGGTGCGGATCAGAAGCGGCGAAGAAGGTATTTTGAAAGCCGAGGACTTCTGGAACAGCGACGTCTACAGATAGCCAAATGTGACGGCTGTCCGACTTGAGAGAAGGAAAAGACATGTTCGAACTGACCGGCCGCAAGGCGCTCGTCACCGGCGCATCGGGAGGCATCGGCGAGGCGATCGCCCGCGTGCTGCATGCACAGGGCGCTATTGTCGGCCTGCACGGCACCCGCATCGAGAAGCTGGAGACCTTGGCGGGCGAACTCGGCGATCGGGTAAAATTGTTTCCGGCCAATCTATCGAACCGCGACGAGGTCAAGGCGCTCGGCCAGAAGGCGGAGGCCGAGCTCGAAGGCGTCGATATCCTGGTCAACAATGCCGGCATCACCAAGGACGGCCTGTTCGTGCGCATGTCGGACGCCGACTGGGATACAGTGATGGAGGTCAACCTGACCGCCGTGTTCAGGCTGACCCGGGAACTGACCCATCCGATGATGCGCCGCCGCCATGGCCGCATCATTAACATCACCTCGGTGGTTGGCGTGACCGGCAATCCCGGTCAGACCAATTACTGCGCCTCCAAGGCCGGCATGATCGGCTTCTCCAAATCGCTGGCGCAGGAGATCGCCACCCGCAACATCACCGTCAACTGCGTCGCCCCGGGCTTCATCGAATCGGCCATGACCGACAAGCTCAACGACAAGCAGAAGGAAGCGATCATGGCGGCGATCCCAACGCGCCGCATGGGCACCAGCGCCGAAGTTGCGTCCGCGGTAGCCTATCTTGCCTCCAACGAGGCAGCCTACGTCACCGGCCAGACCATTCATGTAAATGGCGGCATGGCGATGATCTGAACGGGGTCGGGCCGCGTTGCGCCCGGCCTGTGAAAAGAGAGCATTTCGCCTTGGACCTCAGCCATTTTTCGTGTAATGCGGCCCGCAACCCGGCGGTTCGGGCAAAAACCGGTCCGTGGCCGTGCGTTTCCGGCAGGACCATCTTTCAGCTTGATTAGCGGCATTCTGCCCGCTAACGAAGACAGACAAACAAAAGACGAGGATGCCCCAAATGAGTGATACCGCAGAGCGCGTCAAGAAGATCGTCATCGAGCACCTTGGGGTCGATGCCGAAAAAGTGACGGAGCAGGCGAGCTTCATCGATGATCTGGGCGCTGACAGCCTCGACACGGTCGAACTCGTCATGGCGTTCGAAGAAGAGTTCGGCGTCGAGATTCCCGACGACGCGGCCGAGACCATCCTGACCGTCGGCGATGCGGTGAAGTACATCGATAAGGCTTCGGCCTGACGCTTTCAGCAGTCATCACCGGGGAGGACCTGCGATGAGGCGTGTCGTCGTCACGGGCCTTGGATTGTTGTCGCCGTTCGGCATGGGCTTCGAGCACAGCTGGAAGGAACTTCTGACCGGCCGCAGCGCCGCCAAGCGCATCACCGAGTTCGAGGTGGAGGATCTTGCCTGCAAGATCGCACACGTCGTTCCACGTGGTGACGGCAGCAATGCCACCTTCAATCCCGAGGCCGTGCTCGAGCCGAAGGAATTGCGCAAGATCGGCGACTTCATCCTATACGGGATTGCAGCCGCCGACGAAGCGCTGAAGGATTCCGGCTGGGAACCCAAGACCCACGAAGAACAATGCGCCACCGGCGTTCTGATCGGTTCCGGCATTGGCGGCATCGAAGGCATCGCCGAGAACGCGATGATCCTCAAGGAGCGCGGCCCACGCCGCATCAGCCCCTTCTTCATCCCCGGCCAGATCATCAATCTCGTCTCTGGCCAGGTTTCGATCCGGCACGGGCTGAAAGGTCCGAACCATGCCGTCGTCACGGCCTGTTCGACCGGCGCGCACGCCATTGGCGACGCGGCCCGGCTGATCATGTGGGGCGATGCCGACGTCATGGTCGCCGGTGGCGCCGAGGCACCGGTGACAAGACTGTCGATCGCCGGCTTCGCCGCTTGCCGGGCGCTGTCGACCGAGCGCAATGACGCGCCGCAAACGGCATCGCGACCCTATGACCGCGACCGCGACGGCTTCGTCATGGGCGAGGGGGCCGGCGTTGTGGTGCTGGAAGAACTCGAGCACGCCAAGGCGCGCGGTGCGAAAATCTACGCTGAGGTGACCGGCTATGGTCTCACCGGCGATGCCTATCACATAACCGCCCCCGCGGAGGACGGCGACGGAGCTTTCCGTTGCATGACGGCGGCATTGAACAGGGCCAAGCTTACACCCGCCGATGTCGACTACATCAACGCTCACGGCACCTCGACCATGGCCGACACGATCGAACTCGGCGCCGTCGAGAGGCTTGTCGGCAATGCCGCGTCGAAGATTTCGATGTCGTCGACCAAGTCGTCGATAGGACACTTGCTAGGGGCGGCGGGTGCCGCCGAAGCGATCTTTTCGATCCTCGCCATCAGAGACAATGTCGCGCCGGCGACCATCAACCTCGACAACCCGGAGCGCGAAACCGCGATCGACCTGGTGCCGAACAAGCCTCGCTCCCGTCAAATCGACGTGGCGCTGTCCAATTCCTTCGGCTTCGGCGGCACCAACGCTTCGCTTGTGTTCCAGCGCTACAATGGCTGATCGCCCGGTTGCCGGGCGATGCTTCGGCACGTCGTCAATTTTGCCATATTCGCCCCTACTCTGCCGCAGGGGATTCGTTGAGAGATCAAACGGCAGGGCGAAATGAACACAGATCCGTCGGGCAACGGAGAATTCGGGCAACGGCCGGCGAGCACCGGACCCATTGTGCCGAAGACAGCCAGCGAGGCCTTGCGGCCGGAAGCCGGAACGCCGCCGCCGAAGCGCTCGCGCGCTTCGCGCAGCCAGGTCGTCGTGTTCATGAACTTCGTCATCTCCTCGGTGATGCTGATAGTTCTGGCGGCGGGCGTGGCGCTCTATTTCGGCAAGCAGGAATTCACTGAACCCGGTCCCTCGGCCAATGGCGACACCTTCCTGGTCAAGCCGAACACCGGCGTCCAGGACATCGCCGACCAGCTTGAGCGCCGCGGACTGATCAGCGATGCTCGTGTCTTCCGCCTTGGCGTGCGTGCCTTCGGCAACGATTCCGCGCTCAAGGCCGGCGAATACGAGATCAAGCCCCGCGCCTCCATGCGCGATATCATGGAGCTTTTGAAGAGCGGCAAGTCGGTGATGTACTCGCTGACGATCCCGGAAGGGCTGACCGTCGAGCAGGCCCTGCAGCGTATCGCCGACGAACCCGCCTTGAGCGGCGACATGCCGGCCAAGACGCCCCCCGAGGGCAGCCTTGCAACCGACACGCTGCGCTTCACGCGCGGCGCGACGCGCCAGCAGATGATCGACAAGCTGCTGGCCGATCAGAAGAAGCTGGTCGACGAGGTATGGCAGCGGCGCGCGCCGGACCTGCCCCTGGCCAACATCGAGGACTTCGTCACCCTGGCTTCGATCGTCGAGAAGGAAACCGGCAGGGGTGACGAGCGTTCGCGCGTCGCCGCCGTCTTCCTGAACCGGCTGGCCAAGGGCATGCGCCTGCAATCCGATCCGACCATCATCTATGGTCTGTTCGGCGGCAAGGGAAAGCCCGCGGACCGCCCGATCTTCCAGTCGGACATCCAGAAGCAGACGCCTTACAACACCTATGTGATCGGCGGCCTGCCGCCGACGCCGATCGCCAATCCGGGCCGTGCAGCGCTTGAGGCCGTGGCCAATCCATCGAAGACCGACGATCTGTATTTCGTCGCCGACGGTACAGGGGGGCACGTCTTTGCCGCGACGCTGGACGAGCATAACGAGAATGTCGCCCGTTATCGTGCGTTGCAGAAGAAGCAGGCCGACGACGCCGCCAAGGCCGCCGCTGCCGCTGGTACCGGCGGCAATGCCGACACGCCTGCTGCCGACAAGCCTGCCGACAATGGCAACAGCGACAGCACCGGTGGCGACAGTGGCGACGCCGGCGGCGATGCGGGCGATGCCCAGTGAGGCAAAGAAAGACGTTGCCCGGAAGGCGATAGCCTGACATTTGAAAAGAACGCCATACGTCCGATTTCGACGTACCCGCGGCGTGGTCATTTTAAGCAGCACTTGCCCCTGTCCGGAAAACTGGCTTCGGGGTAATGCGCCAGGGGTGTGCAGGCGACATGAATTTGCAGAGCATGACCGGATTTGCACGCGCCGTCGCCGAGCATGACGGCACCTCGATCGCCTGGGAGGTCAAGTCCGTCAACGGCAAGAGCGTCGAGGTGCGGCTACGGCTGCCGCAAGGTTTCGAGCGGCTGGAGCCGGCGGTCAGGCAAACGCTGCAGAAGCGTTTTGCCCGCGGCAATTTCCAGGCGACGCTGACCATCGGCCGCGCCGCCGGCGCGCAGGCACAACCCGTCGTCAACGAGGCGTTCCTGAAGGACCTCGCCGGCCTGGCCAAGCGGCTGCAGGAGCAATTCGGCGTTGCCCCCGCGACGGCTGACGGGTTGCTGTCGCTGCGTGGTGTGCTCGACATTCCCGAGACCGTCGAAACCGAAGAGGCGCGCGCCGTGCTCGACATCGCCATCATGGCTGCGCTCGACTTCGCGCTGGAAGGGCTGGAGCAGGCACGGCAGGGCGAGGGGGCGGCACTGGCTTTGCTGCTGTCTGGCCACATCGATGTCATCGAGGCGCTGACGCTGCGCGCCGAGGCGGATCCCTCACGCGAGACGGCGGCGATCCGTGAACGCATCGTCGAGCAGGTCAGGCTGCTGATGGACGCGTCCGCCAATCTGGATGCGAGCCGGCTGCATATGGAGGCGGCGTTCCTTGCGACCAAGGCTGATATCCGCGAAGAGATCGACCGGCTGAAAACGCATGTCGCGTCCGGGCGGGCCCTGCTTGAGGGCGGCGGAGCCGTCGGCCGCAAGCTCGATTTTCTGGCACAGGAATTTAACCGAGAATCGAATACGCTGTGCTCGAAGTCGAACGCCGCGGCCGTCACCGCGATCGGGCTGGAACTGAAGGCCGTGGTCGACCAGTTTCGTGAACAGGTCCAGAATCTGGAGTAGCCGATGGTTGCCAAGGAACCGATGGTTCCCAGGGATTTGGGGTCCCGCATTCGCCGCCGGGGGCTGATGCTCGTCCTGTCGTCGCCATCCGGTGCCGGCAAGTCGACGATCGCGCGCAACCTTCTGGAAAGCGACTCCAGCCTCGAACTGTCGGTCTCGGTCACCACCAGGCCGCGCCGCGGCAGCGAGATCGAAGGTGTTCACTACCATTTCCGCACGATGCGCGAGTTCGAACGGCTGCGCGATTCCGATGCGCTGCTCGAGTGGGCGGAGGTGCACGGCAATTGCTATGCGACACCGCGCGAACCAGCCGAACTGGCGCTGGCGCAAGGCCGCGACATGCTGTTCGACATCGACTGGCAAGGCGCCCAGCAGCTCAAGGAGAAGATGCGCGCCGATATCGTCTCGATCTTCATCCTGCCGCCGTCGATGAAGGAATTGAAGGCACGGCTGAAGCGCCGCGCCGAGGACCAGGAAGCGGTGATCGAGACGCGGCTGAAGAACGCCCGCAACGAGATCGAGCACTGGAAGGAATATGATTTCGTCATCGTCAACGACGATCTTGACCGCGCCTTCGCCGAGGTGCGCGGCATCGTTGTCGCCGAAAGATTGCGGCGGGACCGCCGGCCGGGCCTGTTCGACTTCGTCTCGGGGTTGTTGGACGAGAAGATCGAGTGATGTCTCTTCCTTCTCCCCGTTCACGGGGAGAAGGTGGCCCGTAGGGCCGGATGAGGGGCGGCGCCATTCCTTCGTTGGTTCGTGCTGCCCCTCATCTGCCTGCCGGCATCTTCTCCCCGTAAACGGGGAGAAGAAAGCTAAACCGCATTGGTCAGCCGCACGAATTCCTCCACGCTGAGCGTTTCGGCGCGTCGGGTCGGATCGATGCCGGCGCGTTCGAGCAATGCCTCCCCGCCGAGGCTTTTCACGCTCTGCCGCAGCATCTTCCGGCGTTGGCCGAAGGCGGCTTCGGTGACGCGGCCGAGTTTCTTCACATCGGCCGCCAGGGGTGTGGCGCGCGGCTCCAGATGCACCACCGAAGACGTGACCTTGGGCGCCGGTGTGAAGGCCTGGGGCGGCACATCGAAGGCGATCCTGGCCCGCGTGCGCCAGCCGGCCAGCACGCCAAGCCTGCCATAGGCGTCGCTGCCGGGCGCGGCGACGATGCGCTGGGCCACCTCGCGCTGGAACATCAACGTCATCGAGGCGTAGAAGGGCGGCCAGTCCACGACCGTCAGCCATCGCACCAGCAGTTCCGTGCCGATGTTGTAGGGCAGGTTGGCCACGATCCGCACCGGACCACTGTCCCCGGCGGCCGCCGAGCCGAGGGCAGCGAAATCGGTCTTCAGCGCGTCGCCGGAAACCACCTCCAGCCGGCCGGGATAATGAGCGGAGACTTCGGCCAGTGCTGCCAGGCAGCGCTCGTCGCGCTCGATGGCGACGACCCGGCGCGCACCGTTGGAAAGCAGCGCCCTTGTCAGCCCTCCGGGCCCGGGCCCGACCTCGATCACCGTGGCGTTTGTCAGATCGCCTGCGCTGCGAGCGATCTTGCCGGTCAAATTGAGATCGAGCAGAAAATTCTGGCCGAGCGCTTTCTTCGCTTGCAGCCCATGGCGCTCGATGACGTCGCGTAGCGGCGGCAGCCCGTCGATGCTCATGCGTTCGGACCCGATACGCGAGCGCTCATAAGGCCGCGGCCTTTTTGTCGATGTCGGCGAGCCTTCTGGCGAGCTTCAGGGCCGCAATCAGGCTGTCGGGCCGCGCAATGCCCTTGCCGGCAATGTCGAAGGCGGTGCCGTGGTCGGGCGAGGTGCGGATGAAGGGCAGGCCGAGCGTGACGTTGACCGCCTCGTCGAAGGCAAGCGCCTTGGCCGGGATTAGTGCCTGGTCGTGATACATGCAAAGTGCCGCGTCGTAGCCTGCCCGCGCCCGGGGATGGAACAACGTGTCGGCCGGCAGCGGGCCGAAGGCATCGATGCCGTCGGCGCGCAGGATGTCGACTGCGGGGCGCACGATGCGCTCATCCTCCAAGCCCATGGAACCGCCTTCGCCAGCATGCGGATTGAGGCCGGCAATGGCGAGCCTTGGCCTTGCGATGCCGAAGCGGCCGACGAGGTCGGCCGCGGTGATCCGTGCGGTCGCGACGATCAATTCGGTGGTCAGTACCTTCGGCACGTCGGCCAGCGCGATGTGGATGGTAACGGGAACGGTGCGCAGGTCGGGGCCTGCCAGCATCATCACCGGCATCACCTCCACGCCACTATGCAGGGCTGCCAGGTGCGCCAAATATTCGGTGTGGCCGGGAAAGCGGAATCCGGCATCATAGAGCGGCTTCTTGGCGATCGGGCAGGTGACCACGGCAGCGGCGTCGCCGGTAAGGCAGGCGGCGACAGCGCGGTCGATGGCCTCGATGGTACCGGCCGCATTGGCCGGGTCGGGCCGGCCGGGACTGTCGATGAACCGCGCCGCCAGCGGAACGATCGGCAGAGTATGGGCGAAAACCTGCGCCGCTTGCGCGGGCGTCGTCTCGACCATTGGCACCGACACGCCCACCTGGCTTGCCCGCGAGGCGATCAGTGCCGGATCGGCCAAAAGATAGAAGGCGGGCAAGCCGACTGCCTCGCGCGCCAGGAAGGCGGCGATGGCGATTTCGGGGCCGATGCCCGAAGGATCGCCGACGCTCAGCGCCAGCGCGGTCATGGCGCTGCTCACGTCAGCGCTTGACGACGCGGGCTTTCGCCTTCAGCTCGTCGACATATTTCTTGCTGAGGTCGTCGGCGGCCTTGTCGTTGGAGCCTTCGCTCTGGAACACCATCTGGGCAGTCTTGTCGTCGGACACTTCGCGCGATGAGCAGATGCCGATGAACTCGACGCCGCGCTCGGTCTCGCGCGTGACGGTGGCGCCGCCGACCTTGGTCGCCTTGATCTGCTCGGCCCAGTCCGGCGGCAATTGCGGCGCCAGCACCCGGCCCAGATCGCGAACGGTGACGTCGATCAGGCCCTTGGCGAACTCGCGCGTCGTGGTGCAGCCGTTGAAGCGGGCGCGCATGGCGTCGGCCTCGCGCTTGCGCTTGGCTAGCGTCGCGCTGCGTTCGGAGGCGGGCACAACGAAGATGACTTGCTGCAGCATGTACTCGGTGGCGCTTGGTTTTGCTCCGCCCTTGTCAAGCATGCGCCTGACCGCATCCTGTTCGGTCACGCTGCCGCCTTCGCCGGAACGGTAACGTGCGCTCAAGGCCTGGTTCCAGGCCATCTGGGCGCGGATGAACTCCTTGAAGTGATCCTTGCCGACACCGGATTTCTCCATCACGCCGTCAAGCTGGCCGAGCTGCATCTTGTTGTTGCTGGCAAAGCGCTGATAGGCCGCCTCGACCTGGGCGTCGCTGATACGGATGCCAAGCCGTCTGGCCTCGGCGACGCGCAGCGTCTGGTCGATCATTTCCTGGCCGGCATCGCCCTTCTTGTGCTGCAGTTTCAGGAAGGCGGCGCGGTGCGCGATGTCACCAGTGGTGATTGGCATGTCGTTGACGACATATTTGATCTCACTGGCGAAAGCCGGCGGCGTCATGATGGCCATCGACACGGAAGTCGCCGCCACAAGCAGCGCGAACCCTGCTGAAAAGAGGTATTTCCTCATCGTAAGCATCCCAATTCTATCCCGGTTCCGCCCAATTTCGTCCTCTTTCCGGGTGCGCGAATCCGTGCCAGCCCTATGCGGCGAAACGATGTCGCCGGCTACTGGATGGTGTCGACCGCGTTGGTCGACGAGCCGAAGTCGCCGAGGGTGCGGAACGACAGGTTGAAGCCGATGCTCTGCGTCACTTCCCTGGTGTTCAGGTCACGCGACTGCGAGTACGTCATCAGATAGGTGAAGCAGGAATCGTTGTAAGCGAAGCCGACCCCGTCCTTGACCAGCAGGCTTTCCTGCAGGTCGTAGGTTCCTGTCCCGAACACGCGCCAATTCTCGGCAAGATGCGTGGACGCACCGAGCGTCACCTCATGGCGGTCGGTCGTGAAACCATAGAGCGGCTGGGCTTGGATAAAGGCGTATTTGGCGCTGAGTGAGACCGGCAGGCCCGAATAGGCGGCTTTCACCTCGGCGCGGCGAATCTCGAAGCTTTGTTCATCGAAGCGGCCGCTTACCGAAGCCGCGAACCCATTGGGGCTGTTGATGCCAAAAAGGCCGACATAGTCGGACTTGGAGTTTTCAAGCCCTGAATTGGCACCGACATTGACCAGATCCGGCGCGGCGAAGGAGTTCTCGCCGCCAATCTGGTAGGACTGGCCGAAAATGGCGTTGGTGCCCCAGCCATTGATGTACGAGCCGGAATAGCGCAAGCCGACATTGGCGCGCGAACCGCCTTCCACGCGGTCGTAACCGGAGAACTTGTCGCGTTCGAACAGGGTGGTCGCATCGAAGACCATGCTCTGGGCGTCTTCGTTGGGGACGGCGAGACCGCCGACATATTGCTCGTTGGGGCGCATAAAGACCTGCGCCATCGGCTCGAAGACATGGCTGGATCCGCTGGCCATCGAAAACAGCAGCGGCCAACGCATTTCGAGGCCGGCGGTAGCCATGTAGCGGGCGAACGAGGAGCGCATGTCGTCCTGCTCACCCAAATTCGTCGCCATCTGGTTGATGGCGGCGAGCGAGCCCGATGATGCGTTGAGATAGTCGACGTCGCCCTGCAGCGCCAGCAAGGGTGTCAGCACCAGCCCGTCGTCGGTGACGAATGTCCGCTTCCACTCGGCCTCGGCGGTGAGGCGCCCGGATTCGCCTTCGATGCCGCGCACGCGCTGCGTGCCTGAAGCGGGCACGTAAGGGGTGAAATAGGTCTCATCGAGATCGTCGCGACGGATGACCCGCGTATTGACATTGAGCGACAGCTGACCGCCGGCGACCGACGCGTCGGGAATATAAGCGTAGTCGAGCGACGGCAGCACCCAGGGCTGCTGGCCGCTTCGCGCGGCGATATTGTCGTTCGGCGTATCTTCCTGAACCTCGAAATGCATGGCGCGCACGTCGAAATAGTTACGGTCGTTGAGACCCGTCAGATAGACCGACGACTGGTGGACGGCGGCATTGTACTTGTTGATGTTGTAGGTATTCGAGAAGTTCTTGTCGGTCTGCAGCAGCACGTCCCAGCCGAAATTCCAGCGCTCGTTGATCGCGAACTGCCCCTGCGTGCCCATCATGCCGCGGAATTTGTTCGGATCGCCTAACGCGCCCGAATCGACATTGTGGCCGGCGGTGGAGGGGAAAGCGGTGGTATCGAGGAAGGCGTCCGGATCCTGCTGCTGAATCCCGGCGATCTTCAAACTGTACTCGCCATTGTTGAAGCGCTGTCGCCACTCGGCCTCTCCGAGGAAGCCCTGCTTGGTATAGCCGCTTCCCGTCACCGTCAGGTCGTATGTCGGCGAAAGTGCGAAATAGTAGGGAATCTTGACGCTGTACCCCAGGTGGCTGTTGTAGCTGATGCTGGGGATCAGGAAGCCGCTCTTGCGCTTCACCGTCGGGTCGGCGATCTCGAACGCCGGCAGGTAGGCGAGCGGAAAGCCGAAGAATTCGAAATTCGCATTCTCGAAGCGAACCGTCTTCTTCTCGCCGTTCCAGATGATCTTCCTGGCCTTCACGCGCCATGTCGGCGCCTTGTCGGGCTTGTCCTCGCACGGTTCGCAGGCAGTGTAGACGCCATTGTGGAAGGTGGTCAGCACGCCGCCCATGCGTTCGGCGCTTTCGGCGGCGAAATAGGCCTTGTCGATGGTTTCAACGCGCAGCGCGTTGACGAAACCGTCGGCGAAATCGTCGGTGATGTCGATATGCTGCGAGTTGATCTTGGTGCCGTCGCTGTTGACGATTTCGACATTGCCGCTGGCAACCATCCGCTTGGTGTTGCGGTTGTATACGACCTTCTGGGCGACGAGGCGGTTGCCGCCATAGTCGATCTGCACGCCGCCGATGGCGGTCACGGTCTGGTTGTCGTTGTTGTACTCCAGCGTGTCGGCGGCCAGCAGCATCTGCGAGCCGGACGGAACCTTGGCCGCCATATTGCCGACTTCCTGCGCGAGCGCCGGCAACGGCATGCCGCAGGCAAACAGGCACGCCAAGGCGCTCGCCGCATAAAGGCGCGCCAAATTGGCCTGCCTGCCGCTGGGCAAAAACGCCTCCCTCACTAGCCGTCTTCCTTGTATAGCAGGAAAGTCACCCCGAAGAACATAGCTACCACGACCGGTACCGAGGCGGCTATCGCAGTCGGCACGAATCCCGCCACGCCGAACGCCTTCACCAGCACCGAAACGACATAAAGCAGAAACCCGGCAACGACGCCACCCAGAATCATCGTTGCCGATTGTCCCATCCTCGCAAATCGCATTGAAACTGTTGCCGCAATCAGCGTCATGGCGACGAGGAGGAACGGCAACGCCACCAGCGAATCAAACTGCATGGCAAACGCATTTGCCTTGAGGCCGAAGGAACGGGCAACCTCGATTTTTCCGGGCAGGTCGTAGAACGGAATGGTCTCCGGGCGCGCCAGCCGCTCCTGCACGAATTCGGGCCTCAGATTGGTCGGCACACGATCGCTTGCCGTCGGCTGGATGGTGCCGTTCCTGAAGGTCTTCACATCCTGCAATTCCCAGTAGCCTTCCCGCAGGTAGGCACGCGCGGCGTCCTTGCGTTCGACGATATTGCCTTGCTGGTCGAGGATGAAAAAGACGGCGTCGGCCATCTCCAGGCCCTGGTTGAGGATGGCCCGCGCGCCGATGATGGTGTCGCCGGAACTGGTTTTCTGGCGAATCCACGGGGCGGCATCGGCCGAAACCGTATTTGATTTGCCGGAGCGCAACTGGGTCTCGATCTGCTCGGACAAGGAGAAGGCGTGCGCGGCGAGTGGGTTGATGAGCCCGACCGACACGATGCCGAACAGCAGCGCTCCGATGCAGCATGGCAAAAGAAATTGCCAGGCGGAAACGCCGGCGGATCGCGCGATGACCAGTTCGTAGCGGCGGTTGAGTGAAACCAGCGTCGCCATCGCCGAGAACAGGCCGACAAACGGTACCGTCTGCAGCATGATCATTGGCATGCGAAGGCCCGAAATGGCCATCGCCGTTCCATAGGTGAAGCCGGGCAGGCCGGTGGTGCGGCCGGACAGTTCCGTGAAATCGATCAGGAACACCAGCGCCAGCAGGCCGATGAAGAACCAGATGGTGATCGCCACGTAGCGGAAGAAGAAATAACGGCCCAGCGTCCAGCCCATCAGCCCGCTCCCTGACCTGAGGTGCCGCGCCTGGACAAACGCAATTTGAGAGCATTCCAGCCGTCACCGGCGCGGCTGGCCAGATTTGTTATCCAGTCCGCCCAGGCCACCGGCAACTCCATGGTCCGATTGGAGACGATGAACCAGATCGCCACGGCGGAAGCCGCGATCGGCACGCCATAGACCATATAGGAGTATTGCGGAATCTCATCGGCCTTGCTGGCGGCGAAGAAACCCAGCCAGCGCACGAACAGGGATATGGCGATTGCCGTGATCAAAGGATTGACGCGCGCCTCGCGGTGGGAGCGCGCGTCGCCCGCGACCGCGAGTGCGATCAGCGCGAAGACCATGGAATAGGTCCATTCCGAAAACCGCTGGTCGATCTCGGCCCGGTATTCCTGGGGCCTTTGCTGAAAATTCTTGTCGTTGGCGCTTGGATTGAGCAGGTACTGGGTTGTCTGGTCCTTCGGCAGGAGCGTCACTTCGGAAGCCGCCGCCATGAAGGCCGACATGTCGAAGGCATAGGAGGTGAACCGGATGACACTGAGGTCACCGGTCAATGTTTTGCGGTGAATGACGCCGTCATTCATCATCAGCACCTTTTCGCCACCGCGTTCGACGATGCTGCCGGTCTTGGCGTAGTAGACGAGATTGACGCCTTCCTCGCGCGAATCGGCGACGAAGATACCGCCCAGCCGATTGTCTGGAAGCCGCTCGCCAATCTGCAGGAACAGCCCGTCCTCGATCTTGCGGAAGGTGCCTTCCTGGATGATCAGCGACAACAGGTCGGCGCGCGACTCCGCCACCAAGGCGCGGTTCTTCTGCCGCGCGTAGGGGTCGATGCCGTTGTCGACGGCAAAGGAAAAGACGCTGGCCGCAAGGGCGAGGAGCATGATCGGCCGCACGATCGTCCAGCGCGAGGCGCCCGCGGCGTTGACGACGGCGAGTTCGGAATCCGAATTCATGACACTGAGTGTCTGGGCGACCGCCACCACCAGCGCGAAAGGCACGACGATCGGGATGATCGAGGGAAGAATGAGGGAGGCAACCTCGAAGAAGGTCAGCGACGACTGGCCACTGTCGGTGACCAGATCGATCTTGGCCAGCACCTGCGTGGTCCACACGATGGCCAGCGTCCAGACCAGCGCTGCCATGAAGACCACGAAAGCGCGGCGCATGATGTAGCGTTCAACGACCTTCATGAAGGCTTTACTCGATTTTCTCGAACGGCATCATGCCACCACGTTAAGGGTAGCTGTCCGGCGACGGCCGCACAACTGGCTCCGATGGGCTCGAACAGGCAGGCGATCCGGTTCCCGTCCCACGTCGCATGCCGCAATGGGCGGAGTGTCGGCGTGAATGGATAAGAAAGGGCGAACATCGATGGTTAACAACAGGTTGCGGCATGAAGCGGGGCCGTGCCGCGACGAATCGCCATCGATTCCATGTGTCATATGGGTAGCCATTTTGGCAAAGTCTTGCCAAATGCCGGAAAACGACCAAATGTCGCGGATCGCTTCCCTCGCGCATCATCGCGCAATCCCCGAAAGCAGGACATGATGAATCCGAGACCATCGATCGCCTTTGCAAAATTCGCCGCGCCTCAGACGGCGGCGAACAGGAAGGGCACGGTCTTCGTGCTGTCGGCGAATGACGATGGCCTGAGCGAAAACGCCCGGGCTTATGATCCGGGCAAGACGCTGGAACGCGCTTTCCCAGTCGCCGAGTTCACGGGCAAGTTCGCCGGCGTCGTCGAAGTTCTGGCGCCGCAAGGAACGTCGCTCGACAGGTTGGTCGCGATCGGCGCCGGCAAGGCGGCGGGGCTCGATGAATATGCCTGGCTGAAGCTGGGCGGCACCATCGCAGCGTCGCTGCGAAAGGCAGCCGACGTGGCTGTGGTGCTCGACCTGGCCGGCGCCTCGGCCGATGGCAAGGATGCCGCCAACCTCGCGGCGGGTATTCTCCTGCGCAGCTATTCCTTCGACAAGTATAAAACCAGGAAGGACAAGGAAGACGCCAAGGCCGATCCGAAAAAGCCGGTCAAGGTAACCATCCATACCGCCGACCCGGCAGGCGCCAGGAAGGCCTTCGCGGATGCCGAGGCGGTGGTCGACGGCGTGCTTCTGGCGCGCGATCTGGTCAACGAACCGGCAAATGTGCTGGGACCGGTCGAGTTCGCGGCCCGCGCCAAGGAACTCGAGGCGCTGGGCGTCAAGGTCGAGATCCTGGCCGAAAAGGAGATGAAGAAGCTCGGCATGGGCTCGCTGCTCGGCGTCGCCCAGGGCTCGCCTCGCGGCGCCCGCATGGCGATCATGCAGTGGAACGGCGGCAAACCCAAGGACGGCCCGATCGCCTTCGTCGGCAAGGGCGTCACCTTCGACACCGGCGGCAATTCGATCAAGCCGGCGTCGGGCATGGAGGATATGAAGGGCGATATGGGCGGTGCCGCCGCGGTAACCGGGCTGATGCATGCCTTGGCCGCGCGCAAGGCGAAGGCCAATGTCGTCGGCATCATCGGCCTTGTCGAAAATGCCGTCGATGGCCATGCCCAGCGCCCAGGCGACATCGTCACCTCGATGTCGGGTCAGACCATCGAGGTGCTCAACACCGATGCCGAGGGGCGCCTCGTGCTGGCCGACGCGCTGTGGTACTGCAACGACCGCTTCGAGCCGAAATTCATGGTCAATTTGGCGACGCTGACCGGCGCCATCATGGTTGCGCTCGGTCTGCACCATGCAGGCCTGTTCTCCAACAATGACGAATTGGCGCAAAGGCTGGCGGCGGCGGGACAGGCGACGCAGGAGCGGCTGTGGCGCATGCCGCTCGGCAGCGAATACGACAAGCTGATCGATTCCAAGAATGCCGACATGAAGAACATCGGCGGCCGTTACGGCGGCGCGATCATCGCCGCGCAGTTCCTGCAGCGCTTTGTCAAGGATACGCCCTGGGCGCATCTCGACATCGCCGGCACAGCGATGGGTTCGCCGTCGAGCGAGATCAACCAGTCATGGGGTTCAGGCTTCGGCGTGCGGCTGCTCGACCGGCTGGTGCGCGATCACTACGAGAGCTGACCTCGATCCATGGCCGATGTGCTGTTCTACCATCTGACCGAATCGACGCTGGAGGATGCGCTGCCTGGCCTGCTCGAGCGCAGCGTCGATCGTGGCTGGCGCGCCGTGGTGCAGACCGGCACCGAGGAGCGGCGCGACGCGCTCGACCAGCATCTGTGGACCTTCCGCGATGATTCGTTTCTGGCGCACGCGTCCGATCGCGAGGCTTATCCCGGCGAACAACCGATCCTGTTGACCACCGGCGACGGCAATCCAAACGAGGCCAGGATAAGGTTCCTCGTCGACGGAGCGGTGCCGCCCGACCTTGCCGGTTACGAGCGTGCCGTGTTCCTGTTCGACGGCCATGACGCCGCCCAGGTCGAGGCGGCCCGGGCGCATTGGAAGACAATGAAAGACGCGGGCCACGCCGTGACCTATTGGCAGCAGACGTCGGACCGCCGCTGGGAGCGCAAGGCCTGAAGAAGGCCGCGCCTTCGACGCTACATCAGCGGTTGAGAGATGGCAGCGACGACCCGCAAACCGGGTCATCGCTATTTGCGTTTTCGTAACTGTCCGCCCATTTCCTCCTTGCCTGCAGGCTTACTGCCCGCCCATTTCCTTCTTGCCGGAGGGCTTACTGCCCGCCCATTTCCTTCTTGAACGTGTCGAAATCGACCTGCATGCCATTGAAGATGGTGCTCCAGTGGCGGGTCAGCGCGGCCATCGCCACGGCTTCCTGGATCTCCTCGTCGGTGGCGCCGGCGCGCTTGGCATCCTGCGTGTCCGACCAGATGCAATAGGTGCACGGAATCTGCGCCGCCACCGCCAGCGAGATCAGCGACTTGACCTTCGGCGGCAGCGCCGTCTTTTCGCTGAGCTCGATGGCCTTGACCTCAGCCCATGCTCCGGGCAGACCGGATTTCGGAAATTGCTTCACAAAGCTCGGCACGCCGCCCATGGTCGACTGAATGTCCTTGATTGTCGCATCATAGTCGTCGGCGTGCACGGGCGCCGTGGCGAGCGAGAGGATGCAGGCCGAAGCGGCGAGCAGGGACGCATGGCGGATGGAAGAATGTATGGATGAAAGACTGCGATAGGCAGACATGGTTTTCTCCTCTGGTCTTCGTTAGCCTTACGATGTAAGGTGACGTGGAAAATGAACCTTACAGTGTAAGTTGTCAAGCGGCGCCATGGACTCATCGATCAAAAAAAAGCGAGCGCGCGGGCGGCTGTCCCGCGAGATGATCGAGGACGCGGCCTTCGAAGTGATCGAGCGGGAGGGGCTTTCCGGCTTTTCGATGCGCAAGCTCGCGGCCGCCCTCGGCTGCGAAGCGATGAGCATCTATCATCACTTCCCGTCGCAAGCGCATCTCTATGAAGCGCTGGTCGATCGACAGGTCAGCACGATGGTGATTCCCGACGACAGCATGCCTTGGCGCGAGAGAATCCGTATCGCGATGCAGGAGTTCCGTCGTATCGCGACAGAGCATCCGGCCTTCGCGCCGTTCCTTGTCGTCTACCGGATGAATTCGCCGCCCTGTCTTGCCATGTTGAATGGCGTCATCGGCCTGTTCGAGGCAGGCGGCTTCGGTCCGGAAGTCAGCGCCCGGCTGTTCCGCACCGCCAGCTATTATCTGTCTGGTGCGATCCTCGACGAAACCGCGGGCTACGCCAAGGGGCCTTCGGCCGTAACCACCGTCGGCGACGAGCGGCTGGCGAAGGATTTTCCCAGCGTCATGAGAGCTGGAGCCTATTTCGGCACCGCTGGTTTCGACAAAACGTTCGAGATTGGTCTCGACATGCTGCTGGACGAGATGGAACGCCTGCGCGAGGGTGCCAACGCAAGCCCGCTGTCCGGCAAGGGGTGATTGCAAGGTGGCTGCCTGGATGCGCGTTCTATTTGTTCTGATCCTGCTCGCCGGCGCCGGCATTGGCGTCATCTATCCCTGGGCGATGACCAATTTTTCCGGTCGCGAGATCGGCGCCTGGCGTGTTTATGAACAAGGCCGCTTCAAGCCGCTGACCGTGTCGCTCTCAGGCCGCGATGCACCGGTGCGGGTGCTGGTGGACCTCACCGCGAGGGCCGAGCGCATCGTTTCGCAGCAGCGCACGGTGCTGACGCTGACCGCCGCCACCAACGGCCGCACGGTGCTTGCCTCGACGCTGCAGTTCAACCATGTGGACAATCCGCGCCAGGCCAGTCCTCAGCTGCCCGACAAGATCTTTCGCGACGAGGCCGGCTTGATTTCGACTGTCGGCCCTGGCCCCTATGTCTTCACCGTTGGCCCGGGCGATGCCGAGGATATCCCGATGCGGGCGGTCGATCTGATCTTGCGTTCCGGTGTCGGCGACACCGACGGACGTGCGCGGCCGGTCGGTTTCTCCCTGATGGCGATCGGTTTGATCGGCTTTCTGCTGTCCCTGCGTTCCGGCGGCGGCGGCCGGCCGGAAAATCCGAACTCGCAACCGCCGCCGCCGCGCTGGGGCAGGGGGCCCAAGTGAACTACCGCCACGCCTACCACGCCGGAAACTTTGCCGATGTCGTCAAGCATGTCGTGCTGACGCGCCTCCTCGAATATCTGAAGCAGAAGGACAAGGCGTTTCGCGTCGTCGACACCCATGCCGGCATGGGCCGTTACGATCTGTCGTCGCTCGAGGCGCAGAAGACCGGCGAGTGGCAGGGCGGCATCGGCAGGCTGATCGACGCCTCGTTCGACGCGAGGGCGGCGGCGCTGCTGGCGCCCTATCTGGACACGGTGCGGTCGCTTAATCCCGAGGGCGGCGTGAAGAAATATCCGGGCTCGCCGCGGCTCGCGCGCCATCTGCTGCGCAAGCAGGACCGGTTGTCGGCGATCGAGCTGCACCCGAAAGACGCCGTGAAGCTGAAGGCGGAATTCGCCGATGATTTCCAGACCAAGGTGATGGAACTCGATGGCTGGCTGGCGCTCGGGGCGCATCTGCCGCCGAAGGAAAAGCGCGGCCTGGTGCTCATCGATCCGCCATTCGAGGAGGAGGGCGAGTTCGGCCGGCTCGTCGACGGACTGGTGAAGGCGCACAAGCGCTGGCCCGGCGGCATCTATGCGCTGTGGTACCCGATCAAGGACCGCAAGGCGGTCATCGCCTTCAGGAAGGCGCTGAAACAATCCGGCATTCCGAAAATCCTCGATACTGAATTCGAGATCAGGCCGGCCTCTTCGGAACCCAGCCTCGATGGCAGCGGCATGGTGGTGGTCAACCCGCCCTTCACGCTGGAAGGCGAATTGCGAACACTATTGCCGGCGCTGCACAAATTGCTTGCCGTGGAAAAGCCGGCACACTGGTCGCTGGAATGGCTGGCCGGGGAATAAGGTCGCGGCAGCCTTGTCGCGGGCAATGGCATGCGAGGAGGCGGGCTTCTGAATGAACGGACGCGGCTCCGCTGAGGTCAAATGTTCCCGGGCCGGGCCATCCAAGGTCCTCCCCGTGGTTTCAAACCGGGAAACCATTGTTTCGACAACCGCTTGACCGACGCCAAGCGAATCCGCACAGTGCGTGCAGTCGACCTTGAGAGGCTGCCATGACTCGCTTCGCCAAATCCGCACTTGCTGCCCTGATTTCGCTCTGCACCCCGCTTGCCGCGCCCCTCGGCCTCACCCAGGCTGTACAGGCGGCCGACCTTGTTGGCGTCTATTCCGAGGACGACGGCGGCGTCTGCGGCCAGCCCTGGGTGCTGAACAAGATCACCCACCGCTTCTCCTACCAGGTGCATCATGTGCCGCATCTGCCGGACGTGCAGATCACCGATTTCCAGCGTATCCATCAGCACCGCTATCTGCCCGCCAACGACACCTGGCCGATCGGCCGCCGCTATTGCGGCGCCACAGTCAGTCTCTCCGACGGGCGCGACCGCACCATCTGGTATCTGATCGAGGAAGGCCAGGGCTTTGCCTCGATCGGCGACAATGTCGAGTTCTGCGTCTCGGGCTTCGACCGCTGGATGGTCTATAACGGCCGCTGCCGCGTCCTGCGCTGAACGCAGCGTTCCATTCTCGATTGCTTTAACGCCTGCAGCTTAATCAGCCGCAGGCGTTATTTGTTGTGTTGACAGAAAATGCGATCCACTGCACTTTGATGAGACAGACCTGTCTCATCACCTGGTGCATCATGACATCGTTACCCGCTTCCGGCAAACGTCAGCATGTCGTCGAAACCGCCTATGCGCTGTTCAAGCGCGCCGGCTTCCATGCCACCGGCATCGACCGGATCATCGCCGAGGCCGACGTGGCCAAGATGACGATGTATCGCCATTTCCCCAGCAAGGACGAGTTGATCGTCGCGGTGCTCGACTACCGCGCCAGGCGTTTTGATGATCAGCTCGACCGGCTCGCCCGGGAGAGCATCACGCCGGAGCAGAAAATCGCCAGGATCTTCGACTGGCATGGGCGCTGGTTCCGCAGCCCGGATTTCCACGGCTGCCTGTTCGCCCATGCGTTGGCCGAGTTCGGCGATCCCCAGCATTCCGTCTTCAAGGCGGTCGCGAAGCAGAAGAATGGCCTCAGGCAGCGCATGCAGTCGATCCTCGCGCCGGCGATGCCGCGCGGGCGGGCCGAGAATGTGTCCGCGACCCTGTTGATGCTGATCGAAGGTGCGACCTTGATGGCGCAGATGGGGCAGGCGGATACCGCACTTCGTGAAGCCCGCAAGGCTGCCCTGGACATCATCGCCGCCTCGCGCAGGCCGCAATGAGCCCGCTGGTCATCGGGCTCGCGCTCTTCGCGGCGATCCTGCACGCAAGCTGGAACGCCTTCCTGCGGACGGGCGCCGACAGGCTGTGGACCGTCACCGTCATGAGCTTCTCCAGCACGGCGCTCGCCATCCCCTACGCGATCCTCAACGGCTTTCCAGCCGCGCCCGCCTGGCCTTATGTCGGGCTCTCGGCGTGCCTGCAGGTCGGCTACAGCGTGTTTCTGGTTGCCGCCTACAGATATGGCGAACTGGGACAGGTCTACCCGATCGTTCGCGGCAGCGTGCCTCTGCTCGTCACGCTCGGCGGCTTCCTGCTGGCCGGCCAGCAGCTCACCGCCCTGGAAACCATAGGCGTTGCCCTGGTCGGTGGCGGCATCATGGGTCTTTCGCTCGGACGAGGAAGAGCCGCCACGACATCGATCCTCTATGCACTGGCGACGGGCGCAATCATCGCCGCCTATGCGACGGTCGATGCGATCGGTGTTCGTGCGGCGGGCAATGTCGGCGCCTACACGGCCTGGGTTCTGCTGGGCTACGGCGCATTGCTGCCGGCGGCCTTCGTCGCCTGCCGCGGCCGGCTCGCTGTCGACCCGCGGGCGCCGGAAACCTGGAAGGCGCTGGGCGGCGGCCTGTTCGCGCTTCTCGCCTATGGCGTCGTGGTGGCGGCGTTCGCCTTGGGCCCCGCTGGTCCGATCACCGCCATCCGCGAGACAAGTGTCGTCTTCGCCGCCTTTATCGGCCGGCTGTTTCTCGGCGAGACGCTGACGCCCCGGCGGGTCGGCGCCTGCGCCGTAGTCGCGATCGGCGCCATCTGCCTCGGCTATCAGCCGTGACGAGAATGCATGGGCCTCAGGCGACGCTCGGCCGGTGCGGTCTTGGCGCTTCCTGTCGCAACCCAAAATGAGAGACGATCCTGATTTTCCCTGGTGTCGGCGACGGCCGGATCGGGTAGACTGAACTCCCGAAAGCCACAAGCCACTTTCGGGAGCCTTCATGGACCTTGCCACCATCCTCGCCTTCGCGGCCGCCTTCTTCGTATTCGCCGCCAGCCCTGGTCCCGACAACATGACGATCATCGCCCGCACAATCTCCAGCGGTCCGGCGTCGGGCATCGCCTACGGAGCCGGCACGGTGATCGGCATCCTCGTCTTCCTGATGCTCGCCGCCTTCGGCCTGTCGATCATCGCCGCCAAGATGGCGTTCGTCATGACGCTGCTTCGCTATGGCGGAGCGGCCTATCTGATCTGGATGGGCATCAGGCTCTGGACGGCCGTGCCCGTCGTGCCGGAACTGCAGCCCGTCTCGGACCGACGCGGTTTGTTGACGATCTTCGCCACCGGCATAGCTCTCAACCTCGGCAATCCGAAAATGCCGCTGTTTTACATGGCGCTGCTGCCGAACGTCGTCGGAGCCTCGCTCACATCGGCACATCTCGGCATCCTGATCGCGGTGATCCTGGTTGTCGAATTTGTGGTGATCGGCGGGCACGTCATTCTCGCCGGCCGCGCCCGCGGTCTGCTGCGAACGCCCAGGATCGTGCGACGGGTCAATCGTGCGGCGGGCGGTGTGATGATCGGTGCCGGCGTCGCCGTGGTAGCGACGCGCTAAAGCATCCCAAGAAAAGTGGTGCCACGGTTTTCCGTCCGGAATTGCGTCAGCGAGAGCGCAACAGTTGGAGCGGCTGTTTCGCACACCCCGTGCTACTTCCTGCGTGGCGTCGCCTCGGCCAGATCGATGATTTTGCGAAGAAAAGCAACGTGGCCGCGAAAGGCCCGCCGCCCGATCGTTGTTGCCTTGACCCGGGTCCGCGGTCGTCGCCCGACGAAAAGCTTTTCAACATCGACATAGCCCGCCCTGGCCAGCGTATCGATGTGCGCCCCGAGATTTCCGTCGGTGGCTTCGACCATGGCCTTCAGCTGCGTGAACTCCAGCGCCTCGCGCCTTTCCAGCGTGTTGAGGATGGCCATGATCCTGAGCCGTGTGCTCTGGTGGATGATGTCGTCGGCGCTCATCAATGGACTCCGCTGCGGCAAAGCCTTGGGCTGTCGCCACTTGGCTCGGCGATCTCAAGCACGCTTCTTGTGCAGAATACTCTGCAATACAGAGTCATCTGTCAACAAGCATCAGGCGATGTAAGCGCGCTTGACAAGGTGATCTTCAGGTCGATCGTCGCATCGCGCTCGTGATCTGCACGGACCCGGCGGCTTGCGAAAGATGATCGCCTCGATGAAGTGGCAGGTCAGTGATATTGATGCCGCGGATCACGCGCGAAGTTGCTCGCTGGTCTTCTGAGCTTCATGATGGTCTCGCATCGAGAATGCCGGTGTCAAATTGTCGGCGCTATCAGAAGATCAGCAGCAAATTTTTGCGATGATGAGTGCGATCTTGTGTCGATAGCAACCAAAATTTAAGCTGAGAAAATCATACCATTGCTTCGCTGGCTAGCGAGCCGCGAGTCAGATATGCATTGCGCGCCGGGGTCATTCACGGCCATCGGCATAACGTGAAGGGGCATGACATGGCTAAGCAGTCATCTAAAGCGCCGGCATCCAAGGCACCGGCAAAGAAAGCACCCGCAAAAGCAGTCGCGGCGAAGGCCGCAACGGCAGTGAAGAAAGCAGCGCCTGCGAAGGCGGCGGCAAAGCCCGCGGCGAAGGCCGCACTGGCCAAGAAGCCGGCAGCCAAGGCTGCGGCGAAACCGGCCGTGAAGAAGGCGGCGCCCGCCAAGGCGGCGGCAAAGCCGGCAGCGAAGGCAGCACCGGCGAAGAAGCCTGCGGCCAAGGCAGCGGCAAAACCCGTGGCCAAGAAGGCGGCGCCGGCGAAGAAGCCAGCGGCCAAGGCTACGGCAAAGCCAGCCGCGAAAGCAGCAGCAGCCGCGACCAAGCCAGCGGTGAAGAAAGCCGCCGCGCCGAAGGCCAAGGCAGCGCCTGCGAAGGCGAAGGCTCCGGCCAAGAAGTAGACCGGGCCGTTGGGGCGTCGCGTGTCCTTCGGGGCTCGGTAAGGACGCTCTGACGCTCTGGATCGAAACATATTCGGCAGCGGGTTCAGCCTCCTTGGGCTGAACGTCGGCAAGGGACCGAGGGGCAAGCAAAGCGAGGCGCCGGTAAGGCTGCCTCGCTCGCTCTATAGGATTGTCTTCTTGCCGCGACGGCCGGAGATCCCGGCGCAATAATACCTAATCTCGCGAGGCGTGACCGCAGGGCTGAATTCCGTCAGCCTGCTGTCGTCGCTTGCCTGTGTTTCCAACGTAGAATCTGTTGGCTTGTCATCACGCCTGGAACGGAAACCGCGGCCGGTTTCTGGCAGCTGTTTTTTTGCGCTCTGGCGATTGATCGCAAGAGCCTGTCCAGTCAACACTGGATATCCGCAAACAGGAAACCGATCATGCCCAAGCTGCTCTACGCATCCACCTCTCCCTACAGCTCCAAGGTAAGGATGGCCGCGGCCTATGCTGGGATCGTGCTCGAACAGGTGCCGGTCAAGACCGAGGACAGATCGGCCGAACTGATCGGTGCCAATCCGCTCGGCAAGATCCCGGTGCTGGTGCTCGATGATGGTCGTTCGATTCACGACAGCCGCGCCATCACCCAGCACCTCAATCGGATTTCGAAGAACGCCCTGTTTCCACGCAATCCCGACAAGCGGCTAGAAGCGGAAGTGCTGGAGGCGTTGGCCGACGGTGTCTGCGATTGTGCGCTGTCGATGGTCTATGAGCGCCGCACCCGGCCTGAGGAGATGGTCTATCAGCCCTGGCTCGACCGGCAGTGGGCGAAGATCACCACCGCACTCGATCTGCTCAACGCCAATCCGCCGAAACTGCCGAAGAAGATCACGGTCGGTCAGATGGCGTTGCGTGCCTGCCTCGGCTATCTCTCTTTGCGCTTTGCCGGGAAGTGGGAAAAGGGTCGTGGCCGGTTGACCCGTTGGGCAGCGCGTTTCGACGAAAAATTCCCGGAACTGAAGTCGGCGGTTCCGGGCTGAGGACAACGTCAGGCCGCCTGGCGCAAAAGCTCTTCGACGATTGGCGGAAGCGGAAGCAACGGCCAATCTTCCCATTGTGGTGGAGATTCCCGGCAAAACAGAACCGTTCCCGCAACCGGTCCATCGGTTTGGTCTCCTGCACCGCCCCTGTCGAGAGACGATAAGGGCCGACGAGAGTTCCTTCGCGCCCCTCTGTCTTGCTGGACATTTCCTCCGCAAGGGAGAGGTTGGCAGCTTCGCCGTTTCGTGTTTCCCTAATGTCGCGCAAATTGCAAGCGGGCGGTGAACATGCCGAAATCAGCCAGCAATAGCACGGTGGATCCAATGCTCGAGCGTTTGCGCGCCGCCCTTGCCGGACGCGACTTCAGAGAACAGAGGATGTTCGGCGGCACCTGCTTCCTGATCAACGGCAACATGCTTGTCGGAACTTCGAAGCGCGGGCTTCTGGTCCGGGTCGGCAAGGCGGCGCATGCTCTGGCCGTCGCCCGGCCGCATGCGCGTCCGATGGAGATGGGCGGGCGTTCGATGGAGGGCTACGTCCATGTCGCGCCGGAGGGCACCGCGGCAGCAGCCGATCTTCGCGGCTGGCTCGATCTCGCGCTCCGTTTTGTCGAGACGCTGCCGGCTAAGGCCAAATCAGCCGGATCGCGAAAGAAACCGGAGTAGGGGTAGACGCCACACACACGCTCGCCGCGCCAACTGGTTGTTGCCTTCCGGCCATAAAAAAGCCGGGCGCGAGGCCCGGCTTTTTCGTGTCGTGGCTTGAACGACTTAGAACTTCATACCGACGCCGAAGGTGACGCGGTTGTCGGTGGCCTTGACCTTGCCGATGCCACCACCGAAGTCCTTGCTGCCGAAGTCGGTGTAACGGTACTCGACACGGCCGAAGACATTGTCGGTCAGCTTGATGTCGGTGCCGAGACCGGCCGTCCAGCCGATCATCGTAGCGGTGTCGCTGCTGAGAAGGACGCTGTCCTCCACCTTCAGGCTCCTGCCGGCAAGACCGCCGGTGCCATAGAGCAGGATTTCCGGGGTCACGGCATAGCCGAGACGAGCACGCAGCGAGCCTTCGAAGCCGCCTTTGGAGTGGATGCCGTTGTCGTCGCCCTTGACGCCGTCGTAGCCGAGTTCGGCTTCACCGCCGTAGACGAAGTTCTCCTGCTGCCACTGGTAGCCGCCGAAGACACTGCCGACGAAACCCTTGGTATCGGTCGAAACGCCGAAATCCTTTTCCTTGGTACGGCCGCTGAAGCCATAGCCAACATTGATACCGGCATAGGGGCCGGCCCAGGATGCGACGGGCAGTTCGGCAACCGGAGCGGGTGCCGGCGGCTCTTCCTGGACCACGTCCGCGGCATAAGCGGTACCGCCGAGGGCGAAGAGCCCGAGCGCAACGGCCAGCGGCCGTGCGAATTTGAGATTGGCTTGCATTATTCTTTACTCCTTAAGCCACAGGACACAGGCTTGTTTCTCACGATCGCCATCAACCCGTCCGGGGGGTGAAACGGATCTGGCGTTCGTCGGTTCCAAATGTCGTGTCAAAATACGGCTGAACCGAACCTGAACTTGGGTCATTACCCGGCACGAATGAGGCAGAAACTTGACGTTGCATCTTCGCAACAGCGAAATGTCAGCAACAACTCCGTGCTGCGCTGCACACCGCTTGGTGCAAGGAGTCCAGCATCCTATATTGCGATCCAGCGGTTCCGAGTCCAAGACGGGTTGGTTACCGAACCGGGCGCTTCGCCACAATGTTGCCGCAGGTGCGAACGCCGTTTAACGCATGCCGGGCCATATTTCGTCGGCATCCTGTTTTCGGACCGAAATTGAGGATTGACAGAAGATGAGCAAAGCCACTGCCGCGGCGCTGGTGACCGGCGGGGCGAAACGGATCGGCAAAGCGATCGTTGAAGATCTCGCCGGCCATGGTTTTGCAGTCGCCATCCACTCCAATCGCTCGCACGATGAGGCGGATGAATTGGCCGCGGGGATTAACCAGTCTGGCGGTCGCGCCGCCGTGGTTGGAGCTGATTTGACCGACATGGACGCCGTCAGCGATCTCGTCGGCCAGGCGGAAGCCGCGCTCGGGCCAATCTCGCTTCTGGTCAACAACGCTTCTCTCTTCGTCGATGATTCGGTTGATGATTTCGACTGGCAGGCCTGGGACCGCCACTTTGCCATTCACGTGAAAGCTCCGGCACTATTGACGCAGAACTTTGCCCGCTCGCTGCCGGAAGGGCAGGAGGGGCTGATCGTCAACATCATCGACCAGCGTGTCTGGCGGCCGACACCGCGCTATTTTTCCTATGCGCTGTCGAAGTCGGCATTGTGGACCCAGACTCAGATGTTGGCGCAGGCGCTCGGCCCGCGCATTCGGGTCAACGCGATCGGTCCGGGCCCGACACTGAAGAACATGCGCCAGGATGATTCCGATTTCGATGCGCAGGTGGCGGGCCTGATCCTGAAGCATGGCCCGGAATTGCCGGAATTCGGCGCCACCATCCGCTATCTCTGGGATGCGCGCTCGGTCACCGGCCAGATGATCGCGCTCGATGGCGGCCAGCATCTTGCATGGCAGACGCCCGATGTGACAGGCATGACGGAATGAGTCCTTTGGATCACAAAAACAAGGCGCGCGGCGGCGCCGATGATCTTCCTCCCGAGATCGACATCGAGGACGAGGCGCTCGAGGAGATCGTCGAACCGGCCGGCCCGGACGTCGCCTTCACGGCCATCGACTGGACGCCGCATGCCGGCGATGCCGAAGGCATGGTCGGCGCCGAGGTGATCCAGACGCTGGTCAAGCGGCTGCCCAATGCGCCTGGCGTCTACCGGATGATGAACGCCGCCGGCGACGTGCTCTATGTCGGCAAGGCCCGCAGCCTGAAGAAGCGCGTCACCAACTACGCGCAAGGCAGGTTCCACACCGCCCGCATCGGCCGAATGGTGCGCGAGACGTCGACTATGGAGTTCGTCGTCACCCGCACCGAGATCGAAGCGCTGCTGCTCGAAGCCAATCTCATCAAGCGCTTGCGGCCGCGGTTCAATGTGCTGATGCGGGACGACAAGTCGTTCCCGTACATTCTGCTGACTGGCGACCATGTCTCGCCCGGCATCTACAAGCATCGCGGCGCGCGGTCGCGCAAAGGCGATTATTTCGGCCCCTTTGCCTCGGCCGGCGCCGTCGGCCGCACCATCAATTCGCTGCAGCGCGCCTTCCTGCTGCGCAGCTGCACAAACTCCTTCTACGAGAACCGCACGCGGCCGTGCCTGCTCTACCAGATCAAGCGCTGCGCCGGCCCCTGCACCGGCGAAATCTCGCATGAGGGCTATGCCGAGCTGGTCGCCGAAGCGAAGGATTTTCTGTCGGGCCGCAGCCAGAAGGTGAAGACCGAGATCTCGGCCGCCATGCAGCAGGCCTCGCAGGATCTCGATTTCGAGCGCGCCGCCATCTATCGCGACCGGCTGGCGGCCCTGTCGCATGTGCAGAGCCACCAGGGCATCAACCCCGCGACCGTCGACGAGGCCGATGTCTTTGCCATCCATCAGGAAGGCGGCCAGGTTTGCATCCAGGTGTTCTTCTTCCGCACGGGCCAGAACTGGGGCAACCGCGCCTATTTCCCCAAAGCCGATCCCGCCCTGGAGGCGGCCGAGGTACTGGGCTCGTTCCTGGCGCAGTTCTATGACGACAAGCCGACGCCGCGCGCTATCCTCCTGTCGCATGGCGTGGAGGACCAGGAGTTGCTGGCCGAGGCGCTCTCCACCCGCGCCGGCCGCAAGGTGGCGATCTCGGTGCCGCAGCGCGGCGAGAAGAAGGACTTGACCGACAACGCCCTTCAGAACGCCCGGGAGGCGCTTGGCCGCCGGCTGGCCGAAACCTCGACGCAAGGCCGGTTGCTTGCCGGTTTCGCCGAGACCTTCGGTCTGGCAAAGCCGCCGGTGCGCATCGAAGTTTACGACAACTCGCACATCATGGGCACCAATGCGGTTGGCGCCATGGTCGTCGCGGGACCGGAAGGTTTTGTGAAAAACCAGTATAGAAAATTCAATATCCGCTCGACCGAGATCACGCCGGGAGACGATTTCGGCATGATGCGCGAGGTGATGGAGCGGCGCTTTTCGCGGCTGCTCAAGGAGCATGGCGATATTGCCATGCCCGACGATGCGGCGGCAGGCGAGGCGACCGATGATATCGAGGATGATATTTCTGGCAGCTTCCCGGCCTGGCCCGACGTCATCCTGATCGATGGCGGCCAGGGCCAGATGACGGCGGTGCGCAAGATCCTCTCGGATCTCGGCATCGAGGACCGCGTCGTGGCCATCGGCATCGCCAAGGGCCAGGACCGCGATGCCGGCCGCGAGCGCTTTTTCGTCAAGGGCAGGGACTCGTTTTCGCTGCCCGTGCGCGACCCCGTGCTCTATTTCGTCCAGCGCCTGCGCGACGAGGTCCACCGCTTCGCCATCGGTTCGCACCGGGCCCGCCGCAAGAAGGAAATGGTCAAGAGCCCGCTCGATGAGATCGCCGGCATCGGCCCCGGCCGCAAGCGTGCGCTGCTGCTGCATTTCGGCACCGCCAAGGCGGTCAGCCGCGCCGCCATCGAGGATTTGAGGAAAGTCGACGGCATTTCCGAACAGGTGGCGAAACTGGTCTACAATCATTTCCACGAAAGTTGAAAAATCCGGCAGTTTCGGCTGGTCAGTCGAATCTGGCCTGTTGACCCCCTACATTTGCATCTGATTTGAGTACGCAGGCGAAAAGAGTTCCCCCAGACATGGCCCAGCGCGCATTCAACCTGCCTAATATGCTCACCTACGCCCGCATTATCGCGGTGCCGCTGGTCGTGCTGTGCTTTTTTCTCGAAGGACACCTGAAGTCGAGCGACTTCGCCCGCTGGTCTGCGCTGGTCATTTTCCTGCTGGCGTCCATCACCGATTACTTCGATGGCTATTTTGCGCGCGCCTGGCAGCAGACGTCCAACATCGGCAAGATGCTCGATCCGATCGCCGACAAGCTGCTGGTCGCCACTTGCCTTCTGCTGCTGGCGGCCGACACCGATCGCCATGCCGGCATCGCCGGCTGGTCGCTGTGGGCGGCCATCATCATCCTGTGCCGCGAGATTCTGGTTTCGGGCCTGCGCGAATATCTGGCGGCGCTCAAGGTCTCGGTGCCGGTGACGCAGCTTGCCAAGTGGAAGACCACCATCCAGATGGTCGCGATCGCCTTCCTGCTGGCGGGGCCGGCCGGCGACAAGATCTTCCCGCTGACCACCCAGACCGGCCTGGTGCTGCTGTGGGTCGCAGCACTCGTGACGCTCTACACCGGCTACGACTATTTCCGCGCCGGCCTCAAACACATCATGGACGAGTGAGATGACGACCCGCCTGATCTATTTTGCCTGGGTTCGCGAACGGATCGGCATGCCTGAAGAGGATGTCGAATTGCCCGCTGGCATCGACACCGTCGCCGATCTCTTGCGCTGGCTGCAATCGCGTGGCGAGGGCTACGAGCACGCGCTGCAATATCCCGACGTGATCCGCGTTGCCATCAACCAGGAACATGTCGACCACCGCGAGAAGATTTCGGGAGCGCGCGAGATTGCACTGTTCCCGCCGATGACCGGGGGCTGAGGCTCATGTCGGCCGTCCTGGTGCCGACCGTGCGCATCCAGCGCCAGGATTTCGACGTTGCCGCCGAGATTGCCGGCCTGACGCAAGGCCGCGCCGACATTGGTGCGGTGGTCACCTTCTCCGGCCTCTGCCGCGATGAGCAGGGCGCGCTCTCGGCACTTGAACTCGAACATTATCCCGGCATGGCGGAGGCCGAGATCGGCCGCATCGCCACTGAGGCGGTTCAGCGCTGGCCGCTGCAAGGCCTCACCGTCATTCACCGCCATGGCAAGGTTCGACCTGGCGAGAACATCGTGCTGGTGGTAGCCGCCTCGGCGCATCGCCAGGCGGCGTTCGAGGCGGCGAACTTCCTCATGGACTATTTGAAGTCGCGTGCACCTTTCTGGAAGAAGGAGCATCGCACCGACGGTTCAGAGGGTGGCTGGGTCGAGGCCAAGGAAGCCGACGCCCAGGCGGCCGGACGCTGGAAGTCGCCGTCCGAATAAATCTCCGCAGCCATGCATTGACCGCAATCCTTTGGCCAATTGAGCGCGGTTGGTCAGACTGGGCTTTGCAACCTGGGGTCATTGGCAGCCTGGGCATTGGCAGCCCGGGGCAAGGGAGATGATCATGCTGGACAGGCTCGCGGAGTTCTTCGTCTTCGGTTTCGTGCCTCTGGTCGTCGGCATCCTTGCGGTGCCGGAATCGTCCGTGGCCGCCGAACAGGCGGTGAGGGGCGAGGTGATCTATCGCGAGCGCATCGCCCTGCCGCCCAGCGCCGTGCTTTCTGTTCAGCTTGCCGATGTCTCGCTGTCCGATGCGCCGGCCAGGATCATCGGCGAGCAGACTGTCAAGCCGGCCGGCCAGGTGCCGATCAGTTTCGAGATCAAATTCGATCGGTCCGTGATCCGGTCGCGGATGACTTATGCGCTGCAGGCTCGCATCGCTGTCGACGGCAGGCTGATGTTCATCTCCGATGTGCGCCATCAACTCGACCCGCTGACCGACGCGCCGCAGACCATTGTTCTGAAGATGGTCCCGCCAGGTACCGAGCCGACGGCTTCCGTCTTTGGCCAGATCTGGGTGGTCGACTATGTCGACGGCATGGGCGCCATCACCGCACCGCAGGCGACGTTCACGGTCAGCGAGGCTGGCAAGGCCGGCGGCAGCGGCCCCTGCAACACCTATTTCGCCACAGCCAAGGTCGATGGCCATGCGATCGCGATCAGCGATATCGGCTCGACCTACAAGGCCTGCGCGCCCGAGGTGATGGCCGAGGAAAAGGCGCTGTTCGATGCGTTGGCCAAGGCAGCGTCATACAAGGTCGACGCCGGCAAGCTCACCATATCAGACAAGGACGGCCGCGAGATCCTGCGCTTCAGCGCCGCGAGTTGAACTCTCACTCCGCCGGCTCGAACACCGCCCCATAATGATAGGGCGGCACCTCGACCAATTCGGCAAACCTGAGGCCGCCCGCTTCGGCATCGGCGATGGTCTGTTCGGGCGACAGCCTGAGTTCGGTTCGCGGTCCGCGCGGTTCGCCCAGCACCATTGTTTTCTCTCGCGGCTGCTGGTGCCAGTTGACGACGGCAAAGCGTCCGCCGGGGGCAAGCGCCTCGCGCACGGCACGCGCCAGCCGCGGCCGGTCGGGCACGCCGTGGAAGGCGTTAGCCATGAAGACGAAGTCGACAGGCCGGGATATCAGGCTGGCGAGTTCATAGGCATTGCCCGCCACGAGATCGAAATTCTTCATGCCGCTTTCGGTCAGCCGGCCGCGCGTGACATCGAGCAGCTCCGCATCGATATCGATGGCGACGACATGCCTGGCCAATCTGGCGATCGGCAGCGTGAACCAGCCGTCACCGCAGCAGAGATCGATCACCTCCATGCCCGGCTTGATGCCTGTTGCCGAAAGCACGGCGGCGGGGTCGGGCCACAGCGCCTCCCACCAGCCGCTATCGGGCATCTCGGTGCCCTGGAAGAAACCTGGAATGCTACTGGTCATGCAGAGGTCGGCTCCATTGTCGGCATGTATGGCTCAAATCGTAAGGCTCTGCTACGAGGTCGGCGCCATCGGCTGCTATGTCAATGCTGCGGTCTCCTTGACCATGGCCTTGCCGATCTCGATGGCCTGGTCCTCGGCCGGAAACAGCATGTCGAGGGCAAGTTCCGCCAGCGTCACGTCATTGGGTGTGCCGGACGAGGAGGGGCGCCAGCGAGAACGACGTCTTTGTCAGGTTGTTCAATCTTGCCTTTGCCTGTAAGAAAATCGTTCTTGTCGTTTTGGGGGAACGATGACACCAAGTCCATTCTTGCTTCAACTAGCGATACTACTGTTGCCGGGCGTGATCTGGGCGCACATGGATTCGCAGTATGCAGCTCGAAGCAAACCGTCTCAGGTCGAATTTATTGTCCGCTCACTTCTATTTGGGTTGGCGAGCTATGCGGTCACCTACGGCATATTTATCGAACTGGGATGGCAATTCGAGTTTGTCGACCTCGAAAAGGTCGCTGATGCAAGCGTTTTGACTCAACAGATAGTCAAGCAAATCGGATGGGCGACATTCGTCGGGTTTTTGCTCTCCGTTGGTTGGCTTTACGGATCGCGCTATAAGCTACTTACCCGATTTCTCCAGCGGATCAGAGCAACAAATGCATTCGGTGATGAAGACGTTTGGGATTTTACGCTAAACTCGCGCGACGCGGCATCCGAGTATGTCAATTTTCGCGACCTCGACAACCAATTGGTCTACTCTGGCTACGTCGGAGCATTTTCTGAGAGCGGGAAAATGCGTGAGATGGTACTCACCGAAGTGGAGGTTTTCAATTTCGAGGGGCAGAAGCTGTTTGAGATTCCCCGTGTCTATCTTGCGCAGAAGGCGGATAACATCCACATGGAGTTTCCGTATGTTCCTGAAGAGCCATTCCCAAGGAAGCCAAAATGAGCAAATCCTATACGGGCGGCCACGTTAAACCCCTGAATGAGGGCTATGATCGGAAAGGCGGGCAGAACGCCACTACCAGCATCAGAGATCGGCCTCCGCCACCTCCGCCCATGAAGCCATCTAACCCAACCCCTAACCGCCCCGCTCCACCGAAGGACGGTTCACGACGCGGGTAGCAATTAGTTCTGTATGAAAACGACCTACAGCACTCACTACCTGCCGGCCAAAGCATCATGAAAAGGCCGGCAAAACGCCGGCCTTTTCATGAAAGGTGACGGGTGTCGGCTCAGCCGACGATCTCGGTGTCCGAGAACCAGTACTTGATCTCCTGCGCCGCGGTGTCCGGCGCGTCGGAGCCGTGCACCGAGTTCTCGCCGATCGACAGCGCATGCACCTTGCGGATAGTGCCTTCGGCGGCATTGGCCGGATTGGTGGCGCCCATTACTTCGCGGTTCTTGGCAATGGCGTTCTCGCCTTCCAGCACCTGGACGATCGTCGGTGCCGACGACATGAACTCGACCAGTTCGCCGAAGAACGGGCGGTCCTTGTGGACGGCGTAAAAACCTTCCGCCTCACGGCGGCTCATCCACACCCGGCGCGAGGCGATGACGCGCAGACCGGCGTCTTCGAGCATCTTGGTGATGGCGCCGGTGAGGTTGCGCCGCGTTGCGTCCGGCTTGATCATGGAAAAGGTGCGTTCGATCGCCATGGGTCGTCCTTGTCTGAGAAAATGGAATTGAGAGTGGCGGGCTCTATACAAGTCGCTCGGCCCATTGCCAAGGGGTGAGGAACGCTCCGCTAAGCGGACTGAAAGCCCATCGCGTGGCGTTTCCGAGTGTCGAACGACCGGAGCGAGCGCGAAGGGCCGGGACGATGCGCGTTTCTGGGTCAGGCCGGTGCTGGAGAGGCGCGCCGGAGGGTGAGATCAGATGGCTGCACTGCAACGTTTTGCTTGCTATAGTCGCGTGTCGGCGCCGCGCTGAAGTCGGCCCGCATGGAGACATCAGACTATGGCAGACGATCGTCAGGAACGCATTCGCAACCGGGCACATCAGATCTGGCAGGAAGAAGGGCAACCGGCCGGCCAGCATGAGCGCCATTGGCACCAGGCAGCAGCCGACATCGACCGTGAGACGGCAGGCAAGCCAGCGGCGGCCAAGAAGGCATCTGGCGCGGCCAAGGCAAAACCCGCTCCCAAGGAACAAAAAGCCGCCGCTAAAGCCAGCAAGCCGACGACCAGCAAGCCAAAGAAGGCGGCCAAGTAAGGCCAGCCATCCCGCCGCTGATTTTCGCAACGGAGTGCTCAAGCTGCCGCTCGGGCAGGGTTGGCGTTTGCGGCTATCACGCCGCCGCGGCAACCTTTCGTCCCAGCCCGCCATGCAGGTCGAGGCAGCGGGCAAACCATTGCGCCACGACGTCGCTCTCGTCGAGCAGCCGATAGGGCGAGGCGATGCGCGCCCATTGCAAGGCGCCGAAGACGATATAGTCGGCAAACAGCGGCGAGGCCCCGCCGATGAACGGCTGATAGCTCAGCATCGAGCGCAGCGGCTCAAGCGAAGCCCGAAATGCCGCCAACCCGGCGTCGCGGGCCGCGACGACGTCTTCCAACTGCTTGCCGAAGCGCTGCTCCCGGCTATGCCGGAAATACACGGCGTTCTCCTCGTCCTGCATGGCATGGAGGTCGATGATCGCCGCGGTGGTGACATAGGGGTGGATGATCAATTGCGACCAACGCTCGATGAATCGCGCCATCGCCTTGCCCCCGTCACCGCCAAACAGCGTCGCCCGATCCGGGTAGGCGTCGTCGAGATAGAGCGCGATGGCAAAGGAATCGATGACGACCTTGTCGCCGTCGCGGATCACCGGAACGGTTTTCGAAGCACCGCCCTCGATGGTGGGCACCTCGAGGAAACGCGTCGGCGCGGTCGATATATCGAGCCCCTTGTGGGCCAGCGCCATCGTTGCCTTCCAGCAATGCGGACTGAACGGACGGCTTTCGTCACGCCCGACGAGATCATAAAGCAGAATGGTCATTGGCGCGGGTCCCTTTGCGGTCTAGGTATCGCTCCCGACGCTCGAAGCGGGCGCGGCGAGAGAAAAGATGAAACAGCACTTCATGATGTTTGCGGCCTACAATCAATGGGCCAATGGCCGCATCTACGATGCCGCCGCCGATCTCGACGAAGAGGAATTCAATCGCGATGTCGGCGCCTTTTTCGGCTCGCTGATGGGAACGCTCAACCACCTGCTCGCCGCCGATCGCATCTGGATGAAGCGCTTCACCGGCGAGGGCGAAGCGCCGACGGCGCTGGACGCCATATTGTATCGGGCCTTGTCCAATCTGAGGACGGCGCGAGAGGCGGAGGACCGGCGGATCGTCGACTGGCTCGGCGGCTTGAGCGACAAGGCACTGTCGGGCCGCTTCACCTATATGACCCTGTCGGACATGCGCACCGTCTCGCAGCGTCTGGCCCCCGCGCTGGCTCACGTCTTCAACCACCAGACCCATCACCGCGGCCAGGCACATATGATCCTGACGGTTCTGGGCCGCCCATCCGTGCCGCTCGATCTGGCGCATTTCCAGCGCACCGAGGAGGGCAGGGCTTTCGCCTGATTCCGGATCGTTTTGTTCTGGATTCGAGGGTGAGTGGCCCGCGCAGGCTATCGTCGCATTTTCTGCTGCAGCATGGCCTTCACGTCAGGCCACTCGGAATCGATGATGCTGAACCGAACGGAATTGCGTTTCCGGCCGTCCGGCATGATCCGCTCGTTGCGAACGATCCCTTCCTGTTTTGCCCCTATGCGCAAAATAGCCGCCCTCGACGCTTCGTTGAGTTCATCGGTGGTGAATTGCACACGAACACACCCCATGACCTCAAATGCATACGTCAGGAGAAGGTATTTAGCCTCGGTATTGACCCCCGATCGCTGGACTGAACCGCTGAGCCATGTGTGTCCAATCTCCAACTTTCTGTTCGTGCGATCGATCTTCCAGAACCGCGTACTGCCGCAAATCGCTCCCGTGCTGCGCAAGACGATTGCATAAGGCATGACAGTCCCGGCATGTCGTCCCGCCAAGGCGCTGGCAATATAGCCATCGACCGTATCTAGCCGAGGGACTACCATAGTCTTCAAGTTCCACAGCTCGCCATCCGCGGCCGCACTCAGAAGTCCCCGCGAATGTTCCGGCTGAAGGGGCGTCAGCTCAATAATTTCGCCGATCAAGGCGCATTGCCCGGATTGGACGTCCATTGAACAATGGTCCTCGATTTTTGGCCGGCGGTCATCGGGAGACAAATAAGGGCCGCTCCGAACTTCAGACAGGTTCAGAAACCAAGCTGCTGATTTCGTTGTCCAATTGTCCCTGCGTCAAAGCCGCCTCCGCCATGACCCACTGTTTGAACAGCAGCACCTTGCGTGCGGCAAGGCTCTTGTGGGGGGAGACGAAATACCATCCGGCATTATTCGGATGGTGGACGGCGAAGGGAGCGACCAGCCTCTCGGCGCGGATATCACTGGCCATATAGGCTCGGTTGGCGACGGCGAAACCCATTCCGGCGTTGGCCGCTTCGTAGGACATCATGCACGAGTCGAAATAGATGCTTTTGGTCTCGCTGAGCACGAAGCTGGCGCCGGCGAAACCAAGCCAGGATTGCCAGTTCTGGGTGCAGGTGTCGGAATGCAGTAGCGTGAAGTGCTTGAGGTCGTCCGGTATGACCCTGGACAGCGGCCTGTCGCCGAGAACCTCATGAAACAGCTTGCGGCTGCACACCGGCGTCAGGTCTTCCCGAAACAGCAGATCCGACGGCAGCCCGTGGAAATGGCCGTCGCCATAGCGGATTTCGAGATCGAACTCGGACGTCGTGAATTCATGCGTCGCGTATGAGGTCGAAACCCGCATCACGATATCGGGATGTTGCCGCTGGAACAGCGGCAGGCGCGGAAACAGCCAGCGCGCGGCAAAGGTCGGCAGCACGGATATCTTCAGCACGTGCTCCTGCGATTGCCCGGTCGCTTCCATGCTGGCGGCGACGATCCGCTCCAGCGCCTCACGAACGCGCGAGACATAGGTCTCGCCCTCCGGCGTCAGCGACACCGCGTTGCCGCCGCGCTGGAAAATCTTGAAACGCAGCTGATCCTCCAGGCTCTTGACGCGCTGGCTGACGGCTGAAGCGGTGATGAACTGCTCTTCGCCGGCTCGCGTGAAATTCCCGTGCCTCGCAGCACTCTCCACGATTTTCAGCGAATTGAGGTTGACCTGACTGAGCAGACGCACGGGTTTCGACCTTAAGCTGGGCTTACGGTAGCACTAGCATTCCTAATTTTACAGGGGGTGCTAATTTAATCGACTGTTAACCAAGTGTTTGCCCCCCACTTGGAGAAGTACAATGAACGCACATACCATACCCGAACTGCGCTATGCGATGAGCCGCGAGGCCATTATCGGGCACGAAACCGCCTGGAAAGTGTCGAGTTTCGGCGTCGCGCAGTATCTGCACGGCTATGACCCGGCACTGCTTGCCGCGATCGAGGAAGCCGCCCTGAAGCTCAAGGCCAGCCATGCCGTGCACAAGCACCTCGATCTGACCTTCATCACCGGCGCCGACCGTTTCATCCCGGAAATCAAGGAGTTGCTGCATGACAAGCTGCGCCTGGAGCGGCTTTCCGACATGATGGGCACGAAGCTTGAGCCCTATCCGCTGTCGATCGTCGGCTCGACGGTGACCTTCATGAACCCCAGGGACGGTGCCGTGGATTGGCATTGCGACGGCGTACCGGTCACCGAACTCATTCCATTGTCGATCAGCAATCCGCTGGTCGGCGGCCATCTCGAAATCTATTGCGACGACTCCGAGACCGGCCGCGCCATCCTTGAATCCGGACGCGAAATCCCGCGCAACCGCGTCATGCGCATCGATCACAAAATGAACTACGCGACGCTCGGCCAGTTCCTTGGCGTCCTGCATCGCACGGCGCCGATCCGGTTTGGCGAGCGCGTCACCCTCGTGCTCAACCAGCGCTCGGTGGCCAAGCCCTATGTCGACGACAACCGCATGTTCTATCTTGCCGCCGACAACGATCACGACCGCGAATGGGTCAACGAACTGGCCGAAGACGTCTGGAGCAACCAGTTGCCCGCCTATCGCCGGTTCGAGGCGGAGCACCCGACGCCGGCCGCCGTTGAAGCACCGGTTGCGGGCGGAGCGAGGGACACATGGTAGCGGCCTTTGATGCCGAAAAGTGGCAACCGGTTTTCGGACAAGATCATGGGCAAACACAGAGATAGAGCCCCTGGCCGGCTCTTTCGGCATGGATCGGGCTCGATATCCGCGCTGGTCTTCGCAGCCGGCGCGGTGGCTTTGTGGTCGACCAATGCGCTGGTCGGCAAGTCCCTCTTGGCGAACCATCCGGTGTCGCAGGTGCAGTTCCTGCAATGTGCAGGCGCCGCACTGGTCTTCGCCTTTGTTCGGTTCATGAGCCGGGAAAAGGCCGCGCCGGTCGCCGGGGCCGCACTGGCACCGCTCGCGGTCGGCTTTGTCGGTCTGGTCGGCACCATGGTGCTGCAATATATTGCGTTCGCCTCGATGCCGGTGATCGAAGCCAATCTCGTGGCCTACACCTGGCCTTTGATGGTTGCCGCGGCCGTGATCGCCTTCGAAAATCCCCGGCGTCCGGCCGTGCTCGGCCTTGCCGCGGCTCTTGGCTTCGTCGGCGTCGCGCTGGTGATTTCGGGAGGGCGCGACCGCACTTGGTTCCAGGGCGATCTCGCCGGCTATTTCGCCGCATTCGGGTCCGCGCTTTGCATGGCTTTCTATTCGGTGATGGTGGGACGGCTCGCCACTTCGCCCGACCGCCTGCTGTTGCCGTCATCGCTGATCGGTGTCGCCTTGACGCTCGTATGGTCCGCTCGCGAAGGCGTCGCCTGGCCCACCGGCGTGGATCTGGCCCTCGGGCTCTATCTCGGCGCCGGCCCAATGGGCCTGGGTTATTACTTCTGGTCGCGCGCCCTGAAGCTCGAAGGCAGCGGCAGGGTCGCTATCGTCGCTTATCTCACGCCGATCGCATCGACGTTGCTGCTGACGCTGTCCGGCGAAGGGTTGACGGCGACCGCCATTGCCGGAGCCGTCCTCGTCATCGGCAGTTGTGTCGCGGTCGGCCTGGAACGTTCGGAGGCGCAAGATTATGTTTGACGAAAATGAACGTCTCGCCAGGCAGGAAGCACATTGGCTGATCAAGGAATTTGGCGCCGAGGCACCGCTTTACGCGGCGATGAAGGCCGAAAAGGCGATCGAGCAGAAGGATTTCGGGCGTTGTGCCCGCTGGAAACGTATTCTTGAGATATTGGCCGATGGCAGGACAACCAAGTCTGCCGCTTCGAAGTATTAGATTTTCTAATTTGCGCGACGTCGATTTCCCATAAAAATAGTTGACGTCAAGTCTTGATTCGTTTTGCGACTTGGCGGTCCGTTGGGGGACGCGGTTAAAGAGATACATCGACAAAAGTCTTCGCTGGGGTGGACGACTTCGTCGCAGATAGGGTGAAAGAATTGTCAAATATCGAGGATAAGACCGTTATCGAGCTCACCGCCGATATTGTCTCTGCCTATGTTGGCAACAATCCGCTTCCGGTTTCCGGCCTGCCTGACCTGATTGCCAGTGTCAGCGCTTCTGTTCGAAAGCTGGCTGGCGCGGCTGTCGCTGAAAGCCCGAGCCTGGTTCCTGCCGTAAATCCGAAAAAGTCGGTGTTTCCCGACTATATCGTCTGCCTGGATGATGGAAAGAAGTTCAAATCGCTCAAGCGACATCTCAGGACAGACTACGGTTTGAGCCCGGATGACTATCGGGCTAAATGGGGTCTACCGCCGGACTACCCGATGGTCGCTCCGAATTACTCGGCGACCCGGTCGGCGCTGGCGAAGTCGACAGGGCTTGGGCGCAAGCCGGCGGCACCGGCCACCGTGGCCAAGGCGACAAAGCGCGGCAAGGCCACTGTCTGAGGCCTGTTGGCCGGTATGGCAAGCCACTGATCGGCTGCTGTGACCGCACGGTTGCGGCTGCCGTTTCCAGACCTTGTGCGGCCAACCGGCCCGCAAGGTCTTGCGAAGCGTTGATGTCCGGTGCAAAAGCGCGGCCATGCTTATCATCAACGACCTTTCGCTCCGCATGGCCGGACGCCTGCTTCTCGATCATGCCTCGCTGACCTTGCCGGCCGGCACCAAGGCCGGCCTTGTCGGCCGCAACGGCACCGGCAAGACGACGCTGTTCAAGGCCATTACCAGTGACCTCGCCTCCGAGACCGGCTCGATCAGCCTGCCCAAGAGCACGCGCATCGGCCAGGTGGCGCAGGAAGCGCCCGGCACCGAGGACCCGCTGATCGAGATCGTGCTCAAGGCCGATCTCGAACGCACGGCGCTCCTCGAAGAGGAAAAGACCGCAACCGATCCGCACCGCATCGCCGACATCCACATGCGGCTGGCCGACATCGACGCGCATTCGGCCGAGTCCCGCGCGGCGACCATCCTGGCCGGCCTCGGCTTTGATGACGCGGCGCAGCGCCGTCCCGCCTCGTCCTTCTCCGGTGGCTGGCGCATGCGCGTGGCGTTGGCCGCCGTGCTGTTTTCCGAGCCGGATCTCCTGCTGCTCGACGAACCGACCAACTATCTCGATCTCGAAGGCACGCTGTGGCTGGAAAATTATGTGTCGAAGTACCCGCACACGGTGCTTCTGATTTCGCACGATCGCGACCTGCTCAACCGCGCCGTCAACTCGATCGTCCATCTCGACCAGAAGAAGCTGACCTTCTGGCGCGGCGGCTACGACCAGTTCGAGCGCCAGTATACCGAGCAGAAGGAATTGCAGGAGAAGGGCCGCGTCAAGCAGGAAGCCGCCCGCAAGCATATGGAGTCCTTCGTCGAGCGTTTCCGCGCCAAGGCTTCCAAGGCAAGGCAAGCGCAGTCGCGCATCAAGGCGCTGGAGAAGATGAAGCCGATCGCGGCGATCGTGAATGATTCGGTGCGGCCGTTCTCCTTCCCCGAGCCGGTGAAGACGGTGGCGTCCCCGATCGTGGCGCTGAACAACGTCAATGTCGGCTATACCGAGGGCCAGCCGATCCTGAAGAAGATGACGCTGCGCATCGACGCCGACGACCGCATCGCGCTGCTCGGCGCCAACGGCAACGGCAAGTCGACCTTCGCCAAATTGCTGTCCGGCCGGCTCAGGCAGGAGACCGGAACGATGACGGTGGCGCCTGGCCTCAAGGTGGCGATATTCGCCCAGCATCAGCTTGATGATCTCCGGCCGGAGGAAAACGCCTACGAGCATGTCCGCCGGCTGATGCCGGAGGCGCCGGAATCGAAGGTGCGCGGCCGCGTCGCGCAGTTCGGCCTCTCCACCGAGAAGATGAATACGCCCGCCAAGGACCTTTCCGGCGGCGAGAAGGCGCGCCTTCTGATGGGCCTGTCCGCCTTCGAGGGGCCGAACCTGTTCATCCTTGACGAGCCGACCAACCACCTCGACATCGACAGCCGCGAATCGCTGATCCATGCGCTCAACGAATTTCCCGGCGCCGTCATCCTGATCTCGCACGACCGCCATCTGCTGGAGGCGACCGCCGACCGGCTGTGGCTGGTCAAGGACGGCGCGGTCAATCCGTACGATGGCGATCTGGAGGACTATAAGACGCTGGTTACCGGCGTGTCCGGCGACCGCCGCGGCAAGCGCGAGGCGGACAAGGCGTCAAAAGCCGACCGCCGCCGTGACGCGGCCGCACGCCGCGCTGCCTTCGAGCCGCTGGCCAAGGAGATCCGCGCCACCGAAGCGCTGATGGACCGCATCCGCAAGCGCATCGACGGCATCGAGGATGAACTGGCCAACCCGGCGGTCTATGAAAAGGATCCATCGACGGCAACGCGGCTGGCCAAGGAACGCTCGCAGCTCGCCCAGACGCTGGCCGGCCACGAGGAAAAATGGCTGACCATGTCGACCGAATATGAGGAAGGCACGGCGGAGTAACTACC
>NZ_JAFFIW010000026.1 GCF_018588885.1 Mesorhizobium sp. dw_380
CAACCGGAATGTCGTCAGTGACATTGACCTGAACCGTTGCGCTCGCCTGGTCACCATCCGTATCGGTGGCGACCACGTTGATGCCGGCCAGGTTGATGACGTTCTCACCACCCGCGTCCGGATGCGGGAAGTTGTCGAGCAGCGTCACATTGACTGTCGCGGACCCGTTAGTGCCCGCCAGGATCGGCAGCGACGGGGCAACCAGGTCGATCTGGATGGCATCGATGCCGTTGATCGAACCAATGATCTGCGTCGGGCCGGCCAGCGTCCAGACGATGTCGGCGCCAGCAACGCCGTTGACGTCCGCCGTGATCCCGGCAACCGACGTGAACGCCACTCCAGTGATATTGTCCGAACCGGCATGAAACGATACCGTTCCGCTGCCGTTCTCGACGTCGGTCGCGGCCGCGCTGCCGGTCGCATTGGCGGTGCCGAGCCCTTCCTCGTCCACCGTGATGATCGCGTTTGTCACCACCGACGGGTCGGTGCCATCGTTGATGGTGATATTCAGCGTCGTCTGCGAGGTGTCGCCGTCGCCGTCCGTCAGCGTGTAGGTGAAGGTGTCCGTCACCGGCGATGCGTTGCTGATGCTGGAATTGGCGACGTAGCTGTAAGTCCCGTCCGGGCTCAGTGTCAGCGTGCCGTACTGGCCAACGACGTGAAAGTCGCCGCCCATGACCGTCGTTGCCCCGGCACCCGTCGCTCCGCTTACCGAAGCGTCGTCGGCACCCTTGGTGTCGGCGCCGGCCGGATTGCCGTCGCTGCCAAGCCCGGTGATCACATTGCCGCTCACCGTGCCGCCTTCGGTCACGCTGTCGGTGTCGGCAACGGCCGTCGGCACGTCGTCGACAATGGCGACTGCAAAGGTGGTGCTGGCCGAATCGCCGTCGACGTCAGTGACGGTGATTGTAAAATTGTCGGGAACCGTGTCGTTGGGATCAAATCCGGTTGTTTGAATCGGATGGGCGACCGACTCGGTGACCGTGTAATTGTATTCGATAGCACCGGTGTTCGGATTGAAGGAGACGATCGTCAGGTAGCCGAAATCGCCCGGAATATGCTGACCGACGGTGGTGACGGTGACGCCGTTGATGACGATTGACCCGATACCGTCCGGCGCATCGACGCTGATCGTTCCGGTGCCGGAGGTTTCCGCGCTGCTCGGCGCGGCGCTGCCCGGCGATTGGCTCCCACCGCCATCAAGACCCGTTTCGCTGGCTGCCTCGCCCGGGGCAAGCAACGACGTGGCCACTACCGACACGCCTCTGTCGACTAGCGAGGGAAACAGCTCGCGATGGTCCGGCTGGCCGAACGCCAGATCCGTCGGCGGCAACAGTGCCGAAAGGCCGAATCCGTCGCCGATGCCGCCGGGAGGCTGTTCGAAATTTCCGCCGGCGCTGCTCGGCGAGCCATTTCCGCCTGCCGAGATCGAGCCATCGGCGCCGAAGGCGACATCGACATGGCTTGCTTCCAGCGCCGCGATCAGGGCCACGCGCGGCACCTCGACGTCGCCGATGAGGAAGGTCGGCACGTTGAGGGCGCCGTCCTTGATGACGATCACCGAACCGTCCGCCTGCTCGAGCACGAGGTTATGGCCGTCGACCTTGATGTTGTCGATCGAGGCATTGGCCGGAAGTTTCACCACATTGCTGGCGTCGGCTACATACTCATGCGATGCAGCCGGCGGCGGTGCCTTCGCCTCCGCGGGCGCTTCCGGCTTGACGGGCGCGCCGCTGCCGACATCGACGGGAACCGGTTCAGCGGCTGCCGGAGCGGCCTTCTGTGTCGAGGCTGCCTCCGCGACCTGGAACGCTGCCTGCGACTGCAGGCCGTTGTGTTCGGAATGCTCGTCCCAAGAATTAGAAACGGTGTCCAATTCGTTACTGTTCGCCATAGCCAAACCCCTTTGGTATTTCCCGGAAAGAGACAGTGGCCGCTTCTGCTTTGCAACCATCCTGCAATCTGTTTCATATATCCCGGTATGCTAATCTCGGCCTTTTTTACGCATGGTAAACCCGGCATATATAACGCGGTATGCGGAGGCCGACCTACGACCCGTCTGGCGGGTTTTTGGGTCCGTTCACTCGGTAAACAGAAGTATAATGTTGTATAAAATTTTACACAAAATAGACGTTGCCAAGTACAGAAAAGTTACCCGCGTTCCTTTCCAATAATTTGAGGCGGAATTGATAGCGTCCACAGTCAAAGGTGGGCGCTATGAAAAAAGAGAAATCCGCACCGGGGGCGACAAGGCTTAAGGCGCTGCTGCTGGCAATCGGCATCATGAGCCTGCCGCAGCCATCGTCGGCGAGCACTTTCCCGGCGAGCCTCGATCCTGCCGATGCGCTGCTGGCGACGATCGAAACGCCTCCCACTCTCGGCGGCATTTCGCTGCTGCGGCCGCAGCCCTGGCAGCCAGTCACGGCCTACAAAATCGGCATGGTTTTCGGCAGCTACGGTCCTGCTGATCAGGAAAACGGCTCTTCGACCGTGCAGGATAATGCCGGGATCGATCCCATCAAGACGGCGGCGATCATTCCCGGCGTGTTCGGATCGGTTGCGCTGTCCATGCACAATTTCCCGGTTTCCGCGCGTTGGGCGCCGGTCTACAAGGCAATCGTCGATTGTTCCGCGGGCAGTGCGTGTGACGGCAAGAACAGTCTCTTTACCGCGATCGTCAATGCCGCCAAGGACAAGCCGTTCGTCGACAAGCTGTCCTTCATCAACTCGAGCATAAACCACGCGATCGCCTACAAGAAGGACATCGCGGTTTACGGCAAGCTCGACTACTGGGCCAAGCCTTCGGAAACTCTCGAGCGGCGGGCGGGGGACTGCGAGGATTTCGCCATTCTCAAGATGGCGGCGCTGCTGCGTGCCGGCATTCCGGCGCAGAGCATGTCGCTCGTCGTCTTGCAGGATCGCAAGCGCGGTTTCTTTCATGCTGTTCTGTCCGTCAGCACCGGAAGCGGTGTGTTCATTCTGGACAGTCTGAGCAACGTCGTCTCGCGCGACAGCGACCTCCCCGACTACGTGCCGTTGTATTCGTTCAGCACCGATCGCGCGTGGATCCACGGCGCCAGAGCCGGCGCGGCCCAAATCGCCGATATCAATGGCGGTCTTGCGACGGTCGCACCCGGAGAGGGCCTGCAGCCGTAGCGGCAAGACAAAGCGAAGCACCCGGTTCAGGTCGCTTTGGGTTCTTGTTCATGGGTGTGGCCTGGTCTTCGCCAAACCGATGGCAGTTTTGGCCGGCATGCATCAGCCGCCGAAAACAAAGGCCATCAGCAGCTCCGGCTCGAGCACCGGCGCCCGCGCCGCGTTCAATTGCCCCCGGTAGCGGCGGTCGCCCGCGCCGATGACGAAACCAGTGGCCACCGGCATTTCGCCATTGGCATCGAGCCGCGCGAAAATGTCGGCGACATTGAGGTCCAGCGCCAGCTTCAGATCGTGGCGCGCATCTTCGTTCGGCGCCGCCGGCAATTGACGCCTGACCAGCTGCTGGAACGGCGCATTGAAGGTCAGGATCTTCTTCGACGATGACAGCGCGAAGGCCGGTGACGGGCAGGCGACCAGAATGGCGTTGATCGTTTTGATCGATGCAAGCCTTCGCAAGGTCTGGTTTTCCTCGGCCAATCCGCGCATGCAGGCCACCCGGATTGCCGATGTCAGGTTTCCGGTGTTGGCATGGCTCTCGGCGATCTCGTCGATCAGCATGCCGATGGTGCATTTGCGGCTTTCGGCCATCTGCTTCAGAGAGGTCCAGAACGCCCGCTCCAGACGAATGCCGCGCCGCGTGCCGCCACGCGCTACAACCCGGAATTCCAGCCCGAAATCTTCTGTCGCCAGGGGCGGAAGCAGCCGGTCGCGGTCGGCAAGAGGGGAAGCGGCGCTATCGTTCACTCATCGCCTCCTCGCGTGCCTTGTTGATCGGCTTCAGCAGATAGGTGAGGATCGTTTTGCGTCCGGTCTTGATGTCGACCGTACAAATCATGCCGGGGATGATCGAATAGGTCTTGCCGTCCCGCGTCAATGTCGACCTCTCGGTTGCGACACGGACCTGATAGTAGGGCTCGCCCGTCTTCTGGTCCACCAGGCTGTCGGCGGTGATGTTCGAGACTTTGCCCTCGATGCCACCGAAGATCGAGAAATCATAGGCGGTTACCTTGATCAGCGCGTCCTGGCCCGGACGGATGAAGGCAACATCTCGCGGTGAAACCCGCGCTTCGACCAGCAGGGTCTCGGAAGTTGGCACGATGCCCGCCACGACTGCGCCGGGCTGCACGAAGGCGCCAAGCGTGTTGACGTCAAGCGTGTTGACGATCCCGTCGACAGGGGAGCGGATATCCGTGCGCGCCACCTTGTCGGTGGCGCCGCGTATGGTCTCGTCGACGACCGAAAGATCGGCCAGCGCCTGCGTCAGGTCACTCAGCGCTTCTTGTTGTAGCTGCAGGCCGAGTTCGTTGACCTGAAGCTGGGCCTCCGTGATGGCCGACTTGGCTTTCTTGATCGTTTCTCCAGCGAGCGTCAGCTGACCGTTGAGCTCGGTCAGCTCGCGCTCGACGCGGAGCTGCTCGGTTCGCGCCATCAGACCCTTCTTGACCATCGATTCGACCAGCTTTGCCTCCTGGTCACTGACGGCGAGATTCTTCGTGAGGCGATCGGAATTGGCGGTGGCTTCGTCCAATTCCTTCTCGCGCTGGTCGAGGCGCGACTTGAGAACCGACAGCTTGACTTCGAAGTTGTCGCGGCGGGCGACGAGTAGCTTCTGCTCGTTGTCGCAGATTTCCGGCGCCACCTTCTGGATTTCGGACGGACAGGGAAATGCGCCTTCGAGATTGCCGGTCTGTTCGAATTTGAGCCGGGCAATGCGCGTCTGCAGGGCCCGCGCCTTGGCCTGCTGTTCGCCGAGGCTGGAGGTGTTGAACGTATTGTCGAGACGGATGATGAGGTCGTTCTTCTTGACGACCTGCCCGATCGTCACGGCAATTTCCTGAACAACGCCCGGCTCGCTGGCCTGGATGATCTGGGTCTTCGAGGCGGGTATGATCTTGCCGTCGCCGCGTGCGATTTCATCGACCTCGGCATAGGACGCCCAGGCGACCGAACTCACAAAAAGCGCGCCGATGATCAATATGGATGCCGACGCAAAAAGCGGCGGCCGGTCTTCCCTGGCAAGCATTTCCTACGCCCCAACGTACTGAATATGTTCAATAAGTCTTTTTCTGTCAGGCGCTTGTTTTCTGCAGCGCCTGTATCACTTGGTCCTTCGGTCCATCGGCGACGATCTTGCCCTGCTCGATGACAATGAGTCGGTCGGCCAGTTCGAGCATGCTGAAGCGATGCGTTGAAACGATCAGCGTGGTGTTTCGATCGAAAGCCACCTTGAGCTGCTTGATCAGCTGCCGCTCCGAAGCCAGATCCATCGAGCCCGACGGCTCGTCCAGGAACACGATTTTCGGTTTGGTCAGCAACAGCCGGGCAATCGCCATCGTCTGTCTCTGGCCGCCCGAGAGATTGGTGCCGCGCTCGCCGACATTCATGTCGTAGCCACGCGGGTGGCGGGAGACGAAATCGTCGACACCCGCGGCCTTGGCCGCCTCGACGATCTGCTCATCGGTCGCCTCCGGACATGCCATCAGGAGATTTTCCTTGATAGTGCCCGAAAACAGATCATTGGCCTGCGCGACGATCCCGACGGCGGCGCGAACCTCCGAGGGGTGGTATTGGCGGATGTCGATACCGTCCAGCAGCAACTCGCCCGAGCTCGGCAGGAAAAGCCTGCCAATCAGCCGGCCCATGGTTGTCTTTCCCGACCCTATGCGGCCGATGATGCCGATCCGCTCGCCCGGCTTCACCGAGAAATTCAGACCGGTCAGGACCTCATTTTCGGAGCCCGGATAGACAAAGCCGACATTCCTGAACACCATGGCGCCATTGCGGATGGGCCGGTTGACGAAACCCACCGTATCGGGGCGGTCCTCCGGCTGCGCCATGATCGAGTTCACCATGCGCAGGGAGAGCATGGCCTGGCGAAGCCTGGACAAGGTGATGGCGATCTGGCCGAGCGGAGCCACGGCGCGGCCCGCCAGCATGACGGTGCCGATGATGGCTCCGGTGGAGACATGCCCTTCCGAGAAGGCGTAGGCACCGGCCACGATCAGGGCGACGGTGACCATCTGCTGGATGGCCTGCGTTATATTGCCGGCGGCCGCCGAAAGCTGCTTGATCTTCTCGGACGTGTTGGACGCATTCTTGGAATGCTCTCCCCACTTTCGCAACAGATAGGCCTCGGCCCGCAGCGACTTGATCGTCTCCAGCGTGGAGATGGATTCGACCAGCAGCGCCTGCCGTTGCGAGGCCTCGTTCATTGAGGCGGCGACACGCTTCCCGATTTGCCGCTGCGTGATCAGTCCGACGATCACGGAGGCGACGAAGGCCAGCGCCGGTATGATGACCAGCCAGCCGCCTATCGCATAGATGACAAGAAGGAAGACGAAGACGAAGGCGGTGTCGATGAACACGCTGATGGTGTTCGACGTGAAGAATTCGCGCACGAATTCATACTGCGTCACCCGATTTGCGTATTCGCCCGTCGAGCCGGGCCGTGCCGACAGGGACGAGTTCAGCACTTTCTCGAACAGCAGATAGGAGATGCGCAGATCCGCCTTGCGCCCGGCATAGTCGATGAGGGACGCCCTGGCGGTCTTCAAAAGCAGGTCGAACAGGATGACCGCACCGATGCCGATCGACAGGACCCAGAGCGTCGATATTGCCTTGTTCGGCAATATCCTGTCGTAGACGTTCATGGTGAAGATCGGCGAGGCGATGGCCAGGAGATTGATGAATATCGCCGACAGGATAACCTTCGAATAGGTGCGCCAGAACGGGCCCATTGTTCCCGTCAGCCAATGTCGCCGCTCGATCTTCGGCGCCGAACCGACGTTCATTCCTTCGGTGGCGTTGGCATAGGTTAGCGAGAAGGAAACGCCGCCGCTGATGGTGCTGGCGGCCAACTCGGATTTCGCAAGGGTTACGCGGCCGTCTTCCTGGGGAGCGGTCGAGAATGCGCCGTCCTCGGTTTCGGCCAGCAGGGCAACAGGCAATTGGCTAACGCGAAACACAATGGCAGGGAGGTCGATGCGCCCCCGAAGAAAGTCACGATGGCTGAATTCGGTGATTTCAAGGCCGATGCGCTCGGCAAGATGCCGGATGGCGTCGATGTCGATTTGCGTGTCCGACAGCGGCACGCCGGCGAACAGCACGGTTGGCGCGCTCGGCCTGCCGAGATATCCGGCAATGGCCGAGAAGCAGGCCTTGAACGCCTCCTTCGGGGAGAGGATGTTGGGTTGCTGGTTCACGATCCGCCCATTGGGACTTTCGATCGATCCTTACATCCGCTTACTTTTTCCTGACCGGTGCCAGGATATCGAACGGCAGGTCATTCTTCTGTTCTGAAGGGGTCCGCGCATAGGTTTCGGTGTCCGCCGTTTCCGGTGTCGCGAACTCGGTGCGTGCGTAAGCCGCGGCCTGCTTTGGCGGGTGAATATCCATCGTCCTCAGCAACTGCCCGGTCGCAGCCAGAAGCCGATATTGGGCGAAAAGGGATGCGTAGGACGCGGTGTCCGCCAGCGTCGCTGTGTTGAAACGCGTATTCTGCGCATCCAGAACATCGAGTAGCGAGCGCTGCCCGACCTTGAATTGCTCGCGATAAGACGCAACCAGCTTCTCGCTGGAAGCGGCTTGCAGCTTCAGGGTCTTTGCCAGATCGGCTTGCCGGAAGCGACGATCCCAGGATGTGCGAACGGCTTCTTCGATCTCCCGCAGCACCTGATGCAGCGCAAGCCGCTGTTCGCTGGCGCGGCGGATTTGTTCCTGCTCATTGGCTTTGTCGATGCCGCCCCGGTACAGGTTCCAGCGCAGCACAAGGCGTGCTTGCAGGTCGGACGTGTCTCCATTGTCGCCGTCAATGTCGTAGCCGGCCCGGGCAGTGCCTTCGGCGACGATCGACGGACCATATTTCGCCCGGGCCGCGTCCACCAGGGAAGCTGCCGCGGAAATATCGCTATTGGCCATATGGACGCGCGGGTTGTTCTCGCGCGCAAGTCCGATTGCATCGTCCAGGGACCTCGGCAGCGCGGACGAAACATCGCCCGGCCTCGACGCATTGGTCAGCGGTTTACCGACAGTCTTGAAGAACCGTATCCTCGAGGCTTCCAGTTCTTCCGAGGCTTCCTGCATGCGGGCCTTGGCTGCAAACAGCCGCTCCTCGGCCTGTTGCCGGTCGGCTTCATTCAACCCGCCGCCCGCGATACCTTCCTGGATGTCGTGGAGAATCGCCTGATGGAAGCCCAGGTTCTTCTTTGCCTCCACCACGATCGAGCCCTGAAGCATGTATTCGAGATAGTCCTGGACAACTGAGAGCCCGATGAATTCAGACCGCTCCAGCACACGAAAGGACGCGCCGTCGACGCGCGAGGCTTGACGGTTCAGCTCGGCTCTTCTTGCACCGCTGTCATATACCGTCTGCGAAACTGTCAGGTCGGTTTCCGCGGGATAAAGCGCGTCATGCTCGATAGAGAGCGCGCGCCGGGAGGAGTTGTCCAGACGACGAGCACCACCCGACGCCTCCAGATCCAGGCTGGGCAGATAGAGCCCTTTGGCCTGACGCAACTCGAACTCGATTGCTTCGCGATTTTCTATGGCCTGGCCGATCTCGGGGTTGGATTCGACGGCAACCGCCACCGCTTCCTTGAGCGTAAGCGCACTGGCACTTGCGCAGGTCAGCATCGTAGCCGCCATCAAAAGACCAAGGCGCTTGCCCATGGCTGACATGCTTGTCGTATTCATTCAACCTGCCCCAACGTTTCCCGTGCGCTCTTTTCGAGCACTACAACCAAGCCTGAACCTATCTCAAGTGATTATCCAACAGTTTCACGAAATAAGTGAACGAATATTATTTTAGAAGTCGCTAATCGGCAGATTTTTGGTGATAAGGTTGCGTAATGTAGCAAAAATAGCACAACAAACCGGCTCGTCTGGGTTGTGCCCGGAAGCGGCCAGCATGGATAGCCGCAAGCAACAATGCCTGAGCGCGGGCAGAGCCGCAGGCGGCCTGAATGAGTCCGAAGCCGCGATAGAATCGGCAACGTTCCTTCGAGTCCGGGCTGGACAACAAGCGGATCGGTGATGAATCGCGGGCTGCCATGCACACACCCGCGCTAAAGCGGTGGCGGGTGCCCCTGCGTTAAGCTTCGCGCAATCTCTTCAATCTATGCTGGATGCCAGATTGTCGAGGACAAGATGAAGCGCAGGTCGACCTTACTCTTCGCTTTTCCAGCTTTCATCCTGATGGTTCTGGCGGGGGCGCGGATCGCGACGTTCTTGCTGGGCGTCTATCCGGCAAGTCCCACAATGTGGCGGATCTGGCTTGAACTGCGCCCCCTGTCGGCGATGTTCTGGCAGCAGGTCGACCTTTATCTCGGCGGTTCGATGGCCTTGGACGGCGTCATCCTGGTCGCCGCGGCGATGCTGTGCTGGAGCGCATGCCACATGAAACGGGGGGCCGGTTTCTTCCTGGCCAATCACGTCGCGCTGCTTTTCGCCGGGCTGATGATGGCTGTCGGCGGCCATTCGGAAACGGCGAGCACGATTGCCGCGTTCTCGGCACCCAGCGGTTTCCCGTTGATGGTCGATTTCACGTGGGAGAACAGCCTCGTGCTGGTCCTCGGCTTTGCGGCGTGCGCCTACTGTCACCTCGCGTTCCTCCGCGAAACCAGACAGCGCGGCGAAGCATTGGCCGTGCGCCTCGTCGCTTTGCAGCGCGATTTCTAATCCAGCGGAGCGCCAGTACCCCCCGCCCTCACGCCCGGCTTTTTCAATTGATCTTGCGATAGTAGACCTTGCCGTCCGGCGTTTCGGTTCGCTGGTATCCCGGATTCGGGGCAGGGGGCGCGGTGGCTACCCTTCTCTTGGGTGGCCGCGGCGCATCGATGATCGTGGGTTCGGCCGCGACTTCCGTACTGGAAGACGCTTCCGCCACGGTGCTTGTCGCAGCGACGGGTTCCGACACGCTCGAGGTTCCCGCACCGTCGGTCGGTGGAAGGTCCTGTTCCAGGCGGGCTATATTGCCGTTGATTTCGTTGAAACGGCCCTGCAATTGGCTGTCCAGTCTTTCAAACCGGCTCTGAAAACCGTTGTTGACCGTATCGAGCCGGGCAACGATCCGCTGCTCGAAGGCACCGAGTTCCTCGAGACGCCCCTCCACGGTGCGCAGCTCGGCGATGCCTCGATAGAGATAGATGGCGGCGGTCGCGTTCAGCACGGCAAACAGCGTCAATCCAACGCCGACCACGACGCTCAGCCGCGACCGGCTCGCATCCCTGTCGAGCAGCCGCGGTTCGATCGGCTCGGCGGCCACGGCAGGCACGTGCGGATCGCTGATCGTCGTCATTGAACCACCACCTTGGTGCCCACAGGCACGCGCTTGAAAAGATCGATCACATCCGTGTTGGTGAGACGAAAGCAACCCGATGTGCCGTCGAACCCCACGCCCGAGGGATCGTTGGTGCCATGGATACGGTAGAGCGTGTCGTGTCCGTCGCGAAGCAGATAGAGCGCGCGTGCGCCGAGCGGGTTATACGGGCCCGAGGGCACCAGCTCCGGCAGTTCCGGCTGGCGGGCGCGCATGTCCCTGGGCGGGCGCCATTGCGGCCATTCCGTCTTGGCGCCGACCTTCACGACCCCGGTCCAGCCAAACCCGTCGCGCCCGACGCTGATCCGGTAGCGAAGTGCCTGGCCCTGGCCGGTCACCAGGTAAAGCGCCTTCTCGTTCTTGCGGATGATGATCGTCCCGGGCTGTTCGGCGGTTGCGAAGGCAACGGCCTTGCGCAGGCTGGGCCCCATCGCCGGCAGTGGCGGGGCCGAAAGTCCCGACCGCGCCTGGGCGAAGCCGTGGCCGGACAGCGCCAGCACCAGACTGAGCACGCCGGCGCCGGCCAGCCGGGGGACGATCCCCTGCCTACCGGACAGCGTCATCGAGCCGCTCTTTGAACATCTTCTTCAGATCCTTGTTGAAGCGGGCCCGGCCATCCACTTCGGAAGGCAGGATCGCCCGGTTCAAGGCATCGGTCAGAAGGGCATTGTCGAGCGCGACCGATTTGATGTGCGGCGCCTTGAATATCTTCTCCAGCTCACTGCGCGAAAAATGGTTCCCGAACCATTTGCGCTTGTGCTTGTTGGCGACGAGCGTGATGCTGACCGCATTGCCGCGCAGCTCGCGGATCTTCTTGTAGAGCCGCTTGCCTTGCCGCAGCGACGCGACGTTGAGCTCGAAGACGATGAAGATCTCGTCGCTGGTCGAGAGCACGGAATTGTGCCAGGGCGTTTCGATGTTGGGCAGGTCGATGATGATGTCGTCGAACCGGTAGGCGACGAGGTCCAGCAGCCGGAAGACGAAATCGCTGCCATGCGGCTCGAACGGCAGCTGCGGCCTCTCGAACGCGTAGAGGGTGAGACCGGACGGGCGCGAAAGCTTGATGACATCCATCAGCTCGACATCGAGCCGTTCCGGCTGGCCGATGATGCCGGCGAGGTCGAACTGGTTGAACAGATTGAGGTAGGCGCCGCAATTGGCGCTCTGGAAATCGAGATCGACCAGGCAGGTCGACGCTGCGCGCTCAGCCGATTTCGAGGCCAGGAATTCCGCCGCCGACAAAGCGAGCGTCGTGGCGCCGGCGCCGCCGCTGGCGCTGATGAAGGTGACGATGCGGCTTTTCGTGCCCTGGTTGCCGGTGTCGTGGAAGGTCACCGCGTTGAGCAGCTCCTTGCCGTCGAGCGGCTTGTGCAGCCAGTCCGAAGCGTTCATGCGCACCAAAACGCGCGTCTGTTCCGAGGTCAGTTCGTCGGAAACCGCGATCAGCGGCACGGATGCCCACAGCGCGCGCGCCTCGACGATGCCTGGCCGGCCAAGCAACTCGCCATTGCCGAGATCGAGGATGACGATGCCCGGGCGCGTATCCGCGGGCGGGCCTCTCAGAAAATCGCCGGTCTCGGAAATCCTGACATCATAGATCGCCAGCGCATCGAGCCGTGTCGCCACATCGCGCTTGAAATTCGGATCCGACGAAAACAGCGCCACCTGCTTGCGCTTGGTCGGCAGGACCTTGGTGTTGATGGCGTTCATGGCGCGGTACTCTTCATGTCTTCGCCCGTAACCGTGCTCAGCATGGAGGGCATGGAGATGTTTCCGAACCCGAGCAGTCCACTCAGGAAGAAGAACTGAAAGGTCATGTTCTGAAGGCTTACGGTTATCGTCGGCACCGACCCGCCCGCGCGGGTTTGGTATCCAAGCCCAGTCGCCGCATATCTGATGATGATATTGGAGGGCTGGAGCAGAGAAAAGAAATGACACATACCTGGCCGTTGCCCCGTTGCAAGCGCCGGGCAGGTGCCGACACCGACTGCGTCGCCGCGAAAAATGCGATTGAAGTTCGCCGGGTTAAAAGTAGTTGTTGCCGGACATCCCGTGCCGACACAACTGCACGTACTTGTGGCGCCATTGCACGTAAAGTCATAGTTGCCCACAGGGATCGGATCGCCCGGTATTGTCGCGAGTCCGGCCGCCGCAATTTCGGGCGCGATCGGCGTTGAAATCGAAGCCATGCGTGCCCCGATCTCCACGGCTTTGGTCGCGGAATTCCACTGAAACCATGCGTAGCCGAAATCAACGAAGCCGAGGGTGAGCACCAGCAGCACGACCATGCTGATGGTGAACTCCACCATCACGGCGCCGGATTCGTCTTTTCTGAAACGGGCCAGATTGGGCATCTCACCACCCTATGTAACGTTCTTCGTGGGCAGCAGAAAAGGTGATCGGTCCTAGTCCGAGATAGTTAAGCAAAGAGGCTCCGGTATAGGTGAAAGATGTCGAGAGCCGCACCACCCGGACACTCGACGTAGAGCTGCTGTAGTTTTGTAAACCATTGGCGTCCGTGGTCACTGGTACTACAAGATAATTGAGATCGACCGTAACTGCAGTCGGCAGCCAGCTCGTGACGCGGCTGGCAATGCTGCAATTGCCGCCGCAGTTGTACGTTCCAGTTGCGGCGATGTTGGCGGCGTAGGTGGCGCAGTCCAGCGCTGCATTGAATGTCTGATTGCAGCGTGCTGCATAGCGAGCACCGTCATTGAGACCGGCTTCGATCAGCGATTTTTGGTGGAGGAGATTGCCGAATTCGAACACGCCTGCCGAAAGGCTAATCATTAACGGCGTGATCAGCGTCATTTCGACGAGAACCGCGCCCCGATCCTCGCGGCCAAACTTGCGTAACATCAGCCTCAGTGCAGCCAGCATCACATCACCTGTAAAGCTGCACTTCGGTTCGCACCAGCGATGACAGGGTGCCCCGGCCCCGGACGCCGTTAATATCCACGATCTCCGCCATGACTTCGCTACCGGTGATCGCCTGGGTCAGAAATATGCTTGCAAAGCCCATTGCAGGCACAGCGCCGCTCTGACCGTTAAGCTGAGTTACGACAGCTTGAGAACTGCAATCCACAATGGCGGCCTGGAACAGACGACGGTCGGTACCGCCGGTCGTCGCGGCGCAGCCGGGCGTGCCGGTTTCTCCCCCGATGGACTGGGTGCCGACAAGGCCATGATCAATTTCATACTTGTAGAGATCGTACCGCGACGGCGGATTGGTATTGCTATAGGATTGGCCGTTGGCATCCTTGAAACCAGCGAGCCCGGCCGTCAGCTTGTTGACGCTGACATAGCCATCGTAGTCCCAAAAGCCGCTGCCTATTTGGCCGCTAAACGCAAGATCAGGGGTCAGTCCGCGGAATTTAGTTGTATCGGTTTGTAGAGTGCTGACGCATTTCCCCGTGGTCTTGAAGCCTTTTCGCACGTTTGGTGCCGGCGGCCACCGATTATCGTTCTTGGATGGGAAGGCGTTGCCGTTCGCATATAGATCGAAGCGCGTGTTGAACGCAGCCGTGACTTTCGTCGTCAAAGTGCCTGTCTGCGTGTAGATGAGCCTAGAGTTCACGCACTCGGGCACGCGGCCGATAGCAATATCCGTTGCGAGATCGGTCTCTCCGTAACCATGGCCGTCGCTTGGCCGTAGGAAACCGATATTGCCTGGTCCCCATGCGTTGCTGCCCGCAATGAGTTTGAGGCTCTTTCTCAGAAGACTGGCCGAAGTCGCGATCTGATTGAGATCCTGCCCGGGAAAGGGATTGCAGATGAACGAAGGGATCATCTGGCAAACTGTAGCGCCCGCATTGCCGGCGACCGCCGTCGACCCGATGTTCATGCTGTTGCTGGCGCTGTTGCCCGTGAGATACGAAGCCGGGAACATCGCGGCGAATCCAACAGGCTTTACCGTGACTTCGACAAAGCGCGCCGCGGTTGCATCCGTGGTGACATTCGCATTGGTGATAGGATCACTGTCGTTGGTAGGCAGACCGCTCAGATAGCGCCAGCTAATGCCGCTAGTTATCACCGCTGTCGCAGTCAGTGGCTGCTGGCTGCCTTGGGTGGAGAAGCGGTAATTATTGTGAACGAGATTAAGGATGGCGCGATCCGCGCGGGTAATCGCGTCCGTTCGCCCGTCAAGCTCCGCGGCCCCGGCAAGCGCGAATGCGTCGGCACCCTTCTGCAAGTCATTGTGCAGGCTATTCGCCCGGCTCATGTCGATCACTAGAAGAGCAAAACCGACAATCACCGGCAGCATGATGGCGACGAGGATCATCGCTATGCCGCGCTCATCGTTCCAGAAGGCTCGAATGGTCCCCAACATGACCTTACTCTCTGCTTTCCTGCGCCAGGGCCCCTCGCATGCCCGGCGCCCTCCGCATCCTTCCGTTCAGTTCACTGCTGCGTCACACCCGATCCGCCGACATTGACCGTGATCGCCGGCGGCGGCGGCGGCGGCGGCGGAAATTTGTAGCGGTGTGCAACAGCGGCGGCGCGCGTGCCGTCGCCCTCGATATGTGTGTTCCTGGAGGCCGGATTGAGCGGATCGACCGTCTGCAGCATCGAATTGTATTTCTGCGTGTCGCCGGCGGCCAAGGTCACCGAGTCGTAGTGGTTGAGATAGTCGGCGGCGCAGCCTGACAGCGCACCGGCGCACAGAATGAGGATCAAGGCGCTATTTCTTGACATAGAGCATCTTGTCCTTCGATTTGAAGTCCAGCATGTGGCCATAGGGGCCGGTGACGCCATCGCCCGTTTCATACTTACGGATCATGTCCTTGTTCACCTCGAGCTGGCCGAGCACGAAGAATTCCGGGTCGTTGGCGGGCCGTGTCTTGTCGAACGGCGTCGCCAGCTGTTCGCCGGGCTTCACCGGCCGCACGATGTGCGGGGTGACGATGACGACCAGCTCGGTCTCTTCCTTCTGGTTGCTCGAATTGCGAAACAGCGCCCCGATCACCGGCACCTGACCGAGCCACGGCACCTGGTTCTGCAGCTTGGTGGTCTTGCTGGACAGAAGCCCGCCGACGGCGAAGCTCTGGCCGTCGCGCAGTTCGACGACGGTTTCCAGCTTGCGGTTGGTGAAGATCGGGTCGCCGGCAGTGGTGAAACCTGTGAGGTCGCTGACCTCCGGCGCCAGCTGGATGTGGATCTTGTCATCGGCGAGCACGATCGGCGTGAACAGCAGATTGACGCCGAACTGCTTGTACTCGATCTGCACCTGGCCATTTTTGTCGACGCTGCGGATAGGGACTTGGCCACCGGCATTGAAGCTGGCCGGCTCGCCGGAGAGGGTGGTGAGATTCGGCTCGGCCAGCGTGCGCACCACGCCCTTGGCCTCCAGCGCTTCGATAATCAGGTCGACCTTGATGTTGCTGTCAATGACGCGGGTGATCAGGGCTGCGAACGGGTTGGTGTTCGACAGCAGGCCGCTGACAAGGTCGCCTGCGCCGAGCACGGCTCCATCCGCGTCGACGGTGGCAATTCCGGTTCCGGTCCGGGTTGTGCCCCGGCTGTTCGTGCTCCTGATTGACACGCCGAGGTCACGGCCCGCATTGCGCTTGGCTTCAAGCACGCGAACTTCGAGATTGACCTGCTGGCTGTCGTCGACGGTGACGGCGTTGATGATGGCGTCGGGGCCATATTGCTGTGCCACTTCCATGATCGCCGCCAGCGTGGCGCCGTCCTTGACATGACCGCCAAGCCTGACCCTGCCGTTGACCGAGCCGATTTCGATGCGCGACCTCGGCGACACCTGGCGGATCGCCGCCGCCATGTCGCTGACATCGACGCCGACCTCGATCTGGATGACGCCGAGCGAGCGCTTTTCAGGTGAGAACAGGTTGACCGTGGTGGTGCCGGCGCCCTTGCCGATAACATAGAGCGTACGGTCGGTCATGGGCTGGGCGTCGGCGATCTTCTCGTCGCCGACGACAATATCGCCGAGGTTGGCATTCACCTGGAGGGTTACCGATTGCGACATCGGCAGGAAAATCCGATGAACGCTGGGGTTAGACACATCGATGAAACGGTCGGCCGCATCGGCCGCCAGGCTCGATAGCAACAGCGACGCCAAGCCGGACAACGCGGCCGCCGCCATCCCAGTCCAAAACCCTCGCATCCCCGTCTCCCCAATCGCCGCCTATGGCGGCCAATTCATTCGCCGCGCGTCTGTTATGGCTGTCGCGGCACGTCATAGGTCTCGAGCTTCACGCCCCGGAAAACACCGACTGTAGCACGCGCCGGCGGTTCCGGCTGCACATACTTGATCACTTGCTGCACTTCCGGCTTCGACACCACGGCCGGAGCGGGCTTGACCTTGCCCAACTCGTCAAGGCGGCTTCCCACTCTTTCCACGGCCTGGGCAAGGCCTGCAATCTTTTCGTCGGCGCGCTTGCGCTCCTCGGCAGCCGCAGCTTCTTCGGCGGTCTTCTTGTCGAGTTCGGCCTGCCTTTTGGCGACATCCTCAGGCGTCTCGCCGGTCAGGTCAGAAAGCGTCACACGCTCGGTCGTCTCGCCCTTGCTGGCCGCGGCCTGGCGAAGTGCCAGAGACAATTGGCCGGCGCCAGCCGCCAGCGTCAGCTTCTGGGCATCCTTGGTGCTGGCCTCGAGTGTCACCGATTTGACGACGGTCGGGCTGTCCTTGCTCACATCGGCAACTTGATCAATGGCGAGCACCTTCATGCTCTGCAGTAGCACGTCGACAAAGCTCTTGTCGGCCCCTTCGTCGCCGCGCACTGTGCGCGTCAGAAGTATGTCGACCCGGTCGCCGGGGAAGACAAAGCCGGCGACGCCGAGCACGTCGTTGACCCTGATGGAGACGGCTTTCATCCCATCGCCGAGCACTGCCGAAAGCGTGGCGCGCTGGCCGGGACCTGTGATCTTGGTGGCAAGAATAGGTTCGTTGACGCTGATCGCCTGAAGCGCCTGCCTCGTGCCTTCGCCGGCCAAGGCTTCCTTGGTCGTTTTGAAAGAGCCTGCCGGAATTGCGCCCGCTGGCCATGCGATTTCGCGGAGTTTGTCGGCGCTCAGCGGGTCGCCGAACTTCAGCGGCACCGCCGCGACCACGACCGTGCTGGCCTGCACGCCGTTGGATTGAGCCAAGGCGCTGCGCTGGCCGGCTAGCCAAATATTGACGAGGACCACCGCCAGCACGCCGAAGATGCCGGCCAGGACGATCATGATAAGTGTGTTGGCGCGCATTTCCGCTGCCCCCGCAGCTGTCGATTGGTTTCGCTTAATGGACGTCAGGCCCGGACGATATGTCCGCGCCTGACGAGGCTATCAACCTTATGGTGCTGGCGTCGGCGGCACGCAAGCGACTGGGGTGTTGGCACCAAGCACGGTGCAAAGGTTTGCCCATGTTCCCGAAATCCATCCCGCGACCACGACGATAGTCGCGATCGTGGCAGCAGCAATCAGGCCGAGTAGGATCGTATATTCGACCATGGCAGCGCCGTTTTCGTCGTCGCGGAACTGCCGGGTCATCGTCATGAGCTTCTTCATGTCAATTTCTCCCTTTGGAGGTTGGAACCCGACGAGACAGAGCCAAGGATGAACTCCATACCCAAGCATCCCCCGTCATCTCGATCCTAGGGCTCGGGAAAATGCAGAGTCAAACCGGATTAACAGTTCCTTAACTTTCCAATACATGATCTTTCGAGTTGCGGCAGTATTCAAATTTCAGCAAGAGCTTGATTCGGCTAATTTTTCAAGCGCCCTTAACCATTCGTTCACAATTCTCTCGCGAGCGCTGTATAGCAAAGGCTAAATTAGCTATAACGCATATTCCTTTATATCTAAGGGGTTACGATCTAGTTTGGGAGAGGTGCATATGCCGAGGAGCACGCTGGCCGCTCGGGATTCTCAATAGCAAAGAGATCTCCAACGTTTGGATGGCATTACCCCCAGAATAAAAACGATATTTTCCGGGCGCCGCTTCTTAACTATGTTGAAAGTATCAGCGTCGGCTGAGCGCCCTGGCGCTTGTGCCTCGTGTGGTTAACGTTTAGTTTCCACTAATATGCGTCTAAGGGGAGCATAGGGGATTATGCTGGGGCGGTTTATCAAGGGGCCAAGCGAGCAGGCTGCAGTGACAAAGGTGGAACCGCAGGTGCTGCCTGCTGCTCCGGCCCTGTCTCCAGCAGCTGATATCGAATCCCATGGCGACGCTTTCCTGACGCTGAAGGTCGAGCTCCATCGCCATTTGATCGATCGTTTCAATCTGACCGCGCTTGAGAATTCCTCCAAGGACGAGATCCTGAATGAGATCCGTCCCATCGTGCGCGAGTTCGTTCGCGGGAGAAATGTGCCGCTGAACGCTCGCGAGCTTGATCAGCTGACCAGCGACACGGCTGACGAAATGCTGGGGCTTGGGCCGATCGAGCCGCTGCTCAAGGACGACTCCATTACCGATATCCTGATCAACACCCACAAGCGCGTCTTTATAGAGCGGCGTGGCATAGTCGAAGAAACGCCAATCCGGTTTCGTGACGAGGCGCACCTGTTGCGCGTCATCAACAAGATCGTCTCGGCGATCGGCAGGCGCGTCGACGAATCGTCGCCGATGGCCGATGCGCGGTTGGCGGATGGCTCCCGCGTCAACATCGCGGTGCGGCCGATCTCGGTGGATGGCCCGCTGGTCTCGATCCGGAAATTCTCCAAGAATCCCTATTCGCTCGAACGTCTCGTGGTGCTCAATTCTATCCGGCCCCCGATGGTTGAGTTGTTGCGGATCGCCGTACAGGCACGCAAATCGATCCTGGTTTCGGGTGGTACCGGCAGCGGCAAGACGACACTGCTCAACGCGCTGTCGAGTTGCATCCCTTCCAGGGAGCGGCTCGTCACCATCGAGGATGCGGCGGAACTGCAATTGCAGCAACCGCATGTCGGCCGGCTTGAGACCCGGCCGCCCAACATCGAAGGCAAGGGCGAGGTTCGCCAGCGCGAACTGCTGAAGAACGCACTGCGCATGCGGCCGGACCGCATCATCGTCGGCGAGGTGCGCGGTGAAGAAGCCTTCGACATGCTGCAGGCCATGAACACCGGCCATGAAGGTTCGATGACGACAGTCCATGCGAACACGCCACGCGACGCGATCTCGCGGCTCGAGCAGATGGTCGGCATGGCCGGCATGCCGATGAGCCATGATTCCATCCGAGCCCAGATTGCGTCAGCGATCGACATCATCGTCCAGACGCAGCGTCTCTCCGACGGACGAAGGCGCGTGACTTCGATATCGGAAATTACCGGGATGGAAGGAAATGTTGTCCAGATGCAGGAAATCTATCATTTCGTCCGGCGTGACGTCAGCGCCGACGGCACGATCATCGGCGAGTTTCGAGCCACTGGCGTCCGCCCGCGTTTCGCTGCCGAAGCCGCCACGCTCGGCCTTCACTTCGCCAATGATGCCTTCAACCCACAGGTTACGATGTGATGCCGACAGGCCAGGCGCTGCTTTACTTCATCTACGTGGTCGCTGCGGCCTCAGTCATACTTGCTGGCGAAGCGTTCTATCTTTCGCTATCCGGTCGCCGGTCTCGGGCCGCGGCGGTTAACCTTCGGCTCCGTCGCCTTGGCGATGCGGCCCCGGCGGAACAGACCTTGCAGGGTTTGTTACGAGAACGCGGCCTAACTGATTCAGGAGACTTTATCTCCGGTTTTATCTGGTTGAACAGACTTTATACCCAATCCGGCATCACCGGAAATCCCCTGACTTTCGCGGTGTGGTTCCTTCTCGCCGGTTTGGCGCTGGCGTTGCTTCTTTGGTTTCTGATCGGTCTTTCGACGCTGGCTGCGCTCCTCGTCTTCCTAACAGTGGGCTTTGTCCTGCCGCTTCTCGTCCTGCGTCGTGCCGGCAAAAAGCGAATCCTGAAATTCGCCAGGCAGTTGCCCGACGCGCTTGACATGATCGTCCGTTCTCTCCGCGCAGGTCACCCTGCCACCGTCGCGATCGGCCTCGTCGGTCGCGAAATGGCTGATCCGCTCGGCACGGAGTTCGGCATCGTCGCCGACGAGATCACTTTCGGCCTCAGTATAGAGCAGGCGGTGCGAAAATTGTCGGAGCGGGTCGGCTTCGAGGGTTTGCACCTGCTGTCAGTCTCGCTTTCGATCCAGAGCAAGACGGGCGGCAATCTCACCGAGATTCTCGCGAACCTCTCGTCCGTGTTGCGCGAAAGGCAGAAATTGGGATTAAAGATCAGGGCGCTTTCGGCCGAGGGACGCGTGTCCGCCTGGATCATCTCGGTCTTTCCTGTCGTCATGTTTCTGATTCTGATGCTCATCTCGCCCTCCTATTATGGCAAGGTCTGGGGCAGCCCGTTGATCCTGCCGACGTTCCTGACGTTCGGGCTCTGGGCGCTGCTCGGCGACTACATCATGTATCGCATGGTCGCGTTCGATTTCTAGGAGCGAGGAATGAGCTTGCTTTCGAACACCAACGACTTGATCTTTCTGGTCTCGCTCGCTGTCTTCGTGGCGGCGGCGGCAATGTTTCTGTTCGCCGCGCTGGTATTCCTGCCCGCGATTCAGACGCGAAGGCTGGTGACGGATAGTCTCGTCGGCGACGGGCTTGTGGATCGCCGCTCGATCCTGGGACGGGACCATCTCGCCAGGGCATCGGCGCAAAAGCCAATCGAAGCCTACTTCAAGTCGATGGAGAAGGAGCGCAACGAGCCTGACGCCCTCGAGGCCAAGCTCTTTCGCGCCGGGTTCTATCACGCGAGCGCACCCCTTATCTACACGCTTTGCCGGCTGGGCGCCGTCGCCATGGGCTTTCTGGTTATGTACGCCCTCCTGTCGAGACTGTTGCCGCCGCGGTTGCCAAGCTTCCTGGCTTTCGGTGGTGCGGGCCTGATCGGCCTCGGCTGCATCGTCATCCCGAGCATCATGCTCGACCGCTTCGAGAACGCTCAGAAGCAGGTCTATCGTCGCGCCTTCCCCGATTTCATGGACATGATGATCACCTGTGCCGATGCCGGCATGAGCCTTGAGGCAGCAGTCGAGCGGGTGAGCCAGGAATTGGCCGGCACGCATAAATGGCTCGGCATTCAACTCTCGATCATGAATTTGCAGCTTCGCGCCGGCAAGCCGCTGCGCGAAGCGCTGCGCGAGCTTGCCGACCGCATCGGACTGGACGAAGCCAAGGCATTGGCAGTGCTGTTCAGGCAATCGGAAGAACTCGGCACCAGCCTGACCGATGCCCTGCGTGTTTATAGCGCCGAGATGCGCGGCCAGCGGATTCTGCTGGCGGAAGAGCGCGCCAATGCGTTGCCCGTCAAGATGATGATTCCACTCGGGCTCTGCATCTTCCCAGTGGTAATGATGGTGATCATGCTGCCGGTGATTATCCGCATGAAGGGCATTTTCTTCTGAATCGGTGTATGCTTTGATTCTTAAATTGAGTCAGAGGCTCTTGGGGGTAAAATGAAAAGGCCAATGCGCCTCGCAATTGCAGTCGGTCTGACGATCGCAATTCTTACCGGCTGCCAGACAAATGGCGGGGATACCACAAGTGGCGTCGTGCGCACCAACGAGCCGTCGAAAGGCGACGTCACGTCGTTTGGAGATGCCTTTGATGGGCTGAAGACGGTCAGCAACGTCGAATATTACGCTTCGGACCAAGCCGTCGCCGAAGCCAAGAACCAGTTCCGCGCGGAAAACTATGGCAATGCCGGCGCGCTGTTCTTCAAGGCGACGCAGCTTGCTCCCAATGACGGTGGCGCCTGGATGGGTCTGGCCGCGTCCTGCGACCGCATCCACCGCTTCGATCTCGCCGACCGGGCGTATGGCCGAGCCTTCAAGCTGGTCGGCGCATCGCCCGAATATTACAACAATGTCGGCTATTCCTACCTGCTGCGCGGCAAGCTGCAGGACGCACGCGCGAATTTCCTCAAAGCCTATGAGCTCGCGCCCAACGATCCGACCGTGGCCAACAATCTGAAGCTACTGTCGTCGAGCGTGCAAAATATCGAGCGGTAGGGAGTCCGCATGCTGCTCACCGCTTCGCTCCTGTTCAAAGCCTTCGCCATTTTGCTCCTTGCAAGGATCGCCTGGACGGATTTCACCACCCAGAAGATCACCAATCGCGACGTGCTTCTCCTGCTCTGCCTGGGACTAGGCGCGCTGCAGTTCCACTCCCTACAGACCGGTTCGTGGCTGGAGATGGGCATCAGTGCGCTTGGCGGCGTTATCCTGTTCATCGCACTGTTTCCATTCTGGCTCTTGCGTAAAATTGGAGCCGGCGATGTGAAGCTATTGAGCGTTACGCCCTTTCTGATCGGCGGAAGCAACCTTGCCGTCTTTTCCGTGTTGATGCTCGTCTTCACATTCGCCACTGCCGCCGTGGTCAAGAATCCGTTTTTGCTGCCGGCCGGCGTGTTTCGCCACTACGTGCAGCATATGGATCGCAAAGGCATCGTGCCATTTGGCGTGCCAATATCGGCGGCTGCGATCTGTGCAACGGCTTTGCAGATGTATCACGCACTGGTGGTCGCAACCAGTTCCGGAATCCTGAACCAGCTTAACTGAAGCTCGGCTCCATTGCACGAAGTACGGACATGGGAGCCGGCAAAACCTCGGTTGAATACAGTAGCCGTGCCGAACGGGTATCCCTTCAAGCGCGTAGTCGGACACCCGCTGTTTTGATCCATAATTCGAAACGCTGGCGCCTTAGCTCATAGACCGGCACCATCACCGGTTGCTCGATCGCTACCGGTTTTGGAGAAGAATACACCGTTACGGTCTTTTCCATTGCCCACCATGCCAAAAGGACGGCAACGACAATCCATCCGATTTGATCAGAAGATATTCGTTCCAATTTGGCACCTTCCCGGGTAGAGCGGAATCAATCGTGACCTAATATGATTAGCAAAGCATGAATGTACTCGCGCCGGTCTGACATCCGTTTTGAAGTACCCTGGTCAGTTCAAACTTTTCGCAGCTGCTGGCTCGACCGCTTGCCGTTCCCAAGCCGAACTTGGATAATAGCTACGACAAGCGCCAACGGCTAAATAAACCAGCACAAGGGAGGGCAGCATGGCACTTCACCTTTCAGCAGATGCCCCGGCTTCACTTGCGGTCGCCCCGCAAAAATATCTCTTTGGCCCGTTCATCGACTTTTTCATGCTTGGCGGGAGCGCGCTTGTCATCTTGCCGGTCCTTTATTTCGTGCCGCTGAGGTACGAAGCTGCCCTGACGCTGACGATGTTCCTGTTCTCCCATCTCATCAACCAGCCGCATTTCGGTCATTCCTACCAGATCTTCTATCGCAACTTCGCGCGCAAGGTGCGTGGCGACGGCTACAGCCGGAGCCTGCAGGTCCGCTACATCCTGGCGGGCATTGTCGTGCCGCTCGCCATGATTGTCTTCTTTGCCTTCGGCTCGCTGACGGGGAACGCCCGGCTGCTGGGCTATGCCACCAACGCGATGGGCTTTTTCGTCGGCTGGCACTACGTCAAGCAGGGCTATGGCATGCTGATGGTGGATGCCGTGCTGAAGCGCAAATTCTTCAGCGACCAGGACAAGAAGGTGTTGCTGTTCAACGGCTACGCGGTGTGGCTGTTCGCCTGGCTGCAGACGAACGTGGTGATCACCGAAAGGCAGTACTGGGGCCTGGACTACTACACCTTCACCGTCCCGCCATGGGTCATCAGCATCGCAGTGTCGATCGCCGCAGCCTCCTCGGCCGCCACCGCGGTGATGTTCATCAATCGCTGGCGCAAGCATGGCGGGGCGCTGCCCTATAACGGCGTCGTCGCTTACGTCGTGTCCCTCTATGCCTGGATCCTGTTTGTGAGACTAAACCCGCTCTGGCTGCTCGTGGTGCCGGCGCTCCACTCGTTGCAATATCTGGCGGTGGTCTGGCGCTACCAGACCAATGTCGAGCGCGATCGCGCGGACGCCGTCGAGAAGCCGGGACTGAAGGTCCTGTCCATTGTTGGACCGCGATACAGGCTGCGCGTGCTGGCCTTCATCGTCGCCGGCGCAATTCTCGGAGCGCTCGGTTTCTGGCTGGTGCCGCTGGCGCTGACGGCCCTGGTGCCCTACGACAAACAGGTGCTCGGCTCGTCGCTTTTCCTCTTCATCGCGTGGATATTCATCAACGTGCACCACTATTTCCTGGACAATGTGATGTGGCGGCGCGGCAACCCGGAAGTCTCGAAATATCTGTTCCGCTGAAGCGATCCCCGGAGTTCATTCCGGGCGGCGCCCATTTGCGCTGCGGGCTCGTCTGTGATCCAAGGCCGCGATAAATGCTGGGCACTCGTCTTGGCAGTTGGAGCGCTGAATGACCGTATTCACACGCCGCGGGCTTTTGAAAACGGCCGCGATCGCCGGCATTGGCGGAGTTGGGATCCCGGTCATCGGCCGGCTCGGCAGCTGGGCAGCCGCCAGTCCTGAGCCGGTGGTGCTGCAGACGGCAAAAATCCAGGCCAGGCTGATGGATGTCGGCCCGACCCGGGACGTGCTGACCTATGGCAACGCCGGTATGCCGCCGGTCATCAGGATGAAGAAGGGCGAGCCCTTCGCGGCGCGCCTGATCAACGCCATCGACGATCCGACGACAATCCACTGGCACGGCATTCGCCTGCCGAACAAGATGGATGGCGTGCCCTTCCTGGTCCAGCCCTATGTCTACACCGGCGATCATTTCGACTATGCCTTCACCCCGCCCGACGCCGGCACCTTCTGGTATCACCCGCATTGCAACACGCTGGAGCAGATGGGCCACGGCCTGACCGGCGTGATCGTGGTTGAAAACCCGAACGATCCGAAATTCGATACCGAAATCGTCCTCAATCTGCGCGACTGGCGCCTTGGCGATGACGGCCAGTTCATCGACCAGTTCCGGCCGCGCGATGCCGCCAAGACCGGCACCTATGGCACGGTGCGCACGGCCAACTGGCTTGACCAGCCGCAATATGACGCGCCGGCCGGGGGGCTGGTGCGGCTGCGCGTTGCCATCACCGACGTCACCCGCATCTACGCCTTTCGCGTCGACGGCGCCGAGGCGACCGTGATGGCGCTGGACGGCAATCCGGTGCCGCGGCGTTTCGTCCCCGATACCTTGCTGCTTGGACCGGGACAGCGCATGGAACTCGCCATCCGCATGCCCGATGACGAGGGCGCGGTGGTGAGCTTGCGCGACGTCAGGGGCACCAAGCCCAAGGTGCTCACGACCTTGCGCGCGGTCGGCAGCACGCTGAAGCGCGATGTTCGTGATGTTGCGCCGCTGGAGATCAATCCGGTGGCGGAAGTCGATCTCACCACCGCCCAGCATATTCCGCTGGCACTCAGCGCCACCGCGGAGAACATTCCGAGCGACGGCATCTGCGGTTCACTCGGCTACAGTTTCTGGGCGATCAACAAGGTGCCGTGGCCGGGTGATACGCCGGATCCGACCGCGCCGCTGGCTGAACTGAAGCTCGGCAAGGGCTATGTCATCGACATGGAGAATTTGACGCCGCAATCGCATCCGATGCATCTGCACGGCATGAGCTTCAAGGTGCTGTCGTCCTCGACGCGCCAGGTTGAGCCGCTGATTTCCGACACCTATCTCATCCAGCCCAATGAGAAGGTGAGCCTCGGCTTCGTCGCCGACAATCCCGGCGACTGGCTGCTGCACTGCCACATTATCGAGCACCAGAAATCGGGCATGACGAGCTACATCAGAGTGGTGTGAAGCCACATCAGGCGGTTTCGTTGGCAAGAGAGGGCGGTTCTCTGCTATTGCCGCCGCAAATCAAGAACCATGGACATCCCTGCATGACCAATGTCGCCTTGACCGGGCTTGCCCGCGATCTCGCCCGCCGTGCCGCGGACGGTCGCCCTGTGCGCATCGGCGTCATCGGCTCGGGCGAGATGGGCACCGATCTGGTCACGCAGGGCATGCTGATGCCGGGCATTTCGATCTGCGCCGTTTCCACGCGGCGCCCGCACACCGCGCGTGAGGCCATCCGCATCGCTTATGGCGATGAAGCGATGGCGGTCGAAGCCGATGCCACGTCGAAAGTCACCGCGGCGATCGAGGCCGGAAAGATCGCCGTCACCTCGAACGAGATGCTGGTCACCAACCCACTGATCGACGTCATCATCGACGCCACCGGCAAGCCCGGTGTCGCCGCCGACTTCGACCTGATGGCGATGGAGCATGGCAAGCATCTGGTGATGATGAATGTCGAGGCCGACGTCACCATCGGCTGCTATCTCAAACAGCAGGCCGACCGGCTTGGCGTCGTCTATTCGGTCGGCGCCGGCGACGAGCCGTCGAGCTGCATGGAGCTGATCGAGTTCGCGTCGGCGCTCGGCCTGACCATCGTCTCGGCCGGGAAGGGCAAGAACAATCCGCTCAACCATGATGCCATGCCCGACGATTATCGCGAGGAAGCGATCCGCCGCAAAATGAACCCGCGCATGCTGGTTGAGTTTGTCGACGGCTCGAAAACCATGGTCGAGATGTGCGCCATTGCCAACGCCACCGGCCTGGTGCCCGATGTGCCCGGCATGCACGGCCCGAAGGCCGATCGCGACGACCTCGCCAAGGTGCTCATCCCACGCGAGGATGGCGGGCTGTTGCTGAAAAAGGGTGTCGTCGACTACACCATCGGCAAGGGTGTCGCGCCCGGTGTCTTCGTCATCGTCGAGGCGACGCATCCGCGCATCATCGAGCGCATGGACGATTTGCATATCGGCCACGGTCCCTACTACAGCCTGTTCCGGCCCTATCATTTGACGTCACTGGAAGTGCCGCTGACCGCGGCCCGCATCATGCTTTTCGGCAAGCCCGACATGGTGCCGCTGCCAAGGCCCGTTGCCGAAGTGTGTGCCGTCGCCAAGCGCGATCTCGCGGCCGGCGAGATCATCGATGCGATCGGCGAGACCTGCTACCGCTCCTGGACGATGACGGTCGAAGAGGCTCGTGCCCAGCGCGCCGTGCCGGTCGGCCTGCTCGAGGGCGGCAAGGTGCTGAAACCGGTCAGGAAAGGCGACTTGCTGACCGCCGACAACGCCGCGCCCGACCAGACGACGAGGCTGTTCGCCTTGCGCCGGCTGCAGGACGAGATGCTGTATGGAGCGAACTGAAGTCTATTTCCCCAGCTCGATCGACCGTAGCCGCGCCGCCTCGACGGCCTGCGTCAAAAGATTGGTCAGCCGGTCCTCGCCCATCAGCACGCCAAGGGCGGCCGCCGTCGTGCCATTGGGGCTGGTCACCTGCTGACGCAGCACGCCAGGATCCTCCTGGCTTTCGGCGGCCAGCGAGGCAGCACCATAGACGGTCTGCATGGCGAGCAGTTTGGCGGTCGCCGCCGGCAGGCCGGCCTTTTCCGCGGCGACGGTCAGCGCTTCGATGAAGTGGAAGATGTAGGCCGGCCCCGATCCCGAGACGGCGGTCACCGCGTCCATCAGCCCCTCGTCGTCGATGGTAGCCACTTCGCCGCTGGCCGACAGCAGGTCGGCGACGAAGCGCTTGGTATCGTCAGAGACGAGCGGGTTGGAGAACACCACCATCATGCCCTTGCCGATCGCCGCGGGCGTGTTCGGCATGCAGCGCACGATCGGCGCGCGGTTACCGAGGATCTCCTCGAACGTAGCGACAGGGGTGCCGGCGGCGATGCTGACGAAGGTGGTGCGGCCGTCGCCAAAACCCTTGTAGGCGGCGGTGACGTCGCGGATCACCTGCGGCTTCACCGCGATGACGACCAGATCAGGCACGGCATCTGCCGGGATGCCGCCGGCATCCGAGGCCGTGCCACAGCCGAGCGCGGCCGCGCGCTGGCGCAACTCGGCATTGGGCTCGACCACGAACATCGTCGAAGGTGCGAGCTTGCCGGATTTCAGCCAGCCCGAGAGCATGGCGTAACCCATATTGCCGCAGCCGGCGAGAACAAGCCTGATCGTCATGGAACCCTCCGAAGGAAGGCTCTGACATAGACGCTCGCGCTTCGCTGGGGAAGCCCCTGTCAGGCCGGACGGGAAGACCTGCGCACCGCGACCGGCCGTAGCGACACCTGCCTCAGGCCAAGCACGCCGAGCACGAAGAACAGCCAGACCGGGTCGCCGCGATGGAAGAAGAAGCTTTCGAGGAAAGCGTTGAGCGCGGTGAACAGCACCACCATCATGAAAAAGTCGCCGAGATAGATGTTTTCCTTGCGCAACGGAATGCGCATGTAGTCGCGCAGCGGGGCGACGAGGAAAGTGTAGACCGCCACGCAAAGGGCAGGGATGCCCATCAGCACGGCGATGTCGAGATAGCCGTCATGGCCATGCACGATGGTCCTTATGTCCCAAGGCCGGTCGAAGGGCTGGTCCTGGTTGAGCAGCAGCGGAGTGCCCCAGAAGCTCTCATAGCCGTAACCGGTCCACGGCTTCTTCGCCAGCATCGAGCCGGCGAACTCCCACAGCGTCGTACGCCCGGTGTAGGTGAGGTCAGGGATATAGACCGCCGCCAGCTGTTTGACTGGCGGCAGGAAGACGATGCCCAGCGTGCCGACCGCGGTGGCGATGATTGCCAGCGCAAACAGGATCGGTGTGCCGAGCCGCATGCCCATCAGGCTGGGAAACATCACGATCAGGACCGAGAACGGCACCAGCCCGGCGGTGGTCTTGGAGCCGGTGTGCAGCATGAAGATCATCGCCGCGCAGAAGATGCCCGCACCCCACCAGCGCTGGCCGCGCCGGTAGAGGTAAAGGCCCGCGAAGCTGAAGCAGGCCATGATCGGGCCGGCGATGTTCTTGTGGGTGAACACGCCGCGCCACAGGCCCGCATGTTCGGGTTCCTGTGAATCGGCCGTATGCATCGCCTCGTGCGGGAAGACGATAAGGCCGAGATAGGAAAGGCCCATGACCACGACGGCGGTGAAGATGATGACCTTGGAAATGGCTTCGGCATCGCGTGGCAGCACCAGGATCGTCGCCATGGTCAGGATGCCGATCATGGTGAAGGATGCGGCGCGCATGGCGGAGGGCGGGTCGGTCGCCAGCACTACCGACAGGAAGAAGAAACCCAGCATCAGCACCCAGGACGGGCTGAGCAGCGAGCGCACGATGCGCGGATCGGCAAAGGCCATCAGCGAGAAGATCGAAACGGCGCCGAGCGAACCGAAACCGAGCTGGTTGACGATGTCGCCGCCGTCGCCGGTGAGTTCGGCGCCGGCCGGCTGGAACGGGCGGAAGGACACCATGATGACGGTGAACAAGAGTGCCGCGATCGCCGTCGCCACGCCGTTGCGTGTGAACGCGTCGCTGAGCGGGGCGCGCTCAGTTCTTCTCGGGCTGGCGATACTGCTCATTGGCATATCCGAATTCGGCCAGCACGCGGCCCAGCGCCACATGGATGGGATAGATGGCGATTGCCGGCGATCCGGTCCGCGCCAGCCGGACCAGGCCGCGAAACGGCGATGCGGCAAGCAGCGCCAGGCTCTTCGCGAACACCTTGAAACCGGCCAGCGGCGTGCCGGCGCGCTTCTTCTTCTCGACCAGTGTCGAGATGACGCCGTTGCGCAGGCTGCGGGCCCGGACCCAGTCGGCCTCGACACGCCGCGCCGGAACGGTTTCGTGCACCTTGGCCTCGGCGCACCAGCCCAGCACAAAGCCCCTTTGCGCCGACCGGCTGAGAAAGTCGGAATCGCCGCCGCCCATGAAGTTGAATTTGAGATCGAGGAAGGGCGGCCCCATGGCGACCAGCACGTTGCGTCCGACCAGGAGATTGCCGGACGAATAGAGTGCCGGCACGCGCCCCGTCTCCCGGTAGGGCGGTGCGAAGACAGGATGTTCGGCCCATTTCGTGTGGGCGGGGTCGGCAAAGACCGGCATTTGCGGGCCGCCGACGATATCGGCAGCGAGCATTTCGGCAGCCACGCACATGCGATCCAGCCAATGCGGATCGGCGATCTCGTCATCGTCGATGACCAAGAGATGCCTGAAGTTCGGGAAGTGCAGGATTGCCGTCTGCCAGCCGGCATTGTAGGCGCTGCAATTGCCGCGCTCATGCGCGACGATGACCATGCCCGGCATCTCGCCATGCTCGAACAGCGGCAGCACCGCCTCGGCGCCTTTACGCGCCTCGGCTTCGTTCTCCATGACGATGACGGCAAAGCGCCTGCCGGTCTGCTGCGCGCGCAGCGAAGCCAGCGTTTCCAGCACCTGTTCGGGCCGCTTGAAGGTCGGCAAGGTGACGACCGCTTCGACAGCCTCCACGTCAAGCCGGGGAGACCGTCCAGCGATCGATACCGAACCATCCGATGGCAAAGGGATCATCCGTGTCCAGCCACATGGTGAGTTGCGGTTCTGGTAGCACCACGGTGATAAGGTTTCGTTAATCACCTTGCACGGAGAAGCCCGCCAGGCAGGGGCTTTCCGGCGTTGATTGTGCTGGCTTAATCAAGGGTTCACCGCGCTTTGCTACCGGCTGCAGCACAGGATAGGTGAGATGCATCTGCTGTTCGCCACATCGATCGTGCCCGACGGCGCTCTCGCCTCGGGCTATGAGATCGCCAACGCCGCGATCATCGCCGCCTTGCGGCGCGCCGGCGCGCGTGTCACGGTCATCGGCTTCACCTGGCCCGGGAAAGCCGCGGCCGACCCGGAAAACACGGTCGTCCTTGGTGCGCTCGACGTGCGCACGGACACTGCCTCCGCGCTGCAAAAGCTCGCCTGGGTCGGCAAGGCGATGCTGTCGGGCCTAACCTTTGCATCGGTCAAATTGCGTGTGGTGTCCGACCATGATGTTCGAGCCGCTCTCGAACAAGCCGGCCCGTTCGATGGCTATGTGCTGAATTCCGTGCAGTTCGCCGGCGCCTTCGAAAAGCTCTTCGAAGACCGGCCTTCGATCTTCGTCGCCCACAATGTCGAGCATCTCTCGGCGCGCGAGAACGCCGCTGCCGTCACGAGTATCTTTCAGCGCTTGCTGTTCCGCCGCGAGGCAAAGCTGCTCAAGATCATGGAAGAGCGTCTGTGCCGCCGCGCGCGCTTTGTCTTCACTTTGGCCGAGGAGGATCGCACGGCACTCGGCGTCGCCTCCGATGATCGCTCGGCGGTGCTGCCGCTGGTGACCGGCGCCAGGACGCCAACCCGGAAAGGCCCGCGCCAGATCGACTGCGACGCCGCTTTGATCGGCACCTGGACCTGGCAGCCGAACCGCATCGGCCTCGACTGGTTCCTGGGCAAGGTGGTGCCGCATCTGCGGCCCGGTTTCCGCATCCGCATCGCTGGCCACATGCCTTCCGGCGTTACCTCGACGCATCCGGGTGTCGAGTTTGTCGGCCGCGTCCCGGATGCCAGGGCTTTCGTGTGCGGCGCCGCCGTTATCCCGCTGATCAGCACCGCTGGCAGCGGCGTGCAGTTGAAGACTATCGAGACCTTCGAGCTTGGCCTGCCGTCGGTCGCCACCAGCCGCTCGCTGCGCGGCATCGACCATCGCCCCGACAATTGCGTCGTCACCGACGATCCGGTCGCCTTCGCCAAGGCGCTGGAGACAGCGGCTGCCACCATCCGGGACGTGGATGGCGGCGCGTTTCATCGTCAGCAGGTCAAGGCGCTAGATGTCGCCATCCGGCTCGGCCTCGAAAAACTCGGGACGGTCAGGCAGGAGGTGTTTGCATGAATATGCACACCGCCCGCGCCGTGTCCGGGGTCGACAGCTTGAAGACGATCCTCGGCATTCCGGTGCTCGCCATCCGCTGGGGCGATGCGATCGCCCTGCTGAACCGGCTGATTGCCGAGCGGCGCTTCACCAAGCTCAGCTTCCTCAACGCCCACAATGCGAACATCGCCTATACCGACCCGATCTTTGCCGAGGCGCTTGACGATTTCCTCATCCTGCCGGACGGCATCGGCGTCGATCTCGCTGCCAGGCTTCTCTATGGGGCGCCGTTTCCGGACAACCTCAACGGCACCGATTTCGTGCCGGCCTTCCTGCAGGCCTCGACCAGGCCGCTGACCGTCGGGCTGCTCGGCGCGACGCGTGTCAACGCAGAGGCGGCATCGGTCAAGCTGGCGGCCCTTGCCGTGCAGCACGATTTCGTGGTCATCCATGATGGCTATTTCTCCGCCGAACAGGAACCGGAGATCATCGGCCGGATCGAAGCGCTGCGGCCCGATATGCTGCTGGTCGCCATGGGCGTGCCGCGCCAGGAACTATGGATCGAACGCCACATCGATGAACGCCACTGCACCTTGCCGGTCGCGGTCGGCGCGCTGCTCGACTTCCTGAGCGGCTCGGTGCCGCGCGCGCCGCTGTGGATGCGGCGCCTGCGCCTGGAATGGCTGTTCCGGCTGGCGGTCGAGCCGGGCCGGCTCTGGCGCCGCTACGTGGTCGGCAATCCCCTATTCCTGTGGCGGGTGCTCAAGCAGAGATGGTCGCGTGGAGCCGAAACGGCCGGAGAGCTTCGTTGAACAAGAGGTTCGTTCTAAACGCCCTTGCCGGCCCGGAACTGTTGCCGAAGACGCCGACGGCGGCGGTGGTGACGGCAAGCTACGCGCCGGACTTCGAGCGTTGCCGCCTGTTGTGCGAGACCATCGATCGGCATGTCTCCGGTGCCGCGCATCATTACATCCTGGTTGAACATCGCGACGTCCGGCTTTTCCGCCAACTGGAGACAAACCGGCGCACGGTCGTCGACGAGCGCGACCTGCTGCCGCGCTGGCTGCGCGCTTTCGACGATCCGCTCAGCCTGCTTCGACGGCGTGTCTGGCTCAGCCTGAAGACGCAGCCGCTGCGCGGTTGGCACGTGCAGCAGTTGCGCCGCATCGCCATCGCGGCGCATGCCAGGGAAGACGTTCTGGTCTTCTGCGATTCCGACGTCGCCTTCTTGAGGCCTTTCGACTGCAGCACGTTCTGGCGCGATGGCAAGACGCGGCTGTTCCGTCGTGACGGCGTGCTTGCGGATGAGGGCCACGACGAGCATCGCGTCTGGTCGCGCAATGCAGGTTCGGCGCTCGGCGTCGATGCGTCCCGGTCATCGATCCACGACTACATTTCGACGCTAATCGCCTGGCGCCGCGATACCGTGCTTGCCATGTGCGGACAGATCGAGAAGGTCCATGGCCGCGACTGGGTCGAGGTCGTCGGCTCGGCGCGCAAATTCTCCGAATGCATGATCTATGGCCGCTATGTCGACGATCTGCTGGACGGAGCCGGTCACTTCCACGCTTCGGAAGAATTCTGCCGCGTCCACTGGACGGGCGAGGCGCTGTCGGACGGCGAGTTCCGCCGCTTCGTTGCCGACATGGCGCCGGAGCAGGTGGCGATCGGCATGCAGTCCTTCATCGGCACCGATATCGGCCGCATCCGCCGCCTGATCGGGCTGGATGAAGCATGATCCCGAAAAGTGGGAACCAGTTTTCGGAAAAGATCATGCTTGAAACAAGAATGTCCTAAATCGCCTTCGCCGGCTTGCGCAGCGCCGAATAGGTCAGCAGCATCGATGCGAGGTAGAGCAGCAGGAAGACGATGTTGAGCGACAGGATCAGGGTCGAAGTGTTGGAAATTGTGGTCAGCACATAGGTCAGCAGCAGCGCCTTCAGTCCGGCGAGCAGGCCGAGATTGAGCGCCCGCACCAAGGTCTGGCCGCGCGCGAACAGAAGCTCGGCCTGGTATTCGACAAGATTGCGCAGGCCCGGGACGCAGATCGCGAGCGCCACCAGGGGCGCGGCCTCGGAGACATTCCTGCCGAGCGCATTGGGGAAGAAATGCAGCACGATGCCAAGCGCGGCCAGCGCCAGCGTCGAAACGAGGAACACGCCGCCCTCGATGCCGCTCTTGACCGTCAGCCGCGACAACAGGTCCGGCGCGCGCATCATGCGTTGCACCAGCATCATCGAGAAGGTGCGGATCGGGATCGCCGTCAGGTCGACCAGCCGCATGATGATGGCATAGATGCCGGCCAGATGCGGGCCGCCGATCGCCAGCACCAGCAGCTTGTCGAATTCCGATTGCAGATAGAACAGCACCTCGGCGCCGGCAACGTAGATGGAATCAGCAAGCCGCCGCAGATAGAGTTCGATGCGAAGCCGCAGTCTTTGGCGCGGATAGAAGAAACCGAAGGCAAGCAGCAGCGAGGAGGCGTTGGCGCCGATATAGAACCACGACCACACCCAGATGCTGTGCTGCGCCCAGACCATGAACAACACCGCGCCAAGCGCCCGCAGCGCCGTCGCCAGGATCGCCAGTACGGCGGCACGGCCGAATTTACCCAGCCCGTTGTTGACGATCAGGGCGACCTCCACCGGCCGCCACAACAGCGCTTCGGCGAACACGATCGCCGAAAACACCGACAGCGGCACGGTGCCGGCAAAGAAGACCAGGTAGACGCCGAACGAGGCCGCGGCCAGCAGCGGCAGCGAGACGATGCCGAGCAGCAGGAAACCGGCGGTGAAGGTGCCGATCAGATTGGGGCGGATGGTGGCGGTGCGGTAGAGCGCCGAGATGAAACCGAAGGCCAGGATGCGCGACAGCATCACGCCGGCCGCCGAAGCGGTGGCGAACATGCCGAACTCGGAGATCGACAGCGTGTTGGCGAGTGCGATGAAATAGGCGAGTGAAAACACCAGCCGCCCGCCGGCACCGCTGATCGCCGAGAAATAGTCGCGGACCAGCCCCCGCCGTTCGGCCACGAAAGTGCCGATCCGGGCGAAAGTGCGCCTTTGCGGTATGCCACGAGCCTCGGTCATGTGCTGTGAAGCCATAGGCGGCAAAGCTTAACGCGCGGTTTTGAGGCCCGAACGCGCTGAAATTGCCGCGCTTGAGGTTATGAAAAGCTTACACGCCGGCCTGCCAAAATTAACCTTTTATTTCCTATGCTTGTTTAGCGTGACTTAACGAATGCCCGACCGCCGCTGCCAAGCGGCCAAAGAGTGAAGCTCCAAGACATGGTCGACAGGGAAAACCGTGAAGACTGGAGGCGCGAGCGTTCATTGCTGGCGCTCGGCCAGGCCATGCGCGGTGAGGACCATGCGTCCTTGGTCTCGATAGGGGATCGGGCAGATCCGGAATGGCGCGAGGACGCCGCCACACGCCATCGCCTTGCCCGTTCCCGGCGTGAGGCGCGGACGAACCCAACTGCGTCTGCTGCCGTTGGCACGGAGCGGCTTCGGCCGGACGAGCAGCCGGACGCGGCCGCGCAGGACGACGCCTGGCACTCGCAGGAGGACGCCGGCAGCGGCGATCCGCCACCGGCCATGCCGCGCGCACGAACGGCCGATGAAGAACCTTCCGGCAGCACTCGCACTCATGCCGCATCCGGATCCCGCCAAGAGGGCGACGCATCCTTTGGCGATCGCGGAGATGACCAGCAATGGAAGCCGCTGATCGATCCGATGCAGGTGGTGCGCGGCATCGCCAGGTCGAAGCTGCTGATCATCACGACCACCCTGATTGGTGCCGGGCTCGGCGTCGCCATCGCGCTGTCGACGCCGAAGAAATATGAAGCCACCGCCGAACTGATTGTCGATCCGCGCGACCTTAAGCTCACCGACCGCGACCTTACCCAGAGTGTCGTCGCCTCCGACGCCACGCTTGCCATCGTCGAAAATCAGGTCCGGGTGCTGACCTCGGGCACGGTCTTGAACAAGGTTGTCGACAAGCTCAACCTGGTCAACGATCCGGAGTTCAATGGCCAGGGCACCGGCGGCCTCGGCATCAGGTCTCTCATCCATTCTATTCTGTCGCGCCAGGATGACCCGAGCGGTGCCGATGAAGTTCGCCGGCGCGCGCTCGCGGTTGGCAACCTGGCCGAAAGCCTCTCGGTCGAGCGCGGCGGCAAGACTTTCGTCATCACCGTCAGCGCAATCACGCAGAACGGCGAGAAATCGGCGCTCATCGCCAACACGATGACGGACGTGTTTCTGCAGACATTTGGCCAGATACAGTCCGATACCGCTGGCCGCGCGACCGACGAACTGACTGCAAGGCTCGATGAACTGCGCAAGGGCGTCGAGGCGGCCGAGCGCAAGGTTGAGGATTTCAGGGCCTCGCACGATCTTGTCGATGCGCAGGGGCACCTGATCAGCGACGACGAGATGCTGAAGCTCAACGAGCAGCTTTCGGTCGCCCGCGCCCGAACGTTGGAACTGAATGCAAGGGCGGCTTCGGCGCGATCTCTCGATGTCAATTCGGTCCTCTCCGGCACGTTGCCGGAAGAGATCAACTCCAACACGATGAGCGACCTGCGCTCGCAATATGCGACGCTCAAGCAGGAGGCAGACCGCGCCGCCATCCGGCTTGGGCCCCGCCATCCCGAACTCCAGGCCGTCAACGCACAGATCGCCGGTGCCCGCGACCGCATCGCCGGCGAGTTGCGCCGCATCGCGTCCTCGCTGCAGGTTGACCTGAAACGCGCCGTACAACTCGAACAGGACCTCTCTTCCCGCCTTGCCCAGCTCAAGGTGCGCAGCGGCGACGTCAACAGCGATCTGGTATCAATGCGCGAACTGGAGCGTGAGGCCGCCGCCAAGCGCTCCGTCTACGAACAGTTCCTGCTGCGCGCCAAGGAGACCGGCGAGCAGAAGGACATCAACACCGCCAACATGAACGTCATCTCCAAGGCCTTTGCGCCGCTTGAGGCGAAAGGCCCGTCGCGGGCCCTGACGGCGCTTGCCGGCCTGCTTCTGGGTTTTGCCTCCGGCCTCGGTCTTGGGGCCATGCGCGGCGCCTATGAAAGCTTGCGCGAGACCGCGGCATCGCGCTCGCGCCGTGACCGCAAGGCGCCCCTCGAGGAGCAAGTATTACGGGCACCAACGCCGCCCGCCCCACCACTGCCGGCAACGCCGGTGCCTCCGGCGCCGACGCCACCCGCATCGCCGCCGCCTCCCGCACAGGCCGAAGCCGCGCCAGCCGAACGGCCCGGGCGGATCGGCGCGCTGATGGCGACGTTGCGCAATGCCCTATCCCGCAAGCCACCCGCCGAAGCGGACGACGACATTTCCGGCGAGTTCGCCGCCTTTGGCGGAAACACGCGGCCAGCGGCGGATGCTTCGGTGCCCTCCGGCCTGCCGAACCTGGATTCGACCTTCATGCCTCGGCCGGAGCCGGCGGACTATTCGCGGCCGCCTTTCCAGCCAGGTTTCGATGCCACTTATACCCGCCCGATGGGCCCGCCGTCGCGGTCGCCTCTGATGCAGCCGCAGCCGATCAATCCGGCTCCGCCACCCTATCCCCCTGTACAGCAGACGGGCTATCCGCGGATGCAGCCGTGGCAGGCGCCGTCGCCGGCAGGTCACCTCTACACCCAAGCCATGGCGCCTTATGCCGGGCATATGCCATACCCGCCGCAGCCTGCTCCGCCGCAGTCACCAGCCTATCCAGCCGAACCATCGGCAGGGCCTTCGCAGGTCGAGGAAAGCGCCGAACAGGCGCCGATCGAGGAAATTCGCGCCAGCCTGCGCGAATTCCGCGAGGCGGTCCGCGAACTCACCGAGAGCCGCGCCCGCCGCCGCTATTTCTGAGCTACAAAATACGTTGCCGAGGCGGAACAAAACCTTCCCGGTTTCGCGTAAACGGCATCGGACGGCGTTTTGGCGGGATTGCCTGGTGGTATTTTCGTGACAATGCCGCGCTGCATGTTGCCGGCGCCGCTGCACTGTGTTCCCGGAAGCGGCGTTGGACGAAACGATGTTTGAGGATGGTTCATGGCCGAAGTGATTGACGGAAAGAGCGTTGCCGAGGATGTGGTGCGGACGGTCAAGACACTGACCGCCGAGCTGGTCGCCAAGGGCAAGGCCAAGCCGGGTCTGGCCGTGGTGATCGTCGGCGAGGACCCCGCCAGCCAGGTCTATGTCGCCTCCAAATCCCGCACCGCCAAGGAATGCGGCTTTCATTCGCTGCAGCACACATTGCCGGCCGAGACCACCCAAGAAGCGCTGCTCAAGATCATCGGCGAGCTCAATGCCGATCCGGCCATCAACGGCATCCTGGTGCAGCTTCCGCTGCCCGCCCATGTCGATGCCGGCAAGATCATCCAGGCCATCGCGCCGCAGAAGGATGTCGACGGGTTCCATTTCATCAATGTCGGCAAGCTCGGCACTGGCGAGCTCGACACCGCCTTCGTTCCCTGCACGCCCGCCGGCTCGATGCTTCTGATCGAGCGCGTGCGCGGCAAGGACCTGTCCGGCCTCAACGCCGTCGTCGTCGGCCGCTCCAACATCGTTGGCAAGCCGATGGCCAATCTGCTGCTTGCCGCCAACTGCACTGTCACCATCGCCCACAGCCGCACCAAAGACTTGCCGGCACTTGCCCGCACGGCTGACATTCTTGTCGCCGCCGTTGGCAGGCCGGAAATGATCAGGGGGGACTGGGTGAAGCCCGGCGCCACCGTCATCGATGTCGGCATCAATCGTATTCCCGCACCTGAAAAAGGCGAGGGCAAGTCGCGCCTCGTCGGCGACGTTGCCTATGCCGAGGCGGCCAGGGAAGCAGGCGCCATCACCCCGGTGCCCGGCGGGGTCGGGCCGATGACCATTGCCATGCTGATGGCCAATACGTTAGCTTCTGCCTACCTTGCTGCCGGATTGAAACGGCCCTCCTTCTGAAAGCGCCAGCTTTGCCGAACCACTCTGTTTCCCAGGAACGGCCGGTCACGAATGATCCCGTTCAAGGTGGCCGGCAGTTCGCGTTTCTGCTGGTCGACAAGTTTTCCATGTTCTCGCTGGCCGCCGCTATCGATACCTTTCGTTCGGCGAACCGCCTGCTCGGCCGCGATTTCTATGGCTGGACCACGGTGTCGGCAGACGGCGATCCGGTGATGGCGTCCAACGGCCTGCCGCTCAAGATCGACTACAGTGTCGCCGACCTGCCACCGGTCGACATCCTCTTTGTGTCGGTCGGCCTGACGACCGAATTTCCCGGCAAGAGCAAGGTTCTGGCAGCCTTGCGCGGCTGGGGCCGGCGCGGCAACGCGCTTGGCGCGCTGTCGGTCGGATCCTACCTGCTGGCCGAGGCCGGCCAGCTCGACGGCTACCGCTGCACCATCCATTGGGAAAACCGCGCCGGCTTCATGGAGCGCTTCCCCGACATCAACTGCACCGGCAATGTCTTCGAGATCGACCGCAAGCGCTACACATGCGCCGGCGGCACCACCTCGATCGACCTGATGCTGGAGATCGTGCGCGGCGATTTCGGCTCCAATCTCGCCAATGGCGTCGCCAACCAGTTCCAGCATGAGCGCATCCGCTCGGCCGGCGACCGCCAGCGGGTCGGGCCGGAACGCGACCTGACCGGCAAGTCGGAGAAGCTGAGGCGCATCGTCGAACTGATGGCCGATCATCTCGACGAGCCGCTGTCGGCGGTGCAGCTTGCCAAGTCGGCCGGTCTTTCGGTGCGCCAGGTGGAGCGCCTGTTCCTGCGCCACCTCAATGTCACGCCCGGCCGCTACTATATGCGGCTGCGGCTGGAACGGGCGCGCGAATTGCTGCGCCAGACCAACATGCCGATCCTCGACGTGGCGATCGCAACCGGCTTCACCTCGCATTCCTATTTTGCCCAGAGCTACCGGCTGCAGTTTGGCCGTCCTCCTTCCGAAGAGCGTCGCACCACCTACTGAGCTGCCCCACGCTTCGGGCCGGCCCAACCCAGGTGCCTGAGGACAGGGCCGCATCTGGGCTTGTGTCCCAAGGTGGGCTCAAATAGCTTCAGCCGGCGGACGGGGTGGCTACTCAGGAGATTTCGATGGCGGGACTTGCACGGAGCGTCGCTGCGGCGATCCTCCTTTTGTCGATGACGACATTCGGCTTTGCCGCGAACAAGGTCATCATCATTCTCGACGCATCCGGGTCGATGTGGGCGCAGATCGACGGCAAGCCCAAACTTGAGATCGCCCGCGAATCGCTGCGGACCGTGCTTCAATCGGTTCCCGCCGACGACGAGATCGGCTTCATGGCCTATGGCCATCGCGAAAAAGGCAGCTGCGACGACATCCAGCTGATCGTGCCGCCGCAGGCGGGCTCGGCAAGCGCCATCACGGATGCGGCCGACAGCATGAAATTCCTCGGCAAGACGCCGCTGACGGCCGCCGTCAAGCAGGCGGCCGAAGCGCTGAAATACACCGAGGACAAGGCGACCGTCGTCCTCATCACCGATGGGCTCGAAACCTGCGGTGGCGACCCTTGCGCGCTTGGCAAGGAACTCGAGGCGTCCGGCGTCGACTTCACCGCCGATGTCGTCGGCTTCGGGCTGACCGCCGACGAAGGCAAGCAGATCGCTTGCCTCGCCGACAACACCGGCGGCAAATACATCCAGGCCTCGGACGAGAAGGCCTTGCAGCAAGCGTTGGCCGAAACCGTCGCCGCGCCGGCACCAGCACCCGCGCCTGAACCGGCGCCGGCTCCCGCCCCTGCGCCCGAACCCGCAAAGGCCGAGTTCAATTTCCAGCCGACAGTGGTGATGGCCGAAGGCGGCGAGCCGATCACCGATGGCAATGCCTGGGAAATCTACAAGGCGAATTCCGATGGCTCACGCGGTGATTCCGTCACCACGGAATACGGCACCTACAACGGCAATCTCGATCCGGGCGACTATATCGTCGTGGCGCGTGATGACGAAGCCAAGGTGGAACAGAAGGTCAAGATCGAGGCCGGCCAGGTCTATAAGCCGCTCTTCACCTTGAACGCCGGCACCGTGCTCATCCATCCCAAGGCCAACCAGGGCGCCGACATCAGCGACGAGGCCCGTCTTGATTTCACCTACCCGAGCGGCAGCACCACCCACTATGGCGACACCAAGATCATCCTGCCCGCCGGGGAACAGAAGATAACGGTTGAGATCGGCAGCGGCTCGGTGACCGAAACCATCCAGCTTGCCGCCGGGCAGAAGATCGAAAAGGATGTGATCGTCGGCGTCGGCCATGCCGTTCTCAATGCCTACTATACAGCCGGCGGCGACAAGGCCGACGCCTCGGGCATCGGCTTCCAGATCGTCAAGGCGAAGAAGAAGATCGACGGTTCGCGTGACGATGTCGCGCATTCCTATGGGCCTGACAGCAAATTCTGGCTGCCGCCCGAGGACTATGTCGCGGTCACCACGCTTGATCTTGCGGTCGTCGAGCAGCCGTTCACCGTCAAGGTCGGCGATATCAAGGACATCAAGGTGCCGCTCGACGCGGGTGTGCTGGCCATGTCTGCTCCCGGCGCCTATTCGATCGAGGTCCTGTCGCCGAAGAAGGACATCCAGGGCAACCGCAAGGCGCTCGGACTCAGCTATGGCGATACCTGGCAACAGACCATACCGGCCGGCGACTATGTCGTGGTCCGGCACATGTCCGATGAAGGCCACGACAAGGAAATGCCGGTGACGGTGAAGGCCGGCGAACGCGCAGAGGTCACGGTTCAGCCGTGATTGTCGCCTGACACGCAAACAAAAAGGGCGGCCATGTGCCGCCCTTTGTCGTGTTCCGTGGAAGATGGCTCAAGCGGTTCCGAACGCACTGGCGCCGTGGTCGGCACGGCCCACCAGTTGCCGGAAGCCGGCGAAAAGCTCGCGGCCGAACCCGAACTCGTTGCCGATGAGATCGGCTTCGGCCGTGCGCCGCAGCGCGAACTCCGTTCCTGGCACCAGCACTTCCAGCGTGCCGGCATCGGCGTCCAGGCGGATGACATCACCGTCATGGATCCTGGCGATCGGCCCGTCCTCGACCGCTTCCGGCGTCACATGGATGGCCGCCGGCACCTTGCCGGAAGCGCCCGACATACGCCCGTCGGTAACCAGCGCGACGCGCTGGCCGCGATCCTGCAGGATGCCGAGCACGGTGGTCAGCTTGTGCAGTTCAGGCATGCCGTTGGCCTTCGGACCCTGGAAGCGGATAACGGCGATGAAATCGCCGGTCAGCGTGCCCGCCTTGAACGCATCGTTCAGGCCCTGCTGGTTGTCGAACACCTTGGCCGGCGCCTCGATGATGCGCCGTTCCGGCTTGACGGCGGAGGTCTTGATGACGGCATGGCCGAGATTGCCCGCCAGCACCTTGAGCCCGCCCGTCGGCTGGAAGGCCTTGCTGAACGGCGCCAGCACCTTTTCGTCGCCGCTTGCACGCGGCGCGGCCTCGCGCACCACGGAGCCGTCGGCGCCGAGCTTTGCCTCGACGGCATAGGGCCGCAGGCCTTCACCCCACACCGTCTGCACATCCTCGTGCAGGACACCCTCGTCGAGCAGTTCGCGGATCAGGAAGCCGAGCCCGCCGGCGGCGTGGAAATGGTTCACGTCGGCAAGCCCGTTCGGATAGACCCGGGCCAAGAGCGGCACGGCTTCCGAGAGGTCCGAAATGTCCTGCCAGGTCAGCGCGATGCCGGCCGCCGCCGCCATGGCGATGAGGTGGATGGTGTGGTTGGTCGAGCCGCCGGTGGCGTGCAGGCCGACGACGCCGTTGACGATCGAACGCTCGTCGATCATCCGCCCTGCCGGCGTATAGGCATTGCCGAGCGCGGTGATCGCCAGCGCCCGCTTCGCCGCCTCGCGGGTCAAGGCCTCGCGCAGCGGCGTGCCGGGATTGACGAAGGACGCGCCGGGCGTGTGCAGGCCCATGATCTCCATCAGCATCTGATTGGAGTTCGCGGTGCCGTAGAAGGTGCAGGTGCCCGGCCCATGGTACGATTTGGACTCGGCTTCCAAAAGTTCGGCGCGCCCCGCCTTGCCCTCGGCATAGAGTTGGCGGATCTTGGCCTTTTCGTCATTGGGCAGTCCAGTCGTCATCGGACCGGCCGGGATGAACACCGCCGGCAGATGGCCGAAGGTCAGCGCCGCGATCACCAGTCCCGGCACGATCTTGTCGCAGACGCCGAGATAGACGGCGGCGTCGAACATGTTGTGCGACAGGCCGATCGCCGCCGCCATGGCAATCACGTCGCGCGAAAACAGCGACAGCTCCATGCCGGGCTGACCCTGCGTCACGCCATCGCACATCGCCGGCACGCCGCCGGCAACCTGGGCGATGCCGCCGGCCTCGCGCGCGGCCTGCTTGATCAGGGCGGGGAAGGTCTCGAAGGGCTGATGCGCCGACAGCATGTCGTTGTAGGAGGTGATGATGCCGAGATTGGGCACCTTGTCGGCGCCGAGCGCCAGCTTTTCCGAGGGACTGCAGACCGCAAAGCCATGGGCGAGGTTGCCGCACGACAGTACGGCCCGGTTGGCGGTCTGGTTCGACGCTTCGGCGATACGGCTGAGATAGCGCTCGCGGCCCGCTCTGGAGCGCTGGCGAATCCGTTCGGTGATGGCTTCGATGTCTCGTCTTGCGGTCATGGCGGTCGGTCCTTTCAGGCGAGGTCCCGGAAACGTCCTCCCGCCGTTGCCGGGACCACAGTAAATCTAGAATCAGGGCGCCCAGAAAACCTCTAGGGGTCTGGGCGCGGCGTCGAGTACGGCGCGGATCGGCTTTCGCGGTCCGGGCGCGACGGCGCCGTCGAAAGCGGTGCGTTTGTCCTCGCCCTCTATGTGCAATGCGATGAAGCCGGCATCGATGATCCGCGCCAGCGTCAGGGTCAGCCGTGGCTCACCCGCACTTGCCGCATGAACCGGCAGGATGATCCCGTCCGAGGCCGGGTCGAGCAGCTTTGCCAGATCATCGGCATCGGGAAAGAACGAGGCGGTGTGGCCGTCCGGCCCCATCCCGAGCACGACGACATCGAGTGGCCAGGGCAGGGACCGCAGTGCCGCATCGTCGGATGCCGCGGCATCCTCGATGCCCACGGCCTTATGGTAGAGCGGCACGAAGCGCGCTGCCTTGGCAGCGTTCTGCAGCAAATTGGCAGCCACAAGTCCGGCATTGGAACGCGGCGAAGAGGCCGGCACGAAACGTTCGTCGACCAGCGTCACGATGACCTTGTCCCAGGCGATCGGCGCCGCCGAAAGCGCCGCGAAGAATCTGGCAGGCGTCGTGCCGCCGGAGACCGCCAGCAACGCCGCGCCACGTTCGGCGATGGCCTTGGTCAGCCGGTCGGCAACGCGGCCGGCCAGCGCCGCGGCCAATTGCGGCCTGTCAGGAAAAGCGTTCCAGTTGTAACTGGCGCCGTTCAATTGCTCTCGTGCCATGTCCGTCCGTCGCGTTCGATCAGCGCTATCGAGGCCGACGGCCCCCAGGTGCCTGCCGTATAGCCCTGCGCTTCCTGCCTTGTGCCTTCCCAGGCGTTCTGGATCGGGTCGATCCATTTCCACGCCGCCTCGACCTCGTCACGGCGCATGAACAGCGTCTGGTTGCCGCGAATGACGTCCATGATCAGCCGTTCATAGGCGTCGGGCGCGCGGCCGTCGAACGATTGCGCGAAGCTCATGTCGAGCGAGATCTGGCGCAGCCGCATGCCGCCTGGGCCCGGATCCTTGATCATGATGAACTGCTTGACGCCTTCGTCAGGCTGCAGGCGGATGACCAGCTGGTTGGCGAAAATCGGCCCGGCGCTGTCGCCGAAGATCGAGTGCGGTATCGGCTTGAACTCGATGACGATTTCCGAAACCCGGGTCGCCAGCCGCTTGCCGGTCCTGAGATAGAATGGAACGCCCGCCCAGCGCCAGGTGCCGATCTCGGCCTTGATGGCGACGAAGGTCTCGGTGTTGCTGTCCTTGCCAAGTTCCTCGACATAACCCTTCACCGGCCCGCCGGAGGACGCACCGGACCGGTACTGGCCGCGTACCGTGTGCTTCGGCGCCTCGTTGCCGTTGATGCGCTTCAGCGCCCGCAGCACCTTCAGCTTCTCGTCGCGCACGGCGTCCGCGTCCATGGACGACGGCGCCTCCATGGCGACGAGGCAGAGCAGTTGCAGCATGTGGTTCTGCACCATGTCGCGCAGCGCGCCGGCCTTGTCGTAATAGGTGACGCGGTCTTCCAGGCCGACGGTCTCGGCCACGGTTATCTGGACGTGGTCGATATGGGCGGAGTTCCACAGCGGCTCGTAAAGTGCGTTGGCAAAGCGCAGCGCCATCAGGTTCTGCACCGTCTCCTTGCCGAGATAGTGGTCGATGCGGAAGATCTGGCTTTCATGGAAGTCGTCGCCGACCAGGTCGTTGAGCGCCTGCGCCGAGGCAAGGTCGCGGCCGATCGGCTTCTCCAGCACGATGCGCGAGTTCGGCGTGATCAGATTGTACTCTTTCAGCTTGTGCGAGATATCGCCGAACAGCGCCGGTGCGACGGCCAGGTAGAAGGCGCGGATGCTTTCGCTCTCGCCGATCGCCTTCTTCAGCTTGTCGAAGCCGGCACCGCTCGTCGCATCGGCCGAGACATAGGAAAGCCGCGCCAGGAAGGTCTTCAACTCCTTGGCGTCGATATCGGCCGGCTTGACGTGATCGGAGATTGCCTGGCTAGCGAAGGCCTGGAATTCTTCGTCGCTCATTTTCGAGCGAGACGTGCCGATGATGCGTGTCGGCTCGGAGAATTGATGGTCGCGCTGGCGATAGTAGAGCGAGGGCAGAAGCTTGCGTTCCGACAGGTCGCCGGTGCCGCCGAAAATGATGAAGTCGAAAGGATCGACGGGGATGATCTGGCTGGTCATGGTCTGTCCGCTTTGACGCCGGTCGCAAGTACGCGGCTGATATATTCTAATCGATTTAAATTTTCCAGTGCCATGCGGTCACATCGAGGACCAATCGCAGGATATTGATTGGGCCCACATGTGCGCTTGACACTGGCGCCACCTGGAGAGCTTGTCGATGAACGGCGACTCCGGAAGCTTTCGCAGTTGCAGCATAGAACGTGAATGTGACGAAAGCTAAGGGAGAAATGGCGTTTCCTGTCGCGGCATGGGCCACGGCGGGAAGCCCTGATTGGCTCCAGGAAGATATCGATGAGTGGGAAAAGCATGCGTCTGGAAAACAAGGTGGCCGTCATCACCGGTGCGGCATCCGGATTTGGCGAGGGCATGGCCAAGCGGTTCGCGGAAGAGGGCGCCAGGGTGGTTGTCGCGGATCTCAATGCCAAGGGGGCAGAGCGCGTCGCCGGCGAGATCGGCGAGGCGGCGATCTGGACGCAGACCGATGTTTCGCTGCGCTCCGAATTCGACGAAATGATCTATGCCGCCAAGAGCGCCTTCGGCCGCATCGACATCATGGTCAACAATGCCGGTTTCACCCATCGCAATGGCGACATGCTCGAGGTCGACGAGGAGACCTTCGACCTGATCACATCAGTCAACATGAAAGCGATCTATCACGCGGCTCTTGCCGTGGTGCCGATCATGGAGCGGCAAGGCGGTGGCGTTATCCTGACGACGGCCTCCACCGCGGGCCTGCGGCCTCGGCCCGGCCTCACCTGGTACAATGCCTCGAAAGGCTGGGCGATCACCGCCACCAAGTCGATGGCGGTGGAACTCGCGCCGAAGAACATCCGCGTCAACTGCCTCTGCCCGGTCGCCGGCGAGACCGGCATGCTGGAGAAATTCATGGGCGCCGACACGCCTGAGATCCGCGAGAAATTCCGCGCCTCGATCCCGCTCGGCCGATTGTCGACGCCGCTCGATATCGCCAATGCGGCACTCTGGCTGGCATCGGATGAAGCCGCCTTCATCACCGGTGTGGCGCTGGAGGTCGATGGCGGCCGCTGCATCTGAAGCAGATTGTCGTGGCAATGCCAGGCAAATGCCATCCGTTGGCTTGACCCGGCCTCCGGCAGTAGCTGCGGCGCGTGCTCGGAAGTGGATCGTCGTAGGCCGATCTCGGCAGCAAGGCTAATGCGCAGGCACATTACGCGCCGGTCTTGATGTAGCTCTTGTAGACCCAACCGGTCTTGCCATTATAGACGATCTGGCACCATTTCGTGCAGCTCATCACCTGCACAGACGTCTTCGCCGGCACCGTGGCGATAGCGGCTGCATTCTTCTTCGGGCCGCTGCGCATGGTCACCGCCCTCAGAATGCGCCCGTTGCCGGCCGCCGCCACTTTGCTCGGCTTGGCGTTGACCTTGCTGCCCTCGTCACCGGCCGTCGCTGGCTGTTGTTCGGGTGCTTGCGGCTGCACCTCGGGGATGGCAGCGGTCTGCGCGCCATCGGGATTGCTGGCCGCGGCCGGGGTCGGTGCGGCAACCTTTGCAAGTTCAGTGGCGGCATCGGTACCGGCCGCCGATTGTGCGAATGCCGCCGCGGTAGCCGGTTTGTCCGGCGTCTTTTCGGTCTGGCTCGGCGCCTGGCCGGCGGCAGTTGGAGTAGGAGCCGCCACAGCCTTTGCCTGGGAGCCGGACCAGCGAGGATCATTGGCCGCGAGTGCGGGAATGGCGGCTTGGGCGACAGCCACGGTCGGTGTGACCTTGCTGGACTTGGGCTCCACCCGCGGCACCGCTGCCGCGACGGTCACCGTCGTCCCCGAGGGGGAAATTTTAGTCGTTTTTACCGGAACGGCCGGAATGCTCTGCTCCTGGCTGGCGGCTGCTTGCCGCTCGCTCGTCGGCAATGCCAGCCAGAGCGCCACCGCGGCCACGCCGAGCAGCGCGGCGGTGCCGACCGCGGCAATCACCAGATGCGAGTTCGAACGGACTTCCTGCCAGAAGGATGGCCGCATGTCGTATCCAAACTGCATAGCAAAGCGCCGACGTTCCGGAGCACCGAAACTGAAGGGCTCTCTCACTCTCGCCACCTCCATAAGCGGGCCGATGTTCTTTCAATCGTTGCCGGTAGTCCGGCAGCTGATCGGCATCAGTCCCCAAAAATCAACACGGGCAAACCCGCAGCAATCCCCGAATAGTCCCCCAGAAGCGGAACCTTTCGTCCGCGATTGTGGCATCAGTACGCCTTTATTAAGGATTCTGCGCCTTTGCCGGGAGTTCCGCAACGTGCCGCTAGGGCAACAAATGTACAATGAATATTACAATATTACATTAGACCGTGATTGAATGGGATCGCGGCGGCCGATTCTCTTCCCGCCTAGTTGTGTCGAAAGCGGATTCACACGACGCGCTTCAGGTTTTATTTCTTGCCTGGCGTTCCCCCGAAACCGGGAGCCGATTTTAGGCGGCCTCCATTAGATCCTGTCGCGCAGCGCGAACCAGTTGAGCGCCAGGAACAGCAGTGGCGCGCGGAAGCGCCGGCCGCCGGGGAATGGCGGGATTTTCAGGTCTTCGATCAGCTTCAGCCGGTCGCGATTGCCGGCAACGGTTTCGGCATAGAGCTTGCCGAAGAAGTTCGACAGCATGACCCCATGGCCAGAATAGCCGCCGGCCGAGATCACATTGGGCATGACTTCGCGCACGAATGGCTTTCTCGGCACGGTGATGCCGACATAGCCGCCCCAGCCATGGGTGATCTCGACATCGCTGAGCGCCGGATAGAGCTCCGCGATCTGACGGCGGATATGGATGTGGATGTCCTTCGGATCGTTAACGCCGTAGACCTCCCGCCCGCCGAACAGCAATCGCCCATCCCGCGACTTGCGGAAATAGCGCACCACGAAGCGGGAATCGTCGACCGATTCGCCGCCGGGCAGCACTTTCGAGCCCGACCTCAGGGGCACGGTCGCACCGATGAATGACCCGATCGGCATGATGTGCGCCGCACTCACCGGCTCGAGCGTGCCGCCATAGGCATTGACCGCGATCAGGCACTTTTGGGCCGATATCGTACCCTTCGGCGTGGAAACCTTCACCTTGCCGCCGGTGGAAATGATGCCGGTCGATGGCGTCCCTTCGAACAGCTGCGCGCCTGCCTGTGCCGCTACGCGTGCCGTGCCGATCACCAGTTTCATGGGATGGATATGGCCGGTGCCGGTGTCGCGCGTGCCGCCGAAATAGGCGGTCGAGCCCAGCCGCTCCGCCGTCTCCTTCGCGTCCATGAAAGAGATGTGCGGATAGGAAAACCGGCCGGCCATGATCTCGGCATGCGCCTTGTAGTCGTCGACATAGCGCGGCTTGTGCGCCACCGAGAGCTGGCCCGGCATGTAGTCGATATCGATCTGGTTGGCGGCCGCGAATTCGATGAGATGTGCCTTCGCCTCCTCGGCAAGATCGAACAGCGCCTTGGCGCGGGAGAAGCCGTATTCCGCCTCCAACTCCTCGGCCCAGGCGCGCTGGCCGGTGCCGAGCTGCCCGCCATTGCGACCGGACGCGCCGTCACCGAAACGGTAGGCTTCGATCAAAACGACATTGGTCCCAGCCTTGGCAAGATGCGTTGCCGCCGCCAGCCCGGTAAAACCGCCGCCAATGATGACGACATCGCAGCTCCGGTCGCCGTCGAGCGCCGGATATTCAGGCCGCGGACCCGCAGTATCCTCATACCAGGAACGGCCGGGAGAAATGGGGGATTGGTAGGGCATGATGCTCATAGGGGAGTAGGGGAGTAGGGGAGTAGGGGAGTAGGGGAGTAGGGGAGTAGGGGAGTAGGGGAGTCTATTCCGGAGACAATTTACGGATCAAAAGCCGCAAGAGCTTTCCCACACTTTCGGCACTGGCCAACAACGAAGCTGTTGTTTTTTCCGAGGCGATGCCGGTCCTCTCCGCGACAATAAGTTGCGTTTCCAATTCTTTCAGCGATCCTTGAGCAATGCGAAGAAACTGTTGATAGGAGCCACGGACTTCCCTGCCATACCCTCGGCAATGTTTGCCGGTACCGAGCTTGCCGAGCGTCGAACTTGGCTGGTCAGCCCATAGGGTTCCTCTTTGGGCCATGATTTCGTGGAGCCATACACAGCCACTGCAAGGTCCATCGCTTGCTGCCAAACTAGCAAGTCCTTGTAGGAACCTGTTTTCTCGGCCATCTGCCCCTACTCCCCTACTCCCCTACTCCCCTATTCCCCTATTCCCCTAAACATTAAGCAACAAATACTCCCTCTCCCACGGACTGATCACTTCCATGAACGTCTCGAATTCCGCTCGCTTGATCGCCGCATAGGTTGCGGCGAACGACTTGCCCAGCAGCGCGCAGAGTTCCTCGTCTCCCTCGAACAGGTCGACGGCTTCGAGCAGGCTGCGCGGCAGGTCGATCTCGTCCGCGTTGGCGGTCGTCAGCACCGGCGGCTCGGCCTTGATCTTCCTGGTGATGCCGATCAAGCCGCAGGCAAGCGAGGCCGCCAGTGCCAGATAGGGATTGGCATCGGAGGACGGGATGCGGTTTTCGACGCGCCGCGCCGCAGGGTCGGAACGCGGCACGCGGAACGCCGTGGTGCGGTTGTCATAGCCCCATTTGTTGTTGACCGGAGCCGAGGCCGCCTGTGTCAGCCGGCGGTAGGAATTGACATAGGGCGCGAACATCACCAGCGCGTTCGGCACGTGCTTCTGCATGCCGCCGATGAAGTGGAAGAAGTCCTCGGTTTCCGAGCCGTCCTCGGACGAAAAGATATTCTTGCCCGTCTTCTTGTCGATGATCGACTGGTGGATATGCATGGCCGAACCCGGCTGGCCCTGGATCGGCTTGGCCATGAAGGTCGCATAGATCTCGTGTTTCAGCGCGGCTTCGCGAATGGTGCGCTTGAACATGAACACCTGGTCGGCGAGTTCGATCGGATCGCCATGGCGCAGATTGATCTCGAGCTGGCCGGCGCCCTCTTCATGGATGAGCGTGTCGATCTCCAGGCCCTGGCTTTCGGAGAAATGATAGATGTCGTCGATGAGTTCGTCGAACTCGTTGACGCCGGCGATCGAATAGCCGGCGCCGCCGCCGATCGCCCGTCCGGACCGGCCGACGGGCGGGGTGAGCGGATAATCCGGGTCGGGATTCTTGCGCACCAGGTAGAATTCGATCTCGGGTGCGACCACCGGCTTCAGCCCAAGCCTGTCATAGGCGGCGATGACGCGTTTCAGCACATTGCGCGGCGTGAATTCGACCGACCGGCCGTCCTGGTGGACGAGGTCGCAGATCACGGCGGCCGTCGGGTCTTCTTCCCAGGGCACCACCGTCAGCGTCGACAGATCCGGCATCAGCTTGAGGTCGCCGTCATCTTCGGGATAGTGGAAGCCGTTGCCGTCCTCGGGGTAGCCGCCGGAAATCGTCGTCATGAAGACAGCCGAAGGCAGCGCGAGCGAGGTGTTGGAGGTGAATTTCTTCGACGGCATCATTTTGCCGCGTGCCACGCCAGCCTGATCAGGCGTGATGCATTCGATATCCTCGATGCCGCGCCATTCCAGCCATTCGCTGACTTCCTTCCAGTTCTTCACGCCACGCAGGTTTTTCACGAAGGCAGGCGTACGGGCGCGTCCTCCGCGGCTCGACGGACGGACTTCCTTTTTTGCAGGCGGCATCATTCACCAGATTGGGTTGCGGATTTCGAAGTATAGCCGTGCGCCGCTGTGGAAGGGAAGGGGAGCCGCCGCCCGCATTTGCCGCCGCGGTTGAAAAGAGCCCGTGGATTGGCCTAGGGTCGGCCTGCCCTGCACACAAGAAGTCGACGATGCGAACCAATAGCGAAGTGACCACGATAGGCTTCGACGCCGACGACACGCTTTGGCAGAACGAACAGTTCTTCCGCATGACGGAGAAGCGCTTCGCCGCCATGCTCGCCGAGCACGGCGAGGAAAAACAGATCTCGGACCGACTGCTCGAGGCCGAACGGCGCAACCTTGCCGTTTATGGCTTCGGCATCAAGGGATTTACGCTGTCGATGATCGAAACGGCGATCGAGGTCACCGACGGGCGCGTGCCGGCTTCGGTCATAGCGGAGATTCTCGATGCCGGCCGCGAGATGCTGAGCCACCCGATCGAGGTCTTGCCGCATGCGCGCGAGGCGGTGGAGAAACTCGCCGGCGCGTTCCGCATCGTGCTCATCACCAAGGGCGACCTCTTCGACCAGGAGCGCAAGCTGGCCGGGTCCGGCCTCGGCGATCTGTTCGACGCGGTCGAGATCGTCAGCGACAAGACTGCCGCGACCTATGCCCGCCTCTTCAGCCGCCACGGCGACGGTCCCGCAAAAAGTATGATGGTCGGCAATTCACTGAAATCGGACGTGGTGCCGGCCATCGAGGCCGGCGGTTGGGGCGTCCACGTGCCGCACGAACTGACCTGGGTTCTCGAGCATGTCGAGGCGCCGGTCGCCGAGCCTCGGTTCCGCCAGATATCCGACCTCGGGCAATTGCCTGGGCTGGTCGAAAGCGTCATGAAGTGAGGCCGATCGTCGGCCTCAACTGTTTGTTTTCACACAATTCCGGACGGAAAGCCGTTGCTGACCTCTTCCCGGAAATGTCTTAGCGGCCGATCAGGCGATCGATCACCGGCTGCAGCCGTTCGGGTGTGATCGGCTTGGCCACCACCACATCGATGATATCAGACAGGCCCAGGCTCTCCGGCGTGCCATTCTTGGTTGAAAGCAGGATCACGGGAGGAAACGATCTGCCCGAGGCACGCCGCAACGCTTCGATGCCGGACATCAGATTGTCGCAGTCCTTGTTGTCGGGGCCGCCGTCCAGCACAATCGCGCCGGGCACGAGCGACCGCAATGTCCTCACCGCCATGTCGGGCGCTTCCGAGATCGGTCTGAGCCCGGAACGCTCGACAATCTTCGACACCACCACGCGATTGATTGGCGATTTTCCGACGACAAGCACCTGCGAAGGATCGTGGATCGTCTCGCTGCTTGAACCTCGGGTTCCCAGATTCGGATGTTTTGCGGTCTCGCCGTCACGATTCACACGGCACCCAAGTCGGCCAAGAACTCGCTCCCATTTCAATGCAGAGTTGAAATCCGAGCGACAATTGGCGTGAGATCGCGCCCCATGTCAAGTTGAAATAAAAGGCCTTGGGAAGGTCGCCTCCAACAGTGGAGTCAAGCAACGGTACTGTACTGCCCTGTCCACGGATTGGTTGCATGAAAATAAAATTCACCTGCGCAAACACTGCGCAGGTGAACGGCCGGTTGCAATGATTTCGAGTCAGCCATGGCTCTGCTGCGTGACGATCACCGGGATCAGCAGATCGCCCCAATTGCCGTCGCCGCCATGGTGCCGGGCCGAGCGCACCAGTTCCACCGAAACGCCCGCCTCGACCGCCTTCATCACCGACTGGTTCAGCCTGTGCAGGTCGTTGGCCAGCATACGGATCGTCGCCTGCTGGTCGACGGTCATTGTCGTCGATTGTTCCTCTGCCCGTTCCTTGACGCGGCTTATCGATGCCATTGGTCTTCTCCTGTGTCTGAAGCCCTGTTGGGCGTTTCCTCGGTGTTTCCTGTTCGGCTATTCGGCGGCCGGCCTGAACTGTGCGTGCTCGGTCGATTCATGCATGGCCGTTGTCGACGACTTGCCGCCGGTGATCGCCATCGAGACGGCGTCGAAATAGCCGGTGCCGACCTCGCGCTGGTGCTTGGTCGCGGTGTAGCCGTTGGCTTCCGCGGCGAACTCGGCTTCCTGCAACTCCGAATAGGCCGCCATCTGCCGTGCCTTGTAGCCACGCGCCAGTTCGAACATGCCGTAGTTGAGCTGATGGAAGCCGGCGAGCGTGATGAACTGGAACTTGTATCCCATGGCGCCGAGTTCCCTCTGGAATTTGGCGATCGTCGCGTCGTCGAGGTTCTTCTTCCAGTTGAAAGACGGCGAGCAATTATAGGCCAGCAGCTTGCCCGGATGGTGCCTGCGCACCCCTTCGGCGAATTTTTTGGCCTGCGCCAAATCGGGCTTCGAGGTCTCGCACCAGATCAGGTCGGTGTGAGGCGCATAGGCGACGGCCCGCGCGATGCACGGCTCGATGCCGTTCCTGACCTGGTAGAAACCTTCGACCGTACGCCCGGCATCGTAGTCGACGAAGGGCTGGTCGCGCTCGTCGATATCCGATGTCAGAAGCTTCGCGGCTTCCGCGTCGGTGCGCGCAACGACCAGCGTCGGCGTGCCCATCACGTCCGCCGCCAGCCGCGCCGCGTTGAGGTTGCGGATGTGCGCCGCGGTCGGGATCAGCACCTTGCCGCCGAGATGGCCGCACTTCTTTTCCGACGCCAGCTGGTCCTCGTAGTGGACGCCGGCCGCACCCGCCTCGATGAACGCCTTCATGATCTCGAAGGCGTTGAGCGGCCCGCCGAAGCCGGCTTCCGCATCGGCGACGATCGGTGCGAACCAGGTCTCGACCGAAAGCCCCTCGCCCTCGGAGGTCTCGATCTGGTCGGCACGCTGCAAGGTGCGGTTGATGCGCTTGACCAGTTCGGGCGCCGCATTGGCCGGATAGAGCGATTGATCGGGATACATGGCGGACGCGGTGTTGGCGTCTGCCGCGACCTGCCAGCCCGAAAGGTAGATCGCCTTCAATCCGGCGCGCACCTGCTGCATCGCCTGATTGCCGGACATGGCGCCGAGCGCATTGACGAAGTCCTCCTCGTGGATGAGCTTCCACAGCCGGTTGGCACCCATTTCGGCGAGACTCTGGCGGATCTGCACCGACCCGCGCAGCCGCTTCACATCCTCCGGCGAGTAGGGACGCTCGATGCCGTCGAAGCGACCTTCAGGTGCCGAGGGAACGAGGTTGTAAAAATCAGTCATGTGTCACTCCGAAGGATTGCTGCGCTTGTGGCCGGCGGCCAATCGTTGGCTCGTTGGAATGTGACTGAATTTACATTTCGGCGCGGAATGAGCCAGATAAATCAACAAACGTGGTGGAACATAAGGGAAAATCTGTATTGTGTTTGACAGAGAGCTTCTGTAAAGTTGTCATGATTGTAAAGGCGTCGGGCGACGTGGGTTTGCCACGAGCTGTGTAAATTCTTGTCAAGGCTAGTCGATGGCCGATCAGAAAATCTTCGCCGGACCGCGCATTCGCCGCATCCGCAATGCCAAGGGCCTGACCCAGACGGCGATGGCCGAGGGGCTCGGCATCTCGCCGTCCTATCTCAACCTGATCGAGCGCAACCAGCGCCCGCTGACGGTCCAGCTGATCCTTAAGCTGGCGTCCGTCTACAAGGTCGATCCGCACGAATTGCAGGGCGAGGCAAGGGGCTCGGTCGCGGCCTTGAAGGAGGTGTTCACCGACCCGCTGCTGGTCGGCGAATTGCCGGGTGACCAGGAACTGATCGAGCTGGCCGAGGCGGCGCCGAATGCTTCCGCCGCGGTGATAAAACTGTTCCGCGCCTATCGCGAGCAGGCCGAGCGCCTGTCCGACCTCAACGAGCTTTTGGCGCGCGAGGGCCGGGCGACGGCGCTTTCCGGTGCCCGCCTGCCGATCGACGAGGTGCACGAAATCTTCGAGCGGCGGCCGAACCATTTTGCGGCACTCGAGGAGGAGGCCGAGGCGTTCACATCAGTGCTTGATGCCGGCGACGATTTGTCCGGCGCGCTCAAGGCCTGGCTGAAGCGCGAATACGGCATCGTGGTCAAGGTCCTGCCGGTCGCCACCATGCCGAACTGGCGCCGCCGCTATGATCGCCACTCGCAGCGCCTGTTCCTGTCCGAGCGGCTGTCGCCGTTCGACCAGTTGCGTGAGGTGGCGATGGAGGCCTGCCTGATCCGCATGACGGTCGCGGTCGCCGGCGAGATCCAGGCGCTCAAGCCGAGCACGGACGAGGCCCGCCGTCTCGCCCGCTTCGAACTCGGCCGCTATGCCGCGCATGCGCTGATGATGCCTTACCAGGCCTTTCACGCCGCCGCCGTTCGCGCCCGCTACGATATCGATGTCCTGCGCTCGCGCTTCGGCGTTTCCTTCGAGCAGGCGGCGAACCGGCTGACCATGCTGCAGCGTCAGGGCGCGTCTGGTGTGCCGTTCTTCATGCTGGAGGTCGACAATGCGGGAAACCGCTTCCGCCGGGCCGGCAGCCAGGGCTTTCCGCACAGCCGCTTCGGCGGTGGCTGCCCCAAGCTGCCCGTGCATGTCGCCTTCTCCCAGCCCGGCCAGGTCTTCGTCGAGGCGGTGGAAATGCCCGACGGCGCCGAGTTCCTGTGCATCGCGCGCACGCTGGAAGGGCCGCAAGGCGCGTTCTCCGAACGACCGCGCCGCACGGCGCTGCTGCTCGGCTGCGACATCGGCTTTCGCGACGACATCGTCTATGGCGCGGCATTGCCTGGCGCAGGCGCAAAGGCTGGGCCGGGCACTGTCGCGGCAACGCCGGTCGGACCGGCCTGCCGGCTTTGCGAACGTGTCGGCTGCCTGGCGCGTGCCGAGCCGCCGGTGACGCGCCCGCTCGGCCTCGACGAGATGGTGACGGGCCTGAGCGCCTTCGATTTCCAGTAACGCGGCAGCAAAGGTGCCACAATCGTCGCCGGTGTCTGGATCACCCGCTGCTCAAGTCTTTGCGTTACGCGAACAGAGCAGTTTTTTGTCGTCCCTTGCGCATCGTCCCGTCCACAAAAGCTCGACAGTCGCGCCCATGACAGACGCAGCATCATCACCGAACCTTGTTACCTCGACAGTCTCGCCGCGCGAGGAGCGCGTCGGCATGCTTTTGGTCTTCCTGTCGGCGCTGATGTGGAGTTTTGGCGGCACCATCGCTCGTTTCATCACCGTCGGCGACAGCTGGACGGTTATCTTCTGGCGCTCCGTTTGGGCCGCCGCCTTCCTGCTCTCGTTCATGGCCTGGCGAGACGGCTGGCGCGGCATGTTGAGATCGTTTCGCGACATGGGCCTGCCCGGCCTTGCCGTGGGGTTCTGCTTCGCCATCGCGTCGACTTCCTTCGTCGTGGCGCTCGCCTACACCACGGTCGCCAACATCCTCTTGATGCAGGCCGGCGTGCCGCTTCTGGCGGCACTGTTTGCCTGGGCGTTGTTTCGCGAACGGGTCGGTGCCGTGACCTGGATGGCAATTGCCGCCGTCATCGCCGGCGTCGCCATCATGGTGTCGGAATCGCTCGATGGCGCCGTCTCGCCCATAGGCGACGGGCTGGCGCTGCTGATCGCGTTCATGTTCTCGATCGCCACCGTCATCACAAGGCGGTTCTCCAGCGTGAGGATGACGCCGGCGACCTGTCTCGGCACCATCCTGGCCGCGGGCCTTGCCGCCTCGCAGGCATCGACCTTCACGGTCTCGGCAGGCGACATGGGCTTTCTCTTTGCTTTCGGCGTGGTCAATCTCGGCATCGGCCTCGCCTTCTTCGCCACCGGCGCGCGCCTGATCCCGGCCGCCATCGCGGCACTGCTCGGCACGTTCGAGCCGATTCTTGGGCCTATATGGGTCTGGCTCATCCATTCCGAGGTGCCGTCCGGGCGCACCATCATCGGCGGCGCGGTGGTGGTCACGGCGCTGCTTGTCCATATCGGGCTCGAGTTCAAGCGCCAGGCACGGCCGAGACGCGCTGGGGTCACCGGGGTGCCGTCGCCTAATTGATGCGGCGCTAAAGCTTTGCCATTGACAACGTCACTGCCGCCCGGGCAGGCTGGGACCTCGGCAACAACAAGACAGGCTTATCTTGCCAAGTCTCCCTGCCGGTCAGATCGAGACCGGACCAAGTTTCTGTATTTCTGTCCGCGCGGCGGCGAAAGCTTCTGACGGCGCCGTGATTCCTCCCAGCCCGGGACGGCTGCGCGGCCGCAAGCAGCGCTTGTTGTGCCTTGGAAACCTCAATAGTCTGAAGCAAATGCCCGGCCGCGCACAAGTCGCGACGAGCCGGCGATGGAACACTCACCAAAGGAGAATAGCATGATCCGCAAAGCGCTCTGGCTTTCGGCGACCTCGGTATTTCTGACATTGTTCACGCCCGCCGGACATGCCGAGGACCGCGTCGTCAATGTCTTCAACTGGTCCGATTATATCGACCCGACGATCATCGACGACTTCACCAAGAAGACCGGCATCAAGGTCGTCTACGACACCTTCGATTCCAACGAGATCCTGGAAACCAAGCTGCTTGCCGGCGGCAGCGGCTATGACGTCGTCGTGCCGAGCGGCAACTTCCTCGCTCGCCAGATCCAGGCCGGTGTGTTCCAGAAGCTCGACAAGTCGAAGCTGCCGAACCTCTCCAACATGTGGGACACGGTTTCCCAAAGAACCGCCAAATACGACCCGGGCAATGAGTATTCGATCAACTACATGTGGGGCACGGTCGGTATCGGCTACAACATCAAGAAGGTGCAGGCAGCGCTCGGCACCGACAAGATCGACAGCTGGGACGTGTTCTTCAATCCCGAAAGGCTCGCCAAGCTGAAGGACTGCGGCGTCTACGTGCTGGATTCGCCGGCCGACATCATTCCGGCGGCGCTGAAATATATCGGCCTCGACCCGAACAGCACCTCGCCCGACGACATCGCCAAGGCCGAGGACGCGCTGATGAAGGTCCGCCCCTTTATCAGGAAGTTCCACTCGTCCGAGTACATCAATGCACTCGCCAATGGTGACATCTGCCTGGCGGTCGGCTGGTCGGGTGATGTGTTCCAGGCCCGCAACCGCGCGGTCGACGCCAAGCAAGGCGTCGAGATCGGCTATTCCGTGCCGAAGGAAGGCGCCCAGATGTGGTTCGACCAGATGGCCATTCCGGCCGATGCGCCGCATGTCGCCGAAGCGCATGAATTCCTCAACTACATGATGACGCCGGAAGTGATCGCCAAATCGTCGAATGCCGTGCTCTACGCCAACGGCAACAAGGCGTCCCAACAGTTCGTCGACAAGGCGCTGCTGACCGATCCGGCGGTCTATCCTGACGACGCGACCTTGCAGAAGCTCTATACGGTCTCGCCGTACGATCCCAAGACCCAGCGTGTCATCACCCGTACCTGGACCAAGATCGTCACCGGCCAGTAAGCCATATGACACGACCCCGGCAGCTGGCTGCCGGGGTTGCTTTCTGTTGGGACATCAAAAACAGCACGGAGTGGGATATGAAATCGCTTGGCAGCATCCGCAGGGATTTCACGCCATGGAACGACCCGAGCGCCAGGCCATATATACAGTTCGAGAACGTCACCAAGAAGTTCGGTGACTTCACCGCCGTCAACAATTTGTCGCTGGCCATCTTCGAGCGCGAGTTCTTCGCCTTGCTCGGTGCCTCGGGTTGTGGAAAGTCGACTCTGCTCAGGATGCTTGCCGGCTTCGAGGAACCGACCGCCGGCCGCATCCTGCTCGACGGCCAGGATCTGCGTGGCATCCCGCCCTATCGGCGGCCAGTCAACATGATGTTCCAGTCCTATGCCCTGTTCCCGCATATGACGGTCGAGAAGAACATTGCCTTCGGCCTCAAGCAGGAAGGCATGCCCAGTCCCGATATCGAAAAGCGCGTCGCCGAGATGCTGAAGTTGGTCAAGCTCGAGCAGTTCGCCAAGCGCAAGCCGCACCAGCTCTCCGGCGGTCAGCGCCAGCGCGTCGCGCTTGCGCGCTCGGTCGCCAAGCGGCCGAAGGTACTGCTGCTCGACGAGCCGCTCGGCGCGCTCGACAAGAAGCTGCGCGAGGAAACCCAGTTCGAATTGATGGATTTGCAGCAGGAGCTCGGGCTGACCTTCGTCGTCGTCACCCACGACCAGGAAGAGGCGATGACCATGGCCGATCGCATTGCCATCATGGACAAGGGCGAGGTCATGCAGGTGGCGACGCCGGCGGAAGTCTACGAGGCCCCCACGTCGCGCTTCGTCGCCCATTTCGTCGGCAATGTGAACATGTTCGAGGGCAAGGTCGCCGAGCGGTCGGCCAACACCACACGCATCACCGGGTCGAGCGGAGCCCAGATCGTTGTCGAGAACAGCGGCGCCGCTGCCGCCAATGCCGATATCGTCTTCGCCATCAGGCCGGAGAAGATCAAGGTCTCGTCAAAAAAGCCGGCCGATGCCGTCAACGCGCTGCAAGGCGAAGTCTACGACATCGCCTATCTCGGCGACATGACCGTCTATCACGTCAGGCTGGACGACGGGCAAATCGTGCGGGCAAGCGCCTTGAACGCGGCGCGCGTGACCGAGGATCCGCTGACCTGGAACGACCGCGCCTGGGTGTCCTTCCGGCCCGACGCCGGCGTCGTGCTGGCGCGGTAGTGGCTGATATGTCCAACATCGCCGTCACCGATGCCGCTATGCCATCGACTGCCGCCAAGCCGTTCCTGACGCGCCTGGGCGCCGGTTTCGTCAACCGGCTCGTCATCATCGTCCCCTATCTCTGGCTGCTATTCTTCTTTCTCATCCCCTTCGTCATCGTCTTCAAGATTTCGCTGTCGCAGACGGCGATCGCCATGCCGCCCTACACACCGGTGCTCGATTTCAGGGAGGGTATTTCCGGCTTTTTCGAAAGGTTCCGCAATCTCAACTTCGACAATTACGTCTGGCTGACGCAGGACGCGCTCTATTTCAAGGCTTACGTCACCAGCCTGATCATCGCTGCCATTTCGACGGTGCTGACGCTGCTGGTCGGCTATCCCATCGCGTACGGCATGGCGCGTGCGCCGGCCACCATCCGCCCGACATTGCTGATGCTGGTCATCCTGCCGTTCTGGACGTCGTTCCTGATCCGCGTCTATGCCTGGATCGGGATCCTCAAGCCCGAAGGCCTGCTCAACCAGCTGCTCTTGTCGCTGCACATCATCAACCAGCCGCTGGTCATCCTCAACACCTACACGGCAATCTTCATCGGCATCGTCTATTCCTATTTGCCGTTCATGGTGCTGCCGCTCTATTCGTCGCTGGAAAAGATGGACTATTCCCTGATCGAGGCGGCCAAGGATCTCGGCTGCCCGCCGACATCAGCCTTCTGGAAGATCACCTTCCCGCTGTCGCTGCCCGGCGTCATCGCTGGCTGCCTGCTGGTGTTCATCCCGGCCGTCGGTGAGTTCGTCATCCCCGATCTGCTCGGCGGATCGCAGACGCTGATGATCGGCAAGACGCTCTGGAACGAGTTCTTCGCCAACCGTGACTGGCCGGTCTCGTCGGCCGTCGCCGTCATCCTGCTGCTGCTGCTGACCGTGCCGATCATGCTTTTCCAGCAGGCACAGGCCAGGGCCCAGGAGCAGGACAAATGAACACCACCTGGAGCCGCTTCAACGTCACTTCGATCGTGCTGGGCTTTGCCTTTCTCTACCTGCCGATCGTGCTGCTCATCGTCTTCTCCTTCAACGAATCCAAACTCGTCACCGTCTGGGGCGGCTTCTCGACCAAATGGTACGTGTCGCTGTTCCACAATCAGGGCCTGATGGATGCCACCTGGGTCACGGCGCGTGTCGGCGTGATTTCGGCAACGGTGGCGACGGTGCTCGGCACGCTGGCGGCGCTGACCCTGACGCGCTACACGCGGTTCAGGGGCAGGGTGCTGTTTTCCGGCATGGTCTTCGCGCCGCTGGTCATGCCGGAAGTCATCACCGGCCTGTCGCTGCTGCTGCTCTTCGTCGCCATCGGTCTCGACCGCGGCTTCTTCACGGTGACGCTTGCCCACATCACGCTCACCATGTGCTTCGTGGCGGTCGTCGTGCAATCGCGTCTGGTTTCCTTCGACCGTTCGCTGGAGGAGGCGGCGATGGATCTCGGCGCAACGCCGGCGAAGACCTTCTTCCAGATCACGCTGCCGGTCATCCTGCCGGCGATCGTGTCCGGCTGGATGCTGGCTTTCACCCTTTCGCTCGACGATCTGGTCATTGCCAGCTTCACCTCGGGGCCGGGTGCCACGACGCTGCCGATGAAGATCTACAGCCAGGTCCGTCTCGGTGTGACGCCGGAGATCAATGCCGCCTGCACCATCCTGATCGCCGTTGTCGCGGTCGGCGTCATCCTCGCTTCGATCGCCAACAAGCGGCGCGAGGTGCAGCGCCAGCTCGACGAACGGGCCGCGCAGCGCGGGTGAGCAGGATCCGAAAAGCATGCCCTCGGGCCTGACCCGAGGATGGAAGCCGGTTTTCGGATAAGATCATGTCAACTTAACGAAACCGCGTGGCTATTCGCCCGAAACGCCGCGGCTTATCGGTGAAATGAACGGCGTGCTCCACGTTCCGCCGACGAAGAAGGATGACTGGTTCGGCCCCTGCTGGCCGTTCTTCTGCGCCGCCGTCTGGTCTGGCTGGATGACGCCGCCGGACAGTGCCAGCCCACGCCCCGCATAGGAGGCGATGCCGGAAAGCCAGATCTTGTTTTTCGCCGAATTGGCCTCGGCCTTGTCCAGCCTCGCCACGCCTCTCGAAATGGTTGCCTTCACTTCGGCGCCGTCTATCGGCAATGTCCCGTCCGAAACGTCGTCGAGCGCGAAGAAGCCGCCCTGTTCGGTATGTTTGAGAAAGGCCGGCAGGTTGAACTTGCTGAGCGCGCCTGGGCCGAAGGTCGCCGAGACCGAGCCGTCCGCGTTCTCAAAGATCGAATCCCAGGTCCTGCCCGGTCCCTTGAGGATGACCGAAACGGTGCCGGTGCCGACCGGCACCAGCCGGGTCATTCCGGCCGCCGTGCCGAATGCGCCGCCATCGACATCTGACGCAAGCAGCCGGATTTCGACTTGGGTCCCCTCGGGCTTACGGTCGAAGCGGAGGCTGGTCTGGATGTTGCCGCCAAAGGCCGAGGCATCGGAGATGTCGAAGACGGAAAGGCCATCCTTGACCTGGGCGGTGGCGGCGACATCGGCTAGCTGGATGGCACCCGCCGTGGCATGCGCCGCCGACAGCCTGAGGTCGAGGTTGACGCGGTCGGCGAAATTTGTGTCGGCGTCACCTGGTCCAGCCCCGCTCGCCGGTCCCAGCGGCGTGAAGGCGGACAAAAATGATCTGAGGTCGAGCGTGTCGAAGGCGAGCGTGCCCGAGATCACCGGCTGTGCGTCGCCGAGCGACAGGTCCAGCGCGCCCATACCCGGATTGTTGTCCAGCGACAGCGCGGTGTTCTCGAACTTGACGCGCCCGGCCGACGCGGTGACCTTGCTCGAAATGCTGACGGAGCCGATCGCCGCACTCGGAGCGATGCCGGCTTGCGACCATTCCAGCACGCGGCGCAGCGAAGGGGCCGCGAACTTCACCTGGCCGTCGAAATAGGCGTTTTCGGACATGCTGGCCGTGCCGTCGAAGGAGAAGGTGGCGGGCGCGGCCTTGAAGGACAGGGTGAGCGGCGCCATGCCGCCGGCAAACAGCACCAGCGGCTTCGGCGAGGCGGCATCGACGGTCACGCTTTCGCCGCGCCAGATTCCGGTTGCCGACAGCGTCGCATTGCTGTTCATCGCCGCCCATGTCGCCTGGCCGCTAAGGCTGCTCAGGATCTCCACGTCCTTGCCGTTCACGGACGCAACCATGCGGCCATCCCTGAACTCCACCGTACCGAACGTGTCGGCGGGCAGCTTGTCGAGATCGGGCTTGGCAGGATCGGCACTGACCACGCCGCGCGCCGCATCGATGGAACGCGCGATGCGGCCGCCGGTCGGCGCCGTGGGCAGGAACAGACCGTCCGCCGTTCGCTGCACCCGGATCGTCGGCCGCACCAGCCGTGCCGTGGAGAACTCCACGTCGCCACGCAATGCCGCCATGGCCGAGAGGTCGACCTCGACCCGTTCAGCCTCGACGACTGGCGACGCGTCGGTATCCGTCCACTTCGACAGCGTCACATCGGTCAGGATTGCGCGGAATTTCGGCCAGACCTCAATCCGCGGCGAGCCATCGATGGCGACCCGGAACCCGCTCCAGGCGCTCATTTCCCAGGCGATGCGATCGCGCACGATGCGCGTCGAGGCAATCAGCGGCAGGGCGGCGACCACCAGAGCGATGACGATCACGGCAGCGCCGATCGCCCATACTCCGCGGCGGATCAAGGATGATGGCATATCGCCCCGTATGCTTCCATTCCGATAAAAATCGTCCGACGGGTATAACCCAGTCGTCACACGACTTCCGGTCGTCACCACGACTTCCAGTCGTCAGTACGACTTAGGGCTGACGCATTTCAAGTCTTTATGGCCCGGCGATGGCATTTGCGCACACCCGACCGCTTGCGCCCAACAAAATCTTGCTCTGCTGCGCTGCGATATGCATAAGCGATGACGACCGTGGGAGGATCGATCATGGCTGCCGAAGTACCGCTCTGGACGCCGACGCAAGACCAGATTGACGCTTCGCCATTGACTGCCTTCCTCAAGGCCGCGGAAGCGAAAGCCGGCGCCACATTCTCCTCCTATGCCGAGCTTCACCGCTGGTCGGTCGAAGACCGCGAGGCGTTCTGGAGCCTCGTCTGGGATTTCTGCGGCATCGTCGGCGACAAGGGGACCGATCGGCGCGAGCACGTGCTCGCCGATGGCGACAAGATGCCTGGCGCCTCTTTCTTTCCCGACGCCTCGCTGAATTTCGCCGAGAACCTGCTGAAGAAGACCGGCGCGGGCGAGGCGATCGTCTTTCGCGGTGAGGACAAGGTCGAGCGGCGGCTGTCGTGGAACGAACTGCATGGCCTGGTCTCGCGCCTGCAGCAGCTTTTCCTGTCGCTCAAGGTGAAGAAGGGCGACCGTATTGCCGCGATGATGCCCAACATGCCGGAGACCATCGCCGCCATGCTGGCCGCTGCCTCGATCGGCGCGGTGTGGTCATCCTGTTCCCCCGATTTCGGCGAGCAGGGCGTGCTCGATCGGTTCGGCCAGATCGAACCCGTCGTCTTCATCGCGCCAGACGGCTACTGGTACAATGGCAAGGCAATCGAGGTCGCAGACAAGATCGCTGCGGTTGCGGCCAAGCTCGGCAGTGTCCGAAAGGTCCTGGTCGTCGACTATCTCGGCACCTCGGTAGACGTGGCTGCCACCATCGACAAGGCTGTGGCGATGGAGGAGGCGCTGTCGCCCTTCGCCGTCAAGCCCGTCAGCTTCGAGCGGCTGCCGTTTTCGCATCCGCTCTACATCCTGTTTTCGTCCGGAACGACAGGCATTCCCAAATGCATCGTCCATTCGGCCGGCGGCACGCTGGTCCAGCATGTCAAGGAGCACCGGCTGCATGCCGGTTTGCTCGACGGCGACCGTTTCTTCTACTTCACCACCTGCGGCTGGATGATGTGGAACTGGCTGGTGTCGGGCCTGGCCTCCGGCGCGACGCTGCTGCTCTATGACGGCTCGCCCTTCTACCCCGACGGCAATGTTCTGTTCGACTTCGCCGATGTCGAGAAGATGACCTTCTTCGGCACCTCGGCCAAGTTCATCGATTCCGTGCGCAAGGCCGGTCTCAAGCCGATCCGCAGCCATGGTCTGTCGACTGTGCGGGCGATCTCCTCCACCGGCTCACCGCTGTCGCCCGAGGATTTCCGCTTCGTCTATGACGGCATCAAGAAGGACGTGCACCTGGCTTCGGTTTCCGGCGGCACGGACATAGTCTCGTGTTTCGTGCTTGGCGTGCCGACCGAACCGGTCTGGACCGGCGAGATCCAGGGGCCCGGCCTTGGCCTCGCCGTCGACGTCTGGGACGACGACGGCAGGCCGGTCCGGCAGGAGAAGGGCGAACTGGTCTGCACCAAGGCCTTTCCGTCGATGCCGATCGGCTTCTGGAACGATCCCGACGGCAAGAAATATCGCGCGGCCTATTTCGAGCGTTTCGACAATGTCTGGTGCCACGGCGATTTCGCCGAATGGACCGTGCATGGCGGCATGATCATCCATGGCCGCTCGGACGCCACGCTCAACCCCGGCGGCGTGCGGATCGGCACGGCGGAGATCTACAACCAGGTCGAACAGATGCCGGAGATCCTGGAAGCGCTGTGCATCGGCCAGGATTTCGACAATGATGTGCGCGTGGTGCTGTTCGTGCGGCTGGCCGCGGGTGTGACGCTCGACGAGGATCTGGAAAAACGCATCCGCGCCAAGATCCGCAGCGGCGCGAGCCCCCGCCATGTGCCTGCGAGAATCGTCGCCGTCACCGATATTCCGCGCACCAAATCGGGCAAGATCACCGAACTTGCGGTGCGCGACGTGGTGCATGGCCGCGCCATCAAGAACAAGGAAGCGCTTGCCAACCCGGAAGCTCTGGAGCTGTTCAGGAACCTGCCGCAGCTCGCCCAGTGATCCCAGCCGGCATGGTTAACCAAATCTGTCACTCGAATTTACCTAGATTTCACGAGTGGTACACATTCGTAAATTTTTCGGCGAGCCGGTAAGGACTTGTTAAGGGCCGACCCCGATAGTCGCACGTAACTTGAGGGAGAAATCCCGTTCCTCAGCCCCCGGAGGATCTGAATTCGCTCAAGCCCCCGTTGTGACAGCAATCCCATCTCTTAAGGCGTCCCTTGGGCGCCTTTTCTTTTACGGGAGCGGGCTGGTTGAAAGCGGTCGCCTATTCCGCCAGCACCCGGGTCGAGGGAAAAGCAACCTCCACCAGCGTGCCTTCGCCGGGCGTCGAATTGATGGTGAAGCGGGCGCGGTTCGCTTCCACCATCGCCTTGGTCAGCGGCAATCCGAGGCCGGTGCCGTCGCCGCGTCCGCGCTTCAGCGCATTGATCTGCTTGAACGGCTTCAGCGCCTGTTCGATCTCCGCCGGGCTCATGCCGATGCCGGTGTCGCGCACACGCATGACGACATCGCCCGAGGTTTCATAAGCCGTCGAGACGATCACCTGGCCGCCGGCCTGTGTGTAGCGGATGGCATTCGACAGGATGTTGAGCGCGATCTGGCGCACGGAGCGAAGGTCGGCCACGACCTCCGGCAGCCGTGAGGCGAAACTGGAGCGGATGATGACGCGTTCGCGGTTGGCCTGCGGCTGCATCATCGCCACGGTCTCGGCCAGCGTGTCGTTGAGCGACACTGCCTCATAGGCCATCTCCTGCTGGCCGGCCTCGATCTTCGAAATGTCCAGGAGGTCGTTGACCAGATCGAGCACATGATTGCCCGAGCGGTTGATGTCGCGCAGATAGTCGCGGTAGCGGTCATTGGCGACGGGTCCGAACTTCTCGTCGACCATCAATTCGGAAAAGCCGATGATGGCATTGAGAGGCGTGCGGATCTCGTGGCTGATGCGGGCGAGAAAATCGGTCTTCTGCGAGGAAGCCCGTTCGGCCACCGCGCGCGCCTGGGTGAGATCCTCTTCGGCCCGCTTCCACTGGGTGATATCGCGCACCACGGCGCAGAATCCGCTGTCGTTGGGCAGCCGGCCGATTGTCATGAACAGCGGGATGAAGCGCCCCTGCGCTTCGCGTCCGATCACCTCGCGGCCGTCGTTCAAGACGCTCGCCACGCCGGGCTCGGACAGTCCGCTGAGATAGTCGCGCGCCGTGCGCTGGCTTTCGATGGCAAACAGCGAGGCGAACGGTTTGCCGGTCACCTCGTCGCTGTCGAAACCGAACAGCGCTTCGGCCGGGCGGCTGATCGATCGGATGGTGGCGTCACTGCCGATCAGCACGACGCCGTCGGTCGCGGTGTCGATAATGGTGCGCATCTCGGCGATGCGCGCCTTGAGCTCGGAAATGTCGGGCTGAGTCGGCTCCTCGCCGATCACATGCAGGGCTGCGGGCGCCTCGTCCTCGCCGGAACGGCGCACGACCAGCATCAATGCCTTGCCGTCGCGCCAGGGAACGGAGCGCAGGATGGCATCGATCGGGAATTCCTGGCCATCGCGCGTCTTCAGCCGCAATGCGTGGTCGCTGCTGTCGGAAGCTCCGTCATCGGCATAGGGATCGGCAAACAGCGCGCCCAGGCCGCCGGCATCTTCCAGATCCTCGAGCGCGGCGTAGCCGGTCAGGTTCAGGAACTCCTCGTTGGCATAGTGCAACTGGTCGCCCGAATGGATGAGCAGCGGCACCGGCAGCTTGCCGAGCAGCGAGGTATCGGGTGCCTTGCTCTCGTCTCCGACGGAAAACGCCGACGGCACAATCCCTTCGGTCTTGAGCGGCGGCGTTTGCAGGCGTGGTCGTCCGGCATGGCTCTCGACGGCGCCGCCGGCGCTTTCACCGGTCTGCGCGACCGCCTGCCCATCAGGCGCGGCGGCCCCGTTGCCGTCAGCCCAGTCCTCATTGTCCTCGGCATCGCGAAAATCGGCTGATGTCATGCTGTCGTCGTCGACAGCCTCATGTGTAGCATCTGCGGCAGCCGGTTCGGCATCTGTGGCGACGGGCTCGTCACCGTCCGCGACAGGACCGGCTTCGTCGCTCCGGTCGGCATAGTCGAGCAGCGAGCCGGTTGCGCCGGGCGAGGTGTCGGTTTCCGCACGCGCCGCTTCGTCCACGCCGTCGAGCCGTGCGAGATCCGCTTCGTCCTCGGCATCCAGCTCGGTCTCGGAGGGCTCGGCCAGAATCGCGTCCTCGGGCTCTGTCGCCGTCGGGGGTTCGCCGGCATCCTGCGGCTCTTCGGGCGGCGTTGCAGCATGGTCCGCCGCCGAAACCTCGCCGGCTGCATCGACCGGAATGTCCGTCTTCGCGGTAGGCGCCTCTGCCTCCGCCACAGGTTCAGCGGATATTTCTGCCGCCAGTTCGGTTGGGCTTTCGACGCCGGGCTTTTTCGCTCGCGGCGGCTCGGCCGCCGAACTGTCCTTCTTCAGCCGCTCGCCGATCTCTCGGAAGGCACTGCGCTCCAGCGTCGACAGCCCCTTGTCGTTGGCCGGCTGCCGGTGTTCGGCCAGCCGGATCACCTTGTCGGCAAAGCGCCGTTCCGGCTTCGGCACGATGGTCAGCGCCGGCACCTCGCCCTTGAACGGATCCGCCGCCTTCGGTTCCTCGGCCTTCCGCTCTTCGGCGGGAGCTTCGATGGATTCCGGTGCTGGCGCCGCCGGCGCCTCGCCATTGGGCACCAGCGCCATGCCGATTGCTTCCGGATCGACGACCGCGTCACTGGGACGGGCAACGCCGAAGCCGCGGAAGCCTTCGAAGGCGCGGCTGCGGCCATAGACAGGCAAGGCCGCCAGGTCGACGGGGATCTTCAGGTCGGTGCCGACGACGGGCCACAGCACGGAGCGGCCGGACCAGGTGTCGCGCCGCTCCAGCAGGCCGGCGATCTCGCCGGACGCGTCAAGGCCGAAGGCCGCCGCGACATCCCTGAAGCGCCGGCCGATCACGTCGGCGGCCGGCTTGCCGACGATGTCGGCGAATTCCGGCGACAGCGTGCTGAACTTGCCCTCGGCGTCGGTGCGCCAGACGAAACGCATCGGCGCCGCCGAGCGGTCGATCGTCCGGGCGGCTGGAGTTGCCGTCGATGCGGTCGGGGAGGTGGCCTGGATGTCCGCTCTGCCACTTTCCACGGAGGCGTCGGCGACGGCTTGTCTGGTCCCTGTTTCCGGGCCGCCGGGTGTGGCAGCGTCACGCGCGGGCTGGCGGTCGTGCTCGCCGGCATTGAAATACCAATGGTCGTGCTGCGACGGCGTGCCACCTGTCGCCGGCTCATCCTGCGCTGCCGGTTTCGGGCTGTCTCCAGCGACGACCTCCGAAGGGGCGGGTTGCTGCCCGGTCTTCTCCGTCGGCGACATATCTGCCGTGGGCTGGTTGTCCTGGCGAGACTCGAACCTAGCGCCTTCGCCGTCCGGCATCGTTGCTACAGCGCCGTCAACCGCATTTTGTTCATCCGTTGAAGCCTCGTCAACGGAAGCATTGTCCTCGAGCTGGTCCTCATCGATCACCACCAGGAGATGCCGCTCCGGCGTCAGCCGGGCGAGGCCGGCGGGGTAGGATGTCTTGCCGCCCGGAACGAGGCGCTTGACGATGCGCTCGCCCTCGGCGGCAACATCGGCCACCAGAGCCGCCAGTGTCGCGGGTTCGATGTCGAGCCCTGAAAACCCGTCCGACGCGGCCTCGACATTGCCCTTGGCATCGATGAAGGCGAGGAAATGGCCGTCTTCGGTGAAACCGCTGATCGCCCGGCTGGCGATCTCGGCTGCACTGCGCGAGCCCGTCTGTACCGCCGGCACCGCCAGCATGATCGCCTTTTCGCCATCGGGCAGCGTCACGGCACTGGCGAGGAAGCCGACGGCACGGCTGGTCATGCCGGTTGCCAGCCGTACCAGGATGGCGCGATCGCTGCCGATCTCGGGAAAGCCACTGGTCGCCATGATCTGGCGGCGGGCGATCAGCGGCAATCGCGCCGAGGCTCCGATGATCGCCTCGATGTCGGGATAGCCGAACATTGCGGCGCCCGGCCCATTGGCCCAGATCACCTGCTCCAGGTCCACCGACAGGATCGCGATCGCGTCGCCGGCGGCAAAGCGCTGGCGGACCGCGTCGAGCACGGCGACGTCGAGGAAGGAATATTCGGACGGCATGCGCTTGGCGAACCCTCACGGAGCGGCGAAATTGCAGTTAACACTTTGTTAATAAAAGCCGGAGCCGCGAAGGTCCACAAGCCAGAACGTGCAAAGGCTGGAATTTCGGCTTGTGGTTAACGGCAAAAAAGAATTTTTTGTGCACTGCAACAAAGATATTGCAATGCACAAAATTTGCCTTTATATTGCCATCATACATGAACGAGACGGCTTTCTGTCAAAGCCGCTGCCGCTGAAAAGGATGGAAAATGTCCAGGACCAAGACCGCCGAGACGATCGAAAACGTTGAATTCCCGAGCTTCGACGCTTCCAAGGCTACCGACCAGATCCGCGCTTTCGCCGAAAAGGGCGTTGAGCAGTCGAAGGAGGCCTATGCCAAGCTGAAGACCGGCGCCGAGGAGACCCAGAAGGCTCTGGAGTCGACCTATGAGACCGCCAAGACTGTTTCCAGCGACCTGTCGCTCAAGACCATCGCGGCGCTGCGCGCCAATGCCGAAGCCGGCTTCTCGCATCTCGAAGCCCTGATCGGTGCCAAGTCGCTGTCGGAAGTCGTCGAGCTGCAGACCGCCTTCCTGCGCAAGCGCGTCGAGATGACCGTCGATCAGGCCAAGGACTTCCAGGCTGTTGCCTCCAAGGCGGCCGAGGACGTCTCCAAGCCGATCAAGACCGCCTTCGAGAAGGCAGTGAAAGACATTAAGGCTGCCTAATATTTGCGCATGATCGGAAGATGCAACAAAAGGTCGCATTTTCCTTAGACCGATCATGCTTATGATGGCAGCCATCAACGAATACCCGGCGGGTGGAACCTCCTCCCTCCACCTCCGGGGTGACCAGCCAGCACCTCCTCCCGCTGGCTCGTAACAGGAAAAGGCCGGCACCTCCTCCCGCCGGCCTTTTTCTTTGCCCAATGTTTCCTTGTCCGAACAATATCGCGTTTCCTTGTCCGAACGATATCGCGCCGATGTGGGCAAGTGACCTTTGCTTTGCAAAAGCCTTGAATTAAAATCCATAAGCCCGTAAGGACGCATCGCCGAACGACAGAGCGGATCAGCGGAACGAATTTCCGCCGCGATCCGCCCAGGCAAATGTGCCGTTGTAGCTCAGCTGGTTAGAGCGCCGGATTGTGGATCCGGAGGTCGCTGGTTCGATCCCAGCCAACGGTACCATCGGCTTCTCCCGTAAGCTGCTGATTTCACTCGCAAAACTTAGGCCTTTTGGCTTGGAGGATTGCTGACGAGGCAATTTTGTGTCACAAATTGTGCTACCTATTGTGATACAAAATGGTATCGGCGAGCGTGGGACGAAGGCGCGAAGAGGAAGATCCTGATCGCTACCTCCACCTGAGGGGCGGTTATTTCCATTACCGACGACGGGTCCCAACAGAGGTCAGGGGCCTCGATGAGCGCGGCGAATTCGTGCGCCGATCGCTCGACACGAAGGACAAGTCAAAGGCCAGAACCGCGCGCGACCTCCACGAGGCTGCGGATAACGGACTCTGGGCTGCATTGCTGCTTGGAGAAAATCCTCAAGCCGCGCAGGTCCGCTACAAGCTGGCCATGAAGCGGGCAGAATCGCTTGGATTCGTCTACCGGCCACTGGGCGAAATTCTCGCCTCCGAGCCGCTTGAGACCATCATGCGGCGCGTGGAGAGTATCGCTGGCGAGCCGGCAAAATCTCCCGTCGTCGACGCTGTCACCGGCATGGTGGCGCCGCCAGACGACAAGATATCCGACGCACTCCAGCTATATTTCTCCGAGATCGTCCGTGACGAGCTGCGCACGAAAAGTCCTGATCAGCGCAAGCGTTGGAAGGCCAAGCGTAAGATGAGCGTCGACGTCTTCATCGAACTGGTCGAAGACAAGCCAATGAGCCAGATCACGCGCGATGACGCGCGCAAAGTTCATAAATACTGGCTGGACCGCGTGGCACCAGAGGAGGGCGCGGGCGACCGCTCGGCGTCGACCGGCAACCGGAACATGGGCAACCTCCGAACCTTATACCGCGACTATTATCGCCATCTGGGGTTCCCCGAACAGAAAAACCCATTTGCCGACCTCTCGTTCAAAGACAAGTCAAAACGCAGTCGGCCGCCGTTCCCGACCGACTGGATTAAGGACAAGATCCTCGCACCGGGTGCTTTGACAGAACTCAATGACCAGGCCCGAGGTATCGTCCTGGCATTCATCGAAACCGGGTGTCGGCCCAGCGAACTCGCAAACCTGCATGCAGGGGTCATCCATCTCGACCACGACGTGCCGCATATCTCGGTTGAGCCGCGCGAGGATCCTGAGGATCCGCGTGAAATCAAGACGGCCTCCTCGGTGCGTAGGGTGCCGTTGGTCGGCGTAGCGCTTGAGGTATTCAAGGGGCATCCGAAAGGCTTTCCCCGCTACAAGGATCGCGAGGCTCAGTTGTCGGCCACATTGAATAAACACTTCAAGAAACACGAGCTGTTTCCGACAAGCGAGCATACTGTCTACTCGCTCCGCCATTCGTTTGAAGATCGGATGAAAAACGCCAGGCTGGACGAGGAGCTTCGGCGCATGCTGATGGGTCACACCATCGATCGTCCGAGATACGGCGAGGGCGGCGACATGAAGATGTGGCAGGAAGAACTCAGGAAGATCGCGCTGCCATTCGACCTCGCGATCGTATGACGCGCTGGCGCACTTCTTCGAGACGTTCTTCCTTCGCCCGATGGTCCTGCAGGGCTCGTTCCAAATGGTCGTACAACGGAAGCCATGCCTCGCCCTGGTCGCCTCGCGCGACAATAATTTCGGCGACGCGGTCGAGCACGCGCTCGATGCGTTCTGCAGTGACATGCTCAGGAGCGCGCACGTGCCGCCTCACGACCGCTTCTTTCTGTGCATCCGCGAACTCAGCATAACTTCTGCGTAGACGGACTTTGATCGGGAAAGAAGGTGTGCCTGTGGCTCGGGCGGCAAACAGCGGCGCTAGCGTGTATTTAGGACGGATCGCTCATCGCGGACGCCGCAGGTGGAGAGGCAATAGCAGCGCTCAGTCCTGTCCAGTATCAAGAAGGCCCGGCTGTCGTTGACGTCTCTATCGACAAGGGCGGATGTTTGGAGGCCTGCGCGCCGCCACCCACCCGGAGCGCACCTATGTCGTCGACAGTATTGTGCCCAGGCACGCACAATAGGGATGTCATCAAGCGCAACGCCGATTCGCAAGCGTTATGCGGGCCACCGCGGACGGGGACAGTCGGTCCCGCGTCCCGTCCTGCGGCCGGCGCTATGCTGACGCTCCTACGGCTGTCCTGATCACCGCCCGCGGCGGGGGCGAATTTCCTCCGTCCTGCGCGCGACAATGTCCGTTGTTGCGGACGCGCGCAGGACTGCGGTTTATGCGCCGTTCTTTCTTGGCGCGCCGACGGTGCCGGCGCGAAAGTCGATGAGATACAACGATGGTGTGCCAGACGTATTCAGGTTCGAAGGCAAACCTTGGATTCAGCGCCGTTGTCGCTGGGTTGTTGGGTTCTTCCATGACGCATTGGCGGCGCAGATTCTCATTCGCCCCCGCAAGCTTTCTTCGAGCCAGTCAACTGGCATCGCACAGCGCATTCTTTTCGTCGGCCGCCGCCTGATCTCGGTCTATGTCCAAGCTGCCCGCGCGGCCGGAAGCATCCCCCGAACGCGTGCTGCGCGCGGCCGCCGAGCCAGCGTCGAGGCAAGAAGAGGAAGAGGGTTGAGGGGATTTTCGTGACGGGTTCAGGGCTGAGAGAGAGGCTCTCGGCGCCCGTCGCGGAGAAAACCCTATGGCTAGCGCGGTTCAAAAAATCACGCTGTCGTCCTCGCGCGACATTCCTTTCAACAAGCTGGTGCTTGCCCAGACCAACGTCCGGCGCATCAAGGCAGGCGTTTCGATCGAGGACCTGGCAGCCTCGATCGCCCGCCGAGGCCTGATCCAGAGCATCCATGTACGTCCCGTGCTCGATGCCGCTGGTGAAGAAACCGGCATGTTCGAGGTGCCGGCTGGCGGTCGCCGCTATCGTGCACTCGAAATGCTGGTGAAGCAGAAGCGGCTCGCCAAGACCGCACCCGTTCCCTGTGTTGTCGGCAGTTCATCCGGCGCGCTTCTGGCCGAGGAGGTTTCGCTCGCCGAGAACATCGAACGCGCGCCGCGGCAGGGCGACCTCGTTTTCACCAACTTCGAGTCGACGATCCTCGGTAAGCATGGCGGTTGGCCGACCAAGGGCAAGTACTTCGGCTATTCCAAAGCGGAAGTGCTGGACGCGTTGCAGGCAATCGGCTTCAACGCTCTTGCACTGGCGAACAACCACGCTTTCGATCTCGGTCCTCACGGCGTGCTGAATACCCTGGAGGAGGTGGAGGCGCGCGGCTTCTTACATGCTGGGATAGGGGCGGACGAGGCAGGCGCGGCGCTACCGGGACGCCGCCGGCTTGGGACGCGCGAGGTCGCACTTCTTGCCATTGATGCAGGCCCAGGCCCGGCCAACATGTATGCCGCGAACGGCACAGTGTTTCGCCCGGCTCGCCCAGGCGTCAACCAACTGAAGACCGTTCGAAAGTTTGGGGTGCCAGACGGGCATTTCCGCAGACTGGCAAGGCTTGGCGAACATCTGCAAAGCACCCCCTTCGAACTCGCCAACTATGCGCAACCGGAGGATCCACCGGATGTGACGAGCGGCGAGGAGATCAATTTCTTCGGCACTGTGTTTGCGCAAGCGGCCAACTTCGGCCGCATCGTCGACGTCGACTCTCAGAGCGCGGCCGTCCATTTGTCCGCTATCCGGCAGGCGGCGGCGCAAGGCGACTTCGTCGTCGCCTATCTGCATCATCACCATTGGGAACCAGGTTGGCAGGATGTGCCGCGCTGGGTGCAGACATTTGCCCGGTCGTGCGTCGACGCCGGGGCGGACCTCTTCGTCAGTCACGGCGCTCCCGTGCTTCAAGCGCTGGAGATCTACAATGGCGCGCCGATCTTCTATGGCCTTGGAAACTTCCTTTTCCAGGTGCACCCCGACGAAAACGAATGGGACCCGCCGGAAGTCTGGCAAAGCATCGTCGCAGCGTGCCGGTATGACGTGAGCGGAAGCCTTGAAGGGATAGACCTCCTGCCCGTTGTCGTCGGCGTGGACGCGCAGTCTACCGGATCGGCAACGGGCAGGCTGGTTCCCAATGCGGCAATCGGGAGCGCCGCGCGAAATATCCTTGAGGGGTTTGCAACCCGTTCGCGGGTCTTCGGTACCGATATAGCGCTTTCCGGATCCAGCGGTCGCATCGATGTTCCCGCTGCGCGGAAATACGGCTGACATGTCCTGATGGGCTGTCAGGCCATCTTACGCTCGGCCGGCGAGTACCCGTCGGCCGTTTCGTCGTCCGAGTCGCCCAATCCCAATTCTTCTCCTAAGGCGGCTATCAGAGCTGAGAGCCGGCCACGCACTCGTGGAGGAAGCTGCATCAGCCCCTTGATCAGGCGCCGGCCTTCCGCGCTGGCGATAAAGTCGATGCGCTCATCGACTGGCAGTGGCGAAGCGTTACGGCTTGTCTCGTCATTTCCGGGCAGGCCTTCGAAGAAGCGGCTGACGGGGACGTCCAATGAGCTGGCGATTTCGTAGAGCATGGATGCGCTGACGCGGTTCTTGGCGTTCTCGTATTTCTGGAGCTGTTGAAAGCTGATGCCTATCGCCCGGGCAAGCTGAGCCTGAGAAACGTCTGATTGAACGCGAACAGTTGCGATCTGTCTGCCCACATACTGATCGGCGGGATGAGGGCTACCCGCTCCATCAGGAGTTGCCCTGGTCTGGAAGAGGTCGGAATGTTTCGATTTCAACAATGCCTTCGATGCTCCACCGGGTCATCCTCGAAGGAGGCTGTCGCAGTTGTGTCGACTCTCTGAAGTTAATTGTCACCTAATACACCTTATAGTGTGTAAAGTAGAGGCATACATGACAAAAGATATCCACCTGCCCATCGTGCTGGGGTGGTCAATTCAACACGGATTCGAGCCGCCCGCGCCTTGTTCGCCTGGGTGCGGCAGGAGCTTGCTGACAAAGCATCGCTGAACGCGCTGGAGAATGGCTGGGTAGAATCCCAGGTCAGTACTGCTCTGATAATCGTGGGTGTCGAATTCATGCTCGCCGGTTAAAAAAGGTGAGGGCTTGCCGCTCATAGGTTCTCGCGCTCGCATGTCCAGTTAGCCGGTTCGTCACCAACGCGTTGAGTGAGCCGTTGCAGGAACCGACTTACGGCTGATTTTGGGCCCGCAAGGGGACGGGCAGCTTCAGGCTGCGGTTCCTCAAGAGCGGACATTCAGGTTGCGCGGGCAGTCATCTCAACCACGGCCCAAGCCTGCCAAGCGCAAAGTTGCTCCGCGCAGTTTCTGTTGACGTGTCTCAGGCCCCCGTCAATGCGCCATGGACGAGTGCGCGCAGCTCTTTGCGCACGGGAATGGCACTCGAAGGCAGCAGTTGCGTGAAGAGAATGACAATCAGGTCGTCGACCGGACTCACCCAGAAGAAGGTGCCTGCCGCCCCGCCCCAGCCATAGTCGCCCACTTGCGCCGAAATTTGTGCCTTGGCCGGATCGAGGACGACCGAGCCCAACAGACCGAACCCGACGCCGTCAAACTGGGTTTCGGCCCAAACTTCGGTGGCCATAGAGGCAAGATCTCCCGGTAGGTGATTGCGCGCCGCCAATCTCAAAGTGCGGGGACTGAGGATGCGTTCGCCGTTGAGTTCACCTCCAGCCCGCAGCATTTCGGTGAACCGCCAATAGTCGTCGATGGTTCCGACGAGCCCGCCTCCGCCGCAGAACGTATCAACCCTGCCTTGCCGCCATTCCGAAACCTCCGGCGCTTCGTGCAATGCCATGCCGCCAGCCGTAGCCTCATAGAGCGGGGGAAAACGGCTGATCTCAGACTCCGGCACAGAGAAGCCGGTGTCGATCATGCCGAGGGGCTCGAAGATGCGAGTCGCGAAGTACTTGTCGAGCGTCATTCCGGAAACGACTTCCACGATGCGGCCGATGACATCGGACCCGGTGCTGTATTGCCATTTCGTGCCCGGCTCCCATTCCAATGGCAGCTCGGCGATCCCCCGCACCATCTTGTCGAGCCCACCGTAAGCAAGGGCGAGGCCGAGTTTTTCTTTGGCATAAGCTTCACCGAGCAGTCCGGGGTTCGTAAAAAGGCTTAGGCCAGATGTGTGGGTCAGCAGATGGTGGATCGTTATCCTCGTTTTGATGGGCACTGTTTGGTCCAGCGACGTTGCGCCCGGTATCAGAAGTTGACTGTTTTTGAATTCCGGCAGGTAAGCTTCGACCGGATCGTCGAGATGCAGGCGCGCCTCCTCGTACAGCATCATCAGCGCGACGGCGGTGACAGGCTTGGTCATAGAGTAGATGCGGGCGATGAGGTCGCGCTGCCAAGGCCGCTTGGCCTCGACGTCGGCGTGCCCGGCGCAGTCGAAAAAGGCGAGTTCTCCACGACGGGCAATGAGCACTGCACCGCCCGGCCAGCGCCCGGTGTCGGCATAGCGCTGCATCCACCGCTTCAGTCGCGCCAGCCGCGCCTTGTCGAAGCCGAGGTCCGCAGGAACACGAACTGGTTCACTACCAAATTGACTCATCGCCCAAATGCCCCTGTCGCAAACGGAGGCCCTTTGGACAATCCTGCGCTCTCCCCGCACTATTGCCAATAGTTGTCTGCTTGACCTCCAGTGAAGCTGCAGACGACGTCTGCTCTCAGGAATCCCAAATGCGGTCCCCTACGGCAGACTTGCGGCGCATTGCCGTCAGGCCGCATTGGGTCACGTGAACGGACTGACGGCTTCTAGGCCGAAAGTCATCAGCAAGCGGGTGCCCGCTGGCGACCTCGTTGCGCACCTAAGCACCACAAACAATCTCTATTGGCGGGTGGCTCAGCCTGGCATGGCATTGCTCGCCAACAGTGACGATCCGATGTCAACGCGGTCGGCGAGGTCCAAGTGCCGTCCTGCTTGGTGTCGATTACCCCCGCTCGTAAGAGCAGGGGCCGAAATCCCAGGCGTAGCGATCAGCCGGCGGGAAGCGAAACGATCGGCCGCTCGTCCTTAGGCCACTCGGTTCATCCGCCATCCCGCGTATTTCGAGGCCGGGCAAAAAGGTGCCGCCGAGGCTTGCGGCACGGCGGACCTTTTGCTTTCGCGATGTTGTCCCGATCAGGCCTCAAGGATCGCCACGATCTCGTAGGTGTCCGGATCGACGATGACGATGCGTCCGTCGGCCAGCACGAAATACTCGTAGCGTTCATAAGCGGGGACGATCTTGACGATACGGGCCGGCAGCCGATGCAGGCGGATCTTATGCCGCGGCACCTCGACGCCGACCGAGATGTCGAAGTCGACACTCGCGACCGGCTGGACGCGGGTCTCGTGGATGATCTGCGTGATCTGCGTCCTCTGCTCGACCGTCACGTTGTTGATCGAGGCCGTCTTGTTCTGGTCGGTCTGGACGTTGGTGTTGCCCTGGGCGTTCTGCTCGGTGGTTGTACCGGTCCTACGCTGGGCATTCTGCTGGGTCTGCATCTTGGTCGTACCCTGGGCGTTCTGCTCAGTGGTTGTGCCGGTCTTGCCCTGGGCATTCTGCTCAGTGTTCTTCATCTCGGTCTTGCCCTGGGCCTGCTCGTTTGTCTTCGAACCCTTCGGGCAGTTGGCCATGCCGGTCTGGCACTTAGCCGTACCCTGAGCCTGCTCCTCGGTCTTGGTGCCAGCCTGACCCTGGGCCTGCTCATCGGTCTTCATCTTGGTCTTGCCCTGAGCCTGCTGCTCGGTGTTGGTGCCGGCCTTGCCCTGGGCCTGCTCATCGGTCTTCGCCTTGGTCTTGCCCTGAGCCTGCTGCTCGGTGTTGGCGCCGGCCTTGCCCTGGGCATTCTGCTCGGTCTGCGACTTCATCTTGCCCTGGGCCTGCTCGCCCGCCTTGCCGCCCTTCTGGCAGTCGGCCTGGCCGGCGGCGCAATTGTCGCCTGCGCTCGGCTGCGCGGATTCGGTCTGCGCCATCGCGGCGCCGCAACCGACGCCGAGCGCGATCATGCTCGTGATCAGAAGATGTTTCATCTGATTTCTCCTCGGAAACTCGGTCCCTTCATTCCGATAAACCCCAGGCGAAAGGCATTGTTCCGAATTTGCCCGCAAACCCCGGTGGCGTCTTGTGAAAACGCCGACGGCAATTTTTCAGGAACAAGGCCTGGCCGGCGGCGTTTGGCCAGCGCCGACGGCTGTGGAGATCGCAGGCGCAGCGTAGGAGGCGATTCGCTCACGTCAACGTCACGACGACATGAAGATGTGCAAAGGCCGCCACCGTTGAGGCCCCGCCGAACCGGCCGGTCCACCTCGCAGTCTCCGTCTGAGCGTCAAGGCCTAAGAATAGCGCCGGCAGACCCGCCAGCAAAATGGCGGTGCAAGCGAACCGAGCGACATGCACGATAGTCCACGTGCCGCCGGCGGCGTACCCTGCAAAAATGACAGGGTGATTGTTGGCGTCCCCGCCAGGGCGCCAAAGCAGCCCTGAGGGGTGTTGGTGGGATTACAAGTGGGAGCCGGGCCTGCTTCACACCAACTTGAGAGTTTCGTGGCGACTGCTGCCACCAGCGGGCTCGATTGGGCAAAATGGAGATAGACGTGCAATTCGCGCATCGGCAAATCGCCTGATCCACCAGAAAAATTGCATCCAAGTACCGATTAAATTCGTTTGCATGATAGCAACGACGGCGAGAAACTGCGGCGCGAAGCCGACTAAGGGTTGGCGCAAACAGTGCCGTGAATCTGAGGGCGCGCTGGCCAGGCAAAGGTAATCCGACGCATCGGGATTGCCGTTTCGATGTACCGGCGATCTTGACGTCGGATCGCCGAGGAAGAAGAAAATGGCTGAAGATCATGTGAAAGCGGATGGGCCGGATCTGGTCCAGGGCATCTCGTTGTCCGAGCTTCCCGATGGCGGAAAGCTTGTCGGCCATTGCGGCGACGAGCCGGTTCTGCTGGTGCGCCGGGGAAGCGAGGTTTTCGCCACCTCGGCGACATGCACCCATTACGGCGGACCTCTTGTCGAAGGTCTTGTGGTGGCGGATACCGTTCGGTGTCCCTGGCATCACGCGTGCTTCGATTTGCGCACCGGTGAGGCGTTGCGAGCGCCTGCGTTCAATCCACTCGCTTGCTGGTCGGTGGAACAGCGCGATGGCCAGATATTCGTGGGCGAGAAGCTCAAGCGGACGGTGCCGCAGCCACGCGACGGAAGCGCTGGCCCGATGCCCGACAAGATCGTCATTGTCGGCGGCGGCGCGGCTGGTTTCGCGGCGGCCGAAATGATGCGGCGCCAGCAGTACCAGGGCAGCATCGTCATGATCAGCGATGACCAAGCGCCGCCCGTCGACCGACCGAACCTCTCCAAGGACTATCTCGCCGGAAAGGCACCGGAAGATTGGATTCCGCTTCGCGGTGAGAAGTTCTATTCAAAAAACAACATCGACCTGCGTCTCGATACGAAAGCCGTTCACATCGACCGGCAATCCCGCGAGGTCGTCGTCGCAAATGAGGGCAGGGTCCCTTACGACAGGCTGCTGCTTGCCACAGGGGCAGAACCGGTGCGCCTTTCCATCCCAGGCGCCGATGAGCCGCACGTACACACGCTGCGCACGTTCGCCGATTGCAAGGCGATCATCAAGCGAGCTACTAACGCGCGCCGCGCTATCGTGCTTGGGGCCAGTTTCATCGGCCTGGAAGTAGCTGCGGCCCTGCGTGCTCGGGATATCGAAGTTCATGTCGTGGCGCCGGAAAAACGACCCATGGAGCGCGTCCTGGGGTCGCAAATGGGCGACTTCGTCCGGGCCCTCCATGAGGAGCATGGCGTCCTATTCCATCTTGACGACACCGCAACCAGCATTGCCGGCGGCGAGGTGAAATTCAGCAGCGGCGGCACGCTGGCGGCCGATTTCGTCGTCGTCGGCATCGGTGTGCGGCCACGGACCGGGCTTGCCGAAACGGCTGGGCTGGTCGTTGATCGCGGCGTTGTCGTGGACGCCTTTCTGGAAACGAGCGAGCCAGGAGTATTCGCGGCCGGCGACATTGCGCGCTGGCCAGATCCTCATAGCGGCGAGAGCATTCGGGTCGAGCATTGGGTGGTTGCAGAGCGGCAGGGGCAGACCGCGGCGCTCAACATGCTCGGCCGGCGGGAGAAATTCGCGGCCGTGCCGTTCTTCTGGAGCCAGCACTACGACGTCCCGATCAACTATGTCGGCCATGCAGTACGATGGGACGAGATCTCGGTCGATGGCGACATTGCAGCCAAGGACTGCCTGCTCCGCTTCAAGCGCGAAGGGCGCACGCTGGCTGTCGCTTCGATGTTCCGGGACCTCGACAGCCTGGAGGCAGAGGTCGAGATGGAGCGCCAATAGCAGCTCACCTTCGTCACTCCGACTCGAAAAGCGCACAGTCGGAATGGCAAAGGCGGAATACGGTCGTGAGTAAAAAGGAGTTCGATTATGTCCACGGCACAGCAGGAACCAGCGGCTGCCATCAGCTTGCACACGGTCTCGCCCGCCCAGCGTTACTCAAAGATGGTGGAATTTGCCGACGAGGTCGCCGAGCAGGTGGCCAAGGATGCGCCGACCTTGGTTGAAATCTTCTCCGACGGCCGCCACTGGTATTGCCGGATTCGTCGCGGCGATGAAAAGACCCGACCGATGGGACCGTATACCAAACTACAGGCAGAGCGGATCGCGCGGCCCTATCCTCAGAGCCTGCTGGTCAACACCCATACTCTCAGGGAACGGCGCCGTGTTCGGCACTTTGGCGCTCTATGCTCGGGAAGCGCGCGAGATCACAGCCGGCAAAGGACGGTCTTGCTAAGGTCTGCCCTACGCTAGGAGTCGATTGCGAACGTCTTATTTG
>NZ_JAFFIW010000027.1 GCF_018588885.1 Mesorhizobium sp. dw_380
CTTAGCCTTAGACGTTGATTGAATTTTGCCCGAGGTACGATGCCAGATGATCGCTGAGATCACGCGCGTCGTCGCCAGCGCCGTCGATCAGAGCAGACTTGCGGCGGCGCAGAAACTGCGTCCCCATCAGGTACAGGCCCGGATGTTCCACTACACCGCCGTCGTGACGGACGTGGCCCTTGCGGTCGAAGACCGGCAGTTCCAGCCAGGAGTAGTCCGGCCGGTAGCCGGTGGCCCAGATGATCGTCCTGATAGCGCCTCCGGTAAGGTTGAGGCCGAGCGGCGGGTTGTCCTCGACACGGGTCGGCGGCAGGCGATCCGGCGGCCCGACCGTAGCGTCAAGGCCGTTGGCGCGCGCCCATTCGTCGATGAGGTCGAGCAGCCGGGCCATCTTGAGGTCGGAAAGCGCGCACATGTTGCGCAACGACCCTGCAAACTGGGCCTTGCCGTCTTCGGTGATGCCGGCCAGGCGGCCGATGAGCCTGACGCCGAGGTCGACCAACGCATTGAGGTCGAGGGTTGTGCGGTCGGGTGTGCCGGCAAGCTGCAGCGAAGGAACCCGTCGCGCCCGCCTGATGTCGTCCACCTCGTCGTAACGCTCGTCGAGCACGCCGGCGGCGTCCATCCACCATTCCAGGTCCTTGCCGCGATAGACGCGGGGCGCCCGGATGTGCTCGCCCACCGACAGGGTCACTTGACGCCCCGAACGCTGCAGCTCCTGTGCGAGCTGGGTGCCGCTCGACGACGCGCCCACCACCATCACGCCACCGTCGGCGACCTGACGCGGATTGCGGTAGGACTGTGCCGTCAGCATGGCGACCGACGGCGGCACGCGGCTGGCGACGTCGGGCAGGCGCGCGATGTTGCACGCGCCCGACGCCAGCACGACGGTCCGACACCGCCACTCGCCGCGGTCCGTGCGCACAAGATATCCCGCCCCGTCGCTGCGAACCGAGGTAACGGTCGTGTGGGTTCTGACCGGAGCCGAGATCGCCTTGGCATAGTTCCCGAGGAAGTCGATCACCTCAGGCATCGTCCGGTAGCCGTCGGGATCGTCGCCGTCATAGCGGAAGCCCGGCAGCCGGCTCTGCCAGTTCGGGGTGAGCAGCCGCAGCGAATCCCATCGCTCGGTGCGCCAAGTATGGGCGATCTCGCCGCGCTCCAGCAGCACATGGTCGATAGAGCGCTCCGCGAGGCAGCGGCTCATCGCGAGCCCCGCGTGCCCTGCGCCGACGATCACTGTGGTGACGGAACTAATCGCGCCCTCTCATCAGGAGAGTCTACGGCTCGTAGCGCCTTTCAATTCACCACGACCGTGACGTTCGTCGGATTGGTGACAATGTCATAGACCGCCGATCGCTTCTGCGACTGAGCCACGAGAGCCTCGATGTCCTCGGGCTTGGCGTCGGCGTCGATGTTGTACTTCACCGTGATGCCGCTGAAGCCGTTGCGGACGTCGCTGTCGATACCAAGTATGCCCGCAATATCCATGTCGCCTTCGATGGTCGCCTTCACCGACTTCAACTGGATGTTCCGGTTCTGGGCGACCGCGGCGATGCCGGCGGTCAGGCAACTGGCCAGCCCGACCAGCACGTATTCGACAGGCGTGGCGCCCTGATCCAGCGAAGCGAAGACCTCCGGATGGTCGGCATCGAATGCGAAGGTGGTCTTGCGATGCTGATCCTGACCGAGACCGTAAAAACTCTCGACCGTCGAATGGCTGTGAGTGCCGTCCTTCCATTCACAGGCCGCGCGCCACTTGAACTGCGCAGCCTCCGGGGCGTTGGTAAGCGCTTCTTTTGCGGCGAGCAGCGCCTCTACGTTAACGCCATTGTTTGCCTGTACTTCGGAAGCCATAATTATTATCCTCCCTACCTTGCACTGGCTCAAAAACCCGACCGATTCCACTGACCTCCCGATCAGATTTCACCATGGCGCGGCATGCTATGGGTCGCGAAGCGTTTCTTCAAGTTGTTTCCGCAGCGGAATGTTCGCCCTCGTGTACCGAGTTGCGCCTTTGCAGGCTCTTGGCGCGACCACGACCTTCAGCGTGGTCAATTGCAGTGTCTGCTTCCGGGCGGAGGCAAAGTTCGCCACTATGGCCGACATAGGCACAAAGCTGCCGTTCGCGTCGTGGAAAACATACGTCGGCCTCGTATCAGACTTTCCCGTTCCCCACAGGTCTTTGCGGCACCGAGACAGGTCCATCACGCCCTACACTGTAGAAAATATCGCAGGGTCTCCGAGTGGGGGGAAAGGCGGTAGCGCTCTACCGACTCGAACCCCAAATGAGTATTTCGATCAAGTTTGCACCACTGCGGATCCACACATCCCAACTTCCTTCATAAGCGTGCGCAATTCCGCTGGAGGCACAAGGCAGAAAGTTCGAAAAGCTTCCAAGAACCCCAGCCAAACTGGATGTCTCTTAGACAACGTGGCTCCATGACTTCATCCGTTGCCGCAGCTGCCGTTGTTTCTGCTAATAAATCAAAAGGTTGCCTGAACTCTGTTCGAACTTTGCCCTAATGCCACTTATAGTTCGACAGCATGATCGCAAAAAGGATGAGCAAGAGACTCGCGTCATCCAACCGTCACGCTTCCTGGGAAAATGGACGAAGACCGGCGCGAGGTGCCGGTCTTCCTATAGCGGTCAGCGAAGGAGGTGCTCTGGTTGCGTGAAGCAGTCAGACCGCCTTGAGCTCCTTCAAGGCCTTGTCGAAGGCGGACTTGATCGGCCTGGATACGTCCTCGACGGCTTTGGTTGTAACGGCTTGGAGTTCCTTGGCCTGCTCGACGGCCGTTTCAACCTGCTTGCGGACGAAGGCGGTTTGCAGTTCAACGAATTCGGAAGGCGACTTAACGGCAACTAGGACTTCAAAGTGCGAGAAGGCGGCTTCAGTATTGGCGCGCAGAACGGCAATTGTCTTCAGCGACAAATCGCTGCCAAAGGCTTTGGCGGTTTCGAAGCTCGACTCGAGAGCCTTCTGGGCGTCATCAGAGCCCGCATTGAACTTGGCAAGAACTTCTTTTGACTGTTCGACGCCCTTTTCAGCGGCAGCGCGGAACTCGGCCGCAGCCTTGGACGGATCGAAGGTCGGCAAGGCGGTGCCTTCGATGATATCAGGGGTTTTTTCAGCGGTGGACATGGTTTCCATCCTTCAGTGGGCAGCCCCAAAACGCCTCGTCAATTTATGAGACCGACTCGACCCGATAGCAATGTTTTTGTGCGCTGCACCATGAATTTCTTCCCTTGCGGTAACCAAGAGCTGAAGGCACTATCTGCGTGTCACATCATGTCAGGCACGTCCTATCGACCGACCTGGCGGGACGGAGACGCTTCGCCTCCGGCCCGCCGTCGGCAATCACCATCGCTACGAGAGCGATGCAACTCCCACCGAGCCTCTCGAGTTCGAAGCGACGTTGGTCTTGGGCGCGGTGAAAAGGCAGCAGGAACTGCCGTTTAAAATGGTTGAGACGGAAGGCACCACCACTGAGTGGCCGCCTTTCAATCGCCTGTCTAGTCAGAGCCTCTATCTCTCAGATTCGGCAGCGCTTTCGTCTTGCCTGACAACTCCGATCGTCAGACTGCTGGGGGACCAGCCGACGAAAGCCGTCATCGCCGCATTGGATGGGGAGAGGACGGCAATGCGCTCCAACAGTGCGGCGGCGCGTATGCGGGTTGCGAATTTGACCTGAGACCCTTGTTCCCACCAGTTCAATGGAGAGTCCGGAGTTTCATTGCTCCGATACCATTCTCTGGACCGCAGGAAGGTAGAGTTTCCCGGCTTTTTCACGATGGCGGGCTGGCAGCGCCATGGGGATTTATCAACGGTATCGGAACCTCGTGTCCTATTGCGGGGCCGAGGGCACGGGCACCGGCGATCGGCCAGACCGAAGGGCATGGCGGTCGGTCATAGTACGCGGCTGGCGCGAACCGAACCAGCCAGTCGCGCGCCGGCAACTGGTCGGGTGTGGCGACGAGAAGGGCCTCGGCCATTGCACCGTTCTCGTCCAGCGCGGCCGCGCGATAACAAGACCGCGCAGGGTCGCGATAAACATTGACGCCGGGCACGTGAGTCCGCAGTGCAGCTATTCAGCTGCCTTCCCAAAGGCAGTGGGGATGTAGTTGAGGATCGGCCCGAGCCAGCGCTCCACTTCGGCCGCATCCATGCCCTTGCGTGCGGCATAGTCCTCGACCTGGTCGCGCTCGACCTTGGCGACGCCGAAATAATAGCTTTCCGGATGCGATAGATAGATTCCCGAGACGGATGAGCCTGGCCACATGGCCATGCTCTCCGTCAGGCTGACACCGGCGTTCCGCTCGGCATCGAGCAGCCGGAACAGCGTAACCTTTTCGGTGTGATCGGGCTGCGCGGGATACCCTGGCGCTGGGCGGATACCCTGATATGGTTCGCCGATCAGATCGTCCAGGGACAGGTTCTCGCCAGGCGCATAACCCCAGAACTCCTTGCGCACTTTCTCGTGCAGGCACTCCGCAAAGGCTTCGGCGAAGCGGTCCGCAAGCGCCTTGACCAGGATGGAATTGTAGTCGTCGTTGGCTCGCTCGAAGCGTTCCGCGATTGCCACTTCCTCTATGCCCGCCGTCACGACGAATCCGCCGAGATAATCTGCCTTGCCGCTCTCGACCGGCGCGACGAAGTCCGAGAGCGCGACATTCGGCTTACCGTCACGCTTGGAGAGCTGCTGGCGCAGCGTGAAAAACGTCGCGAGTTCTTGCACACGACCATCGTCGGTGAAGAGCCTGACGTCGCCGATCGCATTGGCCGGCCAAAAGCCGATCGCGGCTCTTGGCGCAAACCACTTCTCGTCGATGATCTTCATCAGCATCGCTTGGGCGTCTTCGAAGAGCTGCCTGGCCGCAGGCCCCTGTTTCTCGTCCTCGAGGATCTTCGGATAGCGGCCTTTCAACTCCCAGGTCTGGAAGAACGGCGTCCAGTCGATGTATCGGGCAAGCTCCGCCAGGTCCCAGGTCTCGAAGACCTTCGCGCCCAGGAATGACGGCGCCGGAGGCTCGTAGTCCACCCAATCGATCTTGTGGGCATTGGCGCGGGCCTTGGCCAAAGGCAGCCGCAGCTTGTCGGCTTCCGAACGGTGATGCGCTTCCGCCACCTTCTTGTACTCGGCGCGCATGGTCTCGACATAACCATCCTTCGCGTCCTTCGACAGCAAGGCCGACACCACGCCGACCGCACGGCTGGCGTCGTTGACATGGACGGTCTGGCCTCTGGCGTAGCTCGGGTGGATCTTGACCGCCGTATGAACGCGGCTGGTGGTCGCCCCGCCGATCAGCAGCGGGATTTCGAATCCTTCGCGTTCCATTTCCGATGCCACATGCACCATCTCGTCGAGCGAGGGCGTGATGAGGCCCGACAGTCCGATGATGTCGACCTTCTCGTCTTTCGCCGTCTGCAGGATCTTCGTCGCCGGAACCATAACGCCGAGATCGATGATGTCGTAGTTGTTGCAGGCGAGAACGACACCGACAATGTTCTTGCCGATGTCGTGGACGTCGCCCTTGACCGTCGCCATCAGGATCTTGCCGGCGGTCTTGCGCTCGCCATTGTCGATGCCGTTGGCGGCGTTGGCCAGCTTCTCCGCCTCCATGTACGGCAGCAGGCCTGCCACAGCCTGTTTCATGACGCGCGCGGATTTCACCACCTGCGGCAGGAACATTTTTCCGGCGCCGAACAGGTCGCCCACGACATTCATGCCCGCCATCAACGGGCCTTCAATGACATGCAGCGGTCGTTCCGCCTTCAAGCGCGCCTCGTCGGTGTCGGCGTCGATGAACTCGGTGATGCCGTTGACCAGCGCATGGCTGATGCGCTGCTCGACCGGGCGGTCCCGCCAGGCGAGGTCGCGCTCCTTGGCTTCCTTGCCGGCCGCTCCCCTGAAGCGCTCGGCGATCTCCAGCATGCGCTCTGTTGCTGTGCCGCCGGCCTTCGGTTTGCGGTTGAGGACGACGTCCTCGCACGCCTGACGCAGCTCCGACTCGATCGTGTCGTAGACAGCGAGCTGCCCGGCATTGACGATGCCCAGGTCCATGCCGCGCTGGATGGCATGGTAGAGAAACACCGCATGCATGGCCTCGCGCACCGGCTCGTTGCCGCGGAACGAGAAGGAGAGGTTGGATACGCCGCCGGAAATATGCACATGCGGCAGTGTCGAGGTGATCTCGCCGGTCGCCTCGATAAAGTCGACGCCGTAGTTGTCATGCTCATCGATGCCGGTGGCCACCGCAAAGACGTTCGGATCGAAGATGATGTCCTCGGTCGCGAAGCCTGCCTGCTCCGTAAGCAGCTTGTGGGCACGCGTGCAGATCTCGACCTTGCGTGCCTTGGTGTCCGCCTGGCCTTGCTCGTCGAATGCCATCACGACAACCGCCGCGCCATACATGCGGCAGAGGTTGGCGTGGTGCAGGAAAGCCTCCTCGCCTTCCTTCATGGAAATCGAATTGACGATCGGCTTGCCCTGCACACATTTGAGCCCTGCCTCGATCACCTCCCATTTGGAACTGTCGATCATGACGGGCACACGGGCGATGTCCGGCTCGGCGGCAATGAGGTTCAGATACTCGACCATCGCCTTCTTCGAGTCGATCAGGCCCTCGTCCATGTTGACATCGATGACCTGCGCGCCATTCGCCACCTGGTCGCGCGCAACGTCTAGGGCGGCGGCGTAGTCGCCGGCGGTGATCAGCTTCCTGAACTTCGCCGAGCCCGTGACATTGGTGCGCTCGCCGACATTCACGAAGGGGATATCCTTGGTCAGGGTGAACGGCTCCAAGCCCGAAAGCTGCATCAACGGCTTGCGCTCAGGTAGTGCGCGCGGGCCATGCCTGCCCACCGCATCGGCGATGGCGCGGATGTGCTCCGGTGTTGAGCCGCAGCAGCCGCCGACGACATTGACGAGGCCTTCGCGCGCAAATTCCTCGACCTGCGCAGCCATGAAATCCGGGCTCTCGTCATACCGGCCGAAGGCGTTCGGCAGGCCGGCATTCGGATAGGCGCAGATAAAGGTGTCGGCAACGCCCGAAAGCTCGGCCAGATGCGGACGCATCGCAGCGGCGCCTAGCGCGCAGTTCAGCCCGATCGTGAATGGCTTGGCATGGCGCACCGAATGCCAGAAGGCGGTCGGCGTCTGGCCGGACAGCGTGCGGCCGGAAAGATCCGTGATTGTGACGGAGACCATCACCGGGAGCCAGATGCCCTTTTCGGCGAAGATCTCCTCCGCAGCAAAGATCGCCGCCTTGGCATTGAGCGTGTCGAAGATCGTCTCGATCAGGATGATGTCGGCGCCGCCGTCGACCAGCCCACGCAACTGCTCGCCATAGGCAAGGCGTAGGTCATCGAAGGTGACGGCGCGAAAGCCGGGATTGTTCACATCCGGCGAGATCGAGGCGGTCCGGTTGGTCGGGCCGAGAGCACCGGCGACGAAGCGGCGCTTGCCGTCCTCCTGCTGTGCGCGGATCGCCGCACGGCGCACCAGCCGCGCACCGTCGCGATTGAGCTCGTAGACCATCTCTTCCATGCCGTAGTCGGCCTGCGCGATACGCGTGGAGGAGAAGGTGTTCGTTTCGATGATGTCCGCGCCAGCCTTGGCGTAGGCGTAGTGAATGTCCTCGATGGCCTTTGGCTGAGTCAGTATGAGCAGATCGTTGTTGCCCTGCTGATGGCAAGCGCAGCCGACGAACCGGTCCCCACGGAAATGAACCTCCTGGAAGCCCAGACTCTGGATCTGGGTGCCCATCGCACCGTCAAGGATTAGGATACGCTCGCGTGCCGCGGCCTGGAGGGCGGCAAGGATCGCAGAACCGTCCGGCTTGGCTGCTACCGGCCCGAAGAGTTCATCGACTGAGGACATAAGCGACGCTCTTCATTCTCGATACGACATGATTGGTATCATGTCACATAAAGACATCTTTATGTCAACATATGTTGTTAGGCCGAAAGGCTCTCAGGTCATGACTGCAAGCGTCAAACTAACCGCGTAGTGTGAACAGGCGCCATAGCGTGACCCCACCCGCCACTGAGATTGCAATGGCTTATCGTGCCGATCAGCGCGGAGACCCCACGCCGATTGACATACGGCTTTGCCGGTATGCGATCATGAAGGTCTGGGTTCTTCAGACGGCTGCGCCGAGGCATGGAATATCGCGTCGGTATGTTGACCTTCCAGTAACTGGAAGGCCATCCTCCTTACAAAAGGAGATTTTCAGGCATGAACATCGGCATGCATCCGAACGCTCAGGCCTGCCGGCGAAGACGATCCGCTACTACGAGGATATCAGCTTAGTGCGCCCGACCCGCACCGGCAATGGGTATCGCGACTATTCGGTCGCCGACATCCACCGTCTGCGCTTCCTGCAGCGCGCGGGCAGCCTCGGCTTTTCGGCCGACGAGTGCCGGCAGCTCCTGTCGCTCTACCACGACCGGGACCCCGAGAGCGCAGACGTCAAGGCGATCGCCGAAGTGAAGGTGGCCGAGATCGACTGCAAGATCGCCGAACTGGCCGGCTTGCGCCATGCACTGCATCATCTGGTCGAGCACTGCCAACGGGACGGGCAGCCGGATTGCCTGATCATCGACGATCTGGCCGGAGAAGGCATGGTGCATTGAGGCGGGGCGGCACTGCTGGGCGCCGGCCTGCGGCGCACGGTTCAACGATATCGGCGCAATCCAGACAGTTCACGAAACGCAAAAAGCCGCCTCGGTTAGACCGAGACGGCTAGCGTATTATGACAGAAGTGGTTGCGGGACACACGACCGCCAATACCGACATTCGCTTCGCAGCAACAGATGGCAGTAAAGGACGCGGTCGTGGCGCAGCATTGCCGGCCTCCGGCGGCTGCTCGGATGCAGGATTGCCGTCCCGCTCTACGGACGAAGCAAGTCCGAGAGGATGTCCGACTTCTCTATTTTGTCCGTGAGGTCGAGCCCTGATAGGAGGTCGACAAGATGGCTGTTCATCAGTTCGGCCGCTTGGGAACTACGCCCGGCTTCGATTGCATCGACCAGCGCGTGATGGGCGTGTTTCTCACAGGTCGCGTCGCGCCTTTTCCAATAGAGCGCGATGATGAGGGAAGAATGGGAGACAAGGTCGCGAACGAAGTTGGTGAACACCGAGTGTGCGGCGATCTCGGCAATGGCAACGTGGAAACGTGCCGAAAGCATGATCGCCTCGCTGTCTCGGCCGGCGTGAAGTGCCTCATGCTCCTTCTCGAGATGCCGCCGTAACTGTGCAATGTCGCTTGGTACTGCTGCGTTGGCGGCTAGCCAAGCCACTTTGGGTTCGATCAGCGCCCGTGCCTCGAACACCTCGCGCGCCTCAACCTTCGACGGCTGAGCCACGAACGCACCCCGGTTCGGCTCCAGCCGCGCCAACCGGTCATGAGCCAGAGCTTGCAGGGCCGCACGAATGACGGTGCGGCTCACCGAATAGATCGACGCCAACTCGTCTTCCGGCAGCTTTGTGCCTGGGGCGAGACGATGACTGACGATGGCATCTCTCAGACCATAGTAGATCGGCGACCAGCGGGCTGCCGGCTTTTCGTCGCGGTCTTCTTCTCTGAGCACTGTCAACATGCTTTTCAATGCGCAGGCACGACATTGCCTGATTTATCCCAAACCGCTCAACGGTCGATGCAATCTAGTATCGCTTGCACGGCGGTCAATCCCGGGACACAGGATCTCAATGCGTGAGGCCAGGCGCGTTCTAGATCGGCGATATAACTGTTGCGTCAGCGCGAGCCGGAGACAGCGATTCGTAGATGCCCGAAAACCGCTTGCCAAGCGGAGCGGCATAGCCGCCAACCTTCGACGTCCTCAGACCGACCCGGAACAGGCTTTCCGCCAAGGTGATCGCACAGGCGACGCCGTCGAGCACGGGAACGCCGTGTTCCTGCGACAGGCTGTTCGCCAGATCAGCCATCCCCGCGCAACCGAGGACGATCGCCTCCGCCCTGTCATCGCGAACGGCGCGCGCGATCTCTTCCGAGATCCTGTGCCTTGCATCCGAGCCCGGCAGTTCCAGATCGAGCACGGCAACCTCCGACGACCTGACCTTGGCGCAGCGCGACGCGAGGCCATATTTCACCAGGTTGTGTTCGATCGCGGGAACGGAGCGGGCGAGCGTCGTCACCACGCTGAACTTGCCGGCGACAAGGCTGGCAAGGTGGAAGGCGGCCTCGCCGATGCCGATGACCGGGGCCTCGGTCGCGCAACGAGCAGCGTCCAGCCCGGTATCGTCGAAACACGCGATGACATAGGCGTCGATGGCCGCCGCTTTGTTCATTTCGGCGATGATCCCAGGGATGGCGAAGACTTCGTCGAAATAGCCTTCGATGCTCGGCGGACCGTCGCCAGGGTTGACCGAAATAATTTCTGTCCCGGCAGAAGCAACGCTCACTGCGACCTTGCCAATTTTGGCGGTCATCGATGCGGTCGTGTTGGGATTGATGACGAGTATGCGCATGCGATCAGCCTCAAATCTCGCCGCCGAGATAAAGATGCTTGACCCGTTCGTCGGTCAGCAAATCAGCGGAGTTCCCATTCAGCGCGACGCTGCCGGTGGTCAGCGCATAGGCGCGCTGCGAAATGCGCAGCGCCATGCGGGAGTTCTGCTCGACAAGCAGAACGCTGACCTTCTCGTCGCGATTGATCGCCACGATCGAGCGGGCAATGTCCTGGACGAGCTTCGGCGCGACGCCCAGCGAGGGCTCGTCGAGCAGCAGCAGGCGCGGCCTGGCCATCAACGCGCGGCCGATTACCAGCATCTGCTGCTCGCCGCCGCTCATCGTACCGGCGGCTTGCGAATATCGCTCCTTGAGGCGGGGGAAGCGGCCGAGCACCATCTCCAGCGAGCCGACGATCTCGGCCTTGTCGGAGCGGGTGAAGGCGCCCATCAGGAGATTGTCCTTAACCGACATGTAAGGGAAGACGCGGCGCCCCTCTGGAACCATGGAGATGCCCATCTTGACGATGGCATCAGGGGTGGCGCCGTCGATGCGTCGGCCGCTGTAGTGGATCTCGCCGGATTTGATCTTGCGCAGCCCGGTGATGGCGCGAAGGATCGACGATTTGCCGGCGCCGTTGGCACCGATCAGCGCGACGGTCTCGCCCTCGTTGACCTCGAGCGACACGCCTTTCAGCGCGTAGACGTGATCGTAGTAGAGTTCGACATTAGCAAATTTCAGGACCTGGTTCATAGGCCGATAGCCTCGTCTTCGCTGCCGAGATAAGCCTCGATCACCTTGTCGTTATTCTGGATTTCCGCCGGCGTTCCCTCTGCGATCTTCTGGCCGAAATTCAAGACGACGATGCGATCAGAAATCTTCATAACGGCAGGCATGTCGTGCTCGACCAGAAGGATGGTGAGGCCGAGCTCGCGCAACCGTCTAATCATCGCCACCATTCTCATCGTCTCGTCGTGGTTCATCCCGGCGAAAGGTTCGTCAAGCAGCAGGATCGACGGGTTCGTGGCGAGGCCGATGGCAATGCCGAGGGCCCGCAAGTGACCATGCGGCAAGTTTCGGGCGGTCTCTCCAGCGAGCGAGGAGAGGCCAAGCAGCACAAGAATTTCGTCGGCTGATGTACCGAAGGCTGCCTCGTCGGCCTTGGCCGCGCTCGTGCCGAGGAAGAAGCCAAGCAGGCTCGCCCTGGAGCGCAGATGGTGTGCGATGATGACGTTCTCGCGCACGCTCATATTCTTAAAGATCGTCGTTTCCTGAAACGTCCGGACGACGCCTTTGCGCGCGGCGATGTGCGGCGCCTGGTCGGAGATGCGCTCGCCCTTTAAGCGCACTTCGCCCGATGTCGGCCTGAGGAACGACGCGATCAGCTTGAAAAGTGTCGACTTGCCGGCGCCATTGGGACCGATGACCGACAGAATCTCCTTCTCACGCACCGAGAAGGAAATATTGTTAACCGCAACGAGACCGCCGAAGCGTTTCGTCAGAGCCGAGACTTCGAGCAGATCGGCCATGGCTCAGCCCTTCTTCCGGGTCGTGGCGGCGAGGCTGAGCAGCCCATTGGGCAAGAACAGCATCAGCACGATCATCAAGGTCGAGTAGATCAGCAGCTGAAACCGGCCGGTCTGGAACAGGAGGTCCCAGCCGAAATAGAGCACCAGCGTGCCGAGCATCGGTCCGAATACATAGCCGAGCCCGCCGAGGAAGCAGTTAAGCATGAAGTTGACAGAGTCGATGACCGTGAAGCTCGACGGATAGATCGACTGCGAGATGGCGGCGAAGATCGCGCCGGCCACGCCGCCAAAGAAGGACGAGACGGCATAGGCGATGACGCGCAGATAGGCGATGTTGACGCCGATCGACGAGGCCAGCTCCTCGTTCTGCTGGAGCGACTGGCAGAGCTTGCCGACGCGCGAATGAACCAGCCGGTACACCACAGCGAAGCAGACCACCATGAGCGCGACCGCCAGCAGGTAGAAAGCCAGCCGAGCATTATGCAACGTTGCGAAATCCGGGATGATGGTGAGGCCGAAGATCGACAGCGCCCCAGGGAGCGGGATGCTGACCATGCCCTTGGCACCGTTGGTGATCGGCAGCGCCAAAGCCAGAAGCCGCGCGACCTCGGTCAGCACCAGTGTCACCATGGCGAAGTAGACTCCGCGCAGGCGCAGGATCGGCAGGCCGATAAGGACGCTTGCCGCCGCGCAGGACAGACCGGCGGCCGGCAGCGTCGGCCAGAACGACCAGCCATGGGTCACCACAAGTATGGCCGAGACGTAGCCACCCATCAGCGCATAGGCGCCCTGGCCGATGTTTATCCGGCCGATATAGAAGGTAAGCCACACGCCGGCACTGGCGATGCTGAGCAGCGCCACCGAGGTGAGCGTGTAATAGAGGTCGAACCGACCGCTCACCGAGATAAGAACCGGCACAGCGATGAAGACAATCGCCAGAAAGGCGGCAACCGAAGCGATTTTCACGCTACGCGTCATGGCACCATCAACCCCACGGCTTACCCATCAGCCCATTGGGGCGGATCGAGAGGAACACCATCAGCGCTGCGAAGATGACGAGGTAAGTGACGTCGCCATATTCGCGCAGCACAGTGAGGCCTACTGACTCCATCATGCCGAGGATGAAGCCGCCGGCGATCGCGCCGCCGACGACACCGGCACCGCCGATCATCACCATCATGAAGGCCTTGATCGAGATTGGCCCTCCGATGCCGGAATTGACGCCGGTGATGGTGACCAAAAGGCCGCCGACGATGCCGGCCAGCATGGCGCCCATGGCGAAGCCGATCATCGAATAGCGGTCGACCTGGACGCCCATCAATTGCGCGGCCACGCGGTCCTGGGCCAGCGCCCGCATGGCGCGCCCCACCCTGCTGTACTGCATGTAGAGTACGAAGGCCGCAATGAAGACCAGTGCGAGCACACCGACGACCATACGGTCATAGGGCATGATGATGCCGCCCTCGTTGAACACGCCCTTGACGATCTTGGGTACGCCGCGCTGCTTTTCACCGAAGATGAGCAGGATGACGGCGTCGAAGAAAAACGCCGTCGCCGCCGCCAGCAGCATGGTGCTTTCCTCTCGGAGACTGCGCTTGATGACGGTCCGGAAAAGAAACTTCTCCATGAGCGCGCCGATAACGGCGAGCGTGACGCCCGAAGCCAGCAGCGCCACCACGAAGGGCAGGCCGAGCTGGCCGTAGACGGTGTAGGAGATGAAGCCGCCGAGCACATACATCTGCCCGTGGGCAAAGTTGAGGACGTTCATCAATGCGAAGATCAGGGTGAGCCCCAGCGCAATCAGTGCATATTGGGCACCAAGATAGAATCCGTTAGCGATGACCTGTTCCATAGACGCCTTCGATCTTCCGCGAGGCCCGGAACATGCTCCGGGCCCCCGGCAACGCGGGAGGAAGTAACCGCTGGAAGCTAACCCTAGTCGACCGTGCCGACGAACAGGGTGTGGAAGGCGCCGTCCTTGTATTCGTTGACCACCATGGGCACTGCCAATTGGCGCTTCTGGCCGAAGGAGGTCGTGCCAACATAGCTCAGCTTGGCATCGCCCTTCAGATAGGGATTGGGCGCCGAGAAGCTGTCCATCGTCTTCTTGAACTCCCCGACATCGTTGATCGCCGCTGGATTGGCCTTCAGTGTTTCGAGGATATATTCGAGCGCATACACCTTGGTGTTGGACTCGTCGTTATACTCGCCGAACATCTTGGTGTAGCGGCTGACGAACTCCTTCATCATGTCGGAAGCAATTTCCGGCGTGGAGGCGCCACCGACTGAGATGAAACCGTTAGCATACTCGCCAGCGCCTTCTTCCAGAACCTTGGCGTCCTGAGCCGTTTCGGTTGAGATCAAGCCCTCGAAGCCCAGTTCACGGGCGGCGCGAATGAGCAACGGCGCGTTGGCTGGTGCCACGCCCGACAGTACGAGCAGATCGGGCTTCAGTGAAACGATCGGCGTGAGCACCGGGGTGAAGTCGCGGGTGTCATTTTGGTAGGTATCGTTCTGGGCAACGATTTTCAGCCCGAGCGCCTTGGCCGCCTCGACGCCGCTATCTCGCTGGCTGAGCGGGTCCGATTCGTTCGCGGCGACGAAGGCGATCGTCTTCACGCCCTTGTTTTCCTTGAGGTATTTGTATATCGCCGGGCCTGACTGATAGTTGGCGATCATGCCGAGCACGGCATTCGAGGCAGGCTTCTGATACAGCGCCTTCGGGAAAGCATAAGGGAAATAGATGATGCCGTTCGCCTCGGCGACCGGGCGGACGGCGGCGGCGCCGTCATCAACATTCGGCCCGACCACGTAGTGAATGCCTTCCTGGGCCATCTTCTCCATGCCGGCGATGGCGCGCTTGGGGTCTTTCTGATCGTCGAAAGTAACGATGTTGACGTTGTAGGTGGCGTCACCGATCTTGACGCCGCCAGTCTCGTTGATCCAGGCGGCACGCGTCTGCATCGAACGCACATTCGAGGTGCCCCAAGCGGCGGCCGGACCGCTGGTGACGCCGACGAAGCCGATCTTGAGTTCCTTGTTCTGGGCCTGCGCGGGCGGCATGCCCGCAGCGGTCATAGCGAGAGCAGAGACGGCGCCAAGCACCATCGATTTGAGAGTCGAGCGTCGGTTGATCATTCTGGCGTTTCCCCTTTTGGTTATCGCGCTTTGTTTTTGCTCATAGGCTGCGCGGATACCCTAGGGGAAACCCAGATCACCAGATTGTCAACATCTTTCTATAATTTTGTATACAATCCCCCCACAATTGGCCGCTTGGCTTTCTGCCAAAACCGCCCGCCGGTGAGGATCGTTCCCCTCCCCTCGGCTGGACTGGCGCTCCGGCCGGAACCGGCAGCTTTGTCCTTCTCTGCGATGATCCAGACGCTCCGGCGGGGATCTGGCATCACTGGGCGGCCTATGACATTGCGGCCGATTGTGTAGGGTTGGCCGAAGGCGCCGCCCGGCGCCGCGCGATCGGTGCAGCACGCCTTTCAGACCACGCGCGTTCCGCCGGGCATTCCGCGAAACCCAGAACACAGTCCGGCCCGAGATCGTCAGGATGTCCCGAAGTCGCCTGGTTGAAACGGAACCGATTGCTGGCGAGGTGGCTGTTGAGGGAGGGACCACGACGAAGCGTCCACGTAACTCGCCGAGAGGCGTCGAGCCAATCCAAGCTTCCTCTGCCCCAAAATTGGAAAAATTTCGACTAAGCCCCAGGCCTCCGATAGCAAAAGAATGCCTCTTCGATAGTGGGTCTCGAACCCCACAGTGGCTGATCAAGGTTGCATCACAGCGATCCAGGCACCCCAACGTCCTTCAGAAGCGCGCGCATTTCGACTGGAGGCGCAAGACAGAAAATTCGAAAAGCTTCCAGGTACCCCAGGCAAATTGAACGCCGCATTGGACAACAAGGGGCACGGATATTGCAGCGAACGTCCGCGATGGAACGGTGAATGTCGTCGGCAAAAACAGCTAAAAAATAGAGCTGTCGGCGGATACGTCGTGGGAACGAAAAAAGAGAAGCAGAACTTTCGTGTGCGATTTTTGCACACGCTATTCCTTAAATATCTGATTTTATTTACCTATTTGTCCAGTCCATCATTGCCACGGTTTGTGATTTTCGACCGCTCGGGAATCGATTGCGGCTTACTCACGCTGAACGTCGCCGATAGCAAAAGAACGCTCCCTCAATAGTGGGTCTAACGATGTAGCGGTCTCCCGCTACCAAAATCCGATAAGCTGTTGAAATAACTAGCAAATCATGCATATGTGGTAGCGCCCCCGGACAAAATTACCCAATAATTTCAATGCTGCCGACGACAGGATCAACAAGACGCTCATATCCGTCACGAGCAGTCATTCGGGCTGAGGTCCGAGCGCGGTCGACGGCGGACGGCGATGGGTTGTCGCTGAATGCTACATGCATCATTGGTCCGCAGAGGAGCGTCCCAGTTCCTAGTGAAGCCAAGGTGAAGCTACGTCAACGACCGCCCGTCGATGCGCGCCGCCTGACAGAATGAATAGCCGCCGGGGCAACGCACGGCCCGTGGGTCAACGTTTTTGGACGGAAAGGAGCATGCGAGCTCCGGGAACGCGTGGAAGCGCCAGTAGCGGTCATCCGCCGCCGGTTTTCAAAATGACCGCAGTAGGCCCATCGCTGCCGAACAGCAATGCACCCCAATGTCGGACGTTGAGCAAACCTTGGCTTTTCCCAAAGCTGACATTGCGCGCGAACAGGCAGACCGCTCGTTTGCACCAAGATCTGCGTCACAAAACTGTTGCAGAGCCTTCCGGGTTAGGCGCGCTACGTATGTCGCGGGATAGCAACTCATGCCGCATAAGGACCCGCTCGGTTGAGCGGATGATTGCAATCAACAACAGATTGATGACCAGGTAGAGGACTCCAGCGATGGCGAAGATTTCGAAAATCGCGAAGGTCTGGCTCATGAGCCGCTTCGCATAACCGGTGATCTCGAGCACGGTAATTGTCGATGAAAGGCTTGTGCCTTTGACGACCAGAATAAGTTCATTTCCGTAGGCTGGCAGCGCTTGGCGAATCGCCAGTGGAAACTCGATGCGACGAAACCGGAGCATGCGCGACATGCCGCACGCCTGAGCCGCCTCGACGAGACCGACCGGAACGGACATCAATCCGCCACGCAGAATCTCGGACGTGTAGGCTGCCGTATTGAGCGCGAGCGCCATCACTGCGCAGCGCGCGCCGTCGCTGACCACCCACCACAGAGCCGGGTTGTCCTTGATCAGGGACAGCTGGCCGAGCCCATAATAGAAAAGGAAAATCTGAACCAGGAGCGGCGTTCCGCGAAACACATTGCTGTAGTATTTTGCGAAGCCTGCCAAGAGACGGTTTGAAGACAATCTCATCAACGCCAATCCCAGGCCAAGATTGAAGCCGATTAGCACCGAAACAACGGTCAATACCGCCGTCATGCCCAGGCCTTTGAGCAGAACCGGAACCGCAAGCTGGATGAGTTCCATCGCCCTACTTTCCTGTCCGGAGCCGGAGCAGCCGCTCGGTTCCGTCGAAACCGGCCTGGCTTACAAGCGTGATGATCAGATAAACGACCGCCGCGATCAGGTAGAAGATAAATGGGTGACGGGTGGAGTTCGCGCCGATGAATGAAATGCGCATCAGCTCCTGGAGCCCAACCACCGAGACCAGGGCGGTATCCTTGATGGTGGTCTGCCAGACATTGTTGATGCCGGGAACCGCAATGCGCAGCATCTGCGGCGCGATTATGCGGCGGAAGATACGCCCGCGCGACAGTCCAAGGGCGCGAGCCGCCTCGATGTGCCCATTGGGAATCGCGGCCAATGCCCCGCGCACGACCTCGGTCGAGTATGCGCCCGAGATTGCTCCGATGGCGATGACCGCGATGACAAACGCATAGCCACTCTCAGCCACACCGGCGTAGCCGAATGCGGTCACGACCTTCGTCACGAATTCAACTGAACTGAAAAACAGCAGGTAGATGATGAGCAGCTCGGGCACGCCACGCACCAGCGAAGTATACGCGTCAACGAGGAGCGAAAGCGGAAATATCCGGGCCCATTTGATAAGGCCACAGGCTATACCGATCACCAGTCCGGCCGCCATGCTGACGACGCCTACGAGGATTGTTATCGACGCGCCGCGCAAGATTGCGGTCACCCAACCCGCTTCCCAAACCTGCCAGAGGCCGAATTCCATTTGAGTGCCCTAGTCTTTTTTGCGCGAACGAGAATTGCATCCACGCCGGCTGCGATGACCCGACCCAGTCCGCTGTCGTCGGACAAGCGGTACGGCCGATTATCGCATGCGTCCGGGCTCAACCGGACGCATGCGTTGCCGAAATTCCCCGACGTCAGTTGCAGGGGCGGGAAATATCCGTCTTGAACCATTTCTGGCTGGCCTTGCCGATCGAGCCATCCGCGATCAACTCGCAAAGCGCCTTGTCGATCTTTGCCTTGAGTTCGGTGTTGTCCTGGGCGATGCCGACGCCGATTCCTTCGCCGAGCGTCGGATCGAACGTGCTCTTGATCTCAACGCCGACCAGCTGAAAGTTCTTGCCATCCGGCTTGTCCAGAAAGTCCTGCAATGCGGATTGATCCGCGAAAGCGGTGTCGAGACGACTGCTCGCAAGATCGATCTGCATCTGATCGAGCGTGTCGTAGGTCTTCAGATCGGCATTCGGCACACGCTTCTCCAGAAAATGCGCATGAGTCGTGCCGGCTTGCACGCCGACCTTCTTGCCGTCGAGCGCCTTCAGCAGCGCGTCGACGTCGGTGATCCCCGCGAGATCCGAGCCTTTCGCAGCGACGAACATATTGGCCAGCTCGGCGTAGCCGACGCTGAAATTGATCTCCTTCTTGCGGTCGGCGGTGATCGACATGCCCGAGATGATGACATCGAAGCGCTTGGCCTTCAGCGCGGGAATGAGCCCGTCGAACGCCTGCACGACGAAATGGCACTTCACCGCAAGCTTGGTGCAGAGCAAAGCGCCCACATCGGCGTCGAAACCCGTGACGTTGCCACTGGCGTCGGACATGCTCCACGGAGGATACGCACCCTCCGTGCCGATGGACAGCTCACCGTCGGCGGCAACGGCATTTGCCATGCCCCCCACAAGACCTGCGAGCAGCATCAGGATTTTCAGTTTCATGGTCAGTTCCCCTTGTTGTTGGTCTTCATTGTCGTTGTCCGGGTTAACCGAACGCTTCGAGGACGCGGCCTGTACTCACAATGTCCGTGCCAGGAATTGACGCAGACGCTCCGAGCGCGGGCTGCCGAACAGCGCCGCGGGTGCACCCTCTTCCTCCACCTTTCCCTGGTGGAGAAACAGAACCTTGTGGGAGACCTCGCGCGCGAACTGCATCTCGTGCGTCACGAGGATCATGGTGTTGCCTTCCTCCGCCAGCTGCCGGATCACCCGCAGCACCTCTCCGACCAGCTCGGGGTCGAGCGCCGACGTGGGCTCGTCGAAGAGGATGACCTTGGGACGCATCGCCAACGTGCGGGCAATCGCCGCGCGTTGCTGCTGGCCGCCTGACAACTGGCCCGGATAGTGGGCGTGCTTGTCGGCAAGGCCGACCTTCTTCAGCAAGGCGTGCGCGTGTTCGACGGCCTTCTCGCGAGGCTCCTTCAAGACATGCCGGGGCGCCTCGACAATATTCTCCACCACCGTCATGTGCGGCCAGAGATTAAAGTTCTGGAAAACCATGCCGACGCGGGCGCGAATTCGTTCCACCTGAGCCATATCGGCCGGCCCGAGACGGCCGTTCGCCAATGGCTTCATCTTGATGATCTCACCGTCGATGGCGACCTTGCCGCCGTCGGGCTGTTCCAGAAGATTGATGCAACGCAGGAACGTGCTCTTGCCGGACCCGGACGATCCGATCATCGAGATCACTTCGCCGGCGTGCGCCGTGAGATTGACACCCTTCAGCACCAGAAGGGAGCCGAAGCTCTTGTGGAGTTCGTCGATCTGAACGGCCGGCGTCGTGATCTTCGCCTCGTCCGCAGGAACCGAATTGTCCGCCGGGAAGCCGACAATCGACGGCGTCTGTCCGGGAACGTGGCGATCGTCTTTTGCAATCTCGACATTCTGCAAGTCGATCAGCGCCCGGTCGAAGTAGCGCAGGCTGCTCGTCAGGCAGGTCCGCTGCCAATCCGGATCATCGGGAATGAAGGCGGTGCGCAGCGTTTCCCGGATGCGCTTGCCTAGTGCGGAATCGATCTTGCCGAAAAGATGCAGCCAGTTGTCCGCCTGCACTGCCTCCATGACGGCAGCTCCGTCCAGCGTGCCGCATTCGACAACAAGCGGCAGCACGCGTGCGTTCGGCATGGCCTTGCGGACAGCATCGGAGACATAGCCGGTCGCCGTAGCCGCAATGCCGGTGCCAGTCTTGGCCTCCGGACCTGTGATGACGGTGGCTAGCGCTGGACCGAAGATGGATTTGCCCCAAGCCAGGCCGGCATGCTCTGAACTCGCTACGGAAAGCAGAGCCGGATAACCATAGGGCCCTGCCCCGGTATGCATGTCGAAGACTATGACCTGGCGTGCCGCGCCGGCAAAGGTCTTCAGGATTTCGTTCAAGGTGCGGTTCGACCAGACCGGGCCACCGCCGCCGTAGAACATACCGTCGGCGAACTCATACTGGCCGGCCTCGACGATGGCCGCCAGTCCGACATGCCCAAGCCTCCTGCGCGCAACGGCGAGCTTCTCGTCGGACGCAATGCGGCCCGGCCCTTCCCATTCACGGTACGCCACGGCGTCGTGCAGGCCGGCATAACCATTGTTGACGGGAACGGCCTGTGACCAGTCGATGAAGTTGCGGTTGAGGTCGACGTTGTCCTCGTTGACGCGCCGCGACCATGCCGTACCCCAGGGATTGATGAGATGGATGGCAAGGATCGCCGTGTCGTCGGGCAGGCGTCGCAGGTTCTTCTGGCCGAGCCAGGCGGTCTGGCAGATTGAGCCGAACGGGCCCTCGACGCCATGCGTGCCGGAGATGAGCACGATCAGCTTGCGTGCATTGCGGCGGCCAAGGAGCGCCACATCCGTCGCCAGCGTCTCGCCATACGGGCCGTTGAGCGGATGAACATACTCAGATAGTTCCGCGCCCGCCCGCTCGGCGGCTTCGCGAAATCCCTTGCGCAGGGCGGCGAAATCACCTGCATGGGCCGGGGCTGTCTCATCATAGCGCATGGTCGATCCCACTGGACCGTTGACGGTTGCGATCAATCCGTTCATTCCCTGTCGTTCCACCATGGGGCTATTCATCGTTTTGATCGCTCGCGTTCGGAGGCCTGGAGGACCTGACGTACCAAGCGTCGGAGGGAAGCACCTTGTCGGGGTTCATGATCGACTGACCGTCCAGCGCTCGTTTCACCAGCTCCATCGCGGCGAGCTTCGTCGGGTCAGCCGTCGCCAGCAGCGATTGGATGCGCTTGGACCCAACACCGTGCTCGGCGGAAAAGGAACCGCCAATCTCCCGCAGTTGTTGATACAGGACGCTGTCGACAGCCTGCGCCACATCAGGCGCCAGCGGACCCTGGTTGAGGATGATGTGCAGGTTCCCATCGGCCAGATGCCCGAAGACATAGGGGGCCAGACCCGGTTCGATCGCGGCGAGCCCGGGCAAGATTCTGTCGAGATAGGACGGTATTTCCGACAAAGGAACCGACACGTCGAAGGAAGGCGCATGGGGATGGGTGCGATAGAGCACGCCGGTGTCCTCGCGCAACCGCCACAGATCGTCCTCTTGCCGCCGCGAGGCGGCAATGATGCCGGTGGTTTCGGGATAGCGCTCCATCACTTCAGAATAGATCCGCTCGAAATCCTCGCGCAGCGCTTCTTCGTTCGCGCCGCCAAGCGACAGCAGCAGGAACAGCGGTTGGTCGAGCGGCACGCCGGGTTCAGACCACCCAAGCGCGGCGGCGGCCAGGCTGAAATATGAGGTCCACATCGCCTCCGCCGCGCGCAGATGCCCGGCACCCGATTCAAGCGCCAGGCGAATGGTTTGCAGCGCCGCTTCGACGGACGGCAGCCCGAAAAGCGCGGTGGCGGTGGCTCGTGGCGAAGGGTCGAGCTTGACGACCACGCGGGTCACGATGCCGAGCGTTCCTTCGGCGCCGATGAAGAGATGCTTCAGATCGTAGCCGGCGGAATTCTTCACCACCCGCGTCAGATCGGAATAGATGGACCCGTCGGCAAGCACGGCCTCGAGCCCAACGACGCGATGGCGCATGACGCCGTTGCGAAAGGCCATCACGCCGCCGGCATTGGTGGACACCATGCCGCCGATCGTCGCCGAGCCGCGTGCCGCAAGGTCGATGCCCGGTTCCAGCCGGTGTTCAAATGCGGCAGTCTGCAAAGCCTCCAGTGTGACACCGGCACCGACCACCGCCACGCGTTCGAGTGGATCAAGACGCTCGATGCGGTTCATGCGTGCCATCGAAAGAACGATCTCGCCCGGCCGCGAGACAGTTCCATCGACCAGGCCAGTCCGACCGCCTTGCGGCACGATCGGGATCTCATTCTGACGGCAGATGCGCACCACCGCCGCGACTTCGCCGGTCGATGACGGCGCAACGACGATGCCGGCGCCGCACGCGACACTGTTCGACCCAAGGTCCGGTATCTCGGCATCCTCTCCCGCCAGCACATTCGAGGCACCGACGACATCACGGATGCTGTCGACAACTGGCAGCGGCACCGCATGGTCGATGCAATTCGCCCGCGTTGGAGAAACAGGGCCGCTCATCGCGCCGCCAGTCCCTGAAGCGCGACGATCAGCCGGTCACTATCCGCCGGTGAGCCGATGGTGACACGCAGATAGTGTTCGTAGCCGGTTTCGCGCCAGGCCTTGACGATAATCCCTTGCTGCAGGAGGCGGGCGGCGATGCTCGAACTGTCGTCCTTGCAGTCGAAGAACAGAAAGTTGGTCTGCGACGGCGAGACCCGAAATCCAAGGCGGGCAAGCGCCGTGGAGACACGCTCACGCTCGGCCCTGACACGGCCTGTCGATGCCTTCATCCAGCTTTCGTCGGCGAGCGCCGCGATGGCGGCCGTTTGTGCCGCCGCATTGACGTTGAATGGCGTCTTGGCGGCCGCGATCACTCTGGCCAGTTCGAGGCCGGAACAGACGGCATAGCCCACGCGCAGCCCCGCCAGACCATAGGCCTTCGAAAATGTCCGCAGAACCACATAGTCGATGCCGCTGTCGCGCAGGACCTGAATGCCGTCGGGCGCGCCAGGATCGGCGAATTCGAAATAGGCCTCGTCCAGGACAAGAAGCGTGCCGGGCCGCACGGCGCCGATCAGCCGCCGCAGGCTAAGATGGTCGAGACCCGGCCCAACCGGATTCCACGGCGAGGATATGAAAACGATCCGCGGCCCGGTGGCGATCGCCGTTTCGAGCGCGGCAAGATCGAACCCCATTTCGGGCGCCATCGCGACCTTGACGACATCGGCGCCTGCAGCCAGCGGCTCTATTTCATGAAGCCCGAAGCTCGGCACCGTCGTGACGACCGAGGCGCCCGGCACCAGGACGGCGCGCGAGATGGCGGCGATCATCTCCTCGGAACCATTGCCGGCAACGATCAGGCCGGGATCGACCGCCAGTTTTTCGCCAAGCGCCTCCCGCAACGCCGCGCAGGCCGGATCGGCATAGCGCCATGGCTCGAAGGATGAGGAGGCCAACGCGGCTATGACGGCGGGAGAACACCCATCGGGGTTCTCGTTGCTGGCCAGCCGAGCGATATCGTGGCGGCCACTGAGCGCCCGCGCCATCGCGATGTTCATGCCGGCATTGTAGGGCGGCAAGGCGGCGACATGTGGATTGAACGCGAGGCTCGATGCTGACTTGACCGACTGTTCCAAAACCCGACTTCCGTTTCCCCGCGTCCAGGCGCGGCATCATGATCTTGTCAAATATCCAGGACGACTGATCCGCGTGGCTTGGAGCAGCACAGCAGCACTTCGCCTTCCCGAAGCTCGTCCAGCGGTTCTTCGAAATAGGCGACATCGCCCGCGATCAGCCGCGACTTGCATGTGCCGCAGATGCCGGCCCGGCAACTGAACTCCGGCAACAGACCCTGGTTCTCGGCGAAGTCGAGCAACGATGCCGCCGAGCCATCCCAGACGGCCGTCAGGCCCGACTTCCGGAATTCCACGGTTGTCGCCTCCCCGGCCGGCTCGATCCTTGCCGGCTGTGCCGGAGCCGCGGGTGCTCGCATGGCATCGGGCTCAAGCACCGTCGCCGGGCCGAAAAATTCATAGGCAATGCGATGCCTCGGTACGCTGAGCTCGCGCAGCATGGCGTAGATGGCCTGCATGAACGGTGGCGGGCCACAGAGATAGAAATCATAGTCATCGATCGGCAGCAGCCGCTGCAGCAGCTCGCGCGAAATCATCCCTTCGCTGTGGAAGCGCTGCTCGGCTTTGTCGCGCTCGGACGGGGACCGGTAGCAATAGTGCGCGGTGAGGCCGGGCCGAGTGGTGATCAGGCCGGTCACCTCCTCGCGCAAGGCATGCACATCGCCGTTCTCGCAGGCATGAATGAAGACAGCGCGGCCGTCGGGCAGCGAAGCCAGCGCATGCAGCATCGACACCATCGGCGTCAGCCCGACGCCACCGCTGAGCAGAACGACTGGACGGTCGCTGGCCTTGTCGAGTACGAAATCACCGCGAGGCCCTTCCGCCTGAAGCACATCGCCGACGCCGATCCGCTCATGCAGGAAGCACGAGCTTAGCCCGTGAGGCAGGCCCGGCGCGGGTGCTGTTTCACGCTTCACGCTGATCCGATAGCGAATGCTGTCTGGCGGACCGGAGACACTGTAGTTGCGCAGCACATATCCCCTTTCGCCGGCTGCATCCCGCGCTACCGGAATCCGGAACACCAGGAACTGACCCGGCTGGAAGTCGTGCCAGTCCCGTGGATTGACCGGCTCGAGATAGAACGACGTGATGATGGCGCTTTCCTTCACCTTCGCGACCACCTTCAGGTCGCGAAACCCGCTTCTTTCAATACTGTCACGGGCGGTGAATGCGTTCATTCGGCGGCGGCCAATTGCCGGCTTTCGGCGGCGATCAGTTTGGCGAGGTTGCGGCGAAACCGCAGCGGCCCGACATCGATCTTGAGGTCGAGATTGGGCGTCCGCTTGTTGGCCATCCCCTTGTGCACGGCATTGAGCACGGCGCGGTCCTCGTCGAACGCGCCGCGCACGGATGTGGCGAACTTGCGCGAAACCTCCAGATCGTCGGGCGCGAAATTGCGCATCTGGAACCAGTAGTATTTCGTCTGGTTCTCATCGACCGGCGTCATGAAGTTGTAGCTGTCCATGAGGAACACATCCTTGTGGAGCGGCTTGCCTTCCCCGCCGGTTTGGGCCGGCACGAAAATCGCCTTAATGATCGCGTTGGAGGGATAGCGCACCTCATAGTGCTGCTTGCGGTCGCAATTGCCGGCGAATTTCAGGAAGGGCGCATAAAATGGCGCTGGCGCCGCATCGACAACCCAGCGCCACACAGTCACGCCGTCCGCACCGACCGTGGTTTCGAGCGGCGCATCCTCCATCGCCTGCACACCGCCGAACGAGGATTGGTGCACCCATGATACGTGTGACGGATCGAGCAGGTTGTCCGTCATGTAGAGATAATTGCAGTCGAGCATCATCGACTCGCCGCGATTCACACCCCAGGCCGGGTCGCCCCAGTGATCGACCTCGAAGATCAAGCCAGGATCGGCCTTTTCTGCTTCGCCCATCCAGATCCACAGCAGCCCGTATCGTTCGGTGATGGGATAGGAACGAACGCACGCCACGTGCGGTATCTTTTCAGCACCGGGCACACGCGTACAGGTTCCGGTGCTGTCAAAGGTCAGACCGTGATAGCCGCATTCGACCGTGTCACCTTTGATGCGGCCCATGGATAAAGGCAGCTTGCGATGCGGGCAGGCGTCTTCGAGCGCTGCAACCACTCCGTCGCTCTTGCGATAGAGAACGATGTCTTCCCCGAGGACCCGTACCGGCTTCAGCTCATTGGAGACTTCCTGGTCCCACGCGGCCACATACCAGCAATTTCGAAGAAACATGGCGTCCTCCCGTGCTCGTGAACGCCAAAACGAATAGCTCTCGGGCACGAGACGACATAGTGCTTGCATCTGCGTTCTATTTTAGAAATGCTAAAACAAGCGGACCCCCAGGATCTACCCAGGTGAAGAAAACGCCCCCTCTGCGTGCGATACAGGCCTTCGAGGCTTTCGGTCGCTGCGGCAGCGTGACGGCTGCCGCCGATGAACTTGGCGTTTCGGTCGGCGCAGTCAGCCAGCAAATCCGCAAGGCAGAGGGCGTGCTGGGGCTTAGTCTGCTCGAGCGCCGTGGCAGGAATGTTACGCTGTCGTCCTGGGGGCGAACCTACCATGCGGCGATTTCGTCGGGGTTCGACCAGATTCGCAACGCCCAGGACCTTGTCGAGCGAGCACGATCGGAAAGCGCGCTGACCATCTCCTGCCTTCCCTCGCTTGCCAGCAAGTGGATCGCGCCAAAGCTTTTGGACTGGCAAATTGGCCATGCCGGCGCGACGGTGCGTCTTATCGGCGCTGAACAGGAGCCGCGTTTTGACAAGGATCAGGTCGACTTCCGGATCTCGTACGGCACCAAGATCCACGAATACGACCACTATACCGAATTGTTCACGGATTGGGTGGTGCCTGCTTGCGCACCCGGATTGCTGGCCAATCGACCGCTCGGCAAGCCCTCGGATATTCTTGATTTTCCTCTCTTGGGCATCGAATGGGCGCGGGATCATCAATCGCCGCCAAGTTGGACAGAGTGGGCGAGCACGATCGGTGTGTCACATCGAAGGACGTCAGGCGAAGTTGCGTTTTCATTGTCGAGCGCCGCGATCGACGCGGCGATCAATGGAAAGGGGTTTGTGCTTGCCCAATTGTCTATGGCCGCGGACGATATCGCGGCGGGCCGGCTCATCGTGCCGTTCAACCAGCGGATAAGGTTGTCCGATGCCTATTTCCTTGCCTGGGACCGTTCTGCGCTCGAGAAGCCATTTGCACCGGAGCTTCGTGCCTGGATCGTTACGATTTCCAAACGCCTGAACGCTTCCCCGGGCCATTGATCGCTGAACCGCGGTCTCGGGGCAGTTCGTTCATCGCCGATGTTTTCGCTCCCTGAAAAAGCCGATTCGCATGCACCAATTTCCAGACAGTTGGGGCAGAGACTTAAGTTGGTCCACTTGCGATGAGAGTTAAGCCCTTTGGCTAAAGAGCACAATTGACCTGGGGTTAGGTTCACTCCGGCGTAATGCTGCCAACCCGGCGCCGCGGTCGAACGTGTTTTGTTTGCAGTGACAATGAGCATAATCGCGGCTGAGGTCAGAAACGGAACGACCGCTTTTGCCGGGTTTGTTCAAAATATCCGACGGTCAGCTTCCGTGAAGAGTTTCGGGCGCCGGCAGGCGTACGAAAGTCCCCGAGGAAGGAACCCGCGGGCCACCGGCGATGGCTATGGGGATTTCGATTTGCGGCAGATGTCGGCGATGGCGCGACCGCCGCCGCGAAGCGGCGGGTTTGATGCGGACGGACCGCTTCGTTGCGCCACGTCGATCAGCGCGCCGGCCTCCCCAGCCACCGGCGAGATCGACGGCCAGGAGGTGATTGGACAAGGCATCTTCACGCGCGCCGATGGTTCCTCCGGCTCTTTTGTAGAAGTGGCGCTTGAAACCGCGCTCGGCACTCCGGCCGGCGATCAATTGCTCATAGGCGGAGATAGCGATGACGTGTTGCTCGGCGCGGCATCGCAGATACTTTGGTGGGAGGCAACGGAGCTGACAGGTTTGTCTTCAACGACGTCAAGGCCGTTGACATGGTCGCCGACTACAACTTCGCCGAGGACAAGGTGGACCTATCCTTACTTTTCCAGGCGGGGGCAGGCGATGTCCACGATTTCGTCTCATATGATTCCCAGAGAGGCGACCTGAAGGTCGATGTCGACGGAACTGGCAGCGGCGGAATCGCTACCATTGCCACCTTCGAGGACCTACCGCCGAACCTGACTATTATCTCTAACAGTGATGTATTCGTACTTTGAAAAAAGATGCCCACGAGGTGCCGAGACCCGAGCGTCATTGATTGCGGGGGGCCACCGCAGTAGACCATGCCCGCGGCGCACGACCCAACGATAGGGGTGACCGCAAGCGGCAGCAGCTCGCTTTCCGTAGCAGCGGAGCCTGGACTGGCTCGATGAGTGGGGGAAAGGCGGTAGCGCGGTTTCGCTACAAAAATCCGAGGGAGCGCGCAGAGAACTGATACGGATTGCAAGGGCTTCGTGCGGCCGTTGACGAGTGGCAGGCAGCAGTTCACCTTTCGCTTGGTTTGCCACGCTCAGGCGCCTCAATATTCGGAATTTGATCAACCCCTATGCAAGACACGGCAATACCGGCGACGAAGCGCACCGCAATGACCAACCAGAGCCAGGCTGTCAGCGCGGACCTGATCGCCGTCGTGATTGCTGTGACGAACGGTGAGCCACGCGTCCTGACCATCGGAAAGCCGGGGGCTTTGCCGTCCGGCCCCTTTGAACTGGGCCACCGCTCCCTGCAGTCCGGTCTGAGGGCCTGGGTAGAACGGCAGACCAATCATCCGCTTGGCTACGTCGAGCAGCTTTACACCTTTGCCGACCGTGACCGGATCGGCGATGAACGCGTGCAGATCTCGATCAGTTACCTCGGCCTGACGCGGGAAGAGCAGGCGGAGAGGTCGCCGACGCATGGATGGCACGGATGGTACGACTATTTTCCGTGGGAAGATCACCGCGCGGGAGTGCCACCCATCCTGCCTGACATCCTCACGCCCCGACTTTTGGCCTGGGCCGACGACGTTGAAGATCCGAGCATGCGCCGCGACCGCCGGCAGCGCGTGGCATATGCCTTCGGGCTGGATGATCGCGACTGGAACGAGGAACTCGTCCTGCAGCGATACGAACTGCTCTATGAAGCAGCGTTGGTGGCTGAGGCCGCACGCGGCCGAGACACCAGCGGTGCTCCGGCTCTTCCCGGTCGGCCGATGATCGCCGACCACCGCCGCATTCTGGCGACCGGGATCGCCAGGCTTCGAACCAAGATCAAATACCGCCCCGTTGTGTTCGAGTTGATGCCGCCAGCATTCACGCTATTGCAATTGCAGCGTACCGTTGAAGCGCTTGCTGGCAGGCTGGTGCATAAACAGAACTTTCGGCGGCTTATCGAACAGCAGGATTTGGTCGAAGAGACTGGCGAGACGATGTCGGACACAGGCGGGCGTCCGGCGAAGCGTTTCCGCTTCCGTCAGGCGGTTCTTGCGGAACGAGCTGTCGCAGGGACGAAATTACCACTTACACGCGCTTGACATTTCTTATGCTCAAAGTAAGCATATGTCCAAGTTATACTCGCTATGAGCATAAGGAGCGCAAGCATGCTCAACGTCTCCACGCGTACGGCCGCGCTCTACGATCGGGTGAGGCGGGTCATCCCGCCAATCGAGTGGCCAGCGTTTACCGATGATATCGAGGCAATTCTCGATCTGAGACGGCAGCGCAATGCCGTCATCCTGGCGCACAACTACCAAACGCCGGAGATCTTCCACTGTGTCGCCGACATCGTCGGCGACAGCCTGGCGCTTGCCCGCAAGGCAATGGCAGTCGAAGCGGATGTCATCGTGCTGGCCGGCGTGCATTTCATGGCCGAGACGGCGAAGCTGCTCAATCCGGGAAAGACGGTGCTTATTCCCGACGTGAGGGCCGGTTGCTCCCTCGCTGACTCGATCACTGCGGAAGATGTCCGTCTCATGCGGCAGCGCTACCCCGGCGTGCCGATCGTCACCTATGTCAACACCTCCGCCGCGGTGAAAGCGGAGTCCGACATCTGCTGCACTTCGGGCAATGCGAAAGCCGTGGTGGAGTCCCTGGCTGTTCCCCAGGTGATCATGCTGCCGGATGAATACCTGGCCCTGAACATCGCCGCCCAGACCGATGTGCGGATCATCGCCTGGAAAGGGCATTGCGAGGTGCATGAGCGGTTCAGCCCCAGCGACATCCGGCAGCTGCGGGAGGATCATCCAGGCGTAACCGTGCTGGCGCACCCGGAATGTCCACCGGAAGTGGTCGCGGAAGCGGACTTCTCCGGCTCGACCGCTGCCATGTCCGATTATGTCGGACAGCAAAAGCCGCCGCGCGTCGTGCTGATGACGGAGTGCTCGATGAGCGACAATGTCGCGGTCGAGCATCCCGAGGTCGAGTTCATCCGGCCCTGCAATCTGTGCCCGCACATGAAGCGAATAACGCTCGCCAACATCCGCGCGGCACTTGAGCAGAACCGCCATGTCGTGACCATCGATCCCGAGATCGCCGGACGCGCACGGCTGGCCGTCGAGCGGATGCTGGCTATATGAGCATGGACGTCCGCGATCTCACCGGCCTGCCGGTGATCATCGGCGGCGGCATAGCCGGGCTGATGACCGCACTCTATCTGGCGCCCGAGCCGGCGCTTCTGCTGTCGAGATCACCGCTTGGCGCGGACGCTTCCAGCGGGTGGGCGCAAGGCGGGCTTGCCGCGAGCCTGGGCGAGGATGATGAACCGGCGCTCCATCTTTCCGACACGCTCGCCGCAGGTGATGGTCTTTGCGATACGCAAGCAGCAAGACGCATCGTCTACGCCGCGCCCGCCGCGATCGAGGATCTGGCACGCCTTGGGGCTCGCTTTGATCGGACGCCGGCAGGCGCGTTTCGTCTCGGACTGGAGGCTGCGCACGGCCGGCGACGCATCGTTCATGCCGGGGGCGACGGCAGCGGACGGGAGGTCATGCGTGCGCTTGTCGCCGCCGTTCGCTCCACGCCCGCGATCACGGTCGTCGAAGGCATCGAAGCGCGCAGGCTGGCCGTGCAGGACGGCAGGGTCACCGGTGTGCTGGCCAACCGTTCGACGGGTCCGGTGTTCTTCGCCACGGGACGGGTCGTTGTCGCCACTGGAGGGATCGGCGGCCTCTTCCATGACTCGACAAACCCATTGGGCAGCTGCGGGCAGGGCCTGGCGCTCGCGGCGCGCGCCGGTGCTGTCCTTGCCGACCTGGAGTTCATCCAGTTCCACCCGACCACGCTTGACGGGCCGGATCGGCCGATGCCGCTGATCAGCGAAGCGGTTCGCGGCGAAGGCGCGGTGATCGTCGACGAGACAGGGCGGCGCTTCCTCGACGGTGTGCGAGGCGCGGAACTCGCGCCGCGCGATATCGTCGCGCGCGCTGTCTGCAAGCACGTCGCGGAGGGCCATCGCGTTTTCCTCGACGTACGCGAAAGGCCGGGCGCGACATTCGCCCGGCAGTTCCCGACGATCGCGTCGGCCTGCGGCAAGGCCGGCATCGATCCGGCGAGCGACCTCATTCCCATCCGGCCGGCACAGCATTATCACATGGGCGGCATCGCCGTGGATCTGGCCGGGCGTACCTCCGTTCCGGGACTTTGGGCCTGCGGCGAAGTCGCCTCAACCGGGCTGCACGGCGCCAATCGGCTTGCCAGCAATTCACTGACCGAAGCCGTTGTTTGCGCGCGCTGGGTTGCGGAAAGCGTCGCCGCTTCACCCGACTGCGGCGGAAAGCGAGATATAACAACGTATCTGCCTGTGCCGGATCCAACGCCAGTCCGCCCTCTCCTGTCACGTGGCCTTGGCGTCACGCGAGATGGCGAAGGGTTGAAAGAGGCAGCGAGGGCCTTGCTACCGCTGTCGCAGAGACACGACGCGGCATCCGATCCTGCCGCTGTCGGGCTGATGATCACAATTGCCGCCTTGCGGCGCCGGGAAAGCCTCGGCGCTCATTTCCGGATGGACTTTCCGCACCACGCAACCGTCGCCCGCCGTTCCGAAATCACGCTCGACGCGGCCGTGGCGGCAGCGCGGGAACTTGCATCCTGCCCAACACTGGAAAGCGTCCTGTGAACCTCTCACCACTTCCCGCGATCATGCTCGAGCCTCTGTTGCGGGCGGCTCTGCTCGAAGATCTCGGCAGGGCCGGCGACTTGACCACCGATGCCATCGTGCCGAAGGACCTTCGGACAACGACCGTCCTTTCGGCACGCCAGCCGGGCGTAGTCGCCGGCCTCGATCTGGCGATGCTCGCATTCCACCTGATCGACCAGAATGTCGAAATGGCCGTGCATCGGCCGGACGGTAGCACCGTCGCGCAAGGCGAGATCATTGCCTCGGTGAGCGGTCCGGCCCGCGCCATACTCACGGCGGAACGGACGGCGCTCAACTTCTTGTGCCATCTGAGCGGCATCGCCACGGCGACGGCTTCCGTCGTCGCAGCGGTTTGCGGCCATGGTGCAAAGATCGTCTGCACCCGCAAGACGACACCGGGACTGCGAGCTGTCGAAAAATATGCCGTGCGCGCAGGTGGCGGATCCAACCACCGTTTCGGCCTCGACGACGCCATCCTGATCAAGGACAACCACATCGCCATCGCTGGTGGAATTCGCCCGGCAATCGAGCGGGCGCGGAGCAGCGTCGGCCATCTCGTCAAGGTCGAAGTCGAGGTCGATACGCTGGCCCAGTTGGAGGAAGCCTTGGACCTGGGACCCGACGCTGTCTTGCTCGACAACATGTCGGTCGACGAGCTTCGCCAGGCAGTGGCGACGATTGCTGGCCGGGCGATCACCGAGGCGTCTGGCAGGATCACCGCCGCGATTGCGCCAGCCGTTGCCGCAACTGGTATCGACCTGATTTCCATCGGCTGGTTGACTCACAGCGCGCCGATCCTCGATATCGGCCTCGACTACCGTGAGCCTTGATCGTCGAGGCTGACCATCTAGCCTACCCAGCTTCTCTCGACCGTGTCCGCCAGTCCAAAGGCGCTCGTGTCGCCACATCGCAAGGAACAGGATGGAAATGCGCGCAGCAATTTCGGAAAAAACCCTGCCTGAAGCTCAATCCTTCGACGGCCACCGGATGTGGACCCTGGAAGAAGCCCGGGCGCTCCACGATGCGCCCTTCAATGACCTTCTGTTTCGGGCACAAAGCGTTCATCGCCAGAATTTCGATCCCAACAAGGTCCAGCTCAGCCGGCTTCTCAGCATCAAGACGGGGGGATGCCCGGAGGATTGCGGCTATTGCAGCCAGTCGGCGCATCACGAAAGCGGGTTGAAGGCGTCGAAGCTGATGGAGGTCCGACGCGTCATCGCCGAGGCGACCAAGGCACGCGATGCCGGCGCCACCCGCTATTGCATGGGCGCTGCCTGGCGAAACCCCAAGGCCCGCGACATGGATGCGGTGGTGGCGATGGTCGAGGGCGTCAAGGCGCTTGGCATGGAAACCTGCATGACGCTTGGCATGCTCGATCTTGAGCAGGCCGCTCGTCTGAAACAGGCCGGTCTCGACTACTATAACCACAACATCGACACCTCCGAGCGCTACTACTCAGAGATCATCTCGACCCGCAAATTTGCCGACCGGCTGGATACGCTCGCCAATGTCCGCGACAGCGGCATCAAGGTCTGCTGTGGTGGCATTGTCGGCATGGGTGAAGAACCGGTCGACCGGATCGACATGCTGGTGACGCTGGCCAACCTGCCGGAGCATCCCGAAAGCGTTCCAATCAACATGCTGATCCCGATCGACGGCACCCCGCTTGCCGAAGCCAAGCCCATCGAGCCGATCGAGTTCGTGCGTGTGATCGCGCTGGCGCGCATCATGATGCCGAAGTCGCATGTGCGTCTTTCCGCCGGCCGCACCGCCATGACCGACGAGATGCAGGCGCTGTGCTTTTTTGCCGGCGCCAATTCGATCTTCGTCGGCGACACGCTGCTGACGGCGGACAATCCCGGCGAGGACAAGGATACCCTTCTGTTCCAGCGTCTCGGCATCGAGCCGATGGAAATCGGCACGCAATGAACGAGGCACTTCTTGCCCGGTATGACGCATCCTTGCGTGGACTGGCGCGAAAGGACCGGCTGCGGACGCTTGCGCCGCGCGCCGGTCTCGACTTCTCGTCGAACGACTATCTCGGGCTTGCCGCCTCCAAAAGACTGGGCGACGCGGTTGCGGCGGCGATCGCGCGGGGTACGCCGGTCGGCGCCACCGGGTCGCGCCTGTTGCGCGGCAACGCGCCGGAGCATGAGCAACTGGAGGCGGACGCGGCGACGTTCTTTGGCGCCGAACGCGCGCTGTTCTTCGGCAGCGGCTACATCGCCAACTTCGCTCTCCTGACCGCGCTGCCCCAGAAGGGCGACCTGCTGGTCCTCGACGAGCTCGCCCATGCCAGCATGCATGAGGGCGCGCAGGCCGGGCGCGCCGAGTTCAAGCTGGCCGCGCACAACGACGTTGGTGCTATCGAGGACGCGATCAGCCGCTGGCGCGCCGAAGGCGGCATGGGGCGCGTCTGGATCGCGGTCGAAAGCCTTTACAGCATGGATGGCGACCGCGCGCCGATGGAGAGTATCGTCGCGCTTGCCGATCGGCACGAGGCATTCCTCGTCGTCGACGAGGCGCATGCCACCGGCGTCTGGGGACCGGACGGCCGCGGGCTGGCCGCCGCTTTCGAGGGCCGCGACAACATCATAGCGCTCCACACGTGCGGCAAGGCGCTCGGAGCGTCGGGCGCGCTCGTCACCGGACCGCGAACGCTGTGCGACTATCTCGTCAATCGCTGCCGGCCGTTCATCTACGCCACCGCGCCATCGCCGCTGATGGCAGTGGCGGCGCGACAAGCGCTCGCCATGTTGTCCGACGAGCCCATGCGCCGCGTTCAACTGCAGGAACGCGTTGCCTTCGCCGGCCGGCAATTGGCCGCGCGCTGCGGCGTGACGCCCAGCGGCTCGCAGATCCAGCCCTTTGTCATCGGCGATAACAGGCGCACCATGGCGGTGGCGGCGGCACTGCAGGCCCGCGGCTTCGATATACGCGGCATTCGTCCGCCGACGGTGCCCGAAGGCACATCGCGCCTGCGCATTTCCCTGACGCTCAACGTCGACGAAACCGATATTTCCGCCATGGTCGAGGCGCTCGCCGAAGTGTTGGCCACGGGATGACCAAGCGCATCGTCGTCACCGGAACAGACACCGGAATTGGCAAGACAGTATTTTCGGCCGGGCTCGCCGGCCTGCTCGACGGCTTTTACTGGAAGCCCGTGCAATCGGGCCTTGACGAGGAGACTGACAGCGAGGTTGTTGCCCGGCTTTCCGGTTTGCCCGCCGGCCGCGTGCTGCCGGAGGTTTACCGTCTGAGCATGCCGCTGTCGCCGCATCGATCAGCCGAAATGGACGGCGTCGCGATCGAGGCGGCCAAGCTCTCACTTCCAGACTTGCCGGGTCCGCTTGTCATCGAAGGCGCGGGCGGGCTGATGGTGCCGCTCAATCGACAGACAAGATTCATCGATATTTTCCAGGAATGGCAACTGCCGGTCATCCTTTGCGCCCGCACCGCGCTCGGTACCATCAATCACACCCTGCTATCGATTGAGGCCCTGCGGGCGCGATCCATTCCGCTCATCGGCATCGCCTTCATCGGCGAAGAGGTCGCCGATACGCAAAGGACAATCGTGGAATTCGGCGGCGTGCCGCAGCTCGGCAGGCTGCCGCGCCTCGATCCGCTCACGGGTGAAATGTTGAGAGATGCAATGGTTGCCGGCTTCGACCTCGCCCTTATTGCCGGAGGCGCCTGATGCCGCAGTCTCGAGTCTGGCATCCCTTCACCCAGCACGCGCTCGAGCCCGCGATCCCTGAAATCGTCCTGACGGAAGGCGCCTATCTCCACAAGGCCGACGGCGCGCGCATCCTGGACGCCATTTCCTCCTGGTGGGTCGTCACCCATGGCCATCGCCACCCCCGCATCATGAAGGCCATCGAGACGACCGCATCGAGCCTCGACCAGATCATTTTCGCGGGCTTCACCCACGAGCCTGCAGAACGGCTGGCCGAGGCGCTTGTCGGCCTTGCTCCCGCCGGCCTCGACCGGGTGTTCTATTCCGACAGCGGCTCGACCTCCGTCGAAGTCGCGCTGAAGATGGCGCTCGGCTATTTCCGCAACATCGGCGCGCCGCGCTCGCGCATCGCCGTCATGGAGCACAGCTACCATGGCGATACCATTGGCACGATGAGCGTCGGCGCCCGCGGCGTGTTCAATGCTGCCTACGAGCCCTTGCTGTTCGAGGTCGACACCATTCCCTTCCCGGCCACCGGGCGCGAGCAGGAGACCCTGGATCGGTTCGAGGTTTTCTCTCGCGACCGGCGCGCGGCCGCGCTGATCGTCGAGCCGCTGGTGCTTGGTGCTGGTGGCATGCTGATGTATCCGGCCTGGGTTCTGGCGGAATTGAAGAAGATCGCCGAGGCCTCCGGCACACTGCTGATCACCGACGAGGTGATGACCGGCTGGGGTCGCACCGGAACCATGTTCGCCTGCGAGCAGGCGTCGATCTCACCGGACATATTGTGCACTTCGAAGGGCTTGACCGGCGGCGCCGTCCCGCTGGCCGCCACGCTCGCCACCGATGCCATCTTCCAGGCCCACTATTCCGAGGACCGGCAGAAAACCTTCTTCCATTCGAGTTCCTACACCGCCAATCCGATCGCCTGCGCGGCCGCACTGGCTAATGTCGAGATCTGGCAGGACGAGCCGGTCGCCGAGCGGATCGCGGCCTTGAGCGTGAAGCAGGCCGAGGGGCTTCGACGCTTCCGGGAGAACCCATATTTCACCGACTGCCGGGCGACCGGCACGATCGCTGCTCTCGACCTACGCACCGGCTCTGCCGGCTATCTGGCCGAGATCGGACCGAAGCTGCGCGCTTTTTTCCTCGAACGAGGCATGCTCGTGCGCCCGCTCGGCAATGTCGTCTATCTTCTGCCGCCGTATTGCATCACCGGCGACGAACTGGACGGGCTCCATGACGCCATCGAGGAGGCCGGCGAACGTTTCGGCTCGCGACAATGAACCGATCGTCGCGCATCCTCGGCTTTGGCCATCATGTGCCGTCGCGCAAGGTGGAGAATCCGGAAATCGAAGACCGTCTCGGGCTTGAACCCGGCTGGATTGAGCGCCGCACCGGGATACGGTCGCGCTTCTGGGCAACCGACGAAGACACGTTGTCGGGCCTTGCCGCCTCTGCCGGCGACATGGCCCTGGCCAATGCCGGCACCGACCGCAGCGACATTGGCCTGCTGTTGCTCGCCACCTCGACACCCGACCACCTTCTGCCGCCCAGCGCGCCACTGGTCGCGCATCGCCTCGGGCTCAGCCGCGCCGGCGCGATCGATCTGACCGGCGCGTGCGCCGGTTTCATCTATGCGCTGATGTTTGCCGACGGATTCACCCGCCTGCACGGCAAAGCGAGCCTTGTCATCGCCGCCAACATACTCAGCCGTCGCATCAATCCCGCCGAGCGTGCCAGTGCCGTGCTGTTTGCCGATGCCGCCGGCGCCGTGGTCATCGGTCCGTGCGAGGATACCCACCGGGGCATTCTCGGTGCTTCGGTGGATTCGGACGGCTCGCGCTACGGGCTGATCCAGATTCCCGCCGGCGGAAGCAACACCCCGTTCCATGGCGACCTCGACCTAGAGCAGACCCGGATGACGATCACTGACGGCCGCGAGGTGTTCGCCAAGGCCGTGGAGATGATGACTGTATGCTCGCAGGACGCGCTCACTGCAGCCCAAATGCGGCCGCAGGACATCGATCGGTTTGTGCCGCATCAGGCCAATGCGCGCATTTTCGATGCGGTCGGCAGGAACCTCGGCATCCCCGATGAAGCGATCGTCAAGACGATCGCCGAATATGGCAACTCTTCCGCCGCGACGATCCCTTTCTCGCTGTCGCTGGCCCATCAGACCGAGCCGTTCCGGCCGGGCGAGAAAATCCTTCTGGCTGCGGCAGGCGCCGGTCTTAGCGGCGGAGCGCTCGTGGTCGGAATTTAGCGGCGGGAACCGGCTGCGAAAATTTGATCTTGTATTATGATGAATAGGGACAACACAACCAATGCGAAAACTAGTCGCCGGCAAGCTGCACGGCATCCACATCACCGAAGCAAATCTCAACTACCATGGCTCGATAACGCTCGACCCCGACCACTGCGAGGCAGCGGGGATACTGCCCATGGAATTCGTGGAGATATGGAACAAGAATTCCGGTGCGCGGATTTCGACCTATGTCATCCTCGGCGAGCGCGGCTCACGATGCTGCATCCTCAACGGAGCGGCCGCCCGCACCTGCCAGGCCGGCGACCAGATCATAATCTGCAACTCGATCTACCTGGATGAAGCGCAGATCACCTCGCTGAAGCCGCGGATCGTCACCTTCGACCAGGACAACCACATAATCGACCGGTTGAGCTACTCCGTCGACCTTGACGCAAATGGCCGGCACAGTTTCTCGATCCTTGACGAGGCGAATAAGGCTTTGGCCATACCTGCCCTCGTCTCCAGGACGTGACTCGCGACCGACATTTGCGCGAGCTTTTCCGGCCAGTTTGATTGGCCGCCGGTCAACGCCGCACGGCCAAATACGCTTGACAAGATAGCGACGGCCCGTTCAGGCGTGTAATGAGGTAATTGTGGATTCCAAAAGACCGTTGATGAGCTGACCTGCCCTTCAGCTTTTGCCGGAACCCATCAATTAATCCTTGGGTTTCCTTCACGGTGTCGCGACTCGCAACTTGGCTGCTTCATAATCGAACGAAACGCGGTTTCGTCCACGTTGTTTCGCCTCAAAAAGGCATCGTCCGGCGGTGCGTAGTACATCCTGAGTATCTGCGTTGCGGTGAATTTCCGTACCCCCGATGCTGACAGTCACCTTCACATCGTCTTTTTGCCCTTTGACGCGAGGAAGGGCTTCGATGAGCCGACGGATGTTCTCCGCAACGGTCCCTGCCTGCTCTTTGCGCACGCCGTGTAATAGAACCCCGAACTCTTCTCCGCCAAGGCGCCCCACCGCGTCCCCTGGGCGTGTCGTGTAGACGAGCGCCTTTGCAATCCGAACCAGAACCTCGTCACCCTTGGCGTGTCCGAGCCGATCGTTGACTGAAGAGAAGTGATCTGGATCGATCAGGAGAAGTGTGTCGCATTCCCCTTCGTCGCGGCTTCTGTCCACCCGTGCCATGAATCCTCCACGGCTAAGGAGTCCCGTCATCGGGTCGTGGCTGGTTACGAAGGTGAGCCTGTCGTGTGCCTCTTTCAGAGCTGCATGTGACTTCTCCAGCTTGTCACAAGTATCTTGGATCGTTTCCGACTGAGCGAAGATGTAGGCGCTGACCGGCATTCCAATCAGAATGGGAATTAAGGTACATTCGACCCAACTCAGCCAATCGATCGGCATCTTCAGCGCAAGTCTTGCCGTGAACGACAGACCGAAGGTCGCGACGACTGCAATAGTCGTTACGACCAGTGATCTACCCGCAATTCGCTTTGTGCGCGGCGTCATATATTGTTCTTTAGAGAGGGGCGCTGAACAGGCCGTCACCACGTCGATTAAAATTATCTCCAACTGGAAGCGATGGAGCTACCAGTCAAGTTTGAGCGAGCGAGTTTCTTCGAATCTGCTGCTGTCGGTTTCAAATGCTGGCCCATGCTGCATGGACGGTGACCGTCGAATGTGCGTGGCCTAGACTGGACTAAAGGCTTACAGCAAGCTGAAGGTCAGCAGAAGCGCTGTCGAGATTTCTCACGCAAACCGACGTCCGGGGAAAGCTATTGCCTCGGCGGTCCTTCCTCACCACTTGATCCAGAACCGCCTCATCTTCATCGCATCGATTCTTCCGCAACATAGCTCGCCGACATTGTTCGGCTGCGCCTCAGGCGATGATCGAAACCTTTGACGAGAGCGCGAATACCGGCGAAGTGTTCGCGCGGCTCGAGCGCGGCAAACGCAAGCGCGCATACGTGGATCTGTAGCAAATCAGACCGACCGCGCAGTTTTCCGAGAATTTTGCAGCCTTTGCGCCGCGCGCGCACTGCCGCCTCCGTGTTGTTGTGTGTCAAACAGGGCCGGTAACAAGACGAGGGAGCACGTTCCATAACGACCGCAAATGAGATCGCCGACAAGATCACAGCCGACAACGGTCTGACGACGACGCAGGCCAAGAGCATCATCGACAGCGTGTTCAAGGCGATCGCCGATGTGGCCGCAAGCGGTGCCGAAACGAGCCTGCCCGGTTCGGCAAGTTCAAGGTGAAGGAAACACCTGAACGTGAGGGCCGCAATCCGTCGAGGGGCGAGATCTCTGCCTCGAGCAAGCTGTCCTTTACGCTGGCAAAAGCGATCAAGGACGCGCTCAACGGCTGATCTTTTGCCGGGACATACCCCGACAGAAAGAGCCCGGCGGTCTACCTTGCGGGGATCAGGTGCAGTGCAGACTTCCCGCCCTTCACGGCCGCCGGCGACAGCTTGCGGTCAAAGCTCGCAAGTTGGCCGCCATGCGCCTTGGCGAGCGCAAGAAGATAGGTATCGGTGACCTGTGCCGAGGTCAGGATTTTCGCCGCATCGATGTCGCCGGAGCCTACGAGGCTCACATCGTCAGGCCAGAAGCTGTGCCCATGCAGGGCGCGCAACTTGGTAATGATTTGCGCAACGACGGCAGGTGAGCCAGGAGAATTGGGATATTTTTGGTTGCCGAGGATGCGGAGGACGCCGTTTTCGGTGATGGGACAGGTAGCCCATGCGGCGTGACCGGTCACTTCGAACCAGCCATGCGCGTCGTCATGGGCGACATGGCCAGGATCAATCAGCGCGATCAGCACATTTACATCTAACAGGAAGGTCACGGCAGCTCGTCACGCAAGGCGTTGACCGTCTCAAGCGTGACAGGAGGTGCATCCGGCCGGGGCGACAACAGAGGAATCCCATTGCGCTCCCCGCCGGCTTGAGGCCGGCGCAGCGAGCGCCGGGCGAGATCGGTAATGACCTCGCCAACGCTGCGATCCTGCTGCCTAGCCATGGCCTTGGCCGCCACCAGGACATCGTCATCGATCGCGAGTGTCGTTCTCACATCGCACTCCTTAGTTCGCATCAATCATCACGCATCATATAGAGCAGCAATCACGGATACTCAAGCAGTACGACTTCATAGTCCTGGGACAGGGAGCCGTATTCGCCTGCGTGGCGTGTCCTGGCGGCGCTCGAGGGCGTGAACGGGTTCTTGCTTATTGGCTGGTCGACCGCCTATCTGATCGCGGCAGGCACCCGCATCGGGCCGTTCAAGGCCGGCGAGCATTTCTGACCAGCCGACGCAAGGATTTGCTCCCGATCAATGAACGCGCGGCAATCTGTCGGTAACTTTTGTCGATGGGATACCCCACGATTGGCCAGGTGATAGGCGGGAGACATCCGCCTTCTGCTTCTTTCGGCCAATTGACTATGCGCTGATCGAGCCGCAGACCGGTCAGACCGGGAGGAAAGACGTCGGGTTGGCCAGTCCACTCCAGCTTATATCGTCTTCAAGCCTGGCGTCGATCTCAATACAACGCAGACAGCGAAAGACGAGTGCAAGATTGCGTCTTTCAAAGAGATTCCGCAGTCGATAGCGACCGACTACCATCCCGGCTACAACAACCCTGGGACAGTCCAGTGTAATACAATCGGGACAATCGTCTCCTGCAACACGATCGGCGCGGTAAACATCCCAGGATCAACGACGACATATGACGTCAACCAAGACCTCAGGGACCGCTACATGGTTCGGTGTCTGGAAAGCAAAGGCTTTGGCGTCAAGCTTGCAAAGACGTGCTCCACAAAATCGGAGGAAGCGAAAGCTCTTGCTGACCGGGCGGCCGGCCAGTTCCCGACATGCGCTGTTGCTACGGGCAGTAGGCTAACAAAGAACGTCTATCTGACCGTCCACGAATTAGACGACGACAGCGAGACGGACGAGAGTGCTTAGGCCACGGGTTTCGCGATCACACCTAACGCGATCACGCAGTTCACAATACAGCTACAAGCGGTAGGGATGTAGCCACTCCGGAAGCCCGCCGCAGGTCGCTCCCGTGGCGGGCTTTTCATCGATCAGGGATTAGGGTTTCGGGCTAGAATTTCGGGCTTCCCGCATAAGCGAGGCCCAATGGTTCCAACCCTGTCGTGAAAGCTATTTTGATCGACCTCTCTGCGAAAACAGCTCGGCAGTGATTTCGTCTCTGTCCCCACTATGCCTAGCAATCAAAGACAGCGCTTCCTGGCGGCCAATGTTGCCGAGCTTCATGAGGTACGGAACCTCAAACGTTCTCTTGTTGAGGCGCCATTCTGGCACGTACCGTGTTGCTGCTTTTCGGGCTGTTGTTCCATCTTGACGCATCATTTTGACTCCTCCCTGATATGATGATGCAGTCGCAAATTCCGCGCCACGTCCCGCTTCGGAGGGGTATCCGAGGGCGTGGTTGTCGAGCCGGCGCGCTTGCTCCCGCGCTCGTCCTTGCCGCCTCCCCTCGAGCCAGACTGGTCAGGCCCAGCGGCCACCGCTGCTAGTCCCCCTCGACCCAAGCCGCTGGGCCGCCCCGGTAAAAAATCCGCTCCCGTCAGCGCTTTACCTTTGGCGTGATCTCCTCGACCCTCACCTTGTCGCCGATCTCCTTCGCCATCGCCGGCGCTTTGGCCTTGTCCTTGGTGGTCAGGACCGTGCGCTAATGCGGTTTCTCGAAGACGCTCACGTTGTTGCCCCGATCTTCAGCAGGTGATGGAGGGCAACCTGCCGCCAGGCAGGAACATTTAGAGGTCGCTAATGTTCCGGCGACTGATGATGCTATTCATCCTCGCTCGAAAGTCGGCTTCCAGTCTCGGTTTCGCTCCCGCTGCTGGCCTTCGTAATCAGGGATCACCGTGAAGAACACCGACCGTCGATCGCGCCTCGCGGCCTTGCAATCCGAGCATCCAAAGAGCACTACCAAATCCCAATGCATCGAGCCGTGACAAGGTCCGAGCCTGTCGATCAGCACCTGGATATCGAGCTTTGTCGATTTGCAGCACATAGGGTGCCCGCAGGTGACATAGATGGTTTCACCGGCGGCCAAGGTATCGGCGAGGGTCTTTTGAGGCATGGCAATCTCCGTCAAAGGGATCGCCGCAACGGAAGGATTATATTCCTGATCTCCGCCGGAACTGGCAAGGCAAATCCGCGCCTGAATATTAGTCATTGCTAATCCTTGACGAGGTTAAGAGCCACCCAAGAATCGGGTCTATGGCACGCGGGATCAAGGTTGGTGACGAGGTGGCGATCATGGCGACCGTGCGGCGGCGCGTCACGGAGGATCGCGTCAGCGTCACGATACCCAGCTACAATTTCCCGCATTCGATTGTCGACCCGACGACCAAGGTGAAGAAGGGTCAGCCGATCGAGTTGATCGGCGATGTCACCAGGATCGACGAGGACAAGGTGACCGTGAACCTTGGCGTCCTCGTCACGGTCGACGCGAACACGGTGCGCCTGGTGCAGAGCTATGTTCCGCCGAAACGAAGGAAGGCACTAATTGACAACCCGGATTGACGACCCCGAGACAGCGCGGCGCCCGTGGGCCCGCACCAAATAGCCTCAGAGCCTCGCCAGCGCGCTTCGACCCGACGCGCCTAGCCGGCAGACTTTGGAACGCCCGCAATTCAAGTAGCGGGGAGCCGTTTCCGTTTCCATTAGCAGTTGCTGAAATACCTTGCCGCGATAAAGCATTCGCACTAAAGTCATCCGTTCTCGCAGCGTGCCACGTCCTCCGGTTTGACACAGGGTGCCGAATGCGCATGTCCCTGCTTTTCATTCCACTGCTGCTTGCACCGATTGTATCGCATGCCACCGCCATTCACGACGCCGCCATGAAGGGCGATGTCGCGGCGATCACGGCAGCGCTTGACGCTGGTGCCGGCGTCGATGAGAGCGACGGGCGCACGACACCACTCTATCTTGCGGTTAGGGGCGGGCATTTCGCGGCGGCAAAACTGCTCATTGAACGCGGTGCCGACGTCAACGCCGCCTCGGAGCCGCTTTTGGGTCCTGCCCTCATGCTGGCTTTGGCAAAACGCAGGATCGACTTGATCAATCTGCTGCTGGACGCGGGCGCAAATCCTAATGCGCAGCGCGGCCGCGAGGCCGCCCTCCACATCGCCGTCAGATCCGGGTGCCTCGATTGCGTGAAGGCACTGGTCGAGGCCGGCGCCGATGTGAATGCGAAGACAAAGGACGGCAAGACACCGCTCCATCTGGCAAAATTCAAGGGGCAACGCGAAGTTGCCGACTATCTCATGTCGCACGGCGTCGTCTTGCCAACACCAGCCCCGATCTCAATGAAATTGGCTTCTGCCGATGTCGAGAAAGGCCGAACCTACTTCACCCATGTGTGTCACGGTTGCCACAATGCCGAGCCACAGGGAGGGACCAAGACGGGACCCAACTTGTGGGACGTCGTCGGCCGCGACAAGGCATCCATGGCAAATATGCGTTACTCCGACACCTTGCTGGGCTGGGAGGGTGTATGGACGTACGAGGACCTGAACAGATATCTCTTCGGGCCCATGCTCACCACCCCAGGCGTTAAGATGGAGACTCCTGGTGTCCCGGACGAAACCGAACGGGTCAACCTGATCGCCTACTTGCGAACACTCAGCGACAAGCCGATCCCGCTGCCCTGACCCGTCGTCCCCCCAGAAGGACGCGCGTGCAGCTCCACATTGCAGAAGCGGCACAGATTAAGTCTGCCGAAGCGCGCCCGCCTGTGGCCAGCCGCATGCATTGATGCGCCATCGACCGGGATAACCTCGTCCTGCCGATCGACCCATGGCCCGAAACGACCGTGCACGCTTGGGGGGCGATGCGGGCCCGGCCAAGGCTTGCGGACCTCAGCCAGCAGCGACGGGGGCGCTGCCACCGTTGAAACGTGCCTCGAAATATCAGGTTCCGCTTATGCAACAAAGAAGCTCGCCACATTTCGGCGCGTCAACGACAAGTCTAGTGAGATCATCCAGCGCCGAACTGTCGTCCGTCAACCATGGCACGCGACCGCGCTTCGCCCAACTTTCTCCCTTGCCCGAGGAACATGCTTCCGACATCGACGTTCTGACTGGGCTTAGTGTCCTCCAAGCAAACTAGCAGGGGCCCGTCACTGTTTCCCTCAAGCCAGTGACGGGCCTTCGCTTTTCGAAGCGCTGGGCAGTCGATGACAAAGCTATCCGACCTTGGACCTCCCATCAAAGGTACGCGGCACGGCGGGCCGCCAGCCAGCCAAGCTGACCATTTCTATACTTGCCCGACCTGCGGCCAGCCCGTGGACCGGCGCGACCTGCGGCAGGTCATCTGGCACGAACAGCCAGGGCACGAGCCGCTGGAAATGGACGCTTAGAGAGCGGTGCGGCCGTTTATGTCACCACCCGGAATGCAAAGCGGTTGCGGTCGTTAAAAATAGCGGCCTTTGGCAAAGGCAGATTTGAACGCGGCGAAAGTCTCCGGTGGCACGTCCAAGAACTCGTAATGCCTGCCGCTTGCTACAAACCATACTGAGGGAACCCTGCTGTCTGGATGATATTCGAAGTTGCGTATCGAGGTCGACGGCATGGCATGCCCGAAAAAGCCCGCCGACCGGAGCCAGCGAGAAGGGTCTGGAGTGTGCTGGGATCAACCAGCATAGGTCAACGAGCCCCGGCGGGGTTGGTTGCGATAGTCAGGCGGACGCCAACACTCCAACATCGTCAACAATGCCCGCTTGTCGGTCTTCACGAGGTGATGCGACGAAAAATCCGCCGCCTGCTGATCTTGCCTCTGGCTCAGGATTTCTCAACGGCTTTCCTGCGGCTCGTGCGGCATGCTGGCACCATTTAACGGAGGTTGGAGGCAGTGGCCCGCGAAGTCGAGTTCCAGGATGACGATGTGGTCGTCACATCGCGCAATCCGTTGAAAGGCACCTTGCTGCTGATCGCGGATGACCATGCTGAGGTCGAGCTGCAACTCGACAGGGAAACCGCCGAGGCATTGATGAGTGCGCTGGGAGCCTTTCTAATGGAAGGCGCGATCGGCCCACTATAGCCGCCCTGCCGAACCTCCAGCGCGCGTTATCCGCCGCCGCTGTCCTAAGCCCTGAATGGTCTGCCCGCTCCCTGCGGGTGGATCAATCGGGCAAGTATCCTCCGATGCATAACTTGGGAGGCGGGGATCGCTTCCGGGCTCTTATTGCGCAAGCCTTAGCGATAGCGGCCTTGGCGCCGTTCAGTTGCACCTGCGCTCTGGTGAGCTCGTTAAGGAGCTCGGGCATTTGAGCGACGGTATCCTCAACGAACCGCATCGCTGGGGCGCAAGCCAGGTACTCGCCTCGCAAATGGTCCGCTGCATCACGCTCAGCGCTGGCAAGCATCCCCGGGCTAAATCTGTCCTGGGATTTAGCCGTTTCCTCAACCCCGACGCCTACAACTTTAGTGTACGATTTTGCAGGGAAGCAATATCGGTCGATCGCTTCCGCGTAAGCCTATGCCCTGATGAACGGCATCCCCATCCACTGCTCCTTAATGCCCTCGACAGCAGCTTCAAGCGTCCAGTTCTCGCGAATAATGACAACAGGCTCAGCCGTGTTGTCGGTAGCCTTCGCCATGTCAGCGTTGGGGCCAAGGATCAATAGGCAGGAAACAATCGCCCGCTTCATCGAAATGTCCATCGGACGTTCGTATGGACCAAATAAGCGCAAAAGAATGGCCGGAGCAGAACGTTCCTTGCATTTTAGCTAAATTAGTTGTGTCAGTGTGGCCATGGAATTCCGAGCGGGGGCTCATGACCACAGACCTATTCCTCACTGGTGTCGCGGCATTCGCAATGCTCGTCCCGCTCTACTTTGTCCTCAAATGAGAACCATGCTCTTCTGAGGCCTGCCTTGGCACAGAGGGCGCCGCTTCTGGACTCTTTATCGAAACGGCCGCATCCTCCCGTCGGGGAGAGAGGGACGTGGGCAAACGCCAGCTTCACATTGCTGCCGATCAGGCAGACCGGTGGCGCAAGCGCGCTGGACGGCGTTCCAGTGCGCCCATGCGGCTGATCTTCCTCACAGTGGCCGCTGCCGCCGCCTTTGCCACACAGTATTTAAGCACCAATGGCACGGTGTTGCCGTCAACCTGGTTCGAGCCTTTGCCTGCGCCAATGGGCGGGCGTGCCTCGGTCATCGACGGGGATACGATCGAGATCGCCGGCCAGCGCATCCGCTTCAACGGGATTGATGCGCCAGAGAGCCGTCAATACTGCAACGATGCAAAGGGCTTCGAATACCCCTGCGGTCAACAAGCTGCCCAGGCCCTAGACGAGTTTTTGGCTGCGTCGCGGCCGCTCTACTGCAGTTTCGTCGATCGCGATCGATACGGACGGCTTGTCGGCGATTGCTGGAGAGCCGATCGGCAAAACGTGCAGAGGTGGCTTGTCGAACAGGGCCTCGCTCTGGACTGGCCGCGCTATTCGAAGGGAGCATTCGCAACCGAGCAGGCCACTGCCAAGGCTGCGCACAGTGGCCTATGGCAGGGGCGATTTGACCAGCCCTGGGACTGGCGAGCCGCCAACGCCGACAAGGTGGAAACCAACGAGCAATCGAGGGGCTTGTTCGGTCTTCTAGGCATTGGCTGCAATATCAAAGGCAACATCAGCGTCAATTCCGGCGAGCGCATCTATCATCTGCCTGGCCAGGAATATTACAGCCAGACAGTGATCACGCCCGGCAAAGGCGAGCGCTGGTTCTGCTCTGAAGCCGAGGCACAGGCGGCCGGCTGGAGAAAGGCAAGACGATGACTTTGCAGGGCCAATGGCCGGCCGCCCTAGTTACACTTGATCCGCAACCTTTCAGATGCCGATGACCTGCCGGCGACCTGGGAGAGTGGCCCTCCTGCGGGCGGTGCGTTGTGAGCGCTGGCATCCACTCGATTCTTGCTGAAATTCCGGCTAGCTTGGGCGACAGATGGCTCAGTTCTGGTCGGTGAATCACAATCAGACCGCCCGTCAAGAGATTGATGGGCAGCACCTTTGGTCCCCCAAGACCGAGAGCAATGGCGCGCGAAATGAGTTCTACAACAATATGGCCGTGCGACGCCCGGCGACCGATCAATTGGCTATATGGGCAGGATAGCGGAATTCGCCTTCACCGCTCCGAAACCAATGGAGTTCGGAGACACCGGAACTTATTGGAATCAGGAGGGATGATTTCTGCCGATCTTTTGGATACCACTTTCCCCTTCGATCCATCCCAAAACAACAACAGCGAGTCTCGGCCCGCTCCCGCCGAGGCGATATTCGTTAATCCATCAAGTTTCGGACTCAGGCAATCAGAAAGCCGATCTGACAGGCATTCCACAGAAGTAATACAGATTGAAAATGGCGGCCTCATTTTTCAAAACCAGGATGGTTTCGAAGCCGGCGCGTCGCTCACGGTCCTCAAGGCGAGAATTCTAAGAGACGTTCAACAATGACCCATCACGCAGAAGACGCTCGAATTCTCATGTACAGCCACGACACGTTCGGGCTCGGCCATTTGCAGCGCTGCCGGACTATCGCGCATTCGCTGGTCGAGGATTTCCGCGGACTTCAGGTGCTTATCATTTCGGGTGCGACCATCGCTGGCGCCTTCGACTACCGCGCTCGCGTCGACTTCGTGAAGATCCCCAGCGTCATCAAGTTGCGCAACGGCGAGTACACCTCGCTGGAAAAGGACATCGATCTGCATGAGACGCTAAGGATGCGCCAGTCGATCATCCGCCACACAGCCGAGACCTTCCGGCCGGATATCTTCATCGTCGACAAGGAACCGCTCGGCCTGCGCGGTGAGATTGAGGACACGCTGTCCTACCTCAAGACACGGGGCACTACGCTGGTGCTTGGCCTGCGCGAGGTGATGGATGCGCCGCACCTGCTCGAAGCAGAGTGGGCGCGCAGGGATGTGATGCGCAAGATAGGCCTGTTCTACGACAAGGTCTGGGCCTATGGCCCGCCGGATTTCTACGATCCGTTGACCGGCTTGGATGTGCCGCCGGCTGTCAGGGCAAAGATGAGGTTCGTCGGTTTCCTGCAACGGAGCCTGCAGCGGAACGAGTTGCCCGGCCACCGGCCCGAGGGCGACTATATCCTCGTTACCACCGGTGGCGGCGGCGACGGCGCCGAATTAATTCACGACGTCATCGATGCCTATCAGCAGGATCCGCAATTGCAGCACAGGGCGCTGATCGTGCTTGGGCCTTACATGCCGGCGCGCAAGCGCAACAAGCTGCTCAAGAAGGGGTCCAAGATCCCCTACATCAAGATCATCGAGTTCGACAACCGCATGGAAGACCTAATTGCCGGCGCCAAGGCGGTGGTGGCGATGGGCGGTTACAACACCTATTGCGAGATACTATCTTTCGACAAGCCGGCGCTGATCGTGCCGCGCATCGAGCCCCGCCAGGAACAACTGATCCGCGCTCGCCGCGCAGCCGAACTCGGCCTCATCGAGATGCTTTTGCCGGAGGAAGCCAAGGATTCCCAGCGGTTTGCCGATGCACTGGTGGCGCTGCCGGACCGGCCCCGCCCATCACAGAGCAATCCGCATCTGACGCTCGAAGGGCTGCCTCATATCTCCGAGATCGTCGCGGAACTGCTCGACCGGCGGGCCGGCCATCACCTTTCGGTCATTGAAGGAATCAACTGACTTGCAACATCGCAAGATCGTCGTGGTTCTGAAGGGCTATCCGCGGCTGTCGGAAACTTTTATCGCGCAGGAACTGCTCGGTCTGGAACGTGCGGGGTTCGCCCTGATACTCGTCGCACTCAGGCGGCCGACCGACGCAAAACGCCATCCCGTGCATGACGAGATCAAAGCGCCCGTCCACTACCTGCCGGAATATCTGCACGAGGAGCCGCTACGCGTGCTTCGCTCGCTTCTTGCTTATTTGCCGCGGCCGGGCTTCTGGCGCGCGCTCGGATCGCTGGCCGCCGATATCCCCCGCGACTTTACGCGCAATCGCGCACGCCGCTTCGGGCAAGCGCTCGTGCTGGCGGCCGAATGGCCGGAAGACGCGGGATGGTTGCATGCACATTTCGTGCACACGCCGGCATCGGTGACGCGGTATGCCAGCCAGCTTCGTGGCCTGCCCTGGAGCTGCTCAGCCCATGCCAAGGACATCTGGACATCGGCGGACTGGGATTTGGCTGGCAAGCTTTCCTCGGCGCGCTGGACGGTCACTTGTACGAAGACCGGCTTCGATCGTCTGAAAAAACTTGCGAACGGCAACTCGTCTGTGCATCTGAGTTATCATGGGCTCGACCTTCATCGCTTCGGCAGTTTCGGCGAGGCGCGAAAACAGCATGACGGCTCGCAGCCGGGCGGACCGGTTGTCGTTCTGAGTGTCGGGCGCGCCGTCGAAAAGAAAGGTTACGATACCTTGCTGGAGGCCCTTGCCCTCTTGCCTGGCGATTTGGCCTGGCGTTTCGAGCATATCGGCGACGGCGAGGAACTGGAACGGCTCAAGGCGCTGGCGCAAAAGCTCGGACTGGATGATCGCGTCTCTTGGAAAGGCGCGCTTGCGCAGGAGCAGGTGCTTGAGCACTACCGCTGCGCGGACATCTTCGCCCTGGCCTGCAGGATCACGGCAAATGGCGACCGGGACGGTCTGCCAAATGTTCTTGTGGAGGCAGCTAGCCAGCGGCTTGCCTGCGTGTCCACCGATGTTTCTGGTGTGCCGGAGCTTATATCGTCGGATGAAACCGGGCTGCTGGTACCGACCGATAGCCCAATTGCCCTTGCACAGGCGCTGGAGCGCCTGATCCGTGATCCCGTGCTGCGCGCCCGCCTCGGCGACGCCGCGGAGCGGCACGTGCGCGGCAATTTCGATCATATGGCGAGCATTGGACAGCTCAAGGAACTGTTCGAGCGCGAGTGGCGGGTCGCCGATTGAAGCAGCTGCGTGCCTTCCTCTATGTCCAGCACCTGCTCGGTATCGGCCATCTCGCACGCACCAGCCGCGTCGCGGCGGCTCTGGTCGATGACGGCTTTGACGTAACCGTCGTGACCGGCGGAGCGCCGGTCGCCGGGTTTCCGGGACTGGGGGTAAAATCTGTAACCCTGCCACCTGTCACCTCCGGTGATGAAGGATTTTCCGGACTTGTCGACCCGCAGGGCATACCCATCGACGATGATTTCAAGAAACGGCGTTCAGAGATGCTGCTTCAGGCATACCGGGATTGCGGGCCTGATATCGTGATTGTCGAGGCGTTTCCATTTGGACGCCGGCAAATGCGATTCGAACTCTTGCCGCTGATCGAGGCCATCGAGGCGACGTCGCCCAGACCGCTGCTGGCGACGTCCGTCCGTGATATACTTCAGGAGCGCCTCAAGCCGGGCCGAAACGAGGAAACGATTGATCTTGTCAACAAGCATTTCGACCTTGTTATGGTCCACGGCGACCCGGCTTTCGCAACCGTCGACAAGACATTTCCACTGGCCGGGGCGATCAAGGCCGAGGTCACCTACACGGGACTCGTTGCCGCGCCGCCATCGCCCGCGGCCTCCGAGCGCTTCGACGTTCTGGTGTCTGTTGGCGGCGGAGCTGCCGGAAAGAGCCTTGTCAGGTCCACCATCGCGGCGGCGCGGAATGCCAACAACGGTTGGAAATGGTGTTTGATCACCGGCCCAAACCTGCCGAAAGACGAGTTTGACGCGATCGCACGCGATGCCACGCCGGGCCTGTCCATCTTCCGGTTCCGCGAGGATTTCGCCAGCCTGCTGACCGGCGCCCGCCTGTCAGTCTCGCAGGCGGGTTACAACACGGTCTGTGATGTCCTGCGCGCGGGTTGTCGCTCCCTGCTCGTCCCATTTGCAGCCGGCGGGGAAACAGAACAAACGGTTCGCGCCCTGATGCTCGAAGAACTCGGTCTTGCGACGGTTGTGATGGAAAAGGACCTAACGCCTGAAGGTTTGGCGCAAGCGATCGAAGAGGCGCTTGTGGCACCGGGACCATCCGCGCATCGTCTCGATCTGGAAGGCGCGCGTCACTCAGCGCAAATCCTGCGCGACCGGTATCGATCATGGTCCCTAAAAATGGGGCCCGGTTTCAGAAAAGCCCATGATCAAACAGACGATGGATCCTAAAGCGGTTCATCGTTTCACGGAAACGCAGAACCGCTCTATCTCTTTGTTTTGACGCAAGTCCGGACGGGAAACCGTTTCACACTTTCCTGGAATTGCTCAGTGCGCGTCGCGTCTGGTGAGATTCGTGCGACGCGCTTCAAGTCCTTGTTTTTATGCATGTCCCAAAACCGCTACGCAATTTTGGGCGAAATGCATTAGACAGTTCCAATCAGCATGAAGCGCGTATAATTTTTTGTCGGCAGTTCGCCGGAGAACCGCATCTCCCGTAGCGCCGCCATTGCTTCGAAGGCTGCCAGTGACGCCACGCAGTTGACGTGCGTCGGCTCGCTGAAATAATCGTTCGATTGCAGCAGAACATTCGTGCCCTGCGGAAGCAGAGCAAGCCAGGCGCTGAGATCGGCTATGTGTTCGCAGCTCGTATTGACCGTCAGGTCGGGACGCCCGGCCGCATAGTCGAGTGCGTACATATCTGCCGTCAGCGCCCGGAACCGGTCGCCGGCTTCCCGGTTTAGGGTCAGGGCGACCGGCGCGACTTCGGGATCGATGTCGATGCTATCGACCGCCGCGATGTCGAAGCGGGCGTCGTTGAAAAGCATTGCCGGCAATACGCCATACCAACCACCGAGAACCCATATGCGCCCGTACCGGCCGCCGCAGCTTTCGAACAGCCTATCGAGCGCCCACATCTTGCAGGCGATCTGCTTGTGGTTAAAGGCGTTGGCGATGTCGGCCTTCGGATGCTTGGCGATGACGCGCGCCAGCCCTGCCACGAGAGGGTGGTTAACGTAGGCAGCAATTCCCCGGGTGAGGTCCAGGGCTTGCTCGCGCCCGTCCATGCCGGCATTGCGTGGCTGCGTGACATCCATCATATTCGTCTTCTATGTTGGGATTTCGGGCGACACAACGCAATATTGCCTCACGCAAGGCTGTTCGACTTGCGGATGAGACTATGCCGCAAGCCGTTTTGCCATCGCACGGTGGCGAAGGGGGCCGGTTGCATCTGTCCGGACGATCGGCGTCCATCCGCCAGGCTCCCAGTTGCAGCTGCGAGCCTGGCGCTGGCGACGAAGACATTGCCGATACATCATTTGCCAGCAGGTGCTTTCACCTCCTGCATCCTTCAAACTGACAGTCGCATATGGAACCCAGCCTAGCCCGCTATATCTGGACGCACACCCGGAAGCAGCAGATCTGGATATTGATGATCGTCTTGCTTTCGATGATCCCGTATTTCATGTCCTTCGACCTCCCGAAGCTGATCGTCAACGGCCCAATCCAGGGCAAGGGGTTCGAGCAACCGGGCGCGACCCTGCCCTTCATGAGGTTGCACTATAACCTGCCGCTTATTGGCGAGGTCCTGATCTTCTCCGGTTTTCAGCTCGGCCGCAAAGCGACGCTGTTTGCCCTGAGCCTTGTGTTTCTCTTGCTGGTCGTCATCAACGGCCTCTTTAAACTCTACATCAACACCTACAAGGGCCGTCTCGGCGAACGCATGCTGCGGCGTATCCGCTTCGATCTGGTCGATCGTGTGCTGCGGTTTCCGCCGGTTTATTTCAAGCGGGTGAAATCCGCCGAAGTGGCGACCATGGTGAAGGACGAGGTGGAGCCGCTGGGCGGCTTTATCGGCGATGCCTTCCTGCAGCCGGTACTGCTCGGCGGCCAGGCGCTGACGGCCATGCTCTTCATCATGGTCCAGAACGTCTGGCTCGGAATGATAGCGGTCGTAATCGTGGTGATCCAGATCGTGCTCATCCCGCGGATGCGGCGGCGGCTGATCGTCCTCGGGCGCCAACGGCAGTTGACGGCGCGCGCACTTTCGGGCCGGGTTGGCGAAATCGTCGACGGCATCGGCGCGGTTCACGTCCACGATACATCAAACTATGAGCGCGCCGACATAGCTGCCCGGCTCGGGCTCATCTTCAAGATCCGCTTCGATCTTTACCAATGGAAATTCATGGTAAAGTTCCTCAACAATTTTCTCGCGCAGCTCACGCCCTTTCTGTTCTACATGATCGGCGGGTACCTGGTCATCCTTGGGCGGCTGGACGTCGGCCAGCTCGTGGCCGTGATCGGCGCCTACAAGGACTTGCCCGGACCGATGAAGGAACTGATCGACTGGGATCAGGATCGGCAGGATGTCCAGGTCAAGTATCAGCAGGTCGTTGAACAGTTCACCGTCGAGGGTCTCATCGCGCCGGCAATCGGCGCGTTGACGATCGACGATCCCGATCCGATGACCAAGCCGCTGTCGGCGATCGGTCTGTCCATAGCAGACGACGGCGGTGCAATGCTCCTCAACCGTATCTCCCTCCAGGTGAAGCCGGGTGAGACGGTGGCGCTGGTCAGTACGGCAACAGGTGGAGCCGAAGCGCTTGCAGAAGCCTTCGCGCGGCTGAACTGGCCCGACAGCGGAAAGATCGCTTCGGGCGCCGACGACCTGCTTGAACTCCCCGAAGCAGTGACCGGACGGCGCATGTCCTATGCCTCTTCGGATGTTTTCCTGTTCCAGGCAAGCCTCCGCGATAACCTGCTATACGGGTTGAAGCATGCGCCGCTGACACCGGTGACTTATGACGGTGCCGCGGCAGACCAGCACCGATGGAACATCGATGAGGCACGCCGGTCGGGCAATCCGGATCTTGATATCCATAGCGACTGGATCAACTATGCTTCCGCCGGCGCCACCGGCCCGCACGACCTCTTTGAAGCCGTGCGCCGGGTGCTCGACGCGGTTGTTCTGTCGCGCGACATTCTGGATCTTGGCTTGCGCTCCTCGGCCGACCTCAAGCGTCACACGGAGCTTGCCAGGCGGATCGTCGAACTGCGTGCGGCGCTGCGAACCCGGCTGGAACAGGAAGGGCTGAGCGGACTGGTGGTTCCTTTCGAACCGGGCGCCTACAACAAGGAAGCGACGATCGGCCAGAACCTGCTCTTCGGCGCTGCCGCCGGCCCCGAACTGGCCGACAGGGCCCTGGCGGCCAACCCCTATTTTGCTTCTGTGCTGAAGCAAGCCGGCCTCGACCGCACGCTCTACGAAATGGGCATGGAAATCGCCGAACAGGCGATCGAGCTGTTTGCCGACCTGCCACCCGATCACCAGTTCTTCCAGCAGCTCGCCTTCATGAGCGCCGAGGAGATACCGGCCTACGAAACCTTGCTGCAACGGCTCAAGAACCGTCCCTACGAGGCGGTTTCGGAGAACGACCGCGCCATGATCGTTAGCTTGAGCTTTGCCTATATCGAGCCCCGGCACCGCTTCGGCCTGCTGAGCGATGAGCTGATGAGCAAGATCGTCGCTGCCCGCAACCGGTTCTATGAAAACCTGCCGCCCGAGCTGCACAACGCGATCGAACGGTATGATCCAACCAAGTACATTGCCGCGGCCACCGTCATGGACAACGTTCTGTTCGGACGTGTGGGCAACAATCATCCCGACGCGCCGGACCGCATACGCTCCATCCTCTATGACATTCTTGACGAATTGGGGCTTTATGGCGAACTTCTCAATGTCGGCCTGGATTTCAACGTCGGCGCCGGTGGCAGGCGGCTGACCGGTGGACAGCGACAGAAGCTCGATGTTGCCCGAGCCCTGCTCAAGCGTCCCGATTTTCTCATTCTGAATCGGCCGCTGTCGGCGCTCGACCAACGCATGCAGGATAAGGTGCTGCGAAACGTGCTCGAGGAAGCCAGAAGCGACGGCCATTCGCCGGCAATTGTGTGGGTCGTGACGAATCCGTCAATGGCGATGATGTTCGATCGCGTTATCGTCTTCGACTCGGGTCAATTGGTGGAAGACGGAACACACGAGACACTTTTGGCAGGGAACGGTATCTTCAAGGAACTGGTGTCGTAGAGCGACGTCTCGGATACGGAATCAATTCCATCTGGACGCCCGTTGCTCTAGTCTGGCAAACGCGAATTTTGAGGTTTGCGACAATGCTGCTCAAGGATGAAGTTGGAATGCTGCAACGCGTTCCCTTGTTTTCTGGCATCGAGTTGACAAAGCTCAAACTGCTTGCGTTCACATCCGATCGCGTGAGCTACAGCGCGGGCCAGATCCTTTTCCGGCAGGGCGACGAGGGAGATGCCGCCTATGTCATCCTTTCAGGCAGGGCCGATATTCTGGTCGATTCCGACAGCGGACCGATAAAAGTAGCCGAAATGGTGCCAAATTCGATTGTTGGCGAGATCGCCATACTGTGCAACAGCTCCCGCACTGCCACCGTCAGAGCGGCAAGTCAGCTGGAAGCCTTGAGAATCCGCAAGGATCATTTCCTGAGGCTTATGAAGGAGTCCCCGGAAATGACTATTGAGATATTGCGGGTTCTTGCCGATCGCCTAAGCCATACCACCGCGGATCTGATCGACGCACGAAGCGCCAAATAGCCAATGACGTGCGGTCGATCCTCCCCGTCGTGGTAGCACTGGCCTCTTGCTGAGAAGGTCACTGGAAGAAACCAGTCTCGCCTCTTGTTTTGACGCAAATTCCGGACGGAAAACCGGTTCAAACTTTTCCTGGAATTGCTCTAGCAGCAGTTGTTTGGCTACGATGAGCGACGGGAACTGCGAAGGGGCTACCATGGACGACGACGTTTTCCTGGTCAGGTTTTGGGGTGTGCGCGGCAGCATTCCGGTATCGGGGCCAGAATTCTCTCGCTATGGCGGCAACACAAGCTGCATTGAGATGCGATGTGGTAAGCATACGCTTCTGTTCGACGCGGGCTCTGGCCTACGGCCTGCTGGCGGGGCGCTTCGGACGTCGGGCGTGACCGATTTCGACCTGCTCTTCACCCATTGCCACTACGATCACATTATCGGGCTGCCGTTCTTTGCGCCGATCTACGACCGGAGCGTCAAGGTTACGCTTTGGTCCGGGCATCTTGCAGGACGCATGACGACCCGGCAGATGGTCGATGAGTTCATGCGGCCGCCGTGGTTTCCGGTGAAACTGGAGGTCTGCAAGGCAAGCCTCGACTGCCGCGACTTCGTGCCCGGAGATGTGCTTCGGCCGCGCGAAGGGGTGGTGGTCCGGACGGGCAGTCTTGTTCACCCAGGCGGCTGCATCGGCTACCGGGTCGAATGGGGCGGCCGCGTCGTGGCGGTGATCACAGACACTGAGCACGAGCCGGACAAACTCGATCGCGCGGTGCTCGGCCTGATCGAAGATGCCGACCTCGTCATTTACGACTGCACCTACACCGAGGAGGAAATGGAACGCCGCCGCGGTAACGGGCACTCTACATGGCAACAGGGCGTCAAACTCTGTGGGGCGGCCGGTGCGCGAGGGCTTGCGCTGTTTCACCACGATGCGACACGCACCGACGAGGAACTGGATGAGATCGAGAAACTGGCCAAAGACAGGTTTGCCGGCGCTTTTGCCGCGCGGGATGGCCAGACCCTCGAATTTCCAGTCTCATTGCACAAAAAGGGCTGAGCTATTTTCCTCTACCTGCGCAGCGCCCGATCAATGTCCTGATTGGAACCCACGCGCAGGGTTCAGTCCGTGCAGTGACTGTGAACAGCCGTTCGAGGAAAAGCCATGCCGATTCATCATGTACGAGATGGTGGGTGAGCAGGCCGACCGGTTCGTCGTCGAATGCATGCTGCAAGTGCGCGATGATAGCCTGGACCAATAGGCCATGATCGCGGCAGCCGCGCGTGCCATGCCAATCCATGATGTCGACATTGCTGTTGATGACCGCCAGTGAAGCCGGCTTCGGCGGCCCATAGACCGACAATGCCGCAAATCCTATCGATCCAAGGTCGGATACCAGGCCGGCGTCGATCCTGTTCCAGGGGGGCACCAGCATCGGAACGGCGCGCGCGCCGTGCAGGCCGGTTACGTGCGACAGCCCGCCAGCCAGTTCATCGAGCACCGCCTCGCGTGGCCGATGGGCGCCGAGTTCCTGCTTTTTCTGACCCTCGGGCGCATGATTTCGGTGCACCCAGCCATGGATGGCGACCGTGGCATGCGGCGCCTCGTCAAGCCGGGCGACAAGCTTCTCATCAGTGAGGGCCGGAATGACGGCCAGAGTGACCGGAACCGCGAATTCACCGGTGAGGTCGAGCAGCCGATCAAGTGCGGGCGTCGGATCCACGGCATCGTCATCGCGCAGCCAGAACTCTGCCTTACGGCCCGCCCGTTGCCGGCACGCGAGTTCTTCCACCAAGGGCTGCCAGATCTGATCGGATGTCATGAAACCGAGACCTTCGGAAGAAGGTCGGCCAGACGCGCCGCTGCAACGCCGAGGGAACGTTCTTCGAGGATGAAACGCCTGGCTTCCGCGGCCATGATGGTTCTTTCGTCGTTACGGGCCAGAAGCCTTCCAATGGCAGAAGCGAACGCCGCCACGTCGCCCGGCGGGGTGAGAAACCCGGTCTGGCCATCTCGCACGACCTCCGGCACGCCGGCGATGTCCTGAGCCACCACCGGAAGGCCGGCGGCCTGTGCTTCAAGATAGGCCACGCCATAGGCCTCGCCGTAGCCCGGCCAAACGTAAATTCCTCCACCATAGAGTACATCCGGCACGGCGGCTGGCTCAATCGCGCCAAGCCATTCGATACGGTCGGCGGGCAAGCCGGCGAATTGCGCCTTGACCTCGTCACGGGCAGGCCCGTCGCCGACCACCGACATGGTCCAGGGCAGGTGGCCGATCAGACCGAGCGCTTGCGCCAGCATGCGATAGCTTTCGACTTTGTCGCCCGGGCGCATCATGGCAACGGCAACGAGGCGCGTCGGACAACCTCGTGCCGACATTTCCTGGAATACCGATGTGTCGATAAAGGGCGACAGCATATCAACAGCGACGTCGGGTATCGCATCAGCCAGTCCCTGACGATCCCTTTGCGTAAAGCAGATATTCAGCGCTGCCTGTTCGACGGCTCGCACCACCAACGCTTGCGTATCGGCCCACAAACCGGCATTGCGCCGCCTCGAATAGGAAGCTTCCGCTGTCACATATGGGACAGCAAAGGTCGACGCCAGCTCGGGCCCGATCAGGTCGGGCGCTTTGTAATAGGGATGATAGCAGAACCATAGATCGGGCTTGCCGTCACGATTCCAAAGCCTGGTCAGCCGCGCGGCTTCCTGTCGGGCCTCTATCTTGAGCGCATCGAAACTTATCGGCTCCGGTTCGCGTAGATAGAAGCGCAATTCGGATGCCAGTTCGACGCTGTGTCCTCCAAGCTCCAACGCCTTGACTAGCGTGCGTGCCATCTGGCGGTCGCCGGAGGCAACGGAATGATTGGGTGACTTCAGCGGCGCGTAGAAGGCAATTCGCATCGCGCGACCCTATCATCGGAAAGGATGCGCAAGTCAATTTCGAAGCATCATCGACTTCACCTTCAAGCAGTGGAATGTGCTATCTGATGCTCATGGAAACAGCTGCCGCGTCCGACCCGTTTGTCGCTTCTCTGCCGGTCTTCGCAAAATTCGAAAGCGTTGCCGATATCGACAACTATCGGCCTCTCCCCGATGGCTGGGCGCTGGCCACCGCCGACATTGTCGGCTCGACCAAGGCGATCGAGACTGGACGCTATAAAACCGTCAATATGGCCGGCGCCAGCGTCATTTCGGCGCTGCTTAATGCGCTGGGTCGGCAAGATCTTCCCTTTGTCTTCGGCGGCGACGGGGCGCTCGTGGCGTTTCCCGGCTCGGCGGTGGAGATCACCCGCAACGCGCTGGCGGCTGTCCAGAGATGGGTGGCGGAAGAACTGGACCTGACGTTGCGTGCCGCAATCGTGCCGATAAAGGATATTCGAGCGCAAGGCCTCGACGTTCGCGTGGCAAGGTTCCAAGCCTCCGATGCGGTCTTCTATGCCATGTTCGCCGGCGGTGGCGGCAGTTGGGCGGAAGCCGAGATGAAAGCGGGGCGCTACCGCATCGATCCTGCGCCGGCCGGCGCGCGGCCGGATCTGACCGGCCTCTCCTGCCGCTGGAACCCGATCGAAACCCGGCATGGCGAAATCGTCTCGATCATAGCCATACCGGGGGCGTCGCGCGATTTACGCGGTTTTCAGTTTCTGGCTTCCGATATCATCGCCCTTGCCAGCAGGCAGGAACGCGATGGCCACCCGGTGCCAGTGAACGGGCCGGGCTACAGCTTGGTGCCCGCCGGCCTCGATATCGAGGCGCGCGCCACGGCGCCGGCAGGACGGCGATGGCTGTCGAAGCTGTGGATAGTGTTCCTGATGACGCTTACGGCCGTCGCCGATAGATCTGGCTGGACGATCGGCAGTTTCGATCCGAAAATCTACAAACGCGACGTGGCCAGCAATTCGGATTTCCGGAAATTCGACGACGGCCTCAAGATGACCATCGACGTTGACGCGGATGTATTGCAACGGATCGAGAACCGGCTGAAACAGGCGGAGGAGGCGGGCATCTGCAACTATGGCCTGCAGCGCCAGAAATCGGCCTTGATGACATGCCTCGTCGCCTCGCCGCTGCAGCGCGATCACGTTCATTTCATAGATGGCGCCGCCGGCGGCTATGCGATGGCTGCCGCAAGCTTGAAGGCGAAGTTGCCGGTCTGATGACGGCTTGCGGGAATCCATTTTCCGCAATATGCCTCGGCCATGGTTCCTGGGACCATGGTAAGCCGCGCCATGGGAGCGGCCAGCCTATCCGAATTGACGGGAAAGCAAATTCTTGGACGTTTCACGATCGGCATATGACCGTCTGCTGAACCGGATCTCGACGCGCGCCGCGCAAGTCGGCGTGATCGGATTGGGCTATGTCGGGTTGCCGCTGGCAATTGCGGTCGCACGCGCCGGCTTCCCGGTTTCCGGCTTCGACATCGAAGTCCAGAAGGTCGAGAGCCTGAACAACGGCCAATCCTACATTGAGGCGGTGACGTCGACAGCGCTTGCCGGCCACGTCGCGAGCGGACGGTTCCGCGCCACTGCGGATTTTGCCGAACTGTCCGTCTGCGATATCATCATCATCTGCGTTCCGACACCGCTGACGAAAAACCGTGAGCCGGACCTCTCCTTTGTCAGGAACACGACTGGCACCATCGCAAAGCATCTGCGTCTCGGCCATCTCATCGTTCTGGAATCTACCACCTATCCCGGCACCACCGACGACGTGATCAAGCCCATACTGGAAGAAACCGGCTTGCAGTCGAAGATAGACTTCTTCCTCGGCTTCTCGCCCGAACGCGAGGATCCCGGCAACCGCAACTTTGAAGTCGCGACGATCCCCAAGGTCGTGGCAGGCGACGGCATTGAAGCGGCGACGCTCGTGCGGGCTTTCTATCAGGGCGTGGTCAAAACCGTCGTTCCGGTTTCCACCCCGGCAACCGCCGAGGCAGTCAAGCTGACGGAAAACATCTTCCGTTCGGTCAACATAGCCCTCGTCAACGAGTTGAAGGTCGTGCTCGGCGCGATGGGCATCGACATCTGGGAGGTGATCGAGGCGGCAAAGAGCAAGCCCTTCGGCTACATGCCTTTCTATCCTGGCCCCGGGCTTGGCGGGCACTGCGTTCCGATCGATCCCTTCTACCTGACGTGGAAGGCGCGCGAGTACGAACTGCCGACCCGCTTCATCGAGCTGGCTGCAGAGATCAACACCGCCATGCCGCGTCATGTGGTCGATGAACTGGCAAAGGCGCTGGACCGGCGTTGCGGCAAGGCGCTCAGCCGCTCGCGCATTCTCATCATCGGGCTCGCCTACAAGAAGAATGTGCCCGACATCCGCGAAAGCCCCTCATTGCGGCTCATTGAACTCATCGAGGAATGGGGCGGCAAGGCGGAATTCCATGATCCGCATGTTACCGAGATCCCGACCACACGGGAGCATATGGCGATCAAAGGGCGCCGCTCGGTCGAATTGACCGAGGCGGCATTGAAGGATTTCGATGCTGTCGTCGTTGCAACCGACCATGACGCGATCGACTATCAGGCGATCGCTGATCACGCCCTTCTGATCGTCGACACACGCAATGTTTTTGGCCGCCTCGGGCTGGCCCGAGAGACTGTGGTGAAGGCCTGACGGGGTCTGGTCCGGCGAATTTTTTGCCCGATGTCAGGATCGGGATTGCACTTCGCCGGCAGTCTCGCCACCTAATGCCACAGGAGTTAGACGCAGTTACGCCTGCTCGTTGGCTGCAAGGGTAGAAATTCTTCGTCACTTTTGCCGCCGAAGCCGGCCTCGTTGACTTCGGGGTATCTTTGGGTCGCTGGCGGACTGTGTTATGGCGGATCAAAGGATAATGGCTCCGTCTTCGACGGGTTTCGAGATGGCATGAGCACAGCGCAAACAGAAATTTCCACTATTCTCATGGATAGGGTTGCCGATTGGCTGACTCAGTCGGCGCTGGCGGGCAACGACCTGGAAACATTGGTAAAGGGCTTTTGTGAACGGCTGGCTGCTGCCGGCCTACCGCTGAAGCGGGTGCATTTGAGCTTTTCGATGCTTCATCCGCTTTATGACGCGCTTGGCTTCACCTGGCTTCGCGGCCAGGGCATGGAAGTGGAAGGCTTCCGCAAAGAGGACGGCGTTCATTCTGACAGATTCCTGACCAGCCCATACTACCATCTGCTCAGCAACAAGCTCGATCATCTGCGGCGCCGGCTCGACCCGTCGGTGCCGTCGGAATTTCCTGTTTTCGATGAACTCAGGCTTATGGGCGTGACCGATTACATGGCTTTCGTCCATCCCTTCAACGGCAATACCAGTCAGGGCATGATAGGGTCCTGGTCCACCGACAGTGCTTCAGGTTTCAGCGACAGCATGATTTCGGCGCTGCTGCGTATCCAAAACCATCTCGCTATCGCAGCCAAAATGGCGGTGCTCACCAAGCTGGCCGACAACATGATGACCACTTATCTCGGCGGCGACGCCGGCAGGCGCGTGCTGGACGGCCAGATCAAGCGCGGCGAGGGCGATACAATCCGGGCCGCACTGGTCATGGCCGATATGCGCGGGTCGACAAGGCTTGCCGAAACCTCCGGCCGCGAAATCTACATCGATACGCTGAACCAGTTTTTCGATGCCATTGCTGCACCTTTCAATCGCAAAGGCGGGCAGATCATGAGTTTCATAGGGGATGGCTTCATTGCCGTCTACCCTTGCGAAAGGCACCGCTCGCAGTCCGAGATCGCCTGCCAGTCTGCTCTTGCGGCAGCGCACAAGGCCACTACGCGCGTGATAGATCTCAATCTGCGAAGAAAGGAAAAGGGGTTGTCCGACATAAAATTTGGCATCGGCCTCCATGTCGGCAACGTGATGTTCGGCAATGTCGGGCTTACCGACCGGCTCACATTCTCTGTCTTCGGCTCGGCTGTAAACGAGGTCCAGCGCCTCCAGACCCTGACCAAGAAATATCCGCACAGCGTTCTCGCCAGCAAAGACTTCGCCAGCTATTGCGGCGCCAACAGCTGGCTGACACTCGGCAATGAGGAACTGGCGGGGATCAAGCAGAAGCTGACGGTGCTTTCACCCGATCTGTCGGGCGCTCGCGCACTCGATGAAGACGGTGCGCTGGAGCCGATTTACGACCGGAGATCGGAGGCCGAGCAGGTGATGCTACTTCATCGCGATGCCGCACGGCTGTCGGCGGGCGACCCGAGGAAGCTCCAGTAGCCCGCCGCAATCTGATCCGAACGCCTTTGGTAAGCAGTCCGGTCGCCGCATTCGCTACTGGCGACCGTTTCGAATCCAAGTTGCTCTAGGCTGGCAATGCGCTAGTCTCGCCTTCTGGGTCTGCCGCCAGGCAGGCCGCCAGGAGTGGGGCTGGTGTGAGAATGAATTCAGGCCTTGATCTGCTGCGGGTCGAAGATGTTGGCATCTCTTTTGCCATTATCGGTGGACCGTTGCATGCCGTCAGGCGTGCAAACCTTCGCGTCCTGCCCGGCAAGGTTACCGCGCTTGTAGGCGAGTCAGGTTCCGGAAAATCGGTTCTGAGCCAGGCAGTGATGGGCATTTTGCCGAACACAGCCCATGTTCGCGGCCGTATCCTGTTTTCCGATCCTGAAAAGCCCGGCACGACGCAGGATATCCTGCAGATGCCGCGTGATGGACCCGAAATCCGGGCATTGAGAGGCAGCCGCATCGGCAAGATCTTTCAGGAGCCAATGACATCGCTGTCGCCGCTGCACACGATCGGCAACCAGGTCAGCGAATCCCTGCAGATTCATACGCCGATGGCCCGGGTGGAGCGCAAGGCGCGGACCGAGGAAATGCTCAGCCTCGTCGGCTTTCCCAATCCCAAGCGCGCCTATGACATGTATCCGTTTGAACTTTCGGGAGGATTGCGTCAGCGCGCCATGATCGCCATGGCACTTATCTGCAGGCCCGCCCTGTTGATCGCCGACGAGCCGACGACGGCGTTGGACGTCACCATCCAGGCGCAGATCCTGCAATTGCTGCGCGGGCTTCAGACCAAGCTGAACATGGCGATGCTGCTGATCACGCACGATCTCGGCGTGGTCGCCAATGTCGCCGACGAGGTGGTGGTCATCTACCATGGCGAGATCATGGAAGCGGGACCTGTCGAGGCGATATTCCGCCGGCCAGGTCACCCTTACCTGAAGGGCCTGATGGCAGCCGTTCCGCATTTCGACCTGAAGCCTGGTGAACGGCTAAAGGCGCTCCGCGATGTGCCGGTGAATGTCGGGAATCTGCTCGGCAAACAGACGGCGCCGGCATCGAAAGGGCCGGACGACATCCTGCTATCGGTCAGGGATCTGAAAAAGACCTTCACCATCCGCAAATCCGGATGGTTCGGCGGGGATCATCAAACCTCTGTTCGCGCCGTAGACGGCGTGAGCTTTGATATCAGGCGGGGTGAGTGCCTGGGTCTGGTCGGCGAAAGCGGCTCCGGAAAAACCACCGTCAGCAAGATGCTCATGCGGGCTGTCACGCCTAGCGGCGGCTCTGTGATCTTCAATGGCCGCGATGGACCGATCGACGTGTTGGGAGGCGACAGAGACGCCCTGCGCCGGCTGCGTGCGAAAATCCAGATGGTCTTTCAGGATCCGGTTTCGTCGCTTTCACCTCGCATGACGGTGGAAAACATCTTGAGCGAGCCGTTGGAAATCCATCAACGGGGCAATGCCGCGTCCCGACTAGCCACGGTCAAGAGCCTTATGCAGGCCATCGGGCTCGATCCGCGCTTCATCAAGCGTTATCCGCACAGTTTCTCCGGCGGGCAGCGTCAGCGTATCGGCATCGCGCGCGCGTTGGCGCTGGGGCCTGAACTCCTGATCTGTGACGAGCCGGTTTCGGCGCTCGATGTCTCTGTCCAGGCGCAGATCCTGAACCTCCTGAAGGACCTGCAGAAGGAACTGGGCCTGACCTACCTATTCATATCCCACAACCTGGCGGTGGTGGACTACATGGCAGACCGCATCGCGGTGATGTGCGGCGGGCGTATCGTCGAGCTTGCCCCGCGCAAAATTCTGCTTAGGAAACCGGTCCACCCCTACACGCGCTCACTGGTCGCCGCGGTACCTTTTCCCGATCTCGACAGGCCGATGGATTTCAAGACGCTGAAGCTCAGCGGCGCTTCCGATACCAGCGCATGGGGACCGCAATTCCGCGACGAGGGCGACGAGGATATGCTGTCGCCGCTCGATCTTGGCGGCGGCCACCTCGTGCTGGCCCGACGTTCGGCCGATGTCAGCGAGCTACGTCCTTGATCAGCCGGCGCACCGTCCTTGGGCTCATGGCTTCGGCATTTCTGCCGGGCACGTTGCATGCAGGCGATCTGGAGCCGGAATTTCTTCAGCCGCAGCTGAAGGCCAGGGCGCTGCCCGCACTCGCCGAACGCCTGCCCAAGAGCCCGCGCGTATTGAATCTCGCTGCGATGGGCCGGCAGCCCGGCGAGTATGGGGGCACGCTACGCACGATCATCGGCAGCCAGAAAGATATCCGGATGATGACGATCTATGGGTATGCTCGCCTGGTCGGCTATGACGAAAAGCTTAACATGCAACCCGACATTCTCGAAAGTTTCGACGTAGCGCATGATCGTGTCTTCACTTTCAAGATGCGGGAAGGACATAAATGGTCTGACGGCAGCCTGTTGACGTCGGAGGATTTTCGCTATTGCTGGGAAGATGTCTGGCTCAACGATGAGCTTTCGCAAGGCGGGCTTGCCCCGGGCCTGCTGGCGGATGGCAAGCCGCCACGCTTCGAGATCGTCGACCCGTTGACGGTCCGCTACAGTTGGGAGGCGCCAAATCCCGACTTCCTGCCCAAGCTCGCTGCTGCCTCGCCGCTATCGCTTGTTCTGCCGGCCGCCTATCTCAAGCAGTTCCACAAGAAATATCAGGATCCATTCCGGCTCGCCGGCCTGATGAAGGAGAACCGGGCCAAGAAATGGACGCTCCTGCATATCCGCATGTCGCGGCAGTATCGCCCGGAGAACCCGGAACTGCCGACGCTCGATCCCTGGCAGAACCGGACCAAGCCGCCGGCCGAGCAATTTATCTTCGAGCGCAACCCGTTCTTTCATCGAATAGACGAGAATGGCCGGCAACTGCCCTATGTCGACCGGATCATCATGAATGTCAGCTCGTCGGCGATCATCTCCGCCAAGACCGGTGCGGGCGAGAGCGACCTGCAATGCATGGGAATTGACTTCAGCGACTACTCCTTCCTGAAGGACGCGGAGAAGCGCTACCCGGTGAAGATGCGTCTGTGGAAACGCACACAGGGTTCACGGCTGGCGCTGCTGCCCAATCTGAATTGTGCCGACCAGGTCTGGCGTGGCCTTTTGCGTGACGTGCGCGTGCGCCGCGCACTTTCGCTCGCTGTGGACAGGCGCGAGATCAATTTGGCCGTGTTCTACGGATTGGCGCAGGAAAGTGCCGATACGGTCTTGCCGGAGAGCCCGCTCTACCGGCCGGAATTCGCGAAAGCCTGGATCGCCCATGATCCCGACCAGGCCAATGCCCTGCTTGATGAGGTCGGGCTTCAGGCACGTGACGATGACGGCCTGCGGATGCTTCCCGATGGACGCTCTGCGCAGATCATCGTGGAAACGGCCGGCGAAAGTACGCTGGAAACTGACGCGCTCGAACTCATCACCGATCACTGGCGCCAGATCGGCATCGCCCTGTTCATCCGGACTTCGCAGCGCGACATCTTCCGCAGCCGCGCGCTTGGCGGCCAGATCATGATGTCGATGTGGTCTGGCATCGACAATGGCGTGCCGACCGCCGACATGAACCCGTACCAGCTGGCCCCCACCATCGATGACCAATTGCAGTGGCCGCTCTGGGGCGCTCACTATCTGTCTCATGGCAAGATGGGTGAGGCGCCCGATCTTCCTGAAGTGGTCGAGTTGATGGCTTTGCTCAAGCGCTGGAGCGGATCGACCGAAGCCACGGAGCGCGCCGAAATCTGGAACTCAATGCTGTCGATCTACACCGATCAGGTGTTTTCGATCGGCACGGTGAACGGAACGCATCAGCCGGTTCTGGCGTCCTCACGGCTGCGCAATCTGCCTGACAAGGCGCTCTACGGCTATGACCCGACCGCCTATTTCGGTGTCTACATGCCGGATACATTCTGGCTTGGAGGCTCCTGAGCGTGCTTCGATATCTTGTCTGGCGCATCGCTGTGATGGTTCCAACGCTGCTGATCATATCGGCGCTGGTGTTCACGATCATCGAACTTCCGCCGGGGGACTATTTCGACAGCTATGTCGCCGAGCTTCGGGCCCAGGGCGAAGCGGTGGATTCCGATCGCATCGAGATGATGCGCAAGGAATATGGTTTCGACCAGCCGCCGGTCATTCGCTACTTCTACTGGGTCGGCGGGATGCTGCACGGCGATTTCGGCTATTCCTTCGAGTATGAGCTGCCGGTTCGCGACGTCGTCGGCGACCGAATGTGGCTGACCGTGCTGGTTTCCTTCGTCACGATCATCTTCACCTGGCTCATCGCCTTTCCGATCGGCATGTACTCCGCCACGCATCAATACAGTTGGGGCGACTACGGCCTTACGCTCTTCGGCCTTCTCGGCCTTGCCATTCCGAATTTCATGCTGGCACTGATCCTGATGTATTTCGCCAATATCTGGTTCGGCACCTCCATCGGCCATCTCATGGACCCGCAATATCTCAGTGAGCCGATGAGCTGGGCCAAGGCGAAGTCGATCCTCGCCCATCTCTGGATCCCGGTCTTGATCATCGGCACCGGCGGCACGGCAAGCATGATCCGGCGTCTGCGCGCCAATCTGCTCGATGAGCTTCACAAGCAATATGTCGTGACAGCGCGCGCCAAAGGCCTTCATCCCTTCAGGGCGCTCGTCAAATATCCGCTGCGCATGGCCCTCAATTTCTTCATTTCCGACATCGGCTCTATCCTGCCTGCCATCATCTCCGGTGCCGAAATCACCGCGATAGTGCTGTCTTTGGAAACGACGGGGCCGATGCTGATCAGAGCGCTGCAAAGCCAGGATATGTATCTGGCAGGGTCTTTCCTGATGTTCCTCGCCTTCCTGACGGTCATCGGTGTCCTGATTTCCGACCTGGCGCTGGCGCTGCTTGATCCACGAATTCGTTTGCAGGGCGGCAGCACCAAATGAACAAGCAATCGCCCCTGCCCGCTCCGGGTGCCCCACTGCAACACTACGTTTCCATCGCGCCCTTTGACCTGCAATCAGTCGAGGCGATGACGGCGGAGCAGTCGAAGGTCTTTCAGGCGTCGCAGTTGCGGCTGATGTGGTGGAAATTCCGACGGCACCGGCTTGCCCTTGTATCCGGCATATTTCTGGCAGCGCTCTATTTCGGGATACTGATCTGCGAGTTCCTGGCGCCCTACAATCTGCACACGCGCAACATGGACTACATCTATTCGCCGCCGCAGCGGGTGCACCTGTTCCATAACGGCAAGCTTGTCGGGCCGTTCGTCTATGGTCGCCAGATGACGCTGGACATGGACACACTCAAGCGGAACTACATCGACAAACAGGATGATGTTCAGCGGATTCGTTTCTTCTGCAAGGGCGACAGTTACCGGTTCTGGGGCCTGGTCGAAGGTGACAGGCATTTTGTCTGTCCTGCCGAAAACGGCCAGCTCTTTCTGGCCGGCACCGACAGGCTGGGGCGCGATGTGCTCTCGCGTATCATCTATGGCGCACGCATTTCACTGACAATCGGCCTTGTCGGCATCAGTTTCAGCTTCCTGCTCGGCATTGTCATAGGTGGACTGGCTGGTTATCACGGCGGTATCTTCGACCTGATCGTTCAACGGATAATCGAAGTTCTGCAATCGATCCCCAGCATTCCGCTATGGCTGGCTCTGGCGGCGATCATGCCGATAACCTGGAGTCCAATCCTGATCTATTTCGGCATCACCGTCATCCTCGGTCTGCTCCACTGGACCGGACTGGCGCGCGCCGTGCGTTCTAAGCTTCTAGCCTTGCGCGAGGAGGATTACGTTCTGGCCGCGCAATTGATGGGCGCCAGCAGCAGCCGCATTATCCGGCGGCACCTCATTCCCGGCTTCATGTCGCATCTGATCGCGACGGCGACGATCTCCATACCCGGCATGATCCTGGGCGAGACCGCGCTGAGCTTCCTTGGGCTGGGCCTGAGGCCACCGACAACCAGCTGGGGCATCCTGCTAACCGAGGCGCGCAGCGTTAGCGTCATCGCGTTCTATCCATGGCTGCTTTTGCCGATGCTCCCCGTCATTCTCGTCATCTTGGCGTTCAACTTCCTCGGCGACGGCTTACGGGACGCCGCAGACCCCTACAAGTGAGATCGCCGTTCCGCCGCGTGCCCGGCCGCCTATTCCACCCGGTACGATCCTCGCCGGCGGCCGGTTGCGTTATTGCAGGGTTCCTCGTTCGCCTCTATATGCAGCGAGATATGCAGCGAGCCTCGATCGGGGCTGCTGGTTCAGGACATACAATCGCATATGAGTCGCCTCGATAATTTCATCAGCAGGATGACCGCACAGCGCGACATTCTCAATCAAATCTGCCCCGAGGTGGCGAAGATGGAGGGGCTTGTGCTCGAGCTCGGCCTCGGCAATGGCCGGACGTTCCACCATCTGCGCGAGCTTCTGCCCGGGCGCCGGATCGTGGTGTTCGACCGCGAAGTTGGCGCACACGCCAGCTCAATTCCCGAAGCTGAAAACCTCGTGCTCGGCGAAATACGCGAGACGGGCCGCAAGTTCATTGGCATCGACGCCGCTCTTGTTCATGCCGACATCGGCACCGGCTATGACGATCGCGATGCAGTGACCGCTACCTGGCTTCCCGATCTGATTGCGCGCCTGCTTCGCGTCGGCGGCTTCGCGGTCAGTGGCACGCCGCTCGATCACCCGCTGCTGCAACGCCTCCCGCCGCCGACTTCGGAGCCCGCCGATCGTTATTTTATCTGTAGGCGCGTGTAAGGGCCGGGACGACCCAGGTCTTTCAGGGGCCAGTCAGGGGCCGGGTCTTCAGGGGATCGTATACACCGCTATTTCTCGCTCAATGCCGCGCAGCGAGACCTCGTGGGGCACGGGCGTCAGCGCGTTCCTGTGCAACAGATCGGCGGTGAGATTGTCGTCGACCACCGCACGAGTGGCGAAGATCGCCTGTGCGTTGGCAAGGTTCTGGACCCGCGAAGCAATGTTGACCGTCTGGCCGAAATAGTCCTGTCGCTCGTTCATAGACACGGCGATGCAGGGGCCGGCATGGACGCCGATCTTGAGTAGCAGGTCCTCGCGCCCGCTCTTGTCGTTGAGCGCACGCATGGCATCGCGCATCCTGAGGGCCGCAGCAATCGCACGATCAGGCGTTGCGAAGGTCGCCATCACCGCATCACCGATCGTCTTGACCACCGCGCCTGCCTCCGCCGCGACGATCTCGTGCAGAACCTGGAAATGTGCGCGCACGAGATCGAAGGCCGCAAGGTCGCCCACCCGCTCGTAAAGCGCGGTCGAACCGCGCAGATCGGTGAACAGGAAGGTCAGGCTGGTGATCTTCAGGCGCTGGTTGATGTCGAGCGTATCCGTGCGATAGAGATCGCGGAACGTCTGGTTGGTGAGCAGGCGCTTGGCAGTGAGGAAGCGCCGGCGTTTGCCCATAAAATCATGCAAAGCCTGGCCGGCGATGAAGACCGTCGGCAGCACGCGGGTGTCGGTCCTGTTTTCCAGCGAAATGCGCAACGGGCCAGGTTGCATCTCCAGCGTCTGGTTCTGGACATGGTCGCGGTCGAAGACCAAAGAGAGGCTTCGGCGCTCCTTTGTCGGTTCGCCCTTCACGTCGATGAACTGCGCTGAATGGGTGACCGGCTCGAAGATGATGATGAATTCGGACGGAAGCTGTATGGGCAGAAGCGCCTTTTCACCGGGCGCAAGCTCGATATCTTCCAGCGAGAACGCTTCCAACTTTTTCGCGAAATCCTCATCCGGGACATCGATGCCGGACGCCCAGTAGATCTGGCGGAAATATTCCACCAGCGGCAGTTCGTGTGGATTGTGCGCGGCAATCCTGCGTACGCGGGGACTGACGGTGAACGTCACTTCGACCATCTCGTCGAGGGTCGGCGAATAGCCCTCGGAGCACAGCGCGCAGGTGTATTCGTCTTTCTGCAGGGTTTTCAGCGTGGCGTTGGTGTCGAGCACGCCGCCACAGCCGGGGCACAGAACATTCCAGGAAATGTCGAAGATGCCCACCCGCGCCGCATGGAGAAATGCGCTTATGGTGCGCTCCTCGTCGAGTCCATGCTTGCTGGCGAAGGCTGGCGCATTGATGCGGCAAAGTTCGCGGTCGTTGCCCTCCGCAACGGTTTGCTTGATCGCGTCGATTACCAGTGGATCGACATCGGTCGATTGCCGCAGAAGCAAGAACAGATCCTGAGCTTCGTTCATTCTGCTGGCTCCGGAAAATGCGCCTCCCAGGCGTGTTGATCGGACCGCTCTTTGGTCCGAGCGCTGCATTTTACTTCGACACGGACCATTCGAATAGACAAGCCTGGTGATGGTTCAATTTCCATTCGGCGGATTTTCACCGGCCGCAAGCGGCACTATGATGGTCGATAGGCATTCACCTTTGGGACTCTCTCCGATGCCGACACCCAACAACCCGCCATTTCCCGCGGCCCTGCGTCTTTTCTCTGCGGTGGTCATCATCGTACTGATCGTCGGCGCCGGCCTGTTTTTCGCGCCGGCACTGGTCAAGCCGCGCTGGCCCTGGCCCGTCACGCCATTCAGTGCCCGCTTCCTCGGCGGCTTCTACACCGCCGAAATGGCGGTGATGGCGGCGCTCTTGTTCTGGAATCGCTGGTCGCCCGGCAGGCTGGTGCTGGTCATGGCCTTCATCTTCACCGTCACCGTGTCGGCGGTTTCGTTGATCAATCTCGGCTATTTCAACTTCGAGCGAAAAGCGACCTGGCTTTGGTTCCTGGTCTATCTTGCCTCGGCAGCGGTATCCGGGCTGTTCCTGTGGCGGGCCAGGGCCCGTCATTCAGCAAAAGGCGTGACCCTAAACCCCGCATGGCGCGGCTACATGTTGGTGGAAACGGCGATCCTCGGGCTCTATGGCGTCGGCACGTTGCTGTTTCCCCGGATGGTCAGCAGCACCTGGCCATGGCCGGTCGATCCCTTCCACGCCCAGGTCTACAGCGCCATCTTCCTCGCCGGCGGTGGCGGCACCTATCTCGTCTGGAAAAGCGCGCCGCGCGAAGAATTGCTGGTGCTGGGCCTGGCGCAGTTCCTGGTCGGCCTGCTTTCCATCCTTGGCCTCGTCATCACCGACGCCGCAGTGCACCGGATCGACTGGACGGCGGCCGCTACATTGTGCTGGCTCGCCCTTTTCGGCTGGATCGGCATCAGCGGCGTCTTCAAACTCTTCGCCGCCTCCCGGTATTTTGGTTCGCAATCGGCAGCATAGGCTGCAGAGACGGCTGGATTTTCAGGTGACGTCCGGTGCATCGTGCCGGGACCGATTGCCTCAGAGCAGTTCACCGTTTCAAGGAAACGGTGAACTGCTCTATCACTTCGTTCTGACGCAATTCCGGGCCGAAAACCGCTCACACTTTTCCTGGAATTGCTGTAGGCGGGAAAGCCATGACCAGCACGATCTCGCCATCCGAGAAAATCCAGCCGCAGCTCCGGGCCGTCCGGCCAAGCGATGCGGAGGCGCTTTGCGCTATCTTCAACATGCAGGGCTTCCGCTGGGGCACGTTCAGGATGCCCTTCGAGATGGTGGAGCAGGTGGAGCGGCGCATCGCCAAGTCCGGCCAGGAAACCACCTGGATCGTCGCCGAATTGGACGGCAAGGTCGTTGGCCATGGCAGCCTGGTCGTGCAAAGTTCGCCGCGCCGTTCGCATATCGGCGAGATCAACATTGGACTAGACGATGGCTTTGTCGGCAAAGGTATCGGCTCTGCCATCCTTGCCGCGCTGCTTGACGTGGCCGACAACTGGCGCGCCCTGAAGCGGGTCGAATTGAGCGTCTATGCCGAGAACGAACCGGCCATCCGCCTCTACACCAGCCACGGCTTCGAGGTTGAAGGCCGGCATGTGAAGGCCGGCTTTACCGACGGGCAGTATCACGACCTCCTGAGCATGGCCCGGTTGCGGTTCTGATGACCGCCGTCTTCTCCCCAGCCCCTGCACCCCCGGTGGACATTCTGGCTTTGCTGTCGCTGCTCTGCCCGGAAGTCGTGCGTGACATCGAGCAGAACTGGAATGCACCGGTTTCCGATTACGCCCGCCATCTGTGGCGGCCGGTGGCAAGGCCTGCATCGGGCCCGTCGATCGCTGCCCGCTCGATCCTGCGCGACGTCCTGCATCAGCGCCTTGGCGCGATCATGCAGCCTGAAGAAGTCGGCAAGGCCCTCGAAGAATTCGAGCACAGACCGGTGATCCAGTCCGGCCTACACTGCCTGCTTCTCATGGACCGGATCACCTTCGATGCGGCGCTGCTTGCCTGGCTCGGCGCAGTCGAACACGGGCTGTCGGCCTTCTTCGGCTTCATGGGAGCGACGATGACCATGGAGACTATCGGTCGGGAGGGGCCGGGATGGCTCGATGTCGGTGACGACAAGGTCAACCTGTTTGGCATGGGGCGCCACAAACTGTGCCGCAAAAGCGTCTGCGCGGCCGGTCCCGTCAGCCTCAACAGCCGCGCGCTCGAAGCTGTGGGCGACGAAACGGATGCCAGCCGCTGGCTGGGAACACTGCTTGCCGGCCAAGACAAGGTGTTTAGAACGGCCGCCGATGCGCTGACAGAACTCAACGAGAATCTGGTAGCCGATTGGGATCGTTCCGGCATGGCCCGGCCGGTTTTCATCGATGACCGACTCGCTGCGGCGGTCATGGCGCGGCATCTGGACCAAGATGGCAGCCTTCTTTCCAGACTGCTCTTTGAGCCCGCAAGGCGCCAGCGTCTCGACCAAGCCTTGCAAGAGGCCGCGTCGGGCCCATTTGGCAGATTCCTGCCCAATGCCACCGCCTATTTCTGGGGCATCCGCGAGCAGCGCGTGCGCAAGCTCGTCCTCGAGCACGGGCACCTGTTCGAACTTGACAGGCCGCATGGTCTTTCCATCCCGTTCGAGCGGCTGCATCTCAGGCAGGCGCTGCTGGACGGCGTGCTGCTGCCGGACTTGTTCCTCATGGTCCTCATCCTTGCCATATTGCCGCGCGTGCGAATTGTGGGCGGCCTGAGACAGATTGGTTATGTAGCGCTTTTCCAGTCGATCCTGCTGGCTGCGCTGGATGAAAGCACGCCGGAAGAGCGCGATCTGGCTGCGGAGCTGCAGGTAAGGGAAAATGCCTGGGGCATGCGGGTCATCGATGAAAAGATCTCGGTCCGCAAGCAGCTTGCCAGCCTGCCGGAAGGGGCGCTCTTCCCGGACCTGCTCCGGCAATATCGCTTGCAGACATTTGCCGAGACGACCGCCGACCTGAAACTGGTTCGCGAAAACGCCCGATGGCGCAAGATCGGTCGGGCAGAGATCAAGGCGAGTTGAGCCTCACGTAAAGCGTTACTGCACCAGACCGGCCTTGCGGAGGCCATTGACCATGAGTTCGAAATCGGCAGGGTTCTTGTAGGGCAACACTTTACGCCGGTATTCCAGCGAATAATCGGGATTGACACGAAGCAGATCCTGCCAGGCCGCTCGGGCCTCCTCCAAACGGCCCAGATGGCCGTAGCTGGCGGCCAAAAGCGCGCGCGAGACATCGGTGACAGCGTTGCGAGCCAGCCGTTGCTGCAAGAGGTCAACAGCCTCTTCGTACCTTCCCAGTTGAAACGACGCCAAAGCCTGGAAGTGCAGAAGCACATCCGGAAAGTATGGATTCAATGTCTTTCCCCGGGCGAAACTCTCGAGGGCCTCCTCGGGTCTGCCTGAATAGTATAGCGCTTCGCCGCGGCAGACATGCGCTTCGGCGAAGTTCGGATTGAGGATCAGTGCGCGCTCGACCTCGTCAATGGCCTCATCGTGCCGTCGTGTGTACAGCTTGGCTATCGCCAGAGCCCAGTGCGCCCAAGGATCGCTGTCATCCAGCGCTACCGCTCGCGTTGCAGCCTCTTCCGCTTGCGCCATCGATTCCGACGGCGACGCACCCCACCGGTTCAGGTAATCGAGTCCATGCGTGAGGGCGAGGAAAGCGTGGGCAGAGGCAAACTTCGGGTCCAGTTCGATGGCACGTTGCAAGAGGTCGCGGGCCGCGACGTTCGTTTCCTTGGCCAGCCGGTGCCACAGCTCCCTGCCCCGCAGGAAACAGTCGTACGCCTCGGTGTTGCGCGGCTGCTCGGGCGCCAGCGCCTGACGGTCATCCTCAGTCAGATTGAGGGCCAGCGCACCGACGATCTGCTGCGTCACGTCGTCCTGCACGGCGAATATGTCGGTCAGGTCGCGATCGAACCGCTCCGCCCAGAGATGGCCGCCAGAAATTGCATCGATGAGCTGCGCGGTGATGCGCACCCTGTTGCCTGACTTGCGTACGCTGCCTTCAAGCACATGCCGCACACCCAGCTTCGCGCCCACCTCCTGCACATGGACGTTCTGGCCCTTGAAGGTGAATGACGAATTGCGTGCGATGACGAAGAGCTGCGATAGTTTGGACAGGGCGGTGATGATGTCTTCAGAGATGCCGTCGGCGAAGTAGTCCTGTTCGGCGTCACCGCTCATGTTGGCGAACGGCAGGACGGCGATCGACAGCTTCGGCGGCACTGCCGTGGCCGGCCGGCTCGTCGCGGTTTGCGAGGTCACGGCCGCCTTGGTCCCGGCGCTGCCGACTTGCAGCGAATAGACCCGGATCGGCTCGGCGATGTTCTTGAGCTGCGTGCTGCCGAGATCGCTGACCGAGAGATCGAGCCTCGCCTTGACCTGGCGATAGGCATCCTCGGACAGGCAGATGGCGCCGGGCGCCGCGACGCCCTCCAAACGCGAGGCGATGTTGACGCCGTCGCCCATCAGGTCGCCGTCGCTTTCTTCGACCACATCTCCCAGATGGATGCCGATCCTGAACTCGATGCGGCGGTCCTGCGGCACGCCGGCATTGCGCTCAACCATTCCATTCTGAACCTCTATGGCGCAGCGCACGGCATCCACTACACTGCGGAACTCAACCAGCGCCCCATCGCCGGTGCGCTTGATCACCCGGCCGTGGTACACTGCGATGATCGGATCGATCAGGTCGCTGCGCAGCGCCCGCAACCTCGCCAAAGTACGATCTTCGTCCGCGCTCGCGAGCCGGCTGTATCCGACCACATCCGCAGCCAGGATTGCGGCTAGCTTACGATTCTCGCTCAAGGGTCCGTCTCCTCATCTCCACGATAGCAGGAAGACGGAAGCAAGAGGGAACTTTCGATTCTACTCTGAGCGACTTTGAGTGAAATCGATGCTAACCGCTTTCGGCAGCCAAATGCAGCCGACGTACGCACCTGGGCAATGACTGCTCTATCACGCTTTCGGAGGTTCGACACTGTCATGCCGAGCGCCCGCTCTGGGTCAAACTTTGCCGTTTAAGGCGGCGACCGGAACGAGCAACTTGCGCCATATCCGGACCTTGCCAGTGATGCCGTGAATGTTAAGTCTCGGCTCCGATGCGGACGTTCCGCCCCGAGTTCGAAGACTGACCGCGACCGTTCTGCGGCCTTCGCATCGATAGCGTCAATGAGCGGCGTCCCACATCCCACTCCTTGCGTCCATTGGGAGGGGTCGTGTGGACCAAGCCCTACTACCCGGGCTTGTGACAAAGCCGATCCAGCGCATCTCGAAGCGCAGTGGCGGCATCGCCACGCTCGTCAGGGGACATCAGCTCCGGTTCAAGTTCCAGCCTGAAGTGCGGCAGCTCGGTTCGAACGGCACGACGAGCGGCCGCCAGATTGGCCTTCAGATCGATGACGCGGTAGGTGGCGACGGGATAGGCGATCCCCTTGACCTGGACGTGCCCAAGCTCCTCACAGTCGATTGAGTCCTTCACTTGCGCAAACGTCTCGTAGGAAATGAGGATGGCCCCCGGCGGCGCCTCCTGCTCCAGGCGCGAGGCGAGATTCACGGCGCCGCCGATTATCGTGTAGTCCATCCGGTCCTCGCTGCCGAAGTTGCCGACGGTACAGTAGTCGGTATGGATGCCGATGCGACAGCGCAGCGGTGTTTCGATCCCCATGTCCCGCCAGACTTCGGCAAGCTCGCCAATCCGCTTTTGCATTGCAAGTGCCATCTGCGCGCAAGCCAGCGCGTCCTCCTTGACGCCGCGAGTCTCGGGATCGCCGAAAAACATCAGGATCGCGTCGCCGACATATTTGTCGATCGTCGCGCCGTGATCCGAAGCAATTTTCGACATTTCCGTCAGATAGTGGTTGAGGAGTTGGGTGAGATCCTCGGATTCCATTTTGTCAGTGGTCTCGGTAAAGCCCGCGATATCGGAGAAGCATATTGTCAGTTTCTTGCGCTGGCTGGCGATCCTGACCTCCTGGCGGCCGGTGAATATCGAGCGATACACTTGGGGCGCCAGATACTTCGCCAGCTTGCTGGAAAGCGCCTCCAGAACAACGGATTTCTCGGCGAGGTTCTCCTCCCTTTGCTTCAGCTCAGTGATGTCTGAATAGACGGCGACCGTGCCGCCGGCGCTGATGCGCCGCTCGCTGATCATGACCCACCGCCCGTCGCCTCGCCGCTGCACCCAAGGTTCGCCAGGGTTGCGGTGCCGCGAGAGGCGCTCGGCGACCCACTCCTCCACCCGCCCCTCGGCGTCCCTGATGTAGCCGCGCTCAGCGGATCGGCGAATGATTTGCTCGAATGTCGTGCCGGGCGTCAGTTCGGTCTCCAGACCGGTGTAGAGCAATTCGCGGTAGCGGCTGTTGCTGAGGACGAGCCGATCATCCCCGTCGTACAGAGCGAATCCTTCGGAGATGCTTTCGATGGCATCGATGAGCCGCTGACGAGCTTCCGCAACGTCGCGCAGGTTCTTCTCCTCGACCTCGACAGCAGTATCCCGGAAGAGTCTCAGCGCTTCGGCCATGCGCCCGATTTCGTCGCTGCCCGCGGCTGGCAGCGACGCACGAAGGTCGCCCCCCGCAATCGCGAGCATGCCCTGGCTCACGGCCCCCAGTCGGGCGAGGAGGCTGCGGTCGACATAGAGCCAGACAACCAGAACCGAACTCAGGAGGCTAAGGAAGGCGGAGCCGAGCACAACCGCGGTGCCGTAGCGCTGGACGAGCGCGGCTTCGCGACCAGACGCAGCGATCTCCTGGTCTGCCGTGGCGACCAGTCGATCGACGCCAGCGGTGAGATTGCGCGACAGTCGATTGTTCTCGGCCAGAAGCCTTTCGCCCTGTGCCAGGACAGCAAACTCGTCCTCCCGCGCCTTGGGGATGCCGTCCTCGCCGTCGGTCAAAGCCTTGAATTCGTCGACACGCTGCCGGAAGCGGGTCCGCAGCTTTTCGTCGATCTCCGTGGAAACCTTTTCAAGAGCAGTGAGCGAACGGCGTAGCGGAAAAAGGATCAACGCCAGGTCGCCCGGCGTCGGCGCGTTCGCGACCTTCACCAGCGCGTCGTTGACCGCCGAGATTTCCAGCTGCGCCTTCTGCTGGGGGATGTAGGCCGCAATCGCCTGGACCAGGTCGGCCATCGCCGCTGCGCGTCGATCGGGCGACAGCGACGTGTCGGCCGCGTCCGCCCGCCATTGCGGGAGCCTGGAATCCATCACTAGGATGCCGGTGGCGACAAGGCGCTGGCTTCCGGTCGTCGTCGCGGCGAGGCGGTTCAGGAGCTCCTCCTTGCGGGCGACCACGTCGAGCCGGGCGACAACAAGAGAGTCGAGCTCCTTCAGGTTGCGCCTCAGAACAATCGCGGCTTCCTCGATCTCGGCCAAAGGCACTGTGCCCAACGTGGCATCCCGGACGTCCGTGCGCAGGGCCTCGAGGCGGGACATCTCGAGCGCGATGGCAGCCGAGACCTCGCTGTGCTGAGCCCTGCTTGTCGCTGCCAGCACCGATGGCGCGGCAGCAGCGACCCGTTCGGCCTGGCGCGACAGCTGGAGGGATGCGAGCGCCGACGGCACTCGATCCGTGGTAATTCGGTCGACGACGTCGCCAACCAGGAAGAAGGCATAAAGCGCCGCAGCGGTTGCCAGCACCGCAAGGGCGCTGATCCCGAAAAAGGCGAGCAACAGCCGGCCGCGTATGCCGAGGCGTTCAAGCATCTCGGCGAGTCGGAACAGTCCGGCCACACTGGTCTGCATCAGACTAGACATCTCAACCGGCACGCCGGCGATCAGCGAACCCTATTCAACCGGCACGTACTCTCCGCCGCGCCAGACGTACCAAACCCAGCTCTGCTTCGTT
>NZ_JAFFIW010000028.1 GCF_018588885.1 Mesorhizobium sp. dw_380
TTCTCCCCGTATAGTGACGGGGAGAAGAGAGCCTATCGCCTAGGCAAAATACTCCTGTAGCGGACGCACTTCCAAACTCCCCGCCTTCAGCGCCGCGATCGCCTCCGCCACTGCGGCAGCCCCCGACAACGTCGTGTAATACGGCACCTTCTGCATCAGCGTAGCCCTGCGCAGCGACTTCGAGTCCGACACCGCCTTCTGGCCATCCGTGGTGTTGAAGACGATCTGGACCTGACGGTTGCGGATGGCGTCTTCGATGTGGGGGCGGCCTTCCAGGACCTTGTTGATCTTTTCGGCGACGACGCCGTTTTCGGCGAGGAAGCGCTGCGTGCCTGAGGTGGCCAGCACCTTGAAGCCGAGGCCGGCGAGGCGTTTGACGGCTGGCAGGATGCCCTTCTTGTCCTCGTCGCGCACCGAGACGAACAGCGTGCCGGAGCGGGGGAGGTCGACGCCGGCGCCGAGCTGGCTCTTGGCGAAGGCGAGGGCAAAATCGCGGTCGAGGCCCATGACTTCGCCGGTCGAGCGCATTTCCGGGCCGAGCAATATGTCGACGCCGGGGAAGCGGGCGAAGGGGAAGACGGCTTCCTTGACCGCGATGTGGCCGGGGTTGCGCGGGTCGGGCATGGCGCCGTAATGGGCGAAGGCGTCTTCAAGGCTCTCGCCGGCCATGATACGGGCGGCGATTTTCGCGATCGGACGGCCGATGGTCTTGGCGACGAAGGGCACGGTGCGCGACGCGCGCGGGTTGACCTCCAGCACATAGACCGTGCCGTCCTTGATCGCATACTGCACGTTCATCAGGCCGCCGACATTGAGCGCGCGGGCGAGGGCGGCCGTCTGGCGCTCCAGCTCGTCGACAAGCTCTGAAGGCAGCGAATGAACGGGGAGCGAGCAGGCACTGTCGCCCGAGTGGATGCCGGCCTCCTCGATGTGCTCCAGGATGCCTGAGACGAAGGTCGCCTTGCCGTCGCAGAGGCAGTCGACATCGACCTCGATGGCGCCTGAGAGGTAGGTGTCGAACAGCAGCGGGTTCTTGCCCAGCAGCGTGTTGATCTGGCCGGTCTTGTCGTTGGGGTATTTCTGCTTGATGTCCTCCGGCACCAGGCCGGGCACGGTGTCGAGCAGATAGGATTGCAGCATGCTCTCGTCATGGATGATCTGCATGGCGCGGCCGCCGAGCACATAGGAGGGGCGCACCACCAGCGGGAAGCCGAGCTCGCCGGCGACGAGGCGGGCCTGCTCGACCGAATAGGCGATGCCGTTCTTCGGCTGGCTGAGGTTGAGCTTGTGCAGCAGCTTCTGGAAGCGGTCGCGGTCTTCGGCGAGATCGATCATGTCGGGGGAGGTGCCGAGGATCGGAATGCCGGCTTTCTCCAGCGCGTCGGCCAGCTTCAGCGGCGTCTGGCCGCCGAACTGGACGATGACGCCGACCAGTTCGCCCGAGGCCTGTTCGGCGCGCAGGATCTCCAGCACGTCTTCCGCCGTCAGCGGATCGAAATAGAGCCGGTCCGACGTGTCGTAGTCGGTCGAGACGGTCTCCGGGTTGCAGTTGATCATGATGGCTTCATAGCCGGCGTCGCGCAGCGCAAACGCCGCGTGGCAGCAGCAATAGTCGAACTCGATGCCCTGGCCGATGCGGTTCGGACCGCCGCCGAGGATGACCACCTTCTTGCGCGACGACACCTGCGCCTCGTTGGCGAGCGCGCCGGCGAAGGGCACTTCATAAGTGGAGTACATGTAGGCGGTGGGCGAAGCGAACTCGGCGGCGCAAGTGTCGATGCGCTTATAAACCGGATGAACGTCGAGCTTTTCGCGAATCTTCTGAACGACTTCGACGTCGGTCTTCGTCAAAGAGGCGAGGCGTGCATCGGAGAAGCCCATCGCCTTCAGCATGCGCAGATTGACCGCATCTTGCGGCAGGCCGTGCTCGCGGATGCGGGCTTCCATGGCCAGGATGCCCGCGATCTGCTCGAGGAACCACGGGTCGATCTTGCACATGGCGTGCACGTCTTCCAGCGAGGTGCCCATGCGGATCGCCTGCGCCACCATGCGCAGCCGGTCGGGTGTCGGCGTGCCCAAGGCGGCGCGGATGGCATTGCGGTCGTCGACATGGCTGGCGGGTGTCGTCCCATGGCCGATGCCGGGGATCTCGATTTCGTCCAAACCCGTCAGGCCGGTTTCGAGACCACGCAAAGCCTTCTGCAGCGATTCCTGGAAGGTGCGGCCGATGGCCATCACTTCGCCGACCGACTTCATGGCCGTGGTCAGCACCGGCTCGGCGCCGGGGAATTTCTCGAAGGCGAAGCGCGGGATCTTGGTGACGACGTAATCGATCGACGGTTCGAAGGAGGCGGGCGTGGCGCCGCCGGTGATGTCGTTCTCCAGCTCGTCCAGCGTGTAGCCGACGGCGAGTTTCGCCGCGATCTTGGCGATGGGGAAACCGGTCGCCTTCGACGCCAGAGCGGACGAGCGCGAGACGCGCGGGTTCATCTCGATGACGACGAGACGGCCATCGTCCGGGTTGACGGCGAACTGCACGTTCGAGCCGCCGGTCTCGACGCCGATCTCGCGCAGCACCGCGATCGAGGCGTTGCGCATCATCTGGTATTCCTTGTCGGTCAAGGTCAGCGCCGGGGCGACGGTGATGCTGTCGCCCGTATGCACGCCCATCGGGTCGATGTTCTCGATCGAGCATATGATGATGCAATTGTCCGCCTTGTCGCGGACGACCTCCATTTCATACTCCTTCCAGCCGAGCACGCTTTCCTCGATCAGCACTTCGGTGGTCGGCGAGGCGTCGAGGCCGGACTGGACGATGTCGTAGAATTCGGCCCTGTTGTAGGCGATGCCGCCGCCGGTGCCGCCCATGGTGAAGGACGGACGGATGATGGCGGGGAGACCGACATGGTCGAGCGCCTGGGCTGCGATCGCCATGGCGTGGCTGATGTAGCGCTGCTTGCGGTCGCCTTCACCGAGGTTCCAGCGTGTCTCCAGCGCATCGAGCGCGGTATCGAGATCGGCCGGCTTCTCGGCCTTCAGCGCGGCGCGCTCGGCCTCATGCGTCTTGCGGTCGGCGTTCTTGACGTCGGTGGCGTTGGCCAGCATCGACTTCGGCGTTTCCAGCCCGATCTTCTTCATCGCCTCGCGAAACAAAGCGCGGTCCTCGGCCTTGTCGATGGCCGTCGCGTCGGCGCCGATCATCTCGACATTGTAGCGCTCGAGCACGCCCATGCGGCGCAGCGACAAAGCGGTGTTGAGCGCGGTTTGGCCGCCCATGGTCGGCAGCAGCGCGTCGGGCCGTTCCTTGGCGATGATCTTGGCGACGACCTCGGGTGTGATCGGCTCGATATAGGTGGCGTCGGCCAGTTCCGGGTCGGTCATGATGGTGGCCGGATTGGAATTGACCAGGATGACGCGGAAGCCTTCCTCCTTCAGCGCCTTGCAGGCCTGGGTGCCGGAATAGTCGAACTCGCAGGCCTGGCCGATGACGATGGGGCCGGCCCCGATGATCAGGATCGACTTGATGTCGGTGCGTCTTGGCATGTCTTCGGATTCCGTTCGGCGAGCGGCTTGCACGAAAAACCGGGACGGGAAGACCCGGCCGGTTGTGCTTGCGATTCTGGTATCAGGCTAGGAGGGCCTTATAGGGAAGAGTTTTGTCGGATGTAACCCCGAAAATGAGGGGAGTAGGGCAGTAGGGCAGTAGGGCAGTAGGCAGTAGGCAGTAGGGGAGTAGGCAAGCCCTACTGCCTAATCCCTACTGCCTTCTTTCCCGAACGCAATGGCATCCGTAATCTCGAAGCGTTCGGAGACTCCAACTCGGATCATGTTGAGGCTGCCTTCGCGTGTGAAGCGGAAATCGCTGCCGGCGTCCGAGCCGGCCGGCAGGCCGGCACTGAAGGAGATCACACGCGTGCCGCTATCGGGCCAGGTCACGGTCACTTCGGCCTTGCCGGTGCCTTGGTGCAGGACGGTTGCCGCGCACCGGGTCATCGGCTGGCCGACATTGCGGGCGCAGGGGATCTCGACGGCACCGCCAGAGGCAAGGGCGTCGGGCTGGGGCGGCAGTTCCGCGACGGTCTGCTTGTCGGCGGCGAGGTCGGGAAGCTCTCCGGTCGGCGGGGCTTCAGCCGCCAGAGCCAGGCCATAAGCATCCTGCATGGCGGTCTCGGCAACGGATTTCATCGGCGTTTCGACAGGGTCGGCCGTATCGCCCAGGCGTGCTGTGAGGTCAGGCGCCGGCGGCGGGGCGGCGGTATCGCCGGCAGGCGCATCCGCCGCCTGGTCCAGATCGGACACGGTCGCCGGATTGAGGGGGACGAGATAGCGCGCGGGGGCCCAGCCGGTGGCTTTCGGATTGTCGGATGCAATCTTGCACCATGGATGCCCGTCAATGTCGTTGCAGCCGAGGTTCCTGACGCTCGCTCCGGCAGCCAGACGGGCCTCGGTCTTGCCGATCGCCGATGGCTTGGAGCGGACATTGAGCAGGTCGTCGGGGGCCAGTCCGGTGACGACGGAAATGAACGGCGCCTCTTCGGCATGGGCCGCGAGCGCCGCCAGCAGCGACGGCGCGGCAATCAATGCGTAGAGCACTTTGCGAAGCGCAATTCGGCGCCCCATCGTCAGGCCGTGGCAGATAGATTGTATTCCCAAAGGAGACCCAAAACGCTGCCGCACGCGAAGCCGGTTTTATAAGCGAGGGCGCGGCGCCATGTCTACCACCGAGATGGTCAGCACGGCATTCAGCCTGACATGAGCAAGCTCAGCCTGGCATAAACCCAGTCCTGAGCGCATGGGCCCATTCCGGGCGTCCCGCCCGCTCGGCCTGTCGTGCCGCCGCTTCATGGTCGTAATCGACGGCGATCATCTCGAAGCGGTCGGGCTGGCCGGCGCCACCCAAGGTGACGATGCCGTAGCGCGCATGCGGCGAGCCCTGTTCGGAGACATGCGCCGGCGGTGTCGAATCGTCATAGGCGGGGCAGCCGATGCTGCCCGGGTTGAAGATGACCGGACCATCGGGAATGCGGACCAGCTCCGCGCGGTGGCTGTGACCGCACAGCGCAATGCGGCAGGCCGGATCAAGCGCCTTCAGCCGCCGCCGGATCGCCGCCAGCGGCGCGCGCACCAGCTGGCCGTCGACGATCGCGTCGAGCAGATATTTCTCGTCATGGTCGGGGCGGGCGTGGAAGGCGATGACGCCCGGCGCGATCTCCAAACTCAGCGGCTGGGCGAACAGCGCCTCGCGCTGCGCTTGCGTCAGCCGCTCCTGCGCATAGACGTCGGACGCCCACATGGTCTCGTCGGCCGGGTCGACGGCGACGCGGCGGTCATGGTTGCCGCGCACCGTCGGCAGGTTCAGCGCCTCCAGCCGTCCCATCGTCTCGCGCGGCCAGAGCGGCCCGGAGACGCTGTCGCCCAGGTTGACGGTGAGGTCTGCGCCACCGCGCCGGCGCAAATCGTCAAGCACGGCGTCCAGCGCCAGGACGTTGCCATGGATATCGGCGAGGACGGCGATGCGCATGCTGGGCTCAGGCCGGCATTTCGATGTCGTGGCCGCCGACCGCCGGCAGTGCGGGATCATCCACGGCGGCGGCGATGACGCTGTCGAGCAGGCCGGGGAAGCGGGCGTCGAGGTCGGCGCGGCGCAGCGTGATCATGCGGTTGGTGCCGGCCACTTCGGCGCGGGTGATGCCGGCCTCGCGCAGCTTGGCGAGGTGGTAGCTCAGATTGGTCTTCGAACCGAGATCGAGGAACTGGCTGCAGTTCAGCGGCACGCCTTGCTTGCTGGCAAGATAGCGCACGATCGCCAGCCGCGTCGGGTCACCGAGCACGCCGAGCACGATCGGCAGGCTGATCTGGTCCGTATTGGGATGAGGCAGCGTCATGGCTGGAACCTAAGCACAGTTCGGGCCGATTTCAACGCATCCGTCCTCGCCTGCCTGTACACGCGTTTCTCCCGTTTCGATCCGTGCTGAACGACCGTGCTGACCGAATATGCTGACATGGGGCTGTCAGGATGGTTCAGCTATTTTCCCCTGGCTTTATTGACATCATGCCCTGCTATGTCCAATTGTTCAATAACTTTTGAACTAAGGAATCTGCCATGGACAAGCGGCTCTTCTGGCTTGCGCTCGGATCGTTCACGATCTCGACCGAGGGCTTTGTCATTTCCAGCCTTCTGCCCGACATCGCCCGGGATGCCGGCATCTCCATCCCGCTCGCCGGCACGCTGATCACCGCCTTCGCGCTCGCCTATGCGGTCGGCACGCCGATCCTGGCGACGCTCACCGGCGAATGGGACCGGCGCCGCGTCATCTTGTGGACACTGGTGTTCTTCGTCATCGGCAACGTTGCCGCCGCCCTGAGCTCCTCCTTCGAAGTGCTGCTCATCGCGCGCATCATCATGGCGCTGTCGTCGGGCCTGTTCGCGGCGACCGCGCAGGGGACGGCGGTGGCACTGGTCGATGATCATCACCGGGCGCGTGCCATCGCGGTCGTCGTCGGCGGCACCACGGTGGCCGTCGCGCTCGGCGCGCCGCTCGGTGCGCTCGTGGCCACGGTTGCCGGCTGGCGCGGCACCTTCTTTGCCATTGCCGGGCTCGGCGCGCTGGCCGGCGCCATCCTGTGGTACCGGCTGCCGCGTGGCATCGTCGGCACCAGGCTGCCGCTGAAGCGGCGGCTGGCGGCGGCACTTCGCCCCGGCGTCATGCCGATCCTGCTGACGACGGTTATCGCCCTGATCGGCGCCTTCACCGTCTTCGCCTACATCGCGCCTCTGGCCATCGAGGGCGGCGGATTGAGCCCGCTTGCGCTGCCCGGCATGCTGCTCGCCTTCGGCGTCGGCGCCGTCATCGGCAACATCGCCGGCGGGCAGGCCGCCGACCGCTTCGGCGCGACGCGCACCGTTGCCTGGTCGCTGGCGCTCAGCGCGGCGATGCTGGTCACGTTCTCGCTGATCCCGACCTTCCTGCCGCACAGCATTGCCGGGCCGGCGCTGATGGGCATGATGGTGCCGTGGGGCGTCGTCGGCTGGGCCTTCCCGCCGGCGCAAGCCAGCCGCATCATCAAGCTGGCGCCAGATGCCGCCCCGATTGTGCTGTCGCTCAACGCCTCGGCGCTCTATCTCGGCGTGGCGCTGGGCGCCGTGGTCGGCGGCGCCGTGCTGCGCTACGGCGTGCCGGCCGACCTCGGCCTGGTCGCCGCAGCCTTCCCGTTGATCGGGCTCGGCATCATGCTGGCCGGGCGGATGCTGGCGCGGCCGGTGGCGATGCCTGCCGAGTAGTTGCAAGGCCGGCCTAACACCTCATTGTGTGGCCGGCGGCAAGTCAAAATCCAGCGCGGTGATGTCATCCAGCACTGCGCGCAGGCGTTCCGCCTGCTCCTTGCCCACCACCTCTTCGAAATGGCGCTGGGCGATTTGCCATAGCTTCATCACCTCATCGAGCTTGGCCAGGCCCCGAGGCGTCAGCCGCACGCGCTTGACACGGCGATCGGCCGGATCGGCGAAGGTCTCGACATAGCCGTCGCGGATCAGCGGCTTCAGCGTGTGGCCGAGCGCCGACAGGTCCATGATCAGGGAAGCCGCAATGGTGCCCATCGCCGGCTCGTTGCCGATGTGGATCTGGTAGAGCAGGCCCTGCTGCGTGGCCTTCAGGCCCGAGGGCGCCAGCACATCATCATAATACTGGCCAATCTTGCGCGTCGCGCGACGCAGCACGGCGTTGTTGCAGAGCGTCAGACCGGGCAGGGCCTCTTTCGACATGATGGTTCCCTAAGCGGCGCAGCCATGGGTGCCCGCCGCTGCCTGACAAATAATCCCGGACCCGCTCATTGACAAGATAGTGGCATATGCCTACTTCGTCGAAAGTGGTATATGCCACTAATTCAGATCAGGCAGCTTGCCGGCAAGGCGAGGGCGGACGCCCACGGGCGCCGGCGGCCAAATCGAAACAAGCAAATCAGCAGAAGGAACAGGACAATGAGCGGACAGAGCAACAAGGGCACGGCGGTCGTCACCGGTGCATCATCGGGCATCGGCGCGGTCTATGCGGACCGGCTGGCAGGGCAGGGCTATGATTTGGTGCTGGTGGCGCGACGCGCCGACCGGCTCGAGGAATTGGCCGAAAAGCTGCGCCATGCCTATGATCGCAAGGTCAGCGTGATCAGCGCCGATCTGTCAAATGACGATGATGTGCGCCGCGTCGAACAGGCGATATCAGGCGACGACAGCGTCACGCTGCTGGTCAACAATGCCGGCCTGGGTGGCGCGCCGGTGGTGGCGACAGCGGACGCCGATGTGGCCGAGCGCATGATCAAGGTCAATGTCATCGCCTTGACGCGGCTGACCCGTGCCGTGCTGCCGGGGCTTTTGGCGCGCAACCGCGGCGCCATCGTCAACATCGCCTCGGTGCTCGCCTTCGACACTTCGTTCGGTGGCATCTACAGCGGCACCAAGGCCTATGTCGTCAACTTCACCGAAGCCCTGCACCGCGAGGTCGCGGGCACCAATGTGACGGTGCAGGCCGTGCTGCCGGGCGCGACCCGCACCGATTTCTGGGAAGCCTCCGGTGGCGATATCGACCAGCTTCCAAAGGAAATCATCATGGCCGCCGACGATATGGTCGATGCCGCCCTTGTCGGCCTGGCCAGGGGCGAAGCCGTCACCGTGCCGGCACTTGCCGACGCGGCCAAGCTGGACACGTTCCTCGGCGCCCGGCAAGCCTTCTTCGGCAGCCTGCACGCCGACAAGCCTGCGGCCCGCTACGCGGCTTGAGGGCTGGTTCGCCAAGCGAACCAGTACCCCCACCCCGCTCACTTCGTTCGCGACCCTCCCCACAAGGGGGAGGGTGAGGAACCGCGGTATTCCTTTTTTGAGACACGGCGCAGCGATGGGCTTCCCACCTCCCCCTTGTGGGGAGGTCGGACCGAAGGGCCGGGTGGGGGGCGGCGCCAACATCTCGGCGAAGCCGCGCCTCTAAGCCGATCGCCACATCGGAATGATCGACGCGGCCAGCACCAGCGCCAGCACGATGTTGAGCGCGCGCCATTGCCATTCGGTCTTGAGCAGCCGGGCCAGCACCATGCCGGCCATGCACCAGACGGACAGCGAGATGGCGGCGGCGAGGCCGAAGGTCGAGCCGAGCAGCAAAGCGAGCTGTCCCGGACCATCGGCGAGAGCCGCGAACGAAGCCGCCGCGCCCAGCCCCATCGCCCAACCCTTGGGGTTCATCCACTGGATGCCGGCGCCGCCAAGGAAGCTGTTGGGCTTGGCCATCGTGACGTCCAGATTGGGCGGCCCGGCGCGGCCGATCTTGATCGCCAGCCAGACGAGATAGAGCGAGCCGATCACCTTCATCGCCAGTTGCAGCGACGGCACCGCAAGCAACAGTCCGGCGAGCCCGGCGGCGGCAGCCCCTGTCACCGTGGCGAGACCGGCGGCACTGCCGATCATCAGCGGGACCGAACGGCGAAAGCCGAACTGCGCGCCCGAAGCGGTCGACAAAGTGGTAGCGATGCCGGGCGTCGCGGTGGCCACGAAGGCAAACAGGATGAGCGGCAGGACAGGCTGGAGCATCGGGCGTCCTTCGTCGGAGGCTCCATGGTAGACGCGGACCGGAATCAGTAAATGCAATGTTTGTGATATGTGGCATTAACATCTATAATGCCGACATGATCCGCAACCTCGATACTGCGCTGATGCGCACCTTCGTCACCGTCACCGACAAGGCCAGCATGACGGCGGCGGCCAATGCGCTGCACCTGACACAGGGCGCCGTCAGCCAACAGATCAAGCGGCTGGAAGAGACGCTCGGCTGCAGCCTGTTCGAGCGCGAGCGGCGCGGGCTGCGCCTGACGCGTTCGGGCGAGCGGCTGTTCGACAAGGCCAAGCGCCTGCTCAGCCTCAACGACGAGATCTGGGCCGAGATGGCGGGCAGCGCGGTGGCCGGCCAGGTGCGGCTCGGCGTACCTTACGATCTCGTCGGCACCTTGCTGGCACCGGTGCTGAAGGCCTATGCCGAGACCTATCCGCAGGTCGAGATTTCTCTGGTCTGCGCCTCCTCACCGGAATTGGCGTCAGCGCTTGCGGCGGGGACCATCGACCTCGCGGTGATCGAGGAGCGGGTCGGCCCGACATCAGGCGAATGCCTGGCCATCGACCGGCTGGTCTGGGTCGGCGCCCGGGGCGGCGTTGCCCGTGCCAAGCGGCCGCTGCCGGTCTCGATCGTCGCCGACACCTGCGCCTTCCGCCCGGTCGTGCTTGCGGCGCTCAACGAGCATGGGCTGGAATGGCGCACCGTGTTCGAGAACGGCAACATCGACGCCACGACGGCGACGGTGCGCTCCGACCTCGCCGTCACCACATGGCTGGCTTCCACCGTGCCAGCCGATCTCGACATCCTGCCGTTAGAGACCGGCCTGCCGCCGCTGCCGAATTTCTCGATCAACCTGCATTTGCCGAGGCACGGGGTCGGCCCGGCGGCGCAGGAGTTTGCGCGGCATATACGCGATGGGCTGGCGCGGCGGCCACAGGCGGCTTGAACGCCTCACTTCGCTGGAACACCCCTTGTACAAGGGGTGTTCCAGCTTGGCGCCATATCAGACATTTTACCTCCAGTTCTTGCGCCGCTCGAGCTCGGCGTCGGATGGCTCCCCGGTAACAAAGGAACCGACCTTGATTTCGCCCGCGCGTTCATAGGTCGCCGTGATGACACCGGTGCTGGTGGCCTGCGACTTGGTAAGCTTGAAGGCGGCCGGCATCGCGTCGTCGCCGAACAGACGCTTGCCCTTGCCCAGCAACAGCGGGAAGGTCATCAGCCGGATCTCGTCGATCAGCCCGTTGGCGAGCAGGGTCTGGATCAGATTGCCCGATCCCTGGATGAGCAGGTCAGGCCCATCTTCCTGCTTGAGGCGGCGCAACGCCGCGATGATATCGGGCCCAAGCGATTGCGTGTTCTGCCAGGTGAGCGAATCCGGCCGATGCGTCGCCACATATTTGATCGCGGGGTTGAAGGCATCCGCGATCGGATCTTTCTGATAGGGCCAGTACGCGGCGAAGATGTCGTAGGTTCTGCGGCCGAGCAGCAGGGCGAAGGGTTTGGAGAATAGTTCATCCAGTGCCGCGCCGGCCACCTCGTCAAAGTAGTGGAACGTCCAGCCGCCGAACTTGAAGCCGCCGATCGGATCCTCCTCCGGACCGCCCGGTGCCTGCATGACGCCGTCGAGGCTGATGAACGTCGCGGCGATGATCTTTCTCATTTCACTCTCCCTTGTTCCATCCACGCCGTCACGGCCGGACTATAGCCCAAGGACGAACGATCGGCCGCCAATCCGACAGGGCATGCGAAATTCCTGGCGGTCCTCCGTCATTTCCGGGGTCTGGCGTGCGGTCCCGCATCGAGGTTTTTCGACGAAAACCAGACGTCGCCGAAGATGGCGGTGGCGGTGCGGTCCGGCTGCTTGTCGCGCGTCAACCAGATCGAGCGGCTGCGCGTGGCCTGTTTTCGTGTCGGGATTTTCGCCGCAAGATCCGCAAGCGAGGCACCGAAGCATGGGATGAACCAGGAGCGCATGAAGGGATCGCAGGCAAAGCCCTTTTCGGTGCGGGTCACCATCACCGCCAGCGGGATGCGCTCGGCCGGGCGCCAGGGAAAGATCATGCGGCCGCCCGGGCGCAGCGCCTTCAGCCAATCGGCCGGAGGGGCGACGACGCCGGCGTTGACATAGACGATGTCGGATGGCGGCAGGGACGTGGCCACGGCGTCGCCATGGACGACAGTCACATTGCCATAGGCTTCGAGATTCTCGCGCGCCAGATGGGCCAGCCTGTCGTCGAGCTCGAAAGCGGTGACGGTGCCGCCAGGCGAAACCAGGCCGGCCAGCAAGGCGGTGTAGTAGCCGGTACCGGCGCCGATATGCGTGACGGCCTCACCGGGTTTCGGCGCAAGCTTTCCGATCCACATTGCATGCAGGAACGGTTCGCCATTGTTGATGCCCTTGTCGGCATCGAGCGCCACCAGCACGTTCTGGTAGACATGGGCCGGGTCGGTGCTCGGCGTCGTGACCTTGCCGTTGCCGGCGACGACCGTCCATGGTCCCGGGCCGAGAAAGGCCTCGCGCGGCACACTGGCAAAAACCGCTTCCAGGCGCGGATCCGATGAGGCGGCATTGGCCGCCATCAGCCGCGCGTAGAATTTCCTGATGTCTTCGATATTGCTCATGGCGCCAGGAAGGATAGCGCAATTTGACCGCTTGTCTCGTAATCCGTCGGAGTTCAGCCGACCCCAAACAGCGTGTCGTAGAGCAGCTTGAAATTGAGCACGAGGATGATCGCCGCGACCACCCAGGCCAATGCGGCCACGCCGCGCGGAATGGCGAGGCTGCCCATCTTCTTCTTGTCGGACACGAACTGCACCAGCGGGATGACCGCGAAGGGCAGTTGCATCGACAGGATCACCTGGCTGAACACCAGCAGCTGGCCGGTGCCCTTTTCGCCATAGAGCGCGGTGATGACCACCACCGGGACTATGGCGAGGCCGCGCGTCAAAAGCCGGCGGGCCCAGTTCGGGATGCGCAGCCGCAGGAACCCTTCCATGATGATCTGGCCGGCCAGCGTCGCGGTCACCGTCGAGTTCAGGCCCGACGCCAGCAGCGCCACGGCGAACAGGATCGAGGCGATGCCGAGGCCCAGCAGGGGCGACAGCAGTTCGAAGGCCTGGTTGATTTCGGCGACATGCTGGTGGCCGGTGTCGTGAAAGGCGACCGCCGAGACGATCAGGATGGCGGCGTTGACGAAAAGCGCCAGCATCAGGGCGATGGTCGAGTCCGTCGTTGCCCATTTGACGGCATCGCGCTTGCCCTTTTCGGTGCGCTCATAGGCGCGTGTCTGCACGATCGAGGAGTGCAGGTAGAGATTGTGCGGCATGACCGTGGCGCCGATGATGCCGATGGCGATGTAGAGCATCGCCGGGTTGGTGACGATCTCGGAGGACGGCACGAACATCGCATGCAGTATCGTGCCGGCCGGCGGGGCGGCGACGAAGATCTGGATGGCAAAGCAGCTGAAGATGATGATCAAAAGCGCGATGACGAAGGCTTCGAGGTAGCGGAAACCCTTGTTCATCAGCAAAAGCACGAGAAAGGCATCGAGCGCGGTGAGGATGGCGCCGCCGATCAGCGGAATGCCGAACAGCAGCTGCAGCGCGATTGCGGTGCCGATCACTTCGGCGAGGTCACAGGCGATGATGGCGAGTTCGCAGGCGATCCACAGCACGAAATTGACCTGCTTGGGATAATAGGCGCGGCAGGCCTGGGCGAGGTCGCGGCCGGTGGCGATGCCAAGCCGGGCGGCCAGCGCCTGCAGCAGGATCGCCATCAGGTTGGACAGCATGATGATGAACAAAAGCGTGTAGCCGAACTGGGCGCCGCCGGCGAGGTCGGTCGCCCAGTTGCCGGGGTCCATATAGCCGACCGAGACCATGTAGCCTGGCCCCATGAAGGCGAACAGCCGGCGGAACCAGACGCCCGAGCTCGGCACCGCGATGGTGGAATTGACTTCGCGCAGGCTAGGCTGGTCGTCCTCGTCGCGCCTGGTGAACCGCCATGCGGACCGAGGGGCTGTAGCTTCTGCTTCTGACATCAAAACGCTTTCCGCGACTTCGGGTGGATAGCTGTAAGGTATGCCATGGCTCAACATTATGCAATATGCTATATTTCATTGTCGGTGCTTTTGCGAGCCCTCCGAACTGCATGCAGAAGCGGCAATCGGAAACGCCGGTTGCGCCTGTGGGGGGAATGCAAATAAACGGCCTGAAGAATCAGAGCCCGTGCTATAAAAGCGGCGACGGCCAAACTCCCGAGGAGGAGCGCGCATTGGCGCTGAAGAACAGACCGGTCCCGCGTGAGCCGCTGCCCGACGCCGATGTCCATTCGGAAGGGTTCCGGCAGACGCGCGAAGCGCGCCGCAGCGCGCTGGTCGAGGATTATGTCGAATTGATCGCCGATCTGATCGAGGATGGCAACGAGGCGCGCCAGGTCGACATCGCCGCGCGTCTCGGCGTCGCCCAGCCGACGGTGGCCAAGATGCTCACCAGGCTGTGCGCCGACGGGCTGGTGTCGAGAAAACCCTATCGCGGCGTGTTCTTGACCGATGCCGGGCGCAAGGTGGCGGAAGAAAGCCGCATCCGCCACCAGACGGTGGAAGCTTTCTTGCGTTCGCTCGGCGTCAGCGCCGAGACGGCGCGCATCGACGCCGAAGGCATCGAGCATCATGTCAGCGCCGAAACGCTGGAAGCGTTCCGCAAGGCGATGACGGCGCCGCGCTGAAGCGCGGCGACCAACTTGGCGGCAAGGCTTCCGTCTGCTTCAATCCGGGCACGAACGAAGCCATCGTCACACTTCGCGAAATCAAGGCGAGCACTGTCCTTGCAATCTGCGGCCTGGAGACAAACGAACTGACGTTGTGATCGCTCGCCGGTTTGTCTCGCTCAAGGCCGCCGAAAAATGCTGTGACTTGGCGCAACCGTTACGATAATTGTTTGTCCGGGTTGAGCCGGCCTTGCCGGAGCAACGAGGAAGTTCAAGTCGCGGGGAGTTGCCATGCTCTGGAGAGGCCGTCGTCAGAGTGACAATATCGAGGACGACCGCAGCGACAGCGGCGGCGGCGGTATCGGCGGCGGCCCTGGCCAGTTCCGCATCCCGATCGGCGGCCGTGCCGGCGGTGGCGGCAGCATCTTCCTCGTCATCCTAGTCGTGCTGGCCGGATGGTATTTCGGCTTCGATCCCTCGACAATCCTGGGCGGTGGCGACGGCGGCCTGCTGCCGGGCGGTGGTGGCCAGATCACCGACAACAGCGGCGGCCCGGACAGCGGCACCGCCCCCGCCAATGACGAGATGAAGCAGTTCGTGGCGACCGTTTTGGCAGAAACCGAAGACACCTGGACCGGCATCTTCAAATCGCAAGGCCTGACCTATGAGGACCCGAAGCTGGTGCTGTTTTCCGGCCAGGTGCGTTCGGCCTGCGGCTTTGCCTCGGCCGCGGCGGGACCGTTCTATTGTCCTGGAGACCACAAGGTCTATCTCGACATGACCTTCTTCCAGCAGCTCGACCAGCAATTCGGCGCTTCCGGAGAATTCGCGCGGGCCTATGTGATCGCGCATGAGGTCGGCCACCATGTGCAGAACCTCACCGGCATCATGTCCAAGTTCAACCAGATGCGGCAAAGCATGAGCGAGGCCGATGCCAACCAGTTGTCGGTGCGCATCGAGCTGCAGGCCGACTGCTTCGCCGGCGTGTGGGCACACTACACCGGGCAGAAGGGGATATTGGAGCAGGGCGACATCGAAAGCGCGCTGAATGCCGCCAAGCAGATCGGCGACGACACGCTGCAGAAGAAGATGCAGGGCTATGTCGTGCCGGAAAGCTTCAACCACGGCACCTCGCAGCAGCGGCAGACCTGGCTGGCGCGCGGCTACAAGAGCGGCAAGCTTTCGGATTGCAATACGCTGAGCGGCCCGCTCTAACGAGGCTGTTTGGAAATTCTACTCTGACGGCCATCTGAAGGCGTTTTCTGTGCTTCCGGTGCTCACGGACCTGAATGTCCGCTGCGCTCCGGTTCTCGAAACCACCTTCATATGACTCGCCAGAGCGAATTTCGAAACAGTCTCGGGCCAGCGGTTTCTCGCACTAGTCTGGGCAAAGATGCCGTCAGGGATTGTCAGGATCAAACATTCCTGCCCGTTCTCGCATTGTTCCTTTTTGCCGGCTCGCCTATAAGGTGCATCGCCTGCGCCCCAGGGCGGGCCAGAGGAGCTTGACGCAATCATGATCAACCCCAAAACCGCCAGGCGGGGCCTTGCGCTGGTTTTCACCACGCTGCTGCTCGACATTATCGGCTTCGGCATGATCATGCCGGTGCTGCCGGCCTATCTCAGGGAACTGTCCGGCGTCAGCATCAGCGGCGCGGCGATCGAGGGCGGCTGGCTGTTCTTCGTCTATGCGGCCATGCAGTTCTTCTTCGCGCCGATTATGGGCGGCTTGAGCGACCGCTTCGGCCGCCGGCCGATCCTGCTCGCCTCTGTGCTGACCTTCTCGATCGACAATCTGATCTGCGCGGTCGCCTGGTCCTATCCGATGCTGTTCATCGGGCGTGTGCTGGCCGGCATTTCCGGCGCCAGCTATTCGACGACATCCGCCTTCATCGCCGACATCTCGAATGATGAGAACCGGGCGAAGAATTTCGGCCTGCTCGGCATCGCGTTCGGCGTCGGCTTTGTCATCGGGCCGGTGCTGGGCGGATTGCTCGGCACGTTCGGACCGCGTGTGCCGTTCTATTTCGCCGCCGGGCTCGCCTTCGTGAACTTCCTGATCGCGATGTTCTTCCTGCCCGAAACGCTTGATGACAAGCACCGCCGCCGCTTCGAGTGGAAACGCGCCAACCCGGTCGGCACGCTCCTGCAGATGCGCCAGTATCAAGGCATTGGCTGGATCGGGCTCGTCTTCTTCCTGATGACGCTCGGCCACATGATGTATCCGGCGGTGTGGTCTTTCGTCTCCAACTACCGCTATGGCTGGAGCGAGCAGCAGATCGGTTTTTCGCTGGGCGCCTTCGGCCTGTGCGGCGCGATCGTCATGGGCACCGTGCTGCCGCGTGTCATCCCGAGGCTCGGCGAATGGAGGACGGCGGTCATCGGCCTGACCTTCACGGCCGCGAGCGCCTTCGGCTACGCCTTCGCCTCGCAAGGCTGGATGGTCTATGCGGTGATCGTCGTCGGCTGCCTTGAGGCGTTGGCCGATCCCCCGCTCAGGAGCCTTGCCGCCGCCAAGGTGCCGCCTTCGGCGCAGGGTGAACTGCAGGGCGCGATGACTTCGATCTTCTCGATCACCTCGATCATCACGCCGCTGCTCTACACCGCGATCTTTTCCTGGTTCACCGGGCCAAGCGCACCCGTGACCTTCGGCGGTGCGCCCTATCTGGTTGGCGCGTGTTTCCTGGTGCTGGCGCTGATCGTCTTCGTCACCAAGGTGGCGAGGCCGGCGGCAATCAGAAACGTCGCCACCGATGTCGCGGAAGATGGAGCGCATGGATGAGCCGTGACGGGCGCATCGTCCTGACCAAGGACGGGCTGTCGCTGTCGCGGCTGGTCTTCGGTGCCTCGCGCCTGTTCAATGGCGCCGTGCGCCTGGAAGTCGCCCGGCTGATCGGCACCGCCATCGATCTCGGCCTGACCAGTTTCGACCATGCCGACATTTACGGGAATTACGAAGTGGAGGCGGCGTTCGGCGCCGGGCTGTCGTGTTGGAGAGGCAAGCGCGAGGAGATCGAGCTGATCTCGAAGTGCGATATCATGCTGGCCTCGCCCAACCGGCCGCAAAACCGGCTGAAGCATTATGACACCAGCGCCGCCCATATCTTGGCTTCAGTCGACCGTTCGCTCACCAATCTCGGCACCGATTATCTCGACCTGTTGCTGCTGCATCGGCCGGATCCGCTGATGGATGCCGACGAGACGGCGGCGGCACTGGCCGGACTGGTCAAATCGGGCAAGGTGAGGGCGGTCGGCGTCTCCAATTTCACACCGTCGCAGTTCGATCTCCTGGCCTCGCGACTCCCTTTCGTGCTCGCCACCAACCAGATCGAGATGTCGGTGCTCAAGACATCGGCGCTGACTGACGGCAGTCTCGATCACGCGCAGCGTCTCGGCTACGCGCCGATGATCTGGTCGCCGCTCGGCGGCGGTTCCCTGTTCACCGGCATGGAAAGCCGGGAAGCAAGGGTGCGGGCGGCGCTCGCGGCGGTGGCCGCCGAAGTCGGCGCCGGCGATCTCGCCACTGTCGCCATTGCCTGGCTGCTGCGTCATCCGGCCCGGCTGCTGCCGGTGATGGGTTCGATGAAGCCCGAACGTTTGGCGGCGATGGTCAAGGCGCTGGAGATCAACCTCGACCGCCAGCAATGGTTCGCCATACTGGAAGCCAGCGAAGGCCGGCCGGTGGCGTAAGTCGGACTAGGATTCGATCCATTCGCCGGGGACATCCAACGTCTTCGCCAGCATGGCGCTGGTCTGTGCCGATGGCTTGCGGCGATTGGATTCAAGATCCGACAGGAAACCTTGGCTGACACCGATGGCATTTGCCACCTCGGCTTGCGTCAGCTTGCGCCAGTTGCGCAGCGCTCTGAGGCGGCTGGAGCCCCGCAAAATATCCATCGTCACGTCGGCGGGCAGGGTCTTTTCCGTTTTGAGTTCAGCCTTTCGTTCATCATAGATGGCCACATCCGCAGCGTCTTCGAGAGCTTCTTCGGCAGCATGAAGCAACGCCTCGTAGTCGGCCTTCGGGATGACGACCAGTTCTTCGCCGGTTGAGGTCTTTATGATTTGCGGGGCGTTCATGATGTGCTGTCCTATCGCCTGATATAGGTAGTCGTTTCCCGCTTGCCGATGTAGACCGCGAGGATGGTGATACGATCTTCATCGAATATGACGCGGTAGCGACCGATCCGCAGCCTGTAACCGTCCCTGCCGGCAAGACGCTTTACATCTCCACGGCCGCTGACTGCGTAAGCGATCAAACCTTCCGAGACCTGCTCGCGGACATCAGCCGGCAGGTTATCGAGATCGCGAGCCGCCGATGCAGAAAGAACAATCGTCTTCACCGGCGGTAATATCGCAGATTTATCGCTCCGCGTTAAGCGATATTATCGCAATCGCTGACGTGCAGCATCAAGCCCGTTCGGCCAGCAATTCCTCGCCGCGCTTTTGGCGGATCAGGTTGACGAAGCGGCGGAACAGATAGTGGGAATCTTGCGGGCCCGGGGAAGCCTCGGGATGATGCTGGACCGAGAACACCGGGCGGCCGGTGAGCGTAATGCCGCAGTTCGAGCCGTCGAAGAGCGAGACGTGGGTTTCCTCGACGCCTGATGGCAGCGAGTCGGCATCGACGGCAAAGCCGTGATTCATCGAGACGATCTCGACCTTGCCGGTGGTGTGATCCTTCACCGGATGGTTGGCGCCGTGATGGCCCTGGTGCATCTTGGCGGTCCTGCCGCCCAGCGCCAGCGCCAGCATCTGGTGGCCGAGGCAGATGCCGAACACCGGAATGTCTGTTTTCAGCAGATCCCGGATGACCGGCACGGCATAGTCGCCGGTGGCTTCCGGGTCGCCGGGGCCATTGGACAGGAAGATGCCGTCCGGCTGCATGGCGAGGATTTCTTCAGCTCCAGTCTTGGCCGGCACCACGGTGACCTTGGCGCCGAGACCGGCGAGCAGGCGCAATATGTTGCGCTTGACGCCATAGTCGATGGCCACGACGTGCATGGAGGGTTCGGCCTGTTCGCCAAAACCTTCGTCCCATACCCAGGGCGTCTCGCGCCACACCGAGGACTGGCCTGACGTGACCTCCTTGGCGAGATCGAGGCCGATCAGGCCCGACCATGCCGCGGCGCGCCGCTTCAGGTCGTCGAGGTCGAACACGCCCTCGGGGGCATGCGCGATGACGGCGTTGGGCATGCCCTTTTCGCGGATCAACGCGGTGAGCGCGCGGGTGTCGATGCCCGACAGCGCGACGATGCCGCGCTTCTTCAGCCACTGGTCGAGATCGCCGGCGGCGCGGTAGTTGGACGGGTTGGTAACATCGGCCTTGAACACCGCGCCCACGGCGCCGGCCCGGGCGGCCGGGTTGAGATCCTCGATGTCCTCGCCATTGGTGCCGATATTGCCGATATGCGGGAAGGTGAAGGTGACGATCTGGCCGGCATAGGACGGGTCGGTGAGGATTTCCTGATAGCCTGTGAGTGCGGTGTTGAAGCAGACTTCCGCGACGGCGGAGCCGGTGGCGCCCAGGCCGCGGCCCTCGATGACGGTGCCGTCGGCCAGCACCAGAAGGGCGGTCGGCTTTTCGGTGGCCCAGGCGGGCGTCATCTCGGCCATGGCGGCACTCCTATCAGGCCGCGCGCTTCCTAGCCCGGCGGGCAATCTGCGCGGCAAACGGCGCGAAGCGGCGATTTCGCGGCTCCCACGCAGTCAAGCTTCAGTTCATGCAAGGCCCAGTACATAGGGGAAGGGGGCAGGGCGGTCAATGATCATGCGAGATGCGGCTCTGATTTATTTCATCAAGCAATATCAGAGGCTTGCCAGGCAATATCAGGGTTTGCGTTGGCTTGCCCCCGGCGCTATTGTCCGCGCCGACCGAAGGAGAGAGCACGATGCGCGCAAAAATCGCCGAATCCCTGAAGAGCGCGATGAAGGCGCAGGACAAGCACCGGCTGCCGACATTGCGGCTGATCCAGGCCGCCATCCACGATCGCGACATCGCCAATCGCGGAGCGGGCAAGGAGCCGGCCAGCGACGAGGAGATCCTGCAGATCCTGGCCAAGATGGTGAAGCAGCGCGAGGAATCGGCTAGGGCATTCGAAGACGGCAAACGGCCGGAACTGGCAGCGCAGGAGCGGGGCGAGATGGAGATCATCCGCGGCTTCCTGCCGACGCAGCTCGACGATGCGGCAATCGCGGCCGCGGCGCGCGAGGCGATCGCCGCCACCGGTGCGGCCAGCCAGAAGGACATGGGCAAGGTGATCGCCGCGCTGAAGCAGAAATATGCAGGCCAGATGGATTTCGGCAAGGCGAGCGGCATCGTCAAGGGACTGCTGCAGTAGGGCTTCAAGCGCCTGTTCCGGTTTGCCCTATGAAGTAAGATTCCCCGGCTCCAATGCGCGGCGCAATGCCGGCGCTTCCTGCTGGATGTGATCCCACAGGCGGTTGGCGATCGGTCCGTGCGGCCGATCGCGGCGGCGCGCCACCACCAGCTCGTCGGTGCGCCCCGGCATATGCCGGCCGGCAATGGAGTGCAGGCTTCCGTCATGGAGTTCGTCCTCGATCAGGAAGCGGGGCAGGTGGCCCCAGCCGAGACCCTGCAGGATGATCTCCTTCTTCATGCCCTGGTCGGCCACCAGGCATTGCGGCGCGCCTTCGATCATGAAGTAGTCGCGTTGCGGTGAATGGCGGGCGGTGTCGCGCATCACACATTGGGTGAGCGCCTGCATCTGGTCCAGCGTGATCGGCTGCTCGATGCCCTCCGGCAGAAAGCCCGGCGCCACCACGGGAATGAACGGCACCTTGCACAGATCGATCCATTCGACCCGCGCATCGCCCTTGTCGATCCAGTGCAGGATCAGATCGGCCTCGTCGTCGAAAAGCCGCTCCCACGGGCCGCCGACGGCCTCGAAGTGCAGATGCAGGCGTGTGCCCGGACACTGGGCGAAGAACCGGCCGAGCATGCCCAGCACCTGCGGGCGCGGGCAGAGGTCGCCGATCACGGCATGGATCTCGCTCTCCTCGCCCATTGAAAGCTGGGCGGCGTGCACCCGCAGGCCTTCCAGTTCGCGCAGCAGCGCTTGCGCGCGACGATGGAAAGACAGCCCCGCCTCGGTCGGGCGCACGCGATAGCCGCTGCGATCCAGGAGGACGAGGTCGAGCTGCCGTTCGAGCTTGGCGACGGCGGCGAACACCGCCGGGTGCGAGCGGTGCAGCAGGGCAGCTGCCGGCTGAAAACCACCGGTTCGGATCACCGCGTCGAAGCACTGCAGGTCGTGCAAGGTGAATTCGGCCATGTCAGCTTTGTCTACAGAGATTGTCCTATCTTTGTAATATCACCAGAAACGGACCGCGGCTACGCTCTGCCTCATTCAACGCTCCAAAAGGAATTTCATCATGAGTGAGCTGAATTTCGTGACGGTTGGCGACGGTACGCGCATCGCCTACCGCTTTGACGGCGACGCGACCAAGCCGGTGCTGGTGCTGTCGAACTCCATCGCCACCACGCTGCATATGTGGGACGGGCAGGTCGGCGAACTGTCCAGGCATTTCCGTGTTCTGCGCTACGATTTTCGCGGCCATGGCGGATCAAGTGCGCCAGTCGGCGCCTATTCTCTCGACCGGCTTGGCCGCGACGTGATCGAGCTGCTCGATGCGCTCGGCCTTGGACGCGTGCATTTCCTCGGCCTGTCGCTGGGCGGCTTCGTCGGGCAGTGGCTCGGCATCCATGCGCCCGAGCGGATCGACCGGCTGATCCTGAGCAACACCTCGTCCCATCTCGGGCCGGCAAGCTATTTCGACGAGCGGATCGCCGTCGTCCGGCAGGCGCCGGACATGTCGGAAACCGCCGAAACATTTCTCAACAGCTGGTTCCCCGCGCGGATGGTGGCGGCCAATGAGCCCGTCATCGAGGAATTCCGCGCCATGCTGCTGACGATCGACCGGCAAGGCCTGGCGGGTTTGTTCGCGGCGGTTCGCGATGCCGACCTTCGCCGCACCGTGGCGTTGATCAACCGGCCGACGCTGGTGATAGCCGGCGAGCACGACACGGTGACGGCGGCCAGCCACAGCGAGCTGATCGCGGCAGCGGTGCCTGGCGCGAAGCTGGTTATGCTGCCTGCGGTTCACCTGTCGAACGTGGAATACCCGGCCGAATTCATCGGGGCTGTGCTCGGTTTCCTGCGCTGAACTGGCATGCGATCCCGTAGGGTCCGTTTTCCCAAGGGCGGAGCGGACCTTACGATTGCTTGCACATCGGCACCGGCTGCGGTGGCGGTGCCGGGTGGTCTTTTTTGTATTGCACGATGATCGGTTCGAGGGTTTTTCGCGGCCAGAATTTCGGCGCGCCGATTTCCTTCAGGCAGGATGCGTTCCAGTAGAGGTCAGTGCCGGACAGCGAATGGCCTTTTGCCGATGCTTGCGCGACGGCGGCGATGTCGCGCGATTCCGGGTAGATGTAGAGCGTCGTCGGCTTGTCCTTGACCATCGCGATGATCTGCCGCGCATCCGCCGGCGACCAGCTGGTGCAGCCATTGCTGCGGCCGCCGGCATAGTCCACCAGCTTGCCGAACGGTGCCAGACCATCGTGGTCGGCATAGGAGCTGTTCGGGCTTTTGCGCATGCACATGCCGCGCAGCACCTGGGCCGCATGGCCGCCGATCACGCGCTGCCTGGCGTTGGCGGCTTCGCCTTCGCCGTCGAACTGTATGAAGGTGCGCTGGAAAGCCACGTCCTGTTTCGCGCCGGTGCGATAATAGCCCTTGAACGAGGTTTTCGCCTCGCGGGTCATATAGGCGCCGCCGGCGGTCAGCTCCGAATCCATGGCATTACCGAAGTTCTTCGCGCAGCGCCTGCCGTTTGAAAAATCGACCGTGCCTTTCAGGTTCCGGCCGCCGCCGTGACCCGATGAGATGGCGCGAAACGACCGGCTGGCTTCGCAGACGACATAATACCGGCGCCCGAGCACGCCATTGCCGAGATCGCCGGGACGTGTGGCGTCCATGGCGAAATAGCAGGGATTGCTGACGGCGCCTTGCGCCATTTTTTTCAGGTACAGCGCGCGCGCCCGCTCCAGCACCACAGCCGAGATCTGGCCGTCCGCGTCGCCGACATGCGCCTGCAGCCAGGCCGGGACACCAGATGGCTGCAGCGCAGCGAAGGACCGGGCCGATGCCGACAGAGCTATAGCCAAGACGAGGAGACCGAGGAGCGTGGCGACACCCAACGGGACAGATCTCAACCGCACCGGTTCAATTCTCCTGCCGAAGCCATTTTGCGAATCTTTGCGGTGTTGCCACCACCAGGCAATCATAAAAGACCTTACACCGATCGGCGAGACACATCTTGTTTAGCACACCCGCAAATTCCCACGAACAGGCCTTAGACGGAGATGCTGGTCCAAGGCTTGCGGCATTGGCTTGAGCGCTCTCCCGGCTACGATTATGCCTGCTTTCTGAGGAGAGCATGGATCATGGTCGAGATCGTCAAACCAGCGCTTGAACATCTGCCGTCCTACAGGGCGGCGCTCGAGCGCGGCTGGTCGCCGGACAATGTTAGGCTCATGGAGGCGACGCGCGAGCAACTCGCGGCCATGGAGGACGATCCGGTGGCGTTCCTGGCCGACCTCGATGATCCCGAGGGCAAGGGGCCGGCCGTCACCTTGCCCGACGGCACACAGGTGCCGCGCCTGCCGGGGTTCCGCCGCTGGATCTGGGACGGCGAGGCATCGGGCTCGATCGGCTTCCGCTGGCAGAAGGGCACGGCCGAACTGCCGTCCCATGTGCTTGGCCATATCGGCTATGCGGTCGTGCCTTGGAAGCAGCGGCGCGGCTATGCCACCGAGGCCTTGCGGCTGATGCTGGAAGAGGCGAGAAGGGTTGGCCTGCCCTATGTCGAGATCACCGCCAAGCCGGGCAATCCGGCATCGCACAAGGTGATCCTGGCCAATGGCGGCAGGCTCGTCGAGCGCTTCTTCAAGGATGCCGCCTATGGCGGGGTGGAAAGTTTGCGGTTCCGTATCGAGCTGTAGGGCCGAACCATCCTCACCCGTGCTCGTCGGCACACAGCGCGTGGTCCGACAGCGCGCGGATGACATAGCAGTCGCCGACCGTCTTGCCGTCGCAGCAGGAGGCGATGCGCTCAAGCTCGGTTTCCAGCCGCCTTAGCTGGGCGATCTTTTCGCGCACCGAAATCAGTTGTTCCTCGGCGATCTTGTCGGCATGGCCGCAGGGCTGCTCGGGGTGGCCGCTGAGGTCGATCAGTGCGCGGATGTCCTCGACCGCGAAGCCGAGGTCGCGGGCGTGGCGGATGAAGGCCAGCCGCTCCAGCTCCTGCCTGCCATAGCGGCGCTGGTTGCCTTCCGAGCGCTCGGGCGCGGCGACCAGGCCCATCTGCTCGTAGTAGCGGATGGTGGGCACCTTGACCCCGGTGCGGCGGGAGAGATCACCGATCGAAAGCATGAATTTTGCCTCTTGAAGCTCTAGTGACTAGAGCAATTACAGTGCCTGACATTAAGGATCAAGACCCATGCGGCGGCACGCAGCGCGGACAAAGAAGCGGGCAGGTGATGTGATGACGGCTCCCCTCGACCAGGCAAGAACCAGGCAGACACGATTCAAGATCGGCGGCATGGATTGCGCCTCCTGCGCGGTCAAGATCGATACGGCGGTGCGCCGCCTCGACGGTGTCGCCGACGTCTCGGTTTCGGTGACCGGCGCCAGCATGACCGTCAGCCACGGCGGTCCGCTCAATGACGACAAGGTGCTGCGGCAGGTGGCGCGGCTGGGCTACGGCATCGTCAAGGCTGAGGCCGGAAACAGCAAACGCTCATCCTTGGCGACCCCGAAACCCGGGGCGGATGACCATGCCGATCATGACCACGAAGGTCAGGACCATGCGGGCCATGATCATCGCGGCGGACAGGCCGCAGGGTCATCTCGTCCCCACAGCGGCGCCGAATCGGGGCAGGCGTGGTGGCGCGCAAGGCGCGCGGCGCTGACGCTGACGTGCGCCGCAGCCCTTCTTGCCGCTTACGGCATCGGTCATCTATTTCCGGCGGCGGAGCGCTGGGTCTTCCTGGCCGCACTGCTGGTCGGGCTGGTGCCGATCGCGCGCCGTGCGCTGATGGCGACCTTGGCCGGCACGCCGTTCACGATCGAGATGCTGATGACCATCGCTGCTGTTGGCGCGGTGATGATCAACGCCACGAAAGAAGCCGCCGCCGTGGTGGTGCTGTTCCTGATCGGCGAACTTCTGGAAGGTGTGGCCGCCGGCCGTGCGCGGGCCAGTATACAGGGTCTGGCCGATCTGGTGCCGAAGACGGCCCTGGTCGAGCGGGCAGGCGGCACATCAGAGATTCCCGCCGACCGGCTTGCGGTCGGCGACATCATCGTGGTGCGGCCGGGCGATCGCATCCCGGCCGACGGTGAGATCGTCGAGGGGTCGAGCGATATAGTCGAGGCGCCGGTGACCGGCGAAAGCACGCCGAAGCGCAAGGGCGTCGCGGAAACCGTCTTTGCCGGCACGATCAACAGCGATGGCGTGCTGAAAGTGCGGGTGACGGCGGTGGCCTCCGACAACACCATCGCCAAGGTGGTGCGCCTGGTGGAGGAGGCGCAGGAAGCCAAGGCGCCGACCGAGCGCTTCATCGACCGCTTCTCGCGCGTCTACACGCCGGGCGTGCTGGTGGTTGGCGCGCTGGTGGCGCTGTTGCCGCCGCTGGTTGCCGGCGGCGATTGGAACGAATGGATCTACAAGGGACTGGCGATCCTGCTCATCGGCTGCCCCTGCGCTCTGGTCATCTCGACGCCGGCGGCGATCGCCGCGGGTCTTGCGACCGGCGCACGGCGTGGGCTGTTGATGAAGGGTGGCGCGGTGCTGGAAGGCTTTCGCCGGATCACGGCGGTCGCCTTCGACAAGACCGGCACGCTGACCGCGGGCAAACCTGTGGTTACCGACATCGTGGCCTATGGCCGCGACAAGCGCGGCGTGTTGGCGCTGGCGGCAGCGCTCGAGCAAGGCTCCAGCCATCCGCTGGCGACGGCAATCCTGGACAAGGCCAAGGCCGATAAGGCGCCGGTGCTGGCGGCCAAGGCGATTTCGGGCAAGGGCGTCGAGGGTAGCGTCGGCGGCATCACCGTCTTCCTCGGCTCCGGTCAGGCGGCGGGCGAGCGCGCTGACATGACGCAAGCGCAGCGGCTTGCCGTCGACAGCCTCACCGGCCAGGGCAGGACCGTCTCCGTTCTGGTCGCCGACGGCGTGGTGGCAGGGCTGATCGCGATGCGTGACGAGCCGAGGCCGGATGCGGCGGCCGGGATAGCGGCGCTGAAGGCCGAGGGCATCCGTGCGGTGATGCTGACCGGCGACAATCGCCGCACGGCACAAGCTATCGCCACTTCGCTCGGCATCGAGGCGCGCGCGGAACTGTTGCCGCAGGACAAGCAGCGCATCGTCGGCGAATTGCAGCGCGAGGGCCTGACAGTGGCCAAGGTCGGCGACGGCATCAACGATGCGCCAGCGCTCGCCGCCGCCGATATCGGCATCGCCATGGGCGGCGGCACTGATGTGGCACTGGAGACGGCGGACGCGGCGATCCTGCACGGCCGTGTCATGGACGTTGCCCGCATGGTGCGGCTGTCGCGGGCGGTGATGGCCAATATCGGCCAGAACATTACCGTGGCGCTGGGGCTGAAGGCGGTGTTCCTGGTCACCACCATTTTGGGCATCACCGGCCTGTGGCCAGCGATCCTGGCCGACACCGGCGCCACCGTGCTGGTCACCGCCAACGCCATGCGCCTGTTGCGCTGGCGCGGGTGAGGGCTTTGACATGGCCCTACTCGGCCGGCACCATCAGCGGCGGTGTGGCGTTGCTGCGCCCTTCCCAGACATTGGAGACGACAGCGACGACCACGGCCACCAGCATGGCGAAGACACCGAGCAGCGGCAGGCTGCGATAGCCGTAGCCGGCATTCAGCATGGCGGCGCCCAGTGACGCGGCGAGCGCGATGCCGACATTGAAGCCCGACGGGATCAGCGAGGAGGCGAGGTTCGAGGCGTCGGCCGTCCAGGCCAGGATGCGGGTCTGGATCGGGGTGCCGATGGCGAAGTTGAGACCGCCCCAGACGACGATCGCCACGATCATCGGCACGGGATACGGGCTGACGGCGTAGATGACCGCCAGCGTCACCGCTTGCAAAGCGAGCATGGTGATCAGCGACGGCATCAGCTTCCAGTCGGACAGCTTGCCGCCGAGGAAGACGCCCAGCGTGGCGCCGACGCCGTTGAGCAGCAGAACCCAGGGCACCAGGTTCTCGTCGAGCCCGGTGATCTCGAGCAGTGTCGGCGTGATGTAGGTGAACAGGCCGAACTGGCCGATCATCAGTATCAGCATCAGGATCAGTGAGGTCCAGACCTGCTGGCGCGCCAGCACGCGGACCTCGCGGGCAAGGCCGGCGGGCTTGGCCTGGTATCCGGTGGTGCGCGGCAGAAGCGCCGCCATGGCAAAAGTTGCCGCCACGCCCAGCGCGCACATCACCCAGAAGGTGGCGCGCCAGCCCCAGATGTTGCCGATCGCGGTGCCGGCCGGCACGCCGATGACATTGGAGACGGTGAGGCCGGACAGGATGACCGCCACCGCCATGCCGCGCTGATCTTCGCGCACCAGCCCGACCGCGACCACCATGGCGACGCCGAAATAGGCGCCGTGCGCGACCGCAACGGCGATGCGCAACAAGAGCATCGAGGTGAAGTCGGGCGCCAGCGCGCAGGCCGCCTGGCCGATGGTGAAGGCGATTGCGAGGCCGAGCAGCAATGTCTTGCGCGACAGCGACTTGGTGGCGAGCGCCAGCAGCGGACCGCCAATGGCGATGCCGCAGGCATAGCCGGAGACGAGATAGCCGGCCGAGGGAACCGAGACGCCAAGCCCTTCCGCCACTTGCGGCAGCACGCCGGCGATGACGAATTCGGTGGTGCCGAAGGCGAAGGCGGCGATGAACAGGGCGATGAGCGGCAGCGACATGGCGGGAATTGCATCCTCGAATGCAGCCTCAAACCACGGATGGGGGTTGCCGGCAATCCAGAAATTTTTGTCGCCGCTTTAGCTTTTCTTGACCGGTCGCATCAGGCCGGGGTCTTGCGTCCATAGGGGATCTTCAGCCACGCCCGCTCGTGAAAATAATAGAGCAGCGATTTGGTGAAGACCTCGGTCACCCCGATGGCGGCCGCCAGCTTGACGCTTCCCGTCACCACCAGGGAGATGATTATCGTGTCGATGGTGCCGGTCATCCGCCAGGAAAGCGCCTTGGCGAAACTGCGCGAATGGGTATCCATCGATTTCCTCCCGGTGGGGCCCGATGCTTAGCCGACCGACAGCAGGATGAGCAAAGACTAATTTTGCCGTTTACGCAGGGATGACGCAACCTTGTTCCCAAGTTCATGCCGGTGCGGCAAATCTCTTACCGCCTCAGCTCGCCTTCAGCCGCGACCCGGTGAGCAGGCCGCGCTCTTCCAGCACCGGATAGGCCATCGAGGCCAGCAGCGAATTGATCTGCTTCAGGTCGCGGATGGTGTCGAGGTGGATGGAGCTGGTTTCGACGCTCTTGGCGGTGCCTTCGCGCAGCCGCAGGAAATGGCTGGCGCTGGTTTCCTTCTCGCGGTCGCGCAGCTGGTCCTTCTCCAGCACCAGCTGGCGGGCGGTTTCGGGATCGCGCGACACCAGCACGTTGAAGGCAAGCCGCGCATTGGCCAGCACCGAGCCGTGGAAGGCGCTCAATTCGCTCCAGCCTTCGTCGGTGAATTCCAGGCCGCGGTCGAACTTCTTCTTAACATGCACCAGCATGTTGCGCACGATGATGTCGCCGACCTGCTCGAGCTTGACGCAGGCGCCGATCAGTTCCTGGCAACGCAGCGCCTCGTCCTCGGTCAGCGGGTTCTTGGTGATCTTGGCGAGGTAGAGTTTTATGGCCGCATGCTTGCGGTCGACGCGGTCGTCGAGGGCAGCCAGCGCCTTGATCTTGTCGCTGTCGGCGCTCTCATAGAGCTCGATGATGCGTTTCAGCATGATCTCGACCGTCTCGCACACCCGCACCACCTCGCGTGTGGCGTTGGCCAGCGCCTGGCTCGGCACGTCGAGCGCGCTTTCGTTGAGCGCTGACAACTCGATGACGTCGAGCGAGGCTGCCGGCGCAGCCTTGGTGCCGAGCGCCACGATCTTCTCCGAGGTGCGGTAGACGAAACCGGCCAGCGGCAGGCCGGTGAGCAGGATGATGATATTGAACAGGATGTGGGCGTTGACGATCTGGTCCGCCGCCGTCGCGCCGAGGAAGCCGACATGCGGCCTGAAAATCATGAACAAGACCAGCATGACCAGCGAGCCAAGCCCACGCATCAGGAGATTGCCGATCGGCACGACGCGCACGGCGGGTCCGGCCGAGCGGGTCAGCATCGGCGCGATGATCGAGGAGCCGAGATTGACGCCGAGGATGAGGACGACGCCGAGCTCGGGGCTGATCAGGCCGCGCCCGGCGAGCGTCGCCATCAGCAGAACCGCCGCGATGCTCGACTGGAACAGCCAGGTGATCAGCGCCGCCAGCAGATAGGCGGTGATGGAATCGCTGGAGAAATAATTGATGATGACCGGCATGAGCTGGCTGTTGCGCAGCGGCTCCGACGCCTGGCCGATCATTTCCAGCGACAGGATCAGAAGGCCGATGCCGACAAGGATGCGGCCCGTCTGTCGCCAGTCGCGCCGCTCGGTGGCCATGAACATCACCGTGCCGGTGATCAGGCAGAGCGGCACCAGCAGCGTGAGGTCGAAGGTCAACAGCTTGACCACGAGCGCCGAGCCGATCTCGGCGCCACGCACCGCCAATTGGCCGGCGGCACCCGAGACGATGCCTGAACCGGCGAACGAGCCGACCAGCAGGGTGACCGCGGTGGAGCTTTGCAGCGCGATCGCAAGGCCGGTTCCGGCCAGCACCGCCATGATCGGGTTGCGCATGGTGGCGCGCAGTTTGTGTCGCAACACATCGCCATAGGCACGCTCGACGCCGGTCTTGACCATGCGGGTGGCAAACAGCATCAGCGCCACGGCGCCGGCCAGATGCAAGAGGACGACGGAACCGCTCATCTTGGCGCCCGCATGCAAGCAGGAGCCGCGACGCGGAGAGCGTGACGGGCAGGGCGGAAAGCGAGGTTGCGAATCATGGTCATGGCAGTCATCGATAATAGCTGGAATATTTTAGCCGGATAATAAAATTTTGTCGATTTCAAGGGCCGCCGGGGCGCGACGGACCGCGTCGGAAACGGACGGGGACGTAAATGGTTGCACAGCCGGGCCGTGGGCCGGACAGGAGAGAATGGCCGCCTTCGGAGTTAGCTGGTGCCGGCCTTTGCGATGATGTTCAAATTTCTGGAGTAAACGACGGAATTCATTACACAATTGTAATGCTGACGTTCAGTTTCAGTTCATCCATTGACCGTTACTCCTCGGGGCATCGACAACCAAGGAGACTTCTCATGAAACGCATCGTTCTTTCCGTTCTCGCCGTCTCGATGCTGGCGGCCACCCAGCTCACCGGTCAGGCCGCGCCGATGAATGCGCCGGCCGCGCCACCGTCGAATTACACCAAGGTCGACTGGCAGAAGCCCGGCAGGCATGTCGAGAAACGCGTCGTCAAGAAGAGGGTCGTCATGAAGCGCAACCACTGGCGCAACGGCCAGCGATATTCCAACTGGAAACGCCACCAGCCGATCCGTGACTACGGCCGTTACGGCCTGCGCCGTCCCGGCCCCGGCCAGGAGTGGATCCGTGTCGGCAATGACTATGTGCTGGTGAGCATCCTGTCCGGCATCATCTTCGGCGCCATCGCCGCGCAGTAAATCCGCTAGATCCGCGCGATACTGGGCTTAAAGGAAGGCGGCCAAAGACGGCCGCCTTTTTTCGTCCCCTCGCGACAAAGTCAGAACCGTCTTGCCTGAAATATCACAGTATGCGATATTTTCGAAGTGAAGCGGGTCATTCTTCTCCCTCTGGCTGTCAAGGCGCTGCGGAAGCATCGAGCGGATGCCGAGAGAATCCTGGCGAAGATCGAAGGATATGCCGGGGACCCGAGCAGCCTTGCAAACATGGTCAAGGATCTGCAGGGCTCGACCGCCCTGCGATTGAGGGTCGGTGACTACCGCGTGGTCTTCGAGGAGACGGATCAGGAAATCATCGTCACGAAGATCGGACCGCGTGGATCGGTCTATGATTGAAGGAATGCCGAGATGAACAACGTTGCTTATGTCACGACGCCGGGTGGCGAGGAGCTGGCTATCCTGCCGCGCAGCGAACTGGATGCCTTGCGCGAGTTACTTGAACACGCGCAGTCGCTTGGTGGGTTTCGCGCCGGCCAGCTTCCCGGCCTTACGCCGGATGAAGCACGGGCTCTTGTTGCCGCGACTTCTCCGCTCGCCTTCTGGCGCAGATATCGCAAGCAGACCCAGGCCGTCCTTGCCGCCTCCGTTGGCGTGACCCAAAACTATCTTTCGGAAATCGAGAACGGAAAGCGCGGCGGCGACGTCGCGCTCTGGTTGCGGCTGGCTCGCGCGCTTGAGCTGCCGGTCGAGAGTTTGGTCGACGAAGGCGATTGACCGACAGAATATCGGTCGCGCCGCCTTTTGCCCTGTGGAAACCGGGCATCCCCTGCATTAGGGGTCGTCGGATTTGGCGCGCATGATTATATGGTGGGGAAACGAGTTCCCCACATGCGCTTTCCGCCCGCCTTCCTCGACGAGATACGCGACCGCGTGCCGATTTCGCAAGTGATCGGCACGCGTGTCGCGTGGGATAGGAAGAAGACCAACGCGCCGCGTGGCGACTACTGGGCCTGCTGCCCGTTCCATGGCGAGAAGAGCCCGTCCTTCCATTGCGAGGACAAGAAGGGCCGCTACCACTGTTTCGGCTGCTCGGTCTCGGGCGACCATTTCAAATTCCTTACCGAACTCGACGGGATGAGCTTTCCCGAGGCGGTCGAGAAGATCGCCGACATGGCCGGTGTGCCGATGCCGGTTCGCGACGCGCAGGAGGAACGGCGCGAGAAGGAGCGCGCCAGCCTGACCGACGTCATGGAAATGGCGACCGCCTTCTTTCAGGAACGATTGCAGGGACCGGAAGGGGCCAAAGCCCGCGCGTATCTGCGCGATCGCGGGCTGACGCCGGCAACGCAGCATTCGTTCCGGCTTGGCTTCGCGCCGGACAGCCGCAACGCGCTGAAGGAGCATCTCGCGGCAAAAGGCGTGCCGAAAGCCGATATCGAGGCCTGCGGGCTGGTGCGCCATGGCGATGACATCCCGGTCTCCTATGACTGGTTCCGTGACCGCATCATGTTTCCGATCCCGGATTCGCGCGGCAAGATCATCGCTTTCGGGGGCCGGGCGCTGGCAGCCGATGCGGTGGCCAAATACATGAATTCGCCCGACACCGAGCTCTTCCACAAGGGCAATGTGCTCTACAATTTCGCCCGCGCCCGCCAAGCGATGGCAAAGGGGGCGTTGGCCAAGGGCGGCACGGTCATCGCCGTCGAAGGCTATATGGATGTGATCGCGCTGGCGCAGGCCGGCTTCGAGAATGTCGTGGCGCCGCTCGGCACCGCGCTTACGGAAAACCAGCTCGAGCTGTTGTGGCGCATGGCGCCGGAGCCGATGCTGTGCTTCGACGGCGACAAGGCCGGGCTGAAGGCGGCATGGCGGGCGGCGGATCTGGCGCTGCCATCGGTGCAGGCCGGGCGCTCGGCGCGCTTCGCGCTGCTGCCGGAAGGCAAGGATCCAGACGACCTGGTCAAGGCCGAAGGGCCGGACGCGTTCCGTGCCGTGCTGGCCGATGCGCGGCCGCTGGTCGATCTTTTGTGGATGCGCGAGACGGCGGGCGGCGTCTTCGACACGCCGGAGCGGCGGGCCGAACTCGAGAAGACGCTGCGCGAGCTGACCAGCCGCATCCGCGATGAAAGCCTGCGCTACCACTATCAACAGGAGATGCGCGAGCGGGTGCTGAGCTTCTTCGGCTCGCAGCGCAACGCGCGGCAAGGTCGCCAGGATGGCGGCGGCCGGCCAGGCGAGCGCGGCCAGGGCAAGACGCCGGGACCCGGCGGACAATTCGCCAAGGCCGGCAGCGGGCGCATGGCGATCACCGAAAGCCTCGGCCAGTCGGCGCTGGTCAAGCGCGGCAGCGAAGGAATGTCGGTGCGCGAGGCGACGATCATCGTCGCCTTGGTCAACCATCCACCGCTGATCGACGAGAATTTCGCCCATGTCGAGTTCCTTGATCTCGCCAATGCCGAGCTGAGGCGGCTGCACGCCGCTATCCTCGACGCGATGGCGCATGACATGGCCAATGACCGCCACGCCGTGGTGGCGACGATCGAGCGCGCCGGCTGCGCCGAGATCTGGGAGCGCGCCGTTGGCCTGATCCGGCGGGCGCGGCAATGGCCGGCGCTGGAGACGGCGGCACTCGACGATGCCCGCGACGCCCTGAACCAGGCGCTGCACTTGCAGCGCAGCGCGCGCACCTTACATAAGGAGCTGAAACAGGCGGAAGCGGCGCTCGAAGCGGATCCTTCGGATGAAAATTTCCGCCATCTGATCGAAATTCAGGCGCAATTCAGCGATGTGCAAGCGACGGAAGCGCTGATCGAAGGATTCGGCGTATCCTCGGGCAGGGCCGGGCGAGCCTAAGTGCAAGTGCGTGCCGGAATGAGAGCGTGGCCGGGCTTCCCCAGGGGGCTGGGCGCGCTAAGTCGGGTAATTGATTCGCTTTTTTCATGCGAATCATGCGACAGGGCGCTTGACCTTCGGACAGAATGGCGGAATCAGGTCGATTCGAAACATTAACCCGCACCCGCGTCGACGGGAAATGCGTCGATGTGAAGGTACTGGTCACTGGACAGGCAGGCCCCCTGCCACAGATATCAGGGTTAATCTGGACTTAATGCATGTCGCCCAAGAGTGGTCGTCCAAGAGTGGAAACCGGTTTTGGGGCAACGACATGCACCAAACAAAAGAGATGATGCGGTTAGTGGCCCGGTGAAGCGCGTTCCAAAACGAGCGTATCCGATTTGACTGGTCCGACAGCTTACGCGGCCCCAAGCTTTGGCCGCTAGGAGAAGATAAAGACTATGGCGACAAAGGAAAAGGAAGAGGTCGAGACCGAACGCGAAGGCGCCACCGATGGCCCTCTGCTCGACCTTTCCGATGATGCTGTCAAGAAGATGATCAAGGCCGCCAAGAAGCGCGGCTATGTCACGATGGACGAGCTGAATTCGGTGCTGCCTTCCGAGGAAGTGACCTCCGAGCAGATCGAGGACACGATGGCGATGCTGTCCGACATGGGCATCAACGTCGTCGAGGATGACGAGCAGGGCGAAGAGGCCGAGGCCGGCGACACCGCGGCCGATGCCGAGGAAGACGCCAACGAGCTGGCCGAGCAGACCGGCACGGCCGTCGCCGCCACCACCACCAAGAAAGAGCCGACCGACCGCACCGACGATCCGGTGCGCATGTATCTGCGCGAGATGGGCTCGGTCGAGCTTCTGTCGCGCGAGGGCGAAATCGCCATCGCCAAGCGCATCGAGGCCGGCCGCGAGACGATGATCGCGGGCCTGTGCGAAAGCCCGCTGACCTTCCAGGCCATCATCATCTGGCGCGACGAGCTCAACGAATCCAAGATCCTGCTGCGCGAGATCATCGATCTCGAAGCCACCTATGCCGGCCCCGAAGCCAAGCAGGCACCGGTGGTCGAGCGCATCGAGGAAGCGCCCAAGGCCGAGGAAAAGCCGCGCCGCGGACGTGACGAGGAAGAAGACATCACCAATGTCGGCGCCGACACGCGCGGCCTGACGGACGACGATGAGGAAGACGAGGACGAGGCCAGCCTGTCGCTGGCGGCCATGGAAGCGGAACTGCGCCCGCAGGTGATGGAGACGCTCGACGTCATCGCCGACACCTACAAGAAGCTGCGCAAGCTGCAGGACCAGCAGGTCGAGAACCGACTGGCCGCCGCCGGCACGCTGTCGCCCAGCCAGGACCGCCGGCTGAAGGAGCTGAAGGACCAGCTGATCAAGGCGGTGAAGTCGCTGTCGCTCAACACGGCGCGCATCGAGGCGCTGGTCGAGCAGCTCTACGACATCAACAAGCGCCTGGTGCAGAACGAGGGCAAGCTGTTGCGGCTCGCCGAAAGCTACGGCGTGCGCCGCGAGGAGTTCCTGAAGGAATATCAGGGTTCCGAGCTCGACCCCAACTGGACGCGCTCGATCGCCAATTTGACCTCGCGCGGCTGGAAGGAATTCACCAAGAACGAGAAGGACGCGATCAAGGATTTGCGTGCCGAGATCCAGCATCTGGCCACCGAAACCGCGATCTCGATCCTGGAATTCCGCAAGATCGTCAACCAGGTGCAGAAGGGCGAGCGCGAAGCCGCGATCGCCAAGAAGGAAATGGTCGAGGCCAATCTGCGCCTCGTCATCTCCATCGCCAAGAAATACACCAATCGCGGCCTGCAGTTCCTCGACCTGATCCAGGAAGGCAATATCGGCCTGATGAAGGCGGTCGACAAATTCGAATACCGCCGCGGCTACAAGTTCTCGACCTACGCGACATGGTGGATCCGGCAGGCGATCACACGTTCGATCGCCGACCAGGCGCGCACCATCCGCATTCCGGTGCACATGATCGAGACGATCAACAAGATCGTGCGCACCTCACGCCAGATGCTGCACGAGATCGGCCGCGAGCCGACGCCGGAGGAACTGGCCGAAAAGCTCGCTATGCCGCTCGAAAAAGTGCGCAAGGTGTTGAAGATCGCCAAGGAGCCGATCTCGCTCGAAACGCCGGTTGGCGACGAGGAGGATTCGCATCTGGGCGATTTCATCGAGGACAAGATGGCGATCCTGCCGATCGATGCGGCAATCCAGGCCAATCTGCGCGAAACCACGACGCGTGTGCTCGCCTCGCTGACGCCGCGCGAGGAGCGCGTTCTGCGCATGCGCTTCGGCATCGGCATGAACACCGACCACACGCTTGAAGAAGTCGGCCAGCAATTCTCGGTCACCCGCGAGCGCATCCGCCAGATCGAAGCCAAGGCGCTGCGCAAGCTCAAGCACCCGAGCCGGAGCCGCAAGCTGCGCAGCTTCCTGGATAGCTGAGACTTACCGATCATATTGAGATCAAGGGCGCCACCGGCGCCCTTTTTCGTGTGGTGTTCGCCCTTGCGGCTCATCCCCTTCGGGAGGATAATCCCGCGTCGGATGCATTTCTGGGCGACAACCCCGGAAGCCCGCCCCGGTCGAGGCCGTGTCGACATGGCCTGAGTGCCGTGCTCCGTGGCCCCGGAGGGAGGTGTGCCATGACAAGCTACATCGTGCTGATGAATTGGACCGAGCAGGGCGCCAAAAATGTGCGCGAGTCACCAAAGCGTCTCGATGCCGCCAGGAAGCAGCTGGGAGACATGGGCGGGTCGTTCAAGGCGTTCTACCTGACCATGGGGGAATACGACATGGTGGCGGTGGTTGAAGCACCCGACGACGCGATCCTGGCGCGTTTCTCGCTGATGCTGGCGGCGGCCGGCAATGTCAGGACCCGGACCCTGAAAGCCTTCCCCGAATTCGCCTATCGCGAGATCATCACCTCGCTCGGCTAGGCACCGGAAGGGCTCGGACCGGCGGGTGCGAGCCCTTCCCGTTTACGCGCAACCGATCGGGCCCTTCTTGACGGCGTCCGATCGTCCGTGGTCCCTGAGGTGCGTTGCCAACCAAGTCCCCGGGCCATGCTGACTGTCTGGTACAACACCCGCTGCCCTGTCTGCGATGCCGGTATCAACTGGCAGAAGCGAAGGTTGATCGAAGCGGTCAAGGCCGGGCGGATCGCGTTTCGCGACATCAATCTGGAGCCGGCAGCGCTTGCCGGATTTGGCGCGTCGCTGGAGGATGTTCGCCGCCGGCTGCATGCCACCGATGCGCATGGCCGCTTGCTGGTCGGCGCCGATGTGGCGATTGCAGTGTGGACGGCAACGCCGGGCGAGGGTTGGCTGGCGAGACTGTTCGGCAATCCGATCGCCTTGCCGCTGACACGCTTCGCCTATGATCGCTTCGCCGATCTCCTCTACGCCTGGAACCGCCGCAAGGGCCGCTGGTAGCGAGCCCGTAGCCGCCGTTCGACATGGTCGGATCCAATGGCTGGCGGAGCGTTCAGATACATCGTAAGATATATCTTGACTCCGCAAACGTGTGCGCTTACTTAAGATATATCGTAAGATAGAACTCAAGGAGCAATCAATGCACAAGCAATTCGGGCACAATCATTTCGGCGAGCGCATGTTCATGCACATGGCCGGCAAATTTGGTGGCAGAGGGGGCGGCGGCTTTGGTCCGTTCGGGCATGGCGGTCGCGGCGGTGGACGTGGTGGCCCGGGCGACATGTTCCGCGCCGGCCGCATGCTGGCCGACGGTGACCTCAAGCTGATCACGCTGTCGCTGCTGGCCGAGGCGCCGCGCCATGGCTACGACATCATCAAGGCGCTGGAAGAGCGCACCAGCGGCATCTACAGCCCGAGCCCGGGCGTGGTCTACCCGACGCTGACCTTCCTGGAAGAGGCCGGCTATGCCGTCTCGTCGAGCGAAGGCAACAAGAAGGTGTTTTCGATCACCGAGGCCGGGCAGGCGCATCTGGCCGACAATCGCGAGATGATCGACGGCGTGCTCGACCATCTCGAGCGCTTCGGCCGCAAGATGGCCAAGGCACGCGACTGGTTCGGCTGGAACGACGATGGCGAGGACCGGCGCGGTGGCCGTGGTGGTCGTGGCGAGCGTTCGGAAACGCGTGACGAATTCCGCGCCATCCGCCACCGGCTGCGCGCGGCGCTCGGCGACATTGTCGATGGGCCGGCTGAAAAGCAGGCCGAGGCGATCGCCATTCTCGAAGCCGCTGCCGAGGCGCTGGAAGCGCTGTCGCACAAGTGATGTAATACGGCGGTATTTGGGCGCCGACTGGGCAAGGCCCGGGTTCCTCGCCCCCACGAATGTGGGGGGAGAGGTGGCTCGGCGAAGCCGAGACGGAGAGGGGGAGTGGCTCGACCTCTAATGTATTCTGAGGAAACTCGCCTACGCCGCAGCCCCCTCTCCGACCGCTTCGCGGCCACCTCTCCCCCATTACATGGGGGCGAGGAAACCAAGTTCTGCACAGCACAAAAAAGCCCGGGAGACCGGGCTTTTTTCGTCAGGGCGTGCCGGCATCATTCCTTGCCGACATACTCGCTGATCAGCTTTTCGTTGCGGGCCTTTTCGATCTTGGCGGTCATTTCGGCCGACAGGCGCTCGTCGGTGCGGTATTTGGCCAGGTTCACCAGGCTGCCGGTGAGCAGCAGGATGCCCATGGCCCAATAGCCCTTGGTCGACAGATCGACGGCATTTTTGAACGCTGTTCACGAAAGCCTTTGTATGGTAACAAAAGGGAGATCGCGGTTCGAACCAGCGTTCCGCGCAGGCATGAATTCAGGGACAAGCATGGCACTGGACAAGGAAGAGACGGGTGAGCGGGTGCTGGCGATTGCCGAGACGCTGCTCAACGAGGGCGGCATGGACAATCTGAAGGCGAGGACAATCGCCGAACAGGCGGGCATCTCGGTCGGCTCGGTCTACAATCTGTTTTCCGATCTCGACGGGGTGCATCGTGCCGTCAATATGCGGCTGCTCGACCGGCTGGGCGCGGCCGGCGCGGCGGCAATGGCCGATCTTAGCAGGCGCGGCATCACCGATGTGCGCCAGCGCCTGCTGGCGCTGGCCGGCGCCTATGTGCGCTTCGTCGAGGCGCATCCGGGCAGCTGGCCGGCACTGCTGGCCTTCAACAGGCGCCGCCCGACGCTGGCCGAACCGGATGCCTATGAAGCGCGGCTCGACCAGCTGTTCGAGATCATCGCCGGCGTGCTCGCCGGCGGCGACTTCGACCTCGACGCCGATACGCGCAGGATCGCCGCGCGCACATTGTGGTCAAGCGTGCACGGCATCGTCACCAGCGGCTACGCGGGTAAGTCCGTTCACCGGCAGGCTGACGAGATCGGCCGGCAGATCGAGCTGCTGGTCTCGGTCTTCATCAGGGGGCTGGAACGCGGGGGCACATTCGCGCATGCTGAGACAACGGCGTCGTGAATCGCGAAGAAGCCGCGGTTTGCAGGACGAACAAGGAGATTTGAGCAATGTCTTTTCTGAAACGTCTTTTCGGCGGCGGCGGCGGTGAAGCGGCCGAGCCCGCGGCACCCGCCAAGCAGGTCGAGCACAAGGGTTTCCTGATCAGCGCCACGCCCTACAAGGCCGAGGGCCAGTACCAGACCTGCGGCATCGTCTCCAAGGAGATCGACGGCGTGATGAAGGAGCACAAATTCATCCGCGCCGACCGCTTCGCCGGGCTCGACGACGCCGTGGACATCTCGATCAAGAAGGGCATCCAGCTGGTGGATGAACAGGGCGAGCGGATTTTTGGGTAACGGCAGGTGGCGCGGTGATCATGGATGTCGCGCTAGAACGGCCCTACTGGCCTGAGGGTCGAACAGACCGTCGCAAGCAATGGATGATCACGTCAGCCGGATAATTTCGCATTTTCGCCATCAACCTTGGCTCGCCATTGTTTGGCCAGATCGCGGCGGCGCCCCGGGTAGCGGCTGGCCTGTAACTCCGCGCGACCAATTCGATCCGTGCGGAACAGCCGAAAGTCTTGCCGCAACTCGCACCAGCCCGCGACGAAGCGTTTCGTCTCGACAAAGCCAAGCATGATTGGCCAAATGATCCGCTCGGTTTCAGGCCCCACGGGGTTACGATAGGTAATGAGAAGCTTGCGCTGCTCGCGCATCGCCTGACGTACCATTTGCAAATCGATCTCCTTCGCATGGGCTGGCGTACGGCCGACATGGAAGGCGTTCTCATTCAAGGTTGAGCGGAGTTCGACGGGCAGCACCGCCCCGATCTTACCAAGCAAGTTTTCCGCGGCGAGTGCGAGGCCCGGATCCGTCTGCCGGCTTACCCACTGCGCTCCCAGGGTGAGGGCGTGCATTTCGTCTTCCGAGAACATCAGCGGCGGCAACAGAAAGCCGGGCTTCAAGATATACCCAAAGCCCGGCTCACCTTCGATCTGCGCACCCAACGCCTGCAGGGCCGCGATGTCACGATAGATGGTCCGTAGAGAGACCCCGGCCTCGAGCGCAAGCTCAGTGCCCGGTACGGGGCGCTGGTGCCGGCGCAACATCTGCATAAGCTCGAAAAGCCGGTTACTCTTGGACATGAGACCATCCTAGCATACCTCTTGCCAAATTTTGGCAGCGGGCTGTTAGGCCATGGATACCAAGCCTTTTCCACCGAGTTTGCGGCCGGATTCAAGGGCGGTCACCAGCGGAATCGCATCCTGAAGGCGAACGACTTCCGCCACCGGCAGCCTGAGCGCACCCTCGCCAGCCGCGTGGGCAAGGTTGTCAAGAACGTCGGCGCGCGCCGTGCATATGATTGGCTTGAGGTGCCGATTGAAAAGAGCGCGGATGAACTTGGCCGGCGTCGGGTCAATGTCCAGATACACGCCGCCCTTGCGAAGCAGGCCAAGCCCAACCGAAACCGTCATTGTGCCGGCGGTGTCGTAGACAACATCGAAGCGATTGCTGATCTTCGAAAGGTCAGTCTTGCGATAATCGAATACGGTCTGAACGCCGAGATCGCGGGCTCTTTGCATGGCTTCAGCACTGCAGCTGCCTGACACTGTCGCGCCGAGCATGCGGGCGATTTGAACCGCCGACTCGCCGACGGCGCCAGTGCAGCCGTTGATGAAGACGTGCTTCCCGGCCGTCAGCTTCGCCTTGTCGATGAGGCCATTCCAGGCAGTGATGCCGGGGGTGGCAAGGCACGCCGCCTCCTCGAAGGAAATGGAATTCGGCTTCTTGGCAAGGAAGCTCTCCGGCACGGTCACGGCTTCACTGATTGCGCCGCCATCTTTGATTGGCGCCAGGCCAAACACGGCATCGCCAATCTTGACGCGCGAGACGCCGGGACCAACCGAGGTGACGGTCCCAGAAAAGTCGCTGCCCAGGGCGCGGGGAAAGGTTTTTCCCGTCACCATCTTCAGCGCGCCGTTGCGCACTTTCCAGTCGATTGGATTGATGGCTGCGAAATTGACCTTTACGGCAACCTCACTATTGCCCGGCGCGCGAAGCTCGAAAGTCTCGAGCTTCATCAATTCAGGGCCGCCGTAGCGGTCATACTGGACGCGTTTCATAGAACGTCTCGTAGGTATGGAGGTGACCACCGCGGCCAAGGTGCTTGGCCGTTGGGTCTCAGGGGTAGTGATAGTCATTGGGAGTCTTTCTGCCGGTGCGGCTCAGTGGGGCTGGACCGTTTTCAGGTATTCAGCGAAGGGCATGCCGTCGTAGATCACGGTGGTCGATGCGATCTTGCCGTTCTTGATGACGACGTGCTCGGCAACAACCGCGCTCGGGACCGGATAGGTTTCCGCATTGTAGACAATGACGGCGTGCTCATCATCGCCGAAGGCTGCAAGCAGCGTCAGCGCCTTGATCATCGAGGCGAAGCCTTCCTGGAAGCTGCGGAATGCTTGCACGCCCTGAAGTTCTCCCACCGGAGAAATGCAGACCACGTCGTTGGCAGAAATAGAGACAATCTGATCTGCGTTCTTGTTGGACATTGCGTCGAAATAGGCCTGCGCGATTGTCATGGCCTTACCGTTTGTTCCAGTCATCGTTCGTTCCTTTGTTGCGTGTTGATGACCAGCATATAGACCAAGGCAGTGACAGATTTTGTCAGCATGATGCGCTGCTAGCAGCAGACGGTGGGTAAGGACGCGCAGCCAAGCGCCGGCTGCATAAATCCAGCTTATCGTCACCCCTAGTTTTTGAAGACGTTACAAGGCGTTTCGGCGTCTGTAGCTTCGACCGTACACATTGGAAATGCCGGGTTTTGGTGGGTCGATGCAGACGCATGCGCGGGTGGTGATTGTTGGCGGCGGGTGCGTCGGCGCGGGAATCCTTTATGGCCTGGCAAAGCGCGGCTGGACCGACGTCGCACTCCTCGAACGCACGCAGCTGACGGCCGGCTCGACCTGGCATGCGGCGGGGCTGATCCCATCCTATGCCCGCAATATCAATGTCGGCCGAATGATCAACAAGACCATCGAGATCTATGAAGGGCTGGAGGCCGAGACCGGGCAGCCGGTCGGATGGCACAAATGCGGCCAGCTGCGCATTGCCAACAGCTGGGACCGGCTCGACGAATTCAAGAGCTATATGAGCGTGGTCGACGTTCAGGGCATGCGGGCGCATTTGCTCTCGCCCACCGAGGCCCGGCGGCTGTGCCCGCTTCTCGACAACAAGCATATGCTGGGCGCCCTCTATCATCCCGATGACGGACATATCGCACCGGCCGACGTGACCCATGCCATGGCCAAAGGCGCGCGGGATCTGGGCGCCAAGATCTATCTGAACACCGAGGTCACCGGCTTTCAACGGACTCCAAGCGGCGAATGGCTGGTGGCGACGAACAAGGGCGACATCACCTGCGAACATGTGGTCTGCGCGACCGGCAATTACGCGCGCCAGACCGGCGCATTGCTCGGCCTCGACATCCCCGCCATCCCGATCCTGCATCAATACTGGATCACCGAGCCCGTGCCGGAGATCATAGAGCGGAAAAAGCAGGGACGTGCGGAAATGCCGATCCTGCGCGACGAGGGTTTTGAGGCTGTTTGCGCGAGGAGGGGGATGGCTTGATGTTCGGACCCTACGAGCGGACCGAACACCTCAAGCTATTCGCCGAGGACGGCGTTCCCGCCTGGTTTGGCGCCGACCTCGTCGAGGAGGATTTCGAGGCGGTGTCGTGGAACTGGGAGCAGGCAACGCAACTTGTGCCGGCGCTGGGACGCGCCGGGATCAAGGCCAATGTCCGCGGTCCCTTCCAGATGACGGCGGACGAGCTTCCCCTGATGGGACCGGCCTGGGGCCTGCCCAATGTTTGGTTGGCCGAGGGTGTGCCCGGCGGCATTCTGTGGGGCGGCACGATCGGCTACTATCTTTCGGAGCGGATCGTCGAGGGCGGCAACAGCCTCGACACCTCCGATCTCGACCCGCGCCGCTTCGGCGACTACGCCAACAAGGCCTGGACGCGCGAGAAGGTCCGCGAGGCCTGGGGCACGCATGCGGAGCAGAAATATCCGGGACAGGACATGCCGGCCGCGCGCCCGCAGAAGACAGCGCCGTCCTATGCGCGGCTGACCGAGTTGGGCGCGGTCTGGGGCGTGCTCAACGGCTGGGAGATGCCCAACTGGTTCGCGCCCAGAGGCGTCGAGGCCAAGGACCAGCATAGCTGGCGCTGGACCGCCAAGGGGGCGTTCGTCGCCGAGGAGGTGCAGGCCGTGCGCAACGCCGTCGGCCTGGTCGAGATGACACCGATGACCAAGTTCGAGGTGTCGGGGCCGAACGCGGCTGCCTGGCTCGACAAGATCCTGGCCAACCGCCTCCCGGCGACCGGCCGGGCTGTGCTGGCGCATCACCTCACGGCGGGAGGCGGCGTGCAGGCGGAATACATGGTCGCGCGGCTCGCGGAAGACAGCTTCTACCTGATTTCGACGCCGCGCGCCGAGCGCTGGAATTTCGACGATCTCTCAAAACTGCTTCCCGCCGACGGCAGCGTCAGCCTGAAGAACGTCACCAGCGAGCGCGGCTGCTTCACAATCGTCGGGCCCAACGCGCGAGACGTGCTGCAACCCCTCACCGAGATCGATCTGTCGAATACGAACTTCCCCTGGTTCGGCGTCAAGTCCGGCAGTGTGGCGCTTGCTAGCGACGTGCGTCTGCTGCGGGTGAACTATGAAGGCGAACTCGGCTGGGAGCTCTACCATCCCATGGCCTACCAGCGGCAATTGCTGGATGCGATCCTGAAGCAAGGCGAGAAGCACGGCATGCGGCTCGTCGGGCTGCATGCGCTGGAATCGCTGCGGCTGGAGAAATCCTACCGCGCCATGTACCGCGACATGAACCCGGAGCTCAACGCGCTGGAGAGCGGGCTCGAACGTTTCGTTCGCCTCGACAAGGGCGATTTCGTCGGCCGCGACGCGGTGCTGAAATACAAGGCGAGAGGCGACCAGCGCCGGTCGGTGACGCTCAAGATCGAAACCGATGGCGCCAGCACGCTCGCCAGCGAGGGCCTTTACATCGGCGGCGAGCTGGTCGGACGTATAACGTCGGGCGGCTATGGCTACACGCTCGGACACGATGTGGCGCTGGCGCTGCTGCCCGAGCGGCTGAGCAAGTCCGGCACGAAGCTGGACGTCGCCATCCTGGGGGAATGGAAGACGGCAGAGATCATCGCGGATTCGCCGTATGATCCCAACTCGGCCAGGGCGCGGATGTAACGCGCCGCAGGTTGCCACCCCCCCGAAACTTGCCTGATGTCTAACATAAGCGCACACTAAAATTAGGAGGAGGGGCAACAACACTATTGGGAGGAAAATCATGGATGCTATGAGCTTCACTACCCTCGAAGGCGGTAAGGCGACGATCGAGGCCGCAGCCCTGGACGCGCTCTCGGCGCAGTTCCGCGGCACGGTGCTGCGGGAAGGAGACGCCGCCTACGATGACATCCGTGGCATCTGGAATAGCATGATTGACCGGCGGCCAAAGCTGATTGTGTGTTGCGTCGGCGCCTCCGATGTCGTCGCGGCTGTGAATTTCGCCAGGGAAAATAGCCTTCTGGTCTCCGTGCGCGGTGGCGGCCACAACATCGCCGGCAGCGCCGTCTGCGACGGCGGCCTGATGATCGATCTGTCCTCGATGAAGTCGATACGGGTCGATCTCGCGGCACGGCGGGCCTGGGTCGGACCGGGCGCCACGCTTGCCGATGTCGACCGGGAAACGCAGGCGTTCGGACTGGCGCTGCCGACCGGCATCAACTCGACCACGGGCATTGCGGGCCTGACGCTGGGCGGCGGCTTCGGCTGGATCACCCGCAAATTTGGGCTAACCATCGACAATCTCATCTCCGCCGACGTGGTAACCGCCGACGGCAGGCTGCTGCGCGCCAGCCACAGCGAAAACCCCGACCTGTTCTGGGCGTTGCGCGGCGGCGGCGGCAATTTCGGCATCGTCACGGCGTTCGAGTTTCAGCTCCATGAGTTCGGGCCGCAAGTGCTATCGGGACTTGTCGTCCATCCCTTCGCCGATGCCGAAAAGGTGCTGCGCGAATATCGCAGGGCGCTCGAAACCGCGCCGGACGAACTGACCTGCTGGGTGGTCATGCGGCAGGCGCCGCCGCTGCCGTTCCTGCCGAGCGAATGGCACGGCAAGGAGGTGCTGGTGCTGGCCATGTGCTATTGCGGCGACATTCAGGACGGCGAAAAGGCGACGCAGGCGCTTCGCGCCATCGGCACGCCAATCGCTGACGTCGTCGGTCCCAATCCGTTCACCGGCTGGCAGCAGGCCTTCGATCCGCTGCTGGCGCCCGGCGCCCGCAACTATTGGAAGAGCCATGACTTCACCGAGCTTTCCGACAGCGCGGTCGAGATCGTCACGGCGGCGATATCCCGGCTTCCCGGTCCGGAATGCGAGATATTCGTCGGCCATGTCGGCGGGGCGGCGGGCCGCGTCAGGGCGGATGAAACGGCGTTCCCACAGCGCAGCTCGCATTTCGTCATGAACGTCCACGCCCGCTGGCGCGAACCGGCAATGGATAGGGCATGCATCGACTGGGCTCGCGGCATCTATGAGGCAGCAAGACCCTATGCCGCCGGCACGGCCTATGTGAACTTCATGCCGGAAGACGAGGTCGATCGGGTCGAAGCGGCGTACGGCGGCAACTATCGCCGGTTGCTGGAAATCAAGCAGCGCTATGACCCGCTAAACCTATTCCGCATGAACCAGAACTTGCGTCCGAAGGAGGGCCTGCGGGCCGCCTGATGACATCAAGCCGCAGGGGAGGGAAAGGCGCGTTCAACCGCGCCTTTCCCTTGAACACCCGAAAGCGGGTTCGGTCATCACCTGCCAATATAGGCGGCTAGTTCGTCCGGCGTCCCATTAGGGAAGGCCTGCTTCAGAAAATCCATGAACGCCGACACACGCGCGCTGAGCAGCCGTCGGGATGGGTAGAGCGTCCATAGAGCGATCTCGGGGCCGTCGATATCCCCCCAATTTACCAGTGTGCCGTCAGCCAAATCGTGGGCCACCAACGAAATGGGAAGACGTGCTGCACCGACGCCTGACCGCACCGCATCGCGAACCATGATCAGCGTTGACAAAGCGAGGACAGGCTCGATTGTAATTGTTGAGCGGCCAGCTTGTGTCTTCACGTGCCATGTTTGCCGATCGCCTACGCCGCGCGCAACGCCAGGAGCGGCGCGTCCACCGGTCGGGCGAGGAAGGCCGGGGCTCGCCACCACGACCAGGCGGTCGCGGAGAAACACCCGTCCGACCAGGCTTTCGTCGGGATCCGGATTGACCCGGATTGCCAGGTCGTAGCCTTCCTCGATCATGTCCACATACCGGTCCTCGGTCGTGACCTCCAGCCTCACCTCCGGATACTGAACGGCAAACCCCGCAGCAATCCTCCCCATTGCGGTCTGAGAAAAATGCAAAGGTGCGCTGATCCGCAATCTGCCCTTGGGTCTCTGACCGCCCGAGGCAATCGCCGAAGCCGTCTCGTCCAGTTCGGCGAGCAACGCCGCCGTCCGCTCGAAGAGCGCCCTTCCTTCTTCGGTAAGCTTCAGGTTACGCGCACCCCGTTCAAACAGGCGCAGATCGAGGCTGCTTTCCAACTCCCCAACGCGCCGGGACAGGGTCGCCTTGGGCCGACTCGTGGCCCTTGCCGCTTTGCCGAAGCCACCATGACGGGCAACGAGATTAAAATCGGCGAGGGCAAGGAGATCCATATCTGTTCCACCAGTGGGACGGTGCGTCTAAAATTTCCGTCTGTTGGGCTCTTTGTGAGCCACACATATTGGAGGTGTCAAGCAAACCAACAGGAGAAATTCATGACCATTCTCGTTACCGGCGCCACAGGCAATATTGGCCGCCAAGTCGTCGAACACCTCGTCAAGCGCGACGCCGATGTGCGTGCTCTCGTCCGCGATCCGTCGAAAGCCAACTTCCCGGCAGGCGTATCCGTCGTGCAAGGCGACTTTCTCGACGTCGATTCGCTGCGCAAAGCCATGTCTGGAGTTTCCACCCTGTTCCTCTTGAACGCGGTGGTGCCGGACGAATTCACCCAGGCTTTGGTCGCACTGAACATCGCCCGATCGGCCGGCATCGAGCGGATCGTCTATCTGTCGGTGATCCACGCTGACGTCTATGTGAACGTGCCGCACTTCGCGGGTAAGTTCGGCGTCGAGCGGATGATCGAGCAGATGGATTTCAAGGCCACGATCTTGCGCCCGGCCTACTTCATCCAGAACGATCTGATGGTCGAAGACGTCATCACCGGTTACGGCACCTACCCAATGCCGATCGGCGCGATGGGCCTCGCCATGATCGACGTCCGTGATATCGCCGAGATCGCCGCCCTTGAGCTGCTGCGCCGCGAACAGTCCGCGGAGCCGCTTGCGCTCGAGCGGATCAACCTCGTCGGTCCAGAGACGCTGACTGGGACGGATATCGCCGCAATCTGGTCAGACGTGCTCGCCCGCCCGATCAACTACGGCGGCGACAATACAGAAGGCTTTGAGCAAAATCTCAAGCAGTTCTTGCCCGCCTGGATGGCCTACGACATGCGCTTGATGGGCGAGCGCTTCTTCACCGACGGAATGCTGCCTGAGGCCGGCGACGTCGCGCGCCTGACTGCCCTGCTTGGACGCCCACTGCGCCCATATCGCGACTTCGCCTCACAGATCGGTGCGTCCGCCTGACGAGCAGCACGTCCGCCACCGCCGCGCGCTAAACCGGGCCGTGTCTGCCCGGCTTGGCCAGCTCCTGCTCCAGGTCCACCAGTTCCTTGCCGCCCGCCATCAAATTGAGGAGCTGGTCGCGGTCGATTTCGCCTTTGGCGTAGGTGCCGGTGCTTCTGCCGCGTTTCAGCAGGGTGAAGCGGTCGCCGACGACATAGGCGTGATGGACGTTGTGGGAAATGAATATGACGCCGATGCCGCGCGCCTTGGATTGCACGACGAGCTTCAGAACCACCGATGCCTGGTGGACCCCCAGCGCCGACGTCGGCTCGTCCAGGATCAGCACCTTGGCGCCGAAATAGACGGCACGGGCGATCGCCAGGCACTGCCGTTCGCCGCCTGACAGCGTGCCGACCGGCTGTTCGGGATCGCGCAGCTGGATGCCCATCGCCGACATCTCGTCATAGGCGGTGCGGCTGGCGAACTCGGTGTCGAACTGGCTGATCGGCCCGAACTTGCGCATCGGCTCGCGCCCGAGGAAGAAGTTTCGCGCCACGCTCATCAGCGGCACCAGCGCCAGGTCCTGATAGACCGTGGCGATGCCGCTGTCGCGCGTATCGGCGGGCGAGGCAAACCGTGCCGGCTTGCCCTGCACGCGGATTTCCCCCTCGTCCGGAGCGTAGACTCCGGACAGCGTCTTGATCAGTGTCGACTTGCCGGCGCCATTGTCGCCGAGCAGGCAATGCACCTCGCCGGGACAGACATCGAAAGACACGTCCTTCAGCGCGACGACCGAGCCGAAATATTTGCTGACCGATTTCAGTTCGACATAGGGCTCGGCCATCACCGGCTCCTCATGGCACGGTTGCGCACATAGCTGTTGAACAGCACAGCGATGACCATCATGGCACCCATGAACAGCTTGAACCAGTCGGTGTCGATGCCGGTGTAGAATATGCCCATCTGCACCACGCCGAAGATCAAGGCGCCGAACATGGCGCCGATGGCCGATCCATAGCCGCCGGTGAGCAGCGTGCCGCCGATGACGACGGCAATGATGGCCTCGAATTCCTTCTGCGTGCCGCGCAGCGTGTCGGCCGAGCCCGTGACGAGGACCTGGATCGCCGCAAACAGCGCGGCCGCCATGGCGGTCATGACGAACAGCGTGATCTTGGTGCGCGCCACCGGCACGCCGAGATTGCGCGCGGCATTGGCTTCGCCGCCCGCGGCAAAGATCCAGTTGCCGAAACGGCTGCGCGTCAAGAGCCAGGTGCAGGCCACCGTCAACACGATCCACCACACGATCGACACCGGAATGCCGGAGATCGACGGCAGGCCGTCCGCGCGCTTGCCGATCAGGCCGATGTCGGAAAGCCAGGCGATCAGGCCGGAAAACACCTGCCCTGAAAACAGGCTGTTGAGCGGATCGTGCAACGCCAGCTCATGCACGCCCGAGACCTGGGTCCGGCCTGAAATGCCGCGCGTGAGGCCAAGGGTGAGGCCGCGCAGCATGAACAGGCTTCCGAGCGTCACGATGAAGGAAGGCAGCCCGGTCCTGACGACGGCGAGCCCGTTCAGCGCGCCGATGCCGCCGCAAACGGCGAAGGTGAACAGCAGCGAAAGCCAGATCGGCCAGCCCCAGAAAACGGCAGGGATGGCGATCAGGATGCCGGCAAAGCCGATCATCGAGCCGACCGAGAGGTCGAATTCGCCGGCGATCATCAAGAGAGCCACGGGCGCGGCGAGAATGCCAAGCTGGGCCGAGACTTCGAGGAAGTTGACGATGCCCTTGGCACTGAACAGCCCCGTGTTGCCCGCCGTGATCGCGAAGAACACGAAGACCAGGACGGTGCCGGCGGCCGCGCCAAGCTCCGGCCTGCTCAAGAGGCGGCTCAGGCGTGAGACGGACCGGACCCGCTCGTCGCGAATCTCTGAAATCATGGCTGCGTGACCTTCACCTAGAGCGGTCCATCGTTTCACTGGTGAGAGCGGCCGGGGCGAGGCCCCGGCCGCCAGTGTTAGCGCTTGCCGAGTTTCGACAGCTCGATAACCGAGGCGGCGGTGTCCTTGGTGACGAAGCCGGGGCCGGTCGGATAATCGGCGATCGGCATGATCTTATACTTTTTCCAAAGGTCGAACATCGCGACCGGGATATAGCCCATGGCATATTGCTGGGCGTCGATGCCCCACTCCATCTTGCCGCCGACAACGGCCTGCAGGATCGTGGGGGAAAGATCGAATGTGCCGGTCTTGACCTTGCCCGAGAGGCCCATTTCATCAAGCGCGGCCAGCGTCGGTTCGGCACCGCTGGCGCCGACGGCGAGAATGAACTGCGTATCGGCATGGGCGGTCATGTAGGCGATCACGCGGTTCTTCATTTCAGTCGGGTCAATGACGCCATTCATCACCGGAACGTCGACGCCCAGACCCTTGGCAAAGCCGGCGCAGCGGTCGTCGAGGCTCGAATTGCCCACCTCATGGTTGGCGCAGACCGCCTTTGTGAGGCCGAGCGCCTTGATGCGCTCGCCGGCCGTGACGCCCGCCTGGAATTCATCCTGCCCCATGAACAGCAGGCCGCCAAGGTCATGGGTAAGCTTCGAGCCGCCGGAATCGATGACGATGACCGGGATGCCGGCGGCGACGGCGTTCTTGACCGGACCCGATAGGGCCGCCGCATCGGGGATCGAAACAACCATGCCGTCGGGCTTCGAGGCCGTGATGGCGTCGATCATCTGGCCCATCTTGGCCATGTCGAAAGTTTCGGGCGCCAGATATTCGGCTTTGACCCCCAGGGTCTTGGCGGCATCGTCCATGCCGTTCTTGACGACCGACCAGTAGGGGTCGCCGCTCTGGCCATGGGTGACGAACACCACCCGCGTATCGTCGGCGGCCGCAAGGGTCGTGGCCGCCGCCATCATGGTGAAGCCGGCCAGCAGGCCGAGCGCAGGCTTACTTAATTTCGCAAGCGAAAACATAAAACCTCCTGTTTGTTTTCCGCCGCCGCAGTTACGGTCAGCAGTCCAGTTGCCCCTTCATTCCAGTTTCATTCCTCAGCACTGGTTCCCTGGAGGCCGCATGCGGCCTCGCTTCATTCCACGACGGTAAATCCGGCTTGCCTTGCCATGCGCGACAGGTTCTGAAATCCCATCGTCGCATAGGTCAGCGGGTTGGCCTTGTTGGGATCCTGCTCGGCCTCGACGACCAGCCAGCCGCTGTAGCCATTGTCGGCCAGCACGCGCAAAATAGCTGGGTAGTCGATGAAACCGTCGCCGGGGACGGTGAATATCCCTTCCATGACCGCAGCCATGAAACTCATGTCTTGCGCGCGGGCTCGCTCAAGGACGGCCTTGCGGGCGTCCTTGCAATGCACATGCACGACGCGATTGACATGCGCCTTGATCAAGGCGAGCGGGTCGCCGCCTGAAAATATCGAATGGCCGGTGTCGTAGAGCAGGCCGACCGCTTCGCCGGTGTGTCGCATCAGCAGGCCGACCTCGGCATCGGTCTCGACGATGGTTCCCATATGGTGGTGAAAGGCCATGCGCACGCCGAAATCCGCCATCCGTTCAGCGAGCGCCGTCAGCTTGCCGCCATAGGCCGGCCATTCATCCGGGCCGAGCGTCGGGCGCTGCGAAATCGGTCCCCAGATGGCGTTGTGGCGGCCTCGCGAGGTGTCGGCATAGACGACATGGGTCGAGCCCATATCCCTGAGAAGCTGGAGATGCGGCATGATCGCATCCATTTCCGCGCCGACGTCCTTCTCGTCGCAACGGCCGTCATACCAGCCGGAAATCACGGCAAGGCCGTAGCGCTCCATGATCGGCTTGAGCTCGGCGGACCGGCGCGGAAACTTGCCGCCAAGTTCGGTGCCGGAATAGCCGGCCTGCCGGGTTTCGCCGAGACAGACCTCAAGCGGCGTATCGCCGCCGAGTTCGGGCACGTCATCATTGGTCCAGGTGATCGGATTGATGCCGATGCGAACCGTCACGGGCGAACTCCTGATTGCTTCGACTGGGCAATGTGATGGCGGGCGAGACCGGCCAGCAGCGTCATGTCGCGACGCGCGTGCTCGGCGGTGTTGCGCACGGGCGTGCCTTCGACGATCGCCGACCAGAAACCCTTCAACTCCTCGACGAAGGCCTCCTGGTAGCCGCTGCCGATGTCGCGGCTGGAAAGCGTGTGGCCGTCGCCGGTACGGACGGTCAGCCGCGTCGGTTGATGGTTGAGATAGGGCGAGGGGAATTCCAGCTCGAGAGATGCGTCGTTGAAGTAGAGCGTGATGCGCTCGCGATAGTCGGGAAGCCCTGGGGCGGCGAGATGCGCCATGTTCCATAGCGCCTGGCCGCCGAGCAGCCGCACCGCGCCCTGGCCGCCTTCGCCCTTGGCAAACAGGCAGGCGCCGACGATTTCACCATCGGCGACACCGAGCGCATCCAGCAAGCCATGGACGGCATTCACGTCGTGCACGATCGACGAACAATAGGCGCCGACAAAGCCGCGAAAGGCGTCGGGATCGTCCATTCCGGGCACCGCGCGATCCACCTGCTCGCGCTGCCCAGCTTCGGTCGAGGCCACCAGCCCGTCCGCGACGTCGTCACCGCGGCAAGTGGAGTGGTGCCGGATGAAGGGCCATGCGTCGGGATCGTTGACCTCGACCGAAATGTAGCGAAGCGTTCGCGCCGTGCCCGGCAGCATTTCCAGTGCCGCCTCGTAGCTCGGATCGAAACGCTTCATGTAGCCGACCTGGAGCACCGTCGCGGCGCGATCCCGGGCGGCGATCAATTCGTCGATGTCGCCGGCGCTGTAGCAAAGCGGCTTTTCGCAGAAGACATGCAGCCCCCTGGCAAAGGCGGCGAGGCTTTGTTCGCGGTGCAGCGCATCCGGCGAGGCTATGACCACGGCGTCAAGCGGAATCGCGAGAAGCGCGTCGAGATCGGAGAATGTCTCAAGACCGAATTCCTCGCCGACAAAGGCGCGGACTTTTCGCGAGGGATCATAGACGCCAACGATCTTGAACTGCCGGTGCAGCTTGAGCAGGTTCGGAATGTGCTCGACCTGGGCGACACCGCCCGCACCGATCACTCCCACTCTTATGCAACGCATCGGCCAGCCCCATCTGAACCCGGACGCTTTTTTCTTGAGCCTAAGGCACCTTTGGTTCCATTGTTAGAGCCAGATTTCATTGATTTTTAGGAACCACGATGAAGACCAGTTTTCCGATCGACGGCATCGCCCTGGATCGCGAGGGTCCGGTCAATTTGCACCGGCAGCTCTATGTGCAGTTGCGGGGCCTGATCGAGCGGCGCGTGCTGCCGAGCGGCCATGCATTGCCCTCGACACGGGTCATGGCGCGGGATTTGAATGTGGGGCGCAACACGGTGATCGCTGCCTGCGACCAGCTGGCGCTGGAGGGCTATCTCGCGATAAAGCCGCGCAGGCCCTCAGTGGTCATGGACCTGCCGACCCGCTCAGTGGCGGCCGAACAGGTGTCGGTCGAGGACGCCAATCCGATATCGCTGCGCGGACAAACCATGCTCGCCCAGCCCTATCATCATGGCCGGCCGGGCATGCTGGCCTTTCATCCCGGCATGCCGGACCCGGACAATTTTCCGTTCAACACCTGGTCGAAACTGCTCAGCCGCCGCGCCAAATTCGCGCATATCGACCTTTTCGGGACCTATCACGTCAAAGGCTATCCGCCGCTTTGCGAGGCCATAGCGCGCTATCTCACCGCTTCGCGCGGCGTGAGGTGCACCGCCGAGCAGATCGTCGTCACCAACGGCGCGCAATCGGCGTTCGATCTTCTGGCCCGGCTGCTGACCGACGAAGGCGACACGGTATGGATGGAGGAGCCGGGCTATTACGGCGCGGGTTCGGCCTTTGTCTCGGCAGGGGCGAAGCTGGCACCGCTGCGCGTCAGCAACGCAGGCTGGAACCTCGACCCGCCGCCGGTCATTCCGCGCATGATCTTCGTGACGCCCTCCTGCCATCATCCGCTCGGCATAACCATGCCGATGGAACAGCGGCTCAATTTGCTTCACATGGCCGAGACCTGGCGCTCATGGATCATCGAGGACGACTATGACGGCGAATACCGTTTTCAGGGGCAGCCCATTCCGGCGCTGCAGGGCAGCGGCGCGTCAAACCGCGTGGTCTATGTCGGCACCTTCGCCAAGATCCTTTTCCCGGCCATGCGCCTCGGCTTCATGGTGGCGCCCAAGGCGATAGACCATACGATCGTCTCGGCGCTGAGCGTAAGCGGCCAGTTCGCCCCGTTGCTCACCCAGGCCGCGCTCGCGGATTTCATGAACGAGGGGCATTTCACCCGCCATCTCAGACGCATGCGGCGTCTCTACGCGGAGAGACGGCAGTCCTTCCTGGAAAGCGCGCAAAGGCACCTTGGAGAATGGCTGGATTTCCACACCACCGAATCCGGCATCCAGGTCGTCGGCATTTTTCGCGAGACATGCAGCGACAGGGTGATCGCCGAGGCGGCGCTGCGGCAGGGGATCAACGTCTCGGCTCTGTCGATCCAGTATCGCCATGGCGCCGGGCAAAGCGGTCTTGTCATGGGCTTCGCGGCTGCCGATGCGCAGACAACCGAAAAGACGATGCACGGGTTTCGTGCCGTGCTGAAAACCCATTTCTCGCGCACGAACGATCTCGGGTGAGATCCCGAGATCATCCGTCGTTTCGAAGTCGCCTTCGCTTCTTCAAGGCACAGTGATCGTCAGGCTGCTATGCTGGCTGCAACTCCCGCCGCGGCAGCGGCGGGAAGGCGATCACTATGCCCGCCGCACCCAGGCCGATAAGGGCTGAGCCGATGAACCGCCAGTGGCAACTGGCACACGGATTTGTGGGTAAAGCGGGCTCGAATTCTCAACACACTTTAGCCCGTCATACGCTCCAGACAACGTGCCTCATCGATGGGCCTGCCGAGAGCGGCAAAGCGCGAGGCAGCTTCTTCAAATGCCGCCATGGCGCGGTTTTCGCTGCGCTCGGCGCGGCGCTGCACTCCGCGCGCTTCCCAGACGGCCGCCACCCATGGTCCGCCATTCCACATGCCGGCCACCCGTTCAGCCTCGTCAAGCCGCCGGTTGACCTGTTCCACGTCGCCCGCCTCGGCCAGTGCAACCGCCGCGGCGGTGCGGAAGGTCATCGAGCAAGGTTGGCAGCTGTAACCAGCGGACAGCATGCGGTCGCCTTCCTGGATGGTCGCGGCGATCTTGTCAGGCGCAGACGCGGCCCGCACCTCAAGACCCTTCAGGCTGATCAGCAGATGCGGCGCAAGCCAGGAAGATCGGGCAAGGGTCGTGGCGCGCCGGATCAGCCGTCCCGCTTGCCATTTCTGGCCACGCGCCAGCGCAAGTTCCGTCAGGCGCTGGAGCGCCAGCACGCGGCCGGCAACGGCCCCAACCTGCGCATAGAGTTTTTCTGCTTCCGTCAGCATGCGTTCGGCCTCGCCCAATTGGCCCGAAAATAAAGCAGCTTCCCCCAGCACCAGCGAGGCAAGGCCGCGCCCGGCAAGCGATCCGGCGCCCTCGGCGACCGATAGCAGCTCGCGCGCCGAAGCGGCGATGTCGTGATGGCCCTTGGCACTGCAAAGGCAGAATTCGGCCAGGCACAGATGCCCGTCAAAAACGTTGGAGACAAAGGCTGGCTTGGCCCGCACCCATTCGATGAACTCCGCCCGGAACAATTCGCGCCATTGCCCTTGCATGTGGGCCACCAGCCCGATCAAGGCACTGGCCTCGCCAACCTCGCGGGCAAGTCCGGCGCCCATCGCCAGCTCACGGGTTTCCCTGCCGACCTGCGCGGCCTTGGCGAAATCACCGCTTTGCAGGTGCAACAGGCCCCAGGCCAGCGAGCCGCGGATGCGATCGCTCAATCCGACCGGATCGATCGAGGGCACGGCCAGCGCCTTTTCGTAGAGCTTCACGGTTTCAGCGCCCGGGCCGACTCCAAGGTCGATCCGCAGGCTTTGGCTGAGCTGATTGAACAGCCTGATCGCTTCGGCCCTGTTGCCAGCATCCAGCGCTGCCTGCATCAGGGCGCATTGGGCCTGCTCATCGGCGGGGTCCATTGCGATCAGACGCTGCCATAGCCTGCCCGCCCGCAGCACATCTGCATAGCGCTGCCGCAGGGCCTGGCGGGGTGTCTCGAACCAATCGACATAGGGGTCGTCCGGCAGCAGGTCGCCGGTGTAGAGATCGGCGGCCATTTCGCAGGCGGCGGGATCGGAGCCGCGCAAGGCAAGCTTGGCGGCGGCCTCGAATGCTTCCAGGTCAATTTCAAGATCGGCCGCCGGGGCAAGGGTGATGACATCGGCCGTCTGCTCGATCAGGTCATGAGCGCCCAGCGCACGGCGGGCGAAGTGGATGGCCTTGCGCAGGTTTGCCCCAGCGGCCTCCGGATCAAGATCGGGCCAGAAGGCCTCCATGACCTGTTCGCGGTGGATGCGGTGCGAACGGGTGACGGCAAGCAGCTTCACCAGCCCCGCACCCCGGTCACGCCGCCACGCCGCAGCCGGAATGACGTGCCCGTCAAGACCGACACTGAACCCGCCGAGCAATTGAATCTGAACGCGCACTCGAAGCCCTTTCAGCATGCGATCACCCGCTGCCGCCAAAAATACGGCCGTCACAAGCACCTGTGCGGCGGGGAACGCTGGCGGAACATAGGTTGCCTAGTCTGCCCTGGTAGTCAATTCCAACGCTCTGACAGGAGAACCAAATGTCTCTTCGTATCGCCGACATGGCGCCCGACTTCACCGCCGAAACCACACACGGTCCGATCAATTTCCACGAATGGCTGGGCAACTCATGGGGTATCCTGTTTTCCCATCCCAAGGATTTCACCCCCGTCTGCACGACCGAGCTTGGCTACATGGCCAAGCTGAAGCCCGAGTTCGACAAGCGCGGCGTCAAGATCATCGGGCTCTCCGTCGACCCGGTCGAGCGCCATGCCGGATGGGCTGATGACATCGCCGAGACCCAGGGCTACGCACCGAACTTTCCGATGATCGGCGACCCGATGCTGGCCATTGCCAAGCTGTACGACATGCTGCCCGCCACGGCCGGCGACAGTGCCGAAGGGCGCACGGCAGCCGACAACCAGACGGTGCGCCACGTCTACGTCATCGGTCCCGACAAGAAGATCAAGCTGATGATCGCCTATCCGATGACAACCGGCCGGAACTTCGACGAAATCCTGCGCGTGGTGGACTCCATGCAACTGACCGCCCGGCACCGGGTGGCCACGCCGGTGAACTGGCAGCAGGGCGACGAGGTGATCATCGCGGGTTCGGTTTCGAACGACGAAGCCAAGGTCCTTTACCCCGATGGCTGGAAGCAGCCCAAGCCCTATATCCGCATCGTCCCGCAACCGCACAGCAATGCCTGAGCCGTCTTCCAGGCACCGGCAACAAGAGGTGACAGTATGAAACCCCGTATTCTTATCCTTGGCGCCGGTTTTGGCGGGCTTGAGCTCAGCACGTCCTTGTCGGAAGCCCTGGGTGACAGCATTGCTGTCACCCTGATCGACAAGTCGGATTCCTTCGTGTTCGGCTTTGCCAAGCTCGATCTGATGTTCGGCCGCGCAACCGAGACGGCTGTGCGGCTACCATACGCCGACTATGCCAAGTCCGGCGTCGTGATGAAGCGCGAGACCGTCACCGCCATCGACCCGGAACGGCGGTGCGTGACGACCGACAAGGGTGTGCACGAGGCGGACATACTGGTGGTCGCTCTCGGCGCAGATTATGACGTATCGGCCACGCCCGGCATTACGCTCGGCCGGAACGAATTCTATACCGTACCGGGCGCCGCTCACATGGCGAAGGTGCTGCCAGGCTTCATCCGGGGCCATGCCGTGATCGGCGTCTGCGGCGCGCCCTATAAATGCCCGCCTGCGCCCAGCGAGTGTGCCCTGATGCTGCACGACTACCTGACCGAGAGGGGTGTCCGCGGCAACTGCCAAATCACCTGTGTGAACCCGATGTCGAGTCCGGTGCCACCTTCTCCCGAAACGTCGAAGGCTCTTCTCGCGGCTTTCGCCGAACGCGGTATTGTCTTCATTCCAAGCACCCGCGTGGTTTCCGTGGACGAGGGCCGCAAGGTTGTGACGCTCGACAATGGCAGCGAGCTGCCCTGCGATCTGTTCCTTGGCGTGCCCAGGAACCGCGCCCCGGATGTCGTCGTCGAGGCCGGCATGACCGAGGGCGGCTGGGTCACTATCGATCCGCGCACACTCGAAACCCGCTTTCCCGGTGTTTACGCGTTGGGCGACCTGGCCAATACGGGTGCGCCGAAGGCGGGGGTCTTTGCCGAGGGCGCCGCGCGCACCGTTGCAGCGAACCTGATTGCCAGGCTGCGTCATGAGGAGCCAACGGCCAGGAACCCAGGTGCGGGATCCTGCTACATCGAATTCGGCGCCAACAGGATCGCCAGGGTGGATGTGGATTTCTTTTCCGGTCCAAAACCCACCGGCGCTTTCTATGAACCGTCGGAGGCTTTGCGAGTCGACAAGGTAAACTTCGGCTCCAGCCGCAAGGCCCGCTGGTTCGGGCATTGAGCTTCGACAATGGCGGCGCCGGCGGGTCGTCACCGGCGCCCGTCCCATCCAACAGAGCAGGTTTTCCGCATTTGCTTGGAGCGGTCCACCGTTTCACGGAAACGCCGAACCGCCTTTTCTGCTGGACTTGCTTCAGGCCACCTGCAACTGCCGTCGCGGCAGCGGCGGGAAGGCGATCGCTATGCCTGCAGCACCAAGGCCGATAAGGGCCGAGCCGATGAACAGCCAGTGGTAGCTGGCATAGGCGTCGAACACCATGCCGCCGGCGAGCGGGCCCAAGGCCATGCCGAGGCTCGACAGCATGGTGGCGGCGCCGAACACGGTGCCGAGGATGCGCTGGCCGAAATATTCGCGCGCCAGCACCGCGTAGAGCGGCATGACGCCGCCATAGGTGGCGCCGAAGATGACGGCCAGCATATAGAACTGGTCGAGCTGGCTGATCGAGAGATAGGCGGCAATGACGACCGCCTGGATCGCCAGACCCGCGATCAGCACCGGCTTGACGCCGAGCCTGTCGGCCAGCACGCCGTAGAGCAGCCGGCCGCCGAGGCCAGCCAGACCCTCGACGCTGTAGATCGAGACCGCCGCCATCGGCGCGACGCCGCACAGCATGGCATAGCTCACCATGTGGAAGATCGGCCCGGAATGGGCGGCGCAACAGGCAAAGAAGGTCAGCCCCAGCACGATGAATTGGGGCGAGCGCAGCGCCTGGCCGACGCTCATGCCGGCACCCTCGGCGACCGGCGCGGAGGCCGCATCCGCCACGGCAGGCTTTGGCGGCTGGCGTACCAGCAGCACCGCCGGCAGCAGGAGCACCCAGGCCATGATGCCGATGTCGAACATGGCGGTGCGCCATTCATAGGCCGAGATCAGCCAGCGGGCGAAGGGCGAGATCGTCATCGGCGCTACGCCCATGCCGGCCGAGACCAGCGAAACCGCCAGGCCGCGATTGGTGTCGAACCAGCCAGTGGTCAGCGCGATCATCGGCGCGAAGAAGGCGCTGGCGGCAAGCCCGACGAGCACGCCATAGCTGATCTGGAAGGTCAGCAGCGAGCCGGCGCGGCTTGCCACCACCAGCGCCAGGCCGAGCAGCACGGCGCCGATCGCCACGACGATGCGGGCGCCGAAGCGGTCGGAGAGGGCACCCCAGGCGAAGCCGCCAAGACCCATCACCAGGAAGTTCAGCGTCATGGCGCTCGAAATGCCGGCGCGCGACCAATTGGTGTCGATCGCCATCGGCTCGAGGAAAATCGCCAGCGAAAACATCGTACCGATGGCGACACAGGACATCAGCGCGCCAGCCGCGACGATGACCCAACGATAGGAAAGGTTCATTCAAATCTCCCATGCCAGAGGGCAGCGCCGTGCGCTGCTTGCGTCCGAAGGACGCTGGCACCGAAGCCGATCCTACAATCTGGTTGCATTTTTTATCCAGTCTGAAGCGGCGATGTTCCCGGCCACCCAGTCGCTTTTACGGGAGCTGTCAGATCGGCAGTTCCAGCGTGTACTTGATCGTCTGGCTGGGGACGTCGGTCTTGACGTTCTGGACACCCTTGATGCGGCTCAGATGCTCCGACTGGAAGCGGCGGTAGTCGTCGATGCTGGCCGCCACGATGCGCACCATGGCATCGCAATCGCCGAGCATCAGATAGCATTCCATGACCTGGGGCAGCTTGGCCACTTGGGTGGCGAAATGCTCGATCGTGTCCTCGTCCTGCGCCTTCAGCCAGATGCGGGTGAAGAAGGTGAGGCCCTTGCCGATGCTGGCCGGACTAAGCACGGCGACATAGCGGTCGATGACGCCGGCCTCTTCCAAAAGCTTCACGCGCCGCAGGCAAGGCGAGGGCGACAGGCCGACCTCATTGGCCAGATCATTGTTGGCCATGCGGCCGTCGCGCTGCAGCGCCCGCAGGATGCGCCTGTCGATCTCGTCAAGTTTCATGGTGTTGAATTCCATCTTTTACGGCATCTGTGACATTCAGTGCCAAAAATGGATGGAATGCAACGATCTTCGCAACCAAATTGCGGAGGGATGTGGGTATCTTTGCTGCCGGTATCACGAGAGTTCAAACGCAGGGAAGCGGCTGCCGCGAGGCAGGCCGACGGCAAGGCATGAGCATTTCCGGGACATGAGCATTTCACAGACAGTCGAAGCGGCGGGCAACGGCTCGGGATCGGAGTTCCGTCGGGGCGTGACATCCTGCGCGCCGGTGCTGTTGGGCACCATCCCCTATGCGCTGGTGCTTGGCGCCCAGGCCACGCAGAAAGGGCTGAGCACGGTTGAACTGTCCATGATGACGGGGCTGAACTTCGCCGGCGGCTCGGAATTCGCGGCGATCCAGTTGTGGACGTCGCTGCCGCATATGCTGCTGATCGTCGCCATCACCTTCCTGGTCAACAGCCGGCATCTGCTGATGGGAGCGGCCCTGGCGCCGTTCCTGCGCGACCTGCCGCGGCGCAAGGTGTTTCCGGCGCTGTTCTTCATGTGTGACGAAAGCTGGGCGCTGGGCCTGTCCGACGCCAAACAGCGCACTGCTGCCGGCATCACGCCGGCCTTCAGCCCGCGCTACTATATGGGCGCGGCACTGGCGATGTATCTGACCTGGGTGGCCTTCACCACGCTGGGCGCCTTGCTCGGCCCAATGCTTGGCCATGTCGAGACCTACGGTTTCGACATGGCGTTTCCGGCGGTCTTCCTGGTGCTGATGCGCGGCATGTGGAAGGGCGTGGCGGCGGCACGGCCTTGGCTGGTCAGCCTGGTCGTCGCCGCGCTCGTCTATCTCTTCGTTCCCGGCGCCTGGTATGTCGCGGCCGGTGCGGTGTCGGGCCTGGTCGCGGCCTGGCTGATGGCAGGTGACGCATGATCAATGCCGCGACCCTTCTCACCATCGTACTGATGGCCGGCGTCACCTATCTCACGCGGATCGGCGGTTATGTCGTGCTGCGCAACCGCGTGCTCGGCGCGCGTGCCACGGCGGTGATGGAGGCGGCGCCCGGCTGCGTGCTGATCTCGGTCATCGCGCCGGCCTTCGTGTCGCGGAACCCGGCCGACCTCCTGGCGCTCGCCATCACCTTCATCGCCGCGACGCGGCTTTCCATGCTGCCGACCGTGCTGATCGGGGTCGCCGCGGCGGGCCTGCTCAGGCATTTCATCGGCTAGAAAGGCAGTTGCTGGTTGGCTCACAGGATTCGCGGCCACTGTTGGGCGGCGTGCATGACGGTCAGTATTTCGACGACATCTCTGCTTACGCGATAGGGGACGATATAGGGAATATCGGCCAAAACGAGTTCTCGCGTCGCTTTGATGCGTCCAACACGACCCATGGCCGGCTGTTGGGTGAGCAGCTCCGTTGCGGACAAGATGCGTGCAATGACACGAGCGGCCGCTTCGGGACTGTCTTTTTCGATGTGCGCGCCGATTTCATCAAGCCGACGCAAAGCCCGCTTGGTCCAACGGATTGTCTTTCGGCTCATAATCAGCCGGTGGGCTTGAGGTATTTCCCAATCACGGCAGCCAGCTCTTGCTCATTGGCGAATTCACCGCGCTCGGCCTCGGCCAATCCGGCCTCTATCTCAGCGAGCTGCCACTCTTGACGGGCTACAAAGTCTTCGATGGCCTGGGCGGCAACATAAGAGCGCGATCGATCGAGCTTTTCGGCGAGCTGATCGAGCCTGTTTGCGGTGTCGTCGGGGAGGCGTACGGTAAAAGCTGTCATAGTCGCGGTTCGCCTTGGTTCACTATGATTGTCAATGAACCAAGGTGGATCGTCAAGCCGCACGCTAGGAATCGTGGGGTGCCCTGCGGATTCTGCGCTGCCTGAAGGTTGGCAAGCAACGGCTGGCGTTGGACAGCAAGAAAAGGCAGGCACCAAAACGCCTGCCCCTTCCAGTTCGAAGTCTTCCCTTAGGCCGCAGCCGCGACATCGCGGCTGGCAGCGACCACGGCATCGACCTTGGCGGTCGCCTTGGCGAGCGCTTCGGTCACCGCGTCGGGGCCCATGCTGACGCCTTCGATGCGGATGACGTCGACATCGGTCATGCCGATGAAGCCCAGGACGCTGCGCAGATACGGGATCGCGTGATCGAACTGCACGGCCGCACCCTCGGAATAGATGCCGCCCGAAGCGAGCACGATATAGACCTTCTTGCCGGTGACGAGGCCCTTGGGGCCGTTCTCGCCATAGGCAAAGCTCCTGCCGGAGCGGGTGACGTGATCGACCCAGGACTTCAGCGTCGAGGAGATGTTGAAGTTGATGAAGCCGGTGGCGAGGATCACCGTGTCGGCGGCGAACAGCTCATCGAGCACGACGTCGGACACGCCGACGACCTCAGCCTGGCGCTGGGTGCGGGCCTCAACCGGCGTGTAGATGCCGGTCGCATAGTCCGTATCGATATGCGGCAGCGGGTTGGCGACGAGGTCGCGCACGACGAGCGTGTTCGACGGATCGGCGGCGACGAGCTTTTCAGCGAATTCGGTGGCAATGCGGGTCGAGTGCGAGGCAGCGCCGCGCGGGCTCGAAGTGACAAGAAGAATGGACATAGCGGGTCTCTCCAGTGGGATGAATTGTCCCGCCACATATGGGGCTATATACCCATCAGATAAACTGGTATATTTTCTATACGATCCATCCACAAAATAGATAAAGCAATGCAGCCCAACCCGACGCTCGACCAGCTACAGATCCTTGTCGCCGTTGCCGATACCGGGAGTTTCTCGGCCGCCGGCCGCAAGCTCAACCGGGCTCAATCCGTCATCAGCTACGGCATCGCCAATCTCGAGGCGCAGCTTGGGCTGAAGCTGTTCGAGCGCGAAGGCACGCGGGAGCCGCAGCTGACCGAGATCGGCCGGGCGATGCTGGAGGATGCGAGGCGCATGATCGGCGTGCTGCAGCGCATGCGTTCGCGCGTCGATGGCCACCACCACGGGCTGGAGGCGGAAGTGGCGCTGTCGGTCGACGCGGCGTTGCCTTCGCCCGTGCTGGTGCGGGTGCTGAAGGCGTTCGAGGCGCAGTTTCCGACCGTGATGCTGCGCCTGCATATCGGCACGCTCGGCCTGATCCCCGATCATGTCGTCAGCGGCCAGGCCGACCTCGGCATTGGCGGCCTGCTGGGCGATGTCGACGTGCATCTCGTGCGCATCGGCTTCATGTCGATCGTGCTGGCCGCGGCACCCAGCCACCCGCTGGCGCTGCTGCCGAAACCGCTGGCGCTCGAGGATGTGCGCGAACACACCCAGCTTGTCGTCACCGACCAGTCCGAACGCACCAAGGGACGCGATTTCGGGGTCTTCGCCTACCGAACCTGGCGCCTCACGGATGTGCGCACCAAACACATGCTGATGCGCGAGGGGCTGGGCTGGGGCGGCCTGCCGCGCTGGCTGATCGCCGACGACCTGGCGAGCGGCCGGCTGGTGGAACTCGACCTTGAACCCTTCAGCGAGGTGCGCTCGCCGCTGTTTGCGATGCATCGCAACGACACCAGCCCGAAGCCGGCGGCGGCCTGGCTGATCGAGCGGTTCAAGCGCGGGCTCGGCTGCTTCAACGAATTCGAGCCGGGCGAGGTGCCGGAGGAAGAGCCGGAAATCCCCAACGCGCAGGGGTGAGCTCTCACAGAGGCCATGCCAGAACGGCGCGAGCCGCAGCAAGAGCATTGCCGTTTCCCCTTGTTGACAGGCGCCACGTTCAAATAGATTGCAATCGAACTCTATCTTAGATATAAATGTCGTACGTAATCTAAATTAGAGGTCGACATGAGAGTGAGTCGTGCGCAGGCGGAAGCAAATCGCGAAGCGGTGATCAACGCCGCGAGCCGGCTTTTTCGAGAGCACGGCTTTGATGGCATCGGGCTGAAGGACCTGATGAAGGGCGCCGGCCTAACTCAGGGTGGATTCTATAAGCAGTTCGAATCCAAGGACGATCTGGCGGCACAGGCATCAAGGCGGGCGATGGAGCACGCGACCCTGAGATGGTCGGCCGCTGCCGCTGCAAGCCCTGATCCGCTCGAGGCCGTGATCGACCTCTACCTTTCACCTGGACATCGCGAAATGAAGGGCGAGGGTTGTCCATTGGTGGCGCTTGGCTCGGACGCGGCGCGTCAAAGCGAGGAGGTGAGAGAGCCATTCCAGGATGGCATCGCGGCTCACCTCGAGATTCTCGACCAATTGATGCCTGCGGCTGAAGGGCCGGGAGACCACCACAAAGCCATGGCGATGCTGTCGCTCATGGTGGGTGCGGTAACGATCTCCCGCATCCTGAAAGATGAAGAGATGTCTCTGCGTTTTCTCAGTGCCGCTGCTGGCGAAGTCAGGCGAATTGCGGCTTCGCGGGAATAGCTCCGCTCCGGTACGCACTGCGCGCACCTTGATCACCTCAAGGCGCGCCTTCGCCGAAGTGAACAAGCGGGTGATCGCGATCGAGCGTCCGCGCGGGATCCAACAGAATGACAGCCGGAGCACATATGCGTCGCATCGTTATTACAGGCATGGGAGCAGTTAGCCCCCTCGGAGCCAATGTGGCGACTTCCTGGTCCCGGCTCTTGGCTGGTCGCTCGGGCATCCGGAGGCTTCCGGATGAAGTCGTGGGAGACCTGCCCGCGAAGATCGGCGCAACGGTTCCCTCCCTGCAGGAAGACGCCGAAGCTGGCTTCGATCCGGACACCGTCCTGGCTCCGAAGGAACAGCGCAGGGCAGACCGCTTCATTCTCTTTGCACTGGCGGCGGCGGAAGAGGCGCTGTCCCAGGCGAAGTGGAAGCCAGTCTCGAACGATGACAAGGCCCGCACCGCAACGATCATCGCTTCGGGTGTCGGAGGATTTCCCGCCATAACCGAAGCTGTGCGAACCGTTGATCAGCGCGGTGTTCGGCGTCTCTCGCCGTTCACGGTGCCATCGTTCCTGGTGAACATGGCTGCGGGACAAATTTCGATCCGATACGGGTTCAAAGGTCCGCTTGGCGCTCCGGTGACAGCGTGCGCGGCCGGCATTCAGGCGATCGGCGACGCGGCGCGTCTTATCCGCGCCAATGAAGCCGACATCGCGGTGTGCGGCGGAACCGAAGCCTGCATGAACGCGGTCAGCATCGGCGGTTTTGCGGCGGCACGCTCTCTCTCGACATCCTTCAATCACCGTCCTGATCAGGCCTCCCGTCCGTTCGACATGTTGCGTGACGGCTTCGTCATGGGCGAAGGAGCCGGAATCCTGGTCGTCGAGGCATTGAGCCACGCGCTCGCGCGCGGCGCCAAACCGCTCGCCGAACTCGTCGGCTACGGCACGACGGCGGACGCCTATCACATCACGTCCGGTCCCGAGGATGGCGACGGTGCGCGCCGAGCCATGGAGATCGCGATCAGCCAGGCCGGCATTTCGGCACGGGACGTCCGCCACCTCAATGCCCACGCCACCTCCACGCCGGTCGGCGATGCCGGGGAAATCGAGGCGATCAAAAAGGTCTTTGGCGCGGATTTCAGCATAGCTGTCAGCGGAACAAAGGCGGCGACAGGACATCTGCTGGGAGCGGCCGGCGGGCTTGGGGCCATCTTCACGATCCTGGCGCTCAGGGATCAGGTCGCGCCGCCGACGCTCAATCTGACCGCTCCCGATCCGGCCGGGGACGGGATCGATTTCGTCGCAAACCAGGCGCGGCCCCTGGAGATGGACTACGCGATCTCCAATGGCTTCGGCTTTGGAGGGGTCAACGCCAGTGCGTTGTTCCGGCGCTGGACGGATACGTTATCCGGCGCGAGCGCGGGGGGACCCTCTGGCTGAGCTTGCCCTTGGCCGCGCCTGCGCAGGTCACATTTCAAAAACACAAACCCAGCTAAAAGAAAGAAGCGATTTCCATGAACAAGATCAATCCCGGCGTCGCCTTGGTGACGGGCGCATCCACCGGCATCGGATACGCAACGGCCAAAGCCTTGCAGAACGCGGGCTTTCGCGTGTTTGGAACCAGCCGTCGGGCCGCCGAGCGATCTGACGGTGTTACCATGCTTACCTGCGACGTGACTGATGACGCGTCCGTGGCGAAACTGGTCGATGACGTTTTGGCCAGGGCCGGACGCATCGACCTGCTTGTCAACAATGCCGGCATGGGTCTGTTTGGCGGTGCGGAGGAGTCCTCGACCGCCCAGGCCCAGGCGCTGTTCAACGTGAACGTCTTCGGCGTTTTCCGCGTGACCAACGCGGTGCTGCCGGCAATGCGACGTCAAGGGAAGGGCAGAATCGTTAATTTGAGTTCGGTACAGGGGTTCATTCCCGCTCCCTATTTTGCGCTTTATTCATCGACCAAACATGCCATCGAGGGCTATTCCGAATCGCTCGATCATGAATTGCGACCGTTCGGCATTCGCGTTTCGCTGGTGGAGCCCGCCTATACAAGGACATCATTCGAGGACAATCTCGCCGCACCCGATCAGTTGCTTGATATCTATGATTCCGCGCGCGCCGGCATGACTAAGGCCGTGCGGAAATCGATGGAAAAAGGCGATGCGCCCGAAGTGGTAGCCGAGACCGTTCTGGCCGCCGCGATCGATCCCGCTCCGAAGAAGCGCTATGCGGCGGGAAAAATGGCGCGCCAGGTCAGTTTCCTGCGCCGTTTCGTCCCCGCGTCCGCATTCGACAAAAGCCTGCGAAAGCAGCTCGGCCTGCCGGTCTGACGACGCCACCAATCCTGTTTCGCTCGCTGGGAAGAAATTTTGAACGCATTTCAGGACATGACACTTTTGGAAATCCCGCGCTCCCGGCAATCGTGATGCCCTGATCAGGCAGTTCATGGCGGCCGGCGACAAGCCCAGTGAGATCCTCTCCCGCAACCGAACGGTGAGCGCGTAACCACCTTGGCATCGTGGAACGATGAATCGCGTCAGGCGCGGGACAGCCCGTCAATCAGCGCCATGAGAACGGCGCGGTAATCCTCTGCCGAGCCGCCGGCCTCGATGGCAAGCGCCGCGCGGTCGAACGCAGCAGCAAGCAGCGCGGTCAGTGCTTCCGCCGGCAATCTCGTCATCGTGTTGGCGCGCATCGCCGCGACCAGGCCCTCGCGCAGCGAGCGGTTGCCGTGGCGGTTGTCGATAGCGTCCATGGCGGCGCGGCCGAGCACGGCGGGGCCATCGAGCAGCAACAGCCGCGTGCGGCCGGGCGCGCGCATGGCGGCGAGATAAGCATCCGAACCTGCGATCAACGCATCGCGGGCTGCGAGCGAGGGTGGCGAAGCGCGGTCGATCTCGTCGGCCACCGCCCGCGCCTCCTGCTCGACGACGGCGGCAAACAGCGCCTGCTTGTCGGCGAAATGATGATAGAGCGCGCCGCGCGTCACGCCGGCGGCGGCGACGATCTCGGGCGTCCCGGTCTCGGCATAGGATTTTTCCGTGAACAGCTTTCGCGCCGCCGCGATCAGGTCGGCGCGCGTCGCCTCGGTGCGGTCGCGGTTGGAGCGGCGCGCGGAGTCCTGTTGCATACATGCAGCCTGTATGTTAATAGCATTTACATGCAGACTGTATGTGGTTTGACGGGAGAAGAAAAGATGAAGACCACGAGCTATTACCCGGTGCTGATGACCGGCGACGTCGCCGGTACGGCGGCATTCTACGTCAAGCATTTCGACTTCCGCCCGCTGTTTGAAAGCGACTGGTACGTGCATCTGCGATCGATGGACAACAGCAGAGTCAATCTCGGCATCGTCCAGGGCGACCACGAGACGATCCCGGAAGAGGGGCGGGGGCGCACGTCTGGCCTGCTGATCAATTTCGAGGCCCGCGACCCCGACACGGTCTATGAGCGCATTCTTGCAGCCGGTCTGCCGGTCCTGCGGACGCTCCGCGACGAGCCCTTCGGCCAGCGCCATTTCATCACCAGCGATCCCAACGGCGTGCTGATCGATGTCATCAAGCCGATCCCGCCCAGCGAGGAATTCCTGGCGCTATACACGGAGGGCGCGGCAGGGGCTTGAGCCTTAGCTCGCCCGCGCCACCGGTGTCACCGCCACCTGGCTGACGCCGGTGCGGCGCACCACCGTGCACAGCGTCTCGCGGCCGATGCGTTCGGCGTCGAGCAAGCGCACGAGGTCGTCGACGCCGGTGACCGGGCGCCCGTCGATGGCGGCGATGATGTCGCCTTCCTTGAGGCCGGCTATAGCCGCCGGGCCATTCTTCTCGACGCTGCGCAGCCGCACCGCCGTGCTGGTCGACACCTGCGACAGAAGGGCGGCGCGCCGCGGCAAATTGACGGTGTCGGCTGACACACCGATGAAGGCGCGGCGCACGCGGCCGAAGCGGATGATTTCCGAAATGACGAAATTGGCGGTGTTGGAGGCGACAGCGAAGGCGATGCCTTGCGCGCCGTGGATCATGGCGGTGTTGACGCCGATGACTTCGCCGGCCGATGATACCAGCGGGCCGCCGGAATTGCCGGGATTGAGCGCGGCATCGGTCTGAATGACGTCATCGATCAGCCGGCCGGTCGAGGCGCGCATCGAGCGGCCGAGCGCCGAGACGACGCCCGATGTGACCGTCCATTCGAAGCCGAGCGGATTGCCGATGGCAATGGCGATCTGGCCGCGCCGCAGCCGTTTGGAATCGCCCAGTGGCGCGACTTCGGTGAAGCTGCCATCGGCGCGCACCAGCGCGATGTCAGTGTCGGGGTCACGGCCGAGCACGCGGCCCTCCCGCGAGGCTCCGTCCGGCATCGAGACGCGCACCGTTCTGGCGTCGCCGACGACATGGAAATTGGTGACGACCAAGCCGTCCGGCGCGATGACGAAGCCGGAACCATGGCCGCCCTGACCGCCAATGCGCTCGATGCGGCAGACGGCCGGGCCGATGCGGTCGACCGCGTCGGCGACCGTGGTCGAATAGGCGTCGAGCAGCGTGGCGTCGGCCAATGTGTCATTGGCTTGGACTATCTGGGCGGCGAGGGCCATGAGCGGGCTCCGTGTCTTCAAGTTTGATCGTGTTTTTCCCTGTGCATGTCGTTATCCCAAAACCGCTGAGCACTTTTGGGCGACAGGCACTATATGTGCGGAGCGGCCGGAACCGCCGCGACCTGACCAGATGGCCAGTCAAACCAGCAACTAGCCGTCAGGCGAGTACCTCCGGGCGCGCTGCCGAGCGATATCTGGGCTATGCAAGAAACCCAGGAGATCATCATGAGCGATTTCAATCTGAATGCATTTTCGCAAGCCATCGCGGGTCTTGCCGCCAAGGCGGCGCCGGCAACGGCAAGCTTCGCCACGCATCATCACCGCACGGCAAGCGCCTTCCACTGGCGCGACGGCTATTTCGTCACCGCCGAGGAGGCTGTCGAGGCCGGCGAGGAGATCGAACTGACGCTTGCCTCCGGCGAGACGGTGAAGGCCGAGCTGGTCGGCCGCGATCCCTCGACGGGCGTTGCCCTGCTGAAGCCCGCGGATACGGCCACCGTGCCTGTCCTTTCCAATGCCGATGCCGTCCGGCCCGGCAATATCGCCATTGCCATCGGCAACAGCCAGGGTTCGGCACTGGCCGTGTCGGGGTCGGTCGGCGAAGTCGGCCCGGCCTGGCGCTCGATGCGCGGCGGCACCATCGACCGGCGCATCAATCTGGCCGTCGGCGCCGGCGGCCGCTTCGAGGGTGGCCCGGTGCTGGACGCCAAGGGCGCGCTGATCGGCATGTTGTTGTTCGGGCCGCGTGGCCGTGCGCTGGTCATGCCTTACGAGACCATAGAACGCGCGGTCGCGACGCTGCGTGAAAAGGGCCATGTCGCACGCGGCTATCTCGGCGCCGGCCTGCATCCGGTGCGCGACCGCGATGCGCGCGGCGCGATGGTGATGAGCCTCGACGACAACGGTCCGGCCAAGGCCGCCGGCCTGTCGCTGGGCGACATCATCGTGGCCTGGAACGGCGAGGCCGTGCATGGCCCGCGCGACCTGATCCGCAGGCTTGGGCCCGACAGCGCCGGGGTTTCGGTGACGCTTGGCGTGGTGCGCGGCGGCGAACAGCGCGATGTGACGTTGACCATCGGCGAAAAGCCGCTTTCCTGAGAGGACCGATGGAAACGCTCGCCGGTGACCGGATCATGGCTGACAGCGTCGCGTCTCGGCGGCTGGTGGTGCTCATTGCGCTTACCGACGCGGCGCGCGCCGAGCGCCTGGCCGCCACGCTTGCTGGCAGCGAGGACCTGCTGCCGGTCATTGCCGGCGGCGGCAGGGCCGACGTCGCCATCATCGACGACAGGAGCGGAGGTGCCGTGCCGGCCTCGGTGCCAAGGGTGCTGCTGTCGGGACGCGCCGGCGGTGAGCGGCCGGCCGGCGAGGTGTTTGCGGTCATGCCCGTGGGCGCCAACGATCTGCTGGTCGCCGCGGCGGCGCGGCTGGCGGCGGCCGGCTATCGCGTCTCGGGCGATGGCGGCCACGGACGCCATGAGGATTTCCATGCCGGCGAGGGCGAGCCATTCGAGGATGACGTTCTGGACGAGCATGCCGCCCGGCCAGCCTTGTCGCCTCGCGAGGCGGAGGTGCTGGCGCTGCTGGCCGAAGGCGCGCCCAACAAGGTGATCGCGCGGCGGCTGAACATTTCAGTGCACACGGCAAAGTTCCATGTCGCCGCGATCCTGATCAAGCTGGGCGCGGCCAACCGCACCGATGCCATTGCCATCGCGATGCGGCAGGGACTGGTGCTGGTCTAGGAGCAACGTATCCAGCAGACTTGGCGATCATCGCCAGAGTCGGCGCTGCCCCTCATCCGCCTGCCGGCACCTTCTCCCCGTATAGTGACGGGGAGAAGTAAGCTGCTGCGACCTCGGCGCTCCTCTTTCAACGTTGATGGTTGGCGAAGGCGGCGATGGTAGCGTCTTTCTCCCCGTCACTATACGGGGAGAAATGCCCGGCAGGGCAATGAGGGGCGGCGCCACGCCGCAGACGAAGTATGCATCATCTGGTTGGAATTCCGAGTTCGTCGTAACCGAGTATCTCGTCTTCCGTCATCGCGTGATCGCGCTTTGGTATTTGACTTGCTTGCTCTGAAATTTCCAAAAGCTTCACGATCAGTTCAGACTCTTTCGGCTGAGAGATCATGCTTTCGCGAGCGATTTCGTTTTCGAGGCTCTGCCGGATCGCCTCCGTCACGGACACGCCGCGGCTCCTGGCAAGCTCTCGCGCCAGCTGCTCTACTTCGCTATCGTTGATCGACAAAGCCATGTGATGATCTGCCATCCGGTGCGCAATTATATGGCAAATCTGTAGCTGCGCCAGGTCGTTTGCAGCCAGCAAGGCATGAGACCCTCCGCAGCGTCACCATGGCTTCCCGGCGCAAGCTCTTGTATCCGCCGGCGGCGCGGGCAAGGATCACGCAACGAGACAAAGCCTCCGGAGGAAAAATGTCGCTCAAGGGAAAGACGCTGTTCATCTCCGGCGGGTCGCGCGGCATCGGGCTGGCGATTGCCCTGCGTGCCGCGCGCGACGGCGCCAATGTGACGATCGCGGCCAAGACCGCCGAGCCGCATCCGAAGCTGCCGGGCACGATCTACACCGCGGCTGACGAGATCGAGCAGGCCGGTGGCAAGGCGCTGCCCATGTTGTGCGACATCCGCGAGGAGGCGCAGGTCGCCGAGGCGGTCGCAAAGACCGTGGAGAAATTCGGCGGCATCGACATCTGCGTCAACAATGCCAGCGCCATCCAGCTCACCGGAACGCTGGAGACCGACATGAAGCGCTACGACCTGATGCATCAGATCAACACGCGCGGCACCTTCCTGGTGTCGAAAATGTGCATTCCGTACCTGAAGTTGGCTGAAAATCCTCACATCCTGAATCTGGCGCCGCCGCTCGACATGAAGGCCAAATGGTTCAAGAACCATGTCGCCTACACCATGGCCAAGTTCGGCATGTCGATGTGCACGCTGGGCATGAGCGCGGAGTTTGCCAGGGACGGCATCGCGGTCAATTCGCTGTGGCCGATCTCGACCATCGACACGGCGGCGGTGCGCAATCTCCTGGGTGGCGCGACGGTCGCGGCGATGAGCCGGTCGCCCGACATCATGGCCGACGCAGCGCACGCCATCTTCATGCGGCCGTCACGCGAGGCATCAGGCAATTTCTACATCGACGAGGAGGTGCTGCGCGCCGAGGGCATCAGCGATTTTTCGGTCTATGCGCCAGGCGCGACCGGGCCGCTGGCCGGCGACTTCTTCGTGCCGGACGAGGTGTTTGCCAATTCCGACACGAAGATCAGGACAGCCTTCTAAAGATGCCTTGGGTAATCCATTCGCTGATGCAAAATGCGCACAACATTGATTGATCGATCGGCAATCCGCAAAAAAAGCACATGAGAGCCAACGGCATACTTCAGCAGGCCAGGGCGAATATTCTCTGCGTTTTTTGCCATCGCCGGAAATTGGTCTATCAAATTTAGGACTGAGCGAATGGTGCGGATATAAGCTTCCGCTCGCTCCAGACCCCATTCTTCCAAGGAATGGTCCCAAATGCGGTCGAGATCTGCTTTAGCTTTCGGCGAGAACCTGATGGTTCGCGTCATCCGCGCTTCTTTGACGCTAGAAAAGCGTCGAAGTCGAATGGCTCTGGATCGCCTGACATATCCCCTTCATCGATGGCCGAGCGGAGTTGCTCCAGCTTTAGCTCTTGTTCTTCCAAAAGACGAAGGCCGGCGCGAACGGTTTCGCTTGCCGATCCAAAACGGCCATTCGCTATCTGCCGCCGGATAAAGGCATCATACTGATCGCCTAGCGTGATGGACGTGTTCTTGGGCATGGCGGTCTCCGATACCAATAGATGGTACCAATCTAGCCGAATCTTGGCAAGCACGCGAGTGGGCGAGACTGGTCACGCCTCGTCTTTCTCGGCTTTGCCAACGCAAAACCGTTCACACCTTTCCGGAATTGCTCTTGAGCAAAAAACCCCGCCGGAGAGGGCCGGCGGGGCTCAGTGCGTCCCGCTGGAGTCGGGACGGGGCAGGGAACGCCCAGGCTTGAATCTGGGGTGAGTGAGCTTGCGATTCAATGAGCCGGCTCTGATGCCGCTACAAATCTCCCGATCCTGAGGCCCCGATCCCAAGCTTTCCCATCCCCGATCGAGCCGGGGATGGGTACTTCTCGCATTGAGTCCGCAAACCAGGTCATGGTTTTGAAATCATGACCTAATCGTTGCTGGCGACCGGCGCCACCAGTGGGGTAATGCGGCGGATGGCGACACGCCGGTTCTCCCGGTTGGGAGCCGAGGTGTTGACCTTCAGATACTCCTCGCCATAGCCCTGCGTCGTCAGGTTCTCCGCCGGGATGCCGAAGGCGTTGGTTAGCGCTTCGGCAACCGCTTCGGCGCGGCGGTCCGACAAGGCAAGGTTTGCCTCCGGCGTGCCGACGGCGTCGGTGTGGCCTTCGATCAGGAAGGTTTCGGCCGGGTTCTTCTTCAAAAGCTTCTCCATGGCGTCGGCGACGCCCTGCAGCTTCTGCACCTCGGTATCGGAGATCGAGGCCGAGCCGAATTCGAAGTTCAGCGTGTCAAGGTCGATGCGCCGCGCAATGTCGCGCACGCGCGCCGAACGCTTGACCTCGTTGATCGAATAGAGACGCTGGACCCGCTCCACCGGCGGCTGTTCGAGGAAGGTGTAGTAGTCGTCGTCGCTTTCGACATCCTCGGAATCGAGGATGTAGTCCCTGCGCGGGATGGTCAGCCGCATCGGCGGCAGGTCATCGCCGGGATCGCGCCAGTCGTTTTCGTCCTCATAGCTGCGCTCGTCGACATAGCTCAGCACATATTCGCGTCCATCCGGCGCAATGCGCGAACGCTGGATGACGTCGCCATAGCGGTTGCGGATGGTGACGATCCGGACACCGTTGTCACGTTCGACGACTTCCCGGGTGCGATCGCCCGACAGATCCTCATAGTACACATTCCTGGCGCCGCGGGTCATGCGCGGGGCATCATTGCTCTGGACGTACGTCTGGTTGTTGAACTGCAGGATGACGCGGTCGCCGAGTTCCTTGACGACGTCGACGCCTTTCGGACGCCGGCGGTCGCGGATGTTCTCATCGGGTGCACGCTCTACGCGCTTGCCTTTCTCCTCCGTCACCGGGGCGATTTTTTCAGGCTGGATTGCCTGCTGGGCCGACTTGTCGTCGGTGGGCGGGGGTCCCTGGTCGACCGGAGCGACCACCGGCTTGCGGCCCTGAACGCCGCCTTGCTGGGCGTTTTGCCCGCCGCTCTGCTGCTCTCCGTTCTGCTGTTCGCCATTCTGGTTGGCGGGCTTCCTCTGGCCGTTCTCGCGCCGAGCCCTGCGTTGGGCATCCTTCTGGCTGTCGAGGATAGGTGCTGCGTTCTTGTCGGCGGGTGCCTCGCCCTGCACGGGGTTTTCGCCCTGGGCAGGCGCGGCCTTGCCGGCGGTGGCAGGCTGTTCACCCGTCGCCGGCTGTTCGCCCGTGGCCGGCTGTTTGCCGGTCTGCTGCTGTTCGCCGGTGGCAGGCTGCTCACCTGTGACCGGCTGTTCGCCAACCGGCTTCCTGCCGCGCTTCTTGGTCTTGTCCTGGGGCTGCTCGCCCTGGGCGGGCGCCTGTTCTGCGGCGGCAGGGGCCTGCTCGGCCGGCGCGGCCTCGGTGTTCTGGTTCTTCTTGCGCGGATTCTCGCCCGGCTGGTTGTCGTTGGCCGGAGCGGCCTGTCCGGCTGGCGCCTGCTCGGTCTGCTGCTGCTGCTGCTGGTTGCGCTTCTTCTTATTCGGCGGCTGCTCTTGGGTTGCAGGAGCGGCCTGTCCGGCCGGCGCCTGCTCGGTCTGCTGCTGTTGCTGGTCTCGCTTCTTGCGGCGCGGCTGCTGTTCCTCGGCCGGGGCGGCCTGTTCGGCTGGCGCCTGCTCGGTCTGCTGCTGTTGCTGGTCGCGCTTCTT
>NZ_JAFFIW010000029.1 GCF_018588885.1 Mesorhizobium sp. dw_380
AGAGCGCCCCTCTCCCCGTCACTATACGGGGAGAGGGTGCCGGCAGGCAGGTGAGGGGCAGCGCCGACGCCTGGAGCGGCTAAGGATCTGAATGGCCGTCCCGAGTCATTGGACGCCGCAATTGCCGAAAAGCCAAAACATTGGTATGAGCCACGCCATGGAAGAGCTTTTTGGCGATCCGGCTTACAAAGGGTTCGTGCTGCAGGACAGAAAACGCCTGCCGTCGCGCTTCTCCGCGCGCGTTTCCGGCGCGCTCACCAGCCGACTTAGCTAGGCCGACCTGTCCAGGTCGTTGCGCCGGACCAAGACTTGCCGGCGTCTGCTCTTTCCCATTCTCATATCGACGGATATACGCACATGAGCGCACCGCGCACCCTCTACGACAAGATTTTCGACGACCACGTCGTCGACCGCCAGGATGACGGCACCTGTCTGCTCTACATCGACCGCCACCTCGTCCATGAAGTGACCAGCCCGCAGGCCTTTGAAGGGCTGCGCATGAGCGGCAGAAAGGTCCGGCATCCGGAAAAGACGCTGGCCGTGGTCGACCACAACGTCTCGACCTCGCCCGAGCGCAAGTTCGGCATCAAGAACGAGGAAAGCCGTATCCAGGTCGAGGCGCTTGCCAAGAACGCCAAGGACTTCGGCGTCGAATATTATTCCGAGAACGATATCCGCCAGGGCATCGTCCACATCATCGGCCCGGAGCAGGGCTTTACCTTGCCCGGCATGACCATTGTCTGCGGCGACAGCCACACCTCGACCCACGGTGCTTTCGGAGCATTGGCGCATGGCATCGGCACCTCGGAGGTCGAGCATGTGCTGGCGACGCAGACGCTGATCCAGCGCAAGGCCAAGAACATGCTGGTGCGCGTCGACGGCCGGTTGCCGGAAGGCGTCACCGCCAAGGACATCATCCTGGCCATCATCGGCGAGATCGGCACCGCCGGCGGCACCGGATACGTCATCGAATATGCCGGCGAGGCGATCCGCTCGCTGTCGATGGAAGGACGCATGACGATCTGCAACATGTCGATCGAGGGCGGCGCGCGTGCCGGCCTGATCGCGGCCGACGAAACGACCTTCGCCTATGTCAAGGACAAGCCGCGCGCGCCGAAGGGCGCTGCCTGGGATGCCGCCCTTGAATATTGGAAAACGCTGCAGTCGGACGAGGGCGCGCATTTCGACAAGGTGATCGTGCTTGACGCGGCGAAACTGCCGCCGATCGTGTCCTGGGGCTCCTCGCCCGAGGATGTCGTCTCGGTGCAAGGCATCGTGCCGAACCCGGACGATATCACCGATGAGAACAAGCGCACCTCCAAGCAGCGCGCGCTCGACTATATGGGGCTGACGCCGGGCACCAAGATCACCGACATCGCGCTCGACCGCGTCTTCATCGGCTCCTGCACCAATGGCCGCATCGAGGATCTGCGCGCGGCCGCCAAGGTTATAGAGGGCAAGACCGTCAATCCGCGCGTCAACGCCATGATCGTGCCGGGCTCGGGCCTGGTCAAGGAACAGGCGGAAGCCGAGGGTCTCGACAAGATCTTCCTCGCCGCCGGGTTCGACTGGCGCGAGCCGGGCTGCTCGATGTGCCTGGCCATGAACGACGACCGGCTGAAGCCGCATGAACGCTGCGCCTCGACCTCGAACCGCAATTTCGAGGGCCGGCAGGGCTTCAAGGGCCGCACCCATCTGGTGTCGCCGGCGATGGCGGCGGCGGCGGCGATCGCCGGCCACTTCGTCGACATCCGCGACTGGAAATAATCCCAGCTTCGACAGTGCCCGAGCCGTGAGCGGCTCGGGTCAAGACCCGTCGCGGCGGATGAGTTCGTGGAATTCCTCCCGGCGTCCCGGCTGGTCGGCAGCGACGACGAGGGCAAGCTGCTGCTCCTCGAAGAGCTTGAACCATTCGTCCCATTCGACGAGTTCATAACCTCCGGCATTGACCGGCCGTTCCGGCTGGTCTTGATCCTGGTAGGCATGCTGGCCGAAGACCAGCCTCAACATCGGCTGTGTTCCCGCTTCGGGCGATATGTCGACAATCGCGGGAAAGCCGGCGCGCCCGGCAGCCCACGAGCGGATCGCGTCGTGGTCGGTCAGTGTGATCGTGTCGGCCATGGGCTGCTCCCGATTGTGAACTCAGGAACGCTGGCCGGAGGTTGGGGTTCCCTGACAATATGTCGAGAGACTGGCCCTGCTTAACCGCTTGTTTGGGCTTGCCCTCTAAGGTTTTCCCGACGTCAGCGAGGGGAAGTCACCGTCCTTTGGACACCGGTCTGTTGATAGCGCTGCTCAATCCGACGATCGCGCTGGCCCTCGGCGCGGCCTTCCTCGTGCTATGGGCCTATCAGCGCCACCGTCCCTACCTCGCCGTGCTGGCGCTCAGCTACTGCGTTTCGGCACTCGGTTTTCTGTTCCAGTACTTCACCTTGCCCATCGGCATGGTGCTGACCAAGCTGGTCTCCATCATCTGCTTCACCATCGCCGGCTGCTGCTTGTCCAGTGCCGTCGTCGCCCGCCATGGCCGCAAGGTGCCCTATGTGGGGATCGGCGTGCTTGCGGCCGGCGGCCTGGCATCGTTCTGCTGGTTCCTGTTCGTTGAGCCGGATCTCACCTGGCGCATCCTGGCAATGAATTTCGCCTTCGGCGGCCTCAGCCTAGTGGTCGCCGCCGAACTGCGGCCTGTGCGCAACAACGGCCCGACCGAAAAGATCCTGTTCGTGCTGTCGCTGCTGTCGGGCCTCAACTTCTTCGTGCGCACTCTTGTCGTCGTCATCGCGCATGGGCCGTTCACCAGCTATGACGGTTTCTACGGCTCTTCCTACTGGACGACGGCGCTGCTGTCGCATGCACTGCTGTCGCTGCTGATCGCGCTTTGCCTGTTCACCGCCGCCGCTCTCGACGTGATGAAGGCGCTGAAGGCCGAGACGCACACCGATCCGCTGTCGGGCCTGCTCAACCGGCGCGGGTTCGAGGAACGCGCTGAGTTCCTGCTGCAGCATTGCGCGGCGGCGAAGTTTCCGGTTGCACTGGTGCTGGCCGACCTCGACCATTTCAAGGCGCTCAACGATGTGCACGGGCATGCGGCCGGCGATCGGGTGATCGCCGATTTCGCCGCCAAGCTCCGGTCCGCCGCCGGCACGCGGGGGGCCGCCGGACGCATTGGCGGCGAGGAGTTCGCCGTACTCCTGCCCTTGAGCGATCTCGCCGCCGCGCGATTGTTCGCGGAGGCGGTGCGCACGCTCTACTCGGCGGGCGGCATCGACGGGCTTCCCGCCGGCACCAGGGTCACCGCCAGTTTCGGCGTGGCGGCCCGCAGCGGCGAGGAGGCGCTGGAGCCGTTGATGCGCCGTGCCGACGAGGCGCTTTACAAAGCCAAGAAGAACGGCCGCGACAGTGTGCGCCTCTCCTACGAGCGGCCCGAAACGGTATTCGTCCCGGAGCCGTCCAGAGCCGGATGACTTCAGGTCGAATCGACCTGAAGTCTGCATCAAAAGAGATGAGCATGATGCGCTAGGCCCGGCTGACACCGTACGTCCCGGCCTTGCGTTAACGTCTTTTTCGCCCGTCGATGTTTAGCTGAGGCGGGGGTGCGAAAAGAGATGAGCGGCGCGAATTTCATCCTGTTGATCAATCTGTCGGTTGCCGGACTGCTGGCGGCAGCCTTCATGGCGGTTGCGTTCCATGATGTCGGGCGCGCGCCGGCGCGCTGGCTGGCGTCCGGCTATCTCCTGGGCATAGCCTATTTCGCCATCGAATTCAGCATCCCGGCATTCACCGATGCCCGGCTTCCGGTGGTTGCCGCCTTCGCGGTCTTCCTTGGCGCCACAATCGCCTTCAACGTCGGGCTGGCCGGCAAATACGGCGTGGCGCCGCCGTGGCCATCGATGCTGTTCTTCCTGGCCGCCGCCACCATTGCCGTCTATGTCGTGCAGGACCTGCCGCGTCAGTCGCTGGCCCGCATGATGGCCTACCAGCTTCCCTATGCCGTCATGCAATTCGTAGGATTGGCCATCGTCTGGTCGTCCAGGCAAAGGCGTGGCCGGCTCGATCGCATCTTGATGGCCGTTCTGGTTGCCAGTGGGTTGCAGTTTGCCTCGAAACCGTTCATCGCGCATGCGCTCGGCGGCTGGGGTGCCGATCCGCAGGCCTATCTGCAAAGCAGCTACGCGCTCGTCTCGCAGTCGCTCGGCACCGTCTTCGGGCTGGCGCTGGCGCTGCTGATGCTGGCCATACTGGTTCGCGACGTGCTGGCCGAAGTGACGTCGAAGTCGGAGACCGATACGCTCTCGGGATTGCTCAACCGCGGTGCCTTCACTCGCCAGGCCGAGCTTGCAGTGCTTGGCGCCATGCGGCAGGGCGTGCCGGTCGCGCTGGTCATCGCCGACCTCGATCACTTCAAGAGCATCAACGACAATTTCGGCCATGCCTCCGGCGATCGCGTGATCGAGACCTTCGCCGGTTTCCTGCGCGAGGCGGCCGCCGGGCACCATGTCGCGGGCCGTATCGGCGGCGAGGAGTTCGCCATCATCCTGCCGGGAACCAACATTGCCGCCGCCCGGCTGTTCGCCGAAGGCACGCGCAGCGCTTTCGGCGCGTTGCCGATAGACGGACTGCCGGCGGATAATCGCTGCACGGCGAGCTTCGGCGTTGCCGAACTTCATCCGAGCGAAGAGATTGCCGATCTCATGCGGCGCGCGGATGAAGCGCTCTATCGGGCGAAGAATGCCGGGCGCGACTGCGTACGCGTCTCGGCCGGGCCGGCTGGCGGCCAATCATCAGCTAATAGCGTTGCGCAAGGGATTTGACGGGTTGGCGGCCTGTCAACGATTTCGTTGTTCGTCTCGGTGAAGCATCATTGGCGGGGTGGCGGAAGCCTCCCAAGGTCGTCATCCCAGGGCGAAGCAGGAGCGAAGCTCCGTCGCGGAGACCCTGGGATCCATTCCGTGACATCAGCCAAGGAGTGCAGCGGGTCAGAATTCTGCGCCGCGGCGGCGCTTCAAAGTCGCGGCATGGATCCTCGGGTCTGCGCCGCGTCGCTACGCTCCTTGCTCCGCCCGTGGATGACGAAACGGTTGATGTCTCCGTTCATGGTCGAGGCGATCTGTCACGCAAAAACATCCAGCCTGTCAAAAATTCTGCGTCATGCAACTAGTTCTAGCGGCAGGGGCTGAGCTCCGGCATTTCGCCGTCGGAAAGCCCGTACATGTAGCTGCGGCCCTTCACGAACACCGGCGGCCGGTAGCAATCGCCGTAGCCTGTGATTTCGTCGGATTCGTTTTGGTAGATCACCTTGGGCTGGCCGGCGCTGGTGTAGTCGGACAGCTGCTTGGCCAGCTTGCCTTCGCCGACGATGATGCGCTTGTAGCCGGCGGCGCTGTCGATGACGAGATTGCCGAAGGAATCGGCGTAGACGCGATCCTGATGGCGCGCGCCGGCGAGTGCCGGGGCCGCCAGGCCGGTGACGGCGGCCGCCACAATGAGCGCCGCAAGGCGTGATTTGCCAGAGTTCGAATGCATGGCATCCTCCATGTTAGAGGCCTGACCGGGTGCATGCCGTTGTCCAACCGCTGACACGGTTCGGGCGGCATGCACGCCTCCTCGAATCGGAAATTAACCTTTTCTTAACCTTTGTTAAGAGGCCGGCGCGCTGCGCGGCGATGTCTCGTCAAACATGGTTAATTTCCGACTGGAGGGAAAACCCGACGGCCATCATTCGGCCATGCTTGGCAACACCATCGCGGCCGGCTCCGAACGCGACGGCAGCGGGTGCCCTTGATCTTGGCCGAGCATCGCGGCTAGCTTGCCGCGCGGGAGGACAGAATATGGCGTTACGCCGGACGATTTGGGTGTCCGTTTTCCCGTTGCTCGCTATCGTTGCCGCCTGCGTGCCGCAAGATGGCGCGCCGAAGGCGGCCAATACCGTCTCGCCTGCGCCGGCTCAGCAGTCCATCGCAGCCGCGGCGCCCCCGGCACCTGCAACCAAGGTCATCACCGACCTTACCGCGCCGCGATCCGGCAGAGGCATGGCCACCTACAGATGCGGCAATAACGGCATGATCACCATCCAAAATCTCGGCATGTCGTTGCATGTGGTTGGGCCCGATGGCGCGACCGAGGAGTTCGCGGCGTCACCGGCCAACCAGAGCAGCCGCTACCAGGCGGTCACGCATGACGCAATCGTGATCGACGGACGCGAGGCGCTGGTGATGAAGAAGGGGTCGACGCCGCAGACCTGTACGCAATAAGGATTGCGTAAATTGCGGCGGTTTACCGCACTGCAGCAAACGCAATGCCGGCTTCGGATCGCTTGTTAATCGATTGAGGCGAAAGGCCGCCGATTTGTCAGACTAAATTACGTTTTCGAAACGGTTTTCTGGCTTTGACGCGGTGCAAAAAGAGCATTAGAAACCGCCTGTCCGAAGTCGCAACCGGAAGCGGCAATGCCGCAGTTCCACCTGAGGCAGGAGACGCCGAACTGGGGGAGCCATGAGCAAATCACCAGCCACCCGCGAATTTGCCAGACGTGAACGGCCGCTTTCGCCGCATCTGACCGTGTACCGGCCGCCGATCACGATGACGATGTCGATCATCCATCGCATCACCGGCGGCGCGCTTTATTTCGGCACGCTGCTGGTCGCCGCATGGCTGATGGCGGCGGCAAGCTCGCAGGGCGCTTTCGACTGGGTCAACTGGGCCTTCGGCACCTGGCTCGGCCGGCTCATCCTGTTCGGTTACACCTGGGCGCTGATGCACCACATGCTGGGCGGTGTGCGCCACCTGATCTGGGATACGGGCGCCGGCCTCGAAAAGCATACGGCCTCGAAGATCGCCTGGGCGACACTGGCCGGCTCGATCCTGCTGACATTGCTGATCTGGGTCGCCGGCTATATGGCGCGGGGAGCTTTGTGATGACCGTGAAAAACACCGACATGCGCACGCCGCTGGCGAGGGTCCGCGGCCTCGGCTCCGCCCGCGAAGGCACCGGGCATTTCTGGCGCCAGCGGCTGACGGCGATCGCCAACATTCCGCTGATCCTGTTCTTCGTCGGCTTTCTCATCGCGCTCAACGGTCGCGGCTATGCGGAGGTGCGGGCGGCGCTCGCCAATCCGTTCGTGGCGTTGGTGCTGGCGCTGGTGCTCGTTTCCGGTCTCACCCATATGCGTATCGGCATGCAGGTGATCATCGAGGATTACGTGCATGGCGAAGGCATGAAGCTGGCGCTCATCGCGCTCAACACTTTTTTCACCATAGCGGTCGGCGTCGCCTCGATCTTCGCCCTGCTCAAGCTGGCATTCGGAGGCTGAGTTGGCCAAGGACGCGAAATCAGCCGACACGGCAGGCTATAGCTTTGTCGACCACAAGTTCGACGTGGTGGTCGTGGGCGCCGGCGGTGCGGGCCTGCGTGCCACGCTCGGCATGGCCGAACAGGGCCTGCGCACCGCCTGCATCACCAAGGTGTTCCCGACCCGCTCGCACACAGTGGCGGCCCAGGGCGGCATTGCCGCTTCGCTTGCCAATATGGGTCCCGACAATTGGCAATGGCATCTCTTCGATACCGTCAAGGGTTCGGACTGGCTGGGCGACATCGACGCGCAGGAATACATGGTCCAGCAGGCGCCCGCCGCCGTCTACGAGCTCGAACATTACGGCGTGCCGTTCTCGCGCACCGAAGAGGGCAAGATCTATCAACGGCCGTTCGGCGGCATGATGATGAATTTCGGCGAAGGCCCGCCGGTGCAGCGCACCTGTGCGGCGGCCGACCGCACCGGCCATGCCATGCTGCACACGCTCTACGGCCAGTCACTGAAGCACAATGCGCAGTTCTTCATCGAGTATTTCGCGCTCGACCTGATCATGGAGCCGGACGGTACCTGCACTGGTGTCGTCGCCTGGAATCTCGATGACGGCACCATCCACCGGTTCTCGGCCAAGATGGTGGTGCTGGCCACCGGCGGCTATGGCCGCGCCTATTTTTCGGCGACCTCGGCACACACCTGCACCGGCGACGGTGGCGGCATGGCCGCGCGGGCGGGGTTCCCGCTGCAGGACATGGAATTCGTGCAGTTCCACCCGACCGGCATCTATGGCGCCGGTTGCCTGATCACCGAAGGCGCGCGCGGCGAGGGCGGCTATCTCGTCAATTCCGAAGGCGAGCGCTTCATGGAGCGCTACGCGCCGTCGGCCAAGGATCTTGCCTCACGCGACGTCGTCTCGCGCTGCATGACGCTGGAAATCCGCGAGGGCCGCGGCGTCGGCCCGAAGAAGGACCACATCTTCCTGCATCTCGACCATCTCGACCCGGCCGTACTGCATGAAAGGCTGCCGGGTATTTCGGAATCGGCCAAGATCTTCGCCGGCGTCGACCTGACCAAGGAGCCGATCCCGGTGCTGCCGACGGTGCACTACAATATGGGCGGCGTGCCGACCAATTACTGGGGCGAAGTGCTGAGCCCGACGGCGGAGAACCCGGACCGGGTGTCGCCCGGGCTGATGGCTGTCGGCGAGGCAGGCTGCGCCTCGGTGCACGGCGCCAACCGGCTTGGCTCGAACTCGCTGATCGACCTTGTTGTCTTCGGCCGCGCGGCGGCGATCCGCGCCGGCCAGGTGATCGACCGCACGTCCGCAATTCCTTCGCCCAACGAGGCCTCTGTCGAAAAGATCATGGATCGATTCGACCGGCTGCGCCATGCCAATGGCTCGACGCCGACGGCGGTGCTGCGGGAGAAGATGCAGAAGGCGATGCAGGAAGACGCCGCCGTGTTCCGCACCCAGGAATCGCTGGACAATGGCTGCAAGCGTATTTCGCAGATCTGGGGCGAGCTCAAGGACGTCAAAGTGTTCGACCGCTCGATGATCTGGAACTCCGACCTGGTCGAGACGCTTGAGCTGGAAAACCTGATGGCCAATGCCATCACCACGGTCTATGGCGCCGCGGCGCGCAAGGAGAGCCGCGGCGCACACGCCCGCGAGGACTTTTCGGCGCGCGACGACGTGACCTGGCGCAAGCATACGCTGGCGCGGCTCAACGAAGCGGGCGAGGTGACGCTCAGCTATCGGCCAGTGCACACCGAATTACAGCTCAAGGAAGCCGACGGCGGCATCAACCCGGCCAAGATCGCGCCGAAGGCCAGGGTGTACTGACCATGACGCTGGTGGCAGCGGGATATTCCGGCACCCCCCTTCCGGCCAAGCTCGGCCTGAAGGACGGCATGACCGCCGCCTTCATCGCTCTGCCGCCGGAACTCGATGCATTGGCCGGCGCCGTCGATTTTGCCGAGGTCGACCGGCTTGCCGAATGGTCCGACATTTCAGGCAGCCATCAAAGATACGACGCCGTCCATGCCTTCACCCGGCAGCGCGCCGAGATCGAGGATAGCCTCGGCGATGTCGAGGCGGCGATCAAGCGCGACGGCATGGTCTGGGTATCCTGGCCTAAGAAGGCATCGAAAGTGCCGACCGATGTCACCGAGGGCGTTGTCCGCGCCGAGGCGCTGAAGCGCGACCTTGTCGACGTCAAGGTCGCCGCCGTCAATGAAATCTGGTCCGGGCTGAAGCTCGTCATCCGAAAGGACCTGAGGTAATGGTCGAACTGACGCTCCCCAAGAATTCGAAGATCCAGCAGGGCAAGACCTGGCCGAAGCCGGAAGGCGCCACGAATCTCAGGGAATACCGCATCTACCGCTGGTCGCCGGACGATGACGAGAACCCGCGCATGGACACCTATTTCGTCGACATGGACGATTGCGGGCCGATGGTGCTCGACGCGCTGCTGTGGATCAAGAACAAGATCGATCCGACGCTGACCTTGCGCCGCTCCTGCCGCGAAGGCATTTGCGGCTCCTGCGCCATGAACATCGACGGCTCCAACACGCTGGCCTGCACCAAGGGCTGCGACGACATTTCCGGCGCGGTCAAGGTCTATCCGCTGCCGCACATGCAGGTGGTCAAGGACCTGGTGCCCGACCTCACCAATTTCTATGCCCAGCATGCCTCGATCGAGCCGTGGCTGAAGACCGTGTCGCCGCAGCCGGCCAAGGAATGGCTGCAGAGCCATGAGGATCGCGAGAAGCTCGACGGACTCTACGAATGCATCCTGTGCGCCTGCTGCTCGACCTCCTGCCCGAGCTACTGGTGGAACGGCGACCGCTATCTCGGCCCGGCGACCCTGTTGCAGGCCTACCGCTGGCTGATCGACAGCCGCGACGAGGCCACGGGCGAACGGCTCGACAATCTCGAAGACCCGTTCCGGCTCTACCGCTGCCACACCATCATGAACTGCGCGCAGACCTGCCCCAAGGGCCTGAACCCGGCCAAGGCAATCGCCGAGATCAAGAAGATGATGGTGGAGAGACGGGTTTAGGGCGGTTCGCCGCGGCAATCTCAAACGCGGCGAACCCTTCGCGTCCCCCTCTGTCCTGCCGGACATCTCCCCCACAAGTGGGGAGATCGGCTGTCATCGCGGCTTTCGTCAATCGCCAAGGTTGAAGGATGAGGCGCCGTCGGCGAAGCTGCCGATCTCCCCCCAAGTGGGGGAGATGTCCGGCAGGACAGAGGGGGGCGCTGTCCCGCCAGCGTCAGAAAAGGATTGCAACCCAATGAGCGACGACCTTCCCATCCTCTCTCCCGTCGAAGCGCGCGTGCTTGGCTGCCTGATCGAGAAGAAGGAGCTGACGCCGGATGTCTACCCGCTGACGCTGAATGCAGCACTTGCCGCCGCCAACCAGAAGACGGCGCGCGACCCGGTAATGGCGCTGGAACAGACGGAGGTGCATCGGGCTCTGAAGCTGCTCGAGCAGAAGGGGCTGGTGCGGCAGATGTTCGGCTCGCGTGTCGAGCGCTATGAGCATCAAATGGCGCAGCGATTTTCGCTGACGACACCGCAAACTGCCTTGCTCGGCCTGCTCCTGCTGCGCGGGCCGCAGACGGCGCATGAACTCTTGGCGCGAGCTGAGCGCATGGCGCGGTTTTCGTCGATCGAAGACCTGCGCGGTGAACTCGACATGCTGATCGGCCGCCGGCCGCCGCTGCTCCAAGAGATCCCACGCGGGCCAGGCCAGCGCGAGGACCGCTACCTGCATCTTCTCGCTGGTCCGGTGGATGTCGCAGCCCTTTCGGCGCAACGGAGTGCGCCGGCCATGCCTCACTTCGACCTGGAAGCGAGATTGGAGGCGCTGGAGCAGGAAGTCGCCGCACTACGCGCCCGGCTTGACGCGCTGGGCGGCTGAGGCCGCCAGCGATCGTTCCAGACGTTGCCGCGCAGGGCGACGCCGTCGTCCGTAATGAAAACGCCAGCCCGCAGGCTGGCGCTCGCAATCATAGTCACCCTGCTCAGCCCAACCTGGCGTCGAGCGATACTTTGATGGCGCCGAGCGCCTTTGAAACCGGGCATTCGGCCTTGGCCTTCTCGGCCAATTCCTTGAATTTCGCCGCATCGATGCCGGGCACCTTGCCGACCAGCGCAATGGCGCTGCCGGTGATGCCGGTGCCGGGAACCAGCGTCACCACGGCCTTGGCGTCGAGTTCGGCGGCGGGCGTGCCGTTCTCGGCCAGGAAATGCGAAAGCTGCATGGCGTAGCAGCCGGCATGCGCCGCCGCGATCAGCTCTTCCGGATTGGTGCCGGATTTGCCGCTTTCATCCTCGAAGCGCGCCTTGAACGAATAGGGGGTGCCCTTCAGGGTCCCGCTCTGCGTGTCGATCGTGCCCTTGCCTTCTTTCAGATTGCCTTTCCAGACGGCGTTTGCGGTGCGGTCCATGAAGTCCTCCTTGGTTGTCGTGGCTGGTGCCTGGGTGAGCCCGGCGTCAGGTCAACTATAGCGCGCGCGGACACGAAGACCACTGCGCTCTTTGAACCCTTGCTCGGTGTTGGCTGCGGTAATTTCGATTCTTTGAAAAAAAAGCGCGTGCAAAAATGTCGACTTCCATCTGCCCCGGCCGTCCTGCGGGCGGCCACGGATTTCGTGGCGGATGGAGGTTCACATGAACAATCTGTTTTCTGCTCATTGGATAAGCACCGGCCGCAAGGCTGGTGAACAAGAAGTCGACTGGTTGCATCCGCCGCCTTCCGGCTTCGGCCGGCTGCTTGCGGCGGTTGCCATCATCGGGATCGGGGTGTGCGTTCTCGACCAAGCAGCGGGCAAAGGCCCGGCTGACAGCCTGATCGCCTCATCCTATGATTCGTCACGATAAGGGAGATAGAAGATGCAATATGTTTGCCTGGTCTACGGCGAGGAAAAGGACCTCCATGCCATGACGCCGGAGCGTTTGGCCAAGCTCGACGCCGATTCGATGGCCCATGACCGGTCATTGGACCAAGCGGGCAAGCTGATCATCGCGCAGGCGCTGCAATCGGTGAAGACGTCGAAGTCGGTGCGGCGGCGCGGGGGCAAGCGCCTGGTCACCGACGGCCCTTTTGCCGAAACCAAGGAGCAGCTGCTCGGTTTCGTGATGATCGAGGCGAAAGATCTGGACGAGGCGCTGGAGATCGCCGGCGAGATCCCGCTGGCCGAAATCGGCACCGTCGAGGTACGCGCGATCTACAATGTGCCGGGATCATAGGGACGATTGTTTGCGTGCGGCCCGAGCGCCTGGCGGAGCGACCGATGTTTCTTCGCCGTTGAAGCAGGCCGAGAGTTCTCCTATCCTCGCCGGGAGTTTGGGGGAATCCGACATGCCTTTCCTGATTGCTATTCTTGGCGTGCTCGGAGCGGCGGCACTCTGGTGGTACCGGATGAAGGCCATGAACGAGGCCGCGCGTGACGTTGCCGATGTCATCGGTCGTGTCCAGGGCTCCGTACGCCGCAAGAAGCTGCGCAAGCAGGCGGCCCTGTCGCCGCTGACGGCGATCGACGATCCGGTGGTGGCCGCCGCGACGCTGATTGCATCCATCGTCTCCGAGAATGGGCCGATCCTGCCGCAGCGCGAGGCCGTCATCCGCGCGGTGATCTCGGAAATCGCCGACAAGAAGAAGACCGACGAGGCGGTGATCTACGCCAAATGGGCGGCCTCACAGATCGACGACACGACTGTTGTCATCGACAAGCTGGCGCCGTTCCTGCGCGAGCGTCTCGACGTGGCGGAGCGAAACGATCTGCTGCAGATGGTCAATCGCGCGGCCCAGGGCGGCGAGAAACGCCTTGAGATCGCCGATCAGAGGATGCTGAGGCTGCGGCAGAAGCTGGGTTTTGAGGTCAATTAGGACGCAGGCGGATCAGATCGGCTCGCCTCGCAACAGCTTCGGCGTGCCGGCGGACAATCCCGACGCCTGCCGGATAAAAAATTCCTTCAGGCGCGGCATGCGTTCGACCAGGCCGAGGCCGATGTCGCGGACGGTGCGCAGGGGGGTGATGTCGTTGGAAAACAGCCGATTCAGCACGTCCGTCGTGACGCCCATCTGCAGCGTGTCGAAACGGCGCCATTGCTGGTAGCGCTCCAGCACGTCGAGCGCGCCGATGTCCCGGCCGAGCCGGTCGGCCTCGACGATCACCTCGGCAAGGGCTGCCACATCCTTGAAGCCGAGATTGAGGCCCTGGCCGGCGATCGGATGGATGCCGTGGGCGGCGTCGCCGGCAAGCGCGATACGCGGTGCGACAAAGGCGCGCGCGATGGTGAGGCTGAGCGGCCAGGCGCGCGGCTTGTCGGCAACGCGGATTTCGCCGAGCTTCAGGCCGAAGCGCTGCTCGAGTTCATGCTCGAAAACGAGATCGTCGCCTTCCACCAGCGCTTTGGCATCTTCCGCGCGTTCGACCCAGACGATCGACGAGCGGTTGGTGCCGTCCTCGCCGGGTTTCAGCGGCAAGGTGGCGAAGGGGCCGGCCGGTAAAAAGTGCTCTTCGGCGCGGCCATTGTGCGGACGTTCATGCGCCACGGTGCAGACGATGCCCGACTGGCCGTATTCCCACTTCACGGTCTTGATGCCGGCCATGTCGCGCAGCTTCGAATTGACGCCGTCGGCGGCGACCAGCAGCCGCGCCGTCAGCGCGGCGCCGTCGGCCAGATGCACCGTGATGCCGGCACCGCTGGTTTCGAAGCCTTGCACCGCGAGGCCTTCGATGATGTCGATGCCGAGTTTTTCGGCTCTGGCGCGCAAGGCGCCGTTCAAGGCCTTGTTGGCCACCATATGCGCAAAGGGCTCGCCCGGCGCCACTTCGCCGCCGAAGGTCAGGAAGACCGGGCGCACCGGATCGGCGCTGCGCGAATCGGTGATAATCATCTCGGTGATCGCCTGTGCCTGCGGCGCGATCTCGGCCCAGACGCCGAGCTGGTCGAGCATGCGGCAGGCGGCGGCGGCAATGGCCGAAGCGCGACCGTCCCTTTGCCAGGCGCCGGCGGGCGCGGCATCGACCAGCGCCACGGCAAGGTTGGGCCGCGCCTGCTTCAATGAGACGGCGCTGGCCAGCCCGACATAGCCGGCGCCGGCGACGAGAACATCGAGCCCGGATCTGGTCTTGGCGTCCGCCTTGCGTTCCATTGTCTTGGCTCCTTGCGCGCCGGCCGGGGCCTGCGCCCTTGACGGCTCGTTCTTCCTGTCGGAAACCGCCATAGCAATTTTGAGGCGAGGTCACAAAACATGACGGCGGCCATGGACGAGCTTCTGGGTATTCTCGACCTCGAGAGGCTGGAACACAATCTGTATCGTGGTCGCAGCCCCCAGGTGGAGTGGCAGCGCGTGTTCGGCGGCCAGACCATCGCCCAGGCGCTGGTGGCGGCGCAGCGGACGGTGGAGCCGGACCGTTTCGTGCATTCGCTGCACGGCTATTTCATGCGGCCCGGCGACATCAAGGTGCCGATCATCTATGAGGTCGACCGCATCCGTGACGGCGGCTCCTTCACCACCCGCCGCGTGCTGGCGATCCAGCACGGGCAGGCGATCTTTTCGCTGGAGGCCTCGTTCCAGGTCGACGAGAAGGGGCTCGAGCACCAGTTCGCGCTGCCCGACGACGTGCCGCCGCCGGAAGGGCTGCAGACGCAGCGGCAGCTGCTCGAAAAGGCCGAGCGTGTGCCGGAGGCGGTGCGCCGCTTCTGGGCGCGCGAGCGGCCGCTGGAACTCAGGCCGGTCAATCTCCAGCACTATGAAAGCCGCGACAAGCTGCCGCCCCGGCAGAATGTCTGGATCCGGCTCGCCGGGCCGGTTCCCGACGACCGCGCGCTGCAGTCGGTGCTGCTCGCCTATCTCTCCGACATGACGCTGCTCGACACCTCGACCTTCGCGCATGGGCGTGGCCTGTTCGATCCCGACATCCAGGCGGCGAGCCTCGACCATTCGATGTGGTTCCACCGGCCGCATTCGCTCGACGGCTGGCTGCTCTATGCGCAGGACAGCCCGTCAAGCTCGGGATCGCGCGGCTTCAGCCGCGGCACGCTCTATGCGCGCGACGGCACGCTGATCGCCTCGATGGCCCAGGAAGGGTTGATCCGGCTCAGGCGTTGAGCAGTCTGCCGGCCGAACCCGCACGGCAGCCTCTCGAATGGGCATTTTTTAAAAATTGCACAATTTTTGTGCATGCGCTTTGGCGCGCCTGTGTGCACGTGGCGGCCGGCGGCCTCTCAATCCTTTTGTTTACAACGGGTTAATGCCCTGCCTCCGCAATTGGCATGAAGCTTGAATCCTTGTTGGCACTCTCCGGCCTTTGGATCGGTGAAGTCGTGCAAACGCGGGGGACCGCAACAGCAAAGGTGAAACCGTATGAAAATCGTGATGGCAATCATCAAGCCGTTCAAGCTGGACGAGGTACGCGAGGCGCTTACCGCCGTCGGCATCCAGGGCCTGACCGTCACCGAAGTCAAAGGCTACGGGCGTCAGAAAGGGCACACGGAAATCTATCGCGGGGCGGAATACGCGGTCAGCTTCCTGCCGAAGATCAAGATCGAGGTCGCGGTCGCTGCCGACATGGTCGACAAGGCCGTCGAAGCCATCACCGCCGCGGCCAAGACCGGCCAGATCGGTGACGGCAAGATCTTCGTTTTCGGCATCGATCAGGCGGTGCGCATCCGCACCGGCGAAACAGACACCGACGCGCTCTAAGCGGCGAACACGTATTCCAATGGAGAGTTCAATGAATATTGCTTCCACCTTGAAGACGACGGGACGGGCGGCCCTTCTGGGCTCGCTCGCTCTCGCAGCATTGGGCAGCGTCGCCGCTTTCGCGCAGGAGGCTGCTCCCGCTGCCGCAGCTGCCGCACCGGCCGCCGCGCCCGCTCCGGTGCTCGACACCGGCAACACCGCCTGGATGCTGACCTCGACGGCTCTGGTGCTGATGATGACCGTCCCGGGCCTGGCGCTGTTCTACGGCGGCATGGTGCGCAAGAAGAACGTGCTCGCCACCATCATGCAGAGCTTCGCCATCACCTGCCTGGTGACGGTGCTGTGGTTCATGTTCGGTTATTCGCTTGCCTTCTCCGACGGCGGCGGCATGAACAGCTATCTTGGCGGCACCTCGAAATTCTTCCATCACGGTATCACCACTGCCTCGCTGTGGCTGCCGGGCGTCGCGAACATTCCTGAATTCGTCTTCTCGATGTTCCAGATGACCTTCGCCATCATCACCCCGGCGCTGATTGCCGGCGCCTTCGCAGAACGCTTCAAATTCTCGGGGCTGCTGATCTTCATGGCGCTGTGGCTGCTGGTCGTCTACGTGCCGATCGCGCATTGGGTCTGGGGCGGCGGTTTCCTCGGCACGGCTGGTGTGCTCGACTTCGCCGGCGGCACGGTTGTCCACATCAACGCCGGTGTTGCCGGTCTGGTCTGCGCGCTGGTTCTGGGCAAGCGCGAAGGCTACGGCACCACCAACATGGCGCCGCACAACCTGGTCTATTCGGTGATCGGCGCCTCGCTGCTGTGGGTCGGCTGGTTCGGCTTCAACGCCGGTTCGGAACTGGCGGCTGACGGCCTTGCCGGTGCCGCCATGCTCAACACCCAGGTTGCCACCGCTGCGGCGGCGCTGGCCTGGATGTTCGCCGAATGGATCATCGCCAAGAAGCCATCCGTGCTCGGCATCATCTCGGGTGCCGTCGCCGGCCTCGTCGCGGTGACGCCGGCTTCCGGCTTCGTCAACCCGACCGGCGCCTTCATCGTCGGCATCGTCGCCGGCGTGGTCTGCTACATCTCAGCGGTCAAGGTGAAGCACATCTTCGGCTATGACGACTCGCTCGACGCTTTCGGCGTGCATGGCATCGGCGGCATCATCGGTGCGCTGCTCACCGGCGTGCTCGCGGATCCGGCGATCAACAGCCTGTCGTCGGGCGCTTCGCTCGGCAAGCAGCTCTACGGCGTCGCTGTCACCATCGTGTGGACAGCGATCGCCACCTTCGTGATCCTCTATGTCGTCAAGGCACTCGTCGGGCTGCGTCCGTCGACCCAGGAAGAGGTTGAAGGCCTCGACATCTCCCAGCATGGCGAAGTGGTGCCGTAAGGCCAGCCTCGCCAAGAGGCCGGCGGATCCTCCTCCCGCCGGCCTCTTGTTTCTTTCTCGCAATTTTGAACGGAGACGGTTGCACGTCGCCCTGAAAAAGATCCCGTCGTGATGCTCCCGAAAGGAGTTCACGCCTTGAGGCCCGGATCACATCCGGGCCTCTTTTTTGGCAAATTCATCCTGGTCGGCCCAAGTCCGCGCAATCACGTTCGCGTGAACAAGCTTTTCGAGGAAACATTGACCGCCCTGGTCCCGAACTGTGGGAACGATCGCCGTTTCTGACGATCGTTTTTTAAACACAGGGAAGGAATTTTCTCATGAATCTCAAGAATATCTGCCTGGGAGCGCTTGCTCTTTCCATGATCGGCGGCGTGGCATTTGCCGGCGCTCTTGATGAACCGGACAATATGGCGCCGTTCTTCACCGATTCCAGCATGAAAACCATGAAGCCGATGGCGGAATTCAAGGCAGCCTTCATGGCCATGCCGAAGGAGAAGCAGGACGCCATGATGAAGGAATGCCAGGACGCGGCGATGAGCAAGCCGCACGCCGAGTTCTGCGCCAATGTGAAGGCGCTCGGCGGCGCCAACAAGTAACACGCTGCCTGACCAAACGAACGGATGGCGGGCCGCGGTGCCCGCCATTTTTCATGCGGGGTACGTGCGCCGGGAGATCTCCATGTCAAGAGGATGGTCACCGGCAGCCTTATAGTTAATGCAGCCTTAACCTTCCCACGGCTAGTCTGGCATCCGAATCTCCCGGAGTGCGTCATGCGCTCGGGCCAGGCAATCACTGACGGGGAAGAGCATGCGTTCAGGGGCTTCAGCACCGCTCGCGCTGGCCGATACGGGGCACGGCATCCAGGCTTTCGCGCGGCGCCAGGCCGGCCGCCTCGTCGGTGCCGGCCTGTTCCTGGCGGTCGCCTTCGGGGTAGCCAGCCTCGCCACCTGGAACGTCGCCGATCCAAGCTTCTCGCATGCCACGAACAACATCGTCACCAACGCCATGGGCTATGCCGGCGCCGTGTTCTCCGACCTGGCCACGCAGTTCTTCGGCCTCGCCGCCGTTGCCGCGCTGGTTCCGGCCGTGATCTGGGGCTATTTGCTGTTTTCGGCGCGCGGAGTCGACAGGCTGCCCAAGCGCGGCCTGTTCTGGTTCGGTTTCGCGCTGCTCGCCGCCGCGATCGCCGGCTGCATCGTTCCGCCCAAGACCTGGCCGCTGCCCACCGGCCTCGGCGGCGTGTTCGGCGACATGGTGCTCAAGATTCCCGGCCTCCTCATCGGTGGCTATCCGACCGGGCTGATCGCCAGCGTGCTCGCAATATTGCTGGCCGGTCCGGCGCTCTGGCTGTTCGCCTATGGTTCGGCGCTGATCGGCCGCAAGAACGGCTTTGCCGTCATGGAAGAACCGACGGCCGCGGACCCGCGCGAGGACGATCTTCTGTTCGACAATGACGAGGACGAGGGCGACGAGGGCATATTGGCGCTCGGCGCCATCACCCATTGGTGGCTCTCGTTGCGCGCGTGGATGCATCGGCGCGCCGTGCGCCGCCAGCAGGAACGGGACGAGTACGAGCAGGAGGTGGAGCCGCGCGCCAGCGCCTGGCGCCGCGCCGCCGAACGGGTCGAATCGGCCGAGTTCGCTGAATCGCGCATGAGCCATGACGGCCGCGCCCGCGTCGAGCCGGAATTCTTCGCGGCCATGGTCAATGATCGCAGCGTTTCCGTCGATCCGGATGATGACGATGTCTTCGCCCGTGACGACGAGGACATGGATTTCGACGAGGAGCCCGTCCGGCGCCGGACGGCCTCCACCGCCAAGGTGCAGCAGTTCCGTTCCGATGCCGCCACCCGCGTCGAGGCGCCGGCGGCGCGCCCCGTGCCGGGCGCGCGCGTCCAGCGCGAGGCACAGACCTCGCTGATCGGTTCGGACAAGTTCGAAATGCCGTCGCTGCATTTCCTGTCCGAGCCGAAGAACGTGGCGCGCGACCCGAGCCTGTCGAAGGACGCGCTGGAACAGAATGCGCGGCTGCTCGAAGGCGTGCTGGAGGATTTCGGCGTCAAGGGCGAGATCATCGCCGTACGCCCGGGTCCGGTGGTCACCCTCTATGAGCTCGAACCGGCGCCGGGCATCAAATCCTCGCGTGTCATCGGCCTGTCCGACGACATCGCCCGCTCGATGAGCGCGATCGCCTGCCGCGTCGCCGTGGTGCCGGGCCGCAACGCCATCGGCATCGAACTGCCGAACGCCAAGCGCGAGACGGTGTATCTCAGGGAAATCATGGCCAGCCGCGATTTCGAGACCACCAAGGCCAAGCTGGCGCTGGCGCTGGGCAAGACCATCAATGGCGAGGCTGTCATCGTCGACATCGCCAAGATGCCGCACGTGCTGGTGGCCGGCACCACCGGCTCGGGCAAGTCGGTCGCCATCAACACCATGATCCTGTCGCTGCTCTATAGGCTCACGCCGCAGGAATGCCGGCTGATCATGATCGATCCGAAGATGCTGGAACTCTCGGTCTATGACGGCATCCCGCATCTTTTGACGCCCGTCGTCACCGATCCGAAGAAGGCGGTGGTGGCGCTGAAATGGACCGTGCGCGAGATGGAGGACCGCTACCGCAAGATGTCGAAGGTCGGCGTGCGCAACATCGACGGTTTCAACGCACGCGTCCAACAGGCCGAGAAAAAGGGCGAAAAAATCTCGCGTACCGTGCAGACCGGCTTCGACCGCCAGACCGGCGAGGCGATCTACGAGACCGAGGATCTCGATCTTGAGCCGATGCCCTATATCGTCGTCATCATCGACGAAATGGCCGACCTGATGATGGTCGCCGGCAAGGACATCGAAGGTGCCGTGCAGCGCCTGGCGCAGATGGCGCGTGCCGCCGGCATCCATGTCATCATGGCGACGCAGCGACCTTCGGTCGACGTCATCACCGGCACCATCAAAGCCAATTTCCCGACCCGCATCTCCTTCCAGGTCACATCCAAGATCGACAGCCGCACCATCCTGGGCGAGCAGGGCGCCGAGCAGCTGCTCGGCATGGGCGACATGCTCTACATGGCCGGCGGCGGCCGCATCCAGCGCGTGCACGGCCCGTTCGTCTCCGACGATGAGGTCGAGAAGATCGTCGGGCACCTGAAGCTGCAGGGCGTGCCCGAATATCTCGACGCCATCACCGAGGATGACGACGAGGACGATGACGAACCGTCCGGCAAGGGCGGCTCCGGTGGTGGCGGTAGTGGCGGCAATTTTGAGGATTCCGACGATCCCTACGACCAGGCGGTGGCCGTGGTGCTGCGCGACGGCAAGGCGTCGACCAGCTACATCCAGCGCCGTCTCGGCATCGGCTACAACCGCGCCGCCTCGATCATCGAGAAGATGGAAAAGGAAGGCATTGTCGGCCCGGCCAACCACGCGGGAAAGCGCGAGATCCTGGTGCCAACCGAAGACGACAAGTTCTGACGGCTCACGGCAACCTTGAACCGTCCGGCGCGTTGAAGCGACACCGCGCCACTCAGCCGCCAAACTTCAGCCCAACTGGGGGTCCAGGACAGCCACAGGTATAGGAATCACCATGCGAGTGACCGACATGAAAAACGATCTTTCCGCGCTCAGCGGTTTTACGCCCACCCGCCGCCAGCTGCTTGGCCTCGGCCTTGTGGTTGCGGGTGCCGCCGCCATCAATGTGGCGCCCGGATTCGAGTTGCTGGCCTCGGCGCAGGCGGCCGTGCCGGCGGCCGCGCAGAAGATCGCCGACCATTTCTCCGCGGTCAAATCGATGAGCGGCGAATTCGTCCAGTTCGGCCCCAAGGGCGAGCAGACCGGCGGCAAGTTCTTCCTGGAACGGCCGGGCAAGATCCGCTTCAACTATGACGGGGCATCGAATTTCAAGGTGATTTCGGACGGCAAGTCGGTGGTCATCCTCAACAAGAAAATGAACACGTCCGATCTCTATCCGCTGTCGAAGACACCGCTGAAATTGCTGCTCGATGATCGCATCGATCTCTCCGGCGACCGCGTCAAGAGCGTCAAGGAAGAGGACGATCTCACCACCATCCAGCTCGCCGACAAATCGGTGTTCGGCAATGCGCGGATCACCATGATGTTCGATCCGAAAACCTATGATCTGCGCCAGTGGACGATCACCGACGCGCAAGGCAAGGACACCACGGTGATGATCTTCAACACCAAGGAAGGCGTCAGCTTCGCGCCAGACACCTTTGCCATCGATTATACGGCCAACCGCGAGCTGAACACGAAGACAAGATAGTTTCCGTCGCTGCGGCAAGTTTTCGGGCGCTGGCGCTGCCCCTCATCTGGCTGCCGCCATCTTCTCCCCGTGAACGGGGAGAAGGACGCCGGCATAGACGATTTCGCCAATTGCAAGTGTTGGAAGAAGGCGCCGCGGTCCGGCCAGCTTCTTTCTCCCCGTTTACGGGGAGAAATGCCCGGCAGGGCAATGAGGGGCAGCGCCGAGATCAATAATTGGCACCTGGCTTGTCTTTGCGGCGCGCGGCTGGCAGTTTCCGGACCGACTTCTTTCAAAAAAGGCGTCATCACCTGTTCGAGCCACCCGGCGGTGGCGGGTTTTGCGCGGTCCCGGAATCTTTGCATGCCCTTTTCCATCGCTACCTGGAACATCAATTCCGTTCGCCTGCGCATGCCGATCGTCGAGCGCCTGCTTCTGGAGCATGCGCCCGACGTGCTTTGCCTGCAGGAAACCAAGGTTCCCGACGAGCTGTTTCCGGAGAAGGCGTTCCGCAAGCTCGGCTACGGGCACATCGCCTTCTATGGCCAGAAGGGCTATCACGGCGTGGCGACCGTGGCGCGACGGCCGATCGCGGTGGTCGAGAAGCGCCGCTTCTGCGAGATCGAGGACAGCCGGCATTTGTCGGTGACGGTACGGGCCGGCGGCAAGACGATCCTGCTGCATAATTTCTACGTTCCGGCGGGCGGCGACGAACCGGATCCCGAGATCAACAAGAAGTTCAAGCACAAGCTCGATTTCGTCGCCGAGATGAACGCCATCCGCGCCGAGCACAGCGAAGTATCGGCCTCGGTGCTGGTCGGCGACCTCAACATCGCGCCGCTAGAGCACGATGTCTGGTCGCACAAGCAATTGCTCAACGTGGTCAGCCACACGCCGGTCGAGACCGAGAATTTCGAGGCGATGCGGCTCGCCGGCGATTGGGTGGACCTGATGCGGCTCAACGTGCCGCTCGAACAGAAGCTCTACACCTGGTGGAGTTATCGCGCTCAGGATTGGGAGCTTTCCAATCGCGGCCGGCGGCTTGACCATGTCTGGTCGTCGCCAAACCTGGTGCCCGATTTCGCCGGCTACGAAATCCTGAGGGCGGCGCGCGGCTGGGAACGGCCGTCGGACCATGTGCCCGTCATCGCACGGTTCGATCTGGATTAGAATCTGAAAGGTGGAGGTCCGACGACTGGAAGCTGCTATGCCGCGATCCGTCCCGCCAGCATCGAAAAGGTCTGCACCGAGCGGTAATGCACTCACTCCGAAAAGCGTGGCGCGAGTTCCTCGATGCGGCGGATCAGGGCCTGGAATTCCTCCGAGATGCGCTGGTGGAGTTTCACCGCCACTTCTGGATATTCCTCCAGGATGCGGCGGAACATCTTGCGGCTGAGCCGGATCACTTCCGAATCGATTTCGGCCGACGCGCTGGTCAGCCGGTTGGTGTCGGCGATCAACGCCAGTTCGCTGAGCATGGTGCCGGGGCCAGCCTCGCCGATCGGGATGCGGTCGCCGTTTTGTTCGCGATAGAGCACGATGAGCCCGCTGACGACGACATAGGCCGAGTCAGCCATGTCGTCCTCGCGATAGAGCTTGTGGTTGGCCTGCAAAAAGGTGGTCTCGGCGCCGAAGGCGAGCAGGCGCAACTGTTCCTGGGTGAAGCCTTCGAAAAGCCTCACGCCTGACAGGATGCGGATATCGTCATCCAGCGCCATCTCTAGCTGCGTCCCCGAACGGTCAGTCCAATCCCTCCCTCTGCGATACGATCCAGAATCTCCTCCAACCGGATCGTACCCGAAAGCGGCCCCGCCCAGACCGCTTACTGAACAATGAAATGTTTAAGGAACCAGCTTGTAGCCGCCGCTTTCTGTCACAAGAATTTCCGCATTGGAAGGATCACGCTCGATCTTCTGGCGCAGCCGGTAGACGTGGGTTTCCAGCGTGTGCGTGGTGACGCCTGAATTGTAGCCCCAGACCTCCTCGAGCAGCACGTCGCGCGTCACCACCTTCTGGTCGGCGCGATAGAGATATTTGATGATCGAGGCTTCCTTCTCCGTCAGCCGCACCTTGCCGCCGCGCGGGTCGATGAGCAGCTTCTGGCTGGGCTTGAAGGTGTAGGGGCCGACCGAGAAGGTGGCGTCCTCACTCTGCTCGTGCTGGCGCAACTGGGCGCGGATGCGCGCCAACAGCACCGCGAAGCGGAACGGCTTCGTCACATAGTCGTTGGCGCCGGCCTCGAGACCCAGAATCGTGTCCGAATCGGTGTCGTGGCCGGTCAGCATGATGATGGGCGCCTTGTAGCCGCCCTTGCGCAGGATCTTGACGGCCTCGCGGCCATCCATGTCGGGCAGGCCGACATCCATGATGAGCAGGTCGATGAGGCCACCACGTGCCGTGGCGACGCCTTTTGCCGCAGTCGATTCCTGCAGAACGTCGAATTCCTCGTAGAGGGCCAGTTGCTCGACCAGTGTGCCGCGCAGGTCGTCATCGTCATCGACGATCAGGATGGTGCGTGAAGTCATGGATCAATCCGTTGTTTTAAAAAGTGAATTCAGTTGACCGCTGCGTATTTATGCGGAAGCTGGCCGACACAATAGCCGATCACAGTGATTTGTTCCGTGGCACGATCATACAAGAAAAAACGCGATCGCAATGCAGCCGGCGCAATTTTGCCAAAACGGCTGCGCGTGCTGACCGTGCGGGCAAGGCCGGGCCACCCAAGCCAAGGCCTGCTGCAGGCCGGGAAAATGGTGTTTGCGTGTGCGCTGGGGCGCGGCGGCATCTCGGCCGGCAAGCGCGAGGGCGACGGCGCGACGCCGCTCGGTCCGATGCGGATCCTGTCGGGTTATTTCCGCGGAGATCAGTTTGCCGCCGGCCGCGGGACGCGGCTGGCGATGACGCCGATCGGGCCTGATCTGGGCTGGTGCGAGGTGCCTGACGACCGCAACTATAACAGGCCGGTCAAGATTCCCTATGGCGCCAGCCATGAACGCATGCGGCGCGACGATCGGCTCTATGACGCCTGCCTGGTGCTCGACTGGAACATCGCGCCACGCCGCAGGGGGCGCGGCAGCGCCATCTTCTTCCACCTGGCGCGTCCGGGTTTCACACCGACGGAAGGCTGCGTGGCGGTGACCGCGCGCACGATGGCCCGGCTGCTGCCGCTGCTGTCGGATCGGACGGTGATGAGGGTGGTGAGGTAGTAGGGAATAGGCAGTAGGGAATAGGCAGTGGGGAGTAGGCAGTGGGGAGTAGGCAGTGGGGAGTAGGGATTAGGCGAAAAGAGCATATTTTCCCTACTGCCTACTGCCTACTGCCTACTGCCTATTCCGCCCCGGCTGCTGCCAACCCGTACCCAGCAGGCCGATTTCGCGGAGCTCCCGATCCATCGCCTGTGCGACGTCCCGGCGCTCGGCGCCGATGTCACGCAGTTGACTGTCGGAGAGACCCTCCAGCGACTCGTGCGGAAGGCGGAGGGCGGCCCGCGCCTGACGGAGCCAATCGATCGCAGCGCGAAGCCAGACTGCCATGCCGGAGCGGGATGTATGGGACTTCAGAACGATCTCGGTCATGGCTTTATCCGCTTTCCCCGGATATCAAATCCGGTTTGAAGGTGTTTTGATGCTGCAATCATGCCGGATTGAAAAATAAACAGGAAACGAGTAGTTCTTTTCAGATCATCAAGTTTTATTTGGAGATCTGATGTCCCGTCTCCTGCCTGGGACGCGTGCGCTGAGGACCTTCGAGGCGGCGGCGCGCCATCTTAATTTCACCCGCGCCGCCGACGAGCTTGGGCTGACGCCGGCTGCGGTCAGCCACCAGATCAAGGAAATCGAGGATCAGCTCGACCTGGTGCTGTTCACGCGCACCAGCCGCACCATCAGGCTGACGGAAGCCGGAAACGTGCTGTTCGAGGCCTCGATCGACGCGCTCGACCTGCTCAACCGGGCAGTGTCCCGCGCCCGCAAGGTGACGCGCGGCACGACGCTGCTGAAAGTGACGCTCGACGCACAGTTTGCGACAAAATGGCTGATGCGGCGCATCGACGATTTCCGCAGTCAGAAACCGGGCATCGAGTTGCGCTTCGACATCACCTATGATGTCAGGGACTTCGAACGCGACGACGTCGATATCGGCATTCGCTTCGGCGCCGGCAAATATCCGGGGCTTTGCGCGCACCGGCTGTTCGAAAACATCATCATCCCGGTGTGCAGCCCGGCGCTGCTCGCCTCAGGCCCGCCGCTCAATGAACCGCGCGACCTCTTCCAGCACACGCTCGCGCATATCGAATGGTCGCGGCAAGGCGTCACCTGGCCGAACTGGAGCATGTGGATGCAGGCGGCCGGCGTCGACGACTACGACGACAGCCGCACCCTTGTCTTCGGGTCCTCGACCGATGCCACGCAGGCAGCACTCGACGGCAACGCGGTGGCGCTGGCCGACTTCGCCATGGTGGCCAGCGACCTGTCGCAAGGGCGTCTTGTCCGCCCCTTCGAGCTCGGCATCAAGGTCGCGCCGGAGTTCGCTTATTTCCTGGTTTATCCGGAAGCCGTGAAGGATGACGCACGCATCGCCGCGTTTCGCGAATGGCTTCTCGAGGAGGCGGCGAAGACGCACGGCACGGACAAGGCATAGGCGGGCCCGCGCCGAACTCGCCTTTCGCCATCATCAACGCACCGTCTCAGCTAGCCGCGGCGCCGAACCAGCCGATCACCGCGCCGACGATCAGCAAGACACCCAGCCAGTGACCGCCATCGATGAGGGTCAGGTCCCAGCCGAAATTCTCGTAGCGATGGTTGACCGAAAGCGTGGTGGCGATGAAACCCAGCCAGAGCACGAAGCCGAAGATCACGCCGGCGAGCAATGTCGGCTCACCGCCGGTCATCGCGCCGACCACCAGGGCCATGATGTAGGCCATGAGCAGTTCGGCGATGAAGCTGATGACAAACGGCAATGGCGATTTCTTCATCGTCGCCGGATCGAGCTTGGCGGCCTTGAGCCACGGCTTGCTCAAGGCCATGTACCAGGCTGCGCCGAACAGCCAGGCGACGACGGCGGCGGCGATGACCGCCAGCCAATTCACTGCTGAAAAGTCCATGAGCTTCCCCCTCCAGATGCAGATTTATGGAAACGCCTGTTCGGCGATGACGTCAAGCAAGTTGCCAGACAGTGGTGCGCTTGATCTCGGCATCCTCGAGTGCCCGCGTCACCGGCACCTCGTAGAGGCCTAACGGCTCCAGCCCCGATCGCGGCAGATAGGAGCGGCCGGGATCGCCGACCAGGACATCGGCGCCACGCGCCTTGAGCGTCGCGAACCACGGCGTCAGCCGGTCGGCGAAAGACTTGTCGTAGAAGACGTCGCCGGCCAGGATCACGTCCCAGCCAGCATCGGTGCCGACGCAGTCCGTGCCGAGGAATTCGATCCTGGTATCATTGACCTCGCTGTTGAGGCGGATCGCGGTGGCGCAGAACGGGTCGATATCGGCGGCGGTTACCGCGGCGGCACCCGCCTTGGCGGCGGCAATGGCGACGAGGCCGGAACCCGAGGCGAAGTCGAGCACGCGCTTGCCCCGCACCCTGTCGGGATTGTCTATGACATAGCGGGCGAGGCCCTGGCCGCCGGCCCAGGCAAACGCCCAGAAGGGCGGCGGCAGGCCGATCTCAACAAGTTCGTCCTCGGTCCGCTGCCACAATTCGTGCGCTTCATCGGCGAGGTGCAGAAGAATTTCCGGCACGTGCGGCGGCGCCATCAGCGCCGTGTTGTCGAGGATGAACTGCCTCGCGCCGTGCGGGGTGAGCGCCGTCACGGAGCTGGCGTCAGGCCGCCCATGCGGCAGACTTCCTTCCATTCGGCCGGCGTGACCGGCTGCACGGAAAGCCGGCCGAGCCGCACCAGGGCCATGTCGGCAAGCTTGGGATTGGCCTTGACCTCTTCCAGCGTCGGCGGGTTGGGCATGTCCTTGACGGCGCGGATGTCGACGCATTCCCAGCGCGGGTCGTCAGTCGTGCTGTCAGGATGGGCCAGCGCACAGACCTCGGCGATGCCGACCACGTTCAACCCCTCATTGGAATGGTAGAAGAAGCCGAGATCGCCGATCTGCATCGCCTTCATATTGTTGCGGGCGGCGTAATTGCGCACGCCGTCCCATTGCGTGCCGGCCTTGCCCTTGGCCTTCAGCGCCTCGAAGGAGAAGACCGAAGGTTCGGATTTGAACAGCCAGTAGTTCATGTCTTTGCTCCTCCTTGCGCTCCAGCGAGCAGGATTTAACTAACCGCAGGCTTGTTGAAGGTCCAGTTCCACTGGCGGATTTCAACGCTTTCGAACAGCCCGGCCTTGGCGTAGGGGTCGGCGGCCGACAAGGCTTGGGCGCCGGCCATATCAGGCGCCTCGACGACCACCAGGCTGCCGTTGGGCTTGCCTTCGGCATCAAGGAACGGACCGGCAAAGGCGAGCTTCTTCTCGCCGTTCAATCCTTCGAGAAAGGCGACATGCTCGGGCCGCGTGTCGAGGCGCACCTGCAGCTTTCCCGGCCTGTCCTTGCAAATCAACGCAAACAGCATGGTCTTTCTCCTGGTCTTAGGGTCGAGGTTGGGGGGATCAATCGTTGGTTTCGGTCTTCAGCGGCCGGGTCATCAAGGCCGTCACAGCCTGGCTTATGGTGATGTTGCCATCCAGTATGGCCGCCACGGCGGCGATGATCGGCGCATCGATGCCGCGCTCGGCGGCGATGCGGGCGGCGATGGCTGCCGTCGGCACGCCCTCGGCCAGCGGCAGTCCGGAAAGCGGCTTGCCTTGCCCGAGCGCCAGCCCATAGGCGAAATTGCGCGATTGCGCCGACGAGCAGGTCAGCAACAGGTCGCCAAGGCCGGAAAGTCCCATCAAGGTTTCGGGCCTGGCACCGAAGGCGGCACCGATGCGGCGCAGTTCGACGAAGCCGCGCGTCACCATGGCGGCCTGGGCACTGGCGCCGAGCTCGGCGCCGGTGACGGCACCCGCGGCAATGGCAAAGACATTCTTCAGCGCGCCGCCGATCTCGACGCCGATCAGATCGTCGCTCGAATAGCAGCGCAGGTTTTGCGCGGAAAAGCGGGCGGCAATGTCGGCGGCCAAGGTCTCGTCGCGGGCGGCGACCACCACCGCCGTCGGCAATCCCCGGGCGACATCGCTGGCGAAGCTTGGGCCGGATAACGCCGCGACCGGGTTTTGCGGCAGGATCTCTTCGACGATGGCCGACAGCAAGGCGCCGGTGTCGCGCTCGATACCCTTGGCGCAGAGAACAAGCGGTATGCCGGGAGGCATATGCGGCTTGGTGGCTGCCAGCATGGCGCGCAGCGATTGCGCTGGCGCCACCGCCAGCACGCAATCGGCGCCGTCGAGCGCCGCCTGAACGTTGCTCGTCGCCACGATGCCGGCCTGGAGCGCGACGCCCGGCAGATAGCGTGGATTTTCGCCGCGGTCGATCGCGGCGACGGTGTCGGGGTCGCGCGCATAAAGGCGGACGAAATGGCCGGCGCGCAGCATGGCCAGCGCCAAAGCGGTGCCCCAGGCCCCGCCGCCGAGCACGGCAACGCGCCAGCCGGTTGGCGCAGTGCCGCTGCCGCTCATGCCTCCCTCGATCATGCTCGCCTCGGTCATGCCTTGGCTCCGCGCCGGCCGGAGCCGACCATCGGCGCCGAGATGCTGTCCAGCGGCCAGCGCGAACGCGGCACGAAGTCGAAGCCGTTCTCCTGCGCCATGCCTTCGCGCAGGCGTTCGATGCCGGCCCAGGCGATCATCGCCGCATTGTCGGTGCAAAGTTTCAGCGGCGGCGCGACGAAGGTGAAGCCGGCGTCAGTGCAGAGCCGCTCAAGCGTCGCCTTGATCGTGCGGTTGGCGGCAACGCCGCCGGCAACCACCAGTGCCGGATTTTCTGTGCCGGGAAATGTTTCGCTGAACCGTGCCAGCGCGCGAGAAACGCGGTCGGCAAGCGCATCGGCAACCGCCGCCTGGAACGAGGCGCAGATGTCGGCGACGTCCTGATCGCTCAGAGGCTCGATGGCCGTCGCCGCCTGCCGCACCGCAGTCTTCAAACCGGAGAAGGAGAAATCAGGCTGCGCCGAGCCTTTCATCGGACGCGGAAAGGCGAAGCGCGAGGCATCGCCCGGTTGTGCCGCCTTTTCGACGTTCGGACCGCCGGGATAGGGCAGACCGAGCATTTTGGCCGTCTTGTCGAAGGCTTCGCCGAGCGCGTCGTCGATGGTGGTCGCCCAGCGCTGATAGTCGCCGACGCCGCGCACGGCCAGGATCTGCGTGTGGCCGCCGGAGACCAGCAGCAGCAGATAGGGGAAATCGAGCCCGTCGGTCAGCCTGGCGGTCAAGGCATGGCCTTCAAGGTGATTGATGGCGATCAGCGGCTTGCCCGCCGCCGCCGCGATCGCCTTGGCCGTCATCAGCCCGACGATCAGGCCGCCGACAAGGCCGGGGCCGGCGGTGGCCGCGATCGCATCGATATCGGCAAGCGCGGTGCTCGAATCGGCAAGGGCGGCCTCGATGATGCCGTCCAGCGCCTCGACATGGGCGCGTGCGGCGATTTCGGGCACGACGCCGCCGAAAGCGGCATGTTCCTCGATCTGGCTGAGCACGACGTTTGACAGGATTTTCGGCGCGGCGTCGCCCTCCAGCGCCACGACGCTGGCGGCGGTCTCGTCGCAACTCGTCTCAATGCCCAGAACGCGGATCAATTCGTCGCTGCCCTCGAAGATTGTGTCGTGAGGCTTTCCCCGCTAGGAGAAAGCCCCGAACGCCTCGGTTATCTCAGTCGCATTTCTGCGACGCCAAGTGGCTCCACTTGGCTGCAAATGCTACGGTCGGGGGTTATCACGGACGGCGCGCCATGCAAACAATCTTCAAAATCGGAACACGCGGCAGCCCGCTCGCACTGGCGCAGGCGCATGAAACGCAGGCGCGGCTGATGACCGCCCATGCCCTACCGGCGGAGGCATTCGAGGTGGTCGTCATCTCGACCAGCGGCGACCGTATCCAGGACCGTCCGCTTTCGGAAGCCGGCGGCAAGGGCCTGTTCACCAAGGAGATCGAGGAGGCGCTGCTGGCGGGCGCGATCGACATTGCCGTGCATTCGTCCAAGGACATGCCGACGCAGCTGCCCGACGGCCTGGAGCTCTCCGCCTTCCTGCCGCGCGAGGATGCCCGCGACGCCTTTGTCGGCAAGGCGGCGAAAACCATCGCCGAACTCCCACGCGGGGCCAAGGTCGGGTCGTCGTCGCTCAGGCGGCAGGCGCTGATCCGCCGCATGCGGCCGGATCTCGACGTGGTGATGTTCCGCGGCAATGTGCAGACGCGCCTGCGCAAGCTGGACGAAGGCGTCGCCGCCGGTACCATACTCGCCTATGCCGGGTTGAAACGGCTGGGCCTGGAACACGTTGTCAGCGATTTGATGCCGCTCGACATCTTTCCGCCGGCGCCGGGCCAGGGCGCGATCGGCATCGAGACCCGCATCGGCGATCGCGCCGTCGAAAAGATGCTGGTGGCGATCCATGATGTGCCGACCGGACAGGCGCTCGCCTGCGAGCGCGCCTTCCTGGCGGCGCTCGACGGCTCCTGCCGGACGCCGATCGCCGGTTATGCGGCCATCGAGGCCGGAAAACTCTCCTTTGCCGGCCTGATCATCTCGCCCGACGGCACGCAGTCGCACACGGTCGAGCTGCAGGGAGCGGCGCAGGACGCCGCCCGCATCGGCACGGAAGCCGCGAGAACGGTGCGGGCCAAAGCCGGCGAAGAGTTCTTCGCCGGCTGGCTCTGAAATGCTTCGCGTCCTGGTGACCAGGCCGGAACCGGGCGCTTCGCGCACGGCACGGCGGCTTCTGGAGACGGGTTTTCAGCCGGTTCTCCTGCCGTTGACCGAAACCGTGGCCTTGCCCGTGGACGCCGGACAGGTTCCGGGTGACGCTGTCGCCGTTGCCGTCACCAGCGCCAACGCCGTGCGCCATGCCGCAAAAGAGGTAATGGCGGCTCTTGCTGCCTTGCCTTGCCACGCCGTGGGAAAGCGGACGGCCGAGGCCGCGCGCAATGCAGGGTTCTTGTCCGTGACCGAGGGTCCGGGGGATGCCGAGGCGCTGGCCGAAAGCATCGCGGCGGCGTTTCCCGGCAAGGTGATCGTCTATCTCTGCGGGCGCGTACGGTTTGCGGTGTTCGAACAGAGGCTGGACGCGGCTGGAGTCCAGGTCTTCGCCATTGAAACATACGACACATCAGCGGTGTGGTACCCGGACGAGACCATCCTTGCGCTGACGTCAGGCCAGCCGGTCGATGCGGTGCTGCTCTATTCGGCTAACGCAGCTGCCGCCATGCAGGTCTTGACCAGCAGGCCTGCTTTGAAAGGGCTCTTTGAAAAGACACGATTTTTGGCGCTTTCCGCCCGCATTGCGGCCGCGTTTGGCGACAGCGCCGGCAAAGCAATCGGCATTGCCGCACGGCCCGACGAGGAGGCGCTGCTGGCCCTTTTGGATATGCGGGTCTGAGCCGCGTCATCACACCACCCCTTTTCACCGCTTGGTGATGTGCTAGACCCTTTCCGAACCATCACGCGCCGCCAGGCGTTGAGACGAAGCGAATTTTGCGGAGCCCAGCCATGGTCAAGACGCCGAAGATGCGACACTCGAAAAGCCGCCGCGAGCCGGTGACGATCGATCTCGAACCCGGCGCCGTCTCCCGCATCGTCGACGAGGATACCGGCAAGGATGCCGGGGACGGGAATGCGGCCCAGACCGACGAAGCGAAGGCCGAGGAAGCCGCGAACGCCTCGCAGCCGGAGGCTCCGGAAGAGCCGGTGCATGCCGACCAGGCCGATCTCGAACCCTGGGAGCATTCTGATGCCGCCGCGGCCGACGCGCCGGCAGAGGGCAAGGCCGCCGAACCGGAAATGCCCTATCCCGGTTCGGATGCGCCGCCCAGCCGCGACTACAGTTTTGAGGACGCTAGCACGAAGACCGGCGAGACCAAGGCGGCTTCGGGAAAAACCGAGGCAAGGAGCCAACCGATGGCAGCGCAGCCGAAGCGTGGCGGCCTCAACGGCATCGCCGCCGGTATCATCGGCGGTGTCATCGCGCTGGTCGGCGCCGGCGGCCTGCAGTTTGCCGGCCTGCTCGGCGCGCCGGGTTCCGGCGCCCGCGTCTCGCTCGACGCCGTCAACGGCGAGATCGCCACGCTGAAGAGCGAAATCGCCGGCCTGAAGGAAACCGGCGGCAACGCCGACGCGTCGGCCAAGGTCGACGGCCTGTCGACGGCACTCGATCAGGTCAAGAGCGATGTCGCGGCCCTGAAATCGGCGGTCGAAAAAGGCGGCGCGGGCGACAATGCCGGGCTTGCCGCACTGGGCGACAAGGTCAAGCAGATCGAGACGGCGGTTGCAGCGCTGGGCAAGGCCGGCAGCACGGCACCGGTCGATCTTGGCCCGCTCAACGAAAAAATGGTCGGCCTCGATGCGCTGGTGAAGTCGACCAGTGAGGCGGCGAAGGCGCAGGAAGGCCGGCTTGCCGCGCTCGAACAATCGGTGTCGCAGCTCTCCGGCAAGGTCGATGCCCAGGCATCTCAGCCGAAGATCGCGCTCGCCATCGCCGCTTCGGCGCTGAAGGCGGCGGCGCTCGAACGCGGTGCGCCGTTCTCGGCCGAACTCGATACGCTGGCCGCGATTTCGCCGAACGCACCGGAAATCGCGACGCTGCGCCCCTATGCCGAGAAAGGCGTCCCGACCCGCACCGAGATCGCCTCGCAGATGGATGCCGCCGCCAATGCCATGATCGCAGCCGCGACGCCGGTCGACCAGAACGCCGGCTTCCTGCAGAACCTGATGTCGAGCGCCGAATCGTTGGTCAAGGTCCGGCCGATCGGCGCGGTCGAAGGTGCCGGCGCGCCGGAAACCGTGGCGCGCATCGAAGTTGCGGTCAACCAGGGCGACTACGCCAAGGCGCTCAGCGAATACAACACGCTGCCGGAGGCCGCGAAGGCCGCGGGCGCCGACTTTGCCGGCAAACTGAAGGCGCGCATCGAGGTCGAAACACAGGTCGACGCACTGATCTCCGGCGCGATGAAGGCATGAGGGCAACACGATGATCCGCCTGCTCGCCTTCCTCATCGTCGTCTTTGCGCTCGGGTTGGGTTTTGCCTGGCTGGCCGACCGGCCGGGCGACATGGTCGTCACCTTCAACGGCTATCAGTACCAGGTCAGTCTGATGGTGGCGGCGGTGGCCGTCGTTGCCGTCGTCGCCGCGGTGATGATCCTGTGGTGGCTGATCAAGTCGCTGTGGAACAGCCCCTACACCATCTCGCGCTATTTCCGCGTGCGCCGCCGCGACCGCGGCTATCAGGCGCTGTCGACCGGCATGATCGCCGCCGGCGCCGGCGACGGCGCGCTGGCCCGCAAGAAGACCAAGGAAGCGGCCAAGCTGATCCGCTCCGACCAGGAACCGCTGATCCATCTGCTCGAGGCACAGGCGTCGCTGCTCGAGGGCGACCATGAGGGCGCGCGGCAGAAATTCGAGAGCATGCTCGACGATCCCGAAATGCGGCTGCTCGGCCTGCGCGGGCTTTACCTGGAAGCCGAACGGCTGGGCGACCGAAATGCCGCCCGGCACTATGCCGGGCGTGCCGCCGCAATGGCACCGCAACTGGCCTGGGCGGCCGAATCGACGCTGGAGGAGCTGACCGCGCGCGGTGATTGGGACGGTGCCTTGAAACTCGTCGATGCGCAGAAGTCGACACGGCAGATCGAACGCGACGCCGCCAACCGCCGGCGTGCCGTGCTGTTGACCGCCAAGGCGCAATCGCTCGCCGACAGCGATCCTTCTGCTGCAAGGACCGCAGCGCTGGAGGCGAACAAGCTGCGGCCGGATTTCGCGCCCGCCGCCGTTGCCGCCGCCGCCGCGCTGTTCAAGCAGAACGATGTACGCAAGGGCTCGAAGATCCTCGAAGCAGCGTGGAAGGCCGAGCCGCATCCCGAGATCGCCGAACTCTACACCCATGCCCGTCCGGGCGACGCGGTGCTCGACCGCCTCAACCGGGCGAAGAAGCTGCAGGAGATGAAGAAGAACCACGCCGAATCGTCGATGACGGTGGCGCGTGCCGCGCTCGACGCGCAGGATTTTTCGACCGCCCGCCGCGAGGCCGAGGCTGCGATCCGGATGGACCGCCGCGAAGGCGCCTATCTGCTCCTGGCCGATATCGAGGAGGCCGAGACCAGCGACCAGGGCAAGGTGCGGCAGCTGCTCTCCAAGGCGGTGCGGGCGCCGCGTGATCCGGCCTGGGTGGCCGACGGCGTCGTTTCGGAGCGCTGGGGGCCGGTATCGCCGGTCACCGGACGGCTCGACGCCTTCGAGTGGCGCGCGCCGATGGAGCGGATTGGCCAGCTGATCGACAGCCACGACGATGCGCCTGACGCCGCCGTGCCGGTCATCGAAGCGTTGGCGAAGCCGGCCAGCGAAAAGCCGATCGACGCGATCGATCATGCGACGGCAGGTGACGAGGCAACAGGCAAGGACGCCGAAAGCCGGGAGGACCATGTCACCCCGGTCACCGCGGCGGCGTTCGCGGCGGTGCCGGCCGATGCCGAGGCCGTCGAGCCGGCCGAAGAGCTGACGCGCTTACCTGACGATCCGGGCGTCGATCCGGACGACGAGGCGGAAAAGTCACCACGCCGGTTCCGGCTGTTTTGATTCGGCCATTGGGGCCGTCGGGAATGGATTGATGTTCGAGCGCGTTCTGTCGTTTCTCAGGGATTTGCCGGCCGGCGCCGGCGCGCGCAGCAGCGCCGACGATCCGCGCGTCGCCGCCTCTGCGCTGCTCTATCATGTGATGAATGCCGACGGCGTGCGCCAGGATGTCGAGTGGGAGCGGTTCAAGGCGGTGCTGGCGGAGAGCTATTCGATCAGCGGCGCCGAAGTCGAAGCGCTCGCGGCCGCCGGCGAGCGGGCGGACAATGAGGCGATCGATCTCTATGCCTTCACCAGCGTGCTCAAGCGCCATCTCGACGCGGAGGGCCGCAAGGCGTTCATCGGCTTGATGTGGGAGATCGTCTATGCCGATGGCGAGCTGCACGAACTCGAGGACAACACGGTGTGGCGCGTCGCCGAACTGATCGGCGTCGAACGCCGCGACCGCGTCGAGGCGCGCCAGAAGGCGGCAGCGCACGCGCCGGGCGCCCGTGGAACCTCGAGCGACGAATAGAAGGGATCTCGCGCAACGATGTCACCCAGGACGCGTTCGAAGCCAAAAATCCTGATCGTGCTGCATCAGGAGAATTCGAGCCCCGGACGCGTCGGCCACATGCTCCTGGAAGAGGGCTTCGAGCTCGACATCCGCCGCCCGCCGCTGGGTGACGCCTTGCCGGAAACGCTGGATGGCCATGCCGGCACGGTGGTGTTCGGCGGGCCGATGAGCGCCAATGACGAGGACGAGTTCGTCCGCCGCGAGACCAACTGGCTGGAAATCCCGCTCAGGGAAAACCGGCCACTGCTGGGCATCTGCCTTGGCGCGCAGATGCTGGTCAACCATCTCGGCGGCCGGGTCGAGGGGCACGGCGAAGGGCTGGTCGAGATCGGCTGGTATCCGCTCAGGGCGACCGAGGCGGGCAAGAGGCTGATGCATTGGCCCGAGATGGTCTACCAGTTCCACCGCGAGGGGTTTTCGCTGCCCAGGGACGCGACGCTGCTGGCGACAGCCGACACCTATCCCAACCAGGCCTTCCGCTATGGCGACAATGCCTGGGGCCTCCAGTTCCATGGCGAACTGACAAGGGTGATGATGCAGCGCTGGGTGGTGCGCGGCGCGCATCGCTTCGAGCTGCCGGGCGCGCAGCCAGGCCGCGATCACCTTGGCGGCCGGCTGATCTGGGACTTACATCTGAAGCGCTGGCTGGACGAGTTCCTGCGGACGGTTTTCGGCAAGCCGGCACGATAGCTCTATCTTTTCGATTTGGAGGCGGGTTCAGGTCAAATTCGACCTGGAATCGTCCGGCTCTAGGGTTCGAGCACCGGCCGCAGGAAGCTGCGCTCATAGCTCAGAATGCTGCGATTGCGTTTTTCCATTTCAAACACATCCTGGCATTCCGGGTCGGCAGCCATGCGCTTGCGATAATCCTCGTAGTCAGCGAGGCTCGGGAAGCTGAACATGGCATAAGCGAGATTGCTCGCTCCTTCGCTCGGAAGGAAATAGCCATGATGATTTCCGCCGAGGCGATTGACCAGGCCGATCCAGCGACGGCCATATTCTTCAAACTCGGCAAGTTTGTACGGGTCAATGACATATTTCAGGTAACAGGTGATCATTGGGGGTCCTGTGATAGGGGCGATGTATCGTGCCGACCGTCAGCGAGAAAGCATCAGTTTCGCCCGTTGAGGTGGCGCACCTTGCGCAGTTGCGGGAACAGCACCATCCACAGTCCGGCGACGGCGATCGCGCCGACGCCGCCGATAACGACCGCGGGCACCGTGCCGATCAGCGCCGCCATCGTGCCGGCGCGGAATTCGCCGACCTCGTTGGAGGCGCCGACGAAGACCTGGTTGACCGCGTTGACGCGGCCGCGGACATGGTCCGGCGTCCACAGCTGGATCAGGGTCTCCCTGATATAGACGCTGAACATGTCGGTGGCGCCAAGGAAGGCAAGTGCTGCGATCGACAGCCAGGTGATGGTCGACAGGCCGAACAGCACGGTGAAGGCGCCGAACGCAGCCACGAAGCCGAGCATGATGATGCCGGCATGGTTGCGGATCGGATGTCCGGCCAGCCAGATGGCGACACAGATGGCGCCGACGCCGGGCGCCGAGCGCAGCAGGCCGAGGCCCCAGGGGCCGAGCTGCAGGATGTCGCGCGCATAGATCGGCAGCAATGCCGAGGCACCGGAGAGAAGCACGGCGAAGAGATCGAGCGAGATGGCCCCGAGCACGATCTTCTCGCTCCAGATGTAACTGAAGCCGGCAAACAGGGTCTGCATGGTAGGCTTGTCGGTTTCGCTGCGCTGGGCCGGCCTCGGGATGGTGAAGATCAGCAGCCCGGCCAACAGCATCAGGACGGCGGCGGTGCCATAGGCGGCCTCAGCCGATACGCCGTAGAGCAGGCCGCCGGCGACCGGACCGACGATGGTCGCCGTCTGCCAGGCCGACGAGTTCCAGGCGATGGCGTTGGCGAAATCCTGAGGCGGCACCAGATTGGCGAACAGCGACGACGAGGCCGGACCGAAGAAGGCGCGAGCGACGCCGAACATGGCAAGCACGCAGAAGATCGGCAGCGGTCCGCTGACGCCGCGCAGCGTCAGAAGCAGCAGCGCCAGGGCGCAGATCGCTTCCACCACCACCGCCAGCGCCATGATCAGGCGGCGGCCGAAGCGGTCGGCAACGACGCCAGTGACCAGCACCAGCAACAGCGATGGCAGGAACTGGACGATGCCGACCAGGCCGAGATCGAGCGGGTCACCGGTCAGGTCGTACATCTGCCAGCCGACCGCGACGGACACGATCATGGTGGCGAATGTGGTGAGGAACCGCGCCGCCCAATAGCTCAGGAAGGAGCGGTGGCGGAACGCGGCATAGCGCTGGTCAGGTGATATCTGCGATTGGGATGTCATGTATATGGCCCCGTTGCGATAGCATTGACCGGCGGGGCACTTCCCAAGTGGGCGCTGTTCCGACCAATGAAACTTAATAAAGTTCGGCGGGCATATGCGTTAAAATTAAGCCTGGATCAAGGGACTTTCGATCCGTTCCGTTGATCGCACAATGAAGTTACTGCCTCAGCGCAGCAGAAATGGCGTCAAGGCCGCCCCTCAACTCGGCCTCCGTCGGCCAGCCGAAGCCGACGCGGAAGAAGCGCTTCTCCATTTCGAACCAGTGGCCGGGGCCGACATAGGTGCCATGGTTTTCCAGCAGGTTCACATAGAACCGGTCGAGGTCGAAGCCGGCTTCGACGTTCAGGCGCGGGAAGCCGACGACGCCACCTTCGGGCCGCACCCAGTCGACCAGCGGCTCGCGGTCGATCCAGGCCTGTACGATGTCGCGGCGGTTGGCCATTTCGGGCAGCAGCGTCGCCAGGAAGGCGTCCCGGCGCTCCAACATGCCGCGCGCGATGCCTTCGTCGATGACGCTGCCGCAGATGCCGATCTGCTCCTTGGCGGCGAGGAATGTCTCCTGCAGCAAGGCATCCCTGGTGACCAGCCAGCCGATGCGGATGCCCGGAATACCGAAGGCTTTTGACAGCGACGAGACGCTGATCGCCTTCCTGCTCAGCGAGGCCGCCGACGGCAGCCGCCTGCCATAGGAAAGGTCGCGATAGGTCTCGTCGACCAGCAGATGGCAGTTGCTGGCCTCGGCCAGCGCCACCAGTGCGTCAAGTTCGGCGCGGCTCATCATCGTGCCGGTCGGGTTGTGCGGGCAGGTGACGCTGATCAGCCTGGTGTTCGGACGCATCGCGGCCTTGATGGCCTCGACATCGATGGCAAAGCCGTGCTCGAAGGCCAGGTCGACAAAGCTGATGGCGCAGCCGATCGCCCTCGGGGTTTCGATGTTGGTGGCGTAGTTGGGCCTGATGACGACGAGGTGATCGCTCGCGGATAAAAGCGAGGTCGAGATGATGAACAGCGCGCCGGCGGCGCCGGCCGTGACCAGCACGTCATCGGGCGAGACGCCGGCATCCTGCGCCGCGATCAGCGCGCGCAAGTCCTTGTCGCCGCGATGCTCGCCGTAGAAAAGCGTCAGATCCGGCAGCGACAGGCCGATGTCGGAGAGTTTCTGGTCGGCGATCGAGCTTTCGGAGAGATTGTAGCGGATACGGTCATAGCCATACTCCTCCGGCGCCTCTTTCTCGATCACCATCCTGGTGTAGTTCATGGCTTCCCCTCAAGAACCTGTCGGCTCCATCCAAGCCACAAAAGCATGAGGCCTGCCAAGGCGGATTCGCCGGCAGGCTTCTGTCCAGTTGCCCTGGCAGGACTAGGCCAGCGCCACGGCGTCGGCGCCGGCGGCCAAGCGCATCGGGCATGACTGATCGTTCGCCGCGCGCCACACCGTTTCCGCGACATCAAGCGCGTGAGTGACGGCGGAAGACGGCCCGCGTTCGGCGAAGACACCTTGTGCGAAGCCGGCATAGGCATCGGGGAAGCCACCCTGCATCCGATGGGCCTGTGCATTTTCACCGAAGCGAGTCTCCGGAGCCCGTCCCGGCAACACCAGGTTCAGGCGAATGTTGAATGGCTTGAGTTCCAGCGCAAGCGACTCCGTGAACGCATTCACAGCCGCCTTGCTCGCGGTGTAGACGGAAAGCAGCGGCAGCGGCTTCAAGGTCACGCTCGACGTGACGTTCACCACCACACCGGCCTGCCTTTGCCTGAACTGCGGGAACACGGCTCGCGTCATCGCGATCGTTCCCAAAGTGTTTGTCTCGAAGACCTCGCGGGCGATTTCCATCGACGTGCCCTCGAGGGCATTCAGAACGCCGATGCCTGCATTGTTGACCAGGACGTCGATCGGCCCCGCGGCCTGCACAGCCAGACGAATGCTTTCGGAATCGGTGACATCGAGGGCCAGCAGCCGCAGATGTTCGGAGCGTGGCAGGACGCCTTCGCGTGGCGTGCGCATCGATGCGACGACCTTCCAATCATGGTCGAGGAAGTAGCGAGCGGTTTCGAGGCCGAAGCCGGATGAGCATCCGGTAATCAGGACGGTTTTCATGGGGGGACTCCTTCAGCCGATTGCAATGCCAAGGAGGGTAGATGGCGATGGCAGGACTTGCTACAATTGGAAGTCCAGCTTTCGTTTGCAGGAGTCCGGAAGTGATCGATCCGCTCGCCGAGGTGGTTACGTTGCTGCAACCCGAAGCCCGGTTCTCCAAACTCGTCATTGGAGCCGGGTGCTGGCGTGTTCGCCGCTCCGAAGCCGGGCAGCCTTTCTACTGTGCGATCCTCGAAGGTTCCTCCCGCCTCGCTGTCGACGGGCACGAGCCGATCACACTGCAGGCGGGTGACTTCGTCCTGGTTCCCGCGGCCTATGGTTTCGCCATGTCGAGCCTCGAGCCGCCGGAATCGGAGGATTTCGAGACTTCGCCCGTCGCTTTGCCGCATGGCGAATTCAGGCACGGTATTCAAACCGGCCCGCCTGATGTGCGCTTGCTCGTCGGCTATTGCGTCTTTGACTCGCCCGACGCCGCCTTGCTGGTTTCGCTGCTGCCGCAACTCGTGCACATTCGCGGCGAACGCAGGCTCGCCACGCTGGTGCAGCTGGTGGGCGACGAATCCTGCGAGCAGCGGCCGGCGCGGGATGTCATACTGGCGCGTCTGCTTGAGGTTCTGCTCATCGAAGCGCTCCGCTCCACGGCCGAGACGGCGGCGTCGCCGGGCCTTCTGCGCGGACTTGCCGATGGGCGCCTTGCGGTGGCATTGCGGCGAATGCACGAAAGCCCGACCCGGCCCTGGACGGTCGTGCAACTGGCAAGGGAGGCGGCTCTCTCCCGCTCAGCCTTCTTCGAGCGGTTCAGGCGCGCGGTGGGCGTCGCCCCGATGGAATATCTGCTCGCCTGGCGCATGGCGCTGGCAAAGGATCTGTTGCGCCGAAGCGAAGGAGGTGTCGGCGAAGTCGCGGAACGTGTCGGCTACAGTTCCGCAAGCACGTTCAGCGTGGCATTCACCCGCCACGTCGGCGTGCCACCGACGCGATATATGCGGGAGCGGACCGCATTATGATGGATGCAGCGCCCTGCAAGGCGTTGGATGGATTCGCCTGGCCGTGCGGGTGTGGCTAATTAGCCTCAGGCCGAAACCTTGGTCTTCCGGCCTTTGCCCTTGGCGGGCACCACTTCGGCGGCCTTGCGGCCGAGGCCGATCGACTTTGCCAGTTGCGAGCGCGAGGCGGCGTAGTTGGGGGCAACCATCGGGTAATCCGACGGCAGGCCCCATTTGGCGCGGTAGGCGTCCGGCGTCAGGCCGAAATGCACGCCGAGGTGACGCTTCAGCGACTTGAACTTCTTGCCGTCCTCGAGGCAGATGATGAAATCCGGCGTCACCGACTTCTTCGGGTTGACCGCGGGAACCAAGGGTGCTGCCACCGGCACGGCCGGCCTGCCGAGGCTGCCGATCGAGGTGGCGACGCTGGCGATGAGGTCAGCCAGGCCGGAGGCGGGCAAGCGGTTCTTCTCGACGTAAGCGGACACGATGTGAGCGGTCAGCTCGAGAAGGTCGATGTCTTTGCGAGCGTCGTTGCTATCGTCGGTCAATCTTTCCTCCGTCTATGGCGCGCGGCCTCGAAAATCGGGATCGTTTCGAAAGGACGACGCACAAATCAAAATGCTGAAGCGTTTTTAGCGTATCCGTTGGAGCACGCCGGGCCGTGCGGCGGAATTCCTAGTCGGCAAATCTGCACAACGCAATGATTTAGCGTGGCGTCACACATTATTTTGAACAACTATACTAAACTGTAATAATATCAGACGATCAAGGCCTTGTCTCGCCACAGACGAAATCCGCCTTCGAAGGCGCGTGTGTTGTCACCGCGCCTGGAGTCGGCGGGCAGTTCGTCGAGCTTGTCGACATTGCCGCCGCCAATGACGACATAATCCGGCTGCAGGGCGGCGCGCAGCCGGTTGACGACGTCGAAAACATATCCTCGCCACTTCTTCTTGCCGCGCTTTTCCAGGCCGCGTTCGCCGACATAGTCCTCGAAACTCCTGCCTTTTCTGTAGGGAAGATGGGCGAGTTCCATCGGCTGGGCGACATTGTCGAAGACCATCGCCGCACCAAGGCCGGTTCCGAGGCCCAGGAACAGCATGCGCCCGCCCTCATAGCTGCCGATGGCCTGCATCAGCGCATCATTGACCACCTTGACCGGCTTGCCGAACTGCGCGGCGAAATCGAAGCCGGCCCAACCCTTGCCCAGGTTCATGGGGTCGAGCACCGGCTTGTTGTGGCGCACCGGGCCCGGATAGCCCATTGAGATGACGTCGTAGGACAGGCCCTCGGCGAGCTTTTTCACCGTGTCGACCATCTGCTGTGGTGTCAGATCCGGTCCGGAATCGGCTCGGCGCTCGGTGCCCCCGTCGCTTGTCAGGATCTTGACGTGCGAACCGCCAATGTCGATCGCCAGCACGATCTTCTCGGTGCCCGATGCTGGTTGCTTCACCGCCTTGGCCATCGCGTCCCCTCCACTCATGCCACCGGGTCGATCCAGCCATCGGGCGGCCCGAAGCCGGACATGGCGTCCGCCGGTCCCCATGTCTTCGGCTCGTAAAGGTGCGGCGGCGTGGTGTCGCCGAGCACCGGACCGACGATGCGCCAGGCAAGCTCAGCCGCATCCTGGCGCGTGAAGAGCTGGCCATTGCCGTTCATGGCGTCGCCGATCAGCCTTTCGTAAGGCGGCATGTCGCCCTTGCTGTCGTCGAGCGCCGTCAATTCCACCTGCTCGCCGACCATGTCGTCACCGGACGCCTTGCGCTGGGCGCCGATGGCGATCACCACCTGCGGGTCGATGCGGAAGCGCACGTAATTCTGGTCGGCGGGCTTGATCGGGTCGAAGACGTCGAGCGGCGGCCGCTTCAGCCGCACCACCACCTCGGTGACATGCACCGGCATGTTCTTGCCGGCGCGGATGAAGAACGGCACGTCCTGCCAGCGCCAGGTGTCGACGAAGAAACGCACCGCCGCGAAGGTCTCGACCGGCGAGTTCGGCGCCACGCCGGGCTCGGCGAGATAGCCGGTAAACTGGCCGCGCACGACATCGTCCTTGGTCAGGGTGCGGATGGCTCGGAGCACCTGCACCTTTTCGTCGATCAGATCGTCGGCCGAGCGGCCGACCGGCGGCTCCATGGCCAGAAGCAAGAGGATGTTGAGCAGATGGTTCTCGATGACATCCCTGATACAGCCGACATCGTCATAGAAGCGGCCACGCCCCTCGACGCCGAAATCCTCGGCCATGGTGATCTGCACGCTCTCGACGAAGTTGCGGTTCCAGATCGGCTCGAGCAGGGAATTGGCGAAGCGGAAATAGAGCAGGTTCTGGATCGCTTCCTTGCCGAGATAGTGGTCGATGCGGAAGATCGACTGCTCGTCGAACACCAGGTGCAGCACCCGGTTCAGCCAGCGCGCGGACTGCAAATCGTGGCCGAACGGCTTTTCCACCATCAGCCGCGCGCCATGCGCGGTGCCCGATTGCTCCAGACCCTGGACGACGGTCTCGAACATGGTCGGCGGCACAGCCATGTAGTGCATCGGCCGCTGGGCGCTGCCAAGTGCGGTCTTCAGCTTCTCGAACGTGGCCGGATCGCGGTAGTCGCCGCTGACATAGCGCAACAGCGAGGCGAACTTGGCGAACACGTTCTCGTCGATCTTGCCAATGGCATTGACGATGCCGTCGCGGGCGCGCGCCTGCAACTGCTTCAAATCCCAGGCGTCGAAGGCGACGCCGATCACAGGTTCCGTCAGCGTGCCCTTGGCGACCATCTGGTAAAGGGCCGGAAATATCTTCTTGTGGGCGAGGTCACCGGTCGCTCCGAAGAGCACCAGCGTATCGGACCGTTCCTGGCTCACGCGCGTCTCCCCTGCCGCCCTCACTTGCCGGCCTTCGTTTTTTCGACATGGCCGCCAAAGGCGTAGCGCATCGCGGACAACAGCTTGTCGGAGAATTCGGATTCGCCTTGCGAGGAGAAGCGGTCGAACAGCGCCGAGGACAGAACCGGCGCCGGCACGCCGGTGTCGATGGCCGCCTTCAATGTCCAGCGGCCTTCGCCGGAATCCGAAACACGGCCGCCGAACTGCGCCAGGCCCGGATCGCCCTTCAGCGCGCCGGCGGTGAGATCGAGCAGCCAGGAACCGATGACGCTGCCATGCCGCCAGACCTCGGCCACCTGGGGAAGGTCGATGTCGAACTGGTAGTATTGCGGGTTTTCCAGCGGGCTGGTCTCGGCGTCCGCGGTGCGCTGCCGTTTGCCGGCATTGGCCGATTTCAGGATGTTCATGCCTTCGGCATAGGCGGCCATGACGCCGTATTCGATGCCATTGTGCACCATCTTGACGAAGTGGCCGGCGCCGCTCGGTCCGCAATGCAGGTAGCCGAAGGGCGCGGTCCCGGCATCCCTGGGCGGATTGGAGCCGGCATCGGCGCCCGGTGCCAGCGTGGCGAAGACCGAATCGAGGTGCTGCACCGCCACGTCGGGACCTCCGATCATCAGGCAGTAGCCACGCTCAAGGCCCCAGACACCACCGCTGGTGCCGACATCGACAAGGTGGATACCCTTGGTGGCCAGTTTCGCGGCCTGGTCGACGGCGTCGTGATAGTAGGAATTGCCGCCGTCGATGACGATGTCGCCAGGCTCCATCAGGGCGGCGACCTGATCGATGATCTTGCCGGTTATCGCCGCCGGCAGCATCAGCCAGACACAGCGCGGCTTGGCGAGCTTGCCGACGAATTCCGTCAGGGAGGCCGCCCCCAAGGCGCCGTCGCTGACCAGGGCCGCGACACTGGCGGGGTTGATGTCGTAGACGACGCATTCATGGCCGTCGCGCATCAGGCGGCGGACCATGTTGGCGCCCATCCGGCCGAGTCCCATCATTCCGATCTGCATGGTTTCGTCCCTGTTTTTCCTGGAGATTTGCTGGATATCGAGGATGAATCTACTGGCTATCCCTGCCCGACTGACATGACGGAGAAGTCGACATTCTCCCAATCACCGGTTCCGGGCCAGAAAAAAGTGAAGATGAGCGTGCTTCCCTTCGGGAGGCTGGCGACAGGCAGATCGGCAAGATGGATGCCGAAAGCATTTTGCGCCGTATGGCTGTCGTGGGCGGTCGCCCAGTCGTCGGTGCTCCAGTGGACGGTCGCCGCCGTCAGCAGTTCGATACGCAGCGTCTTGCCCTCGGGCAGTGTGCGGATCTTGTTGTTGGGTCGCCACGTCCTGAATGGCGACGCGGTCTTGTCCTCGATGTAGCGCTTCACGCCTTGCGGCGGCATGTCGAAGACGGCGCCGTCGCGCAGCGAACGCAACAGCTTGATGTGCTCCGAATGGGCCCAGACCAGGGGCATGGCGCTGCCCGAGGGGCGGCCATGCCGCAATTCGCGCTCGGCCAGGTCGGCGCCGTCCCAGACTTGCTCCGGCAACAGGCCGCACGGCCCGGCTGAGCCTTCCAGCGCCGCCAGCAGGGTGACCGCCGCATCCTTGCGCCCTGCCGCCAGTTCGTAGTGGGCGCGTTCGCCGGCGAGCAGCGGCCACGGACGACCCTGGCCGATGCCGTCGAACGGTGCGCCGTCTTCGTGCTCGCCGTAGCCGTCATTGTTATAGCGGTACCACAGCGGGCCTTGCGGCAATTCGCAGCGCAATTGCGCGTCGATGACCTTGACCGTGTCGACGATGCGCGGCTCGTCGGCCGCCCTCAGGCCAAAGCGCACCAGCGCCAGTGCGTCCGGACTGACGATTTCCTGCGCCGGCCGGTCGGTGTCGCCGGGCGGCCGGTTCTTGATCGGGACATAGCCATCCTTCGGCGAACCGGCGTCGGCGCTGTCGGGCGGCGCGACGCGGACATAATAGCCGTCGACGCCGGCCGCCTTGCAGATCGCCGTGCCGGTGACATAGGTCCAGCGCTCGACCTGGTCGTTCCAGACATCCGCGGTCTCGCGCAGATAGGTTGCCGCGTCCGGCTTGCGGCTGGCGTCGAGCAGGTCGGCGGCGGCAAGCAATGCGGCGATCTCGACGGCAAGCGTGAATGGGCTGTAGCCGGCATCCTCTTCCCAGCGGTCCTCGCCGGTAACGGGTCCGTTGCGCACGACATAGGCCGCGGCGCGCTCGATCATCGGCAGGACGCCGGCGAGCCTGGCGCGCGGCAGGTGCCCCGCGCGATGCAAGGCGTCGGCCAGCAGCAGCGGAAAGGCGCATTCATCCATCTGGATGCCCGGCCAATAGGCCGATCCGTCGAGCCAGGCGTTCTGCGGCCAGTGGCCGTCCGGCTGCTGGATCGAGCGCAGATACTCGAGAATCCGCAGCGCCGAGGCGGCATCGCCGGCGGCGAGGAAGCCGCCCGCCGTTTCGACCAGATCGCGGGGCCAGACCAGATGATAGCCGCCGAGGTCGTCGTCGCCCTTGTTGAAGCCCCAGGGGATGGACAGGCTGGCGACCGCCGCGCCCGGCACGGCGATCGAGCGGTGCGTCGCCAGAACGGCGGTGCTGGCGCGGTAGCTGTCGATCCCCGACGCCGCGTGCCGGTCCAGAGGCAAAAGCCCCGCCTGCCATTCGCGCCAATTCTGGACGTAGGACTTCGCTGCCGGCTCAAAACCTCGCCTCAGGCTGGCGAAGGCATTTTCAGCCGCCTCGTTTGATGTTGCGCCGAAACCGAGCGCCAGCACCGCCTTTGTCTTTGCTGATGTGAAGCCTATCTCGCCGGTCAGCGCGACATTGCCGTCCTCGGCGCGCCGGCAAGCCGGATCGAGCTTGCCGGTGTGGTTGAGCTGCTGCCAGCCATCGGAGAAGCCGACATAGCCGGCTGAACAGTCTCGCCAGGGCAGCGACGAGGCCAGCGCCAGGCAGGTGCCGCGCCCCGAGGCGAACAGCACTGGCGTTCCCTTGTGGTCGCCGACCCAGGCGGTGTTGCCCATGCCGGCATTGACCAGATGCGGCGCCAGAAGCGCGTAGACGCGGTAGTCGCCGACAGTGCCCTTGAGCTGAACAAAGGTGATCTCTTGCAGCAAGGTCGGACGCGCCGGATCGGCAAGGATGCGCTTCTCGATCCGGTAGGCGCCGTCATCCGCGGTGTTGACCAGCCTATAGGCGGGCACACCGTCCTCGAAGGGTTCGATGGCATGCGCGGCATCGCGCTTTTCTTCGCTGAAATAGCCGTTCGGGCCGGTGACGATCAGGCCGAGGTCGCGGGTGCAGGCGCTGTCGGCGCGCGGATAGTACACCTCGTTCAGGATGCCGTGGCTGATGGTGAACCAGACACGGCCAGCCGGCGACAGCGAAGTGCCGACGCCGCTCTTGGCGCTCGACGTCCAGCGCGCCGGAATTCCCGGTGCGCCCGGGGGAACGATCGGCGTCACTGGCATGCTTGTTTGGCCTCCTGTGAGCATGCCTAACCCATCCACCGAAGCCATTTCAATCATTGCACCGCAAGTTGATCGGCGGCTGATCACGGATTGCAGTTGACAGCTTGCCGGCCATCTGCATTTGTCTGACAATAGATAAAAAACAGGAACATAGGCACGATTTCAGCGGAATCAGCAGCACCAGCAACTCTTGGGAGGAGTATGACATGAAGAAACTGTTCGTCTTGGGCGCCCTTGCCGCGATGCTCGCCTCGGGCACGGCGCTTGCCGACACCAGCGGCAAGAAGATCGCATTCTCCAACAATTACGCCGGCAATTCGTGGCGGCAGGCGATGCTCGACAGCTATGGCATCGTCACCAAGAAGGCGGTCGACGACAAGGTTGTCGCGGCCGCCGACGTCTTCACCACCGCCGACAAGGAAGTGCCGACCCAGGCGGCGCAGGTGCAGAACCTGATCCTGCAGGGTTATGATGCCATCGTCATCAACGCCGCCTCGCCGGACGCGCTCAACGGTGCCATCAAGCAGGCCTGCGACGCGGGCATCGTCGTCGTCTCCTTCGACGGCATCGTCACCGAACCCTGCGCCTACCGCGTCGTCGTCGACTTCAAGGACATGGGCAAGCAGGAAGTCGAGCAGATGGCCAAGTTCCAGCCCAAGGGCGGGAACCTGCTGGAAATCCGCGGCCTTGCCGGCACCTCGATCGACGATGCCATCCATGCCGGCATCCTCGAAGGCGTCGCCGCCCATCCCGAATTCAAGATCGTCGGCTCGGTGACCGGTGATTGGGACCAGACGACGGCGCAGAAGGCGGTGGCGACCATCCTGCCGTCGCTGCCCGATGTCGTCGGCATCGTCGACCAGGGCGGTGACGGCTATGGCGCCGCACAGGCTTTCGCCGCCGCCAACAAGCCGCGCCCGACCATCATCATGGGCAACCGGCAGGACGAGCTGAAGTGGTGGAAGGAGCAGAAGGAGAAGGACGGTTACAAGACCTGGTCGGCCTCGATCGCGCCAGGTGTGTCGACGCTCGCCTTCTGGGTGGCACAGCAGGTGCTCGACGGCCGCAAGGATATTCCGCACGATCTCCTGGTGCCCTATCTCGCCTTCACCCAGGACGATTTCGAGGCCGCGCTGCCGAAGATCAAGGAGGGCGGCGTCGCCACGCACGAATACACGCAGGAAGAAGCCATCGCGGCCATCAAAGCCAACATCAAGTGATGGCTGCCCCGTTGCCGCCTGCATGGCCGACCGGATATCGTTGAGCATGCCCGCAGGGAACGTCGACATCATCAGACTGAACGGCGCCGAAAAACATTTCGGCGCCGTTCGCGCGCTCGACGGGGTGGATTTCCATGTCGGGCCCGGCGAGTGCGTCGGCCTGGTCGGCCACAACGGCGCCGGCAAATCGACCCTGATGCACATGGTGGCGGGCACGCTGACGCCCGACAGCGGCAAGATCGGCGTGCATGGCGGCATCGAGGACAACTACTCGGTGTCGCGGGCGCAGCAGCTCGGCATACGCTGCGTGTTCCAGGAACTGTCGCTGTGCCCCAATCTCTCGGTCGCCGAGAACACGCGCATCAACCACGCCTCGCTCACCGGCTTCGGCTGGAGGCGCAAGGCGGCCGAGCTGATCGCGGCCAAGCTCGACGAGATCTTTCCCGGCCACAGCATCTCGGCGTCGGATATCGTCGGTGACCTGTCGATCGGCCGGCGCCAGATGGTCGAGGTGGCGCGCGCTTTCACGGTGACGCAGGACCGGCTCGACCTCGTTATCCTCGACGAGCCGACATCGTCGCTCGACGCGCATACGGCGGGGCAACTTCTGGCGTTCGTGCGCCGTTTCGTCGCCGATGGCAAAAGCTGCATCCTGATCTCGCATGTGCTTGGCGAGGTGCTGAACAACGCCGACCGCATCGTGGTGATGCGCGACGGCAAGGTGGTTGTGGCCGACGCGGCAAACGCCTTCGACCGCGACCGCCTGGTGATGGCGATGGGCGGGGCGGAAGCACGCCAGAAGATCGCGGCGCAAGCCGCTGCCGCAAAGCCCGGAGCCAGTCCGCTGCGGGTCCGGGCGCGGCCCGCCACACAGAAGGACGGCACCGACCTCGTCGCCCGTGCCGGCGAGATCATCGGCCTTGCCGGGCTGGCGGGCCATGGCCAGACCGACCTGCTGCTGGCGATCTTCGGTGCCGCATCGCGCGCCAAGGCAGGCATCGAGGTGACCGCGCCGGTGGCGCTGGTGGCAGGCGACCGCCAGTCGGACGGCATCTTCCCGCAATGGTCGATAGCCGAAAACATCGGCATCCGGTCGCTGGCACGCCTGCGCAACGGTCTGCTTATTTCGCCGCAACGCGAGGCCGAACTCGCCGAGTTCTGGCAGAAGAAGATCGGCATCCGCACGCCCGACATGAACAACAACATCTTTTCGCTGTCAGGCGGCAACCAGCAAAAAACGCTGTTCGCCCGCGCGCTCGGCTCGGATGCTCAGATCGTGCTGATGGACGATCCGATGCGCGGCGTCGACATCGGCACCAAGCTCGAGGTCTATGATCTCGTGCGCGAAGAGGCGAGCCGCGGCCGCACCTTCCTCTGGTACACCACGGAAACCGAAGAGCTCGACAATTGCGACCACATCTACGTCTTCAAGAACGGCCGCATCGTCGCCAATCTGAAGCGCGACGAACTGACCGACGAGAAGATCATCCAATCCTCCTTCGGCGACGCGGCCTGAGATGACGGCAGCGACTCTCGACAACAGCCTCAAGGCATCCTCGGCGCGCGGTAGCGCGGCACGCGCCCGCCTGCTGCGCGGGCTGCTGCCGGCGCTGTCGCTGGCGCTGGTGCTGCTCGCCATCGCCTGGCTCAACCCGCGCGCCATCAGCTATTTCGGCTTCAGCCTGATGCTGAACCTGGCGATCCCGATCGCGCTGGCGACGATCGCGCAGATGTTCGTCATATCAGGCAACGAACTCGACCTGTCGATCGGCACCTTTGTCGGCTTCGTCGGCTGCGTCACCGCGACCTGGCTGAAGGACGCGCCGCTGGTCGGCGTCGCCATCCTGCTCGGGTCGATCGGCATCTACGCGCTGCTCGGGGCGCTGATCCATCTGCGCAATTTGCCTTCGATCGTGGTGACGCTCGGCATGAGCTTCGTCTGGCAGGGATTGGCCATTCTCGTGCTGCCCAAGCCGGGCGGCAAGGCGCCGGACTGGTTGCTGGCGATCATGTCCTTCAAGCCGCCTTTCGTGCCGTTCCCGATCATCGCGGCGCTGCTGATCGGGCTCATCGTCCATTTCGGCCTGATGCGCACCTCCTATGGCGTGATCCTGCGCGGCTCCGGCGGCAATCCGGCGGCCCTTCGGCGCGCCGGCTGGTCGCTGCTCAAGACCAAGATCGTGCTGTTTGCGCTGGCCGGCCTGTTCGGCGTGATCTCCGGCATGGCGCTGATCGGCATCACCACTTCGGCCGACGCCAATATCGGCAATGGCTACACGCTGCTGGCGATCGCCGGCGTCATTCTCGGCGGCGGCGAATTCGTCGGCGGCCGAGTGTCGCCGATCGGCGCGGTGATCGGCGCGCTGACGCTGGCGCTGGCGGCTTCGCCGCTGCTCACCTTCATGCACATTCCGCCCGACTGGCAGGTGGCCGCCAACGGCGCCATCCTGATCATCGTGCTGGCGGCACGGGTGCTGATCAGCCGCAGGGAGAGGTAAGCGATGGCATTGATGAAGTCGCTGGTCGCCAAGCCCTGGATCTGGTCGTTTGTCGGCGCCTTGCTGGTATGGTTGGCAACGATCGCCTTCACCGGCGGCTACGGAGGCGGCGGCATGGTCACGGCAGCGCTGTCGCTCGCGGTGTTCACGGTCATCGTCGGCGTCGGCCAGATGTTCGTCATCACGCTCGGGCCGGGCAATGTCGACTTGTCGCTGCCGGCCAATATCGGGCTGGCCAGCGCCGTCGCCATGAAGGTGATGGGCGGCAGCGATTCCATGATCGTGGTCGGCCTGCTGGCGGCACTCGCTTGCGGCGCTGCGATCGGCATTGTCAACTACCTGCTGATCTGGGCGCTGCGCATTCCGCCGATCATCGCCACGCTGTCGGCGAGCTTCATCATCCAGTCGGTCGACATCAGCTATGGGCGAGGGCTGCAGATCAAGCCGCCGCCGGGCTTCGCCGATTTCGCCAACTGGCAGATATCGGGCGTTCCGGTGCTGGCGATGCTGACCGTGCTGTTCACCGTCGGTGCGGCCGTCGCGCTGCAGCGGATGATCTATGGCCGCTCGGTGCTGGCGATCGGCCAGAACATCCGCGCCGCATGGCTCGCCGGCGTCAATGTCGGCCGCATCCGCTTCCTCACCTACACGCTGTCGGGGGCGCTCGGCGGCATCGACGGCGCGTTGCTCGCCGGCTATTTCCGCGGCGCCAATGTCGACATCGGCAATGAATATCTGCTGGCCTCGATCGCCGTCGTCGTCATCGGCGGCACGTCGGTTGCCGGCGGCAAGGCCAATGTGCCCGGCGTCTGGGGCGCGGCGCTGTTCCTGGTGCTGCTGCTTACCATGCTCAACACCTTCGGCGTCAGCGCCGGCGTGCGCCTGCTGCTGACAGGGCTGATCATCGTGGGCGTGATCACGGCGGCGGGTGGGGAGAAGGCGGTTCGGTAATATTTCGCGCCTTCGTCATCCTCGGGTCTGCGCTGCATCGCTGCGCTCCTTGCTTCGCCGGGACGAAGCTCCTTTTCAACCGCAACTCGCCACCGTGCCGCCCTACAGCCTGTCTGGGCAAGCATTGTGCCAGTGCGACACGCGGTTCCCATTCGCGGCGCGGCCTAGTAAACCCTCCCGATCGCAGCCGGTCTCGGGAGATTCAGCTTGTCCAGTTCTGTCAACGTCGCGAACGACAACGGCGTGGCGGTGGTCACCATCGACAACCCACCGGTCAACGCGCTGAGTTTTCACGTCCGCGAACCGCTGATGCAGGCGCTGGTTGCCTTGCGCGACGACGCCTCGGTCGCGGCCATCGTGATTGCCTGCGCCGGCCGGACTTTTGTCGCCGGGGCCGACATCACGGAATTCGGCAAGCCTGTGCGGCAGCCTGAGCTGCGCGCCATCGTGGCCTTGCTGGAAACCATCACCAAGCCGACAGTCGCGGCCATCCACGGCACCGCGCTCGGCGGCGGCCTGGAACTGGCGCTCGGCTGCCATTTCCGTGTCGCCGATGCGGGCGCCAAGCTCGGCCTGCCGGAGGTGAAACTCGGCCTGTTGCCGGGTGGCGGCGGCACGGTGCGGCTGCCACGCCTGGTTGGGGCGGTGAAAGCGCTGAAGATGATTGTCTCGGGTACGCCGATCGGCGCTGATGAGGCGCACGGAGCGGGTCTGGTCGATGCCGTCTTCGAAGGCGATCTGATCACGCATGCGGTGAACTTCACTGGGGAAATCGCGCGCAAGGGCGGTCCTTTCACGCCGGTACGCGACCGCAATGACCGCCTTGAGGAAACCGACCTCACGGTCTTCGAGGCCGAGGCCGCGGATCTCGGCAGGAAGGCGCGGGGCCTCGAAGCGCCGATCGCCTGCGCGCAAGCGGTGCGCAATGCCGTCACGCTGCTGTTCGACGAGGCGCTGGCAGCGGAGCGCGCGCTGTTCACAAAACTGGTCGCCAGCGACCAATCACGCGCGCAGCGTCATCTGTTCTTCGCCGAACGTGAGGCGGCAAAACTTCCCGGAAAGAATGTCGTCAAGCGCAGGATCGGCCGCGTCGGCGTCATCGGCGCCGGCACGATGGGCGGCGGCATCGCCATGGCCTTTGTCAATGGCGGCTATCCCGTGACCTTGCTGGAAACCAGCCATGAAGCACTGCAGAGCGGCTTGGCGACCATCGAAAAGAATTATGCGGTGTCCGTCACACGCGGCTCATTGAGCGAAGACGCCAAGCGTGAGCGGCTCGCCCAGTTCAAGGGCTCGACCTGTTATGCCGACCTCGCCGACTGCGACCTTATCGTCGAGGCGGTGTTCGAGGACATGGCGGTCAAGAAAGAAGTGTTCGGCAAGCTCGACGCTGTGGCCAAGCCCGGCGCCATTCTCGCCACCAACACCTCCTATCTCGATATCAACGAAATCGCCGCCTCGATCTCGCGGCCGCAGGATGTGCTCGGCCTGCATTTCTTTTCGCCGGCCAATGTCATGAAGCTGCTGGAGATCGTGCGGGCGCAGAAGACTGCGCCCGATGCGCTGGCGACATCAGTCGATATGGCGAGGCGGATCGGCAAGGTGGCCGTCGTCGTCGGTGTCTGCCACGGCTTTGTCGGCAACCGCATGCTGGCCGCTCGCGGCTCGGAATCCGAGGCGCTGCTGCTGGAGGGCGCGACCCCCAGCCAGATCGATAAGGCATTTGTTGATTTCGGCTGGCCGATGGGACCGTTCCAGATGGGCGATCTCGCCGGTCTCGACATTGGCTGGCGCAACCGCAAGGCACGCGGCCTGACAGCTGTCATTGCCGACACGCTGTGCGAACAAGGACGTTTCGGCCAGAAGACCGGCCGTGGTTTCTATCTCTACGAGGCCGGCGCGCGGGCGGGCGTTCCCGATCCGGAGGTCGAGGCGCTGATCCGTGACAAGGCAGCCGAGAAAGGCATCGCACCGCGCTGCATCGGCGCGGAAGAAATCATCGAGCGCACGCTCTATCCCCTGGTGAACGAGGGCGCAAAGATCCTGGAGGAGGGGATAGCCGCCCGCGCCTCCGACATCGATGTCGTCTGGGTCAATGGCTATGGCTTTCCCATCGGCAAGGGCGGCCCGATGTTCTGGGCCGGTCTCGAAGGTGCGGCCAAGATCATCGAGCGGCTTGAGTATTGGCATCAGCGGACCGGCAAGGATGTTTTCAAGCCGGCCTCGCTGCTGAAGCGGATGGCCGAGACCGGTGTCTGGGAGACTGGTTCGACGGCCTGATCGAGGGCCATGGGCAATCGCTTCGGACCAACGACAGTTTCCAATTTGTGTCGGAGACGATCAATTGCCGAAGTCGGCGCCGCCCCTCATCGCCCTGCCGGGCACTTCTCCCCGTATAGTGACGGGGAGAAGGGGACTGGTCGCAACCTCGGCGCTTTTCTTGCGACATTGGGGATTGGCGAAATCAGCGATGAGAGCGCCCCTCTCCCCGTCACTATACGGGGAGGATGCCGGCAGGCAGGTGAGGGGCGGCGCCAGCGCTCGGACAAGGGTGAACTATCTTATCCGCGCATCAATAATCTCGACGAAGCGGGCGAAAGGGCCGGCCTGCGACTTGATCTTGAGCTTGCGGTAGATGTTGCGGCGATGGACCTTTACCGTGCCCGGCACGATGCACATGGCCCGGGCGATCGATTCCGTGGAGTGGCCCTGGAGCACCAGGTCGACGCCGACCGTCTGCGCCTTCGCTCACACGTGCCTGCGGCCGCCGGTCTCGCGGAACCAGCTGTCGGGATAGGGGTACCACCAGTCCTGGATCGCAGGCTTGTGGTCGATGATCACCATCTTCGAGCGGCGGAAGGCATCGAGCCCCTGGCGTCCCAGCTCACGGCCGAGCCCGGAAGCCTTCCAGCCGCCGAAGGGCAGTGCATCATTGTCGATCAGCGGGTTGTTGACCCAGACCATGCCGGCCTCGAGCCGTTCTGCCGCCTCATGCGCCTCGGCGAGATCCGTGGTGAACACCGAGGCGCCGAGGCCGAAGGGGCTGTCATTGGCGAGCCGGATCGCCTCGTCGAAATCTTTGACGCGGCAGATGGCGGCGACCGGGCCAAAGCATTCTTCGCGCACGATGGCCATGTCAGGGGTGACGCCGGTGAGGATCGTCGGTTCGTAGAACCAACCGGTGTTGTGCGCCGGCGGAATGCGGCCGCCGGTAACGGCGGTGGCGCCGTTGCGAATGGCGTCATCGACGAGGCGCATCACCTTTGTCCGCGCGGCTTCGCTGACCAGCGGGCCGATCTCGGTCTTGTCCATGCCGTTGCCGATGCGCAGCGCGCGCGTCCTTTCGGCGAACAGATCGACGAAGCGGTCGTGCACGGCATCGACGACGAAGAAGCGCTCGGCCGAGGTGCAGACCTGGCCGGTGAGGTGGAAGGCGGCGGTGACAGAGCCGGCCGCCGCGACATCGAGCGGCGCGTGCTCACTGACGATCAGCGGATCGCTGCCGCCGGCTTCGATGACGCACGGCTTCATGCGCTCGGCACAGGTCACCGCAACCGCCCTGCCGGCGGCGACCGAGCCGGTGAAGGCAACGGCGTGGGTGCGGTCCGAAGCGATCAGCGCCTGCGCGGTGGCCGCGCCGCCTGGCAGGCAGGAGACCAGGCCTTCGGGCAGCGAGCGGAACACGGTCATGTAATCCAACGTCGACAGCGTCGTCGCCTCGGCCGGCTTGATGACGCAGGCATTGCCTGATGCAAGCGAGGCCGCGACGGTCCAGCACATCAAAAGGATCGGGAAGTTGTAGGGCATGATGTGGACGGATACGCCATAGGGTTCGTAGCGCGCGTACTGGAACGAGCCGGCCTGCGTCGTGCCGGCGATCTTGCCGGCGTCGTCGCGCGCCATCTCGGCATAGTAGCGGAAGATCGGCGCGCAATTGGCGATCTCGCCGATCGCTTCTGGATAGGGCTTGCCCATCTCGCGCACCATCAGCTCGGCGCAGCGCGTGAAGTCCGCCGCCTCGATGGCATTGGCGACGGCATGCAAATGCTTGGCCCGGCTCTTGGCGTCGAGCTTTTTCCAGGCGAGCTGCGCCTTGGCCGCAGCGGTGAGCGCGTCGTCGATCTCGCCATCGCTGGCCGCCGCGATCGCGCCAACGGTTTCCAGCGTCGCGGGATCGATCACCGGCTTGTTCGCGCCGGCCATCGGCCGGTAGTCCGGATTGACGAAGAAGGTCGGCCGGGTTGGCGAGAAGTCCATTCTGTCCTCCTTGAAGACTGATCGAGAAGGCTCAACGGATCATGTAGACCTTCTTGATCGTCTCATGGACGGTGCACACGCCCTTCCAGTCCTGCGGAAAGAAGGCGGCCGTGTCCGGCTCGATCTCGATCACTTCACCGGATTCATGCACATAGGTGCAGCGCCCTTCGAGGAAGTGGCAGAACTCATCGCGGGTGACGTGGCAGTGCCATTTGCCGGGGGTGCAGACCCACAGCCCGCATTCGGAACGGCCTTCCGGCCCCTTGTGCAGCAGCTTGCCGGAGGTGCGGGATTGCCCCTCGATCATGGTTGGGATGACGCCCCAGTCGACGAGGTCGGCGACGGCGAGCGGGGATTGCATGATCGGCGTGGTCATATCGATTTCCTTGAAAAGAGTGCTCAGCGGCACATGAAGGCCTTGGTCAGCGTTTGCGTGATGATGGAGATGCCGGTCCAGCCGGCGGGAAAGAACACCAGCGTGCCGGCCTCGACCGGGATCCGTTCGCCATTGTCGTGGACATAGCTGCCTCGCCCCGACAGGAAATGGCAGAATTCGTCTGATGCAAAGGTGACGTTGCGGGTGCCCGGCGTGCAGGACCAGAGGCCGCATTCGCTTGATCCGTCCGGGTTCTGCGACAGGATCTTGCCCGATGTGCGCGGCGAGCCGGCGAGCGTGTTGCTGCCTGCGCCCCAATCCTCCAGTTCAACGGTTAAGGCCTGCGCCCAGTGCGGTGTCGGCATTTGATGAAGCTCCGTTGCTGTCACGCCAGCATGTAGACGTTGCGCATGGTCTCATGCACGGTGCATTCACCCGTCCAGCCGGCGGGGAACATGACCACGCTTCCCCTAGAGACTTCTATCACCTCGCCGACATCCGACCGCTAGGTCGCGCGGCCGGCGACGAAGTGGCACAATTCATCGCGCGGGATCGAGAGCCGCCAGCGCCCCGGCGTGCACACCCAGATGCCGGATTCCGGCTGGTTGTTCGGCCCCTTGTGGACGAGTTTGCCGGTGGAGTGGGAAGCGCCTTCCAGTGCGTCCGGCTGGACGCCCCAGTCGACGAGATCGGTGTGGGTGGAGGCCTGGTGGAGGTGTGGAGCGGAGGAGGTCATGGGCGTGCTCCATGATCCTGACGCGCAACCCCGATCCGTTGCCGCTCTACGAGGCTCGGCATTTCAAACTTCTCGATCACAGCAGCGCCTCCAGCAACCCGGCCGCCTTCTCAGGCCCGTTCTGCGCGTGCATCTGCGCCGATGTCTTCGCCAGTTTCGCCTTCATCCTGGGATCGGTCAGGCAAGCCTCGATTTTCGCGACCAGCTCGGCATCGCTCCAGTCGTAGCGCGGCATGCCGAAGCCGTGGCCGGTTTCCTGAACCCGTGTGGCGTTGTCGTGGCCGTCCCAGACATAAGGCATGATGATTGCCGGCCTGCCGAAAAAGAGGCACTCGGTGAACGAGTTGTTGCCGCCATGGTGGATGACCGCACCGACCTGCGGGATAACCGAAGGCTGCGGGAACCAGCTGTCGACAATGACATTGCCGGGTACGTCCGTGTACTGGTCCTTGTAGCCGCCGACATTGACCAGCGCGCGATAGCGCGTCTGGCCCAGCGCCGCGATGATGCGCTTCAAAAGGTCGACATCGCCGGCGCCGAGGCTGCCGAAGGAGACGTAGAGCAGCGGTCCGTCATTGTTTTTCGCGAAGGTCGGCACCGTGTACGGCTTCTCCTGCCGCACGCAGCCCTCGAGATACTGGAATTGTGCCGGATCGAGCGGATGGCGGCGCTTGAATTTCGCCGCCTCGGGATAGAGCAGCAGATTGAGATAGGGCGAGGCCTCGAAGAATTGGCCGACCGGATAGGGCGCCTCGTTGTTGGCGGCGAGGAAGGCATTGAAGTCGTCATGGATCGGCTTGATCACCGCGTTGAAATGGTCGCGGTAGCGCTGGTGGCCGGCATGATCGTTCTCGCCGCAGCCGGACAGATGCGGCGGGATGTCCTCGTCCTCGATCTCGTTTTCCGAGCAGGAGATGACACGCACCCACGGCTTGCCGTACTGCTTGATGGCCGGGAACAGGATGACATTGTCGACGCAGATGACGTCGGGCTTGATGGCGGCCAGGACGCGCGGCAGATCCTTCTGCGCCCATTGGGCGCTGTCGACGATCGCGGTCCAGCAATCCCTCACGTAATTGTCGACCTGGTCGTAGGGCGATTTGCGGAAGTTCGGGATGTGGCCGTTGATGAAGTCTTCCCAGAACTTGGCCATCTGTTCGGGCGGCATGGGTTCGGACAGGTTCACCGGATGCGCCTCGAAGCCGTAGCCCTTGTAGACATCGACAAAGCCGGGGTCGGACAGGAACACAGCCTTATGTCCGCGCGCTTCGACCGCCTGGGCGATGCCGACGGAATTGAGCGCCGGGCCGTAGGCGGCTTCGGGAAAAAACGCGATCGTCTTCTGCGCCATCAGGCTTCTCCTCTATTCTGCGAAAATTCTGACATCGGCGGCATCCCAGCCGAGTTCGACCTGGTCGCCCAACGAAACCGGCCGGCGGTCGGCGGCGTCAGCGGTGACGCGCACCAGGAACGGCTTTGGCGACAGAGCGGTGCGGACATGCAGCTGCAAATCGAGCCCCTGATAGGCCAATGCCTCGACCGTGCCGGAGGTGCGGTTCGCGGTTTCATCAGATGGGAACAGCCGGACGCGCTCGGGCCGCACCGAGGCCACCGCCGCCGCGCCATGGGTGAGCGTGGCGGGAACCTTGCCGGAGATACGCTCGCCATTCGCGGCCAGCACGCCGTCAGCGGCGGCTTTGCCCGCGACAAAATTCATCACGCCGATGAAGTCGGCGACGAAACGGTCGGCGGGATGCTCGTAGACCGCGTGTGGTGTGTCGCATTGCAAGAGCTTGCCGTCTTTCAGCACCGCCATGCGATCGGCCATGACAAGCGATTCTTCCTGATCGTGGGTGACGATGACGAAGGTGATGCCGACCTCGTGCTGCAGGCGCTTCAGTTCCAGCTGCATGGCGCCACGCAGCTTCTTGTCGAGCGCGCCGAGCGGCTCGTCGAGCAGCAGCAGCCTGGGCCGCTTGACCAGCGCGCGGGCCAGCGCAACGCGCTGCTTCTGGCCGCCCGACAATTGCTCGGGCTTGCGGTCGGCGAAGGGGACGAGTTCGGTTGTGGCCAGGATGGCGTCGACGCGGGAGCGGATTTCGCTCGCCGGCAAGCGCTCCATTTCGAGGCCGTAGGACACATTGGCCCGAACGCTCATGTGCGGAAACAGCGCGTAGGACTGGAACATCAGATTAACCGGCCGCTTGTTGGGCGGCGTCCTGGCGATGTCGCGGCCATCAAGCAGGATGCGGCCGTCATTGGGGGTCTCGAAGCCGGCCAGCATGCGCAACAGCGTGGTCTTGCCGCAGCCCGATGGCCCAAGCAAAGCGAAGAACTCATTTTCGCGAATATCGAGCGAGATGCCGTCGACGGCGGTCACGCGGCCGAAATTCTTCGACACATTGTCGATGGCCAGCAGCGTGCGCGGTTCGCTCATTGACCAATGATCCCCCTGTTGAGCCGCTGCGACAGGGTCAGCGCGGTGATCGAGACCGCCATGACGATGGTGGCCAGCGCGTTGATCTCCGGCGTGATGCCGAAGCGGATCATGGCGTAGATCTGCATCGGCAGCGTCGTCGAGGCGCGGCCGGCGCCCGCGGTGAAGAAGGCGATGATGAACTCGTCGACCGAGAGCGTGAAGGCAAGCAGCGCGCCGGCGACCACCGCCGGCAGGATGACCGGCAAGGTCACGCGCCGGAAGGTGGTGACGGCGGAGGCGCCGAGATCGGCGGAGGCCTCGACGATCGACCAGTCGAAGCTCTTCAGCCTGGCGCGCACCACCGAGCAGACGAAGGCGAGGTTGAAGACGACATGGGCGAGGATGATGGTGTGCAGCCCCATGGTGAGATTGAGCATGGAGAAGAACGAGAGCAATGCGATCGCCAGCACGATGTCGGGAATGATCATCGGCGCGAAGATCAGCGCTTCCAGTCCCTTGCCGTACTGCCGGCGCATCTCGACGCCGATCGCCAGCAGCGTGCCGAGCAAGGTGGCGATTGCCGTGGACACCAATGCCACGATCAGCGTGTTGAGCGCGGCGGACAGAATCGCGGAATTGCCGGCCAGCGAGATGTACCATTTGAGCGAAAAGCCCGACCATGCCGTCGGCAGCCCGTCCTCGTTGAAGGACAGCGCCACCAGCACGGCAATGGGGATGTAGAGGAAGGCGAAGACGAGAACGAGGATCGTCCGCATGCCGAACGTGCGGGTGAAGGATTGGGTCATCGCTGCCGCCTGAAAGTAGAGTGGCGAGCAAGCGGCCAGCGTCCTTCTCCCCGTTCACGGGGAGAAGATGCCGGCAGGCAGATGAGGGGCAGCGCTGAGCTTCGAAAAGGCCGGCGCCGCCCCTCATCCGCCCCTTCGGGGCACCGCCGCCCTTCGCTGTCGCTTCGGGCGTTCGTTGTTCGAAAAGCCAAGCAATTGGCTTTTCGTCCGCTGCGCGGACCACGCCTCACCCCCGTAAACGGGGAGAAGGGAAAGAGCGCACCATCAGCCATCGGCGTTGCCTTTGGCCTCAGCCGCACGCCCAGAGGCGCGGTCGGCAGCAAGCGCCTGTGCCATCAGCACCAGCAGCATGATCGCGATCAGCGCCATGGCGAGAGCCGCGCCGAAGGGCCAGTCATTGGCGGTCAGGAACTGGTCATAGACGAGATTGCCGATCATCTGGAAGCGGCCGCCGCCGAGCAGCGCGGGCGTGACGAAATTGCCGATCGACAGCACGAAGACGAAGACCGCGCCGGCGGCAATGCCGGGTACGGTCAGCGGCAGGATCACACGGCGGAATGTCGTGACGGCGGAGGCGCCGAGGTCACGCGAGGCTTCGGCAAGTTCTGGGTTGAGGCGCGACAAAGGCGCGTAGCAGGCGAGGATGACGAAGGGCAAATAATTGTAGACGAGACCGGCGATGACGGCGCCTTCGGTGTAGAGCATCGACGGCGGTTCGCCGGTGTAGCCGAACCAGCGAAGCAACTGCGTGATCAGGCCCTCGCGGTTGAGCAGCACGATCCAGGCATAGGTGCGGATCAGATAGTTGGACCAGAACGGCAGCACGGCGAAGAACAGGAATATCGGCTGCAGCCGGCGCGGGGCGGCCGCGATGGCGTAGGCGGCGGCGTAGCCGATCACCACCGCGATCAGCGTCGCCGTGCCGGCAATGCGTGCCGATCCGAGGAAGATGCCGGCATAGAGCGGGTCGAAGACCAGCCCGAAATTCTCCAGCGTGAAGGTATAGTCGATACCGCCATAGATGCCGCGCCGGAAGAAGGCGAGCGCCAGCACCAGCGCGCAGGGAACCACCATCAAGGCCGCGAGCCAGGCCAGCGCCGGGGCCATCAGCAGGGAGGAGCGGGAGGGGGGCGCCACGGAATGCAAGCTTAATTCCAAGATGCGGGACTGACGCTTACTGCGCGGCTTTGATCTCGCTGACGATCTTGGAATAGTCGCGCTGGGCTTCGCCGACGTCACGCAGCTGCTCGAACTTGACGAGGTCGGCCACCGGCATCGCCATGTTCGGGAATTTAGCCAGGAAGTCGGCGGGCAGGCTTTCCATCGCCGGCTTGTTCGGCACCTTGTAGTCGATGTTTTGCGCCGCCCAGGCGTGGTTCTTGGCGTCGAGCATGAAGTTGATGAACTGGAAGGCGGCGTCCTTGTTGGCGGAAGCCTTCATCACCACCATCGTGTCGACCCAGAGGTCCGAGCCCTCCTTGGGAATGACGTACTTGATCTCGGGCTTCTCGGCGATGCCGTAATTGCACCAGCCGTCCCAGGCCTGCACCATCAGCGCTTCACCGGAAACCAGCTTTGAATAGAAGGTGGTGTCGTCATAGGCGAGCAGGGTCTTCTTGGCCGAGATCAAGAGGTCCTTGACCTCGGCCATCTTGGCCGGATCGGTCTCGTTGACGGAAAGGCCCTTGTCGAGCTGGCCGGCGGCGAGCAGCCAGCGGTCGGTCGCCAGCATGGTGGTCTTGCCCTTCAATTCGTCGGAGGGGCTAAGCAGATCGCTCCAGCTGGTTGGCGCCACCTTCATCAGGTCCGAGCGGTAGCAGAGGCCCGTCGTGCCCCAGGTGTAGGGTACGGAGAAAGTGTTGCCGACATCGTGCGGCAGCTTGGTCGCTTCGGGGTAGAGGTTGGCAAGATTGGGGATCTTGGCGTGGTCGATCGGCTCGGTCAGGCCGAGCTTGTTCAGCACTTCGGCGAAGGGCGAGGAGACGAAGACCACGTCATAGCCCTTGCCGCCGGCGGCGATGAGCTTACCCATGATCTCTTCATTGGTGGCGTGTACCACCACTTCGCCGGAGACGCCGGTCGCGGTCTTGAAGGCAGCCATGGCGTCCGGTGCCATATAGCCATCCCAGTTGGAAATGACGAGGTCGGCGGCCATCGCCGGCGCGGACAGCGCCAGGGCAAGACCGAGCGCGATCGAAGACGTTCTCAGCGCACGGCGCCGCGGGCTGGTAGCGGTCATGACAGACTCCCATTTCGGTTGATCGTCGAATTCATTCGCTGGACCAACGCCCGGCGACCCATGCCGCTGCTTCGATCCTGTTCCCTCGGTCTTTTCTCGGCCGATTTCGCTAACAGTACTATTGCAGAAAAAAGTACGTCAATCCATAATTTGCCAAATGGCCGAGGAATCTGGCCGATTGCGTCCGCGTCGGCGATCGGTCAAAGCAATAAGGTCATGCCCACTCGCCGAGACTAGTCATGCAAGCCGCAGCCCGACGACCTCGCACCAACCATCTCGATCTGGCGCAGCGCATCCTGGATGTGGCGCGGCAGCGCGGCTTCGAGCCCGGCGCGCGGCTGCCCGAGCAGCAGATTGCATCGCTGTGCAATGTCTCGCGCACACCGGTGCGGGCAGCGCTCAGCCTGCTCGCGGAAAGGGGTGTCGTGCGCTGGGAAGCCGATACCGGCTATCATCTGGCCGTCGACCTTGCCACACAGCCGGCTATCGCCAGCGAATTGCCAGTCACCGAGGAAGACGAGCTGGCCGACGCGATCCTGCGTGACCGGTCGGCGCGCAGGCTGGACCAGACGGTGACTGTCGCGGGTCTGATGCGACGCTACAGCGCCGAGAGAAAGACGGTATTAAAATCACTTAATAAACTGACGGAAGAAAACCTGCTCGACCGCGCGCCGGGCCAGTCCTGGCTCTTCCGCCGCACGCCGGACGATCCGGAGGCGCAGGGCGAGAGCTATGAGTTCCGCCTGCTGCTGGAGCCGGCGGCGATCCTGACGCCGGGCTTCCGGCTGGATGGCGCGCGAGCGGCGGCGTTGCGCCAGGGCATGGAAGCGCTGTCGGCGCTGCCGGACGCCGCCTTCGACACGCGCGAGTTCCAGCGGCTGGACATCGATTTTCACGGCATGATCGCCGATGGCTCGGCCAACCGCTTCGTCGCCGACGCGCTGTCCGATCATCTCAGGCTGCGCCGGCTGCCCGGCATCTATGCCGGCGTCAACGTCTTCCGGCTGCGGCAATCGCTGCTGGAACATTTGAACATACTCGACCATCTCGAAAGCCGGCAGTATGAGGTGGCTGCCGATCTGCTTCGCATTCACCTGCGGCTCTCCCGCAACCAGCGACCGCAAGCGGCCAGCCGCGGGGCCCCCGCGCTGTTCGGCATGATCAGCCGGCCGGAATGAAGAGGATTAATTGACGCGTAAAGCCAGCCCGACCATCGCGCTGTTTCCCGAAGCAAGCTTCGGCGCGGCGTTGAATTGCGTCGGCATCGCGCAGGCGCTGCGTGCGCGGGGCGCCCGGCCTGTCTTCATCTGCCATGCCGGGTTTTCCGGTGTCTTTGCCGACTATGGTTTCCAGGAATACCAGCTGCCGACCGACGAGCCGCTGAGCGACAGCGAGCGCCAGAGCTATTGGCAGGCCTTTGTGCGCCGGCACCTGCCGCATTTCCGGCTGAGCCCGATCGACCAGCTCGAAACCTATGTCGCGCCGACCTGGCAAGCGATCGTCGACACATCAGTCAATGCCGAGGCACCGCTGCGCCAATTGCTGGCGCGGCTGAAGCCTGACGCGGTGGTGCTCGACAACGTCATCATGTTCCCGGCCATCGCCGCCGCTGGCTGTCCGTGGGTGCGCGTCGTCTCCTGCGCAGAGACGGAGCTGCCGGATGCTGCTGTGCCACCTTACCTCTCAGGAATGGGTGCCGATGACCCGCAGCGCGCGGCGTTCGAGGCGCGTTATCTCGCGGCCTCCGCCCCGGCGCACGACCGCTTCAACCGTTTTCGCGCGGATGCCGGCATGGCGCCGTTGCCGAAGGGCCTGTTCCTGGAAACCTCGCCCGATCTCAACCTGCTGCTGACGCCGACGATCGTGCGGCGTGAGCGGATCGAGCCGCTCGACCCGGACCGCTTCGTCTATCTCGAAGGCTGCGTGCGCTCGGAAGGGCCGTTCGAGGTGCCAGTGTTTCCGCGCAATAGCGGGCCGCTGGTCTATGTCAGCTTTGGCAGTCTCGGCGCCATGGATGTCGGCCTGATCGAGCGCATGCTTGCGGTGTTCGACAGGCTGCCGGCGCGCTTCATTGTCAATGTCGGAGGCCTGCGCGACGCCTACCGCGCGGTGCCCGACAATGTCTATCTCGACGCCTGGTTTCCGCAGCCCTCGGTGGTGGCGAAGTCCGACCTGTTCATCCACCATGGCGGCAACAACAGTTTTTGCGAGGCGCTGCGCTTCGGCGTGCCGTCGCTGATCATGCCTTATTGCTGGGACGGGCACGACAATGCGCGCCGTGCCAAAGAAACCGGCACCGGCGATCATATCGGCCGTGACGCCTGGACCGAAGGAGTATTGGAGAGAGCCATTCTCGGTCTTTTGGCCGACGATGCCATGCGCGCCCGCCTGAAGGGAAATGCAGCCCGGATGGCGCTGAACCCGGGAACGGATGTGGCCGCGCAAGCCATACTCTCTCTGATACGGACATGAACGAAATGCCTGACACAAACATGAATACCTCGACCATCTCCAACGATCCCAAGGACTGGCTGGCCCAGCACGGCATCAACGAGGTCGAGTGCCTGGTGCCCGACATGAATGGTGTCCTGCGCGGCAAGGCTCTGCCGACGGCGAAATTCCTCAAGGCGCTGGAGGACCGCGCGCTCTATCTGCCGAGCAGCGCCTTCCTGGTCAGCATCGACGGCCGCTATTCCGGCTCGATCGACGAGGGCTTTGCCTATTCGGACCCGGACATGCGCATGGTGCCTGATGTCTCGACGCTCTGCCTGGCGCCCGGCGCCGGCGCCGGCAAGGCCTATGTCTTCGCCGACGCCTTCCACATGGACGGCAGGCCATGGATGGCCTCGCCGCGCCATGTCCTGCGCGCGGTGCTCGACCTCTACCGCCGGCGCGGCTGGCGCGCGGTGGTGGCGCCGGAGCTCGAATTCTATCTCACCGCGCCGAACCCCGATCCGGACCGGCCGCTGACGGCGCCGGTCGGCGCCAATGGCCGCGCCGAAGGGGTGCAGCACCCCTATGACATGGCCGCACTCGAGGAATTCGAGCCGGTGATCCGCCGCGTCTATGATTATGCCGCCGCCGCTGGACTGCCGCTCGACACGCTGATCCACGAATCGGGCACCGCACAGCTGGAAATCAATTTCCTGCATGGCGACGCGCTGCCGCTGGCCGACAAGGTGCTGCTGTTCAAGCGGCTGACGCGCCAGGCCGCGCAGCAATGCGGCATGCACGCGACATTCATGGCCAAGCCGATCGCGGCCCAGGCCGGCAGCTCGATGCATCTGCACATGTCGGTCATCGACGAGGCCGGCAACACGCTTTTTGCCGGCACTGATGATGCCGACACCGCGATGTTCGGCCATTTCATTGGCGGCCTGCAGAAATATGTCCCCGAGATCATGCCGCTGTTTGCGCCCAACGTGAACTCGTTCCGCCGCATAAGGCCGAACCACAGCGCGCCGGCCAACATCGAATGGTCGCATGACAATCGCTCCTGCGGCCTGCGCGTGCCGGCCGGCGGGCGCGCCGCGCGGCGGGTGGAGAACCGGCTGCCGGGCGCGGATTGCAATCCCTATCTGGCGATCGCCGGCTCGCTGCTCGCTGGCTATCTCGGCGTCGAGCAGAAGCTGGCGCGATCGGCCGAGGCTTCGGGCAATGCCTACAAGATCAAGAGCACGCTGCCGAAAACCATGGAGGAGGCGCTCGACCGTTTCGAGGCATGCGAGCCGGTGCGGGCGCTGCTCGGCGAGGATTTCTTCCAGACCTATCTGCGAGTCAAGAGCGTCGAGCTCGACCTGTTCCAGAGCGTGGTGACGAGCTGGGAACGCGACCACCTGCTCTTGAAGGTGTGATCATGGTTTCCAGTTCGACGGGTTTCAATTCGGGCCTCGATATCGGCAAATCCTATTATGTCGCCACCGCCAATCCGGCGCCGGACCATCCGGCGCTGGTCGGCGATGTCGACGCCGATCTGGTGGTCGTCGGCGGCGGCTGCACCGGCCTGTCCGCCGCCCTTCACGCCGCCGAGCGCGGCCTGAAGGTGGTGCTACTCGAAGGCGGCAAGATCGGCTGGGGGGCATCGGGGCGCAATGGCGGCCAGATGATCCCGGGCCTGCGCAAAGGCGCCAAGGGCCTGGTCAAGCTCTACGGGCCGGAGCGGGCAAAGGCGCTGTTCGATCTCGCCTTCGAGGCGCGCGGGCTGGTGCTCGACATCATCAAGCGCCACGCCATCGATTGCGATCTCAGGCTGACCGGCCACCTGGTCGGCGCGGTCAACGGTTCCGACCTCAAGGATTTGGAAGAGGAGGCGAAATGCCTCGAGAGCGTGATGAAGTTTCGCGACGTCGAGATCCTGTCGGCGGCGCAGGCGCGCGCCAAGGTCGACACGCCATATCACGGTGCGATGTATGAGCCGCTCGGCGGCCATATGCATCCGCTGAACTACACGCTTGGCCTTGCCCGCGTGGCAGTGGCCGCCGGCGTCACCATCCATGAGAATTCGGTGGCCGTGAAACTTGAGCGCGAGCCTTCGATCCGGGTCTCGACATCAAAAGGTTCGGTCAGGGCCAAGCATGTCGTGCTGGCGGGCGACGCGCTGCTCAACGGGCTGGAGCCACGCGTCAACAGCCGCATCATGCCTGTTGGAAACTACATCGTCGCGACCGAGCCGCTCGAGGGCAAACGCAACGTCATCCCGGCCAATGTCGCGGTGTCCGACACGCGCTTCGTCGTCAACTATTACCGCATGTCGGCGGATGGACGGCTGCTGTTCGGCGGCGGCGAGCGCTACACGCCATCGCCGCCAGCCGACATTGCCGGCTTCGTGCGGCCGCACATGGAAGCCACCTTCCCGCAGCTCAAGGGCTGCCGCATCGACCACGCCTGGGGCGGATTGGTGTCGGTGACGACGTCGCGGCTGCCGCATGTCGGGCACTATGGCGAGGTCTATTTCGCGCATGGCTATTCCGGCAAGGGCGTAATCCTGTCGACGCTGTCGGGCAAGCTGCTTGCCGAGGCGATCACCGGCGACGCCGCGCGGCTCGACCTGTTCTCGACGCTGACCCCGATGCCGTTCCCCGGCGGCACGGCGCTGCGCGGCCCGCTCTATGTGCTGGGCATGCTGTGGTACGCGATGCGGGATCGGATCAAGCATTAGAGGAATGGCGGCGCGACCACGAAGCGCCGGCGATCCTTCGCGCTGTCCCGCGGACGTTGAAGGCGGGACGAAGCTTCTTAAACCACAAAAAAATCCTCGATGCGCTGCCTGGCTGCAAGCAGCGCGGGCAGGATTTCCCGTTCCATCTCAGCGACCGAAAACCGGGCGGACTGGGTCGAGACGTTGATTGCCGCGACGGTGCTTCCTGAGCGGTCGCGGATCGGCACGGCGATCGAGCGCAGGCCGAGTTCCAGCTCCTCGTCGACGATGGCGAAGCCGCCCGCCTTGGCCTTGCCGATGGCGGCGTGCAGCAGCTTGGTGTCGGTGATCGTCTTCGGCGTCCGTCTCTCGATGGTCGCCTGGCGGAGGAACGCGTCCAATTCCACCGATGTCAGGCCTGCCAGCAGGATGCGCCCCATCGAGGTGCAATAGGCCGGCAGCCTGGTGCCGACATCGAGCGAGACGCTGAGGATGCGGCGGCCGGGAATGCGGGCGACGTAGACGACATCCTGGCCCGACAGAATGGCTGCCGAGCAGGCCTCGTTCAACTGCGCCGCGACTGCGCGCATGATGGGCGCGGCGAAGCTCCACAGCGAGCCACCGCCGAGCCAGGTGCGGGCGACGCTCAGCAGGCGCGGCGAGAGCGAGAACACGCGGCCGTCTTGCGTGGCGTAGCCGGTAGCGACAAGCGTCAGCAGGAAACGGCGGGCGCCGGCGCGGGTCAGGCCGGCTTCCTCGGCCATTTCGGTCAGCGTCATGCCCGAGGGATGGCGGGCCAGGATCTCCATGACGGCAAGGCCGCGCTCGAGCGAGCCGACATGATCACGGGACACAGCCTCTTCGTCCATCTCGCCTCCGCGGAACCGTATCGTCGTCCGGATTGACTCAGCGCTTTCGTCCGGCGTAGAAAGTATCGCATGCAAAACATATGTTCGCAATGCGAACTTTTTGAAAACCGGAGCCGACGCGATGGCCAAGTTCCTGCCGCTTGAACAGGCCGTAGCGGAGAACCTGAACAATGGCGATTCCGTCGCCTTCGAGGGCTTCACCCATTTGATCCCGACGGCGGCGGCGCATGAGGCGATCCGCCAGGGGTTCGGTGACCTGACCCTGATCCGCATGACGCCGGACCTGATCTACGACCAGATGATCGGCATGGGCATGGCGAAGAAGATCGTCTTCTCTTATATCGGCAATCCCGGCGTCGGCCTGCTGCGGCGCGCCCGCGACGCCATCGAGAACGGTTTTCCCCGGTCGATCGAGGTCGAGGAACACAGCCATGCCGGCATGGCCAATGCCTATGAGGCGGGTGCTGCAGGCCTGCCCTGCGCGGTGTTCCGCGGCTATCGCGGCGCGGGCCTTGCGGCGGTCAACCCCAACATAAAGTCGGTCACCTGTCCGTTCACCGGGGAGGTGCTGGCGGCCGTTCCCTCGATCCGGCCTGACGTCACCTTCATCCATGCGCAGAAGGCCGACCGGAAAGGCAATGTGCTGGTCGAGGGCATCATCGGCATCCAGAAGGAAGCCGTGCTGGCGGCCAAACGGGCCGTGGTGACGGTGGAGGAGGTGGTCGACAATTTCGACGATCTGCACCCCAATCTGACCGTGCTGCCGCGCTGGACGATCGCGGCGATATCGGTCGTGCCTGGCGGCTCGCACCCGTCCTATGCGCATGGCTATTATGCGCGCGACAATGCCGCCTATCTCGAATGGGACGAGATCGCCGCCGACCGCAAGAAATTCCAGGCGTGGATGCAGGCGAACGTCATCGAGAAGAGCGCCGACGATTTCGCGGCCAGAGTCGGGCATCTGAGGAAAGCGGCATGAGTGACAATCATAACCCCTTGGGTTTCAGCCCAAACGAGATGATGACGATCGCGGCGAGCCGTGCGCTCAGGAATGACGATGTCTGTTTCGTCGGCATCGGTGCGCCGTCCGCAGCCTGCAACGTGGCGCGGCTGACGCATGCGCCCGACATCACGCTGATCTACGAGAGCGGCACGATCGGCACCGCGCCCGACGTGCTGCCGCTGTCGATCGGCGACGGCGAATTGTGCGAGACCGCGGTCACCACTGTCGCGGTGCCCGAAATGTTCCGCTACTGGCTGCAGGGCGGTCGCATCTCGATCGGCTTCCTGGGCGCGGCGCAGCTCGACAAGTTCGGTAACATCAACACCACCGTCATCGGCGACTATTTTCATCCCAAGACCCGGCTGCCCGGCGGCGGCGGCGCGCCGGAGATCGCGACCTCGTCGAAGGAAATCTACATCACCATGGCGCAGACCAGGCGCGGCATGGTCGAGAAGATCGATTTCTTCACCTCCTTCGGCCATGGCGAGGGCGGCGATCATCGCAAGCGCCTCGGCATCGACACGGCCGGGCCGACCTTGCTGATCACGGATCTTGCCATATGGAAACCGGACCCCGCGACCAAGGAATTCACGGTCGTGTCAATGCATCCGGGCGTTACACGCGAGCAGGTGCAGGAAACCTGTGGCTGGGTGGTTAAGTTCGCGGAGGCGCTTGACGAAACACCGGCGCCAAGCGAACTCGAACTCACGACATTGCGCGACCTGCAGGCCCGTACCAAGGCGGCGCATGAGGGACCCTGGAAAGCAAAGGCTGCATGACATGGCAGAGGCCTATATCTGCGACTATATCCGCACGCCGATCGGCCGCTTCGGCGGTTCGCTGTCCCCGGTACGATCAGACGATCTCGGCGCCATACCGCTGAGGGCATTGGTCGAGCGCAATGCCGGCATCGACTGGCAGGCGGTGGACGACGTCGTCTATGGCTGCGCCAATCAGGCCGGCGAGGACAATCGCAATGTGGCGCGCATGGCGCTGCTCTTGGCCGGCTTGCCGAAGGAGGTTCCGGGTTCGACCGTCAACCGCCTTTGCGGCTCCGGCATGGATGCGTTGACCATTGCGGCGCGCGCCATCAAGGCCGGCGAGGCGGAGCTGATGATCGCTGGCGGCGTCGAATCGATGAGCCGGGCGCCCTTCGTCATGCCCAAGGCCGAGACGGCGTTTTCGCGCAATGCCGAAATCTACGACACCACCATCGGCTGGCGCTTCGTCAACCCGCTGATGAAAAAGCAGTACGGCATCGATTCGATGCCGGAAACCGGCGAGAATGTCGCCGAGGAGTTCGCCATCTCCCGCGCCGACCAGGATGCCTTTGCCGTGCGCAGCCAGGACAAGGCGGTCGCCGCACAGGCCGATGGCCGGCTGGCCAAGGAAATCACGCCGGTGACGATCCCGCAGCGCAAGGGGGATCCGATTGTCGTCTCGAAGGACGAACATCCCCGTGCCGGCACCACCGTCGATGCGCTGGCCAAATTGCCGACACCGTTCCGGCAAGGCGGCACCGTCACGGCCGGCAATGCCTCCGGCGTCAATGACGGCGCGGCGGCGCTGATCGTTGCCTCGGAAGGTGCGATCAAGAAATACGGCCTGACGCCGATCGCCCGCATTCTTGGCGGGGCCGCCGCCGGCGTGGCGCCGCGCATCATGGGCATCGGCCCGGCGCCGGCAACGCGGAAACTCTGCGCGCGGCTCGGCCTGACTCCGAAACAGTTCGACGTCATCGAACTCAACGAGGCCTTTGCCTCGCAAGGCATCGCCGTATTGCGCCAGCTCGGCATTGCCGAGGATGCGGAGCACGTCAATCCAAATGGCGGCGCCATCGCGCTCGGCCATCCCCTCGGCATGTCGGGCGCGCGCATCACGGGTACTGCGGCGCTGGAGCTGCGTGAACGCGGCGGCCGTTATGCGCTGGCCACCATGTGCATCGGCGTCGGCCAGGGCATCGCCATCGCGCTCGAGCGGGCCTGAGCAGGGCAATCGCTGTCGGAGGCATCCGCCCAACTCGCGGCGGAGACTGCCAATCGTTTCAGGTTAGCGCCGCCCCTCATCGCCCTGCCGGGCACTTCTCCCCGTATAGTGACGGGGAGAAGGGGCCGACCGCAGCCTCGGCGCCCTTCTTGCAGCGTTGGTGATTGGCGAAATCGGCAATGATGAGCGCCCCTCTCCCCGTCACTATACGGGAGAGGATGCCGGCAGGCAGGTGAGGGGCAGCGCAAACCTGAAGTGATTGGCCTGCGGGTTTGATATCCCGCCTTTACAACCATAAGCAGTGGCCTGCTTCCAAATTTGACCATGTGGACAAAAGTCCGGACCCGTTCCATAGTTCCCCGTCTGATTTTTAGAACGGCCGGCTCGACACGGCTGTCGAACAGAGGGGACTGCAATGGAAAACCGGAAGAACAAATCTCATTCGGCACGCGAAGGTCTTTCGCGGCGCAATGTGCTTGAGCTTGGCGCGCTTGGCCTGGCCGCGGCGATGCTGCCGGGCGCCGCTTTCGCCAAGGACAAGAAGCTGAAGGTGGCGGCGATCTTCGCCACGCCGATCGAGGAACCATGGGACAACCAGATCCACGTCGCCCTGCAGAAGGCGGAGAAGGAACTCGGCATCGAATACAAATGGTCCGAGAAGGTGCAGACCACCGATTTCAGCCGTGTGATGCGCGAATATGCGCAAGGCGGCTACCAGCTGGTGCTGGGCGATGCCTTCGCCGCCGAACGCGAATCGCGGCGCACCGCCAAGCAATTCCCGAAGACCGCCTTCCTGTTCGGCTCGGGCGCCGGCCCCGCCGATCCCAATTTCGGCGTCTTCGACAACTGGATCCATGAGCCGGCCTATCTCTCCGGCATGGTCGCCGGCAAGATGTCGAAGTCGGGTACGGTCGGCGCGGTCGCGGCGATGGGCATTCCGGAAGTGAACCGGCTGGTCAATGCCTTCTTTGCCGGCGCCAAGGAAGTCAATCCGAACATCAAGAGGAAGGTCGCCTTCATCGGCTCGTTCTTCGACCCGCCCAAGGCCAAGGAAGCCGCGGTGGCTCAGATCGATGCCGGCGCCGACGTCATCTATGCCGAGCGCTTCGGCGTCATCGAAGCGGCCGTGGAGAAGAAGGTGTTTGCCATCTCCAACATGTCCGACCAGTCGAGCCTCGGCCCCGATACGGTCATCACCGGCCCGGTCTGGGACATGTACCCGACCGTCGAACAGGCGATCAAGCTGGTCAAGGCCGGCGTCTTCACCGCGCAGGACTATGGCGATTTCTCGCGCATGGCCAAGGGCGGCTCGTTCCTGGCGCCCTACCACAAATTCGACAAGACGCTGCCGGCGGAGGTCAAGGATCTGGTCGAGAAGAAGAAGGCCGAGATTCTGGAGGGCAATTTCCGCGTCGACGTGGATGAGAACACGCCGGTTTCGGATTGAGTTCCTTACCCTCCCCCTTGTG
>NZ_JAFFIW010000003.1 GCF_018588885.1 Mesorhizobium sp. dw_380
CCTTGTGGGGAGGGTCGCGCAGCAAATGCCGCAAGGCGGCTTTTGCGAAGCGGGTGGGGGTCTCGTAGGGCGCTACCCCCACCCCGTCTCGCTGTCTCCGCTTCGCTGCGACAGCGAGCCGACCCCCCCCACAAGGGGGGGGGTGAAGGCTCAGCCATTCACCAGCGCCAGCAGTTCCTCGGTGTAGCGCTTGCCGATGACCTTGTCGGGCGACAGCGCGTCGCCGATCGCCGCCACCTCGGCAGCGCTCAACTCGATTCCGGCCGCGGCCGTGTTCTGCTCCAGATGGCGGATTTTTCGGGCGCCGGGGATCGGCACGATGAAATCGCCCTGGCGCAGCACCCAGGCGAGCGCCAGCTGTGCCGGGGTCACGCTTTTTTCGGCGGCCAGCTTTTCCAGCGTGGCGACGACCTTGGCATTGGCTTCCATGGCGTCGGCCTGGAAGCGCGGCAAGGTGCGGCGCCAGTCGTCGTCGCTCAAGGCCTCAGGCTTGGCGATCGTGCCGGTGAGCAGGCCACGGCCGAGCGGGCTGTAGGGGACGAAGCCGATGCCGAGTTCGCGACAGACGGCGAAGACCTCGTCTTCCGGGTCGCGGCTCCACAGCGAATATTCGCTCTGCACGGCAGAGATCGGATGCACGGCATGCGCCCGCCGGATGGTCGCGGCACTCGCCTCCGACAGGCCGAGCGCGCGCACCTTGCCCTCGCGCACGAGCTCGGCCATGGCGCCGACCGTGTCCTCGATCGGCACGTTGGGGTCGACGCGGTGCTGGTAATAGAGGTCGATCACATCAGTGCCCAGTCGCTTCAGCGATGCCTCGGCGACCGCCTTGACGTGCTCGGGACGGCTGTCGACGCCGGCCATGCGGTCCATACCGATACCTTCCTCCAGAATCTTAAAGCCGAATTTTGTCGCGATGGTCACCTTGTCGCGAAACGGCTTCAGCGCCTTGCCGAGCAGGATCTCGTTCTCGTAGGGGCCATAGACTTCCGCCGTGTCGAAGAAATTGACGCCGATGTCGACGGCGCGGTGCAGCGTGGCGATCGCATCGGCTTCCGCCTGGCCGCCATAGGCGAAGCTCATGCCCATGCAGCCGAGGCCGACCGGGTAGACTTCGAGTTCAGTACCTAGTTTGCGGGTTTGCATCACGCGTCTCCTTGGTTGTGATGCGACAGAGATAGCGCCTTGCACTCTGTTCGATAATCAGCTCATACTTGTACGGGCCGTTCCACTAAATAGATCAATGAATCGAGCACATCTTTCACAACTTGCGGTGCTGGCAACCGTTGCCCAATGCGGCAGTTTTCGCGGCGCGGCCAGGGAATTGGCCATCGCGCCGTCGGCAGTCAGCCACGCGGTGTCCAGCCTGGAAGCCCGGCTTGGTGTTCGCCTCCTGTCGCGCAGCACGCGTAGTGTCGCGCCCACCGAAGAAGGTGCGCAATTGCTGGAGCGGCTGCGGCCGGCGCTGTCGGAGATCGATCTGGCGCTGGAGACGGCGGTCGAGGCGCGCGACCGGCCGGCCGGGAATCTGCGGCTCAGCGTCCCGCGCACCGCAGCGCATCTGGTGCTGACGCCACGGCTCGGCGCCTTTGCCACGGCCTATCCCGACATCGTGCTTGAGATCGTCGTCGAGGACCGCTTCACTGATGTGGTCGAAGGTGGCTTCGATGCCGGCGTGCGGCTCGGCGAGAGCCTGCAGCGCGATATGATCGCGATGCGTATCGGGCCGGACATTCGAGGCGCGGTAGTTGGCGCGCCGGTCTATTTCGAGGCCAACCCTAAGCCGCGCCACCCGCGCGACCTGGGCGACCACCGCTGCATCCGCTTCCGCTTCTCCAGCGGCATCCTCTACCGCTGGGAATTCGAGAAAGGCCGCGAGGCGATCGAGATGGCGGTAGAGGGGCCGCTGATCCTCGACGAGGACCATCTGATCGCCCAGGCGGCGGTCGACGGCGCCGGGCTTGCCTTCGTCTTTGAGGACTATGTCCGCGCGCCGCTCGCCGACGGCAGGCTGGTCCGCGTGCTGGAGGACTGGTGCCCCTCCTTCGAGGGGTTCTTCGTCTATTATCCGAGCCGCCGCCAGATGCGCCCGGCGCTCAGGGCGTTCGTGGATTTCTTCAAGGTGAGAGGGTAGGGAGCGGCAATCAGAGCAATAGCTTCGGTTTGGGTGCGCGCCTTGCCAAGGCTAGCGCCGCCCCTCACCTGCCTGCCGGCATCCTCTCCCCGTGAACGGGGCGAGGGACGCTTTCACCGACGCTTTCGCCAATCACCAACGTTGCAGAAAAGAGCGATGCGGCGCCACTGCTCCTTTCGCCCCGTTTACGGGGAGAAATGCCCGGCAGGGCAAGGGGCAGCGCTGCCGTTGGGAAGAAAGCGCAGTTAGGCGGCGTTTGACCATCATGCAATCTGCCATCACCAACACCACTACCCGCTATGGCTGGGGAATGATCATCCTCCACTGGCTGATCGGCATCATCTTCATCGGCCAGTTCGGGCTCGGCTTCGTCATGGTGCGGATCGCCAGCCAGCGCACCGCCTTCGAGCTGATCCAGCTGCACAAGTCCCTGGGCTTTCTGCTGCTTGGCCTCATCATCCTGCGCATCGCCTGGCGACTCGGCAATGCAGCGCCGCCCTTGCCGCCTTCGGTCGGCCCCCTGGAACGGCGTGCAGCGCCACTCGCGCATTTGGCGCTCTATGCCTTCCAGATCGCTTTGCCCTTGTCCGGCTGGGCGCTGGTTTCGGTTTCGACGCTGGAAATCCCGACCATGCCGTTCGACCTGTTCGTGATGCCCAACCTGCCGCTCGCCGAATCCGATGCCGCCGAAGGCTTCTGGGCGGCGGCGCACTGGTATCTCGCCTATGCCGGCATCGCGCTGGTGGCCTTGCACATTGCCGCCGCGCTGCGCCACCACTTGCTGCTGCGCGACAGCGTGCTCACGCGTATGATCACACCTTCGTCAGGCGGGGAATAGAACCGGCAATTGGTTCGTTGGTGGGGCGAGGACGCGAAAAGCGTTGCCTCCAAAAAGGATTACTCCCCATGTATGCACGCATCCTCGGATTTGCGGCGGTTGCCGCTTGCCTTGCCATGCCTGTTTCAGCGGCCATTTCGCTCGGCGAGGCCGCTGGCAGCTACTCAATCAGCCCGGCAGGCTCCAGCATCCGTTTCACCATAGGCAAGGCCGGTGGCGGCGGCTTCAACGGCGCCTTCGCCCGCTTCAAGGGCACGATCCGCATCGACAATGCCGATGTCGAACGCTCGAAGGTCGATCTTACCATCTATCCGGAAAGCGTCGGCACCGGCCAGGGCCGCATCGACGCCTTCCTGCGCTCAGACGCGGTGTTCGATGTGGCCAACAGCCCCGAGATCCAGTTCCGCTCGACCAGCGTGACCCGCACCGGCGACACATCAGCCCTCGTCACCGGCAGGCTGACGGCGCGCGGCAAGACGTTTCCGGAAAAGTTCACAGCCGAACTCGACGGGTTGAAGGCCGGCACGATCAAATTCCACGTCACCGGCAAGGTGCTGAGGTCGCGCTACGGCATGGATGTCGGCACGCCGCTCTATTCCAATGTGGTCGATTTCGACATGACGCTGACGGGAAAGCGAGGCTAGTCCCGCGAAGGCGCAGATTGGCTTTTCCATCCATTTCGGGCAAACCTCGTCTGACGTAACCGACATGGAGAAGCCTGATGTTCCGATGGGGTGTATTGTCGACGGCCAAGATCGGCCGCGAGCAGTTGTTGCCGGCGATCGTCGAGGCTGAGAATGGCGTGCTGTCGGCGGTCGCCAGCCGCGACCTGTCGAAGGCCAAGGCCCTGGCCGAGCGCTTCGGCGCGCGTCATGCGTTCGGCTCCTATGAGGAACTGCTCGCCTCCAGGGACATTGACGGCGTCTATATCCCGCTGCCGACCTCACAGCATGTCGAATGGACGGCAAAGGCGATTGAAGCCGGAAAACATGTGCTGGTCGAAAAGCCGCTGGCGCTCGACGCCAAGGATATCCCGCCGCTGATCAAGCTGCGCGACCAGAAGAAGGTGCTGGTCTGCGAAGCCTTCATGGTCATCTATCATCCGCAATGGATCAAGGTGCGCGACCTCATCGCCAACGGCGCCATCGGCCGGCTGCGCCACGTGCAGGGCGCGTTCTCCTACTACAATGTCGATCCCAACAATATGCGCAACCAGCTCGATCTCGGCGGCGGCGCGCTGCCCGACATCGGCGTCTACCCGACCGTGTCGACGCGCTTTTCCACCGGCAAGGAGCCGCTGCGCGTGCAGGCGACCATCGAGCGCGACAAAAAATTCGGCACCGACATCTACTCCTCGATCCGCGCCGATTTCGGCGACTTCGAACTGTCCTTCTATTTGTCGACGCAGATGGCGGCGCGCCAGGTCATGGTGTTCCACGGCGAGAAGGGTTTCATCGAGGTTTTTTCTCCGTTCAATGCCGGGCTCTACGATCATCACCGCATCGAACTGCACAACCAGAACCACACCGAAGCGCAGGTGTTCCGCTTTCCCGGCACCCAGCAGTACCGGCTGGAGGTCGAGACCTTCGCGCGTGCCGCACAGGGTGGCAAGGAGCGTGTCTTCACGCTTGAGGAATCCGTGCTCAACCAGAAGGTCATCGACGCCATCTTCCGCGCCGGCGGCAAGGACGGCTGGGAGACCGTCTGACACTTGTCTTGACGCAATTCCGGACGGAAAACCGCTTCACAGTTTTTCCTGGAATTGCGTTAGCCGGCTCATTCTGGGAGGGAAAATGGCTGACGATGCGGATGTGATCATTGTGGGCGCCGGGCTTGCCGGGCTGGTTGCCGCCGCCGAGCTTGCCAAGGCCGGCAAGAAAGTGATCATCGTCGACCAGGAACCGGAGCAATCACTGGGCGGCCAGGCGTTCTGGTCGTTCGGCGGGCTTTTTCTTGTCGATTCACCCGAGCAGCGGCGCATGCGCATCCGCGATTCGCATGATCTGGCACTCGAGGACTGGCTGGGCACTGCCGCTTTCGACCGGCCGGAGGATTACTGGCCACGCAAATGGGCCGAAGCGTATGTCAGCTTCGCCGCTGGCGAAAAGCGCTCCTGGCTGATCGAGCGCGGCCTGAAGTTCTTTCCGGTGGTCGGCTGGGCCGAGCGCGGCGGAGGCAATGCCGTCGGTCATGGCAATTCGGTGCCGCGCTTCCATATCACCTGGGGCACCGGTCCCGGCGTGCTCGAACCTTTCGTCCTGCGCGTCCGCGAAGCGCAGAAGCGTGGATTGGTGAGCTTCAAGTTCCGTCATCGGGTCAACGAACTGACACGGACGGGCGCTGCTGTAACCGGCGTGCGCGGCGATATCCTCGAGCCAAGTACGGTCGAGCGGGGCCACAAGAGTTCGCGCGAAATATCAGGCGATTTCGAACTTCATGCTCAAGCGGTGATCGTCGCCTCGGGCGGCATCGGCGCCAACCACCAGCTGGTGCGGGAAAACTGGCCCACGCGGCTGGGCACGGCACCGAAGCGGATGATCACCGGCGTGCCCGACCATGTCGACGGCCGCATGCTGGCGATCACGGAACAGGCCGGCGGCTCGATCATCAACCGCGACCGCATGTGGCATTATGTCGAAGGCATCAGGAACTGGGCGCCGATCTGGACCGAGCATGCGATCCGCATCCTGCCCGGCCCGTCCTCGCTGTGGCTCGATGCCAGGGGCAAGCGCCTGCCGGTGCCGCTCTATCCCGGCTTCGACACGCTCGGCACGCTCAGCCACATCATGAGCACCGGCTTCGACTATTCCTGGTTCATCCTGACCAAAAAGATCATCCAGAAGGAGTTCGCGCTGTCGGGCTCCGAGCAGAACCCGGACCTGACCGGCAAGAGCTGGCGGCAAGTGCTCGGCCGCGCCACCTCGGGCATCCCAGGACCGGTGAAAGCGTTCATGGAGAAGGGCGAGGACTTCATCGTTGAAGCCGAGCTGCCGGCGCTGGTCGCACGCATGAACGCGCTGGCTGGCGGCGAGCCGCTGCTCGAGCTTGCCCAGGTCGAGCGCGAGATCCGCGCCCGCGACCGGCAGCTCGACAATCCGTTCTCCAAGGACATGCAGATCACCGCATTGCGCGGCGCGCGCGCCTATCTCGGCGACCGGCTGATCCGCACGGCCAAGCCGCACAAGATGCTCGATCCGGCAAATGGCCCGCTGATCGCCGTGCGCCTCAACATCCTGACCCGCAAGACGCTGGGCGGCCTGCAGACCGATCTCGACAGCCGTGTGCTCGGCGCCGACGGCCAGCCGGTCGCCGGGCTCTATGCCGTCGGCGAAGCCGCCGGCTTCGGCGGCGGCGGCGTGCATGGCTATGCGGCGCTGGAAGGCACGTTCCTCGGCGGCTGCATATTTTCCGGCCGCGGCGCCGGCCGGGCGGCGGCCGCGGCGGTGGCGTGAACCGCTCACCAGTGCCAGGTATCCTTTCCAAGAGCGGCTACCGCGTCGACGATCCGGGTAAAACTGGCGCGGGCGCGGGCGACTGTGTGCCTGGCCCGGAGATAGCCGTGCACCAGTCCCGGTTCCTCCAACCAATATGCCCGGCCGCCGGCGGCGGCGACGCGATCGCGATAGGCTTGCCCATCCGACGACAGCGGATCGCACTCGGCGGTGATCAGCACCGTCGGCGGCAAATTGGCGAAATCGGCGTCGGCCAGCGGCGAGAGCGTTATGTCGCCGGTCTGGTCCAACCCGCCGGTGCGGACATGCTTGTAGAATTCGAGATCGCGCATGGTCAGCATCGGCGCTTCGGCGTGGACCACATAGGAGCCCTTCGAGCGGTCGCCGCCGAGGCCGGGATAGATCAGCACCTGGCCAAACGGCCTTTTTGCATGGCCGCGCGTGGCATGGCTGACGGCGGCGCAGAGATTGCCGCCGGCGCTGTCGCCGCAAAGCAGTACAGGATGATCGCGATTTGCCGCAACCCATTCGAAGGCGCTCATGGCGTCGTCGAAGGCTGCCGGATGCAGATGCTCCGGCGCCAGCCGATAGTCGACCGAGACCACCTCGTAGCCGGTGCGGGCGCATAGCTCGGCGCAGACGTCGTCATGGCTGTCCAGCCCGCCAAGGATGAAGCCGCCGCCATGGATATAGAGCACCGTCACTGCGGCCTCCGGGGCGCTGCGGTAGATGCGGATCGGGATGTTGTGCGTTGGTGTCGCTATTGCCGAGGTTTCGGCCGCGACGCCTTCGGGATAGCCGGCAAAGAACTCCCGGCACATCCGGTCATAGATCGCGCGCTGCTCGGCGATCGTATAGTCGATCGTATCGGGCGGATAATAGGAATTGGTCCGTTCGATGAAGGCCCAGGTCTCGGCGTCGATCAGGGTTTTGTAGTCGGTCATGCTGGCCGCGCCAACTGCAAAGGTGGAGCCCAGGCGCCCCCCTCTGGCCTGCCGGCCATCTCCCCCTCAAGGGGGGAGATCGGATGTCGTAGGGACTTTCGCCAACCCCCGGCGTTGGTGGGTGAGCGTCCGGATGCGAGCTGCCAATCTCCCCCCTTGAGGGGGAGATGTCCGGCAGGACAGAGGGGGGTGAGCGCCGTCATTTCGGCAATAATCCTCACTTCCCCCTCCACACCGGATCGCGCTTCTCGGCGAAGGCGCGAAAACCTTCCATATTGTCTTCGGAACCGTAGAGCGCATCGACCGTCGCCAACTGGCGCCGCGTCACTTTGTTCATCGCGTCCTGGAAGGTCAGCGCTTCGGCCACTCGCGCCGTCTCCTTGATCGCCGCGAAGACCAGCGGCGGACCGCTGGCGAGCAGCCTTGCGATCTCCCAGACGCGGTCTTCGAGCTTCTCCTTCGACAGCACCTCGTTGACCAGGCCCCAGCGATGCGCCTCGGCGACATCCATCCAGCGGCCGGTGAACAGCAGGTCCATGGCGACATGATAGGGAATGCGCTTCGGCAGTTTGATGGTCGCGGCATCGGCGAGCGTGCCGGCGCGGATTTCGGGCAGCGCGAAGGAGGAATGATCGGAGGCATAGATGAGGTCGCAGGACAGCGCCAGTTCGAAGCCGCCGCCGACCGCCATGCCGTTGACGCAGGCGATGACCGGCTTGTTGAGGTCGCGCAGCTCCTGCAGCCCGGCAAAGCCGCCGACGCCGTAATCGCCGTCGACCGCGTCACCGCCGGCAGCGGCCTTCAGGTCCCAGCCGGCGCAGAAGAACCTGTCGCCGGCGGTCTTGACGATAGCAACGCGCAAGTCCGGGTCGTCGCGGAACGCCCTGAAGGTTTCGCCCATCAGCCGCGACGTCTTCAGATCGATGGCGTTGGCCTTGGGCCGGTCGAGGGTGACCTCGAGGATCGAGCCTTCGCGGCGGGTCGAAATGACGTCAGACATTCTTGTTCTCTCCCAGCACCAGCAGCGCGTCGGCGATCCAGGCACCCTTGCCTTCGACGCAGACGATCAGCGGGTTGATGTCGAGTTCCTCGATCTCGCCGGCATTCTGCTGCACGAAGGCAGCAATGCCCGCGATGGCGTCGATAGCAGCGTGGACATCGGCCTTCGGCCGGCCGCGATAGCCTTCGAGCAGCGGGAACAGTTTGAGGCCGCGAAGCGCTGCCTCGATGTCGTCGCGGGTCGCCGGCAGCATCAGAGTGACGCTGTCGCGCAGCAATTCGACAAGGACGCCACCGGTGCCCAGCGTCATCACCGCGCCGAACATCGGATCGCGGGTGAAGCCGACGATCAGTTCGGCGACGCCGTCGCGCACCATGCGCTCGACATAGAGGCCGGTGCCGAGCGGCAGCAGGTCATGCGCCGCCGTGCTGACGGATTCGGCGTCCTTGAGGTTGAGCCTGACAGCGCCGACCTCGGACTTATGCGTGACGCCCAGCGCCTTCAGAGCGACGGGGAAGCCGAGCGCCATCGACGAGATCACCGCCTCGACCGCATTGCCGGCGCGCTCGCCCTTGGGCACGGGAAGCCCGGCCTTGATCAGGCGCGCCTTGGCTTGCGCCTCGTCAGGTGTGACGTGGCCGCCGCTGGCAGCCCCGGAGGCGGAGGTGTCGACCGGCTGCGCCTGGGGCTCGCGCCAGGCCCAGCCGATGAAAGCGGCCGCCTGGGCGGCGTCCATCGCCTCGGAAATGCCGAACAGCGGTACCATGCCGCGCGCCATCAGCTCGGCGGTGTATTCCTCGGGCAGGTTCTCCGGCAGCGAGGAGACGATCGCGCCATGCGCCTTGTTGGTCTTCAGCGCCGATTCGAAGGCGCGCAGCGTCGCCCACCAGTCGGTGACCGAGCAGCGGTCCGGGCGCGGAAAGTCGAGCACCAGCATGTTGAGGTCGAAGCCGCCCGACACCATGGCGGTGAAGGTGGCGGTCATCGCCGGCTCGTTGTTCCAGATGAAGGTGTGGTAGTCGAGCGGGTTGGCGACCGCGACCAGCGGCCCGAGCGTCGATTTGACATGGGCGCGATGGCTGTCGATGAGAACCGGGAAGTTGACCCAGCGGCCTTCGGCGCTGTCGGCCATGACCGAGGCCTCGCCACCCGAACAGCTCATCGACGACAGGCGATAGCCGGGCAGCGGGCCGGTGATGTGCAGCAGCTTCAACGCTTCGATGAAGGCAGGGATGGAATCGACACGCGCGATGCCCAACCGCTTCAGGAAGGCGCCCGAGGCGGCATCCGAACCGGCAAGTGATGCGGTATGCGAGACCGTCGCCTGCCTGGCCTGTTCGGAGCGGCCGACCTTCATGGCGATGATCGGTTTTTTCAGCTCGCGTGCGCGCGCCGCCAATTTCTCGAAGCCGGCTACCGAATCGAAAGCTTCGATGTGCAGGCCGAGCGATGTGACGCGTTCGTCCTCGATCAGGCCGAGCGCCATTTCGGACAGGCCGGTCTGCGCCTGGTTGCCGGCGGTCATCAGGAAGGCGATCGGCAGGCCGCGCTTCTGCATCGTCATGTTGATGGCGATGTTGGACGATTGGGTGATGATGGCGACGCCCTTGCCACCCTCCTCCAATCTTATGCCGCCATGCTGGTCGGGCCACAGCAGCGCGCCATCGGCATAGTTGATCAGGCCATAGCAGTTCGGTCCGATGATCGGCATCTGGCCCGCAGCCGCGACCAGTTCGGCCTGCAGCCGTTCGCCGTCCTCGTCATAGGCCTCGGTCTCAAGAAAGCCGGCGGCAAAGCAGACGGCGCCGCCGGCGCCGCGCTCGGCCAGCGCCTTGACCACCTCGATGGTCAGGTGCCGGTTGACGCCGACAAAGGCGGCGTCCGGCGCGCCGGGCAGGTCGGCTACGGACCGGTAGGCCTTGCGTCCGGCAAGCTCGTCCTTGGTCGGGTGCACCGGCCAGATTTCGCCGGCAAAGCCCATCTTGATCGATTGCGCGACGACGGCGGCAGCCTGCACGCCACCGAACACGGCGATCGATTTCGGGCGCAGGAGACGCTCAAGCTTATGCATAAGTTATGCCCCGAACGGACGCAGCAGCGCCCGCGAAATGATGTGACGCTGGATTTCCGACGTGCCTTCCCAGATGCGCTCGACGCGGGCGTCACGCCAGATGCGCTCCAGCGGCAAGTCGTCCATCAGTCCCATGCCGCCATGGATCTGGATTGCTTCGTCGGCGACGAATGCGAGCATCTCGGTGGCCTTCAGCTTGGCCATGGCCATGTCCTGGTCGGTGACGGTGCCCTGATCGTACTTCCAGCCGGCTTCGAACACCATCAGGTCGGCGGCCTTCAATTCGGTCGCCATATCGGCAAGCTTGAACGAAACGCCCTGGAACTTGCCGATCTGCTGGCCGAACTGCTGGCGCTGCGCGGCGTATTCGACGGCATGGCCAAGCGCCCGCTCCGCACGACCGAGACAGGTGGCGCCGACCTGCAGGCGGGTTGCGCCCAGCCAGGAATTGGCGACGTCGAAGCCCTTGTGGACCTCGCCCAGAACCTGCGAGGCCGGCAGCCGGCAATCGTCGAATTCGAGAATGGCGTTGGTGTAGCCGCGATGCGAGACATTGCGGTAGCCCTCGCGCACGTTGAAGCCCTTGGTGCCTTTGTCGACGAAGAAGGCGGTGATCTTCTTGCGCTTTCCACGCGGCGAATCCTCTTCACCCGAGGCCATGAAGACGATGGCGAAATCGGCAAGATCGGCGTGTGAGATAAAATGCTTGGTGCCGTTCAGCACCCAGTCGCCGCCATCCTGCACCGCGGTCGCCTTCATGCCGCGCAGGTCGGAACCGGCGCCGGGCTCGGTCATCGCCAGGCAATCCCATTTCTCGCCACGAATGCAAGGAAACAGGTACTTTTCGCGTTGTTCGGGCGTGCCGGCCAGGAGGATGTTGGAGGGGCGCGCAACGCAGGTCCAGTGCAGCGCATAGTTGGCGCGGCCCAGTTCCTTTTCGTAGAGCAGCCAGGTCACCGTATCCAGGCCCGCGCCACCCACGTCCGTCGGCATGTTGGCGGCGTAGAGCCCGGCCTCGATCGCCTTGGCCTTGATCTCCTCGATCAGGTCGCGGCGCAGCACGCCGGTGCGCTCGACCTCGCGCTCATGCGGGTAAAGCTCATTCTCGACGAAGGCGCGTGTCGTCTCGACAATGAGCTTCTGTTCCTCCGACAGACCGAAATCCATGGTCTTTAGCCTTTCTTCTTTTTCTTCGGCTTTTCCGCCTTCTTCACCGGCTTCGCTGCCTTCGCCTTCTCGGCCGCCTTGGAGGCCGTCGGCTTCTTCGCCGCCAGCTTTGCCAACTGCCTGGTATAGTCCTTGTGCAGGGCGCCGGCGCCCCAGCCCTTGCCTTTGTTCTGCTTCGACAGCGCGTCCATGATCGCGACCAGATTGTCGTCGCGGATCTTTTCCAGTTCGCGGATCGACAGGCCGTGCGCCTGGTCGTCCGACTGCGTGGCGATCAGGTCAACCAGTTCGTCGTTGAATTCCGGCACGTCCATCAGCTTGGTCCACGGCCATTTCAGGCACGGGCCGAACTGCGCCATGAAGTGGCGCATGCCGGCTTCGCCGCCGGCGACACGATAGACCTGGAACATGCCCATCTGCGCCCAGCGCAGGCCGAAGCCGTAGCGCATGATGTCGTCGAGCTCCTCGACAGTGCAGATGCCGTCCTTGATCAGCCACAGCGCCTCGCGCCAGGCCGCTTCGAGCAAGCGGTCGCCGACGAAAGCCTCGATCTCCTTGCGGATGACGACCGGCTTCATGCCGATCGAGGCATAGATTTCCCTGGCGACCTCGATCGCCTCGGGGAAAGTCTGCTCGCCGCCAACGATCTCGACCAATGGCAGGAGATAGACGGGATTGAACGGATGGCCGACGACCAATCGCTCCGGATGCTTCTTCATCGCCACCTGCATGTCGGTCGGCTTGATGCCGGAGGTGGACGAGCCGACAATGGCATTGGCGGGTGCGTGGGTGTCGATCTCGGCCAGCACGCGGTGCTTGAGGTCGAGCCGTTCCGGCACGCTTTCCTGGATGAAATCGGCATCGGCCACCGCCTCGGCAATGGTCTTGGCGAAGGTCAGCTTACCCTCCTTGGGCAGGCCGCCGGGGACCATCTGCTTATAGGCGCGCCGCGCGCCCTTCATCACTTCGGAGACCTTGCGTGAAGCTTCGGGATCGGGATCGAAGATCGACACGTCGATGCCGTTGAGCAGCAGGCGCGCCACCCAGCCGGCGCCGATGACGCCGCCGCCGATGGCGGCTGCCTTGTTGATGATGCTCATGCTGAGGCTCCGGTTCTTGTCTTGGCTGTTTCGAGATCGATGAGGGGCTCGCGCTCGCCGACACGGATGATCGCCGGGTCGTAGGCCTTGCGGGCAAAGACCTCGAGCACGAAGGGCCGGAAGAACTCGATCGGCAGCGTCTCGTAATCGGGGTCGAAGCTCGACTGGTCCCAGCGTTCGCAAAACTGGTCGCAATCGTCGAAATAGGCGTGGCCGGCAAAGCGGTCACGCGCATGGCGGTTGCCGCCGAGATGGTGGGCATAATAGAGGCGCTGGAAGTCGCCATGCTTCTCCACCACCCAGGTGCATTGCTCGCGCACGAAGGGTTTCAGGATCGAAGCGGCATATTCGTCGTGATTATAGGGTGCGTAGATGTCGCCGATGTCGTGCAGCAGCGCGCAGGCGATCCAGTCGGTGTCGGCGCCATCGCGCCAGGCGCGCGTCGCCGCCTGCAGGGAATGGCCGAGCCGGGTGATCTTGTAGCCGGACAGGCCTTCGTCGAGCTGGACCAGCGCGTCGAGCAGCCGCTCGCCGGTTTTGGCGGCGTAGTCGATTTCATGCGCGGTCAGGAACTCGTAGTCGTCCCTGTCACCATCCTTCATCGCGGTGAATTTGACGGTAGTCATGCTGACCTCCCAGCGAATAATTTATGCCGCGATCGGCGCTCGCTTGGTCAGGTTGAGCTTCTGGCGCACCTCTTCCGGCCCCAGGATCCTGGCGCCGAGGTTGGTGACGATGCTGGCGGCGCGTTCGACCAGCTGCGCGTTGGTCGCCAGAACGCCCTTGTCGAGCCAGAGATTGTCTTCGAGCCCGACGCGGACATTGCCGCCGGCCAGCACCGCCGCGGCGGCATAGGCCATCTGGTTGCGGCCGATGGCAAAGGCCGACCAGTTCCAGGTCGAGGGCACGTTGTTGACCATGGCCATGAAGGTGTTGAGGTCGTCGGGCGCACCCCACGGAACGCCCATGCAGAGCTGCACCAGGGCATCGGGGTTGAGCACCTTCTCCTCGACCAGCTGCTTGGCGAACCAGAGATGGCCGGTGTCGAAGGCCTCGATCTCCGGTTTGACCCCGAGCGCCGTCATCATGCCGCCCATGGCGCGCAGCATGCCCGGCGTGTTGGTCATGACATAATCGGCTTCGGCGAAGTTCATGGTGCCGCAGTCGAGCGTGCATATCTCGGGCAGGCACTGGCGCACGTGCTCCATGCGGTTGGTGGCGCCGCCCATATCGGTGCCCTTTTTGTTGAGCGGCAGCGGTGCCTCGGGCGAGCCGAACACCATGTCGCCGCCCATGCCGGCGGTGAGGTTCAGCACGACGTCGACATTGGCGTCGCGGATGCGCTCGGTGACTTCGCGGTAGAGATGCACGTCGCGGCGCGGTTTGCCGGTCTCGGGATCGCGGACATGGCAATGAACGATCGCGGCGCCCGCCTTGGCCGCATCGATGGCCGAATCGGCGATCTGCTTGGGCGAGCGCGGCACATGCGGGCTGCGATCCTGCGAGCCTCCGGACCCGGTCACGGCACAGGTAATGAAGACCTCACGGTTCATCGCAAGCGGCATGGAACTCTCCTCCCGTGGAAACAGACCCCAACAATGCCCGACTTGCCGGAAACTGTTTTGCGTTTTACGAAGAGCATATGATAAAAAGCGAAAAGCCCGATATCTTTCGTGCAGAGCGTTCGCCGCTCAAGGTGACACTGCTGGTGTTTTCCGGCTCGTCCATCATGTGCGTCGCCTCGGCCGTCGATCCGCTGCGCGCCGCCAACCGCATTTCCGGCGAGACCTTGTTCGATTTCAAGCTGGTCTCTGTCACCGGCGAGGCGCCGATAACGACGTGCGGCCTGCCGGTTGCGGTCAGCGGCCGTTTCGACGCAACCGAGCCGACCGACGTCCTTGTCGTCGTCGCCGGTTTCGGCACCCAGAACTATGCCACGTCGGCTCTGCTCTCAGGCCTGCGACGCGCGGCGCGAACGGCGCGTGCGTGCGGCGGCGTCGAGGCCGGCACCTGGCTGGTGGCACGCGCCGGCCTGCTGGAGGGGCGCAGCGCCACCACCCATTGGGAAGACATGGAGGATTTCTCGTCCGCCTTCCCCGGCGTCGATGTCCGTCCGGACCGCTATGTCATCGACGGACCGGTGTTCACCTCGGGCGGTGCCTCGCCGACCTTCGACCTGATGCTGCATTTGATACGCACACGGCTCGGCATGGCCGTGGCGCTCGATGTCGCCAGCGTCTTCATCTACGACCAGGCGCGTGCGGCGACCGATGCGCAGCCGCTGGTCTCGCTCGGCCGGCTCGACGGCTACGACCCGCGTCTGGCGCAGGCCATCCGGCTGATGGAATCGCACGTCGACCAGCCGCTGACCATCGAAGCGGTGGCCAAGCGCGCCGGCGTGACCGCGCGGACACTGGAAAGCGTCTTTCGCAAGTCGATCGGCGAGACGCCGGGCGCCTATTACCTCAGGCTGCGGCTCGGTGCGGCACGGCGGCTGGTGGTCGACACCAGGGTGGCGATGGCCGACATTGCCGGGCGGACGGGGTTCTCGTCCGCCGCGGCATTTTCCAGAGCGTTTTCAAGAGCTTTCGGCGAAGCGCCGGTCAGGCTGCGGCGCGGTTGAGGATCCAGTCCGTCGCGGCGGCGAGATCGTCGACCAATGCCGTAGGCGCCGGGTCGAAGCGAGTTTCATCATCCGGGCGATATTTGCCTGTCCGAACGAGCAGTGCCGCGCCAAGTCCCGCACGCAGCGCGCCGGCGACGTCGCTTTCCGCATCGTCGCCGACCATGACCGCCTCGGCCGCCGAGCAGTTCACATCGGCGAGCGCCGAAAGGAAGAAGTCCGGCGATGGCTTGCCGAGCAGAACGGGGCTCCGGCCGCTGGCGAATTCGAGCGCCGCGACGAAGGCGCCGGCGTCGAGGCTAAGCAGACCGTCGGCATCCCTGAAGATACGGTTGGTGGCAAGCGCCACGAAATCGGCGCCGGCAACCAGTTCGCGAAACGCCCGGTTGAGACTGGCATAGTCGAAGGCATCGCCGGCATCGCCGACGACGACGGCACGCCCGTTCCCGCCCTTCAGCCCGGAGAACTCGGTTTCAAGGTCGGGATGGACGAGCAGGTGGGGCCGACAGCCATGGCGGCGAAGCCATTCCACGGCGGCACGGGCCGGCGTCAGCAATTCCGTATCCGCCACCTCGATTCCTGAGGCAGCAAGCTGCTCGATAATTGCCTTGCGCGGCGAGCGTGTCGTATTGCTGACGAAGCGGAGCGGCAGGCCAGCCTCGCGCAGGCGGCCGACCGCAGCCACGGCGCCCGGGATCGGAGTGTCGGCGTCATAGACGACACCCAGGAGATCCAGGAGCACCGCGCGTATCATCGGTGAAGGATGAAGAATCTGCCTCTGTTCGTCAAATCACGGGGATTGTCAGGCGGCGTCGCGACTTTCGCCGACAATGCGCGAGCGCATGCTCTTGGCCAGTACTGTTTCGAGCCGCGCGGCGACCGCGCGATCCCATTCATTTGCCCTGCGGGCACTGTCCTTCGAATGCGGCAGCGCCATCAACCGGTCGATGATCGATCCGGCCTCGCCAGGTGAGAGCAGGGCGTCGATTTCACGTTCGTTCTGCATATCGGTTCGCCTCCTTCTTCCTCTCCCGCCACGACCCGTATTTATACGAGATTCGTGACGGCAGTTTGAAGGCAAGAGCGAGGCAATTGGGGGGCGTTCGGAGGCAAAACCTTGTCGCCAAACGTGCTCTTTGGCGCATGTTGGTCCCGGCGAGTTGTCGAAGACCTGTGCGATCCCCGGCAGCTTGCGCGAAACCAACTGACTGGCAGAAAGCTGTATATCGGCTTTCTGCCAGAGGTGGCGATGTCGGTCCACAGAGAGAGCGGCGATCGCCCTATACGTAGCGGTTGACGATGTTTTCCAGCAATTCCTGGCGGCCGGAGCGCGGCTGCGGCTCGATCTTCTTCTTCACCACGCGTTCGGCAATCTCCTCCAGCGTGCGCTTGCCCGAGAGCATCGCCTTGGCCTCGGCCGTGTTCCAGCCGGCGTAACGCTCCGCCAGCGGCGCGGACAATGCCTTGTCCTCCACCATGCGGGCCGCGGCCTTGAGGCCGCGCGCGCAGGCATCCATACCGCCGATATGGCCAATCAGCAGATCCTGCGGATCGAGCGACTGGCGACGCAGCTTGGCATCGAAATTGGTGCCGCCGGTCTTGAAGCCGCCTGCCTGCAGGACCTGGTAATAGGCCAGCGCCATCTCCGGTACGTTGTTGGGGAACTGGTCGGTGTCCCAGCCCGACTGGTAGTCGTTGCGGTTCATGTCAATCGAACCGAAGACGCCGAGCGCATTGGCCAAAGCCAGCTCGTGCTCGAAGGAATGGCCGGCCAGGATGGCGTGGCCCTGCTCGATGTTGAGCTTGACCTCCTTCTCCAGCCCAAAGCGCTTGAGGAAGCCGTAGACGGTGGCGACGTCATAGTCGTACTGGTGCTTGGTCGGCTCCTGCGGCTTCGGCTCGATCAGGATCGTACCCTTGAAGCCGATTTTGTGCTTGTAGTCGACGACGAGGCTGAGGAAGCGTCCGGCCTGTTCCTGTTCGCGGGCAAGGTCAGTGTTGAGCAGCGTCTCGTAGCCCTCGCGCCCGCCCCACAGCACGTAGTTCTCGCCCTTCAGCCGCTTGGTGACGTCGATGCAGCTTTTCACCGTCGCCGCCGCATAGGCAAAGACGTCCGGATCCGGATTGGTGGCGGCGCCCGACATGAAGCGGCGGTTGGAGAACAGGTTCGCCGTGCCCCACAAGAGCTTGACGCCAGTCTGCTTCATCTTGCCCGCGAAGTAATCGGCGATTTCGTCGAGGCGGGCGGCACTCTCGGAAAAATCCTTGCCCTCGGGCCGCACATCGGCGTCGTGGAAGCAGAAATAGGGCGCGCCGAGCAGCGAGAACATCTCGAAGGCGACGTCCGCTTTCAGTTTGGCCAGTTCCATTGTGTCGACGCCGCCGGCCTTGGGAAACCAGGGACGGTCGAAGGTCTGGCCACCAAAGGGATCGCCGCCCGGCCAGGCGAAGGAATGCCAGTAGGCGACGGCGAAGCGCAGATGGTCTTCCAGCCGCTTGCCGGCCACGACCTCGTCGGGATTGTAGAAGCGGTAGGCCAGCGGATTGGTCGAATCCGGTCCCTCATATTTGATCTTCTGGATGTCGCCGAAAAATCCGCTGCTCATGCTTTCTGTCCTCTCTCGAATAGTTCGCCCTGATTACCTCAGGCGTAATTGGTTTCGGTTCTGCGCTGGTCGAAAAGGCTGATGTCAAAGCCGTCAAACAAAGGAGACAGACCATGACCGACCTCAACAAGATCGCCGAGGGCTACATCACCGCCTGGAACGAAAGCGATGCCAGCCGCCGCACCGAATTGCTCAAGGCTGTTTTCACAGAAGACGTCAGCTATCGCGATCCGCTTATGCAGGGCGACGGCCATGACGGCGTCGCGGCGCTGATCGATGGCGTGCAGCAGCGCTTTGCCGGCTTCCGGTTCTCGCTGAAGGGCACGCCGGACGGGTTCGCCGACAAGATCCGCTTTTCGTGGAACCTCGGCCCCGAGGGCGTCCCTTCGCTCATCGAAGGCACCGACATCGGCGTGATCGAGAACGGCCGCCTGAAGAGCGTCACCGGCTTCCTCGACAAGGTTCCGGCGCAGTGAGGCTTTGCTGGCTGGGTGGGCGCGAGGCGCCCCCCTCTGGCCTGCCGGCCATCTCCCCCTCAAGGGGGGAGATCGGGTATCACGCCGGCTTTCGCTACTCTCCAGCATTGCAGGATTGAGCGGGGCGCCGAAGCTGCTAATCTCCCCCCTTGAGGGGGAGATGCCCGGCAGGGCAGAGAGGGGCGCCTCGTGCCTACTCACGCGGTAACAGCCCTGATCGCCGGATAGAGCGCCCGGTAGCGGTGATAGGCATCGGCATAGGCACGCCCAAGCGCGGCATCCGGTTCGATCGTGGCATCGGTCGCCGGCGCCGTGCAGACGCTGAGCGGATCGGCGCCGGTCGCCGCGATCAGCCCGAGCCTGGCAGCGCCGAAGGCGGCGCCGAAATCGCCGTCGGCCGGAATGTCGATCGGCAGGCCTAGCGCGGTAGCGATCGCCTTCAGCCAGTAGCGCGAGCGTGAGCCGCCGCCGATCGCGGTCACGCGCGTCAGTGTCGTGCCAGCCGTCCTCAGGGCTTCGAGACTGTCGCGGAAGGCAAAGGCGACGCCCTCCAGCACAGCCTGGGTCAGCACCGCGCGGCTCGATTCATGCGCCAGGCCGGTGAAGGAACCGCGAATGGCGGAATCATTGTGCGGCGTGCGCTCGCCCGAGAGGTAGGGCAGGAAGGACACGCCGGTCGGCGCTTTCAGCGCGTCGCCGAGTTCCGTGGTCAGTTCGCCTGCCCCTTTGCCCGTGATCTCCGACAGCCAGTTGAGCGAATCGGTCGCCGACAGGATGACGCCCATCTGGTGCCAGGTGTTGGGCAGCGCATGACAGAAGGTATGGACCGCGCTTGCCGGGTTGGGCAGGTAGGACGCGTTGGCGGCAAACAGCACGCCCGAGGTGCCCAGCGAAACAAAGGCATGGCCGGCGCCGACCGTGCCCATGCCGCAGGCGGAAGCCGCATTGTCGCCGGCGCCCCCGGCAATCGGGATGCCGGTCTCGATGCCCCATTTCGATGCCAGCTCGGCGCGCAATCCGCCGGCCTTCTCAGTGCCCTCGACCAGAGACGGCATTTGCGTCTCGTCGAGCGAGGTCGCCGCCAGCAGGTCCGCCGACCAGCGCCGCTTGCCGACATCGAGCCAGGAGGTGCCGGCCGAATCCGACATTTCCGAAATGTGTTCGCCGGTCAGCCAAAGCCGCAGGAAATCCTTGGGCAGCAGGACTTTCGCGACCTTGGCGAAGACGGCGGGCTCGTTGTTCTTCACCCAGGCGAGCTTCGGCGCGGTGAAGCCGGGAAAGACGATGTTGCCGGTGAGCTTGCGAAAACGCGGATCGGCGTCGAGCGTCGCTGCCTCGACATGGCTGCGCGTGTCGTTCCACAGGATGCAGGGGCGCAGCACATGATCGGCCGCGTCAAGCAAGGTCGCGCCATGCATCTGGCCCGACAGGCCGATGCCTTTTACCGCCGCGAACTCCCTGGGATGGGAAGCCCTGAGTTCGGCAATCGCGTCTTCGCAGGCGCGTATCCAGTGGGACGGGTCCTGTTCGGACCAGCCGGGGTGCGGCCGCGAAACGTCAAGCCCGCCATGGCCGGAGCCGATGACGGTCTGTCCGGCATCGATCAGCAGCGCCTTGACGCCCGACGTGCCCAGGTCGAGGCCGAGATACATGTTTTCCTCCCCATGCCATTATTTTTTTCGGATCTCGAAAAAATCTGGCCAAGCCAGTTTTTAAGGCAAGATCCGCTTCGGGTCAATTCTCTGACAAATCGTCAGAGCGTCGCGAAAACAGCCGCGACAGCGGACTGTCCGGCCGCGCCATCGAACGCTCGGCGGTGAGCGCCCTGGCGCGCGCACCATCACCAGTCCGCAAGGCCGCCTCGATCAGCGTCAGGTCGATGACGTCGCGCTGTGCGTGGCTGCCGCCAAAACGATGGGCGATCGCCCGGATCGGCCCGATCAGGCGCATGACCTCAGTGTAGTTGCCTTCGCCGAAGGCCTTGATGGCCAGCGTCAAGGGATGGCCGACATCCGTGGTGAAAGCGGCGTTGTCGTCGCTGCCGTGCATGGCCTCGCGCTGTGCCTCGAGCAAGGTCCGGGCCGGGGCGCCGAGCCCGGCGCCGACAAAGGCCATCATCGCATGCGCGTCATTGAAGGCATAATTGCCGGCGCCGGCCTTGGGCTCCCAATTGGCGGCAAGCGGCGTCCAGCGGTCACCAACGTCGACACCGCCGAGATAAAGCCGCCACAGGATCGCCGAGGCATCGACCATATTGAGCGCCAGCGTCGATCGCGCGCCGTAGATCGGGCCGTCATAGAGCGCCAGCACCTCGTCGGTCTCGCCGAGATCGTAATGAAACAGCGCCAGATGCCACCAATTGTGCACCTTGAGGAAACTCTCCTTCGTCCACGCCTCGGGGTTGGCGCGCATCCAGGCGATGCCGTCCCTTTGCCGGCTTTGCATTTCCATGACATGAGCGACGGCGTGCTGAGCCCAGCCATCCCGCGGCTCGATCTCTACCGCCGTCCGGCCGAGCTTTTCGGCCCTGATATAGTCACCCATCTCCTCGAACCCGAAGGCCTGCATGCCAAGAATGGCGTGGTAGCCCGGCATTCCGCTCCGCCAGGACGGCAAGGCGCGGGCGATGCGGTCGCGCAGCATGCGGGCGTTGCCGGTAAAGAAGTCGATCTGGTGCCCGACCTGCAGCGCCACGGCGTCAAGCGGAAAGTCGGTGGCGATGCCCTCGAGAATGCCGGCGGCCTGATGCCAGCGCCCGTTGGCGAGATGGCCGAGGGCCGAGACATGCGCCTGCTCGCGCGTTGTCGCGGCCAGCGGCACAGCCGCTTCGTGGCAGGCCCTGGCCACCGCCATCGCCTCCCGCTCGGTAGCGAGGCCAAAGAGATAACCCTTGAAGACATGCGCCATGACAAAATCGGGATTTTCCGCGATGGCGCGGTCGACGGAGGCTACGGGATCGCCGACGAAGCACTGCAGCTGGCGCACCGCCTGGCTGTAGGGCGTGAACCCTGCCTCCGTCGCGCCCGAAAAGGCCAGGCCGAATGCATCCTCCACTGTCATGCCGACTTTCGATGCCCTGCTAATCGGAATCAGATCCTAGAGCACTGACAGCCTCCCCGCCAACCGGAGAGGCCGGAGCTTCGTCGATTGCGCGTCTAGTCTAGCTCAATTGCCTGAACGCATCGCCACCGTGGCGATGCCGGCGCCGACCAGCAGCGTGCCGCCGGTGCGGTTGAAGATGCGGATCGCCTTGGGATTGCACACGACATTACGGGCGCGCGCCGCGATCAGCGCATAGCCGAAGGCATTGGTGAAGGCGAGCGCCAGGAAGGTCGTCTCGAAGATCAGCATCTGCGTCCAGAAATCGGCATGCCGGTCGAGGAACTGCGGCAGGAAGGCGACGAAGAAGGTGATGCTCTTCGGGTTGAGTGCCGTGACCAGCCAGGCGTGCGCCATCATCTTGGCCGACGACACGGCGTCGGTGCGCGGTTCGGCTTTCAATGCGCCGCCGGCGCGGAACAGTTTCACGCCAAGATAGACCAGATAGCCAGCGCCGATCAGCTTCAGGATGGTGAAGACGGTCGCCGAAGCGGCGAGCAGGGCGCCGATGCCCAGCATCGACAGCGTCATGGCGGTGAAGTCGCCCAATGCCACGCCGACGGCCATCGGCAAAGCGGTCCGCCAGCCCTGGCCCAGCGCATAGGATACGACCAGCAGGATGGTCGGACCCGGAATGATGAGGAGGATCGCCGACGCGGCGGCGAAAGCGGCCCAGTTTTCGAAGGACATGTCTGTCTCCCTTGGGTTGAAGATAAGGATAAATCCTGAGCCCTGGGAGAATGTAAAGAGGCCTGATTTTTGTTCTTGCGCAGTTCCGGACGGAAACCGCCCTGCATGCTTCAGATATCAGACTGACCTGGGCCTTTTTGTGCAGGAGCGCAAACGCTGGCAGCGCAAGGCGTTCACGCTTTATCAACCATGAATGATGAAAATGCCCGCTATCCCGGCCGGACCGTGCTTCCCGCCGACAGCGTAGGGTTTGGGTACATGCGTGAGTTGCCGCAAGGTCCGACGCCGCCACGAAACGGCGACGCAATCGAAACTGATCATCATCTTTCCCGCCGCGCCGTCCTGACCGGGGCGGGCGCGCTCGCACTGCTCGGCGTCGCCGGCTGCTCGACCTCGGGTGGCGGCCTGCCGGCGCTTGAACTTGATGATACGGTCACCGGCTCGGTGCGGCCGATCCGCCCCTCGATCAGCGTCGACAAGAACATCACCAGCCCCGACTTGATGTATGCCTCCTTGACCGATGGCGGCTTCAACGTGCCGGAGGTGCCGTACCTGAAGGTCAAGCCGGAATTCCGCCGCCAGATCGTCGTCGACACGACCGGCGAGGCGCCCGGCACCATCGTCGTCCATCTCAAGGAGCGCATGCTCTATCTCGTCCAACCGGGGGGCGATGCCATCCGCTACGGCGTCGGCATCGGCAAGGACGGCTTCCGCTGGTCCGGCCGCGCCAACATCCAGTACGGCCGGGAATGGCCGACCTGGACGCCGCCGCCAGAGATGATCGCCCGCAAGCCGGAACTGGTGAAATGGCAGGGCGGCCAGCCCGGCGGCCTGACCAACCCGCTCGGGGCGCGTGCGCTCTACATCTACCAGGACGGCAAGGACACCGGCTACCGCATCCATGGCTCGCCCGAATGGTGGAGCATCGGCCAGGCGATGTCGTCGGGCTGCGTGCGCCTGATCAACCAGGACATCATCGATCTCTACAGCCGCGTTTCGAAGAAAAACCCGGTCGTTGTCATGTGATCGTTGAAGGCGGCCCATGCGGCCGCCCTATCTGCCAGTTGAGCATGAGCTCCGGCGAAAACCGGTCCCCACCCTCCTCAGCCGAGGGCATGCTTTTAGCGATCATGCTTCCGACTCCCCCGTTGCGCGATGCGGCAAGACAGGCCAAGGTGCCTTGAAAACCATCGCCTCGGGAGACGTCAGGAATGGCCGGAACTTTTGTTATCGCGCAAGGCGGCGGCCCAACCGCCGTCATCAACCAGACGGTTGTCGGAGCGACGCTGGAGATCCGCAAGCGGCATCCCGGCGCCAAGGTGCTGGGATCGATCCATGGCGTGCGCGGCATTCGTGACGGCAATTATGTCGACCTCTCGGCCATCCCGGAAGACCGGCTGCGGCTGATTGCCGGAACGCCCAGTGCCGCACTTGGCTCGACGCGCGACAAGCCGGACGCGGCGTATTGCGATGTCATCCTCAACGGCTTGAAGAAGGCCGGCGCCGATGCCTTCATCTATATTGGCGGCAACGACACGTCGGGCACGCAGCAGATCCTGACCGATGCCGCCGGCGGCAGCATCGCCTTCGTCCATGCCCCGAAGACCATCGACAATGACCTCGAGGAAAACGACCATACGCCGGGCTTCATCTCGGCGGCGGAGTTCGTCGCCGGCGCCTTCCTGTCCGTCGATCTCGATTTCCGCGCCCTGCCCGGCATATATGTGGGCATCGTCATGGGCCGGCATGCCGGCTTTCTGACCGCGGCGGCGGCGGCCTGGCAACTCGACCCCGACAGCGGCCCGCACCTTGTCTACGTGCCCGAGCGGCCGTTCTCGGCCGCCGGCTTCATCGACGACGTGCGCGCCACGCTCGACCGCCACAAGCGCTGCATCGTCGCCGTGTCGGAAGGCGTCAGCACCGCCGACGGCAAGGCGCTGGTCGAAAGCCTGGTGCCGCCGGACAAGCTCGAGCGCGACGCGCATGGCAATGTCAAGCTGTCGGGCAGCGACCTGCCGGCGGCGCTCGAACGCGCGCTGGCCGAAGGGCTGCCGGGCAAGCGGGCCCGCGTCGATGCGCTCGGCTACATGCCGCGCGGCTATGTCGGCGCCATCAGCGCCGTCGATGCGCAGGAGGCTTTCGATGCCGGTGCCTTCGCCGTCACCGTCGCCGAACAGGGCGGCGGCTCGGTGGCGCTGCAATATGATGGCGGCAAAACGGTGCTGAAGAAGGTGCCGCTGGAGAACGTCGCCGGCAAGACCCGCCACATGCCGGATGATTTCATGAAACCCGACGTCAACCAGTTGTCGGATGCCGGCATGGCCTATCTCAAGCGGCTGGTGCCGGAGAAATACAAGGTCGGGAAGCCGTTCGTCTGATGCCGGGCCCAAACTGATGCCGGACTGGTTCAGCAAGAGCATCGTCGACGACAGGACGACGAAGCTGACCGAGCCGTTCGTGCATGACTATTTACGCGCCAATATCTGGCATCTCAGCGGCCGCGATGCCGACCTTTTGGTCGACACCGGCATGGGCATCTGTCCGCTGGCGCCGCAGATCGAAACGCCTCGGGGCAAGCCGCTTCTGGTGGTCGCGACTCATATCCATCTCGATCACGTCGGCTCGCTGCATGAATTCCCGTGGCGGGCGGGGCCAAGGATGAGTGCGGCGCAATTCGAAAGCATGGATGAGGCAGCGACCTATGCCTATATGTTCCATGATCTCGAAGGCGCAGTTTCGAAACTGCCGGCGCCGGGCTGGAGGTCGGCCGATTACAAGATCCCGCCCGCGCCGCTGACGCGGACCCTCGACGAGGGCGACGTCATCGATCTCGGCGACCGGCAGTTCCGGGTGCTGCACCTGCCAGGGCATTCACCGGATTCGATCGCGCTGTTCGACGAGGCCGACGGGCTGTTTTTCAGCGGCGACGCCATCTACGACGACACGCTGATCGACAGCCTGCCGGATTCCGACCGGAACGCCTATATCAGCACGATGCAGCGCCTGCTCGACCTGCCGATCCGCATCGGCCATGGCGGCCACGGCCCGAGCTTCGACGGCAAGCGCATGCGTGAGATCGCGTTGGCCTATCTGCGCTCGCATGCCGGTCTGTGAGCGTTCTCTGAATTAAATCTTCGTAAGGTCGGCCCAAAACCCTAAATCGGGCCGATCCGCTCCCTAGATAGCTGGTTGTCGATCCGGCCGGCCGCCATGTACGGCGAGACAGGCGATCCCGGTCGTCGACATGCTGATGGGCGCTTCCCAAGGACGCTCGCGGCGCCGGATCAACTCTCGCCCGGACAGAACGACCATGTCACCTCTTGGTATTCTTCGTAGACATCGCGTCGCCGCCCTGCTGGGCGCCGCGCTGATCATATCCCCCATTGTCGTTTCATTCGCCCAGAGCACGAACGGCACTACCACGATCAGTGCCGTCGCGACCACCCAGACCCCGGCACCCGGTGTATCGGCCCCGAGCGGTTCGTTCGCGCCTGCCGTGGCCACGGCCAAGCCGGCCGTCGTGACTGTCACCACGGTCATGAAAGGACAACCACAAACGATGAGCGGGGCCACACCTTTTGACGGCAATTCGCCCTTCGACGACTATTTCCGCCAGTTCTTCGGCGATCAGGGCATGCCCATGCCCAAGACCCCGCCACAACAGCAGGCGCCGCGAACCGAGGCCCTGGGCTCCGGCTTCATCGTCAGTGCCGACGGCACCATCGTCACCAACAACCATGTGGTCGACGGCGCCTCTTCGATCAAGGTGACGCTCGACGACGGCACGGAGCTTCCGGCCAAGCTCGTTGGACGCGACGCCAAGCACGATCTCGCCGTGCTCAAGGTCAAGGCCAGCAAGCCTTTGCCGACGGTCAAATGGGGCGATTCCGACAAGCTGATGACCGGCGACCAGGTGCTGGCGATCGGCAATCCCTTCGGCATCGGCACCACGGTCACGGCAGGCATCGTTTCGGCGCGCGGCCGCGACCTGCATAGCGGGCCGTTCGACGATTTCATCCAGATCGACGCGCCGATCAACCATGGCAATTCCGGCGGTCCGCTGGTGGATGTGAAAGGCAATGTCATCGGCATCAACACGGCAATCTATTCGCCCAATGGCGGCAGCGTCGGCGTCGGCTTCGCCATCCCGTCCGACCAGGCCCAGAAAGTGGTCGCCAAGCTGATGAAGGACGGCTCCATCCAGTACGGCTATCTCGGCGTCGAGATTCAGCCGGTGACGCCTGATGTGGCCGGCGCCATGGGGCTCGAGCATCCCGGCGGCGCGCTGGTTTCCCAGGTCAATGACGGCTCCCCGGCGGCCCGCGCCGGCGTCGAAACCGGCGACGTCATCACCGGCTTCGCAGGACAGGACGTGAAGGATCCCAAGGATCTGTCGCGGGCCGTCGCCGACGTCGCCCCTGGCGCCAGGGAATCGCTTGATGTCTGGCGCAAGGGCAAGGCCATGACGATCTCCGTCGAAGTCGGACGCAACAGCGACGATGTGAAGACGGGATCGACCGGCGAGCCCGGCGCGCCGAGCGCCGGGCAGGGCTCGCGCGCGCCGGCGCTTGGCCTGGGCCTGATGGACATCACGCCCGACATCCGCCAGCAGATGAACCTCGCCGACAACGAGCGTGGCGCGGTGGTTGCGCGCGTCAGTCCCGACACGGCGGCGGCCGCTGCCGGCATCCAGCCGGGCGACATCATCGTCGCCGTCAATCAGGTGCCGGTCAAGAGCGCCAAACAGGTGACCCAGGCGATTGCCCAGGCGGGCAAATCAGGGCGCAAATCGGTGCTGTTGCTGGTCGAACGCGACGGCAGCCAGATCTATGTCGCCGTGCCGTTCGCCAATGGCTGAGGCATGAATGTGGCGGGCTTGTCGGTGACCAGCCCGCCACATTCTTGTATCCGGGTAGAGCCTTATATCCGGGTAGAGCTTGATATCCGGCTAGAGCTTGCGCAGCGCCACTTCCTCGACCAGATGGTCGGCGCCCTTGCGCAGGATGAGATCGGCGCGGGCGCGCGTCGGCAGGATGTTTTCGCGCAAATTCTTCAAATTGATGTTGGTCCACAGGCCTTCGGCGATGGCGCGCGCCGAATCCTCAGACAGCTGCGAATAGCGGTGGAAGAAAGAATCCGGATCGCGGAAAGCGGTTTCGCGCAGCCGCATGAAGCGGGAAATATACCATTCGTGGATCAGCTTCTCGTCGGCATCGATGTAGATGGCGAAGTCGAAGAAGTCGGACAGGAAGGGCACGATCTTGCCGTCCTGCGGCAGCTTGCCCGGCTGCAGGACATTGATGCCTTCGAAGATCAGGATGTCAGGCCGGTCGATGGTGACGAACTCGCCGGGAATGACGTCATAGGTGAGATGCGAATAGACCGGGGCGCGGACATTGCGCAGCGCCGACTTGATGCCGGAGAGGAAGCGCAGCAGCGCGCCGACATCGTAGCTGTCGGGAAAGCCCTTGCGTTCCATCAGGTTTTCGCGCCGCAGCACCTCGTTGGGAAGCAAAAAACCGTCGGTGGTGATGAGATCGACCTTCGGGCTCGACGGCCAGCGCGCCAGAAGTTCCTTCAGCACGCGCGCCGTGGTCGACTTGCCGACCGCGACGGAGCCGGCAATGCCGATGATGAACGGCGTCTTGACCACGTCGACGGCGTTGAAAAAGGCCTGGCGCTGCCGGAACAAAAGCTGGCTCGCCTCGACATGGGCGGACAGGAGCCGCGAAAGCGACAGATAGATGCGCCTGACCTCCTCGAGGTCGACCGGGTCGTTGAGCGAACGCAGGCGGCGGAATTCGTCCTCGCTCAGCGTCAGCGGCGTGTCGGCGCGGAATTGCGACCATTGCTCGGCGGAGAAGAAACGAAAGGGAGAGTATTTCTCGGTTGGCGCGAGCTGATCCATCGAGATACCTGCCCTCCCTCGCGGTCAGCCCTTGGGCCGTGACGCCTTCTCGGAGATGCCCGAACGCCTGGTGCGGCTTTCGAGCTCCTTGAGCACGTCGCCCAACGGAACACCCGAGAGGCCGAGAACGACGAGCCAATGATATATAAGATCTGCACTTTCGGAAACGAGGCCCTGCTTGTCGCCCTTGACGGCGGCGATCACGGCCTCGACCGCCTCCTCGCCGAGCTTCTGTGCCGCCTTGTCGATGCCGCGCGCGAACAGCTTGGCCGTCCACGAGTCAGGATCGCCTGACTGCGCGCGTTCCCTGATGATTGTCTCCAGGTCGGAGAACGAAAATTCAGCCATGGCGCCTGGGCCCTCTGCTTAGCCGGACAGCCTTAACTCTTTGTTTTGACGCAATTCCGGACGGAAAACCGCTTCGCACTTTTCCTGGAATTGCTCTAGGGCCGATCGCCTGGCGAGTCCAGCCGCATCGGCAGGCCGGCCCTAGCCATATGCGCCTTGGCCTGCGCTATAGTGTAGGTGCCGAAATGGAAGATCGACGCCGCCAGCACCGCGCCGGCATGGCCGTCGCGAATGCCTTCCACCAGGTGATCGAGCGTGCCGACACCGCCCGACGCGATGACCGGGGCGCGTACCGCGTCCGATATAGCGCGGGTCAAAGCTATGTCGTAGCCGGCCTTGGTGCCGTCGCGGTCCATCGAGGTCAAAAGGATCTCGCCGGCGCCGCGATCGACCATTTTGCGGGCGAATTCGACCGCGTCGATGCCGGTCTTCTCGCGCCCGCCATGGGTGAAGATCTCCCAGCGGTCGGCCTCACCGGCGCCGGACACTTTCTTGGCGTCGATGGCGACGACGATGCACTGATTGCCGAACTTGTCGGCGGCCTCCGCGACGAAATCCGGGTTCTTGACCGCCGCCGTGTTGATCGACACCTTGTCGGCGCCGGCCAAAAGCAATTTCCTGATGTCGGCGACTTGGCGCACCCCGCCGCCGACGGTCAGCGGCATGAAGCACTGTTCGGCGGTGCGGGCAATGACATCGAAGATGGTCTCACGGTTGTCGGACGACGCCGTGATGTCGAGGAAGCAAAGCTCGTCGGCGCCTGCGGCATCATAGGCCTTAGCCGCCTCGACCGGGTCGCCGGCGTCGATGAGGTCGACGAAGTTGACGCCCTTGACGACGCGGCCGTCCTTGACGTCGAGACAGGGAATGACGCGGGCTTTCAGCATCAGCGGCCCTCTATCGTGGCGATGAGATCGTTGAGCAGCTGTCCGACCACCGGCGGCACATCGGCCTGGGCATCGAAGGCCGGATCGTAAGCGGAAACGGTGATGCCGACGATCGGCACGGCAAGCGCAATGGCGCAGGCCGCGTCGCGCAATTGTTCGGGGTTTGGCCCGCCTGGCGTGACGTAGCGGTTGGCCTGCAGCTCGCGTGGATCATGGACGTCGAGATCGAGATGCATGTGCACGCTTTTGGCGCCGGCGGCCTGCAGTCTTTCCGTCGCTCGCGCCACGCCGGGACATTCCGTGCGGATGATCGGCAATGTCTCGAGGAGCTGTTCCTCGTCCGGATCGAGATCGCGGGCGTTGACGAGCACGCAACGCGAGGGGTCGATCGGCTGAAAGCCGGGAATGGCCGATGCCATCGGGCGCCAGCACAGGCCGAGCACCGTTGCCAGCGCCATGCCATCGAGAAAGCCGTATGTGGATGTCTCGGGCGTGTTGAGATCGCCATGCTGGTCGGCCCAGATGATCGCATCGGCGCCCGCGCCGGCGACGGCACCGGCTGATGTCAGGCAGTTGCCGGCCAGAACGATGGGAAACCGCCCCCTGTCCAGGGCAATGCGGACCTCGCCCGAGACGGCGTTGCAGACGGCGAAACCGGTGGCGATCTCGCGTTCCTGGTCGCCGCCGACCTTGCCGATATCCTCGACCGCAACGTCGTGGCCGGCCATGGTCAGGGCATCCACGAGACCGCCTGCAATCAGCGCGTCCGGACCTTGGCCCATGCCGCCATGATAGTGGCCGCTGTCATAGGAGGCCAGGATAAGGGTGATCTTCACGACCGCGCCTCCGCCACTGGCCTGCCCCGCAGGATCGCCAGCGCCTCGCCCGGATCGATGCGGCCGTCATAGAGCGCGCGGCCGGAGATCGCGCCTTCGAGCTTTTGCGCGTCCGGCATGGTCATGCGCACGATGTCGGCGATCGAAGCCAGCCCGCCGGAGGCAATGACGGGGATCGACACCGCTTCGGCGAGATCGATGGTGGCGTCCCAGTTGATGCCGGTCAGAACGCCGTCGCGGTCGATGTCGGTGTAGATGATGGCGGCGACGCCCGCGCCCTCGAATTTCCTGGCCAGTTCGACGACGCCAAGGCTCGACGCCTCGGCCCAACCCTCGACCGCCACCTTGCCGCCCTTGGCGTCGATGCCGACGGCGACCTTGCCCGGGAAAGCCTTGCAGGCCTGCCTGACCAGATCGGGATCGCGCACCGCCACCGTGCCGAGGATGACGCGGGCGAGGCCGCGGTCGAGCCAGTCCTCGATCTGCTCCAGCGTGCGGATGCCGCCGCCGAGCTGCACCGGGTTCTTCGTCGCCTTGAGGATGGCGCCGACCGCCGCGCTGTTGACGCTCTGGCCCTTGAAGGCCCCATTGAGGTCGACGACGTGCAGCCATTCGAAGCCTTGTTCCTCGAACTCTCGCGCCTGGGCGGAAGGATCATCGTTGTAGATGGTCGCGGTGGCCATGTCGCCATGCTTCAGGCGCACGCATTTGCCGTCCTTGAGGTCGATGGCTGGAAACAGGATCATCTAGGCACCCTCTACGATCGCGAAATGACCGGTTGAAGCCGCCAGCCGATGCTGTAACGCCGTCTGGTAGCCCTGTGACCGATAGCAGTTCAGCGCCGTTTCATAGGAGTCGAACTCGACCACTACGTGCCTGCCAAAATCGGATCCTTCGGGGTTTGTGACCTGTCCGCCGCGCACGAGATAGCGGCCACCAAAGTGCGAAATGGCATCGCCAATGGCATCACGATAGCGCTGGTAGCCTTCCGAGTCGCTCACCGTGAGCACAATCATCCAATAGCCTTTCTTGCTCACGATCTAGGGCCTCCAGCGCAGGAAATTGGTGATCAGCGCCAGGCCCAGAGCCTGGCTCTTTTCGGGATGGAACTGCGTGCCGACGAGATTGTCGCGCCCGACAGTGGCCGTCACCGGGCCGCCATAGTCGGCGACCGCCAGGACCTCGTCCGCCTTGCGCGCATCGAGATGGTAGGAATGGACGAAATAGGCGTGCAGTCCGCTGGTGCCGGTCGGAATGCCGGCAAACAGCGGATGCTGACGCCTGAGCTCGATCGTGTTCCAGCCGATCTGCGGGATCTTCAGCGCCGGATCGGCCGGCGTGATCTCCTTGACGTCGCCTGATATCCAGCCGAAGCCGTTGGTGACGGTCTTTTCGAGCCCACGTTCGGACATCAGCTGCATGCCGACGCAGATGCCCAGGAAAGGCCGGCCCTTGGCGATGGCGACATCCTCGACCGCTTCCCACATACCCTCGACCGCACGCAGGCCGGCCGCGCAGTCGGCATAGGCGCCCACGCCGGGCAGGACGATGCGGTCGGCCGTGCGCACCCGGTCGGCATCGGCCGTCAGGTCGATCTCAGCCGATATGCCGGCTTCGCGCGCGGCGCGCTCGAATGCCTTGGTGGCCGAGCGCAGGTTGCCCGAGCCGTAATCGATGATTGCTACCCGCATATCAGCGCCGTCCCGGAATGTGGGTCAGCCCCAGCGCCATGCCGGGCTGCGCCGGGCGCGCCAGGGTGGCATCCGGGACCATGCGCGGCACGGGTGCTTCTTCATCCGCATGCCCCTCGACCTCCAGCGCATAGCGGATGTCGGCGTCACCCAGCCAGCCGGCCTGAACCACGCCCCATTCATGCCAGCCGCGCCGGCGAAGTGCCGCGATGCGCAACCCCTGCCCCTCCAGGCCGACATAGAGCGAGACCAGCAGCGAGAGCAGCGAACCAGCCAGCCCAAGGCCGAGTTGCTCACCAAGCGTCGAGAGCAGGCCCATGACGACGAAGGTCAATGCCGCTTCGATCCACATGCGGTGCCAGGCGAACCACAATGGCGGCACCAGCAGACCGAGCCAGGTGAAGCTATCGCGGACCAAGACCGTTGCGTCAGCCCTCTCGCCGCGGCCGGGCGGCTCCATCACGACATAGGTGGCCATGACGCTATCCCTTCAAAGATCCCTTGGTGGAGGGAACCGCGTCCGGCTGGCGCGGGTCGTGCTCGAGTGCGGCGCGCAGCGCGCGCGCCACCGCCTTGAAGCAGGTTTCGGCGATATGATGGTTGTTGGCGCCGTAGTGATTGGTGACATGCAGCGTGATGCCGGCATTCTGCGCCAGCGCCTGGAAGAACTCACGCACCAGTTCGGTGTCGAAGGTGCCGATCTTCGGCGACGAGAACGAAACGTTCCAGACCAGGAACGGCCGGCCGGACACATCGATCGCGGCGCGCGTCAGCGTCTCGTCCATGGCAAGGTCGATCGAGGCATAGCGCATGATGCCGCGCCGTTCGCCCAGCGCCTTGGTCAGCGCCTGGCCGAGCGCAATGCCGGTGTCCTCGACCGTGTGGTGATCGTCGATATGCAGGTCGCCCTTCGCCTTGACCGTCATGTCGATCAGCGAATGGCGCGAGAGCTGGTCCAGCATATGGTCGAAGAAACCGACGCCGGTGGCGATGTCCGACTTGCCCGAGCCATCGACATGAACCGACACGGAGATGTCGGTCTCGCGGGTCTTGCGGCTTGCTTCGGCGGATCGGGGCGCCATCACTCTATCCTTGTCCCAGCGGGTCACATGGTGACCGGTTCACGGGCTTCAAGCGCTCGCGGGCTTGAAAACGAGAGCCTTCTACCAGCATGATCCGGCGATTGCCAGTTGCCTTGCACCGGGGTATCGACCGTGGCGCAGAGGCGATTTGCAATCGTTCGCCCTATGCATACATATGGCCGATCAAAGTTACCGCGCTAATCGCCTTTTTGGGATCGCGCGCTCGGAGCCAGGACATGTCTGACAATCTAACCATGCACGCCACGACCATCGTGACGGTGCGCAAGGGCAACAAGGTGGTGATCGCCGGCGACGGCCAGGTCAGCCTTGGCCAGACCATCATGAAGGGCAATGCCCGCAAGGTGCGCCGCATCGGCAAGGACGGCAATGTGATCGCCGGTTTCGCCGGCGCCACCGCGGACGCCTTCACGCTGCTGGAGCGGCTGGAAGCCAAGCTTGAACAATATCCCGACCAGCTGACGCGCGCCTGCGTCGAGCTTGCCAAGGACTGGCGCACCGACCGCTATCTGCGCCGGCTGGAGGCGATGATGCTGGTTGCCGACAAGTCGGTTTCGCTGGCACTGACCGGCACCGGCGACGTGCTCGAACCTGAACATGGCGTCATGGCCATCGGTTCGGGCGGCAATTACGCACTTGCCGCGGCGCGCGCGCTGATGGACAGCGACAAGGATGCCGAGGAGATCGCCCGCAAGGCGATGCAGATCGCCTCCGACATCTGCGTCTACACCAACAACAATTTCGTCGTCGAAACGCTGGATGCCGCCTGAAGAGGCAAGCCATGATCCCGAACCGAAGGACCGCGTAAGCGAAAATTGGGGAACGGTGTTCGGAAGAAATCATGACCAAACAGGAAGCTAGCTACGATTTTCGGCCGGTGACCGAGAAGGACCTGCCGATGATCGCCGGCTGGCTTGCCGAGCCTGAAGTCGCGCAGTGGTGGGACGACCCGGAGACGGAGATCGCCGAGATTCGCGGCCATATCGACTCTATTTCCGTCGAGCCGCTGATCGTCGAGCTCGACGGCAAGCCGATCGCCTATCTGCAGAGTTACGACCCGCACCTGGAAGACGACCATCCCTATGCCGACCAGCCGTTCGGCACGCTCGGCATCGATCTGTCGATCGGCCGGCCGGAACTCATCGGCGTCGGCCATGGCTCGGCGATCGTGCGCCAGTTCGTCGAACAACTGTTCGAGGAGGGTGTTCCGCGCGTCGTCATCGACCCCGATCCTGCGAACGGACGAGCCATCCGCGCCTATGAAAAGGCCGGCTTTGTTGCCTTTGACACAAGAACATCGGAGTACGGGCCGGCCTTGATGATGGCGCGCGACGCGCCGCAGGAGCCCAATTGATCAGCGCCGAAACACTCGACAAGGCAGTCGCGAAAGGTTTGATCTCGCAGACCGTGCGCGATCAGTTGGAGGTGATGGAGCGCGCTCTCGCCCTCGAGGCCAGGCGCGCCGATGACGAGGGTGACGAGGAAAACCTGCGGCTGGTCGGCGGCGGCAACGATCTGTTTGTCACTGTGGGAACCGTTCTGCTCAGTGCCGGCTTCTTCTTTGTCCTCACCACCTTGCTTCCAGGCCATACATTCTGGATCGCTGGCATCCTCGCGATTTTCACCTGGGGGCTCGCCGAGATTGTCACGCGTCAGCACCGGATGAAATTATCGTCGTCCGTGCTCGCCCTGATTTTCATGGCCGCCATTCTGGTCGCTCTGGCGCTACAAGTGGAGGCCAGCTTCGGCATACGCAAGCCGGAGACTGTCTGGCAGCTATTGGCGTTGCGCCAGACGGCGTCCCGGGCCGGATATCTGTTCCTGGGCGGAGGAATAATTGCGGCGGTGATCTATTTCTGGCGCTTTCGCGTCCCCATCATTGCCGGGGCTATCGCCATCGCCTTCACACTGCTTGCCTTCCTGCAAACGGCGATAATCCTGTATGACAGTGTGACAACGGGCGCGATTGCGCCGCCACGACTTGAGGATGTTCCCGAATTGCTCCGCGCGGCACTCTACATGCCACTGATCTGCGGCCTGATCGTGTTCGCAACGGGTGTAGCTTTTGACATTTACGATAGGGATCGACGCAAGATCTGGTCCGATTGCGCTTTCTGGCTGCATGTCGTCTCGGCGCCTATGCTGGTGCATCCGCTCTTCATCATGGCAACCGGCCAGAATGTCGTATTCGGACATATCGCGCCGGACGCCAATGCAACCGTCATGCTGACGATCCTGATCCTTGGCTTCCTCTATGTCGCGCTCGCCATAGACCGCCGTTCGCTTCTGGTTCCTACATTGGCTTACTTCGGCTCGCTGGGCATCTATTATCTGGTGAATTCCGCCTCCGATTCGACGGGTATCCCGCCTTTTGCCTTGATCCTGGTCGTTGTCGGCGCGCTAATTATTCTGTTCGGGGCTGGCTGGCAGCGTATCCGGCGGATTGTCGTCAAACCCACCTTGCCGGTGGCCGTGATCCGCCGGCTACCGCCGCTGAAGGCCTGACGGCTTTGTGATGATCGAGACGGTGACACGGAAGAGGGGCAATAGGGCATGACCGCATCCGTCGAGGAGAAAAACCTCTCGGCCTATGAGAACAGCTGGCGGATGGGGCTGCTGATCGTGCTCGGCCTGGTCCTTGCCCAGGCTGCCACGCTCTATTTGATGGGCCACCCGCCGATCTGCACCTGCGGCTACGTCAAACTCTGGCACGGCGTGGTGAACAGTTCGGAGAATTCCCAGCACATATCGGACTGGTACACCTTCTCGCACATCATTCACGGCTTCCTGTTCTATGCGCTGGCAAGGGTCGTGTTCCCGCGTTCGCCGATCGGCCTCAGGCTGGCATTCGCCGTTTTCATCGAAGGCGGCTGGGAAATACTCGAAAACAGCCCGTTCATCATCGAACGCTACCGCGCCGGGACCATCTCGCTCGACTATTACGGCGACAGCATCATCAATTCGGTGTCCGACACACTGGCCATGGTGGTGGGATTTGTCATGGCGCGGAGGCTACCTATATGGGTGATCGTCAGCCTCGCCATCCTTTTCGAACTGGGTACCGGCTACCTCATCCGGGACAATCTGACACTCAACGTGATCATGCTGCTGCATCCGTTCGAGGCCATCAAGCAGTGGCAAAGTGGAATTTAGTGATATGAGCACATTTTCTCCCCGCGAAATCGTTTCGGAACTCGACCGCTTCATCATCGGCCAGAAGGACGCCAAGCGCGCCGTGGCCATCGCCTTGCGCAACCGCTGGCGCCGCCAGCAGCTGGAAGGCCAGATGCGCGAAGAGGTGATGCCGAAGAACATCCTGATGATCGGGCCGACCGGCGTCGGCAAGACCGAGATCTCGCGCCGCCTGGCGCGTCTCGCCGGTGCGCCTTTCGTCAAGGTCGAGGCCACCAAGTTCACCGAGGTCGGCTATGTCGGCCGCGACGTCGAGCAGATCGTGCGTGACCTTGTCGAGGTCGCCATCGGGCTGATGCGCGAGAAGATGCGCGAGGACGTCAAGGCGCGTGCCCACGTCAACGCCGAGGAACGCGTGCTGGAAGCGCTGGTCGGCAAGACGGCAAGCCCGGCGACACGCGATAGCTTCCGCAAGAAGCTGCGCGACGGCGAACTCGACGGCAAGGAAATCGAGATCGAAGTGGCCGACACCGGCAATGGTGGCATGCCCGGCTTCGAGATTCCCGGAATGCCGGGCGCCAATATCGGTGTGCTCAACATCAACGACATGCTGTCGAAGGCGATGGGCGGCAAGAAGACCAAATTGCGCAAGACGACGGTGAAAGAGTCCTACGAGCTGCTGGTCAATGACGAGTCCGACAAGCTGCTCGACCAGGACGAGGTGGTGCGCCGGGCGCTCGATGCGACCGAAAATGACGGCATCGTCTTCCTTGACGAGATCGACAAGATCGCGGCGAGGTCAGACATTTCCGGTGGCCCGTCGCGCGAGGGCGTGCAGCGCGACCTGCTGCCGCTGGTCGAAGGCACGACCGTTGCGACCAAATATGGGCCGGTGAAGACCGACCATATCCTGTTCATCGCATCGGGCGCGTTCCACGTCTCGAAGCCGTCCGATCTTTTGCCGGAGCTGCAGGGCCGCCTGCCGATCCGCGTCGAGCTACGCGCGTTGGAGAAGGAAGACTTCGTCCGCATCCTGACCGAGACGGAAGCCAGCCTGATCAAGCAGTATATCGCGCTGATGAAGACCGAGGGCGTCGACCTGACCTTCACCGACGACGCTATCGATTCGCTGGCCGGCATCGCCGTCGATCTCAACGCCAGCGTCGAGAACATCGGAGCCAGGCGGCTGCAGACGGTGATGGAGCGGGTGCTGGACGAGATCTCCTACGACGCGCCCGACCGCAACGGCACGAGCGTCACCATCGACGCCGCCTATGTGGAAAAGCACGTCGGCGACCTCTCCAGGAACACCGATCTGTCGCGCTTCATCCTTTAAAAGCGTCGCGGGATCGTTCCGACGCCGGTCAGGCAACGGCGTCATGTGTGGCCAGATGGTACCATCTGGCCAGCTTTCGTCTTGCCGGGTGACGGGCCGCTCTCGACTCGATCAAGAGCTTTACCTAGTTTGCCCGGCACTACAGCGCCGCGCGTCCGTCGGATGCGCAAAGGACGCTGTAGCACTTTGATCTGGCACATGATCCTTTCCGAAATCTGTTTCGGATTTCGGGGTTACGTGCTTTTGCAGGCGGCGGCGCATGAAAAAACTGATCCTGGTCATTCTCGGCCTGACGCTGGCGGCGACGCTGTTCGGCGCTGAGGCGGCGACATTGGTGCCGCCGGGAAACCGCAATGCGGAGCAGCCCGACATTCCCGGCGCCTCCAGCCGGCGCACCCAGGCCACCAACACCACCTTCCAGGCGAAGTATCGCAAGGTCTACGCCCTGCTGCAGAACGACGCCGACCTGCGCGCCAAGATCAAGAAGGCGGCTGCCGCCTACGGCATCGATCCGATGCACATCGTCGGTGCCATCGTCGGCGAGCACACCTACAATGTCGACGCCTATGACCGGCTCCAGACCTACTATGTCAAGGCGATCTCCTACCTCTCCAGCAAGCTGTCCTTCGCCTATGACGGCGAGGACATCACCGATTTCGTGCAGCGGCCGGAATTCAGGAAATGCGCCGGGATGTCCGACAGCTACGATCTGTGGGAGTGCCGCGAGCAGGTGTGGAACCATTCGTTTCGCGGCAAGACCGTCGGCGGCGAGGACTTTCCCGACGACCGTTTCGGCGCCACCTTCTTCCAGCCCTACTATGCCGGCCAGACTTTTGGGCTTGGCCAGTTGAACCCGCTCACCGCCCTGCAGATGAGCGATCTCGTGCACAAGGTGTCCGGTCTGCCGAAGCTCGATGTCGGCGATCCCAATTCGGTCTACAAGACCATCATGGATCCCGACCTGACCTTGCCCTACGTCGCCGCGACGATCAGGGAATCTATCGATGCCTACAAGAGCATTGCGGGCTTCGACATTTCGGGCAATCCGGGACTGACCGCGACGCTCTACAATGTCGGCAATCCGGAGCAGCGCGCCTACGCGCTGAAGGCGGAAAACGAAAAGCGCCGGGCCGCCGGCGAGCCGGAAAAGCTGCCGGAAGAGAATTACTATGGTTGGCTGGTGAACGATAAATTGTCGGAGCTGAAGGCGCTGTTTTGACGGCTTAGGCGGGCCGATATTAACTTGCCGATGCTTGCGCCGCCCCTCATTGCCCTGCCGGGCATTTCTCCCCGTATAGTGACGGGGAGAAAGACGCTTCACGGATGTTTTCGCCAATTTTCTAACGTCGCAGAAATGGCGCCGAGGTTTGCGGCAGCTCTCTTCTCCCCGTCACTATACGCGGAGAAGGTGCCGGCAGGCGGATGAGGGGCGGCGCAAACGCTTGCAATTGGCCCCGACGGCTCACGCCGCCAGCAGCGATTTCAGCTTGACCGACTGCGAACCCAGCGCCTCCGGCGTCGGCTTGGCCTGCTTGCCGATCAGCATTTCGGCCAGCCTGATGTCGCGGGCGACTGCATTGCCGGGGCCGATGCCGCTGGCCGCCACCAGCCGGCCGTCCTCGGCCAGATGGAAAAGGATGAAGGCGCCGTCGCCGAGGTCACGGCGCACGGTCCCGCGGCCTTCGTCGGAAAGCCCTGCAATCTGCAGGGACAGGCCATACTGATCCGACCAGAACCACGGCACCGCCGCATGCGCCTCGCCTGCGCCGAGCATGTTTTTTGCGGCAAGAGCGCCTTGTTCCTGCGCATTGCGCCAGGCTTCCAGCCGCACGCGGCGGCCGCCATAGACGGCAAGCGGGAACGAACAGCAGTCGCCGGCGGCAAAGATGTCGGGATCGCTGCTGCGCAGTTGCACGTCGACGGCAATGCCGTTTTCGATCGCCAGGCCGGCTTCGGCGGCGAGCCCGGTCACCGGCACAGCGCCGATGCCGATGATGGCGAGATCGGCTGATACCTCCCGGCCGCCGGCAAGCGCGATGCGCACTTGCTGGCCGTCGTCGGCGATGGAGGCAATGCCTTCCCCGCACATTATGTCGACGCCTTCGGCGACATGCGCCTCGTGGATGATTTCGGCGATCTCGGTCGGCACGCCGCGCATCAGGATGCGCGGCTGCGCCTCGATGACGGTGACCGCAGCGCCGAGCTTGCGGGCCGCGGCGGCGAGTTCGAGGCCAATGAAGCCACCGCCGATGATTGCAACGCGGTTGCCGGCCCTGAGATGGGCGCGGATGGCCAGCGCGTCGGCGAAGGTCCGAAGATAGACGCAGCGCGTGCCGAGGCCAGGCATCGGCAGTTTGCGCGGGATCGAACCGGTGGCCAGCAGGAGCTTGTCGTACGGCAGCACAGCACCATCCGACAGCCGCACCGTGTGCGCCGCGCGATCGATCGCCACGGCCTGCACGGAATGGATATGCCGGATCGATTTCTCCGCCAGGATCGCGTCGCTGGCGATCGCCTTGATTTCCGGCGCGTCGCTGGCCATCGTATCCTTGGACAGAGGCGGCCGTTCATAGGGCAGATGCGGCTCGTCGCCGACCAGCGTCACCGGCCCGTCAAAGCCGAGATCGCGCAGCGTCAGTGCCGCCCGCCCGCCGCATTCGCCGGCCCCTATGATGACCATGCCCCGCGCCGTGTCCGTCATCCGACCTGAACCAGGACTTTGCCGGCGTCGACCTTGACCGGATAGGTCCTGAGGTTGACGCAGACCGGCGCGCCCCTGGCGGCACCGGTCTTGTAGTTGAAGCGGCCATTGTGCTTGGGGCATTCGATGATGTCGTCCATCACCAGACCGTCGGCCAGATGCACCTTCTCATGCGTGCAAAGGCCATCGGTGGCGAAGTATTCGTCGTCGGGGCTGCGGTAGATGGCGAAGGTGCGGCCGCCATGGTCGAAACGCATCACGTCCTCTTCGTCGATGTCATCGGCAGCGCAGGCCTCGACCCAGTCGCTCATTCAGTCCTCCCGGCAAATCTCGATCGCAGCATCACTCCGCCGCGACGGCGACGGCATCGTTGTGGAATTCCTCGCGGTACGGCCTGGCGGTCGGCGGCAGTTCGCGCTTGAGGAAATAATCCTCGTTGCGCAGCTGGCGTAGGAAGACCGGGATCATCTCGCGGTAGCCGGCCAGGATCGATTGCGTCGGCGCCGGCAAATCGTGCTTGATCAGTTCATGCAGCTTCGGCAGCGCATGGTAGGGCACCATCGGGAACATGTGATGTTCGACGTGATAGTTCATGTTCCAGTAGATGAAGCGGCTTATCGGGTTCATATAGACGGTGCGGCTGTTGAGGCGATGGTCGGTGACGTTCTCGGCGAGACCGCCATGCTGCAGCAGCCCGACCATGACGTGGTGCCAGGCGCCATAGAGCCTCGGCAGGCCGACCAGCATCAAGGGCAGGAACGAACCGGTATAGAGCGCCAGCGCGGCGGTCGCGGCATAGATCGCGGTCCAGATGCGGGCAACACGGATCGCCTTCCCCTGTTCCTGTTCGGGAATGAAGGTCTTTTCGGCCGCGCTGATGTTGCCGGCTGCGTTGCGCAGCATGTCTGATATCGCATGCCAGGCATCGAGCACGCCGACGAAGGCGAGGATGACGCGCACCAGGTCCGGCGGCCGCATGGCCGAGATTTCCGGGTCGCGGCCGACGATTATGGTGTCGGTGTGATGGCGCGTGTGGCTCCAGCGCCAGGTCACCGGATTGCGCATGATCATGAAGCAGGCGATCTGGTAGACCGCGTCATTCATCCACTGCGTCCGGAACGCCGTGCCATGGCCGCATTCGTGCCAGCGCGAATCGGTGGAGGAGCCGTAGAGGACGCCGTAGACGAAGAAGAACGGCACGCACCACCAGCTGCCCCAGAACCAGGCGCCGCCCGCGCCGCTGACGATGAGAGCGGCGAGCCAGATCGCGGTGTCGCGGATCGCCGGCCCATCGGAGCGCTGCATCAGCTCCTTCATCTGCTTGCGGGGAATGTCGGTGTGATACCACTCGGCCGCCGAAAGGCCGTTTTCCACGGCGAGCTGGGCGTCGCGGCCGATCAGGCTGTAGTCACGCCGGGACGGCGTTGTCGTCATTGGTTGCCTCCCTCGGCAGGCACTCGCCAGGGCGAATGCCGGATATCCCTTGGCTTCGATCCTGAAAAATACCGCCGAGCCGTGATAGACTCAATATCACAAAGATAGTTTCTATCATTTCCTATCAGAATGATGTAGCCTGTATGCGACAATCAAACGAGGGCGATCATGGCGAAACGACCGACCATCACCGATCTGGCGCGCATTTCCGGCGTCAGCGTCGCCACGGTGGACCGCGTGCTCAACAATCGCCTGCCGGTGCGCGAGGAAACCGCGCGTCGCGTCTATGAGACCGCGACCGAGATCGGCTATCACGCGGCGGGCCTGATCAAGCAGCGGATGCGCCATGAACTGCCGGAGTACCGGCTCGGCTTCCTGCTGTTGAGAGGCAACGACGTCTTCTACACGGAGTTCGCGCGGCAGCTCGAACTCGCGGTATCGCAATCGCAGCGCTTCCGGGGCGTCGCGATCATCGACTTCGCCAGTTCGCTGACGCCGGACGAAATCGTCGAGCGCACGCGCAAGCTGGCCGCCAAGTGCCGGGCGGTCGCGCTGGTCGGGCCGGACCATCCGACGCTGACGGTTACCGTCGAGGAGATGAAGGCCAAGGGGTTGCCGGTGTTTTCGTTGCTGTCCGATTTCGCCGCCGGCATCCGCGAGGGCTATGTCGGCCTCGACAACCGCAAGGTCGGCCGCACCGCGGCCTGGATGATCTCGAAGGCGGCGAAGCGGCCGGGCAAGGTCGCGCTGTTCGTCGGCAGCCACCGTTTCCACGGCCATGAGCTGCGCGAGATCGGCTTTCGCTCCTTCTTCCGCGAACAGGCGCCGGACTTCACGCTGCTGGAAACGCTGGTCAATCTCGAGGCCAACCAGATCACCCAGGATACGCTGCTCGAGCTCCTTGGCCGCCATCCCGATCTGGTCGGCTGCTATGTCGCCGGCGGCGGCATGGAAGGCGCGGTCGCGGCGCTGAGGCAAGCAAAGCCGGCCGAGATGCCGGCCGTCGTCTGCAACGAGATCACGGCGGTCTCGCGCTCGGCCCTGGCCGACGGCATCCTGACGATGGTGATCTCGACGCCGCTGGCCGCACTTTGCCGCGAGCTGCTCGACCTCATGGCGCATGCCATTGAGACAGGCGCCGCGAACGCGCCGGGGCAGACCTTCCTGCCGTTCGAAATCTATTTGCCGGAGAATATCTAGCGACGCTTTGCGCGCCGGCTCATCCCGCCGTCAGGATGAAACATTCCATCACGGCTGATGTGGCCGCATCGGAGCGCGGCTGGCGGTTTCGCGCAGGACTTACCCGCATCGACATCAAAATCGCGCATCCGATTTTGGAATCTCCCTTGACGTCCCGTGATGAAATGGAATAAATATTTCACTAGCTGTACATTTTGGTTCTTTCGTTCCGGAATGCCTGTTTCAAGCAGTGGGCTTGGCGTTCCAGCCGATGCAGGGAGTGCCGCCGAACGGAATGACGTCAGGGAGAGATTCCCCGGGGAGATCGGGGATTCCGGATAGATCGGTGCAACCGGACACCAAAAGTGGAGGAGAAATACAATGAAGAAACTGCTTTTGGGCGTCGCCTTCGCGGCGCTGATGAGTTCATCGGCCATGGCCGCCAAGATCGGCGTGTCGATGGCCAAGTTCGACGACAACTTCCTCACCGTGCTGCGCAACGGCATGATCGCGCAGGCCAAGGGCATGAGCGGCGTCGAGGTGCAGGTCGAGGATGCGCAGAACGACGTCGCCAAGCAGCTCGACCAGATCAAGAACTTCGCCGCCTCGGGCGTCGACGCCATCATCGTCAACCCGGTCGACACCTCGGCGACGCAAGCGATGTCGGATGCAGCGGCCGCTGCCAAGATTCCGCTGGTCTATGTCAACCGCGAGCCGGTCAATGTCGACAAGCTGCCGGACAACCAGGCCTTCGTTGCCTCGAACGAGGCCGATTCCGGCACGCTCGAGACCAAGGAAGCCTGCCGCCTGTTCAAGGAAGCCGGCAAGAAGGAGGCCAATGTCTACGTGATCATGGGCGAGCTTTCCAACCAGGCCGCCGTGCAGCGCACCAAGGACATCGACAATGTGATCGCCACGCCGGATTGCAGCTTCATCAAGATCATCGACAAGCAGACGTCGAACTGGAACCGCGACGAAGCGCAGAACCTGATGACCAACTGGCTGTCGACCGGCAAGAAGTTCGACGGCGTCATCGCCAACAATGACGAAAGCGCCATCGGCGCCATCCAGGCGATGAAGGCCGCCAACATCGACATGAAGTCCGTTGTCGTCGGCGGCGTCGATGCCACGCAGGACGCGCTGGCCGCGATGCAGGCCGGCGATCTCGACGTAACCGTGTTCCAGGACGCGGCCGGCCAGGGCGCGGGCGCGCTGGACGCGGCGCTGAAGCTGGCCAAGGGCGAGAAGGTCGAGCACAAGGTCTACGTGCCCTTCCAGCTGGTCACGCCGGCAAACATCGACAAGTTCCTGAAGAAGAACTGAGCCGCGGCATACGGAGCGGCGCTTTCCACGCAACGATAGCGCCGCTCCCCTTTCCCAAGCGCCGGAAGGCGCGCGAGGACGACCGTGGCTGACGGAGGATAGAAGATTGGCACAGACATCTCACGGCGTCGGCGGGGTCAGCTATGACGCGAAGAAGCGTACATGGCCGGCCGAATTCAACGTCTTCCTGGCACTCGTCATCCTCGTCGTCATCTTCGAATTGATCGGCCGCATCTTTCTCGGCGACAGCTTCCTGTTCAACACACGCAGCGACGTCTCGGGGATCTTCAACGAAGCGCGGCTGCAGATCATCATTTTGCAAGTGTCGATCGTCGGCATCATCGCCATCGGTGTGACGCAGGTGATCATCACCGGCGGCATCGACCTGTCGTCAGGCTCGATCGTCGGCGCGACCGCGATGATCGCCATGAGTTTCGCCCAGGTGGCGACCGTCAACGGCAATCCCAATCCCAAGGCGATGTTCCTGGCGCAGGGCTGGACCGACCTGCCGGTGATCGTGCCGGTGCTGGTGGCGATCGGCTGCGGCCTGCTCGCCGGCCTGGTCAATGGCGCGTTGATTGCCTACACGCGCATCCCGCCCTTCATCGCCACGCTCGGCATGATGGTGACCGCGCGCGGCATCGCCAAATGGTGGTCCAAGGGCCAGCCGATCTCGTTTCCCACCGACAGCTTCGCGGCAATCGGCAAGGGCCTGATGCCGGTCATCATCTTCCTGTCGCTGGCCATCCTGTTCCAGCTGATCATGACCTACACAAGATACGGCAAGCATTGCTATGCGATCGGCTCCAACGAAGACGCCGCGCGCATGTCCGGCATCAAGATCGCCAACCACAAGATCCTTGTCTACGTCATCGCCGGCATACTCGCCGCGCTCGCCGCCGTGGTGCTCTCCTCCAAGAACCTCACCGCGCAGTCCGGCATGGGCGTGATGTATGAACTCGACGCCATCGCCATGGCGGTCATCGGCGGCGTCTCGCTGTCGGGCGGCCGCGGCTCGATCATCGGCACGGTGATCGGCTCGCTGATTTTCGGCGTCATCATCTCCGGCTTCACCTTCCTGCGCCTCGACGCCTACTACCAGGAGATGGTCAAGGGCGTGATCATCGTCGGCGCGGTCGTTCTCGACCAGTGGCGCCAGCGCATGCGGGCATTGAGGGCTTGACCATGGCAGACATCGTCCTGAAGACCGAAAACCTGACCAAGCGCTATGGCGGCGTGCATGCGCTGGAGGGCGCCAACTTCGAACTGCGCAAGGGCGAGCATGTCGCCATCATGGGCGACAACGGCGCCGGCAAGTCGACCTTCGTGCGCCAGATCACCGCCGTCGAGCAGCGGACCAGCGGCAAAATCTGGTTCGACGGCAAGGAAGTGAGCTTCAACGGGCCGATCGAGGCCCGCACCGCGGGCATCGAGACGGTGTTCCAGAACCTGGCGCTGGCCGACGATCTCGACGTGCCGTCGAACCTGTTCCTCGGCCGCGAAAAAGTGCTGTTCAATCTCGGGCCATTCTCGATCCTCGACCGCAAATACATGCGCAAGGCGACCGAGGCGGCATTGGTCCGCACCGCGGTGAAAATTCCCAACCTTTCCAACACCATCCGCCACATGTCGGGCGGCCAGCGTCAGTGCGTGGCGATCGCCAGGACAGCGACCTTCGCGTCCAAGCTGATCATCATGGACGAGCCGACGGCCGCACTCGGCGTGCAGGAGACGGCGCAGGTCGAAAACATCATCCGCACGCTGAAGGACAATGGCGAGCCGCTGATCCTGATCAGCCACAATATGCGCCAGGTGTTCGACCTCTGCGACCGCATCGTGGTGTTCCGGCGCGGCCGCATCGTCGCCAATCTGCGCAAGGAGAACACGGACGGCCAGGACATCGTCTCCTATATCACCGGCGCCAAGACCGGAGAGGCGGAACTCGCGGCCTAGGCCCGCGTGATTACGCGCTTCCCAGACGATCTGGCGCACCAGGAAAACAGCCTTGCCGCCTTTCCCTGACAGGAAGGTGCGGACACAACTCTCTCGAACCATCCCTTTAGAGGACATATCCATGACTGTTCGTTTCGCCCTCCTCGGTGCCGGCCGCATCGGCAAGGTCCACGCCCGCGCCGTCGGCTCCAACCCGCAGGCCAAACTGGTCGCCGTCGCCGACGCCTTCGAGAAGGCAGCGACGGAATTGGCGACAGCCTATGGCGCCGAGGTGCGGACCATCGACGCCATCGAAAAATCCGGGGATATCGACGCCGTCATCATCTGCACGCCGACCGACACCCATGCCGATTTGATCGAACGCTTCGCCAAAGCCGGCAAGGCGATCTTCTGCGAGAAGCCGATCGATCTGAACGTCGAGCGCGTCGAGAAGTGCCTGGCCGTGGTCGAGAAGACCAAGGCGACGCTGATGGTCGGCTTCAACAGGCGCTTCGACCCGCACTTCGCCGCCGTGCGCAAGGCGATCGACGACGGCGCCATCGGCACGGTCGAGATGGTCACCATCACGTCCCGCGATCCCGGCGCGCCGCCGGTCGATTACATCAAGCGCTCGGGCGGCATTTTTCGCGACATGACCATCCATGATTTCGACATGGCGCGCTTCCTGCTCGGCGAGGAGCCTGTGGCGGTCAGCGCCCACGCCTCGGTGCTCGTGGACAAGAAAATCGGCGAGGCCGGCGATTTCGACTCGGTCAGCGTCATACTCGAGACCGCGTCCGGCAAGCAGGCCGTCATCTCCAACTCGCGCCGCGCCACCTATGGCTACGACCAGCGCATCGAGGTGCATGGCTCGAAAGGCATGGTCGCGGCCGAGAACCAGCGGCCAGTGTCGATCGAACTGGCTAACGAGAAGGGCTATACGCGCCCGCCGCTGCACGACTTCTTCATGACCCGCTATCTCGACGCCTATGCCATTGAGATTGCTTCCTTCATTGTCGCCGCAACGAAGGGCACGAAGGCGACGCCGAGCGGCGCGGACGGCCTCGTGGCGCTGAAGCTGGCGGACGCCGCGCTGAAATCAGCAACCACCGGCAAGACCGTCCGTCTCGACAAGTAGTAACCGGAACCCAAGGCACAGGAGCAGAGCGATGAGCGCATCCGCCGATCGCAATTCACAGACACGCGCCATCGTTACTGGCGGCGCGCAAGGCATCGGCTTTGCCGTCGCCGAGGCGCTGGCCGACGAGGGTTGCCGGGCGCTGGCGCTCATCGGCCGCTCCCAGGAGAAGGGCGACAAGGCCGTCGCTCATTTCAAGAAAGCGGGCGTCGATGCGATCTTCATCAGCGCCGACGTATCCAAGGTTGCCGACTGCAAGCGCGCCGTCGCCACCGCGCTCTCGCATTTCGGCACCATCAACGCGCTGGTCAACGCCGCCGCCACTTCCGCACGGGGCTCGCTGGTCGAGACATCGGAAGAACTGTTCGACACGATCTTCGACACCAATGTGCGCGGTCCGTTTTTCCTGATGCAGGGCGTGGTGGCGCATCTCCTGGAGAAAAAGGCGCCCGGCTCGATCGTCAACGTGCTGTCAATGTCGGCGCATACCGGCCAGTCGTTTCTGACGCCCTATTCGACCAGCAAGGGCGCACTGATGACGCTGACCAAGAACGTCGCCAATGCCTATCGCTTCAACCGCATCCGCTGCAATGCCGTGCTGCCCGGCTGGATGGACACTGAAGGCGAGGACATCGTGCAGAAGAAGTGGCACGACGCCCCGGATGACTGGCTGGCGAAAGCCGAGGCCGCGCAGCCGATGGGCCAACTGGTGAAGCCGGACCAATTGGCTCGGCTGATCAGCTACATGGTCAGCCCGCAATCGGGCGTCATGACAGGATCGCTGGTCGACTACGACCAGAGCGTTGCGGGGGCGTCACCGGAATAATCTCACCAGGCGTCCACGCACCGAGAGACCCTCCCTTCCCTGTTGCCGCCGCTTCGCCATTCCCATATATAGTCAAGATGGTCAGAATGGTCATGGAGGTCGAAGTGCCGCCTGCGCCCAAACAGGGTACCAACTGGACGGTTGCTGGGGCAAAAGCCCGGCTCTCGGAGGTTATCGAGCGCGCCCAGTCTTCGCCGCAGACGATCACCAGAAACGGCAAACCAAGCGTGGTTGTCGTCTCGGCCGAGGAATGGCAGCGGAAGACCGTGCGCAAGGGTACGCTAGCACAGTTCCTGCTGGAGTCGCCGCTGCGCGGCGCCGATCTCGACCTTGAGCGTCAGCGCGACGAGCCGCGTGACCTGCCGTTGTGAGACTGCTGCTCGACACGAATGTCCTGTCCGAGGTGACAAGGCCGGCGCCGGACGCACGCGTCCTGGACTGGCTGCACGGGCTTGATGAGGACCGTTCATTCATCAGCGTCGTATCGATCGCCGAGATTCGGCGCGGCGTCGCCCTCATGGATGAGGGCCGGAAACGCGAGGCACTGGCCGAGTGGCTTGCCCGGGACCTGCCGCAGCGCTTCGAGCAAAGGGTTCTTCCGGTGGACGAACCGGTTGCCCTGGCCTGGGGCGACCTGATTGGTCTGGCGAAGCGTCGCGGTCGCGGTCTGTCGTCGATGGACGGCCTGATTGCAGCGACCGCGATTGCGCAGGAGCTCACCTTGGCAACGCGCAACACGAAGGATTTCGAAGGCTTTGGACTTGAACTCTTCGATCCCTGGACCGCGTAAGCTGCTCGACCCCTGCATGCCTTGGCGATTAGCGGAAACGCCCATCACGTCGTCATCCACGGGCGGAGCAAGGAGCGTAGCGACGAGGCGCAGACCCGAGGATCCATGCCGCGACTTCGAAGCGTTGCGGCGGTGCAGAATTCTGCTCCGCTGCGCTCTTCTACCAGGGTTACGGAATGGATCCCAGGGTCTCCGCGACGGAGCTTCGCTCCTGCTTCGCCTGGGATGACGAAATCGCGAGGGTTCGGCCATCCCGAATTGTCTCCGCATCACCCACGTGACAAACGTCCCGGCTTCGACTATATCAGCCGCATGATCCATCTGACCGCCACCTATTGGTACTTTAGCAGCTCGCTGGCGGCGGGAGGATTGCGCTCGATCTGAAGATTGCAGCAACAAGATCCGAACAGCCGCCAGACCTGGCGGCTTTTTTGTTTCAGCCGGCAGGTTCCCAAACAGGAGCAGAAAAGCCGTGTTGACCACCACAGACGACCTTCGGGTCAAGGAAATCCGAGAACTGAGCACACCCGACCAGGTGATGCGGGAAATCCCGCGCACGCTGACGGCGACGCGCACCGTCAGCGCGTCGCGCAACGCGATCCACGCGATTCTGAACGGGACCGACGACCGGCTGCTTGTTGTCGTCGGCCCCTGTTCGATCCACGATCCGGTCGCTGCGGTCGACTATGCCAGCCGTCTGGCGGCGCTGCGCGAGGCCCTGTCCGACCGGCTGGAGATCGTGATGCGGGTCTATTTCGAAAAGCCGCGCACGACGGTCGGCTGGAAAGGGCTGATCAACGATCCCGACCTGGACGGCAGCTTCAACATCGACAAGGGGCTGCGGATGGCGCGCAATGTGCTGTCCGCCGTCAACAATCTCGGCCTGCCGGCGGCGACCGAGTTCCTCGACATGACCACGCCGCAATATATTGCCGACCTCGTCGCCTGGGGTGCCATCGGCGCGCGCACGACCGAGAGCCAGATCCATCGCGAGCTCGCCTCCGGCCTCTCCTGCCCGGTCGGCTTCAAGAACGGCACCGACGGCAATCTCAGGATCGCCGCCGAGGCGGTGAAATCCGCTGCCCAGCCGCACCATTTCATGGCGGTGACCAAGGGCGGGCGCAGCGGCATCGCGACCACCACGGGCAATGAGGACTGCCACGTCATCCTGCGCGGCGGCGTTCAGCCCAATTATGACGCGGCGAGCGTCGAGGCTGCCTCGGTGGAACTCGCCCGCATCGGTGTCGCACCCCGGCTGATGATCGATGTCAGCCATGCCAACAGCTCGAAAAAGCCGGAGAACCAACCAAAAGTGGCGGCCGACGTAGCGGGCCAGGTGGCGGCGGGCGACGAGCGCATCGTCGGCGTCATGATCGAGAGCAATCTCGTCGCCGGCCGGCAGGACGTGATGCCGGGCAAGCCGCTCGTCTACGGCCAGAGCATCACCGATGGCTGCATCGACTGGGCGACCACCGAGACCGTGCTGCATGGCCTTGCCGGTGCCGTCGAGTGGCGCCGATCGGCACGCCGCGCCATGATGGAAAGCCGGCAGGGCGCCGCCTGATCCGATGGCGATGTGGGAAGGGCGGCGGGTCGAGGTTCAGCCAGGATCACGCCATCCTTAGAGCGGTTCACCGCTTCACCGAAACGGTGAACCGCTCTAACTCTTTGTTTTGACGCAATTCCCTAGGGAAAGCGCTACGCGCTTTTCCCGGGGAAACCCGTTTCATAGTTTCCTGGCATTATTCTGGCCGGGGGATCGCCGCTGCGATCGAACCTGGATCGAAATGACGTCGATTTGGTAGTGAGGAGGGCCGCAACGTAGCGCACGCTCGGCCTCCCCTTGCATGCCACCAGTCCGCATGCTAGATACTGAACCATATGGTTCAGTATTCTCAGCCGCGCTTCGACGCCTCCTTCGCCGCGCTCTCGGACGCCACCCGACGCGGCGTTCTGGAGCAGCTCGGCCGTGCGGACGCTTCGATCACGGACCTTGCCGAGAAGTTCCACATGACCCTCACGGGCATGAAGAAGCATGTCGGCGTCTTGGAGCAGGCCGGGCTCGTGACCACTGAGAAGGTCGGGCGCGTGCGGACCTGCAGGCTCGGCCTGCGCAGACTGGAGGAAGAGGCGGCATGGATCGAGAGCTACCGCCAGCTCTGGGGCGCGCGCTTCGACGCGTTGGACAAGGTTGTTGAGGAATTGAACGGGAAGGAGAAGGTCGATGGACGCAGGAAGAGAGAGTGAGCCTAACCCTTTGAAGAACGGCACAATGGTGGAACGGAAATCGGAGCGTGAGCTGGTCGTCACGCGAACCTTCAACGGCCCGGCGCGCATCGTGTTCGAGGCGTGGACCAAGCCCGAGCTGTTCATGCGGTGGTGGGCACCGAAGTCGATGGGCGTGCCACTGCTTTCCTGCGAGATGGATGTCCGTGTCGGAGGCAAATACCGTGTTGCGTTTGGCCAGGATGCCTCGAAGCCTATGGTATTCTTCGGAAAGTACATCGAAGTGATACCTAACTCGCGCCTCGTCTGGACGAATGAGGAAAGCGATGACGCTGCCGTGACCACGGTGACCTTCGAGGAAAAAGGCGGCAAGACGCTGCTGGTCCTGCGCGAACTCTATCCCTCGAAGGAAGCTCTCGACAGTGCCATCGCCGGGATGGAAGGCGGGATGCCCGAGCAGTTCGAGCAGCTGGACGAGCTTCTCGTCACCCTTGGCGCGAATGTGGGACGGTCGTGAGTCGACGATCTCGCGGTCGGCTGCCTGGCTCTTCACTGAGCGCGCGGCAGCATTCCCTCCCGTTGTGGGGAGGGTCAGGGTGGGAGTCCTCTTCGCAAGAAATCCATGTCCTACGCCGCCCTCAGGCCCTCCCATGCGGTGAACACCGAGACCGCGAAGAGCAGCAGCCCCGCCGCCCGGCCGGCAAGAATGGTCGCCTGTGGATTGGCGATCAAAAGCTTGCGGCTGCGGCCGGCTGATATTGCGAGCCCGCCATAGATCGCGGCCTGCGTGAAGACCGTCAGCAGGCCCATGATTGTCGCCTGCATCCAGATCGGGCCGTAGTCCGGCTTCAAAAACTGCGGATAGACGGCCAGCACGAACAGGTAGGCCTTCGGATTGATCAGGCAGGTGACAAAGCCCTGGCGAAATGCCTTCCAGGCGGAACGGTTGCCGGCAGGCCCGTCCTGACCGACGGTGATGGAGCTGCGCATCAGCGTGATGCCGATATAAGCCATGTAGGCGGCGCCGGCGATCAGCAGCGGCTTGAACAGGATCGGCACGAAATGCATGAGCAGGCCGACGCCGACGGCGCCGTTCAGCGTGTGCACCATGCCGCCGACCATGATGCCGCCGGTTGCGGCAAGACCGCTGTCGCGTCCGCCGGTCAGTGCATTGGCAAGCACGAACAGCATATCCATGCCCGGAACGGCGATGATGCCGAACAGGACGATAAAGAAAAGCCAGAGATTTTCTGCGTAACCCATGTCAGTTGCCTGTCGCCTCACCCCGCGAAGCCGCAGCGGAATCTGTTGATTTTCAATTCGGTAGGCGGTCGTATAGATCAATCCAACTGACGATGGTGTGTCAGTTGTGATCGGCACCGGACGGGAAAAATGCGCAAGGCGTCACGCCTGTTCGAGATCATCCAGATCCTGCGGCTGGCGAGGCAGCCGGTGACGGCGGCAATGATTGCCGAGCGGCTGGAGGTGACGATCCGCTCGATCTACCGCGATATCGCGGCACTGCAGGCGATGCGTGTGCCGATCGAAGGTGGGCGCGGCATCGGCTATGTCTTGCGTCCCGGCTTCGACCTGCCGCCGCTGATGTTTTCGATCGAGGAGATGGAGGCGATCATGCTGTCGCTGGCGCTGCTGGAGCGCACGGGAGACGATGAGCTCAAGCAGGCGGCCAAGCGTGTCAGCGCCAAGATCGCCGGCGCGGTGCCGCCGCCTTTGCGACAGACATTCGACGCCAACGCACTGCATGCCTGGGGGTTCGCCGCGCCCTCGACCGGTGCGATCGACCTGGCACTGGTGCGCCGCGCCATCCGCGACGAGGAAAAGCTCGACCTTGCCTATCGCGACGAGCTTGGCCGCGCCACCGAGCGCCTGATCCGCCCGATCGCGCTCATCTACTACGCGGAAACGGCCAACATCGTCGCCTGGTGCGAGCTGCGCCAGGCGATCCGCAATTTCCGCAGCGACCGGATCGCGGATTGCCAGCCGACCGGACTACGCTTCAAGGGCGAAGGGGATAGGCTGAGGCAGGTCTGGGTGGAGGGCTGGGAGCCCCCCGCCGGCGGCTGAGACGGCGATCGCGAAATGCGTGTCGGACGAGGCTACCTCACATCCACCCAGCGCTTCTCCTCGAAGGAGCGCGCCATCGCGTGCACGGTGCGCTCGATCTCCAGGCCTTCGGCGAACTCGATGAGCCGCGCCGGCTTGCCGGCAAGCCGGGTCAGCAATTCGTGGCACTCGATGATCTTGAGGTCATTGAAGCCGAGGCCGTGCCCGGGTGCCGGCAGGAAAGCGTCATAGGGCCTGTGATGCGGCGCCACCAATATGGTGCGGTAGCCCTGTTCGGTCGGACGATCTGATGTCACGTAGAGCTGGAGTTCGTTCATCCGCTCCTGGTCGAACAGGATCGATCCTTTCGAGCCGAAGATCTGGATGGCGATGCGGCCCTTGCGGCCCCAGGCCGAGCGGTTGACCTGAAGCGTGCCGGCAATGCCGTTTTCCAGATGCATCAGCACGCTGGCGATGTCGTAGGTTTCGACCGCGCGGCGTCCGCCTGTCGCGAGCTTGCGATCGGCATAGGGCTTGGCCATGTCGCAGATGACGCTGGCGACGCGGCCGAACAGCACCGAGACCAGCGACAGCGGATGCACGGCGAAATCGTCGAGCGCGCCGTAGCCGGAAGCGGCTTCGTGCTTCCAGAAGAACAGCGCTTCCGGATCGGCCATGAAATCCTCGTCCATCTCGATGCGCAGATGGTTGACCTCGCCGATGATCTTCTCGTCGAGCAGCGCGCCGATGTGGCGGATGGCCGGGCTTTGGATGTAGTTGTAGCCAAGGGCGGCGATCTTGCCTGATTTCTTCGCCGCGGCCGCCATCGCCTCGGCTTCGGCAAAGCTCGGCGCCATCGGCTTTTCGCACCATAGATGCTTGCCCGCTTCGAGGATGGCGATGGCCATTTCCGGATGGAACTGGTTGGGCGTGGTCAGCGAGACGAGATCGACCTCAGGGTCGTTGACGACGGCGCGCCAGTCGCCGGACGCCTTGGCGAAGCCGAATTCGCCTGCCTTGCGCCTGGCAAGGTCCTCATTGACCTCGCCGAGATGGACGAGCCGTGGCTTGGCCACGTCCGGAAAGACGGCACCGACGGCGCTCCACGCAATGGCGTGGCATTTGCCCATGAAGCCCGTACCGATAAGACCTACGCCGACCATCTTGCCTTGTCCTCCATTGCCTCAAGCGCCGCGTGGATGAATTAATCCATTTCTTCCTGGAATGGAATGTCTGCCTCATTTTTAATGGTGTTCTTGCGCAGGCTCGCTATGATGGGGCAGAGAGGACGCCTCACCGATGAGCTTGGACGGGCCGACGATGGACGAACGGGTACCTCGCGACTTCGAGACGCTGCGCGCCACGATCCTCGATCGGCGCGAGAGCCTGCCGAAGCGTATCGCGCAGATCGCCGCCTATGCGCTCGACAATCCCGACGATATCGCCTTCGGCACCGCCGCCAGCATCGCCGCCTCGGCCGGCGTGCAGCCGTCGACCCTGATCCGCTTTGCGCAGCAGCTTGGCTTCGACGGCTTCACCAGCCTGCAGCAGGTGTTTCGCGAACGGCTGCGCGAGCGCAACTCGTCCTATGACGAACGCTTGCAGGCGCTGCGCGCCAAGGCCGAGGACGGTGCCGGCCATCGGGCCATCTTCGACGGGTTCGTCGCCGCCGCCAGCACCTCGCTCAACGACATTTCGCGCACGCTTGACGACGCCCATCTGGAAGATGCGATTTCGCTGCTGGCCAAGGCGCAGACCATCTATGTACTGGCCAAGCGCCGCTCCTATCCTGTGGCGACCTACATCGCCTATGCTCTGGGCAAACTGAAGATCCGCAACCAGCTGATCGAATCGGCCGCCGGCCTGAATGCCGAGATGGTCGCCTTCGCGACGCCGGCGGATGCCGTCATCGCCATCTCTTTTTCGCCCTATGCCCCGGCCACCATCGAGGAAGCACGCACCCTTGCGGAACAGGGCGTGCCGATCGTCGCCATCACCGACAGCTCGTTTTCGCCGCTTGCCCAGTTCGCCAGTGTCTGGTTCGAGGTTGCCGAGGCGGACTTCGCCGGCTTCCGTTCGCTATCGGCGACGATGGCTCTGGCCATGGCGCTGACCGTCGGCGTCGGTGAGAAGCGGCGCGACGCGGGCAGGAAACGCAAGGCCTGATCGATCACGCTTTCTTCTTTGATCATGATATTTTCCGAAAACCGGCAGCCACTTTTCGCTTACGCGGTCCTGCGGTTCGGGATCATGGTCAGGCAATTTTAGCCTAGGGAATGCTCATTCCATATTGACTATGGATTGGAATTATTATTTCATATTGCCGGCACCACGCTGCCGCTCGCGCGTGTTACCCAAACAATGTTGTTCATGACAACAAGACTGACGGGAGGTTCCAATGAGCGAAGCCGTGGACGCAAAACAGGCGCCGCTCGACGTCATCACCATCGGCCGCGCTTCCGTCGATCTTTATGGCCAGCAGATCGGCTCGCGGCTGGAGGACATTACTTCGTTCGCCAAGTCGGTCGGCGGCTGCCCGGCCAACATTTCGGTCGGCACGGCGAGGCTTGGCCTGCGCTCGGCGCTGCTCACGCGCGTCGGCGACGAGCAGATGGGCCGCTTCATCCGCGAGCAGCTCAAGCGCGAAGGTGTCAATGTCGACGGGCTGAAAACCGACAAGGAGCGGCTGACCGCGCTGGTGCTGCTCTCGGTCGAGAGCGAAGGCGTTTCGCCGATGATCTTTTATCGCAGCGACTGCGCCGACATGGCGCTGGCGCCGGAAGACATCGACGAGGCGTTCATCGGCTCGGCGCGCTCGATTGTCGTCACCGGCACGCATTTTTCCCGCCCCAACAGCGATGCCGCCCAGCGCAAGGCGATCCGCATCATGAAGTCCAAGGGCGGCAAGGTTGTCTTCGACATCGACTATCGGCCCAATTTGTGGGGCCTTGCCGGCCATGCCGAGGGCTTCGAGCGCTACGTCAAGTCGGACCGGGTCTCGGCCCAGCTGAAGAGCGTGCTTCCCGATTGCGATCTCATCGTCGGCACCGAGGAAGAGATCATGATCGCGTCTGGCGCCGATGATTGCCTGAGCGCGCTGAAGACGATCCGCGCGCTGTCCTCGGCGACCATTGTGCTCAAGCGCGGCGCCATGGGCTGCATCGTCTATGACGGGCCGATCAGCGACGATCTCGAGGACGGCGTCGTCGGCAAGGGCTTCCCGATCGAGATCTATAATGTGCTGGGAGCAGGCGATGCCTTCATGTCCGGCTTCCTGCGCGGCTGGCTCGGCGGCGAAAGCCTCGAAACCGCGGCAACCTGGGCCAATGCCTGCGGCGCGTTTGCCGTGTCGCGGCTGCTGTGCGCGCCGGAATATCCGACCTTCGAGGAGCTGCAGTTCTTCCTCAAGAACGGCAGCAAGCATCGGGCGCTGCGCAAGGACGAGGCGATCAACCACATCCATTGGGCAACGATCCGCCGGCGCGACGTTCCCTCGCTGATGGCGCTTGCCTGTGACCATCGCGTGCAGCTCGAGGACGTCGCGGCAAAGGCCGGCGCCGATCCGGCGCGCATTCGCGATTTCAAGGTGCTGGCGGTCAAGGCGGCGGCCAAGGTCGCCGCCGGCCGCGACGGCTACGGCATGCTGATCGACGAGAAACATGGCCGCGAGGCGATGTTCGAATTCGCCCGCCACCCCTTCGCCTGGCTTGGCCGCCCGGTCGAGCTGCCGGGCTCACGGCCGCTGCGCTTCGAATTCTCGCAGGATATCGGCTCGCAATTGGTGGAATGGCCTGTCGATCATTGCATCAAGTGCCTGTGCTTCTATCATCCCGACGATCCGGCGGATTTGAAGGAAGAGCAGCAGCAGAAGCTGCGCGCGCTGTTCGAAGCCGCGCGGAAGGTCGGCCGCGAATTGCTGGTCGAGATCATCGCCGGCAAGCACGGCAAGCTCGACGACACGACCATTCCGCGCGCGCTGGAAGAACTCTATGCGCTCGGCATCAAACCGGACTGGTGGAAGCTCGAACCGCAGGCGTCGAGCGGCGCCTGGGCCAGGATCGAAGCAGCCATCCTGAAGCACGATCCGTGGTGCCGTGGCATCGTGCTGCTTGGCTTGGAAGCGCCGCAGGACGAGCTGGAGGCTGCCTTTGCCGCCACCGCCAAGGCGCCCATCGTCAAGGGTTTTGCGGTCGGCCGCACGATCTTCGTGCACGCGGCCGAACAATGGCTGGCCGGCAAGATGACGGATGACGAGGCTGTCGCCGACATGGCGTCGCGCTTCGAGCAATTGACCGAGGCATGGCTTGCCGCGCGCGGCCGCAAAGCAGCATAAGAAGGGCGCGGCATAAGGACTGCGGAGGAAAACACCATGAGCAAGACAATCCGCCTGACGATGGCGCAGGCGCTGACCCGCTTCCTGTCCCGCCAGATGACGGAGATCGACGGCAAGACGGTGCCGATCTTCGGCGGTGTCTGGGCGATCTTCGGCCACGGCAATGTCGCCGGCATCGGCGAGGCGCTCTACCAGGTGCGCGACGAACTGCCGACCTTCCGTGCCCACAACGAGCAGGCGATGGCGCATGCGGCGATCGCCTATGCCAAGGCCAATTTCCGCCGCCGGTTCATGGCCGCGACCTCTTCAATCGGCCCCGGCGCGCTCAACATGGTGACGGCGGCGGCACTTGCGCATGTAAACAGGTTGCCCGTCCTGTTTTTGCCTGGCGACGTCTTCGCCAACCGCATTCCCGATCCGGTGCTGCAGCAGGCCGAAGACTTTTCCGACGGGACGGCCACCGTCAATGACTGCTTCCGTCCCGTATCGCGCTATTTCGACCGCATCACGCGGCCGGAGCAGATCATTCCGGCGCTCAATCGCGCGATGCAGGTGCTGACCGATCCGGCCGATTGCGGCCCGGTGACGCTGTCGCTGTGCCAGGATGTGCAGGCCGAGGCCTATGATTATCCGGAGAGCTTCTTTGCCCAGCGGGTCTGGCATCAGCGCCGGCCGCGCCCGGACCGCCACGAGCTTGCCGCAGCTGTCGCGGCGCTCAAGGGTGCGAAAAAGCCGCTGGTGATCGCCGGCGGCGGCGTGCTCTATTCGCAGGCCTCGGACGAACTGGTAAAATTCGTCGAAAGCGCAGGCATTCCGGTCTGCGAGACGCAAGGGGGCAAATCCTCGCTGCCGGACAATCATCCGCTCAACATGGCGGCGGTCGGCGTCACCGGAACCTCGGCCGCCAACCGGCTGGCTGAGGAAGCCGATGTCGTCCTCGCCATCGGCACGCGCCTGCAGGATTTCACCACCGGATCGTGGGCCCTGTTCAAGAACTCCGGCAAGACCATTGTCGGGCTGAACGTGCAGCCTTTCGATGCCGGCAAGCATCGCGCGCTGTCGCTGGTCGCCGATGCGGCCGAGGGGCTTGCCGAACTGGGCGCCGCGCTGAAGGGCTGGAAGGCGCCTTCCGCCTGGACCGAGAATGCAGCCACCGGCAAGAAAGCCTGGCAGGCCGACGCGGCCAAGGTGACGGCGTCGACCAATGCTGCCTTCCCGTCCGACGCGCAGGTGATCGGCGCCGTGCAGCGCGCCATGGGCTCAGGCGTGACGCTGCTGCATGCGGCGGGCGGCCTGCCGGGCGAATTGCACAAGCTTTGGCAGGCCGGCGCGCCCGGCTCCTATCATGCCGAATACGGCTTCTCGACCATGGGCTACGAGATCGCCGGCGGGCTCGGCACCAAGATGGCCAAGCCCGACGAAGAGGTCGTCGTGATGATCGGCGACGGCTCGTACCTGATGCTGAATTCCGAGATCGCCACCTCGGTTATGCTCGGCCTGAAGCTGACCATCGTGCTGCTCGACAACCGCGGCTATGGCTGCATCAACCGGCTGCAGATGGCGACCGGCGGCGCCAACTTCAACAATCTCCTGAAGGACGCTCGCCACGAGATCCTGCCTGATATCGACTTCGCAGCGCATGCGGCGAGCATGGGCGCGATCGCCGAGAAGGTGCCGTCGATCGCCGGGCTCGAAAACGCGCTGCAGAAGGCCAAAAAGAACGACCGCACCACCGTGCTGGTCATCGACACCGATCCGCTGGTCTCCACCGATGCCGGCGGCCACTGGTGGGATGTGGCGGTGCCGGAAGTGTCTGCGCGGCCCCAGGTCAACGCGGCGCGCAAGGCCTATGACGAGAAGCGGCAGATGCAAAGCGTCGGTGACTGACGCTGGCGCCGCCAACCCCACCTCCCCTTGTGGGGAGGTCGGACCAAAGGTCCGGGTGGGGGTCCGGCGCCGCACCCCGCTGCTTCGCAGCGACCCTCCCCACAAGGGGGAGGGTAAACAAGAACCGGAGTGACGACTTGAAAGCCAAATTGGGCATGTCCCCCATCGCGTGGTGGAACGATGATCTTGCCGAACTCAGCGATGACGTGTCGCTGGAGGAGTGCCTGCGCCAGTCGCGTTCGGCCGGCTTCACCGGCATGGAAATGGGCCGGCGTTTTCCCAAGGACCCCGCTGTCATGCTGCCGATCCTGAAAGCGGCCGACGTGACGCTGTGCGGCGGCTGGTTCTCGGGCACGCTGGTCGATGAGGAGATGGGCAAGAACAAGGATCGCATCCAGCCGATGATCGACCTGTTCAAGGCGGTGAACGCGCCCTGCATCGTCTATGGCGAGGTCGGCCGCTCGATCCAGGGCGACCGCTCCAAGCCGCTCGCCACCAAGCCGAAACTGTCCGGCGACGAGATGAAGGCCTATGGCCGGCGCCTGACCGAGTTTGGCGAATGGTGCGCCGAACAGGGCATGCCGCTGTCCTACCATCACCACATGGCGGCGGTGGTCGAGACCGAGCCGGAGCTCGATGCCTTCATGCGCCATTCCGGCGAAGGCATTCCGCTGCTGCTCGATGCTGGCCACCTCGCCTTTGCCGGCGGCGACGTGCTGCGCGCCATCGACAACCACCACAAGCGCATCAACCATGTGCATGTCAAGGATGTGCGCATGGATGTGATCGACAGGCTCGACCGCACCAAGCAGTCCTTCCTCGACGCCGTGGCGCTCGGCGCCTTCACGGTGCCCGGCGATGGCTCGCTCGATTTCGGCGCCATCGTGCAACGCTTCGCCGACCATGGCTATGAAGGCTGGTTCGTGGTCGAGGCCGAGCAGGATCCAAAAAAGAACCCGCCGCTCAAGATGGCTGAGGTCGGCCACAAGGAGCTGATGCGGGTAATGACCGCCGCCGGCTACACGGTCGAAACCCAAGGCTTCCCCAATGCCTGATCGCGGTGGTTCTCGCTGAGCCAGGCTTGCTGTAGGTTGGCCCGATGAAAGATTCCGAGCACCCCTTCTTCCGGCCGCTGTGGCGGCGCGTCGCCGTCGTCGCGGTCTGCGTCATCTGGTCGATCATCGAGTTCGCCACCGGCACGCCGTTCTGGGGCGTCATCGCGCTCGGCTTCGCCGGCTACGGCGTCTGGCAGTTTTTTTATCTCTACAAGCCGGCGGACGAGGCGAAGCCTCCGGCCGAGGCCGAACCGAAGGAGTAATCGGATGTCGAAGCTGCTGGTGAAGGCCGAGAAGGGCCATGGCCGCGTCGCCCATGTGACGCCGAAAAGCGCCGGCTGGACCTATGTCGGTTTCGATCTGCATCGGCTGCAGCCCGGCGAAAGCGCCTCGGGCAAGACGGAGGATCGCGAAGTGTGCCTGGTGTTCGTCACCGGCAAGGGTATTGCTACAGCCGGCGGCAGGGATCTCGGCCTGCTCGGCGAGCGGATGTCGCCGTTCGAAGGCAAGCCGTGGTCGGTCTATGTTCCCGAGGGCTCGGACTGGTCGGTGACCTCAGATACCGAGCTGGAACTCGCGGTCTGCTCGGCGCCCGGCCTCGGCGGCGGCCTGCCGGTTCGAGTGATCGCGCCGGACGATCTCGGCCAGGAAGTGCGCGGCAAGGGCACCAACACGCGCTACGTCACCAACATCCTGCCGGAAGGCAAGCCGGCGGATTCGCTGCTGGTGGTCGAGGTCATCACGCCCGGCGGCCATACGTCGAGCTATCCGCCGCACAAGCATGACCAGGACAATCTGCCAGCCGAATCCTATCTCGAGGAGACCTATTACCATCGCCTCAACCCGCCGCAGGGCTTTGCCTTCCAGCGCGTCTACACCGACGCCGACAAGGATGGCCATCGCGCGCTCGACGAAGCGATGGCGATCGAGGATGGCGATGTCGTGCTGGTGCCCAAGGGCTATCACCCCTGCGCCGCCTGCCATGGCTACGACCTCTATTATCTCAACGTCATGGCCGGGCCGAAGCGGACGTGGAAATTCCACAACGCGCCCGAGCACGAATGGTTGATGAAGGCCTGACCGTTGTGCTTTTCCGGCTGAAGTTGTTGGTCCAGTTGGGAAAAATCGTCGGCTAAGGACCCGCGGGGTCGATTTGCCATCGAAAACCCGTCAAAGCTTCGTCAATCCGTCATGGAAATCACCTATGGCAGCGGGGCTGGTGCATGTCGCCCAAAAGTGCGCGGCGGTTTTGGGACAACGACATGCAAAAACAAAGATACTTGAAGCGCGTCGCAGCATCGCTCAAACGCGGCGCGCTTTAACGAGGATTTTCGATGCGCTACGCGATCTATTTCACCCCCCGGCAGGACGAACCGCTGGCGCGGATCGCCGCCAACTGGCTCGGTCGCGACCCGTTCGGCGCGGCGACAAGGTCGGTTGAGGCGGTTGCCGATTTGTCGGCGGCGGAAGTTGCATTCCACACTGCCTCGGCGCGCCGCTACGGCTTCCACGCGACGTTGAAAGCCCCCTTCCAGCTGGCTGCCAACGAGACGGAAGCCTCGCTGCGCGCGGCACTCGACCATTTCGCCGAGGCGACGCCTGTGGTGACGATCCCGCGCCTTGTCATCAGCCAGATCGACAGCTTCTTCGCACTGGTGCCGGAAGGACCGCTGCCCCCGCTCAACCGCTTCGCCGACGACGTGGTGCGCGATTTCGACCGGTTTCGCGCTGTTCTGACCGAGGCCGAGATCGAGCGGCGCAGCCCGGATTCGCTGAAGCCGGCAGAGTTCCGCAATCTCTGCCAATGGGGTTACCCCTATGTCTTCGAGGCATTCCGCTTCCACATGACGCTGTCTGGCCGGGCCGGGCCACAGGAAAGCCCACGTTTGCGCGCAGCAATAGACAGCCTGTTCGCGGATGTGCTGCGGCAGCCGGTGCTGGTCGACGCGCTGACGCTGTTTGTCGAAACCGAGCCAGGCGCGCCTTTCATGGTGCTTTCCCAGCACACGCTCGGACGCCGCACCGCCAGAAAAATCGCCTGAACAACCGGCGGAATAGCTCCCAGCCGGAATAGCCAAGGACTGCCTGAAATGACCGCCGAGACCGTTCTCCACAATGCCCGCATCGTGCTTGCCGACGAGATCGTCGAGGGTTCGCTGGTGCTGCGTGACGGCTTTATCGCCGGCATTGACGCTGGAACCAGCCAAACCGGCGGCAATATGGCCGGCGAGGACATGGGCGGCGACTATATCATTCCGGGGCTGGTCGAACTGCACACCGATCATCTCGAAGGCCATTACGCGCCGCGGCCAAAGGTGCGCTGGAACCCGATCGCGGCGGTGCTTGCCCATGACGCGCAGGTCGCGACCGCCGGCATCACCACCGTGCTCGACGCCTTGCGCGTCGGCATGGACGAGGACGCCGATCTCACCTCCACCGACATCCGCAAACTGGCCGACGCGATCGAGGACAGCGTGCGCGAGGACCGGCTGCGGGCCGACCATTTCATTCATCTGCGCTGCGAGGTTTCGGCGCCGGACTGCCTCAAGGCGTTCGCCAATTTCGATCAGGACGAACGGGTCAAGCTGGCATCGCTGATGGATCATGCCCCCGGCCAGCGGCAGTTCGTCAATCTCGAAACCTATGCCTACTATTACCAGCGCAAGCTGAAGCTGACCGACCGCGACTTCAAAGTGTTCTGCGAGAAAAGGATGGCGGAATCGGCGCGCAATTCGGCGCCGAACCGGGCGGTGATCGCCGCTGCTTGCCACGAGCGGGGCATCGTGCTCGCCAGCCATGACGACGCAACATCCGGCCATGTCGACGAGGCGATCGAGCAAGGCGTGCGGGTCGCTGAGTTCCCGACCACCGAGGAGGCGGCGCGTGCTTCGAAGGCCGCGGGGCTGGGCGTTCTGATGGGCGCGCCCAACGTCATGCGCGGCGCCTCGCATTCAGGCAATGTCTCGGCCCGCACGCTGGCCAGCGACGGTCTGCTCGATATCCTGTCATCAGACTACATCCCCTTCAGCCTGATCCAGTCCGCCTTCTTCCTCGGCGACGTGGTCGAAGGCATTTCGCTGCCGCAGGCGGTCGCCATGGTGTCGAAAAACCCGGCTGAAGCGGTTGGCCTCAACGACCGAGGTGTCATCGAACAGGGCCGCCGCGCCGATTTGGTGCGCGTGCGCGTCGACGACCATGTTCCGGTCGTCCGCACCGTTTGGCGGCAGGGACGCCGGGTCGCATGATGGTGTCGGCCTTGATCGAGCGTGAATTGTCGACTGAGACGTTTCCAATCCGCCATGGCGTGTTTGTCGCCGTCGTCGGACCGAGCGGTGCCGGCAAGGACACGGTGATCGGCTATGCCCGCGCGCTGTTTGCCGACGAGAGCCGGCTGGAGTTCGTCCGCCGCGTCATCACCAGGCCGAGCGATGCCGCGAGCGAGGATCACGACACGCTGGCCGACGCCGCCTTCGTCGAGGCCGAAGCCGACGGCGCCTTCGCCATCTCCTGGGAGGCGCATGGCTTGCGTTATGGCCTGCCTGCCGATGTCGACTGGTCGGTCGCCAATGGCCATGTTGCCGTCGCCAACGTATCGCGCGCGATCATTCCCACCTTGCGCGAGCGCTATGCCAATTTGGCCATTGTCGAGATCACCGCTTCGCCCGACGTGCTGGCCGAGCGGCTGGCGATGCGCGGCCGCGAGTCACGCGGCGAAGTGCTGGCGCGCCTGGCGCGCAGCGCCAATGTCACCCTGTCCGGTCCCGGCGTGACCTCGATCAACAACAGCGGCCCACGCGACGCGGCCGGCGAGCGCTTTGCCGAGCTGCTGCGCAAGGCGATGGCCTTTTCGGATATTTCGGGTCTGATCTAAGCGTCCATCCTGCTGCCGTATCGCGTGCGGCTCGACTGGGCCGAAGCGCCGCTGGTTGGCGCCTCGCTTGCTTTTTTGCCAGCGAGCGCTGTCCGGCGCTGAACGTATAGTGATCTGAACCCACGATTCCGAAGGTGGAAATGACCGCTAAAAAAGGTCATGGTCGAACGAGACACTACAGGACCCTTGATGCAGACGCTGACGCCCATCCTCTCGACGGTCACGGCGGCATTTCTAGCCTCCTTCGTCGAGGTCGTCGAAGCCTTCACCATCGTGCTTGCGGTCGGCGTGACGCGCAGCTGGCGCCCGGCGCTGACGGGCGCCGCGCTGGCGCTGGCGGTGCTGGCAGCGCTGGTGCTGGCGTTCGGACCGCTGCTGGCGCTGGTGCCGATCACCACGCTGCAATTCGCCGTCGGGGTGCTGCTGATCCTGTTCGGCATGCGCTGGCTGCGAAAGGCCATCCTGCGCAGCGTCGGCGTCATCGCGCTGCACGACGAGGACGCCGCCTTCTCCAAGGAAACCGCCGCGCTGCTCCAGCAGGCCAATGACCGCCGCGCCGACTATCTCGCCGGGCTGGCCTCGTTCAAGGCTGTGCTGCTAGAGGGCGTCGAGGTGGTGTTCATCGTCATCGCCGTCGGCGCGGCCCATGGGCAGACGCTTTACGCCAGCCTGGGCGCGCTGGCGGCCTTCGTCGTGGTGATGCTTGTCGGCCTGGCGGTCCACAGGCCGCTGGCGCGGGTGCCGGAGAATGCGCTCAAATTCGTGGTCGGGCTGATGCTGACCAGCTTCGGCATCTTCTGGACAGGCGAGGGCATCGGCGCAGACTGGCCGGGCGCCGACCTCGCCCTGCTCGCCATCTTCGCCATCGTAGCGCTCGCGTCCTTTGCCATGGTGCGCTGGCTGCGCAGCACCTATCCCGCGCCCGCTGGAGGGCTCGCCCGATGAACGCCATCCGTCTTGTCGCCAAGGAATTCTTCGGCATGTTCGTCGATGACGGCAATCTGGCGCTGCTGGCGCTGGTGCTGGTGGTCGCCGTCGCGGCGGCGGTGAAGCTGCTGTCACTGCCGCCGCTGCTCGGCGGCGCGCTGCTGCTGGCCGGCTGTCTCGCCATCCTGCTGCAAAGCGTTCGCCGGGCCGCACGCCAGACCGGTCGATAGCGGTTGCCAAGTATCGTTCCGCTACCGGAACAATGTTTCAATCGAGAAAGGCGTGGATCGTTTCGGCCGCGCAGGCTGAGGGTCAGCCCTTGAACGCCGGCAAGGTCAGGCCCTTGACGCCGACGTCGAGCGCGAACAATCCACCCGGATTTTTCTGCCTGACGAAATGACTGGCCGGGCGCCTGAGCACGGCCGAGGTGACATAGAGGATGTCGAGGTCCTTGCCGCCGAATTCGCAGCAGGTCGGCAGGTCGGTCGGCAGCCGCACGGTCTGCATCAGCTCGCCGTCCGGATCGTAGCGACAGACATTGCCGGTCACCGGGATCGTCACCCAGTAACAGCCTTCTGCATCGACGGTGGCGCCATCGGCGACGCCGCCGGTCGCCGTCATGTCGATGAAGGTGCGGCGGTTCTCGATGTCGCCGGTGGCGGGATCGAAATCATAGGCCCATACCGCGCCGGCATGGCTGTCGGAGAAGTACATGGTCTTCGAATCCGGGCTCCAGGCCAGACCGTTCGAGCAGCCGATGCCGTCGATCATCTTGTGGACCGAAAGGTCGGGATCGAGCCTATAGAGCGCACCGATGAATTCGATCGGCTGGCCCGGCACCTCGAACATGGTGCCCGACCAGAACCGCCCCTGGCGATCCGGCTTGCCGTCGTTGAAGCGGGTTTTTGGCATATCGGCTTCCGGGTCGACGATCGCTTCGAACCTGCCGGTCGCCGGGTCGAAGAAATGGAAACCGTTGGTCATGGTCAGCACAAGGCCGCCTTTCTCACGCAGGCCGAGGCAGCCGAGATATTCCGGTGTCTCGAAGACCTCGTCCTTGCCGGTCGCCGGATCGTAGCGGTGGATCAGCTTCTTCCAGATGTCGATCCACCACAGCACGCCGGCCTTGGGATCCCAGAGCGTGCCTTCGCCGAGCTCTGCCCTGGCATCGACGACACAAGAAATTTTGACCATGGTCAGCTCTCCCTTCTGCGCAGCTTGCCGCCGAGACCGGCAAAGGTTTCGCTGCCGATCGACACGGTGAGCAGGATGACCGCGCCATAGACGATGAGCAACGCCCCGCTCGACAGGTTCAGCGCCGGCAGCAGGCCGGTGAGGATGGTCAGCACCAGGGCACCGGCGACGGTGCCGAGATAATGGCCGCTGCCGCCGAGGATCGAGGCGCCGCCGATGGCGACCGCGGCGATCGAAGTGAACAGATAGGCGTCGCCCATGCCGAGATAGGCCTGGCCGGAATAGCCGGTCAAAAGCATGCCGGCGAAGGCGGCGGTGAGGCCCGATATGACATAGGTCAAGATGGTGGTGCGCGCCGTCGGCACGCCGGAGAATTCGGCGACCGTGGCGCTGGTGCCGAGCGCATAGAGATGGCGGCCGAACGCCGCCTTGGAGAGCAGCAGCGTCGCCACCAGCGTCAGCGCCAGCCAGATCAGCGCGATGACCGGGAAGCCGCCGATGCGGCCGACCGAGAGGAACTGGATCAAGGCCGGTGCCGAGGGCGTCGGCGAGCCGCCGGTCAGCACCAGGATCAGGCCTTGCAGGATGACATTGGTCGCCAGCGTCATGATGATCGGCGGCACGCCGAACCGGGCGACGCCGACGCCGTTGATCAGGCCGATGAACGCGCCGCCGGCGAGCAGCAGCGGCATGACCCAGACCAGCGGCAGATCCTGGCCGCCGCAGAGCAGCGCCATGATGATGGCGGCGGAATTCAGCACCCAGGGTACCGACAGATCGATACCGCCGCCGATGATGACGAAGGTCTGGCCGAGCGCGACGATGCCGACGAAGGCGGCCAGCACGACGGTCGAGCGCATGTTGGACACCGAGAGGAAGCCCGGCGAGAACAAAGCCGTGACCAGGAGCAGCACGAGCATGCCGGCATAGGCGAGCACGATGAGACGGTTGCGGGCGAGAAAGGCGCTCATTGGACACGGTTCCTTGCGGCCTTTTCGGCGACGGAGCTGGCCAGCACCGAGAGCAGCAGGATGATGCCGGACGCGACCGGCTGCCAGTAGCTCGACACATGCAGGACGAAGACAAGATTGCCGATGAGGGTGAGCACGAAGGCGCCGATCAGCGTGCCGGCGAGGTGGCCGCGGCCGCCGAACAGGCTGACGCCGCCGATGACCGCCGCTGCCACCGACGGGAGGATATAGTCCTTGCCGATGGTCGGCGAGCCGGCGCCGGTCTGCGTCACCAGGAACAGCGCCGCGCCCGCCGCGAACAGGCCGGAGAGGCCGTAGGTGACGAGGTTGACCCTTGTGATCGAAACACCGGACAGGAAGGCCGATTTCTCGTTGGAGCCTGTCGCCTGGATGGCGATGCCGACGCGCGTCGCGCGAAACCACCACCAGACCACGAGCAGCGCCAGCAGCATCCAGACCGGGCTGGTCAGGCCGACGAGTTGTGCGGAGGCGAAGCCGACCCACCAGGAGGGAACGCTGCCGCCATCGGTCGGCAGGATGATCATGGCGACGCCGTTGAGGATCGACCAGGTGGCGAGGGTCACAAGGAAGGGCTGCAGCTTGAGCAGCGAGATCAGCAGGCCGTTGAGCGCGCCGATCAGGAACCCGAGCGCCAGGATGACCAGCGACCAGAGTGCCACGGTCGACGGATCATCGGTGAAGCGCGTCGCGGCGATCACCGTGCCGATGCTGATCATGCCGCCGATCGACAGGTCGATGCCGCCGCGCACCAGCACGATCGTCTGGCCGGTTGCCGCCAGCATCAGCGTCATCGCCGCGGCCGTGTCGAGGTTGAGTTCGTCCAGCGAAAAGACGCCGGACTGCAGGCTGCCATAGATGGCGATGATCAAGGCCAGCATCAGGCAGGCGACAAGGAACGGCGCGCGGTCGAGCAGACGGCCGCGCCAGTCGATGCCGGGCCTCGTCGATTTCTTTTCGGCAGGTCGTTGCGCCATCCCGACAGTTTGCTCCGCGGACATCACCATGCCTCAAGCCGCCTCGCTTTCAAGCATGGCGGCGCGCAAAATGCCCGCCTCCGAGATGCGGTCGCCTTCGAGCGTCGCCGCGATGCGGCCATTTCGCATCACCAGCACCCGGTCGGCGACATGGACCAGTTCCGGCATGTCGCTGGAATGGAACAGGATCGCGTAGCCCTTGGCCGCGAGGTCGCGCATCAGCTGAAAAATCTCGCCCTTGGTGCCGACATCGACGCCGCGTGTCGGATCGTACAGCAACAAAACGCGCGCCTGCGTGAGCAGCATCTTGCCGAAGATCACCTTCTGCTGGTTGCCGCCCGAGAGCGTGCCTGCAAGCTGTTCCGGCGTGCCGGCCTTGATGCGCAGGAAATCGACCATTTCCTTGACCAGAGCGGCTTCCTTTTGCCGGCTGAGCAAGCCGTTTTCGGTGAAGCGCCTGATGACGGAAAGTGTCAGGTTCTCGCGCACGCTCTTGGTCAGCAGCAGGCCCTGCCCGCGCCGGTCCTCCGGCACAAGGGCGATGCCATCCTTGCCGGTCAGCGCCTGGCGCGGATTGCCGATCGAGGTGGGCTTGCCCCAGAGCTCGATGGCGCCGGTCGCCCTGGTGGCGCCGAACAGCGCCTGGAACAGTTCGCGCTGGCCGTGGCCTTGCAGGCCGCCGACCCCCAGCACCTCGCCTTCGCGCAGTGCGAAGTCGACGCCGGTGAGCCGGCTGCCGCTGGACAAATTGCTGACCCTCAGCGCAATGAGATCTGTCGCTGTGGACACGCGCTCCGGATACAGCCGGTCGAGATGCCGGCCGATCATCTGGGTGACGATCTCGTTGTCCGACACGGCATTGGCCTCGTGCGCGGCCACGGTGCTGCCATTGCGGAAGATGGTCAACCGATCGGCAATGGCACGCACCTCGGCCATGCGATGCGAGATGAAGATGACCAACCTTCCCTCGGTCGCCAATTGCCGCGTCAGCTTGAGCAGCCACTCCGCCTCCCGCGCGGGCAGCGCCGAGGTCGCTTCGTCGAGGATCAGGATGCGCGGGTCCTTGGCCAGGCCCTTGGCGATCTCGACGATCTGCCGTTCGGCCAGTGTCAGCCGCCGCAATTCCTGGTCTGGGCGCAATGCCGGAAAACTGTATTTGTCGAGCAGCGCCAGCGTCTTGCGGCGCATCTCTGCGCGATTGACGGTGCGCAGCAAGGTCCGTGGCTCGTGGCGGAACCAGATGTTCTGTTCGACGCTGAGATCTGGGATCAGCGACAATTCCTGGAAGACGGCGGCGATACCGAGCGCCTGGGCCGCATCCGGATTGGCCGGGCGATAGTCCTGGCCATCGACCAGGATCGAGCCGCCATCATGCTGGACCGCGCCCGACAGTATCTGGATGAAGGTGCTCTTGCCCGCGCCATTCTCGCCGAGCAGCGCGTGCACCTCGCCGGCGCAGGCACTGAATGTCGCCTCGCTCAGGGCGACGATACCGCCATAGCGTTTGGACAGGCCTTTGACGGTGACGAGGTCCATGAATGCGCCTTCGAAAGCTCTCCCGACACCTTGCGATGCCGGGAGACAGGATCGTGGTGTCAGAGTTTACTTGGTACCGGCGGCTTCCGCAGCAGTGATCTCGACCCAGTCCGGCGTGATCGGCAGCGTCAAGCCGGGCGCCTGGTCGGGGAACGCATTCTCGCCAATCGCGATCTTGATCATCTTGGTGCCAGGGTAAAGTTTGGACTCGAAGGGATCGGTGGTGACGAAATCACCCTTGACCGAGACGGAGCGCTCGGCCGGCCTCTTGCCGGTGTCGAGGATGTCGACCGCGAGCTTGATCGCTTCCGACGAGAGATAGGCCGGATTGGAGCCAAGGATGCATTTGGCGCCTTGCGTCTGCGCGCAGGTGACGGCCGCGACATTGTAGGAGAAGCCGACGACCGGGACGATCGGGCGGCCGGCGTCCTTCAGCGCCTGGATGGCGCCCGAACCGTAGCCTTGCGTCATGATGCCGTCGATCTTCGGATTGGCGGCAAGCAGGGCGGCCACACCAGATTGTTCCGGTCCGAGCGCATAGTTGCCGTTGTAGTAGCCGACGATCTTGATGTCGGGATATTTGGCCAGCACCTTCTCATAGCCTTGCTGCAGCTGCGCCGAGATCGGCGCGCCAGCGAGGCCACGGTCGAGGATGATGTTGCCCTTGCCGCCAAGCTGCGTCGCCATCCATTCGGCCATCACAGAGGGGATGCGATCCCAGTCCGAGGCGACGGCAAAAGCGCAGGGTTCGGTCACCACCTGGTCGAAGCTGATGACGACGATGCCGGCGTCGCAGGCCTTCTTGATGGTCGGATTCAAGGCCGAGTCCGAACCGGCATCGACAAGGATGGCGGCCGGCTTCTGGCGGATGATGTTGTTCAGCGAATTGATCTGCGCCTGGACGGTGTTCTCGACATTCTCGATCTTGAGGTCGACGCGGCCCTTCAGCGGCCCCTTGTTCACCGAAACGGTGGCGACACGCTCCATCTGCTGGCGCCAGTCATTGCCGACGAAATTGTTCGAGAGATAGATGGTGTAAGGCTTCTTGTCCTCGGCATGGCCCGGTGCCGTGCCGATGGCGATCGCGGACAAAGCGAGGCTTGCCAATCCGGCACAAATTGTCGTCAGTTTCATGGTCTCTCCTCCTTCGTGTTTCCTGCATCAGCCGGTGACGGACTTCGCCATCTTGATGGATGCTGCAGCCAAATTGATACCGGTACCAATGCGCCTTGTCAATTTAAGCCAAGGCGCATTGGAGAGGCCTGGAGCGACCATTTCGTCACCCACAAGCCAGCATCGTCACTTCGATCCGGCGGCCTCGGCCGGGGTGATTTCCACCCAGTCGGGGCTGACCGGAAGAAACAGGCCCGGAGCCATTTCCGGAAAGGCGTTCTTGCCCACCTCGATGTTCTGCATGGCCGCATCGGGGTACAATTCCGAGGGGACCGGGTCGGTGGTCAGGAAGGCATTGCGCAGCAGGATCTTCTTCTGCGCCGGTTTCTTGCCGTCGAGTATCTCCACCGCGAGCTTCAAGGCCTCGGCCGACAGATAGGCCGGATTGGGTGCAAGGATGCACTGGGCTCCTTTCGTCTGGGCGCAGGTCGTCGTCGTCAGGTTGAAGGGGCTGCCGGTGATGGGAACGATCGGGCGACCGGCATCCTGCAGCGCCTTGATCGCCCCGGCGCCGTAGCCCTGGACGAATATGGCGTCGACTTGCGGATGCGCCGCCAGCAGGCTGGCGACGCCGGCCTGCTCAGGCCCCAGCGCGTAGTCGCCGTTGAAATAGCCGACCACTTCGATGGCCGGATATTTCTTGATGACGTCTTCGAAACCACCTTGCAGCTGGGCGGAGATCGGCGCGCCGGCAAGCCCACGGTCGACGAGGATCTTGCCCTTGCCGCCGAGTTTCTTGACCAGCCATTCAGCCTCCACGCGTGGCGCGCGGCCCCAGTCGGACTCCATCGTGTAGGCGCAGGGCGCGCTGACGATCTGATCGAAGGCGATGACGACAATGCCGGCATTGCAAGCCTTCTCGATCGTCGGGTTGAGGGCTTCGCCAGAGCCCGCATCGATGACGATAGCGTTGGGCTTGTTGCGAATGATGTTGTTGAGGGAATTGATCTGGGCCTGGACCGTGGTCTCGACCACCTCGACCTTGAGGTCGACGCGACCGGCAAGCGGCGGCTTCTTGACCGCGATGTCGGCGCTGCGCAGCATCTGCTGGCGCCAGTCGTTGCCGACGAAATTGTTGGACAAATAGATGGTATAGGGCTTCTTGTCCTGTGCATTGGCCGGCACGGCATCGAACGACAGCAAAGTCGCCGCGACCGCCGCAAGGCCGGCAAAAAATGCTCCTGCTTTCATGATTTCCTCCTCCCGTGTTTGGTGTCGGCCTATCGAATGCCTTCGAGGCACACCCCCTTATGGACAGACCTTGTTCGCGTGCATGCCGTCACATTGGAATCGCCGCGCACTTCATGCACAGCGGCAAATGCTCGACATCGGATGGGGGCCACGCATTCACGTTCGATCGCGGTTTCGGCGCGGCCTTCATCTCAGCTATGATGCTATTATAATTTTATAAAACTGTCCATGGCCGAGGCAGGGAAATCCGCGCGCGACACTCTTGCCGGCCGGGCCGGGCGATCGGGCTCAGGCCAGGTCGTTCGGCGCGTCGTAGCTGATGCTGAAGAGATCGGCCGGATGTCGCGCGATGGTGAATTCGATGCTCTGCTGATCGGCCGACTGATAGAGCATCTCCACGCTGAGAACCGCGCTGCCAAGGGCTATGCCGAGGTCTTCCGCGATGGCCTCATCGGCGATCTCGGCGCGGACTGTGACATGGGCCACGTCCAGGCGCAGGCCGAGATGCCGTTGCACCGAACGAAAGATCAGCACGTCGGAGAAATCATCCCGCTTCAGCTTCGCTCCGACGGAGGGCGGGAAATAGCTGGTGATCTGAGCCTTCTTCTGCTCGCCCACCGACAGGATGCCGCGCAGGCAATAGCCCGCCTCGTCCTTGCCCATGCCGAAATGGCGCTGGAGCACGGGCGAAACCTCCTTGCGATAGGATTTCACCGACAGCTGCGCGTCCTTGGTGAAGGCCGCCATGTCGGCAAAATTCTTGAACTTCCAGCTCAGATTGACCGATGGATTGCGCGCCACGACCACGGCAGGCTTGGCCGAGCGCTTCCGGATCAGCCCGTCGGCTTCGAGATCGCGCAGCGCCTGGCGCACGGTGATGAGGCTGACACCGAAATGCTCGGCGATGGTCGCTTCCTTCGGCAGTTCGCCGCCGACGGGAAAGGTGCCGTTGCCGATCGGCTCGCGCAATATATCGGCGAGCTGGCGGTAAAGCGGCCCGTTGGCACGGCCAAGTGTGCGCTTGGGAAGACTGTCGATGGTGGGAACGGAGTGATCCATGTGCCTCGTCGCGCCTGTGTCGAAGCTTTTATAATAGCTTCCTGCGCTTGAGGCTAGGCAGGGCTGGCGGTCATGAACCGTTCAGACGAAAAGCCGGAGTGGGTTTTCAATCGCCGACTTCAGTGCCGAAAGCCATGTGGCCGCGATTGCCTCGTCAATGCTTCCCGCATCCGTAGTGAGCAGGCACTCGGCGTGAATGCCTGGTGCGTCGAGCGACACGGTCAAGCGCATGGCGCGGCCTGGCAGAAGCGGCATCATGACCGGCCTGACGTCGCTTGCCGGCAGCACCCGCAGGGACAATGGGGCGGGCCTTTCCGCATCGTCACGGCTGTCGGCCAAGGCAGCGAGCCGCGTTGCGCGCAGCGATGTCAGAGACGTTTCGGGGATCATGGCGAACACGGCTTGCCGGCCCGCCAGCTCCAGCGCAACGGATGTGTCACCGGGCTTGGCGGCGTCCGGTATCCCGGCAAATGCTCGACCGGCCGCGCACAGCAGCACGTCGTCAATATCGAACACCCTCCCAGAACCCTCAAGCGCCGCCAGCAGGTCTTGCAGTGCGCCGAGCGCAACGGACGTTGCAAAGGCAGCGATCCGGGACGCGGCAATGGAAGGCGCTGCCGCAGGGGCGGCGCCATCAGGCGTGGCAACCGGAACGTAGCCGATGATATCGGCAGCGAGGATGCGGCCGCCGGGGCCGCTGCCGCGAAGCGCTTCGAGCGGCAGTGCACGCTCGCGCGCCAGGCGGCGGGCGTATGGGGAAGCCGCAACACGCCTTACCTGTGCGTTCATTTCAGATACTCTGAATTGACGCAGTTGGTCAGCCGTCCTTCGGCAAGATAAGCGTGCACGACCTCAATCGATTTCAGCCGGAGATCGCGCATCGAAGCCGGGCTGTAGAAGGCGGCGTGCGGTGTGACGATCAGGCGATTGGCGATCCACGGCTCGCGGCGCCGCCATGCCGCCAGCAGCGGATGATCGAGATCGCCGGGTTCGCTTGGCAGGACGTCGAGCCCCGCGCCGGTGACGGTACCCTTGCGCATCGCTGCTTCCAGCGCGTCGAGATCGACGATCGGGCCGCGCGCGGTGTTGATCAGCACAAGGCCGGGTTTGGCCGCCGCGAAGGCAGCGGCGCCGAGCAGCTTGCGGGTTTCCTCGCTCAGCGGCGCGTGGACGCTGACCACATCCGCCCGCCCCATAAGCTCGTTCAGCGAATGAACGCGTTCATAGCCGGTCGACAGGTCGACGCCGGATAGGAGATGCGGGTCGTAAAACACCACGTTCATGTCGAAGGCGGCGGCGCGGCGGGCGGTGGCGAGCCCGATGCGGCCGAGCCCGACAATGCCGAAGGTGGCGCCCTTGTGCCTCCGCACCAGCGGCGCCTTGGAGAAATGCCAGCCTTCGGCGCCATGGCCGGAAAGCTCGGCGTCATAGGCCGAGGTGCCGCGGGTCAGCGCCAGCATCAGGCCAATGGCGTGGTCGGCGACTTCGGTGGTGCCGTAGTCCGGCACGTTGCAGGCCGGGATCTTGCGCGCGCCCCAGCCCGATGTGTCGATATTGTCGAAGCCGACGCCGGAGCGCACCGCGATGCGTGCCTTGGGAAAGGCCGACGGAGCGGCGGCGACATTGTGGGTGGGCGAATAGTTGATGACGGCATCGACTGTCTTGCAAACGATCGGGTCGAGCGAGGCTGCCTTGTCGTTGGTCGAGCGGGCGAGGATGAACTCGATGTCGGGATAATGCTCGCGTTCGAGTTCTGCCTCGTCGGCGGCTTGCCAGTTGGCGCACAGGATCTTCATGCTTGCCCTTCGGATTTCATCTTGCATGATGGTCTACTTCTTGATGCCGCCAATGCGGCCGCCCATCGGCACGACGGCGCCGACCGGCTGATCGATCGCGCTCAATGTCCCGTTGATCGGCGCCTCGATCTCGACCACGGCCTTGTCGGTCTCGATCTCGGCGATCAGCTCGCCTTCCCTGACCGCGTCACCGACCGCCTTCAGCCATTTGACGACGGTGCCTTCGCTGACGGTGAGGTCGCCAAATGGCATTGTTATCGGCTCGTCGCCGCCTGCAGAGAGCGTGGCGGGCGCTGGTGCGGCGGGCTGTGGCTTGGCCGGAGCCGATGCCGACTTAGCCGGCGCAGAGCTTTTCAGACCAACGGTGTACCAGTGATCGGGCACCGGTGGCTTGCCCGATATGACCTCGCGCACGCCTTGCGCGATGCGCGCGGCATCGACCAGCATGGCGCGCTCCAGCACCGGTGCGAACGGGTGCGAGGTCGGCGCGGTGTGCAGCCTGCCGGGCGGCGCGTCGAGCTCGTCGAAGGCGAGTTCGTTGATCGCCTGCGCGATCTCGCCGCCCAGGCCGCACATCGCCCAGGCTTCGTCGACGACGAGCAGGCGGTGGGTTTTCCGGACGCTGGCAACGATGGTGTCGATGTCGAGCGGCATGATGGTGCGCGGGTCGATCACCTCACTTTCAATGCCTTCGGCGGCCAAAGCTTCGGCGGCCTCAAGCGCGCGCTGCACCATCTGGCCGGCGGCGACGATGGTGATATCCGTTCCCGCCCTTGCGATCCGCGCGACGCCGAATGGCACATAATGTTCGCCAACCGGCACCTCGCCCTTGGAGGCGAACAGCGCCTTCGGTTCGAGCATGATGACGGGATCGCCGGCCCTGAGCGCCGTCTTCATCAGCCCCTTGGCATCGGCCGGGGTCGAAGGCACGCAGACGACGAGGCCCGGCATATGGGCGAAGACCGGATGGTAGATGCCGCTGTGATGCGGGCCGGAGCTGCGCAGCGCGCCAGCGCCGACGCGCACCACCATCGGCGCACTCATCAGTCCGCTGGTCATGTAGCGCAGCTTTGCTGCCTGCAGGAAGAGCTGGCCGGCGGTCTCGAAGACGAAGTCGGCGAACATCAGGTCCGAGACGGTGCGCGCGCCGGTGGCCGAGGCGCCGACGGCGGCGGCGGTAAAGCCCTGTTCGGAGATCGGCGTATCGACCATGCGATCGGCGCCGAATTCCTGCCAGAGGTTTTTGGTATGGGCAAAACTGCCGCCGCGCTCGCCGCTGCCTTCGCCGAAATAGAGGATCGCCGGATCGGCGCGCATTTCCTCGGCGATGCCGTCGCGCACGGCTTCGAGCCAGCCTTGCGTGCGGGTCTCGCCGACGGCGCGCGGCTGCAAGGCGGCCGGCGGGTTGATCGGATCGGCAAAGACATGCAGGCGCACCGTGGCCGGATCGGGCTCGGGTGAGTTGCGGGCGAAGGCCAAAGCCTGCTCGACCACCGTCTCGATCCGCGCCTCGATCGCCGCCAGCGCCTCGGCGTCGGCGACCCCGTAGTCCTCGATCAGTTTGTTGCGGAACATGTCGATCGGATCGCGCTTGATCCAAGCGTCGAGTTCCTCCTGCGTGCGGTAGTTGCCGATGACAGGATCGCCCTCGTGGTGACCGACGGTGCGGTAGGTCTTGGCCTCGATCAGCGTCGGGCCCTTGCCGGAACGGGCGCGTTCGGTCGCTTCCTTCATGGCCAGCCAGACGGCGAAGACGTCGTTGCCGTCGACGGCAACGCCGGGCATGCCGTAGGAGGCGGCTTTGGTTGATATCTCTGGATTGAGCGTGATCGATTTCAGTGGCGTCGCGGTGGCATAGAGATTGTTCTCGCAGACGAACACCGCCGGCGCACGCTGCACGGCAGCGAAGTTGAGCGCCTCGTGGAAGCCGCCATGGTTGGCGGCGCCGTCACCGAAGAAGGCGACGCCGATGTCGTCGCGGCCCTGCTGGCGGGCGCCCATGCCGATGCCGACGGCGTGGCCGATACCGGCGGCAACGATGCCATTGGTGCCGAACAGGCCGACGGAGCGGTCATAGAGATGCATGGTGCCGCCGCGGCCGCCGCAGATGCCGTCGGCCTTGCCGAACAACTCGGCCATCACCCGTCCCGGATCCGCGCCCTTGGCCAACGCATGACCGTGGCCGCGGTGGGTCGAGGTGACCCAGTCGGTCGGTCTGAGATGCGCGCAGACGCCAACGCCCGTCGCCTCCTCGCCGATATAGAGATGCAGGAAGCCGGGCGTTTCGCCCTTGCGGCAGGCGATCTGGGCCATGCTTTCGAAGCGGCGCAACAGCACCATGCGTTCGAACAGGTCGAGCAGAACCTGCTTGTCGGGCAGGTTTGGAGCGCTCTTGAAATCGTCGCGCGCACGCGCCGCAGACATTGCCACCAAAGCCTCCCTGAATCCGCCTGACGCCAGGCGACGGAGCGCCGGCGGCGAGCTTGTTGGTCGCTCGCTTTGGCCGATAATAGATTATAATAGCATAATGTCTACTGGCTCCGGACAGAGCCGGCGCGGCGGCTAGATCTTGGTGATCCTCACCGTGGCGTCGGGCCGTTGGAACAGCTCCGGCCGCAGACTGAGGCCGAGCCCCGCCCCTTCGAGCGGCGCGACATGGCCGTTGGCGACCAGCGGAATGTCGGCGACGATCTCTGTGTACCAGCCGGTGAAATAGGCGCGCACCGCTTCCTGGTAGTTGACGTTCGGCAAGGTCGCCGACAGTGCACAGCTGGCGGCATAGACGATCGGCCCGGTGCAGTCATGCAAGGTGACTGGCAATTCGCTGGCCTCGGCCATGTTGGCGATCTTGCGCGCCTCGGAAAGCCCACCGCACCAGGCAAGGTCGATCATGATCACGCTAGCGGCGCGCTTGTCGATCAGCTGCTTGAACATCTGCCGCGAAGCCAGCCGCTCGCTGGCGGCGATCGGTATCGACGTGTGGCGGGCGAGCTCGGCCAAGGCGTCGAGCTCGTTATAGCGGATCGGCTCCTCCAGCCAGGCGACGTCGTAGGGTTTCAGCGCCTCGGCGATGCGCAGCACCGGCGGCAAGGTCCACAGACCATGCAGTTCGACCATGATCTCCATGTCGCGGCCGACAGCGTCACGGATCTTGCCGAACGGCTCCAGCGCCTTGTCGAGATCGGCGAGCGAAATACGGGTGCCGTTCGACGCCTCGGCGGCGATGTCGAACGGCCATATCTTCATCGCGCCGATGCCTTCCGACTTCAGGCTTTTGGCGAGGTCGCCGGCATTGTAACGCCAGGCGAGCAGGTCTTCGTAGGGACCTTCATTGGAATCGCCTGCCTTGAGCGACCAGTCCTCGCCGCGCTCGAACAGGGCGTTCTTCCTGGTGGCGCGGACATGTTTGTAGCCGGCGCAGGTGTTGTAGATCGGCACGGTCTTGTGAGTGCGCCCGCCGAGCAGCCGCCAGACCGGCTCGCCAAGCGCCTGGCCATAAATGTCCCACAGCGCGATGTTGACGGCCGAATTGCCGCGCAGCTCGGCGCCGGAATCCCTCGCGCCGACATAGACACTGCCCAGCGTGCGGTCATGCAGCTCGATGTTGCGCGGATCCTTGCCCAGGAGATAGGCGGCGACATTGTCGTGAATATACGATGCGACCGGCCCGGGCGCCCAGAAGGTCTCGCCGGTACCGATCAGGCCGGCATCGGTGTGGACACGCAGCCAGAACAGGAACGGAAACTCGGCCAGCTGCAGCGTTTCGAGCGCGACGATTTTCATTTCTTCCTCCCGGCTGCGACCGATCACTTGGCCAACGGACCATAGCACATCGCCGTTGACAGCCATTTATGGTACCGGTATCAATCGCGTCAAGATGGCCGCCGGGAGGGTGCCCGTTGCCTGACGAAAATCAGAACATGACGTCTAAGAGAGCACTGGTCACCGGTGCAGCGGGGGGCCTCGGCCGTGAGGTGGCGATCCAGTTGGCCCAGCGCGGCTGTGTTCTCGCGATCGCCGACATCAATGGCGAGGGATTGGCGGATACCGCCAGAAAAATCGGCGAAGCCGCCGCGGAAGCCGAAAGCATAACGGGCGATTTCACGCTCGAAGGCGCGCCGGAAGCAGCCGTCGAAAAAATGGTCGCGCGCTGGGGCGGCATCGACATCCTGGTCAACAATGCCGGTTACGGCGTGATCGAGCCATTCCTCGACGCCACCTACCAGGCCTGGACACGCACGCTGGCGCTCAATGTCACCGCCCTTGCCATGGCCTGCAAGGCGGCCGGCCGGGTGATGCGCGAGCAGCGTTCGGGGCGCATCATAAACATCACCTCGCCGGGCTCACGCATGGCGTTGCCCGACTATACCGCCTACACGGCGAGCAAGGCCGGGGTCGATTCCATCACCCGGGCGGCGGCGGTGGCGCTGGCGCCTTATGGCGTGCTGGTCAACAGCCTGGCGCCGGGCATGATGGACACCGAGATGCAGCGTTCCACCGAGGCCGATCTTGCCCGCGCCAACGGCCGCGACGATCTGCAGGCCTTCCTCGACGAGCGCACGCGCCGCATTCCGCTCGGTCGCCGCGCCGAGATTTCCGAGGTCGCCGAGGCGGTGGTGTGGCTCTGCCTCGATTCGCCCAAATATATGACCGCCGAGCGGCTCAACATGTCGGGCGGGCTCGACAAGGACTGACCCGATGCTGCGAAACTCTCCTCCCGGCAGCGCCGATATCGGCGCGCTCGAACGCAAGGCAGAGCTGCTGCGCCGTCACATGCTGACCATGGCGCGCGGCCAGGGCCAAGGCTATATCGGCCAGGGCCTCGGCATCGCCGATGTCCTGGCGGCGCTCTACTTCCACGAACTACGCTACGATCCGGACAATCTCGACTGGCCCGACCGCGACCGCTTCCTTTTGTCGACCGGGCACTATTCCATCGCGCTGTGGGCGGCGCTTGCCGAGGCCGGCATCATCCCGGTCGAGGAACTGACGACCTACGGCGCCGACAACAGCCGGCTGGAAATGTCGACGCTCGACACCACGCCCGGCGTCGAGATGATCGGCGGCTCGCTTGGCCATGGGCTGGGGCAAGGTGTCGGCCAGGCGTTGGGCTTGCGCGTCGACCGCTCCGATGCGCGCGTCTTCGTCGAGCTGTCCGATGGCGAAATGCAGGAAGGCTCGACCTGGGAAGCGGCGATGTCGGCCAGCCATTTCAAGCTCGACGGGCTGGTGGCGCTGATCGATTGCAACGGTATCCAGGCCGACGGACCTATGGTGCTCGACATGGACCCTGTCGCCGGCAAATGGCGCGCCTTCGGCTGGCAGACATTGGAGATCGACGGCAACGACATGGCGGCAGTGGTTGGTGCACTGGCCGGGGCGCGTGAGCGCAACGGCAAGCCGAAGGCGATTGTGCTGCGCACCCTGCCGGGCAAGGGCGTGCCGCGCATCGAAACCTCTGAGAAATCGCACTTCTTCCGCATCGACGTGGCGCAATGGGACGGCATCATCGCCGAGTTCGACAAGAGCGTGGGGCCACGGCAATGAGCGGAGCGGAGGCCGAGCGTACGCTGGCGATGGGCCAGGACGAAGCCATCGGCGGCGGCCGGCAAAGTGTCGAGGCGCCATTCGGGCGGGCGCTGGCGCGGCTTGGCCAAAGCCGCCCGGACATTGTCGGGCTGACCGCCGACCTCGGCAAATACACCGACATCTTGCCGTTCCGCGATGCCTTTCCCGACCGCTTCTTCAATGTCGGCATGGCCGAACAGAATCTGGTTGCCGTCGCCGCCGGTCTGGCGCGCACCGGCAAGGTCCCGTTCGCCACCACCTATGGCGTGTTCGCGACCCGGCGCGCCTATGATTTCATCGCCATCGCGCTTGCCCACTCCAACCTCGACGTCAAGATCGTCGCCGGCCTGCCGGGGCTGACGACCGGCTATGGCGGCACGCATCAGGCGATCGAGGATTTGGCGCTGATGCGCATGATCCCCGGCCTCACCATCATCGATCCCTGCGACGCGACCGAGATTGAAGCAGCGACAGAGGCGATCGCCGCGCATCGAGGACCGGTCTATATGAGATTGCTGCGCGGGAGCGTGCCTGTCGTGTTCGAGCCCGGTTACATCTTCGAGATCGGCAAGGCGCGGCGTCTTCGCGAGGGCAGCGATGTCGGCATCATCTCGACCGGCTTCATGACCGAACGGGCGCTGGATGCGGCCGACGCTTTGGGCAAACAAGGCATCTCAGTCGGCGTGATGCATGTGCCGACGATCAAGCCGTTCGACGCTGGGGCGGTGGCCGAATTCGCGGCCAGCGTCGGCCAAATCGTCACGGCAGAAAACCATGTCGTTGTGGGCGGGCTGGCGGGCCTTGTCGTCGAGACCTTGTTTGACGCTGGCATTGCGAAGACAGTGACCCGCATCGGCTTGCCGGACCGCTACATCGAATGCGGCGCGGTGCCGACCTTGCAGGCGAAATACGGCCTGACCACCGAGGCGGTCATCGCGACAATCGCCGGTTTGAGCTAGAGTTTCGCGATGAAGATCACCGAGATCGAGACCTTCGCCGTCGGCGCCGGCTGGAAGAACTGGCTTTTCGTCAAGGTCCATACCGACAAGGGTATTCACGGCATCGGCGAAGGCACGCTGAACGGCTTCATCAAGACCACCGAAGCCGGCGTGCACGAGCTCAGGCATCTCGCCATCGGCCAGGATCCGCGCCGCGTCAACGCGCTGGCCAAGCGCATGCTGGACAGTGTCTCCCTCGACGGCGGCCATATCCACCGCACGGTGATCGCGGCGATCGAGGTCGCCTGCTGGGACATTCTGGGCAAGAGCCTTGGCGTGCCGATCCATCAGCTGCTCGGCGGCCAGGTGCGCGACAGCGTGCTCGGCTACGCCAATGGCTGGTATCGCACCGAGCGCTCGCCCGAGGCTTTCCTGGAGGCCGCCAAGGCGGTGCTGGCCAAGGGTTTTAGGGCGTTCAAGCTCGACCCGTTCGGCACCGCGCAAGGCTTTATCTCGCGAAAGGAACTGGACCTCTCCTACGCGATCTGCCGGACGCTGCGAGATCATCTGCCCAAGGACACGCTGATCCTGATCGATGTCCACGCGCGCTTCACCGAAATCGCCGCATTGCAGGCGGCGCAAAAATTCGCCGACCTCGACATCTACTGGTGGGAAGAGCCGACCTCGCGCGACCGGCAGGAGACCGTGCATGAAGTGGCGCATCGCTCGCCGATCCCGGTGGCGACTGGCGAGATGTACGACACGGTCGGCCAGTTCTACACGCTGGCGGCGGGCGGCGGCGTCAACATCTTCCAGCCCGAGCCGATGTCGCTCGGCGGCATTGGGCCGTCAATGCAGGTTGCCAATCTCGCGCTCGCCCACGGCAGCCATATCGCCCCGCACCAGAGCGGCGGACCGGTGGCGACCGCAGTGTGCCTGCAGCTGGCGGCGGCGGTGCCGAACTTCCTCATCCAGGAGCATTTCGATGCCTTCAACGAGCCATGGACACGCGACCTGGTGACCTGGCACCCAGTGGTCAATCCTGACAATGGCCATCTGTCGCTGCCGGATGCGCCGGGACTCGGCATCGATCTCAATATCGAGGCGATCAAGGATCATCCCTACGATCCCAACGCCTATCTCAACGTCCATGCCGAAGGCTGGGAAAAGCGGCTTGGGCGGCGGGAAGCGGCGGGGAAGCGTGGCCATTGAACGAGCTAAAGCGTCCCGTCCGTTCGTCATCCTAGGGCGGAGCAAGGAGCGAAGCGACGCGGCGCAGACCCCTAGGATCCATGCCGCGACTTCAGCGCGCCGCAACGGTGCAGAATTCTATTCCGTTGCACTCTTCGGTCAAGGTAACGGCATGGATCCTAGGGTCTCCGCGACGCCGCTTCGCGGCTGCTCCGCCCTAGGATGACGAAGCTGAGGTGCCTCGTTCAGCAGATAAAAACCGTCAAGCGCTTTCGCGGTCGACGATCTCGAAGCCGAGGCTGGTGATGGTCGGCACCTTGGTGTCGCCGCCGAGCCTTGCCAGCAGTTGCCGCACCGCGCGCCGGCCCATCTCGTAGCGGTTGACCTTGACCGTGGTCAGCGGCGGAAAAAGCTGGGCTGCCAGATCCATGTCGCCATAGCCGGCAATCGCGATCCTGTCCGGCACCGCCCAGCGGCGGCGGTGGCACTCCTGCACAGCGCCGACGGCCAGCGTATCGCTGGAAAAGAAGATGGCGTCGATGTCCTTGTGTCGGGAAGTCAAAGTCACCAGCGCCTCGGCGCCTCCCTGCGCGGTGATCGGCACCTCGACTTCCATGTCGGCATGGTTCTTGATACCGAGTTCGGTGAGCGCGGCGTGATAGCCGGTGCGGCGCTGCTGCAAACGGTCATTGCCGTGGATCGGCGTCGAGACGAAGCCGATACGCTTGTAGCCCTTGGCGGCGAGATGCATGGTCATGGCATAGGCGGTCTCGAAGTTGGAAACGCCGACCACCATATCGATCGGCTTGCGGCCCTTGATCTCTGATATTTCGACCACCGGTGCGCCGCTGGTCTTCAGCAGGGCGCGCGCCGTCTCGCTTTGCACGAAGCTTTGCAGGATCATGCCGACCGGACGCCAGCCGAGCAGATTGCGGATCGCCTGGTCCTCGGCCTCCTGCGTGAACTCGCCCTGCACCAGGAGCATCGAATAGCCGCTCTCGTGGCACTCGTCGGACATGCCCTGCACTTGCTCGGCGATGCCCGAATTGATCAGCGGCGGCACCACCGTGCCGATCATGCGGCCACTGCCGCGCATGCTGGACGCCAGCCGGTTGGGTACGAAACCCGCCTGTTCGATGGCCTCGAGCACCTTGGCGCGGGTCTCCGGCGAGACCATGTCGGGATTGGACAGCGCACGCGACACCGTCATCGGCGCGACGCCGACGCGCTTGGCGATCTCGCGGACGCCGAGGCGCTGCGGCTTCTTTTCGCCCGCCGGCGGTCTATCGCTCATCACCATGCTCCACGACGCGACATCAACCGATTCATAGCTGGTGTGGCGGACGCTTGCCAGCGACGGACCCGGCCATTGCCGCATCGACGAATTTCTCCGTTGACAAGTTATAATATTATAATCTTAATGGTGCCGAGGAGCACGCCAGGATCGGCGTGGGTGTGTGGAGCTGGCCGCAAGAGCCGGTAACAGGCACTGCCAGGGAGGTCAGGATGAACAGCGCGGCTGAGGTGAGCTCGCCGCCCCGGGACGCGCGATCGTTCCGGCGGCGACTGATCGGCTTCATTGCTGTCGGCGAGGTCGGCGTGCTGGCGGCCATGGCGCTGCTGATCGCCTTCTTCTGGCTGATCGAGCCGGCCTTCCTGTCCGAACGCAACATACGCGCCATTCTCAACGTCGTGTCATTCGTCGGCATCATCGCCATCGGCCAGACCATTCTGCTGGTCGCCGGCGAGTTCGATCTGTCCGTTGGTTCGGTCGCCGGGCTGTCCGCGGTGGTCGCGGCCAAGCTGATGACCGCGGCCGCCCTGCCGGTGACAACAGGCATTCTCGGCGGCATCGGAGTCGGCGCCTTGATCGGCCTGCTCAACGGCCTGATCGTCGTCCGGCTCGGCATCCCCGCCTTCATCCAGACGCTCGGCATGCTGTTCATCGGTCAGGGCCTGATCCAGGTGGTGACCGGCGGCTATCCGGTCTATCCGCTGCCGGAGGCGATCAATACGATCGGCGGCACCGATCTCGCCTTCGGGCTGGGCTGGAGCTTCGCCTTCTTCATCATCGCCGCCATCGCCGCCGACTTCGTGCTGCGGCGCACCGTGCTCGGGCGCAACCTGTATGCCACCGGCGGCAACAAGGAAGTGGCGCACCTCGTCGGCATCGACACCAACGCCTACAAGATCGGCGCCTTCATCGTCGTCGGCGCGCTGTCGGCGATCGCCGGCATGTTCGTCATGGCCGATCTGGGCAGCGGCGGCACCTCGATCGGCAGCGGCTGGGAACTGACCGTCATCGCCGGCGTGGTGGTCGGCGGCGTCAGCCTGTTCGGCGGCGCCGGCACGGTCGCCGGCGGCGTCGTCGGCATCCTGATGCTGAAGGTGGTGCAGAGTGGCCTGGTCGTCATCGGCGTCAACTCCAACTGGCAGCAGATCGCGGTCGGCGTGATCATGGTCATGGCCGTCGGCCTCGACATAATGCGCCGCCGCTACTTCATCGCCGGCGCTTAGACAAACCGCGAGAGGGCCGTGGATATTGCGCCGGCAAAATGCTGGCGAAGCAAGGGAGGTACGACATGAAAATCCATTTGAAGAAAGGGCTGATCCGCACCGCATTGGTGGCGGCGACAGTCGCCGTCTCGCTGGGTGCGGTGAGCCTTGCGCGGGCGGCGGACATCCATTTGCTCTGGGTTCAGGCGATGAAGGACCACCCGGTGCACCGGCTGATGCAGGCGGGCTTCCTCAACAAATGCAAGGAACTCGGCTACACCTGCGAGGTCGTCGGCGATCCGAGCGCCACCAACTGGGACATTCCGGCGACGCTGCCGCTTGCCGAAGCCGCCCTCGCCCGCACCAAATACGACGCCATCGGCGTCTACGGCCCGGATCCGGCAATCTATTCCTACATCTCCAAACTTGCCAAGGAAGGCTTCCCGATCGTCACCTGGCACGTGCTGCCGCCGGAAGGCACCGTCAATGGCCTGAAGGCGGCTACCGGTGAGAACATCGCCGAGGCAGGAACCAACGCCGCGATCGCCGTCGGTGACAAGCTCGGCGGCAAGGGCACCGTGGCGCTGACGCAAGGCGCCTCCAACGACACCGAGAACGCCATGGCGGACGCCTTCCGCAAAACCATCGCGGCGAAGTATCCCGGCATCAAGGTGCTGGACACGCAGATGGAAGGTTTCGAGCCCTCGGCGGCCGAAGCCAAGGCGGTAGCGATCCTGCAAGGCAATCCTGATGTGACCGCCGCCTTCGGCACCACCGGCAACAGCATCCAGACCTGGTCTGGCGCAGCGCGCAAGGCCGGGCGCGACGTCGTCATCATCGGCATGGACTATATCAGGCAGAACCTCGATCTGGTGAAATCCGGCGCCGCCTACGGCATCGTGGCGCAGCCGCTCTATGAAGAGAGCGCCAAGGTTGCCGAACTGCTCGGCGACCTCGCCCAGGGCAAGACCGTGCCCTACAGCAATCCCTTGCCGGCCAAGGTGATCACCGCAGCCGACCTTGGCCCCTATTACAAGATGCTGGACAGCGCCGGCCAGTAACACCTGCCGCCGGGCCCGCATCATGCGGGCTCGGCAACATCCTGAGAGGATTGCCGTGTCGACTGTCCAAGCGCCGCTGTTCTCGGCCACCGCCATCGCCAAGAATTTCGGCGGCGTACAGGCGCTGCGCGGCGTCGACTTCGATGTGACATCAGGCGAGATCCACGCTCTGCTCGGCCAGAACGGCGCCGGCAAATCCACGCTGGTCAAGATCCTCAACGGCGTGCATCCGGCCGGCTCCTACACCGGCACGATCCAACTGGACCGCCGGGTCGTCAGCTTCGCCTCGCCCGCAGATGCGCGGTCGAACGGCGTCGGCTACGTGCCGCAGGAAATCGAGGTGCTCGAACAGCTTTCGGTGGCCGAGAATGTCTTTGCCGGCCGCACCGGCCTCGGCGACGGCGTGCTCGTCCACCAGCGCAAGCTCGAGCAGCGCGCCGGCGAAATCTTTGCCGATCTTGGCATCGACATCAATCCCAAGGCCTATGTCGCGGCGCTGACTTCGGCGCAGCGCCATCTGGTGATGATTGCGCGCGCCCTCGTGCTGAAGCCGCGCGTGCTGATGCTGGACGAGCCGACCGCCTCGCTCTCGGGCACGGAAGTCGATGCCCTGTTCAGCGTGCTGCGGCGCCTGAAAGCGCAAGGCGTGGCGATGATCTACATCACCCATCGCCTGCCGGAGGTGCTGGCCATCTGCGACCGCGCTACCGTGCTGCGCGACGGGCAAGTGGCGGTGCGGATCGCAAGAGAGGATTTTGACGCCGAGGCTTTCATCTTCTCGATGTCGGGCCAGCGGCTGCAGCGGCTGTTTCCAGAGCACGCAGCGCCGGTTGGCGCGCCCTGCGCGCTGGAGGTTCGCCACCTCACCGTCGCCGGCCACAGCGGCGCCGTCCATGGCGCGAAGGATATCAGCCTCCGCGTGGCAGCCGGCGAGATCGTCGGACTGGCCGGGCTGCTAGGCTCCGGCCGCAGCGAGATCCTGCATGGCATCTATGGCCGCGTGCCGGCCGAGGGCGAAATCCAGGTTGCTGGACAACTGAAATCGATCAAGTCGCCCAGCGATGCCCGCGCCGCCGGCATCGCTCTGCTGACCGAGGATCGCAAGCGCGACGGCCTGCTGTTCAACCTGCCGGTCGGCGCCAACATCACCATCGGCAATCTTGCGCCCTTGTCGCGGAACGGCATGGTGCGCGGCGGGCTGGAACGCAGTTCGATCCTCGCCGCCATGCGTGCACTCAACGTCAAGGCATCGTCGCCGCAGGCGTCAGTCACCCATCTGTCGGGCGGCAACCAGCAAAAACTGCTGTTTGCCCGCGTGCTGATGCGGGCGCCGAAAGTGCTGCTGCTCGACGAGCCGACCAAGGGCGTCGATGCGGCAACCCGGCATGAGATCTACCGGCTTGTCGTCGAACTGGCCGGGAAAGGCGTGGCCTTGCTGATTGTCGCCTCCGAGCTTGAGGAACTGATCGGGCTTTGCGATCGCTGCCTCGTCGTTGCCGATGGCCGTATCGTCGACGAATTTGGCCGAGGCCAAGGCGGCGAGGACCGCGTGCTTCGCTCGGTGACGGCAGCGCAAGCGGAACGCCACGCGCTGGCAGCACAGGCTTCGTCATGATGTTTGCCGGCAAGCGTATTTTCGTGACCGGCGCGGCAACCGGCATCGGCCGGGCGACGGCGGAGTATCTCGTCGCCGAGGGCGCCGAGGTGTTCGGCGTAGGGCTGGATGGCGAGGAGGGAAGGGCGCTTGCCGGCCGCCATGCCGAAAGCCGACTGATCTTTCGCGAGTGCGATCTCACTGGGGAAGCCGAGGTCCGTGCGGCCGTGGCGGCAGCCCAGGGGCGGTTCGGCGGGCTCGACACGGTCGTCAATTGCGCCGGCATCTATCCGACCGGCAAGCGACTGGAAGAGCTGTCCGACGAGGATTGGGACAGGACGATCGCCGTCAACCTGACCGCCACCTTCCGCGTTTGCCGGGCAACCTTGCCGCTGCTGCGCGCGGCAGGCGGCGGTTCGATCGTCAACATCGCCTCCGTGCACGCCGACGCAACGGTCCCCGGCGTGCCGGCCTATGCCGCGACCAAGGCGGCGGTCGTCGGCCTGTCGCGGCAGATGGCGCTCGACTATGCCGTTGACCGCATCCGCGTCAACGCCGTTCTGGTCGGTTCCGTCGCCACGAGGATGACGCTGGACGGGCTGGAGGCGGCCGGCGGCGCGGAAGCGCTGGGCCTGTCCTTCGAGCCCAACCGGATCGCCCGCATTGCCAACCCGACGGAGATCGCCACGGCAATCGGCTTCCTGATCTCCGACGCCGCGTCCTTCGTCACCGGCAGCGCCATGCAAGTGGATGGCGGCCTGCTGGCACGGCTGCTTTAGGGTGAAAGCGCGAAGGGCGTGAACGCAACCTTGCCGGCGGCACTTTCACCTGGGGCGAGCACAATCACGCCCTCATCGGGATCGTCCCATCGGCCCCGGTTGAACGCACCGGAAGCGTTGGTCTGCGGCTCGACGCAGAAATAGGCTTTGGTCGGATCGGCGTAGAGCATCAGGTGCTTGAAGATTGGATCGGCGTTGATGCGCAGTCCCGCGCCGCGCGCTGGAAAGCGGATTGCCGCCTCGCCGCCCCAGCCGCCATAGTCGTTGTTGCGCCAGCCGGCGGGCAAAGGCCTGGCCTCGGCGAAATCAAGTTCGGCCGGCAGCGTGATCGGATCGCCCGAAATGCCGTCCGGTTCTTCGAGGTAGAAGCGTCGTGCACAAAACTGCAATGTCACGTCCGGATCGCGATCGAACCAGGGGTGCAGGCCGAAGCCGAACGGCAGGGGAACCGGCCCGGTGTTGGTCAGTGTCATGGCCACGCTCAGCCCATCGCCGGAAACCACAAAAGCCTGCGTCGCGCGATAGGAATAGGGCTCGGCTCCGGCAGCGATGTCCAGCGACAGCGTCGCGTTGGCGGCGCCTGCCTCGGTGACAGTCCAGGCATGTTGCCAGCCGCTGCCATGGACGTTGAATTTTTCGGGCGGATTGTTGGGCAGGACCTGCCAGCGTCTCCCAGCGAAGTCGAAGGCATTTCCGGCGATGCGGTTGGCGTAGGGCGTCATCGGGAACATGGCGACGCCAAGCACATTGCCGGCGCCGAAATCCGCACCCGACAGCCGGCGCATGAGATCGATGCCATGCCAGCGCAGCGAGCTGACGCTGCCGCCGATGTGCGGCACCAGCCCGACCTCGAGCGTTCCGGCTTTCAGTATCAACGGTTCAGAAATTGCGTCCATAGCCTGCCATCCATCCACCGTCGACGCCCAGCATCTGGCCTGATGTATAGGTGTTGAGTGGATCGCAGAAGAACAGCACCACCGCAACCGCTTCCTCGATGCTGCCGGCGCGGCCGACCGGTGTGTGGCTGAGCATCGCCTTGTCGCCGGCGATCTCATCCTCGACCGCGCCGACGCCGACGGCGTTGACCAGCACTTTGGGGCCGAACTCCATGGCAAGCGTGCGCATGCCGGCGAGGATCGAGGCGCTTTCCATGGAAAAGCGGGGATGGCGGCGCACCGGCATGCCGGCGGTGACCGAGAGCAGGAAGACGATACGCCCGCCGCCACGCACGGTCATGGCCATCGCCATCTTGCGCGCGGCCGCATACAAAATGGAGGGATCTTCGGCCGCCGTTCCCGGACGCAGCGCGCACGATACCAGAAGGATGTCGGCGGGCTGCGCCCTCCCCACTATCTGACCGCCATTGGCGCGCAAGGCGGCAAGTGCCGCTTCGACCAGCGGATTGCTTGCGCCTTCCAGACCTATCGTCGCGCCGGCGAGATCGATTTCCATGGCGTCGCTCACATCATGTATCCCGCCGTCCAGCCGCCATCGACGGCCAGCACCTGGCCGTTGACATAGCTGGCGGCCGGCGAGGCCAGGAACAGCACGGTCTCGGCGATCTCCTCCGGCTGGGCCGGCCGGCCGAGCGGCACATGGGCGAGGAATTCCTGCGTGCGGCCGGCGAACTTGCCATCATCGCCGTAGAACAGTTTCTCGGTCAGCGCCGTCATCACCGAGCCGGGGGCGATTGCATTGGTCAGGATGCCCTTGCCGCCGAGTTCGATCGCCATCGACCGCGTCAGATGGATGATGCCGGCCTTGGCGGCGACGAACGGGCTCTGCAGGCGCATTGCGGCAAGGCCGACGACCGAGGCGATGTTGACGATGCGCCCACCCTTGCCGGCGGCGAGCATCGGGGCCAGTGCCGCGCGGCTCATGATGTAGAGGCCGTCGAGATCGATGCCGGTGATGCGGTCCCATTCCTGCGGGGGGAATTCGTCGATGGTGACGCGATGCGCCAGCGTGTTGACGCCGGCATTGTTGACGAGGATGTCGAGGCGGCCATAGCGTTCCATGATCGCGGCGATCGTACCGTCCACCGACGCGGTATCGCGGATGTCGGTGACGCACGCCATGGCATCGTTCAACCCGGCCGCAACGCTTTCCGCGCCCTCGCCGTTGATGTCGGCGACGACGAGCGCGGCGCCATTGTCGGACAGGCGTCTGGCGATGGAACTGCCGATCGCTCCTGCTGCTCCCGTGACCAGCGCTACCTTGCCTCGCAGATCGCAGCGCATATCCCGTTCCGCCCTTAAGCCATTTCGGGTTATGCTATTATAATATCTTCAGCACCCGAGCAAGCAATTGCGTCACAGCAGGAGGTTATTCCGCCGGCGCGCCGGCCATGGTCTTGCGGCTTGCATCGATCATCCGCCGCCGGGCCCGGAACACGCCCCATTGCTGGTCAACCAGCACGCCGATGAGGATGACGCCGCCCATGACAGCGAAGTTGAGGGAAGAGGGAATCCCGAGCAGGTTGACGAGGTTCTGCAGCTCCTGCAGCAGCACGGTGCCGAGGATGACGCCGATCAGCGAGCCCTCGCCGCCGCGCAGCGAGAAGCCGCCGAGCACGGCCGCCGCAATGGCATAAAGCTCGTAGAACTGGCCGTGGCTGGCGGGTGAAATCGAGCGCGTGTACATGGCGAAATAGATCGCCGACAGCGCCGTCAGCACGCCGCAGATGACATAGGCGGCCATGACGATGCGGCCGGTGCGGATGCCGGAATATTTCGCCGCCTCCTCGTTCTTGCCGATGGCGTAGAGATAGCGGCCGAACACCGAGCGGTGCAGCACCACCCACATGACGATGGCGATGACGATGAGCGCGAAAAACGAGTTCGGCACGCCCCAGGAGCGGCCGGCGGTCAAGAATTCGAGATCGGGAAAATTCTGGCCGAAGGCGAAGCCGGCGGTGCCGTCGGCGGTGTAGAAGCGGGCAACACCGCGATAGATCAGCAGGCCGCACAGCGTGACGACGAAGGGCTGCAGCTTGAGCCTTGTGATCAGCCAGCCATGCGCCAGGCCGATGATGGCGCCGAGCACGAGGATGAGCACGAGGGCGACAGGCCATCCCATGCCACGCACGGCGATGAAGTCGATGAACAGCGTGCCGAGCAGCGCTACCAGCGAGCCGACCGACAGCTCGATGCCGCCGGTGATGATGACGAAGGCCTGGCCGATGGAGAGGATGCCGAACAGGCCGATCAGGTTCGAGGTGTTGGCGAGATTGATCGGCAACAGGAAGCGCGGATTGATGATGGCGACGATGGCGCCGACCACCAGGATCAGGATCAGCAGGCCGAGATCTTTCTTGCTCATCGTCTTCTCCCCAATGCCTGCCGGAGCAGGTTCGCGGGTCTCGCGAGACCCGCGCTAAAAACTATCTCGGCTGCTTGCCCACTGCCAGCAGCAGCACGTTTTCCTGGCTGAACTGGTCCTTGTCGAGAATGCCCGAAATCTGGCCCTCATGCATGACGGCGATGCGGTCGGACACGCCGATCACCTCCTCCATGTCGCTGGAGATCATCAGCACGGCGACGCCGGCATCGGCGAGCGCCCGCATCAGCCCGTAGATTTCCGCCTTGGCGCCGATGTCGATGCCGCGCGTCGGCTCGTCGAGGATCATCACCTTCGGGTTCATGGCCAGCCACTTGCCGAGCACGACCTTCTGCTGGTTGCCGCCCGACAGCGTGCCGGTGCGCGTCTGCACCGAAGGCGCTTTGATGCCGAGATCCTTCTTCTGCTTCTCGGCGGTTGCGGTTTCGGCACTTGCGGACACCAGAGAGCGCTTCGCATGCGCCGGCAAATTGGGCAGCGAGATGTTCTGGGCGATCGACAGGTCGAGCAGGATGCCGGTCAGCTTGCGGTCTTCCGGCACCAGGAAGATGCCATGCGCGACGGCGTCGGCCGCTGAGCTCAGCGCAAGCGGCTTGCCGTCGAGTTCGAGCGTGCCGCCAAGGCTGGCATCGATGCCGAAGAACACGCGCGCCAGTTCGGTGCGGCCGGAGCCGACAAGGCCGGCAAGGCCGAGGATCTCGCCGCGCCTGACGTCGAGATCGACCGGCCGGCTGGGATAGGAGGGGGTTTGGATGGCCTTGGCCGCAAGCGCCACCGCGCCGGGCGCCCGCGCCGCCTCGGATGCCTTTTCGCGCTCCTTCAGCATGCGGCCGATCATCAGCTTGACCATCTGGTCGTGGTTGATGTCGCGCTTGCCGAGCGTGCCGGCCAGCATGCCGTCGCGCAGCACGACGACGCGGTCGGCGACGCGCTCGACCTCGTGCAGCCGGTGCGAAATGAAGATGACGCTGATGCCATCGGCCTTCAGCGCCTTGATGACGTCCAGCAATTTGTCGGTTTCGGCGATCGGCAGGCTCGATGTCGGCTCATCGAGGATGACCAGCCGCGCCTTGATCGACAGCGCCTTGGCGATCTCGACCATCTGCTGCTGCGCCAGCGACAGGTCTGCGACCTGCGTGTCGGCGGAGAAATTGGCACCGACACGCTTCAGCAGCGGCGCCACCATGGTTCGCAGCCTGGCGCGGTCGACGAGCTTCAACGGCCCGGCGCGCAGCGGCTCGCGGCCAAAGAAGATGTTGGCGGCGACATCGAGGTTTTCGAACAAATTGAGTTCCTGGTGGACGAAGGCGATGCCCGAGCCCAGGCTGCCTTCGACGGTCAGGCTGTTGTGGGCGGCGCCATCGACCGTGATGGTGCCGGTATCCGGCGTGGTGACGCCGCCGAGGATCTTCATCAGGGTGGATTTGCCGGCGCCGTTCTCGCCGACGAGGCCGATGACCTCGCCGGGCCTGACCTCCATCGAAAAACCGTCGAGCGCGACGACGCCCGGATAGGTCTTGCGCACGTTCTCCAGGCTGAGGAACGCGGTGGTCGCGGCGATGGATGTGTCGGAATAATTCATCATGCCTGACAGCGGTTGGCGAGCTGACCTATTCGCAGACTGACGGTCCCAGCAGGCTTCGTCAATGCGAACAGCCGGCTCAAGCGAAGTTGAGCCGGCTGAACTGCTTGTGGTCTCAGTTTCCAGACATCGCCTTCAGATTGGCGGCGTAGGCGTCGACGTCATCCTTGCCGATGATCTTGGTCGGGATGATGATCAGATTGCCGGCCGGGATGCCCGACTTGTCGCCCTTGAGGTAGGAAGCCATCAGCTTCATGCCCTGATAGGCCCATTCGAAGGGCTGCTGCACGACGGTGGCGGCAATGGTGCCTTCCTTGACGCCGCCCAGCGTGATCGGATCGTCGTCGAAACCGACGACGGTGATCGAGCCGAGCTTGCCGGCATCGCGCAGCGCTTCATAGATGCGCGGCGTGTTGTAGGAGTAGAAGCCGACCATGCAGGTGACGTCGGGGCTGGCGACCAGCGCGTCCTCGACGTTCTTCTTGGCGCGGGCCTGGTCGATGTCGTCGCCGCGCACGTCGACGAGTTCGATCTTGGTGCCGGCCAAGCCATCCTTCATGCCCTGGATGCGTTCCTTGGCATTGTCGGCGCCGAGCAGGCCGACGAAGCCGAGGCATTTGCCGCCATTGGGCATCGCCTTCTTGGCGATTTCGGCCGCCTGCTTGCCGGCATCGACGTTGGACGAGCCGATATAGGCGACGCGCTTGGTCTGCGGGGCGTCCGAGTCGGTGGTGAACAGCGCCGTTTGCGAAGCGATCTTGTTCAGCCCGTCGGTCGAGGTCTTGGGATCGACGGCCGAGACCATGATGCCCTTGACGCCGGCCGTCACCAGATCGTCCATCAGCCGCTGCTGGATGGCGACCGAGGACTGCTCGGGATATTTGAGTTCAAGCGTGTAGTCGGGCAGTTCGCCCTGTGCCTTCTTGACGCCGGCTTCGGCCGCTTTCCAGAAATCGGAAGCGCCGTTGACGACGAAGGCCAGCGTCGGCTTGTCGTCGGCACGCGCGATGGCTGTCGCCGTCAGGCCGACAACCAGGGCCGCGGCGGCCACGGATGCATTGCGTATCAAGGATTTCATGTTCAACCTCCCGTTTTGGTCCAGTCGTTGCGACTGGACCGGTCTTGCTCACTAGAATTGCCTTGCTCACTTGGATTTGCCGTTTGCGGCTTGGATGCCCCTCCTCCTCAGGGGTTCCCGGCACTGAAGGAATGGCGTCGTTCCAGCCACACGGTCGCGGACTTTAGAGACTCATCCTTCGTTCGTAAATAGTCCGATTTGTCTGACATATCACATGTCCGAGAAAGGCTGGCGGAGCCAATATCCGCTTTGCCATCGGGCCATTTCCGCGCACCGCCCCGGACGGAGCCGGACGCGGCGGATGGACGTTACAGCGGCTTTTTGTATTAGTAAACAGTATTAGTTTTGGGCTCGCGCCCGGGCACGCCGTCAGGGAAAGGCCCGACGTGCCGCGCCCCGATATTTTGACGCGCGGCAAGCCGGACCTTGGCGAGCTCTGCCTTCCTTGCCGGGCGCAGCCGCATGAGCGATGGACGACAAGGCTACTAATAGATATAAACACAGCGACGACTTCTATAAATCATCACCGCCGCGCCACCTTGTCGGCCCGGCCGCTAGACAGGGCTGGGGATCGGGGACACGAAGGCAATGAGCGAGACGACGGATCCGGTCATCGAGAAGCGCCGCAAGGCGCCGGCGAAGCCCAAGGGCCGGGTGACCATGACCGATATCGCCAGGGCCGCCGGCTGTTCGCAGGCGACCGTGTCTTTCGTGCTCAACAATTCGCCGGGCATCAAGCTGTCGAAGCAGACCCGCGAGCGCGTCATCGAGGCAGCGCGGGCGCTGGGCTATTCCGCGCCCGCCTTCTCGGCGCTGAGCGAGCCCGTGACCGCCTTCGACGGACTGGACGGGGTGATCGGCTTTGCCGTCGACCAGCTGGCCACCAGCCCCGAGGCGGTGGTCGCCATCGAGGGCGCGCGCCAGGCCTCGTGGAATGCCGGCAACGTGCTTCTGGTGGCGCAGACCATGGGCGACGCCGTGATGGAGCCGCGCGCCATCCAGGCGCTGACCCGGCGGGGCATTTCGGCGCTGATCTACATGACCATCTTCACCCGCGAGATCACGGCGCCCGACTTCCTCTACGGCCTCGACATCCCGGTGATCCTGCTCAACTGCTACACATCGGACTATGCCTTTCCCGCCGTTGTGCCCTCCGAGATCGCCGGCGGCCAGAGCTCGACCCGGCACCTGATCAGCCACGGCCACCGCCGCATCGCCACCATAACCGGCGAGCCATGGATGCAGGCGGCGCAAGACCGGCTGAAAGGCTACCGCCGCGCGCTCGCCACCGCCGACATCCCGTTCGACCCCGAACTGGTGGTCGAAGGCGACTGGTCGGCCAGTGCGGGCTATGCCGCGACCGCCAAGCTGCTGGCGCTGAAGGACCGCCCGACCGCCATCTTCTGCCAGAACGACCGCACCGCGATCGGCTGCTACGAAGCGCTGAAGGAAGCCGGCCTGCACATCCCGCAAGACATTTCCGTGGTCGGCTACGACGACGAGGAGATCGCCCGGCATTTGTTCCCGCCGCTGACCACCTCGATCCTGCCGCACATGGCGATGGGCCAATGGGCGATCGAGCAGCTGGAAGCGCCGGCCGTGCCTGGAAGGGGGCGCTACCCCATCACCAAGCTGGAGTGTCCGCTGGTGGAGCGGGAGAGTGTGCGGGCGGTGGCGCACGGACGAGAGACGGCGAGTTGAAGCGCCACGCCCGATAGTCCGATGGCGCCGGGCAAGCACTGCCGTACGGCTGCAAGCCATCGCGCGCTGGCGGCGGGATGCACACGATTGTCGTCGCCTCACAATTTCCGGTGACCCGACCCTGTCGCGGGCCTATACTGGCGTACGATCCTCCTCCCTTTGCGCAGGAAGGACGCCCATGTGGCCGAACCGTCGTCTATGCGATCTGCTGAAGATCGAGCATCCGATCATCCAGGCCCCGATGGCTGGTTCGGCAACACCGGAACTCGCGGCGGCGGTGAGCAATGCCGGGGGCCTCGGATCGCTCGGCTGCGCATCGATGCTCCCGGATGCTCTGCGTCATGTTGTCCGCCAGCTGCGAAGCTGGACCGAATACCCGTTCAACCTCAACTTCTTCGTCTATCCGCAACCCAGCACGACCGATGCCGTCCTGGCGCAAGCCATCGACAGGTTGCGGCCCTATTACGAGGAGTTGTCCCTCGGCGCGCCGCCGGCGAGGCTGCCACCGATCGGGCCCGGTTTCGATGACGCGAAGCTTGATCTCGTGCTCGAGGTCCACCCGCCTGTCGTCAGTTTCCACTTTGGCATTCCGGACCCGGTCGCGATCGCCAGACTGAAGCAGGCCGGGATCGTGATCCTGAGTTCGGCGACGACCGTCGCCGAGGCGCGCAGGCTTGCCGACAGTGGCGCCGACGCGGTCATCGCCCAGGGATGGGAGGCGGGAGGGCATCGCGGCTCCCACGTTCCGACCGATCAGGGTGACGGCGTTGGAACGATGGCTCTGGTTCCCCAAATCGTGGATGCCATCGATCTGCCGGTCATTGCCGCGGGAGGCATCGCCGACGGGCGAGGCATAGCGGCAGCCTTCGCCCTTGGCGCCAGCGGCGTGCAGATCGGCACCGGGTTTCTGTCCTGTGACGAGGCCGGCACGGATGCGGCGCGCCGCGCCGTGATCCGTGCCGCGACCGACATGGACACGATGGTCAGCAATGCATTTTCGGGCCGCGCGGCGCGGATGAAACGCACGCGCTACGCCCTGGAGATGGAAAAGAGCCGAACGCGCCTTCCGGATTTCCCGCAAATGGTCGCGCTCAGCACCCCACTCAGCGATGCCGAACGTGCGACGGGGCGCGGGGACTTCGCCTTTCATCTGTACGGGCAAGCGGCCGCGTTGAACAGGGAGCTTCCGGCCGAACAATTGATGCGCACGCTTGTCGCCGAAACGAAGGGGATATTCGGCGCTCTCTCGGCATCGCCCGGCGAAGGCTGATATGCCTTTCGATCCCGAGCTGGTGGTCCCGCCAGGCTCTGGCTGTCGCGCCGCCAGGATTTGGCCGTCAGCGCCTCAGAACGGGATTTCAGCGCCTGCCTGTTCGTCGAACAGAACCGCGCAGCCGCGCGCAAGCGCTACCGTCGAGAGAGCGTTTGCCACGGCGTGGTCCGACGACACGAAATCGCCGGTCAGCACCCGCAACTCTTCCACCCCTTCGGCCATGGAGATGAAATTCCCAACCGCGGGATCGCGCCTGCACGCCTCGACCACGCAAAGCAGATCGATCATTTCGAAGCCGCGCATTCCAGCCTCCCGAAAAAGTCGTCCCTTGCAGGATCATGAACGCATCCGCGGGAGATAATGTTCCGGGGACCTTGGACGTGGCGGCACATGATCACCGAGGTCGGCCATGCCGACCAGTATGCGGCCGGGCAATTGTTGTCCATACTCGGCCCATGACGCGTCCAGGCTTGCGCTGTGTGCAGGTATTCGCGGCTTTACTGGCCGCGAGCTGCTTGCGTGCCGAAGCCGACGGCGCCAAAGTCCTTGGGGCCGGCGCCTACTCATTCTCAGACGAACTTGGCGGTTTCAGGATCATCTCGGCCACAGGCGCCGGAACGCGCGCCGATCCCATCGTGGTCACCGAGGAACTGGAGACCGCGGACCCGGTAACGCTGACCATACGCGCCGCCAGGCCGGTCCAGCCGTTCGGAACGTCGGGCAACTACGCGACCGGCTTCTTGCCGCTGAAGATCGTCGCGCTGAACAACAGCGGTGACGCCTGGATCGAATTCGGATTCGAGTTGCAGGCGATCATGAACAGGCCGAGCGACTATGGCGACGGGCTGTCCTTCGACCAGGCGCAGCGCGAGGACAACATGATCAAGTCCGACAGCTTCGCCGAATTCAAACGCGATTTCGAACCCTATGATCGGCTGCTGTTCCGCAAAGGCAAGGTCGACCCGCTCGAAAGTGCGTCGTTTTCATTCCTGGTGACGGACTTTTCGCCGAAGGACCGGTTTTATCTGGTGGAGGAGCCGAGGGTGCCTTCGTCTTGAGGGGATCCCACAGCTGGCACGGGCCGATGGACGATCGAACAGTTTAAGACACTGGCGGCGCGCGGCGCCGGCTCTAATAATGATTTAGGGGTCGCCATCAACCCAATAAATCGTCTGTAATGGAGGCTTTAGACGAGATTTTTTCCAGCTGGAATATTCTTACCACGTAGTTTTTCTTGCCTTCCTAGCTGCCCCGTTGTTACCGTCCTACGGTGGAATCGACTTGAATAGCGACGAACGCCAGCTGGGGGAGATAGGTAATGGTGGATTTTTCGAAACTTTCTCGCCCGAAAGGGGTAGCCGCACCAACCGATCCATTAGAAATCTTCAAGAAAACCCCCAATCTGGGCGACGCTCCTAATGATCTATGGAAAGGTCAGGCGGAAGCACTCACTCGATGGCATAAAGATCGGCAACAGACAGATAACGTGGTCATCCTCAACACCGGCGCGGGTAAGTCGATTGTCGGAATTTTAATTGCACAGAGTTTAGTTAATGAACTCATCGGACCTGTCGTTTATGTTTGCAGTACAATTGATCTTGTTAGACAAACTGAGCGCGAGTGCGGCCGCATCGGGATTGCCTATACTTCTCGGGTCGAGAGCACGTTCTCGAACGACCTCTTCGAGACAGGAAAGGCATTCTGTATCACGACATATGCAGCGCTTTTTGCCCCGATAAACGCTTTTAAAACTGACAAATCTCCCGCTGCAGTTATTTTCGACGACGCCCATGTGGCCGAGCGACTGATAAGAGATTCGTTTACAATCAATATTTCTAGAGTCGATCATCCCAATCTGTATTCCAGCATAATTGATATAATCAGACCGGAATTTGAGTCACTTGGAAAGTCGGCGCACCTTAGCTTCATTTTGGAAGACGTCGGTCAGATGAGCGTCACGTTGTGTCCGCCTGCGACCGCACATCGACATGCGGCTGAGTTAATCGAGACCTTCAAAAAACATGAATACAAAAAATCTCGAGAATTATTCTTTCCTGTTGTTCAACTTTACGAGCGGATTGGGATGTGTGCGATACTGATCTCGTCACAGTCGATCGAGATAACTCCGCCCTTCATTCCCACCAGTAAGTTTGATTTTTTGAGCCAGAAGATTAGGCGCGTATATCTTTCTGCGACGCTCGACTGCGAGACAGACTTTGTTAGAGGGTTTGGGATACGGAAAACAAACCGTATCGAACCTGACAATGACGCCGGCAACGGGGAACGCCTCATTCTGTTGGGTAGTGACTTGGCTAAGCCAGATGGCCAGCAGGAGTTGGTTGCGGACCTTTCTGGCGCCCGAAAGGTTCTTATTTCGGTTCCCTCATACCCTCGCGCGAAGAAGTGGTCCGGCTTGGCCATACCGCCACAACCTAAGGACTTTACTGACAAGCTGAACGAATTCCGAGGAGCTAAGAAGGGGGTTTTTTGCCTAGTGTCGCGGGTGGACGGGATCGACCTTCCGCAAGATACCTGCCGAATTATGATCGTAGACGGCGCCCCCTCCGGTTCAAGTTTGCTGGAGAGATTCCAGTTTGCGTCACTCGGGATGAGTAATCTCTTTTCGACAAAATTTGCCAGCAGACTGACGCAGCTCTTTGGTCGCATCAATAGAGGACGAAGTGACTACGGTGCCTTCGTTCTGTACGGCAACGACATAACTTCGTGGATGAAGAACGAGAGGAATATCGCACTTCTACCCGAGTTGCTTCGGAAGCAGACCATCCTAGGTCAATCGATGCAGAAAGACCTCGGACCCTTGGATCAGGGAGGCATTATTGAGGTCATCGGGAACGTATTGGATCGCGACAAGGGCTGGCTGGGCTTCTATCGCGACACGATCGACGGGCTCGAGGTGTCCAACTCGGCTATTGAACGCGTCAAAACTCGGGAGACGCAATTGGCGATTGGGGCGGAAGCAGAATGTAGGTTTATGTCGAAGCTCTGGGAGGGGGACATCGATGGTGCACGCAAGCCAATTTTGGATGTGCTCAACGACATAGCCGTTGCAGACGCGAAACTAGCAGGTTGGTATTCTATGTGGCTTGGCATGACCTATGAGATCGAGGGGGACGAGGAGACAAGTGGCGTCCACTATCGGCGAGCCCGTTCGCGGCTTTCAGCTTGGGTGAATTTGCCCTATAAGAAATCATTCAAAGAAGGTGACTTTTCTGCAGATGCTAAGGCCGCCGCTCACCAGCGATTGCTATTTATAAACAGCCAAGGCCCGCAGGCACTTAGCGACCATATCGCAAGAATAAGAGTACAAGTTGGTTCTGTAGGGAATGAGGAACATAGTTCCGCTCAGCACGAAGAGGCAGTACGATACATAGGAGAGCTCCTGGGATTTGAAGCCACGCGACCGGACAACGAATTGGGGATGGGGCCTGATGTCATTTGGTTTGATGACGATCAAAAGTATCTTATCCCGTTTGAACTCAAGACAAAGAAAAATGCTCCGGCCGAATACAGCAAGGACGAAGTTGGCCAATCGCTAAATCATCTTCAGTGGGTTTCTGAAAACTTCAAAGAATATCGATGCGCTGGATTGTTCATCTTGGGTCCTGATGGAACTTGCAAGGGTAACGCGAACCCCAGCGATAACATGTTCCTACTAACAGTCCAACGTTTTCAGACTTCTCTCAAACAGTTCTTAGCGAGACTTGAGGACGTAAGAGGCAGGACCGCTTTGGAGCGATGGACGCTGATCAATGAGATGGGCCAACTTCCCGAGTGGCAAATCGTTGGCTGGTTCAATCGCTTTCGGGATCGGCTGTTGCGGGATCTGAAGGTTTAGCCACAGCTTGGGAGGAATTTGCGTTTCGCAAGACGAACCAGTGCAGTGAAGAAAGCTGGCAAAAACTCGGGGCGGTGCGGAAGCCGTACAACCGAGATTGCTTTGAAAATATTGGCGCACCCGACAGGATTCGAACCTGTGACCTCTGCCTTCGGAGGGCAGCGCTCTATCCAGCTGAGCTACGGGTGCTTCCCGGCGGGCCGGAAAACGAACCAGCCGGTGAACCGGCAAGTCACGGCTTCTTAGCGGAAGCCGGCGCGGGCTTCAACGGGCAATTGGAGATTGGCTTCTCGCGCCTACTCCCCCGCCTCGCTCTTCACCGTCCGCCGCCCACGCACCGCTCGCTTAACCTTCTTGGCGCCCGTCAGCTCGTGCATCGCGTCGAGCTGCATCTGCTGCATTTCGGCCAGACGGGTCCATTGGCGCGAGATGAGGTAGTCGAGTTTTTCGTGCAGGTGGCGCACTTCAAGCTCGGCCTTGAGGTTGACGCGGTAGTCGTTGAAGGAGCGCAGGCGGTCCTTGGCCTCCGTCCGTCTCTGGCTCATCATGATGATCGGCGCCTGGACGGCGGCGATGCAGGAGAGCAGCAGGTTGAGCAGGATGAAGGGATAGGGATCGAAGGCGCTGCTCATGCCCGCGATCAGGTTGATGCCGATCCAGATCAAAAGCACGCTGGCGAACGAGATCAGGAACCACCAGCTGCCGCCGAAGGCCGCCATATTGTCGGAGACGCGGTCGGCGAAGGAGCGGTGCTCCTCGAACTCTTCTTCCGAGTTTTCGGAAATGGTGTCTTGTTTGGCGATCGATTCCACCACCTGGCGGTCGAGTTCGGAGAATTCGCCGTGCTCCTGCTGCAGCAGCTCCTCCATGTAGCGCATGCGGTAGCGGCCGAGCTCCTCGCGGCTGATGCGGGCGCCCCTGGGCAGGTCCGGATGGTCGGAGCGGATGCGGTCGGCGAGGCTCGGGCGCAGGGTGTCGATGCGCACCAGGTCGCGCTTGTGGAATTTGCGGCCCGAGATCGCCGACGGCTTCTTCTTCGGCTTCAGCCGCGACGCGCCGGGGCCGGCAGGTTCGGAGTCCGGCACTTCGGGCATGTCGAAATGCTCGTCCGAAACCTCGTTCAGATCCTCCTGCGTGATCGGCGCCTCGAAATATTCGCCGCCGCTGTCGTTGTCCGCCGCCTTCTGCTCGGATGCCTTGGGAACGGTGCTCATGGTGCTGGCTCCTGCTGTGGCGCCAAAGGATACGCCAAGGCGACGGGGGATTTCCACCGCCGGATTCGCAGCCTATGCCACGTCTTCCCTACGATTGCGTGACATCCGTGAGACGATAGCCGGCTGTGGGGTTTTTGTGGGTTCATCGCGGGGGAGGCCGTAGGAGGTGTTCGAGATTGGCCGAGGCCTCCCCGACGTCGTCATCCCCGGGCGGAGCAGGAGCGAAGCTCCGTCGCGGAGACCCTGGGATCCATTCCGTGACCTTAGCCGAGGGTGCAGCGGAGCGGAATTCTGCACCGTAGCAATGCCTGGAGGTCGCGGCATGGATCCTCGGGTCTGCGCCGCGTCGCTGCGCTCCTTGCTCCGCCCGTGGATGACGAAGTCATGGGGGCTCCGCTCCCCGCGCCTTACTGCTGTTCGGCGAACATCAGCCTGGTCTTGGCGTCGGCCACCACGGGCGACAGGCTGCGCTGGATCAGCGCTTCGACGTGGTCGTTGCGCTGGCGGGCTGAGTCGGCGCCCATCACCACCACGATCAGCTGGCGGCCGTCGGCATTGTAGGAGGTGACGATGTTGAAGCCGGAGGCCCTGATGTAGCCGGTCTTGATGCCGTCGACGCCGCGCACGCGGCCGAGCATGTCGTTGTGGCCGCGCACCAGCCGGCCGCGGAACATGAAGTCGCTTTCGGAGAAATAGTGGAAGTGCTGAGGAAAGCGCTGATGCAGCGCCATGCCGAGCACCGCCATGTCGTGCGCCGTCGTCATCTGGCCGTCGTCGGGCAGGCCGGACGCATTGTGGAAAATGGTGCTGGTCATGCCGAGCTGGCGCGCCTTGGACGTCATCATGGCGGCGAACTGGTCCTCCGTGCCGCCGAGATATTCGCCGACCGCCACCGCCACGTCGTTCGCCGATTTGACGACGATGGCGCGGATGGCGGAATCGACATCGATCGTCTCACCGCGCCGGAAGCGCATCTTGGTCGGCGGCTGCGAGGCGGCATGGTCCGAGACCGGGATCTGTGTCTCCTTGCTGACGCGCCCGGAATCCATCGCCTCGAACAGGAGGTACAGCGTCATCATCTTGGTCAGTGAGGCCGGATAGCGCTGCGCCGTCGAGTTGACCTCGAACAGCTGCTTGCCGGTCTTGCCGTCAACGACGATGGCCGCATATTTCTGCGGCGGCGCCGGCACCGCCAGCACCGAATCCGGCGGGGTCGCGGTCGAGCAGCCGGCGACCATCAGCAACAGGCCAAGGGCCAGCAAAAATCTCTGGAGGAGCGGAAGGGGACGCAGGTGGGACAAGGTCAGGTCTGTTCGGGTCAAGCTGTTGCTGAGATAAGGCGAAGCTAACGTAACGCGGCGGATGCGTCCATTTGGTTAATGCCGGTTACTCCCAGGATTGTCGAGCCAGCCGCTTTTCACCCTCCCCCTTTTTCACCCTCCCCCTTGTGGGGAGGGTCGATCCGCACAGCGGATCGGGGTGGGGGTTCTCGTAGGGCGCTACCCCCACCCCGTCGACCGGTCTTCGCTTCGCTCCGCCCGCTCGCCGACCCTCCCCACAAGGGGGAGGGTGAGGCAGCCTGATGCGAAATGCCGGCCCCGGTGCTTGCGCAAGCCGCGCCGAACGGGTTCTGTCTGCGTCTTCAGAATCGGTGAGAGCGCAATGACCATCAGCACGATCAAGGCCAGAGGTATTTCGGTTTCGCTCGACCTCACCGTTGGCCATATCGCCGACATGGTCGTCGAGAGCGGCGGGCGCCGGTTGAAGCCGCTGCACCGCGCGCCATGGGTCGATGCAGGCGAGACGCTGCCGAGGGACCTGCCGCAAGGCACCGTTCGCCTGTCGGGCGATTTCCTGTGCGCGCCGTTTTCGCGCAGCGATGTCGAGGCGGCGCCGCTGCATGGCTGGCCGGCCAACAGCGCCTGGGATGTCATCGACAGCGCCGCGACGGACGACGGCTGGCGCGCGGTCTTCCGGCTGCGGCACAAGGTGATGGGCGCCAGCGTCGACAAGATCCTAGCGCTGCGCGACGACCACCCCTTCCTCTATCAGGAACATGTGTTTTCCGGCGGTTCGGGCGCGATTTCCGTCGCCCACCACCCGATGACGGCGATGACGGGCGGCGGGCGGCTGGCCTTTTCGCCGAAGCGCTTTGCGGCGACGCCTGCCGACCCGCTGGAGCCGGACCCGGCGCGCGGCCGCTTCATGCTGGCCTATCCGGCGCGGTCGGCCGACCTCCAGCATTTTCCCGCCGCCGGCGGCGGCACGCTCGACCTGACAGACTATCGCATGGATGACCGGCGCGAGGATTTCGTCACCTTGGTCGAGGCGGACCATGGCGGGCCGGGCTGGACGGCGCTGGCGCGCCAGGCCGAGGACGATCTGGTGCTGGTGCTGAAGAACCCGGCCGAACTGCCTGTCACCATGCTGTGGCTCAGCAATGGCGGGCGCGACTACGCGCCCTGGAGCGGCCGGCACTTGGGCGTGCTCGGCATCGAGGACGGCCGCACGGCCGTCGGCCATGCTGCCTCGATCGGCGACAACTGGCTGAAGCGCGAAGGCGTGGCGACAGCCTTTGCGCTTGGCGAGGGCCGCGGCTTTTCGTTCCGCCATGTCATCGGTGCACTGCCGGCATCCGGCGGCGAGCCGCCGCAGGAGGTCACCACGGCCAATGGCCGCATGCGGCTGGCATCCGCCGGCGCGGCGCGGGACGTGCCCTTCGACAGCGACTTCCTGCGCATTGGTCGGCCAGCGGTTGCCTGAGCGGGGATTGCGACCGCAGGGTTTGAAATTTCGCCCGACTGCCGCCAAGATGCGGCGGAAATATCGTGCCGATCATCAGGGCAAATGAGGCTCCCATGTCCGAAATCGCCCACCTCGCCGCCACCATCTTCAAGCGCGCCGGCAAGGCAAAGCGCTTCGTCGTTGCCATTGCAGGGCCGCCCGGAGCGGGAAAGTCGACATTGTCGGCGAGCCTGCATGACCTGCTGCCGGAAGGAGCGGTGGAAGTCGTGCCGATGGACGGCTTCCACTATGACGACATCGTGCTCGAGGCGCGCGGCCTGCGGGCGCGGAAGGGCGCGCCGGAAACCTTCGATTTCGCCGGCTTCGAAACCCTGCTGAAGCGCATCCGGGCCGGCGAACCCGACATCGCTATCCCCGTCTTCGACCGCAGCTTGGAACTGTCGCGCGCCGCCGCGGCAATCATCGGCACCGAGACCAAGTTCATTCTGGTCGAAGGCAATTACCTGCTGCTCGACGAGGAGCCCTGGTCGCGGCTGGCGCCGCTGTTCGATTTCTCGATCTTCGTCGACGTGCCGCGCAATGAACTCGAGCGCCGCCTGATGGAGCGCTGGCACGACCATGGCCGTTCCGAAGAGGATGCGCGCGCCTGGATCGCCTCCAACGACATGCCCAACATCGAACGGGTGCTGGCACGGCGCCGGGCAGCCGATCTGGTCATTGGTTAACCTGCTTAATTTTCGATATTTTTTGACGGGAACCTTAAGACTTTCGCGCCGTTATGACCGAGAACTCGATTATCCGGCATAAGGGATTTTTCCGATGGCAACCAAAGCAAGAAAACCCGCAGCCGCAAAGCCAAAAGCCGCTAAGGCAACGCAAGCCAAAGCCGGTGCTGGTCCGGCGGTTTCCGAGCGCTCGAAGGACACTAAGGCCGCTTTCGGCAAGGCCGCACCCAGGAAAGTCGCACCCGCGGCCGCAAAACCGGCGCGCAAACCCGCCCCCAGCAAACCCGGGGCCGTCCGAAACGTGGCGAATGTGGCGGCCGGCGCGGTGGTCGCAACCGCACGCAGTGCTGCCTCGCTGGCGGCTTCCGTGATCGGCAGGGGCGGCCCGAAAGCCAAGGCGAAGTAGCAGGCCTGCATCGTGCTGCCGCGGTGCCAGGCACTCGCCTTGGCGCCGCATGGTGCGTGAGGATTCGCTTCAGCCTTTTGCGGGAATGGTCAGGCCCTTCTGTACTGCCGGCCGCGCCAGTCCCCGCTCCAGCCATGTTCCGACATTGGCGAAATCATCGAAACCGACGAGATCGCGCGCTTCATAGAAGCCGATCAGGTTGCGGACCCAGCCGAGCAGCGAGATGTCGGCGATGGTGTAGTCGTTGCCCATGATCCATTTGCGGCCCTTCAGCCTGCCGTCGAGCACGCCGATGAGCCGCCGCGACTCGTCGCGATAGCGTTCCAGCGGGCGCTTGTCGGCGATCTCGCGGCCAGCGAATTTATGGAAGAAACCGACTTGGCCGAACATCGGACCGACCGAGGCCATCTGGAAGAACACCCATTGGATGGTCTCATAGCGGCGCGCCGCGTCCGCCGGGATGAGCAGGCCGGTCTTGTCGGCGAGATAGAGCAGGATGGCGCCGGATTCGAACAGGCCGATCGGCTTGCCGTCCGGGCCGTTGGGATCGATGATCGCCGGGATCTTGCCGTTGGGGTTGAGCGACAGGAACTCCGGCGTCCAGCTTTCGTCCTTGCCGAGGCTGATCAGATGCGGCTCGTAAGGCAGGCCGATCTCTTCCAGGGCGATCGATATCTTCACGCCGTTCGGCGTCGTTGCCGAATAGAGCTGGATCCGGTCAGGATGCTTGGCCGGCCACCGCGTGGTGATCGGAAAGGCGGACAGGTCGGCCATCGAGAACTCCTGAGTGGGGATTTGCGCCAAGGGGCGCGATGCTGGCGGGTCGGCAAAGAATTAGGTGCGCGGCCGGGTGTGATCAATATGGCGGCGACAGTTTCGCCTGCGAACGTGGCGGATGATACGACCGCCATTGCCGTCCGTGATCGCCCGGGGCGATAGTGATCGCTGGAATCAGATGGCCTTGAATGCAAGCACCGCGTTGGTGCCGCCAAAGGCAAAGCTGTTGCTGATCGCAGTGCGTACCTTGCGCTCGCGCGCGACATTGGGCGTCACGTCGAGATCGCAATCGGGATCGGGCTCGCGGTAATTCGCGGTCGGCGGCACGATGCCCTCGCGGATCGCCATGACGCAAGCGATCATCTCCAGTCCGCCCGACGCGCCCAGGCAATGCGCGTGCATCGACTTGGTCGAGGAGACCGACAGCGAGCCCACATGCTCGCCAAAGACGCGCTTGATCGCGTTGGTCTCGATCTGGTCGTTGGCCTTGGTGCCGGTGCCGTGGGCGTTGAGATAATCGACGTCCTCGGGATTGAGCCCGGCATCGGCCAGGCAAAAGCGCATCGCCGCTTCCGGCCCCTCGACTGTCGGGGCGACGATATCGGAGGCATCGGCCGAGAGCCCGGCACCGGCGATTTCGGCAAGGATGGTGGCGCCACGCGCCATGGCGTGATCGTAGCTTTCCAGAACCGCCATGCCGGCGCCTTCGCCCAGCACCAGTCCCTGGCGGTCGGCAGAGAACGGCCGGCAGGTGTCGGGCGACAGCACGCGCAGTGCCTCCCAGCCCTTGAGCACGCCCCAGACCAGCGGCGCTTCGGTGCCGCCGGCGACCATGATTTCGGCGCGGCCGAGCCTGATCTGGTCGACCGCCGAGGCGATGGCATGATTGGCCGACGAGCAGGCCGAAGTGACGCCGAACACCGGCCCGCGCAGGCCAAGGTGCATGCTGACCTGGCCGGCGGCGGCGCCCGGCATGACCCGGGGCACAGTGAAGATGCCGGCGCGATTCTTGCCCTCGACCAGGATGGCGCGATAGTTCTCCTCGACCGTCTCGAACCCGCAGACGCCGACGCCGATAACGGCCCCCATGCGATAGGTGTTGTCGGCATGCGCAGCCAGTCCGGACTGCTGCATGGCTTCGCGGGCCGCGATCGTCGCCAGCAGGCTGAAGCGGTCCATCGACACCAGCTGCTTGCGCTCGATGCCGTGATCGGGCAGCGCCTTGATCTCGCAGCCGGTCTTGACCTTCAAATCGTGCAGAAAAGGATTGTCGATCGGCCCTATCGCCGAACGGCCAGCGCGCATCTCGCCCCAGATCGCCGGCGCATTGGTGCCGAGCCCGCATATCCCGCCAATGCCGGTAATGACGACGCGTTTCAGCATTCGGTCAGGCTTTTTTCGCGATCAGCGCGCGAACGGCTTCGACCATGTCGCCGACGTTCTTGAGATTGCTCCAGGCATCGACCGTGTTCATCTCGATCTCGATGCCATATTGCTCCTCGAGATCGAAGATGATCTCCGTCAGCTCAAGGGAATGGATGCCGAGCGCCGTCAACTCGGTGTTGGTGGTGATCTCTTCACCGCCCGGCTCGGCATGAGCCTTGATCTTCTCGATGATTTCCGTTGCCAGTTGGTCAGCCATTCGGTCTCTTCCCCACTTTATCGTTTCCCGACGCCAACTGAACAGCGTCTTCTTGTCCTCGATATCAGGCCGCGATCATCGCCTTATACCCCCGCCAAGCGTCGCCTGACCGTACCAAGGTGGCTCCCTCTATAGAAACGGAAACGCCATCAAGCAACAAGCTATATATCGACAAAACCGCCGCAGTGGCTAACCTGACGGCGTGGACACGATCGAACATACGAAGTTTTCGGCCCAAGCGGCACAGCGCGCCGCGGGCCTGGCCCAGCTGGGCTGCGCCAGCGCCGGCGGCCGCACGCGGCTGCGGCGCCTCTACCAGGACGGCTGCGCCAAGATAAGGCTGCCGGCCGTTTCGGCCGGTCCGCTGGAAGCGGTGCTGATCAACACCGCCGGTGGGCTGACCGGCGGTGACCGGATCGGCTGGGATGTGGATGTCGGCGCCAATGCCAGCGCCACGATAACGACCCAGGCCTGCGAGAAGGTCTATCGCGCCGCGTCCGACCACGCCCAGGTGCGGGTAAAACTGACCGTCGGCGAAAACGGCCGCATCGCCTGGCTGCCGCAGGAAACCATCGTCTTCGACCGGGCGGCCTTCGCCAGGACGCTGGATGTCGAGCTTGCCACCGGGGCCGAGGCGCTGGTGCTGGAGGCCACCATCTTCGGCCGCCTGGCCATGGGCGAACGCGCCGCGCAGGGCACTTTTCATGACCGCTGGCGTGTTCGCAGGGATGGTTTGCTCATCCATGCCGAGGATTTCCGCATAGGACCTGACATCGCGGCCGCGCTAGCCCGCCCGGCGGCTGCCGGCGGCGCGATCGCGGTGGCCACGCTTCTGCTGGTATCGGCGCGGGCCGAGGCATTGCTCGATCCGGTTCGGGAGATCGTCGGCCAACAGGGTGGCGCCAGTACGTGGAGCGTAAACAAATCTGGCAAGCTTCTTGCGAGGCTTTACGCCGTGGACAGCTACCAGCTGCGCCAGCGGCTGGTTCCGCTCGTCGGATTGCTCAACGGAACGGCGGGGCTGCCCAAATTATGGTCACTGTGATTCTATCTGCCTCATCTTTGGAAACCGCATGAACCTGACGCCACGAGAGAAGGACAAGCTGCTGATCGCCATGGCGGCGATCGTTGCGCGCAAGCGGCTGGAGCGCGGCGTCAAGCTCAACCATCCGGAAGCGATCGCGCTGATCACCGATTTCGTCGTCGAAGGCGCCCGCGATGGCCGCCCGGTCGCCGAACTGATGGAAGCCGGCGCCCATGTCGTCAGCCGCGCGCAGGTGATGGAAGGCATCGCCGAGATGATCCATGACGTGCAGGTGGAGGCGACCTTCCCGGACGGCACCAAGCTGGTGACCGTGCACGAACCGATCAGGTGAGGAGGACCAAGAATGCTCGAGTTGCGCCCAAACTGCGAATGCTGCGACAAGGACCTGCCGCCGCAGGCGACGGATGCGTTGATCTGCACCTTCGAGTGTACCTTCTGTGCCGATTGCGTGAAACAGGTGCTGGATGGCGTCTGCCCCAATTGCGGCGGCAATTTTTCGGCCCGGCCGATCCGTCCCCCCGCCATGCTGAAGAAATATCCGGCTTCGACCAGGCGCGTCCTCAAGGCCGAGGGCTGCGGCCCGCGCAAGGCCGCGTGACCCCGCGACACCGCAAACGAAAGGCAAGTAGAATGATCCCTGCCAAACGCCTGTGCCTCTCGGCGATCCTGCTGATGGCCGCCGCCATGCCGGCCTATGCCCATGTCGGCATCGGCACGACCTCCTCCTTCACGGCCGGCTTCATGCATCCTCTGTCCGGCCTTGACCATATGACCGTGATGATCGCGGTCGGACTGTGGGCGGCGCTCAAGGGCGGCAGGGCGATCTGGGCGTGGCCGGCGGCTTTTGTCAGCGTCATGCTGGTCGGCGCGGCCCTCGGCATGGCGCATGTGCCGGTGCCCTTCGTCGAGCCGGGCATATTGGCGTCCGTCGTGGCGCTCGGGCTGCTGGTGGCGCTGGCGGTCGATCTCCCAGTGTCCACGGGTGCCGCCATTATCGGCCTGTTCGCGCTGTTCCACGGCCATGCCCATGGCACCGAAGTGCCGGAAAATGCCGGCGGGCTTGAGTATATGGCCGGCTTTGCCATCGCCACCGTGCTGCTCCATGCCGTCGGCATCGCCGCAGGCCTCAGCTTCGGCTTGAGGTTCCGTGGCCTGGCCAGGGTAGCGGGTGCTGCCTGCACGGCGATCGGCGTTGGCCTGGCCTTCGGCGTTGTGTGACATCAGATGATCCCCGGCGAAATCATCCCCGCCCAAGGCGACATCGAGCTCAACAAGGGGCTGCCGACCGTCACCCTGAAAGTCGCCAACAGCGGCGACCGGCCAATCCAGGTCGGCAGCCACTACCATTTCTTCGAGACCAATGAGGGGCTGAAATTCGACCGCCAACAGGCCCGCGGCATGCGCCTCGACATTGCCGCCGGCACCGCCATGCGCTTCGAGCCAGGCCAGGAGCGCGACGTCACGCTGGTGCCGCTCGGCGGCAAGCGCGAGGTCTATGGGTTTCAGCAGAAGGTGATGGGCAAGCTGTGAGGCCGGTGGCGTCTCATGCCTGGTTTGGGCGACATGGACTAGCCCGACGGCTTGGCAGCCGCATAGATGACGATCTTTCCGGGATTGTCGAACTCGACGGCAAGGACGTCCTCGGCAAGAACGCGCCGCGAATCGATGGCATTGAAGAGCAAAGCGTTGGCCTCGATCTCCTTGCGCAGTTCCGCGACGTCGTCCTGGTGCTGCCGGACCTTGTTCTCGATGGCCGGCGGCGGGCCGCCTTCGCTGCGCGCCGCGTCGGTCAGGAACACGATGTCGACCTTGTCGAGCTTGGAGGTCTTACGCACGGTGCTGATGTTTTCACGCGTGCGATCGATCGCCGAACTGACTTTTCCGATTTCAGCTGTGGTCTTGGTCTCTTCCTCGCTGACCTGCGAGCCGACAATCCGGTCGACAGTCTCCGGACTTTCGAGGCCTTGCGCGTTCAGCGCGGCGTGGGGAAAGCTCGCCGCCAGAAATGCAGTCGCCGCTATGGCATGCAGCCATCGGCTATCGGGCAAGGTGGTAGCGGTCATCGTTGGCTTTCGCGGTTTATTCCAACACTCGGCAAACGAAACGACTCCAGCCCTGCCACGGTTCCCTTCATGATGCGGCCGGCGGACCGGATTTCGGCCCGCCGAGCCAGGCCGTCAGCTGGCCTTCTTGGTGATCAAGGTCAGCGCACCGTTGGGCTCCATGCTGGCTGCGACCACCTGGGCCGAGGTCAATCCCTTGGCCTGGAGGGCCGATTTCACCTTGGGCGTGGCGTCGATCGAGCTGCGCAGTTTCTGCAGGCCGGCATCGCCACGCTGGGCGATCACCTGATTGACCTGCGTCTGGGTGTCCTTCGGCAGTTCGGTGATGTCGACAATGTTGACGCTCTGGATCGTCGGCGCGGCCTGCTGACCGCCGGGGGCGGCGGGAGCAGGCGTCGTCGGAGCGGGCTGTTGCGCGGGCTGCTGCTGGGCACTGGCGGCACCAGCCAGCATCAGGCTGGCGGCGGCTGCGAGAACTATCGTCTTGCGCATGGATTTTCCTTCCATCGATTTGGCAAACGGTCGTCTAGGGCTGACCTCCCAACCTCAACCGCCAAATGGGATCAGAAGGTGTCATCCAGCGGGTCATTGCGTGACCATTGGATGGCGGCAATGTGCAAGCCGGCTTCAATCACACCGCATTTCGGGAGCAATCGCTGATGGCCAGAATAACGCGTGCCGCCTACGCCCAGATGTACGGACCGACCGTCGGCGACAAGGTGCGGCTTGCCGATACCGAACTCATCATCGAGGTCGAGAAGGATTTCACCATCCATGGCGAAGAGGTGAAATTCGGCGGCGGCAAGGTGATCCGCGACGGCATGGGCCAAAGCCAGGTCTCCCGTGCCCAGGGCGCGGTCGATACCGTCATCACCAATGCGCTGGTGATCGATGCCAGCGCCGGCATCTTCAAGGCCGATATCGGCCTCAGGGATGGCCGCATTGCCGCGATCGGCAAGGCCGGCAATCCGGACATGCAGGATGGTGTCACCATCATCATCGGCCCCGGCACCGAGATCATCGCCGGGGAGGGCAAGATCCTGACCGCCGGCGGTTTTGACGCGCATATCCATTTCATCTGCCCGCAGCAGATCGAGGAGGCGCTGATGAGCGGCATCACCACCATGCTCGGCGGCGGCACCGGCCCTGCGCACGGCACGCTGGCCACCACCTGCACGCCGGGACCATGGCACATGGCCCGCATGATCCAGTCCTTCGACGCCTTCCCGATGAATATCGGCCTGTCGGGCAAGGGCAATGCGTCGCTGCCTGCGGCACTGGAAGAAATGGTGCTGGGCGGCGCCTGTTCGCTGAAGCTGCATGAGGACTGGGGCACGACGCCAGCGGCGATCGACTGCTGCCTGTCGGTCGCCGATGATTACGACGTGCAGGTGATGATCCACACCGACACGCTCAACGAGTCCGGGTTTGTCGAAAACACTGTGGCGGCGATCAAGGGCCGCACCATCCACGCCTTCCACACCGAGGGTGCCGGCGGCGGCCATGCGCCCGACATCATCAAGGTCTGCGGCCTGCCCAACGTCATCCCCTCCTCGACCAACCCGACGCGGCCCTACACCGTCAACACGCTGGCCGAGCATCTCGACATGCTGATGGTCTGCCATCACCTGTCGCCATCGATCCCCGAGGACATCGCCTTTGCCGAAAGCCGCATCCGCAAGGAGACGATCGCGGCCGAGGACATCCTGCACGATATCGGCGCCTTCTCAATCATCTCGTCCGACAGCCAGGCCATGGGCCGCGTCGGCGAGGTGGCGATCCGCACCTGGCAGACCGCCGACAAGATGAAGCGCCAACGCGGCTCGCTGCCCCAGGAAACCGGCGACAACGACAATTTCCGCGTCCGCCGCTACATCGCCAAATACACCATCAATCCGGCCATCGCGCATGGCCTGTCGAAGGATATCGGCTCGATCGCGGTGGGCAAACGTGCCGACCTCGTGCTGTGGAACCCGGCCTTCTTCGGCGTCAAGCCGGACATGGTGCTGATCGGCGGCATGATCGCCGCCGCCCCGATGGGCGACCCCAACGCCTCGATCCCGACGCCGCAGCCGATGCACTACCGGCCGATGTTCGGCGCCTATGGCAAGGCCAGGACAAATTCATCGGTGACTTTCGTTTCCAAGGCAGCGCTGGAGTCAGGGCTGCATGGCCGGCTCGGCGTCGACAAGCAATTCGTCGCGGTGGAAAACACCCGCGGCGGCATCGGCAAGCGTTCGATGGTGCTCAACGACGCAACGCCGCATGTCGAGGTCGATCCGGAAACCTATGAGGTGCGCGCCGACGGTGAATTGCTCACCTGCGAGCCGGCAACGGTGCTGCCGATGGCGCAAAGGTATTTTCTGTTTTGAGGTCGTTTGGCCAACGATGATGCGCCTGACTTAAAAATGTGCACATTTTGTCGACTGCTCGCACAAAAGCGTACACGCTATGTCCACGGCGAAGTCGAAAATGTTTCGTCAGATCGCCGATCGGATCCCTGCCCCCTGCTTCCAACTTGGAAATCCGGGGCCTTTGGAGCAATATAGGCTTCATGAATAAGATTTTTCGCAAACAGCAATTGACGCCCTATGAGGCCGACTATGCTCAGTGGTGCGCCGAGCAAGGCGCGCTGTTGCGCGAAGGTCGCCTATCCGACCTCGATCGCGAGAATCTTGCCGAGGAGATCGAGAGCTTGGGGCGGAGCGACAAAAGGGAAATTGCAAGCAGGCTTGGCACCTTGATCCTTCATTTGCTCAAATGGGAGTTTCAGGCTGAGCAGCGCAAAACTGGATGGCTGCTCACAATCCGTGAGCAGCGTCATCGGATTGAAAATCTGCTCGATGAAAGTCCGAGCCTGAAAGCGTATCCGGCGCAGATGCTCGGACGAGAGTTCAAGATAGCAAGATTAAAGGCGCTGGACGAAACCGGCTTGAGAGATCGCGATTTTCCTGTTGATTGCCCATATGCAATCAGAGAAATTCTCGACCATGACTATTTTCCAGGTACGCCGTGGTCTTCGGATAAACTTATTCGCGAGTAGCCGAGAAGTGGCCCGTCGCAGATATTTCATCCCGTCGTGAGCATTGGTTATTATCCACCGATGGCCACCGAAATAGCCTCTCCCCACGACATCTTCCCGCATATCCGCATCGTCATGGGCATGGTGATCGGGCTTGGTGTCGCCCGCCTGCTGTCGGGGGTGGCGCGCATCGTCCAGCATCCCGGCCAATACAAGCTCTATCCCGTGCACCTGGCCTGGGTCGCCTCGGTGCTGTTGATGCTGGTGCATTTCTGGTGGTGGGAGGTCGGCCTCTACGCCATCGAAACGTGGACCTTCGGCAAATACCTGTTCATCATCTTCTACGCCATCACGCTATTCCTGCTTTGCGCGCTGCTGTTTCCCGATTCGATGCTGGACTACACCAGCTACGAGGATTTCTTCTATTCGCGCCGCGCCTGGTTCTTCGGCCTGCTGGCTGCGACCTACCTGCTCGATGTGATCGACACACTGCTGAAGGGGCCGGAGCATTTCGCCCGCTTCGGCAACGAATATCTGTTCCGCACACCGGTCTTCGTCGCCTTTTGCATCGCCGCGATCCTGGTGCGCGATCGCCGCTTCCACATCGCCTTCGTCACGGCGGCGTTGATCTATCAGATATCGTTCATCCTGCGGCTCTTCGACACGATCGTATGACTATGGCGGATGGTCTAGAGTCCAGCGAAAGGCAGGATCCAACTATGTACAAGGCCGTCGGATCGCGCGGATCCCGGGTCAGTCGCGTTCTCTGGATGCTTGAGGAGCTCGGGCAGCCCTATGAATTCGTCGAGGTTCATCTGCGCTCGCCGGAAGCCTATGCGCTCAACCCTTCGGGAAAGGTGCCGATCCTCATCGACGATGAACTGACGGTGACGGATTCCGCGGCGATCTGCGTCTACCTGGCCGACAAGCATGCTGACAAGGGCATGGGCGCCAACGCAGGCATTGCCGGCCGTGCCGAGATGGATTCCTGGATGCATTTCGCCCAGAGTGAGTTCGAGGCGCCGCTGTGGAACAAATTGCGCCACCGCTTTCTGCTGCCGAAGGAGGTTCGGGTCGATGTCGGCCCCGCGGCAACCTATGATTTCGCCTCGGAGGTCAAGGCGCTGGACCGTCGGCTTGGCGACAAGCCGTTTGCGCTCGGCGACCGGTTTTCCGCCGTCGACGTGCTGCTGGGCGACATGGGCGGCTGGGCCCGTGCCGGCCGGTTCCCGATCGACTCCGAGCGCGTCAACGCCTATTTCGACCGCGTTCTGGCGCGGCCCGCCCGAGCAAGGGCGCAGGCCAATGCATCGGCCCGAAAATCGGAATCGATTTCCGAAAAGCACGATGCATAGATTCAAAAATGTTAGAGCGTCCTTTTGCGCGTCCAAGAGGACGCTCGGCGCTCTAATGGAGGAGGCTCGATGAAATGAAACTCAACCTCAACACCGACTTCACCAAATTCCCGCGTGCTGTCTCGGTGTTGCCCGCCGGCAATGCCGGAACCACCGCGCCGTCCGGTCGTGCGATTCTGGCCCATGACGAGCGGCATCTGCGCCGCCGTGCCATCGAACTTGCCGACGGCAGCAAGGTGCTGGTCGATCTGCCCGAGCCCGTTGCCCTGAACGATGGCGACCGGCTGGTGCTGGAGGATGGCGGCCATATCGAGATCATTGCCGCACCGGAAGAGGTCTATGACATCCGCGCCCGTGACGGCGTGCACCTGACCGAGCTCGCCTGGCACATCGGCAACCGTCATCTCGCGGCTGCGATCGAGGCGGACCGCATCGTCATCCTGCGCGACCATGTCATCAAGGCGATGCTGGAGGGGCTTGGCGCCACGGTGCGCGAGGTTTCCGAGCCGTTCAAGCCGGTGCGCGGCGCCTATTCCGGCGGGCATGATCACGGCCATGCGCATGCGCACAGCCACGCCGAGGCGCACTCGCACAGCGAGGCACACAGCCATTCCCACCCCGGTCACCACCACGACCATGACTGACCAGCCCTCGAACATCGCCCTGCTGCGATTGATGGCGTGGCTATCGCCGGCCTTTCCGGTCGGCGGTTTTGCCTACAGCCACGGTCTGGAGCGCGCGGTGCATGACGGGTTGGTTGTGGATGTCCGGAGCCTGGCCAGTTGGCTGGAAACGCTGGTCGAGATGGGCTCGGGCTGGAACGATGCCGTGCTGTTCGCCGAGAGCTGGCGGCGCGCCCGCAACGCCGGCGATCTCGACGAATTGGTCGCACTGGCCGAGGCGTTGGCCGGCTCGCGGGAACGCCACACCGAGACCATGCTGCAAGGGGCCGCCTTTCTCAAAGCGGCCGCTGCCTGGCCCAATCCTGTGCTTGAGCGCTTGCCGACCGATTGTGCCTATTGTGTCGCCGTCGGCGCCATTGCCGGCGGCAATGGCATTGCGCTGCAGGACGCGCTGTCGGCCTTCCTGCAGGCCTTCTTTTCCAACCTCGTCCAGGCGGCCATCCGCCTCGGCATTGTCGGCCAGACGGAAGCAACAGGGCTGCTCGCCGGCTTCGAGCCATTGGCCCTGGCGACCGCCGGCCGCGTCGCGCGCTCGACATTGGACGATCTCGGCGGCTGCGCCTTCGTCTCCGACGTCATGGCGATGAAGCACGAAACCCAATATTCGCGATTGTTTCGCTCATGATCGCCCTAGCCTTCGCGCTTTCCTTCGTTCTGCTCATGATCACGGCGCTGCATGTCTATTGGGGCATTGGCGGCATCTGGCCAGGCAAAGATGCTGCCTCCTGCGCCCGCGCCGTCGTCGGTTTTCGCGGCGTCGATGAAATGCCGACGCCATCAGCCTGTTTCGCCGTTGCCGCCTGTCTCGGCCTGGCGACGCTCTGGCCGCTGGCGCTCATCGGCTTCTTTGCCTCGCCCTTCCCAAGGGAAGGCCTGGCCGCCACCTCGCTGCTCATTGGCCTGGTGTTCCTCGGGCGCGGCATTGCCGGCTTCACGCCGTGGTGGCGACGACTGGCGCCCGAGCAGCCTTTCGCCCGGCTGGATGTCCGCTATTATTCGCCGCTCTGCCTGTTGATCGGGCTCGGCTTCGCAGTTCTTGCCATCATGGAGTTCCCGACATGACCCAGCCCAACGGTCCCCTTCGCATCGGTATTGGCGGCCCCGTCGGCTCCGGCAAGACGACGCTCACCGAAAAACTCTGCAAGGCGCTGCGCGACGAGTTTTCCATCGCCGTCGTCACCAACGACATCTACACCAGGGAAGATGCCATGATGCTGGCGCGGCTGCAGGCGCTGCCGGAGGAGCGCATCATCGGCGTCGAGACGGGCGGATGCCCGCACACCGCCATTCGCGAGGACGCTTCGATCAATTTGCAGGCGATCGCCGAGCTCAACCGGAAGTTCCCCGATCTCGACGTCATCTTCATCGAATCCGGCGGCGACAACCTAGCCGCGACCTTCTCGCCGGACCTTGCGGATTTGACGCTCTATGTCATCTCGGTCTGCCAGGGCGAAGAAATCCCGAGGAAGGGCGGGCCGGCAATCACCCGCTCGGACTTCCTCATCATCAACAAGAGCGATCTGGCGCCCTATGTGAACGTCAATCTCGATGTGATGGAGAGCGACGCCGCCCGTATGCGTGGCAAGCGCCCATTCGGCTTCACGGACCTGTCGCGCGGCAAGGGGCTGCGGGAGGTGATCGACTTCATCGTCGAGCATGGCGGCTTGCGGGCCGCCACTGCCGCCAGCACGGCAGCCTGACCGGCAGCGCTTCTCCCTGCACCAACCGAAACCCGTTGCGGGCAGCCGTCGGTCGCGGCATTCTCGCCAAAGCCGGAGGATTTTTCGATGAGCATCGCCCGCCTGCAGAAGGAGACGCTGACCAACCTGCCCTTCTACGAGGAGCGCGTCGATCTTGCCTGTGCCTTTCGCTGGACGGCGCGGCTCAACATGCATGAGGCGGTGGCCAACCATTTCTCGCTAGCGGTCAACGAGGACGGCACGCAATTCCTGATGAATCCCAACCAGGTGCATTTCTCGCGCATCAGGGCGAGCGACCTTTTGATGATCGACGCCAACGATCCGGACACGCTCTCCGGCCCCAACGCGCCGGACCCGACGGCGTGGGGCCTGCACGGCGCCATCCATCGCAATGTGCGCCATGCGCGCTGCGTCATGCATGTGCATTCGATCCACGCCACGGTGCTGGCCTCGCTCGCCGACTCGACATTGCCGCCGATCGACCAGAATTCGGCGATGTTCTTCAACCGCCATGTCGTCGACGCGCATTATGGCGGACTGGCCTTCGAGGAGGAGGGCGAACGCTGCTCGCAACTTCTGACCGATCCCAAGGTCAAGGTGATGGTGATGGGCAATCACGGCGTGCTGGTCATCGGCGATACGGTCGCCGATGCCTTCAACCGCATGTTCTATTTCGAGCGTGCCGCCGAGACCTACATCAAGGCGCTGTGGACCGGCCGGCCGCTGCGCACGCTGTCCGACGCGGTCGCCGAGAAAGCGGCGAGCGAAATGGATGATTATCCGGGTCAGGCCGAGCGCCATCTGAGCGAATTGAAGGCGATCCTCGACGAGCAGGAGCCGGTCTACAGGAACTGAAGATTACAGTCCAATCTCTCTGCGCAATTCCTCGGCGCTGTTGATGACGACGGCGCCGGGAGGTCCGTCCATCGGCTTTTCCGGCCAGAAGATCGTCTTCATGCCCGCCGCCAGCCCCGCCATGGCGCCGGGCCAGCTGTCGTCGATCGCCACCGCCTGCGCCGGATCGACGCCGGCGAGATAGGCGGCACGCAGGAAGGGTTCGGCATGCGGCTTGCCTTCGCGCACGTCGTTGCGGCTGATCGTCTTCATGCCGGGATAGGTCAGGCCGACCATGCTTAGATTGGCGTCGACGATCATCCGGTCCGAATTGGACACCACGGCCTGCGCGACGCCCTTTGCCCGCAATTCGTTGAAGATCTCGATCGCGCCGGGGCGCGGCCGCAAGCTCTCGACCAGCGGCAGATAGTGCTCGTATTTGTGGACGATCCATTCGTCGAAGGGCAGGTCCAGGCCGAACTCGTCGCGCATCATCTCGTAGACCGGCCAGGCGGCAACCCCGAGCACCCGCTCATGCAAATCGGCCGGCGGTATGAGGCCGGCATTTCGCATCGCCGCCACGAGAGCCGCCTCATGCAGCGGTTCGCTGTCGACCAGCGTGCCGTCCATGTCCCAGAAAACCGCTTTCGGTGTCATGCAGCGCTCCTTTTTTCGATCCCTTAAAGGGTTTACGCCGGGAGATAAACCTTCGAGCCGGCAATCCGTTGTCGTCTGCTCAGGACCGATTTCGCCCGGGGTGCCTCGCACGAACATGGTCGAGGCTGGTATCGCCATTGTGGACGCCCCAGCGGGAGTAAGCATTTGCCCTTGAGATTGACAATTGCGCAGAAAGCCGTTCCCTGCGAAACTAGGAATGGACCGCTCCTGTGACCAGCGGTTTCGGGAGGCAGGACGTGAACACCCGGCAGGATGGCGGCAGCAACAGGCTGGACGACGCGGCGCGCGCCGGCTGGCTCTATTATGTCGCCGGCAATACACAGGACCAGATCGCCGCCACGCTCGGCATCTCGCGGCAGACGGCGCAGCGGCTGGTGTCGCTGGCGGTGTCGGAAGGTTTGATCAAGGTTCGTGTCGACCATCCGATCGCCAACTGCCTGGACCTCGCGGCCCGGCTTAAGTCGCGCTTCGCGCTCGATCTGGTCGAGGTGGTGCCGAGCGATCCCAATTCATCCTCCACCACGATCGGCATCGCCGAGGCGGCAGCCGCCGAGATCGAGCGGCGGCTGCGATCGCCGACGCCGATCGTCATGGGCATCGGCACCGGACGCACGCTGAAAGCGGCGATCGAGCAATTACCGCCGATGGAATGCCCGCAGCACAAGGTGGTGTCCTTGACCGGCAACATCTCGCCGGACGGCTCGGCAGCCTTCTACAACGTCATCTTCACCATGGCCGACAGGGTCAAGGCACGCTCCTTCCCGATGCCGCTGCCGGTCATCGCCTCTTCGCCGCAGGAGCGCGAGATGCTGCTCAACCAGCCGATGATCCAGCCGACGCTGGCGCTGGCAGCGGAGGCCGACGTCACCTTTATCGGCATCGGCGACCTCGGTCCGAAGGCACCGCTCTACGAGGACGGTTTCATTTCAGAAAGCGAGCTGAAAGCCCTGCAGAAGGCTGGCGGCATTGCCGAGATCGTCGGCTGGGTGTTCGATCGCGAAGGCCGGATGATCGAGGGCATCACCAACGACCGGGTGTCTTCAGCGTCGCTGCCGTCGCGCGAAAAATCGCTGGTCATCGCTCTCGCCATGGGCGAGCGCAAGCTGCCGGGTATCCTGGCCGCTGTGAACCGCAGGCTGGTCAACGGGCTGATCACCGATGAGCGGACGGCGACCGCGCTGCTGGCCGGCATCTGACCGGGAACCGCTCCCGTTTGCCAAATGTGGCCGCGGCGACTGCTTTGCGATAAAACCTGCAAGGCTATCTGTGCCGCCCGAAGGGATCGTTGCCATCGAGGAAGCCGAGATCGCGCTGCAGATGCGGCGACAGGTCCCTGATGTCGAGATGCGCCCTTTTCCTAGCCGCGAACCAGCCGAATCCGTCCGCGAGCCACGAAATCCAGCGATGATCGGGAGCCGGAGTGCATTTTTGCTGCGCCATGGTCATGATCGTCAACCTTCACTATCTTGAACCCGAATGACGGGTTGACATTGAATGTCGGTCTAGCCGGCCAGCTTTGCCAATCGAACGTCGATAAGGACCTATAAGGAGGCTTTATGCCCGATCTCGGCTCGCGGCAGGTTTCGCAGCTCCCGCCGCTGCAGGCGATCCGGGTGTTCGAAGCGGTGGCGCGGCACCTTTCCTTCACCAAGGCCGCCGTGGAGCTTGCGATGACGCAAGCCGCCGTCAGCTATCAGATCAAGGTGCTGGAAGAGCGCGTCGGTTCGCCGCTGTTCCTGCGCCGGCCGCGCCAGATCGAACTGACCGAAGCCGGCCAACGGCTGGCGCCGGCCGTCAGCGAGGCGTTCGCCATTCTTGGCCAGGCCTATGCGGCGGCGCGTGGCGGCGCGGACGGGCTGTTGTGCGTCACCACGGTGCTGACCTTTGCCTCGAACTGGTTGGCGCATCATCTGGGCTCGTTCCAAATGGCCCATCCAACCCTTGCGGTGCGGCTCGATACATCGAGCCGGCTGACGGATTTCGCCCGCGAGGATGTTGACCTCGCCATCCGCTCGGGCGGCGGCAAATGGCCGGCGCTGGAAGCCCACAAGCTGCTCGATGCCGATTTCACGCCGATGCTGAGCCCGAAGCTCGCGGCGAGCATCGGCGGCGTCAACGAGCCGGCCGACCTTTTGCGTCTGCCTATCCTCGATCCCGGCGACATCTGGTGGACGCAGTGGTTCGAGGCTGCCGGCGTGCACTCGCACGACCTTGCCAGCCGACCCGGCAGCAGCATGGGCGCGCAGGCCTATGAGGCCAATGCGGCCATCGCCGGCCACGGCGTGGCGATCCTGACCCGGGCGCTGTTCAAGGCCGAACTCGCCGACGGCCGCCTGATCCAGCCCTTCGACCTGGTTGGCGACGACGGCCATGCCTACTGGCTGGTCTACCCCGAGGCGCGCCGCAATGTCCCTAAGATCCGCGCTTTCCGCGACTGGATCCTGGCCGAGATCGCCTGCTGACAGGCTTCGCGCTGCCGCTCCAAGCCTGGGAAGCCTTCCTGTTCAGTCGCCCGGCATCCGCCACGGGCGCGGCTCTCGCCGTCTCAAATTTCCAGGCGTCCGTCATCTATCGGGCAAGCCCGGTGCTGCGCTGCAGCATCGAATCCGGCTTGACATAATTCTCGGCAAGTGAGTAATTGCTCACAGCCAAGGCAAATGCTCATCTTGGTTTATGGGAGGAATTTGATGAAACTTCGCACGCTCACCCTGGGCCTGTTGTCGGCAAGCGCCCTCGCTTTCGCCGCACACGCCGAATCCATCACCATCGCCACCGTCAACAATGGCGATATGGTCCGCATGCAGAAGCTGACCGACGACTTCACCAAGGCGAACCCCGACATCCAGCTCAACTGGGTGACACTTGAAGAGAACGTGCTGCGCGAGCGCGTCACCACCGACATCGCCACCAAGGGCGGCCAGTATGACGTGATGACCATCGGCACGTACGAAGTTCCGATCTGGGCCAAGCAGAGCTGGCTGCTGCCGCTCGACAAGCTCGGCGCCGACTACGACGCCAAGGACATCATCCCGGCCATCGCCGGCGGCTTATCCGTCGACGGCAAGCTCTATGCCGCGCCCTTCTATGGCGAGAGCTCGTTCGTCATGTACCGCAAGGACCTGATGGACAAGGCCGGGCTGAAGATGCCCGACGCGCCGACCTGGGACTTCATCAAGCAGGCCGCCGACAAGATGACCGACCGCGCCAGCGGCGTGAACGGCGTATGCCTTCGTGGCAAGGCCGGCTGGGGTGAGAACATGGCCTTCCTGACCGCCATGTCGAACTCCTTCGGCGCGCGCTGGTTCGACGAGAACTGGAAGCCGCAGTTCGACCAACCCGAGTGGAAGAAGACGCTGCAGTTCTATGTCGATCTGATGAAGGCCGACGGTCCGGAAGGCGCTTCGTCCAACGGCTTCAACGAGAACCTGGCGCTGTTCCAGCAGGGCAAGTGCGGCATGTGGATCGACGCCACCGTCGCGGCATCCTTCGTCTCCGATCCGAAGGCCTCGAAGGTCGCCGACAAGGTCGGCTATGCGCTGGCCCCCGACAATGGCCTGGGCAAGCGCGGCAACTGGCTGTGGGCATGGTCGCTGGCCATTCCGGCCGGTACGCAGAAGGCCGATGCCGCCGAGAAGTTCGTGTCCTGGGCGACCAGCAAGCATTACGCTGAGCTCGTAGCCTCGAAGGAAGGCTGGGCCAACGTTCCTCCGGGCACGCGTTCCTCGCTCTATGCCAACCCCGAGTACCAGAAGGCGGCTCCGTTCGCCAAGATGACGCTGGACTCCATCAACGCAGCCGATCCGACGCATCCGACCGTCAAGCCGGTGCCCTATGTCGGCGTCCAGTTCGTCGCCATTCCTGAGTTCCAGGGCCTCGGCACCACAGTCGGCCAGCTCTTCTCGGCGGCTCTTGCCGGCCAGTCGAGTGTCGACGATGCGCTGAAGCAGGCCCAGGACGCCGCCACCGCGACGATGACCGAAGGCGGGTATATCAAGTAAGGCTCCTCCCGGTGCCGAATGCCGGCCAGTTTGCTGGCCGGCAACGGCCGCCCGAAACCCAGTTCGGGCGGCCGTCTTGAACGCCTCTGAAAATTCAGTCCAATCCTTGAAGGGTGACCGTCATGGCTACTCAGCAGACCCATTCGCTTGCCCGTTTCATGATGGCGCCATCCGTTGTGCTGCTGCTGGTCTGGATGGTTGTTCCGCTGGGGCTCACGCTGTGGTTCTCTTTTCAGCAGTACAATCCGCTCAACCCGATGCGCGACGGGTTCGTCGGCCTCTCCAACTACGCGCTTTTCTATTCCAATCCGGCTTTCCTGCAGTCGATCCTCAACACGCTTACCATCGTCGTCAGCGTGCTTGTCATCACGGTGGTCGGCGGCATCCTGCTGGCGCTTCTGATCGATCAGCCGATGTGGGGACAGGGCATTGTGCGCATCCTCGTCATCTCGCCCTTCTTCGTCATGCCGCCGGTGGCAGCGCTGGTCTGGAAGAACATGATCATGCACCCGCAATACGGGGTGTTCGCCGACATAGCGCGCTTCTTCGGCGCCCAGCCGATCGACTGGTTCGGGCAGCATCCGCTGACCGCCATCATCATCATCGTCGCCTGGCAGTGGCTGCCTTTCGCGACGCTGATCCTCCTGACCTCGCTACAATCGCTCGACGGTGAGCAGAAGGAGGCCGCCGAGATGGACGGCGCCGGCTTCATCAGCCGCTTCATCTATCTGACGCTGCCGCACATGTCGCGCGCCATCACCGTCGTCATCCTGATCCAGACGATCTTCCTGCTTTCCGTCTATGCCGAGATCCTCGTCACCACCAATGGCGGTCCGGGATACGCTTCCACCAACCTGCCCTTCCTCGTCTACCAGAAGGCCTTGCTGGAATTCAAAATCGGCCAGGCATCCGCCGGCGGCATCATCGCTGTCATTCTCGCCAACATCGTTGCCTTCTTCGCCATGCGCGCCGTCGGCAAGAACCTGGACAAGTAAGGGAGGACAAGATGGCACGTGCAGTCACCACCCAGCACAAGACAATCGCGACCGCTGCCGCCTGGATCGTCGCGCTGCTAATCTTCTTTCCAATCCTCTATACGATCATCACCTCGTTCAAGTCGGAACAGGAGGCGATCCAGGGCTTCAACCTGATCCCGTCGGGGACGTTTGAGAGCTATACCGAGGTTCAGGCGCAGAGCGGCTATTTCAAGTTCTTCCTGAACTCGGTGCTGCTGTCCGTCGGCTCGACCATCCTCGCCCTGCTGGTCGCCATACCGGCGGCATGGTCGATGGCTTTCTCGCCGACCAAGCGGACCAAGGACATATTGATGTGGATGCTGTCCACCAAGATGATGCCGGCGGTGGCCGTGCTGTTCCCGATCTACCTGATCTTCCGCAATCTCGGACTGCTCGATAGCCGCATCGGCCTGATGGTCATGCTGATGCTGATCAACCTGCCGATCGTGGTGTGGATGCTCTACACCTACTTCCGCGAAATCCCGGGCGAAATCCTGGAGGCGGCGCGCATGGACGGCGCGTCGCTGTGGAACGAGATCATCTATGTGCTGACCCCGATGGCGGTGCCTGGCATCGCGTCGACCATGCTCTTGAACATCATCCTGGCCTGGAACGAGGCGTTCTGGACGATCCGCCTGACCACCACGGATGCTGCTCCGCTCACCGCCTTCATCAGTTCGTTCTCCAGCCCGCAAGGCCTGTTCTGGGCCAAGCTTTCGGCAGCCTCGACGCTGGCGATCGCACCGATCCTGATCATGGGCTGGTTCAGCCAGAAGCAGCTGGTGCGCGGCCTGACCTTTGGTGCTGTGAAGTAATACGCCGCAAGCAATGGACGTCGCACAATAGCCCTCGGGGAGGAAAACCATGGGAAACATCACGCTCAAGAACGTCTCCAAGTCCTTCGGATCGACGTCCATCATCCCTGGCCTCGACCTGGTGATTGAAAATGGCGAGTTCGTCGTCTTCGTCGGCCCGTCGGGTTGCGGCAAGTCCACGCTGCTGCGGCTGATCGCCGGGCTGGAGGACACCAGCGGCGGCACCATCAACATCGACGGCCGTGACGTCACCGGCGAGGCGCCGGCCAAGCGCAAACTCGCCATGGTGTTCCAGTCCTATGCGCTCTACCCGCATATGACTGTTGCCAAGAACATCGCCTTCCCGCTGAAGATGGCTGGCGAGGACAAGGCCACCATCGAGAAGAAGGTGAAGGATGCGGCGCGTGTGCTGAACCTCACCAACTATCTCGAGCGGCGGCCCGGCCAGCTCTCCGGCGGCCAGCGCCAGCGCGTCGCCATCGGCCGCGCCATCGTGCGCCAACCCTCGGCCTTCCTGTTCGACGAGCCGCTGTCCAACCTTGACGCAGCCCTGCGCGGCACGATGCGGCTGGAGATCAGCGAACTGCACCACCAGCTCAAGACGACGATGATCTACGTCACCCACGACCAGGTCGAAGCCATGACCATGGCCGACAAGATCGTCGTGCTGAATGCCGGCAATATCGAGCAGGTCGGCTCGCCGATGGAGCTCTACAAGACGCCGCGCAACCTGTTCGTCGCTGGCTTCATCGGCTCACCGAAGATGAACCTGATCGAAAGCGCGCCGGCGGCCAAATATGGCGCCAAGACAATCGGCATCCGTCCCGAGCACTTGGAGATCTCGACCACGGCGGGTGAATGGAAGGCGACCGTCGGCGTTGCCGAGCATCTGGGATCCGACACGTTCTTGCACGTTCAAGCTGACGGCGTCGGTCCGCTGACGGTGCGTGCAGACGGCGAGCTGACCGTCCGTCACGGCGACACCATCTATCTCACCCCCGACAAGACCAAACTGCATCGCTTCGGCGCTGACGGAAAGGCGATGTGAGCATGCGCCTGGCCGGCAAATCGGCGCTGATCACGGGTTCGGCCCGTGGCATCGGCAGGGCCTTCGCCGAAGCCTATGTCGGCGAAGGCGCTATCGTTGCGATTGCCGACATCAACCTCGAGGCCGCGCAAAAGACGGCTGCCGAGATCGGCGGCAACGCTTATGCCGTCAAACTCGATGTCACGGATCAGGCGTCCATCGATGCAGCCGTCAAGGCCGTGGAGACCAACGCCGGCGGCCTCGACATATTGATCAACAACGCCGCTTTGTTCGACCTGGCGCCGATCGTCGAGATAACCAGGGCGAGCTACGACAAACTGTTTTCCGTCAATGTCGCCGGCACGCTGTTCATGCTGCAGGCCGCGGCCCGCTCGATGATCGCCGCTGGCCGGGGCGGCAGGATCATCAACATGGCGAGCCAGGCCGGACGGCGCGGCGAGGCCCTGGTCGGCGTCTATTGCGCCACCAAAGCCGCCGTCATCTCGCTCACACAGTCGGCGGGGCTGGACCTGATCAAGCACCGCATCAACGTCAATGCCATCGCGCCCGGCGTGGTCGATGGCGAGCATTGGGACCACGTCGATTCACTGTTCGCCAAATACGAAAACCGGCCGAAGGGCGAGAAGAAGAAACTGGTCGGCGAGGCCGTGCCCTACGGGCGCATGGGCACAGCCCAGGACCTTACCGGCATGGCGGTGTTCCTCGCCAGCAGCGAGGCCGAATACATCGTCGCCCAGACCTACAATGTCGATGGCGGCCAGTGGATGAGTTGAGGGCGGGGGCGGCCTCTTCTGCCCGTACCTCCGCGGGGGGAAGAGGCCAAATATCAAGGTGACGGCAGCATCTACCTCGAAAGGTATGTGCCGCCCCGTACCCTCTCCCCATGAAGGGAGAGGGGAGTAACGCAGGCCGCGGCCCGGCCAAAGGGTAAACAGATGACCGTGAAACTCTCTTCTGCCAATCTCGCGGACCTGCCCGCCGGGGTCGCTGGTCCGACATACGATCGCGCGGCGCTCAAAGCTGGCATCGTGCATTTTGGCGTCGGCAATTTCCATCGCTCGCACCAGGCCGTCTATCTCGACGATTTGTTCAATTCAGGCCTCGGCCATGACTGGGCGCTGGTCGGCGCCGGCGTCTTCGAGGGCGAGAAGATCGGCCGCGGCAAGCTGGAAGAGCAGGACTGGCTGACCACGGTGGTCGAGCAGGACGAGGGTCATATGAGCGCTCGTGTCACCGGTGCGATGATCGACTTCCTGATGCCCGGCGATGCGGCCGGCATCATCGAAAGGCTTGCCGATCCGGCGATCAAGATCGTTTCGCTGACCATTACCGAAGGCGGCTACTTCATCGACCCGGCCTCAGGTGTCTTCAACCCGACCCATCCCGACATTGTCGCCGATGCGCAACCGGGCGCAACGCCGAAAACGGTGTTCGGCCTCATCCTCGCCGGGCTGGTGCGCCGGCGCGACGAGGGCACCGTGCCGTTCACGGTGATGTCCTGCGACAACATTCCCCACAATGGCCATGTCACGTCGGATGGCGTCATCGGGCTGGCGCGGCTGATCGACGAGGACCTGGCGACCTGGGTCGGCGAACACGTCGCCTTCCCCAATGCCATGGTCGATCGCATCACGCCTGCCACCACCGATCGTGAGCGCGGTATCCTGGCCAAGGAGTTTGGCGTCGAGGACAATTGGCCGGTGTTCTGCGAGCCGTTCCGGCAATGGGTGCTCGAAGACCACTTCACCGATGGTCGTCCGCCGCTGGAAAAGGTCGGCGTGCAGTTCGTCAGGGATGTTGCGCCTTACGAACTGATGAAGATCCGCATCCTCAATGGCGGTCATGCCACCATTGCCTATCCGGCCGGGCTGATGGACATCCATTTCGTCCATGAGGCGATGCAGGAGCCGCTGGTGCGCGGCTTTCTCGACAAGCTCGAGCATGACGAGATCATCCCGACTGTGCCGCCGGTGCCGGATACGGTGCTGGAGGACTATTACCAGCTCATCGAGAAACGCTTCTCCAATCCCAAGATCGGCGACACGGTGCGCCGGCTCTGCCTTGATGGCTCCAACCGGCAGCCGAAATTCATCATCCCGACCATCACCGACCGGCTGAAGGCGGGAAAGGGTGTCGCCGGGCTGGCGCTGGAATCGGCCTTGTGGTGCCGCTACTGCTTCGGCACCACCGACAGCGGCGCCGTCATCGAACCCAACGACCCGAGCTGGGACCGGCTGCAGGCGACGGCAAAGGCCGCAAAGGAGGCCCCGGCCGCCTGGCTGGCCATGGAAGACATCTATGGCGATGTCGGCCGCGCGACGGCGTTCGTCGAGGCCTTTGCCCATGCGCTCACCGTGTTATGGGCTGACGGCGCGCGCGTCACGCTGACACGCTATCTCGCCGGCAAGCTCTGAGAGCCGTTCGACATCATGACGCCTGAACTAGTCATCTTCGACTGCGATGGCGTTCTGGTGGACAGCGAAGCGCTTTCCGTCTCGGCGCTGCTCGGCATGATCGAACTTGCCGGCGGCAGTATCGGCGAGGACGCCGCCTACGAGCATTTCCTTGGCAAGAGCATGAAAAGCGTGCGCGAGATCCTGGGCCGCGACTTCGGCCTGGAGATCAGCGACCAGCATCTCACCGCCATGCGCGTCGACCTGATGCGAAAGTTCCGCGAGGAGCTTAAGCCTATCCCCGGCATCAAGGAGATATTGCCGAAGCTCGGCCTGCCCTTCTGCGTCGCCTCGTCCGGGACACTGGAACGCATCCGCTATGCGCTCGACGTCACCGGCCTGCTTGGGCTGATGGAGCCGCATCTGTTCAGCGCCGCCATGGTGGCCAGGGGAAAGCCGGCGCCCGATCTTTTCCTGCATGCCGCCACCGCCATGCGTGCAGATCCGCGCGAATGCCTCGTCATCGAGGACAGTCCGGCCGGCGTAGCTGCGGCGCGCGCGGCTGGCATGCGGGTCTTTGCCTTCACCGGCGGCGCGCATGCCGGCAACCCCGCGCTGAAAGCGCGGCTTGCGTCGAGTGAACCGGACTTTATATTCGCTGACATGCTGCAATTGCCCGATCTGATTGCAGGCCTGGGAGCGAGAGTTAGAGCATCTTGACGAAACAATTTGTTTGCGCGGTCGATGTCGGCACCGGGAGCGCTCGTGCGGGCATTCTCGACGCCAGTGGCACCTTGCTCGGCCGCGCCGAGCGGCCGATCGCCATGAACCAGCCGAAGCCCGATCACGCCGAGCATGATTCGCGCGATATCTGGTCGGCCGTGTGCACCGCGGTGCGTGCGGCGCGCGAAAAGGCTGGCGTCGCGGCGCAAGACATTGTCGGCATCTCCTTTGACGCCACCTGCTCGCTGGTCGTGCGCGACCGGCAGGGCGGCCAGCTCAGCGTCTCGACGTCGGGTGACAGACGCTGGGACACCATCGTCTGGCTCGACCACCGCGCCATTGCCGAAGCCGACGAGTGCACGGCGAGCAGCCACGAGGTGCTCAACTATATTGGCGGCGTCATGTCGCCGGAAATGGCGACCCCGAAGCTGATGTGGCTGAAGCGTAATCTGCCCAGCACCTGGAATGAAGCCGGCCATCTGTTCGACCTGACTGATTTCCTGACCTGGCAGGCGACCGGTTCGCTGGCCCGCTCGCAATGCACGCTGACCGCCAAATGGACCTATCTGGCGCATGAGGACCCCGCTTGGCAGCGCGATTTCTTCGAAATCGTCGGCCTCGGCGACCTCTTTGAGCACGGCAATTTGCCGGAGCGGGCCAGCCCGGTCGGCACCGATATCGGCAAGTTGACACCGCAGGCAGCGGCCGAGCTTGGCCTGACGGAGAACTGCCGGGTCGGCGCCGGGGTCATCGATGCCTATGCCGGCGCGCTCGGCGTGCTGGGCGGTTTTGCCGGAGACGAGCAGAATATCGGGCGGCACCTGGCGCTGATCGCCGGCACATCGAGCTGCGTCATGGCGATGTCGCCCGACCCGCAGCCTTTCGCCGGCGTCTGGGGCCCCTATTACGGTGCCGCATTGCCGAAGCTGTGGCTGTCGGAAGGCGGCCAGTCGGCCACCGGCGCCCTGCTAGACCACATCATCCGCTGGCACGGGGCCGGCGGCGAGCCGGACGCCGCCATGCATGCCAAAATCGCCAGGCGTGTCGCCGAACTGCGGGCCATCGAGGGCGAGAACCTGGCTGCAAGGCTGCATGTGCTGCCGGACTTTCATGGCAACCGCTCGCCGCTCGCCGACCCGCACGCCGTCGGCGTCGTCAGCGGGCTGACGCTGGATTCCTCCTTCGACAGCCTGTGCAAGCTCTACTGGCGCACGGCCGTCGGCATCGCGCTCGGCGTGCGCCATGTGCTGGAGGCGTTGAACGAGAACGGCTACCTCATCGACACGCTGCATGTCACTGGCGGCCACACCAAGAACCCGCTGCTGATGGAGCTCTATGCCGACGCCACCGGCTGTACGGTGATCGAGCCGCTGGCCGACGAGGCGGTGCTGCTCGGCACCGGCATGGTGGCCGCGACCGCCGCTGGGCTTTTCCCCGACCTCAATGCCGCCTGTCTTGCCATGCAGCAAGGCGGCAAGACGCGCGCCGCCAACCCGGCAGCCGGCGCCCGCTTCGATCGCGACTACCGGATTTTCCTGGAGATGCACCGGCAGCGGCAAGCGCTCGACGAGATCCACTGAAAGCCTCGTTTAGAGCAATTCCAGGAAAAGTGTGAAGCGGTTTTCCGTCCGAAATTGCGTCAAAACAAAGAGATAGAGGGGTTCACCGTTTCCGTGAAACGGTGAACCCCTCTAGAGGAAAGCGTCGCGCGCTATTGCTTGCGCAGGGACGCGCCCGACGTCGCGTCGAACAGGTGGATGCTTTCCGCCTCGAACGTGTAGCGGACAGGCGCATGCAGCGCCGGGCATTCGCGTGCCGGAACCAGCGCGCTGATCTCCTTGCCGCCGGAGCCGAATGTCACCAGCGCATCATTGCCGTGGAATTCAATGAGATCGGCAGTGCCTTGCAAAATGCTGGCGGTACCGTCGTTTGCCGTCTTCAGGTCCGGAGGCCGGATGCCGAGCACCGCGCGATCGCCATGCTGGAGATGGAAGCCCGAGCCGTCCGTCGAAAGCACCGTTCCGGCGCCGGTCAACGTCCAGCTATTCGCGGCCCGGGCAATCGTCACCTCGATAAAATTCATGTTCGGCGTGCCGATGAAGCCGGCCACGAACATATTGCCGGGACGCCGATAGATTTCCGCCGGCGAGCCGATCTGCTCGATGAAACCGTCCTTGAGCAGCACGATGCGGTCGGCGAGCGTCATCGCCTGCAGCTGGTCATGGGTGACGTAGACGGTGGTGGTCTTCAGCGACTGGTGCAACCGCGCGATCTCGACGCGCATATGGTTGCGCAGCTTGGCGTCGAGGTTGGACAGCGGCTCGTCGAACAGGAACACTTTGGGCGTCTTGATCATGGCCCGGGCGATGGCGACGCGCTGCTGCTGGCCGCCGGAAAGCTCGGCCGGCTTGCGGCCGAGATAAGGGTCCAGCCCGAGCGTCCTGGACACCGCGTCGACCCGCTTCCGGATCTCGGCCGCCGGCACCTTCTGGCGCCGCAGACCGAAGGCAATGTTGTCGAAGATCGTCATGTGCGGGTAGAGCGCGTAGTTCTGGAACACCATAGCGATACCGCGATCGCCCGGATCGAGATCGTTGACGACCTTACCGCCGATCGAGACCTCGCCGCCGCTGATATCCTCCAGGCCTGCCAGCATCCGCAGCAATGTCGACTTGCCGCAGCCGGACGGGCCGAGGAAGACGACGAATTCGTGTTCCTCGATCGAGAGGTTGAGGTCGCGGATGACGGTCGTGGCGCCATAGGCCTTGTCGACATGGGAGCAAACGATCGCGGACATGATCAGCCCTTCTCGCCGGCCAGCAGGATCTGCAGCTTGACGTCTTCAGGGTTGCCTTGGGCCGCCCGCTCGAACGCCTTGATGCTGTCTGAGAAATCATAGGTGCCGGTGATCAGCGGCTTGAGGTCGACCTTGCCGGAGGCGATCAGCTGCAGGGCGCGGTCGAAGATGTTGGCGTAGCGGAACACCGTCTCGATCCGCACTTCCTTGGATATGGCCGCCGGCACGTTGAGGGCCACCGGCTCCACCGGCAGCCCGACCAGCACCACCGCGCCGCCCGGCCGCACGACATCGAACAGATCGGCAAACGCCTTCGGGCTGCCGCTGGCTTCGAAAACGATGTCGGCGCCCCAATTGTCTGTCGCGGCGGCGACCGCATCGACCAGCGACTGCTCGCCGATATTGACCGGCACAATACCCGCATACTGTGCCGCGATCTTCAGCTTGGGCGCTGAAAAGTCGGAAATCAGCACTTTCGAGCAGCCGCCGGCAAGGGCGGCCAGCGCGATCATGATGCCGATCGGGCCGCAGCCGACGACGACGGCGACATCGCCCGGGACGATCCGGGCACGGCTTGCCGCCTGCATGCCGATGGCGAAGGGCTCGACCATCGCGCCCTCGGCGAAGGAGACATTGTCCGGCAGTTTGTAGGTGAAGGCGGCAGGATGCACGGCATAGGGCGCGAGCACGCCGTGCACCGGCGGCGTCGCCCAGAAGCGGACATCCGGGTCGACATTGTAGATGCCGAGCTTCGTCGCGCGCGACGACAGGTTCGGCACGCCCGGCTCCATGCAGACGCGGTCGCCGACCTTCAGCGCCGTGACGTTGGCGCCGGTCTCGACAACAACTCCCGCGGCTTCGTGGCCGAGCACCATCGGCGCACGCACGACATAGCTGCCGATCGCGCCATGTGTGTAGTAGTGCACGTCGCTGCCGCAGACGCCGACCGTGTGGATGGCGATCCTGACATCGTCCGGTCCCACGTCGAGCGGCAACGCTATCTCGCGCAGCGACAGTTCACCTTTTTTCTCAAGCACCAAAGCCCGCATCGGGTAGTCCTCACATCAAGTCTTTTTTTGCCGGAAAACGGAATTCAGGAAGCCGCTGAGCACGCCGAGGAACAGCAGCGGCGGCAGCGACAGGAGCACGACCGAGGCGTTGAGGATGCCCCACGGCACGTTCATGCCTTGCTGGGAGAGTTCCGAGGCGACGATCGGCAAGGTCTTGGCATTCGAGCTCGACAGCATCAGCGCGATCAGGAATTCGTTCCAGACCAGCACGAAGCTGAAGGCGATCGCCCCTGCCAAGGAGCGGGCCGCCACAGGCAGCGCGATCCGCCAGAACACAGAATAGGCGCCGTAGCCGTCGACGAAGGCCGCTTCCTCGATCTCCTTCGGCACAGCCTGGAAGGCGGGGATGGCGAGCCACATGATCACCGAGATGGTAAGCAGCGAATAGGTGATGATCAGCGCCGGCAGCGTGTCATAGAGGCCGACCTGCAGCCAGATCACCATCAGCGGGATGGCCACCGCCACCGGCGGCAGGAAGCGCAGCGACAGCACGAAGAACTGGATGTCGCCGGCCCAGCGGTTGGGATAGCGCGCCACCGCATAGGCCGCCGGCAGGCCAAGCACCACGCCGATCAACACGGCCGAGCCGCAAGCGACGACCGAGTTGCAGAGGCCGGTCATGACGCTGTCGCGGCCGAGGATATAGCTGATGTTGGCAAGTGTCGGCGTGAACACCAGGCGCGGGACGCGGGTGATGATGTCGACATTGTTCTTCAGCGAATTGAGCGCCGTCCACAGCAGCGGAAACACGGCCAGGAAGCCGGCAAACGCCAGGATAGTCTTGCCGATCAGGCGTCCCGGTTTCATGCCTGCACCCGCTTCCACAGCATGGTGAAAGTGATGACGGTGGCGATCATCATCAGCACGGCCATGGCCGACGCGTAGGAGACCTTGCCGGACTCGATGAAGCCTTGCGAGAAGGCGTACATGTCGAGCGTCTCGGTCGCGACGCCCGGACCGCCGCGGGTCATCACATAGATCAGGTCGAAGGAGCGCAGCGATTCGATCATCTTGACGAACATCAGGCTGATCAGCGGCGCCTTCAGCATCGGCAAGGTCACGTAGGCGTGGATCTGCCAGCGCCTGGCATGGTCGAGCCGCGCCGCCTCGATCGGCTGCGGCGGCAGCGTCTCCAAAAGCTTCAAGACGATGACGGCGAAGAACAGGCCCCATTGCCAGACATCGACCGAAGCGACGGCGAACAATGCCGTCGCCGGCTTCGACAGCGGATCGAAGATCAGCCCGCCGGTGATGAGCCGGTAGGGGTAGGTGGCGATGCCGTAGAGCGGATGGTAGGCGAACTTCCAGACGAAGGCCGCCGAGACGCGCGGCAGCAGCACCGGGATGATGAACAGCAGGCAGTAGACATTGCGCTGGCGCGGCGACGCGACCTCGAACATCAGCACGCCGAGCCCGATCGCCACCACCATGGTCGCAACCACGGTGACGATCTCCCATTTCACCGACACCCAGACAGCGTTGAGGAAGCGGCGGTCGAGAAACAGGTCGACGAAGTTCGACAGCCAGACCCAGGAATAATCAGGCGTGCTCAACTCGCGATTCTGCAGGGCGATGACAATGGCGTAGAGCGTCGGCACCATAGACAGCACCAGAAGGATGGCGATGGTCGGAACGACGAAGGTGACAGGGAGCGACGTGCGTCGGGCCATTGGCATCTATCCTCGCTTGCGTCTCGATCGTGTCGGCATGATCTCTCCCTTGGGAGCAAACGTTCCCGCGGCGCGCAGGTCCCGGCATTGCAGGCAATGCCGCGGACCGCGCGCCACGGGCGGGAGGATGGCTCTATTTCTTCTTCACCAGCTCGTTGGCGTAGGCCTCGAGCTCGTTGAGGCCGCCCTTGACGTCGGTGCGGGTGCCGGTGACCAGTTCCTCGAGGATGATGCCCCAGCGGTCGCCGAGATCCGGCCAGCGTGGGTCCTGCCAGAAATTGACCGCCGTGACCTTGCCCGTCGCGGCGAGCGCCTGACCGAGATCGGCGCCGTAGATGTCGGCGAATTCCTTGCTGGACAGGATGCTGGTGCGGTTCAGTTCGCCGAACTGATGGGCGTCGAGCCGGCGCTTCTCGTTTTCCTTCGAGGTTGCCCAGGCGATGAACAGGCCGGCGCATTTCTTCGAGGCGTCGTCCGCATTGGCCTTCGCCGCGATGGCGAGACCATGGCCGTAACCGCCGCCGGGCAGCGGCGAGGGCGGCGGCAGGAAGCCGATCTTGCCGACCACTTGCGACGTCTTCGGGTCGACCGACATCCCCGACAGCGGCGTCGATTCGACCAGGATCGCCACCTGGCCCGACAGGAAGGCGCCGGTCGATTCATCCCAGCTGCCGGTCTGCGTACCGGGCGCCGAATCCTTGAACAGCTTCAGATAGGCCTCGGTCGCCTTGACGGCGGCGTCCGAATTGAAGGCAGGCTTGTCGCCGTCGAACCACTGGCCGCCATAGGCCTTGAAGAACGGCATCCAGCGCCAGACATTGGCGCCCGAACCGCGTGCGCCGCGCAGCGCGATGCCGTACATGCCCTTGTCCGGATTGGTGAGCTTCGGCACGTCGGCGATCAGCTCGTCCAGGGTCTTGGGCGGCTGGATGCCGGCGGCCTCAAGCACGTCCTTGCGGTAGACCATCAGGTCGCCGCCGCCGGTCAGCGGCGCGAACCAGACCTTGCCGTCATAGGTCGCGACCTTCTGGCGGCCTGGATCGAAGTCGGCGTAATCATAGTCGGCCGGATAATAATCGGTCAGCGGCACGATCCATTTCGACGATGCAAAGAGCGCGACGTTGGCTTCGTCGACATAGTAGACGTTGTAGTTGCCGACGGTAGACGCATCGGCGCGTGATTTCGCCCGGCGGTCGTTCTCGTTCAAATAGTCGATCTGGAAGCCGGCGCCGGCGAGCTTCTCGAACTCCGCCTTGGAGTCCTCCAGAAGCGTCAGGCCGTCGCGCGGCTGCGCCAGCACCTTGACCGGGGCCGAGCAGACCGGCGCCTGCGCCAGCGCAATGGTTGATACAGTAGCGGAAAGCACGAAAGCTGCGCCCAAGCCCGCAGCGAGCCGAATTGGTTTCATTGATTTTCTCCTCCAGGAACACTCGCGGGAAGCGCAAGTCCTCGGGTCATGCGATCCTCACCATCGCCCGAGCGACATGCCACCCGTCGCCAAAATGCGGAGTTCAATCACGCCAAGCTAGAAGCCTCGTTGCAGTAAACCTGTACTTTTATGCATTGTGCAGCGCAAAATACGGTGCCGTGTGACGAAGTCTGTCACACGAGTATCGATCGCGTCTAAACCGTTGATTTTAGAGGGTGCTTATGCGCGCATCGCCAGCCGCTGCCGCGACAGCTTGCGATAGGAAGACGGCGTCATCTTGTGCTTGCGCAGGAAGGCGCGGTTGAAGTTCGAGATGTTCATGTAGCCGACCTGGAAACAGATGTCGGTGATCGCAATGTCAGTGTCGGCCAGCAGCTTGCAGGCCTGCCAGAGTCTGAGCTTGGCGAGGTGGTCGCTGAAGGAGTTGCCGGTGTTCTTCTGGAAGAAGCGCGAGAACGTGCTCTCGGTCATCCCGGCGAGTTCGGCCACATCAGGCAGTTTCAGATCCTCGGCGAAATGCTGGAACAGATAAGTCAGCGTGCGCTGGATGATGTCGAGCGAGGCAGCGTCGAGAACCGGCGAGAAATCCGGCGACGACAGCAGCTCATATTCATCGGTCCTGGCCAAGAGGTCGACCAGTTCGAGGAACAGGCAGAGGCGGGCGAGACCATGCACCGTTCCCATCCGCTCCATCAGCTCGGCGCCTTCCAGCGCGGTGCGGCCATGAAAGACCATGCCGCGCAGAGACCGTTCCAGGAACGGCTCCAGTTCGCGCAGCTCCGGCAGCAGGCCCGCCGAGCCGCGCAGCCTCTGCGCATCGAACTGCAGCACGATATCGCGGCCTTCGATCAACTCGCCCGGCTGCACCGCCGTCACCCAGTCATGCGGCAGGCCGCCACCGACAATGGTCAGGTAGCCCGGCCCGAACTCGCCGATGTGATCACCCACCAGGACCACGCCGGAAGATTTGCGCAGCAGATGGATTTCGTACTCCGGATGAAAATTCCAGACATTGCGCTCCCAAGGATAGTCATCCAGCCGCCACAGGAAACTGTCGCTCGCCTCGGTGACGATATGTTCGAAGGCCGGCGCCGTGCGCAGCGTTGCAACGGGGTTCCTGCTGCGCTTGAACTGCATCCTGCCTCCTGGTTTCTCGTGGCACCTCACCCGTCCCTGCAATCCGTAGCAGCCCCTGGCCCGCATGTGAAATAGCCCTCGCTTCGCACTAGTTTGCGTGCCTTCGGCACTCAGGACCATCTTCTGGCTCAATCTGTTCCCGCCCCTCCTCCCTTGCCTTCATGTCGCGTTTCGTACAAAAGCTGGCGCAAACGCCGCGAAACCGAAGGTTTTGCCGTTTTGAAAATGCGGCTTCCGGCTTTGATACCGACGTGCCGTATCTGGAAAGAGCGGAACAATGTCTGCGATCGAAGCCGGCGCTCGCGCGCCGGAAAATCTTTGGCGTCAGGAAATCAGGGCGACGCTGGCGCTGGCCTGGCCGATGGTGCTGACCAATCTCGGCCAGACGGCGATGACGGCGACCGACGTCATGATGATGGGTCGTCTCGGCCCGGACACGCTGGCCAGCGGCGCGCTTGGCGCCAACCTCTATTTCATGCCGCTGATCTTCGGGCTCGGCCTGATGCTGGCGACCTCGCCGATGATCGCGACCGAGCTCGGCCGTCGCCGCCATTCGGTGCGCGATTTGCGTCGCACCGTGCGCCAGGGCCTGTGGCTGGCGATCCTGATCTCGATCCCGATCTGGCTCGTGCTTTGGCATGGCGAGGCGATTCTCTTGGCCATGGGCCAGGAGCCGGCCCTGGCGCATCAAGCAGGCATTTATCTGCGCTGGCTGGAATGGGCGGTGCTGCCGTTCTACGGCTATATCGTGCTGCGCTCGTTCATCTCGGCGCTGGAGCGGCCGGGCTGGGCGCTGGTCATCGTCTTCGTCGCCGTTGCCTGCAACGCGCTGTTCAACTGGGTGTTCATGTTCGGCAATCTCGGCGTGCCTGCAATGGGCATCGCAGGCTCGGGCCTTGCGACCTCGCTGTCCTCAACGCTGATGTTGATCGGCATGGCTGCGGTGGTGATGCTGGAGAAGAAGTTCCGGCGCTATCGCCTGTTCGGGCGATTCTGGCGATCCGACTGGCCGCGCTTCAAGGGCCTGTTGCGGCTCGGCCTGCCGATCGCCGGTATTCTCGCTTTCGAGGTGACCATCTTCAACGCGGCGGCACTGCTGATGGGCCTGATCGACGCGGATTCGCTGGCCGCGCACGCCATCGCCATCCAGATCGCCTCGATCTCCTTCATGGTGCCGCTGGGCCTCAACCAGGCGGTGACGGTGCGCGTCGGGCTTGCGCATGGCGCCGGCAATCCGGAAGGCGTTTCGCGCGCCGGCTGGACCGCCTTTGTCATCGGCGTCTCGTTCATGGCGCTGATGGGGCTGGTGATGATCCTTTGGCCACATCTCCTGATCAGCGCCTTCATCGACCTCACCAACCCGGCCAATGCCAGGGTGATCGCGCTTGCCGTGTCGTTCCTGGTGTTTGCAGCACTGTTCCAGATATTCGACGGCGCGCAAGCGGTTGCCGCCGGCATGCTGCGCGGCCTGCACGACACCAAGGTGCCGATGATCTATGCAGCGATCGGCTATTGGGGCGTCGGCCTGCCGCTCGGCGTGCTGCTCGCCTTCCATTTCGGCTTCCACGGCGTCGGCATCTGGATCGGCCTGTCGTCTGGACTGGCCGTGGTGGCGGCCCTGCTTCTGACGCGCTGGCTGCGGCGCGACAGGATCGCACCGCCGCTGGTGTTAGGGCATTGACAGACCGTTGCCGGTTGCCCGCCACCGAACTTTCAGCCGTGATTCATTCCGTTGAGGCCGGAACTACGCCGCCTGAACGATCTCGACCAGTTCAACGTCGAACACCAGGTCCTTTCCGGCCAACGGATGATTGCCGTCGAGCTTGACGCTGGCGTCGTTCACGCCGACGACCGTTACCGGCATGGGGCGCCCCTCGCGGGTTCTGACCTGCAATCGAGTACCGATATCGACGTTGATGTTATCCGGCACGCGGGCGCGGTCGATGGTCATGACCGCTTCGGGGCGGTGGGGGCCATAGGCGGCTTCGGCGGGAACGGTGACGGTGCTTTTCGCGCCGACCTCCATGCCCTCGACATGGGTTTCAAGACCGGGAATCACCTGCCCTTCACCCAGCGTGAATTGCAACGGTTCGCCGCCGGAAGCATCGAATTGAGTGCCGTCGGCCAGACGTCCAGTATAATTGATGCGCACGGTGTCGCCATTCTTGGCCTGTGTCATGGCAGTCATCCTTTTGGGAGCTTTTGAGGGGACCGGCCAGAGGTCACGGTCCCGTTTTCGATCATCCATGCACTAAGGTGCACGGCGCGAAACTCTAAAACTAGGTGCTCGGCTGGAGATGTAAAGCGCTGGAGCTGCCAACCGGCTTCCCCATGTGCCGCCTTCATTCGCGTGCGGCCTGCGCGATGATGCCCGCCGCCGGCCTTCAGCGCAGGTCAAGCCATCACCGAAATCACTCAATGTAGTCGCCGTCGATGCCGGTCAACACAACGTGCTCGTGGCTCAGCGCATCGGCACCCGCTTCTCCAGACGCCGCGCATATTGCGTCAGGGGAAAGCACATGGCGAAGAAGATCAGCGCCACCAGCCCGTATACCTTGAACGGTTCGAAGGTCGCATTGTTGATGGCGTTGGAGGTCCGCACCAGCTCCTCGAAGCCGATGATCGAGGTCAGCGCGGTCGATTTGATGAGCTGTACCAGGAAGCCGACCGTCGGCGCGCGGGTGATCGAGAACGCCTGCGGCAGGATGATCAGCCTGAGTTCCTGCAGATAGTGCAGGCCGAGGCTGGCGCCGGCGTCCCATTGGCCCAACGGCAGCGCGGCGACGCCGGAGCGCCAGATCTCGGCGAGATAGGCGCTGGCGAAGAAGGTCAGGCCGAGCACGGCCGCCGTCCATGGCTCAATGCGCAGGCCGAGCATCGGCAGGCCGAAGAACATCAGGAAGAGCTGCATCAGGAGCGGCGTTCCCTGGAACAGCGCGATGTAGCCTGACGCGAGGCGCCGGCTCCATGTGTTCTTCGATATCCTCAGGAACAGCACCGCCATTCCAACCGCCGCGCCGCCGACAAAGGCGGCCAGTGACAACAGCACCGTCCAGCGCGTGGCCAGCAGGAGATTGCGCACGATGTCCCAGAGGGTGAACTCGATCATGACACGCCAGCCCCGAGCGCGCGGCGCCCTCCTGCGACCAGGAGCCTTCGCAAGGCCATCGACATCAAGAGGTAGACCAGCGTGACGACGAAATACGTCTCGAAAGAACGAAAGGTGCGCGCCTGCAGCATGTCGGCCTCATAGGTCAATTCGCGCACCGCGATCTGCGAAACCACAGCCGATTCCAGCATCATGATGACGATCTGGCTGGTCAGCGCCGGATAAATGATCTTGAGCGCCTGCGGCAGCACGATCTTGACGAAAACCTGGCGGAGCCGCAGCCCAAGCGCCAGGGCTGCTTCCGTCTGCCCGTGCGGCACCGCGTCGAGCCCGGCGCCGACGATCTCGATCGTGTAGGCCGCCATGTTGAGCGTCATCGCCAGCATGGCGGCCAGGATGGGATCGAGCCTGATCCCGAGGCTGGGCAGGCCGAAGAAGATGAAGAACAGCTGCACCAGGAACGGTGTGTTGCGCATCACCTCGACATACCAGGCGATGGCCCGGCGAAGCAGTACGGGGCCGTTCCGCCGTCCCGCGGCACCGAGGATGCTGAGCAGCGTTCCCGCCAGCGTGGTCACGGCGATCAGCAGGATCGTCGTGGCCGCGCCGTGGGCGATATCGCCCACGGCACCTGGAAGCCAGCCGAAGGCCACGGAAACTCAATCCTTGAGGTTGTCGGGGTTGAGCGGCGTCTTCAGCCAGGCTTTCGAGCTTTCGTCCAGCTTGCCGTCGGCCAGCATCTTGGCGACGGCGTCGTTGACCGCCTTCTTCAGGGCGTCCTCATTCTTGTTGAGACCGATATGCGAGGGCGAGGTCAGGAGCTGGAACTTCTGCTCCGGCTTCAGCGCTTCCTGCTTGGCCAAAACCTGCGCGCCGACATCGTTGCCGACGACCATCAGCTGGGTCTGGCCCGAGATGAACGCCTGGATCACCGAATTGTAGTTGTCGAAGCGCTTGATATCGGCCGAGGCTGGTGCGACCGCAGTGAGCGACGTGTCCTCGAGCGTGCCGCGATTGACGGCGATCGACTTGTCGGCAAGGTCTTCCTTGCCCTTCACCGTCATCGCGGCCGGACCGATCACCGCGATGTAATAGGGGGCGTAGGCGGCGGCGAAGTCGATTACCTGCTCACGCTCCTTCGAGTAGCCGACGCTCATCAGGATATCGACGCGGTGGTCGTTCAAATAGGGGATGCGGTTCTGGCCGGTGACGGCCACCGGATTGAGCTTCACCTTGAGCGTGTCGGCGATGTACTGGGCGACGTCCATGTCGTAGCCCTTGAGGCTCATATCGGCGCTGGCCGAGGAGAAGGGCGGGAAGTCGGCGAAGACGCCGACATTGATGGTGCCGGCCTTGGTAATATCAGCCAGCGCATCGGCGTTGGCGGCGTGTGTGGCGATACCGAGGCCGGTGGCGCCGAGTACCAGGACGGCGGCGATGGATGATTTCAGTGTCGAGTGGATTGTCATTGTTATTCCCCTTCTGGAAGCTTTGATTGTTTCCGGTCGGCCGCCGGCTCCAGCGCGGCGGCCGCCTTGGCTTTGATCGTCAGGCACCCTTACCGGTGATTGCCGGGCTGAACACCATCAGGCTCAAGATCTCGAACAGCACCTGGGCGCCGGCATGGGCCGTGTTGGTGGTGGCGTCATATTGCGGCGCCACCTCGACGACGTCGCCGCCGACGATGTTGAGGCCTTTGAGGCCGCGCAGCAGCTCGAGCACTTCGCGCGTGGTGAGCCCGCCGACTTCCGGCGTGCCGGTGCCGGGCGCAAAGGCCGGATCGACGCTGTCGATATCGAAGGAGACATAGGTCGGGCCGTCGCCAACGATCTTGCGCGCCTTCTCGATGATGGCGGGGATGCCGAGACCGGTCACCTCCTCGGCATGGACCACCGTCATCCCGGACTCGTAGGTGAACTCCCACAGATATTCGGCCGAGCCGCGAATGCCGATCTGGATGGTGCGCGTCGGGTCGAGCACGCCGTCGAGCACCGCGTTGCGGAACGGCCCGCCGTGGTGGAACTTGGTCATGTCGAATAGGCCGCTGGTGTCGCAATGGGCATCGATGTGGATCAGGCCGACTGGTGCCTTCTTGCCGACGGCCTTCAGGATCGGATGGCTGATCGAATGGTCGCCGCCGACCGACAGCGGAATGACGCCGGCATCGACGATCTGGTTGGTGCGGCGCTCGATGTCCTCATGGCTGGCCTCGAGCCGATAGCGGCTGCGGAACGGCGTGTCGCCGATATCGGCAACCCTGAGTTCATGCGTCGGCGCGCATTCCAGCACGTGATTGTAGGGGCCGATGCGCTCGATGGCACGCAATGCCCTCGGCCCGAAGCGCGAGCCCGGCCGGTTGGTGACGCCGAGGTCCATCGGCACGCCGATCATCGCCACCTGCAGGTCGCCAAAATCCGGGTTCTCCGCAGCGATTTCGCGGTAGGGTGCGGCAAGGAAGGTCGGTATGCCGGAATAGGGCGCCAGCCTGGTGCCGCTCTTGGAGAAGATCTTGTCGGCGACCTTGCGGAATTTTGGGTCGAACATTTCGCCGCCATGGCTCTCGCCATATTTGCGACGCAAGGCGTCGAGCTTGCCACGATCGTAACCCATTCCGTTCCTCCTGCTGAGCGATGCAACGCGGACGTCGGTGATATCAGGCGAACTGACCGTCGACCGGCCGGTTCGCCGTCACACTGCCGCCTGCAAATTTCATGTCTTAATGCGATTGCCTGCCGAAGTGTCCGGCAGCCGCATTGAAAAATCAATTGATATTGTTAGGGTGTTTCCTGTGAGAAAATCTCACAAACTCAGGAGAGCCAGATGGCCAAACGCCTGCCGCCCCTGAACCCGCTGCGCGCCTTCGAGGCAACGGCGCGCCATGGCTCGCTGACCAAGGCGGCGAGTGAGCTGAATGTCACGCATGGTGCCGTCAGCCACCAGATCAAGGCGCTGGAGCAGTCGCTCGGCGTCAAGCTGTTCGAGCGTGTCGGCCAGCGGGTCAAACTGACACCGCATGGCGCCGAACTCTTGCCGGCGGTATCGACAGCCTTCGACGGCATCGCCGCCGCCACGCAGCGGCTGACGCGGCCGGCGAGCAGCGGCGCGCTTTCGGTGTCCTGCGTGCCGGCTTTGCTGCTTTTGTGGATGACGCCCAGGCTGGGCAGCTTCACCGCGCAATATCCCGACATCCAGCTGACGCTCATCCCCTCCAACGACCCCAGGGATATCCGGGCGCCGCATATCGATGTCTGCGTGCACTATGGCAATGGCAGCTGGACCGACTGCTGGATGCGCAAATGGTCCGGCCTCGAACTGTTTCCCGTGGTCAGCCCGACCTTGATCAACAACCGCCCGATCCGCAGCGTCAGGGATCTCGCCGACCACGTATTCCTGCATGGCGATGACGGCCGCGAATGGCACACCTGGCTGGCGGCCGCCGATGCACTGGACCTCGAGCGCGGCCGCCGCCATCATCTCGGCGACGCGCGCATGGCGACCGAGGCCGCGGTGCACGGCCATGGCGTGGCGCTCGGCGATTCGGTGACGGCAAGCGCGCTGCTGGCCAGGGGCATGCTGGTCGCGCCGTTCAGCCTGTCGGTGCCGGCTGTCGATGAATTCTACATCGTCTGCCGCAACGAAATGCGCTCGACGCCGATTGTGCAAGTGTTCATCGACTGGCTGTTCGCCGAGAAGGCCGGGGATGACGGCCGCGCCGGCGCCCCGGTGGCGGGCCGCATCGTCAGCCGCCGCAAGCGTCCAGCGCTCAAGGTCATCGGCGCCAAAGCGGCCTCTTGACCCTGGACTGGAGCGGGTTCTTTTTGTCAGGCCAGCCGCAAAGCGGGAGGCGCTTTCAAAATTTCAATGCTAAGAGGCATTTGGCCAATGCATGTCGCCCAAAAGTGCGCAGCGGTTTTGGGAAAACGACATGCATGAAACTTAAGAACTTAAAGCGCGTCGCCTGAATCTGTTCGGGGCAATGCGCTTTAAGAGCGAGCAGCGAAGGCGACATCGAGATATGGCAAAGACCGATATTGCGCGGCGCGTCTACAACCACACCTGGAAGCTCGATCCGATCGTGCGCAGCCTGCTCGACACCGACTTCTACAAGCTTTTGATGCTGCAGATGATCTGGGGCATGTACCCCAAGGTCGACGCAACCTTCTCGCTGATCAATCGTACAACGTCGGTAAAGCTTGCCGATGAAATCGACGAGGGCGAACTGCGCGAACAGCTCGACCATGCCCGCACTTTGCGCTTCTCCAAGAAGGAGATGATCTGGCTGGGTGGCAACAATTTCTACGGCCGCAAACAGATTTTCGAGCCGGAGTTCCTCGCTTGGCTGGAGGGCTTCCGGCTGCCCGATTACGAGCTGTCCAAACGCGACGGCCAGTATGAGCTGACCTTTGTCGGGCCGTGGATGTACACCACGCTGTGGGAGATTCCGGCGCTCGCCATCATCAACGAATTGCGTTCGCGCGCGGCCATGCGGGCCTTCGGGCCGTTCGCGCTCGATGTGCTCTATGCCCGCGCCAAGGCCAAGATGTGGGCCAAGACCGAGCGGCTGAAGGCGCTACCCGGTATCCGCATCTCCGACTTCGGCACGCGCCGGCGGCATTCCTTCCTGTGGCAGCGCTGGTGCGTCGAAGCATTGAAGGAGGGTGTCGGCGAGGCCTTCACCGGCACCTCCAACGTGCTGCTGGCGATGGACAACGACCTCGAAGCGCTCGGCACCAACGCGCACGAACTGCCGATGGTATTCGCGGCCCTTGCCGATTCCGAGAAGGAGCTGAAGCAGTCACCCTACAAGGTGCTGCAGGACTGGCAGCGCTATTATGGCGGCAACCTGCTGATCGTGCTGCCAGACACCTTCGGCACGGCTGCGTTCCTGCGCGATGCGCCTGAATGGATCGCCGACTGGACAGGCTTCCGCCCCGACAGCGCGCCGCCGATCGATGGCGGCGAAAAAATTCTGTCCTGGTGGCGCGAGAAGGGCAAGGACCCGAGGCAGAAGCTGCTGATCTTCTCCGACGGGCTCGAGGTCGAGACCATCGAGGAGACCTACCGCCACTTCAAGGGCAAGGTGCGCATGTCCTTCGGCTGGGGCACCAATCTCACCAACGATTTCGAGGGTTGCGCGCCAACGGAAACCAACAGGCTCGACGCCATCTCGCTGGTCTGCAAGGTCAGCGAAGCCAATGGCAGGCCGGCGGTGAAGCTTTCCGACAATCCGGCCAAGGCGACCGGCGATTCCAAGGAGATCGAGCGCTATCTCAGGATTTTCGGGGCGAAGGATCGCGTGGAGCAGCTGGTCAAGGTGTAAGGGGAGACCGGACTCATGGATAGTTCGAGTCCCTTCACGCCCCCCTCTGTCCTGCCGGACATCTCCCCCACAAGGGGGGAGATCATGCTGCCATCTTCGCCTTCGCCAATCTCCAGCGTTGCAAGGGAAGCCCCGGCGGAGAAGTCGCCAATCTCCCCCCTTGAGGGCGAGATGTCCGGCAGGACAGAGGGGGGCGCCGTAGAGTGTTGCCGTCTGCCATTGGCGCTATTGCCTGCGGCCCTTCTCCCCACCCCCGCCTTCGCCCATGCCTCCGATCGCGGCCATGTCCTGCTCCTGCCGACCGGCTACTATCTCGTCGGCGGCGCTTTCGCCGTGGCCGTCAGCTTCCTCGCACTGGCGCTGCTGCCGGCGGATTGGCTTGACCGTTTCTGGCGACGGCGCCTGCCGCTGTTCGCCTTCAGCGACCGCGCCCGCATCGCCATCAGCCTGATATCCTTTGCCGGCTTTGCAATTCTCATCGTCGCCGGCCTTTTCGGCAGCCGCGACCCGCTCTCCAACCCGCTGCCACTGGTGGTCTGGACGCTGCTATGGGCCGGCGTCACGCTGCTGCAGGGTGTCTTCGGCGATCTCTGGTCCTGGCTGAACCCATGGTGCGGGCCGTGGCGCCTCGCTTCGCGCCTGCTCGGAACAAGCGATGAGGGATTCTGGCGCCTTCCCCGATGGCTCGGTTTCTGGCCTTCCGTCATCCTATTCTTCGCCTTCGCCTGGTTCGAGCTGATCGATCCGGCGCCCGACGATCCGGCACGGCTTGCCCTGGCCGCCGGCGTCTACTGGCTGTTCACCTTTGCCGCCATGCTGGCGTTCGGCTATCGCAGTTGGAGCCGCAGCGGCGAATTCCTGACGATCTTCTTCTCGATGGTGGCGCGTTTCGCGCCGGTCGAGCGCGACGAGAAGGGCCGGCTTGGGCTTTGCTGGCCAGGCGCAAAACTGCTGGCGGCGGAGCCTTTGCCGCCCAGCGGCATCGCCTTCCTGCTGCTTGCCCTGTCGTCGGTCTCCTTCGACGGCCTGTCGAAAACCTTCTTCTGGCTCGGCCTGTTCGGCATCAATCCGCTCGAATTCCCGGGCCGCACCGCCGTGATCGGCAGCGGCACTTTCGGGCTCGTTCTGACGTTCCTGCTGCTGGCAGCGGTGTTCCTCCTCGCCGTCACCCTCGGCCAGCGCCTTGCCGGCAGCGATCAACCACTCGGCCAGGCGGCGGGCCTGCTGGTCTGGTCGATCGTGCCGATCGCGCTCGCCTACCACGTCGCGCACTACCTGACCGCGCTGCTGGTCGACGGCCAGTATGCGATGGCCGCCCTGTCCGACCCGTTCGCGCTGGGCTGGAACCTGTTCGGCACCGCCGACATGCAGGTCGAGGCCGGCATCGTCGCCGGTGCGGAGTCCGCCTGGTGGCTGTGGAATGCCCAGGCCGGCGCCATCATATCAGGCCATGTGCTCGCCGTGCTCGTCGCCCACGGTTTCGCCTGGCGCCTGCACCCGCAGCCTGCCCGCGCAGCACTCAACCAGTTTCCGCTCACGCTGCTGATGATCGCCTACACCGTCTTCGGCCTCTGGCTGCTCGCCACGCCGACAGTTGGGTAGAGCCGTTTGCACTGGAAAATAAACCGGGATTCCCGTAGAGCAATTCCAGTAAAAGTGTGAAACGGTTTTCCGTCCGGAATTGACTCAAAACAAAGAGTTCGAACCAGCATTGCCGTGTCCCGACTTTGGTGATTTAGTTTGTACACATGCAATTTCGACCCTCCGATAAGGGGCGGCCTGCCGCGCTACAGCCATTGGTCAAAACTCAAAAAACAGGGGAACTGCCGTGACTGACAAGAATGGGTTTTTCGATCTCTCCAAAACCACGCTCTCCCGCCGGACGGCGCTGAAGGGCCTCGCCGCCGGCGCTGGCCTCGCCGTGGCTCCCGGTTTCGTCCGTTACAGCCAGGCGCAGAGCTCGGCGCCGATCAAGATCGGCTTCCAGTCGCACCGCACCGGCATTGGTGCTGCCTATGGCCGCTGGTACGAGAAGACCACCGCTGCGGCGGTCAAGGCGATCAACGCAGCCGGCGGCATCAATGGCCGTCAGGTCGAGGTGATCATCGAGGATGACGGCACCGATCCCGGCCGTGGTGCGGAAGTGGTCGGCAAGTTCGCCACCCAGCACAAGACCGATATCGTCTTCGGCACGCTGTTCTCGCACGTCGTCATCGGCTCGGCGCCCGCTGCCGGCGAAGCCAAGATACCCTATTTCGTCGTCAGCGAAGGCCACCATGTCGCCTCGACCAAGCTCAACCGCTATGTCTTCCAGCCCGGCATCACCGATGTGAAGAGCCAAATCCAGTCGATGGCGCCGTGGATCGCGGCCAATGCCGGCAAGAAGGTGACGCAGATCTTCCCCGATTTTGCTTTCGGCTACGACCATCGCGACTACCTGCCTCCGGCGCTTAAGGCGCAGGGCGCCGAGGTCATCGCGCAGATCGCCATCCCGCCGACGGAATCGTCGTTCACGAAATATTTTCCGCAGATCCCGGCCGAGACCGAGGTGATCTACCACGTCATGGTCGGTCCGGCGGTGCTCACCTTCGTCAAGGAACTCGGCGAATTCTACGGCTCCAACCGGCCGCAGCTGTTCGGCTTCATCGATTCGCTGGAAGCCGTCGACATCAACAGCCCCGGCCTGGAATTCCTCGATGGCAGCCATTTCTGGGAAGGCTCGCCGCGCTATGCGCAGCCTGACGATTCCGCAGCGCAGAAGGCCTATCGCGCCGCCGTCGGCATCGACGACAACGGTGCCGCCGTCGGCGACCCCAAGGACGTCTCCACCGCCGCGCACATGTTCGGCTGCTGGGAAACGCTCTATGTCGTCAAGAAGGCGATGGAGGATGCCGGCTACAAGGGGCCGGAAGACCGCGCCAAGCTGGTCGAGGCGACCGAGGCGCTGACCGCTTTCGCCGAAGGCCCGGAGCATCCGCAGGGGCCGAAAACCTTCAACGGCAAGATCCACCAGTGTTTTGGCATCCAGAACATCTCCAAGGTCGAAGGCGGCAAGCTCAAGGTCGTGCACAAGACCAAGATCGAGGACGGGCTTTACGAGGCCGAAGGGGATTATACGAAGCAGGCGCTGTGAGGCTTAGCTGAACCAGCAAGCGTGAGCGCCCAGCCGCCCCCCTCTGTCCTGCCGGACCCGGCCCTCCGCTGTCGCTCCGGGCGTTCGTCGTTCGGAAAGCCAAGCAATTGGCTTTCCGTCCGCTGCGCGGACCACTCCTCACCCCCCTCAAGGGGCGCGATTGCGCTATCGCTAGGCGTGTAGCCGATGCATTTTGGACCCCATCTCCTCCTCGCCGCTCTCGAAGGCCTCGTCACATCAGCCGTGCTGGCGCTGACGGCGCTTGGGCTGTCGCTGGTGTTCGGCGTGATGCGCGTGGTCAATGTCGCGCATGGTGAGTTCTTCATGCTTGGCGCTGTGCTCGCCTGGGCGATCACCACGGCAATCGGCGGCCATCCGGCGCTCGGTTTCCTGGCGGCGCTGGTGATTGCGCCGCTGATCGTTGGCGCCATCGCGTTGATTGCCGAGCGGCTGGTGCTGCGCCGGCTCAACTACAATCCGGAAGCCACCATCGTCGCCACCATCGGCATGCTCTACATCATCCAGCAACTGGCGCTGACCTTTTATGGTCCCGAGGCGCGGCCGGTGGAGCCGCCCTTTAACTACCGTATCCTTCTGCCGTGGTTCGGCTATTCCGGCTACAAGCTGTCGATCATCGCCGCTTCCGCGCTTCTGCTCACCGCGACATGGCTGGTGCTGACGCGCACCAGGATCGGCCTCATCATGCGCGCCACGCAGTATGACAGCGAGACGGCGCAGGCCTTCGGCATTGCGGTCGGCCGCGTCTATGGCGGCGTCTTCGCGCTTGGCGCCATGCTGGCAGCCATTGCCGCGGTGCTGATCGTGCCGATCAGCCAGGCGCATTATCTGATGGGGCAGGATCCGCTGCTGTTGTCCTTCATCGTCGTCATCATCGGCGGCCTCGGCTCGCTGCGCGGCACGGTCGTCGCCGCCGTGCTGATCGGCCTGTCGGACGGCATCATATCGATGTTCTTCTCGCCGACGCTGGCCAAGATCATCGCCACGCTGCTGGTCGCCATGGTGCTGGTGTTCCGCCCGCAAGGGCTGTTCGGGACGGCCTCGCGATGAGCGAAGCTTCGCCGGCGAAAGCCTATGCCCTGCATCTCGGCGTCATTGCGCTGCTCTTCGCGCTGAGCTTCCTGCTGCCGGAATACTATCACGGCCTGCTCGCCCGTATCATGGTGCTGGCGGTGTTCGCCATGGGCTACAACATGCTGTTCGGCTATGTCGGCCTGCTCAGCCTCGGCCACGCCATGTTCTTCGGCGCCGGGCTCTATGGCGCCGGCCTTGCCGTCATCCAGCTCGGCTGGAACGTGCCGGCGGCATTCGCCGTGGGCCTCGGCTGTGGTGCCGTTCTGGCCCTGATCATTGGCCTGTTGGCACTGCGCACCACGGGCGTTGCCTTCATGATCGTCACCATGATGTTCGCGCAGGTGTTTTATCTCCTCATCCTCTACTTCGCCGTGTGGACCGGCGGCGATCAAGGCCAGGTCGTGCCGCAGCCGGCGCGCGTCCTCAATTTCGGTGCGACCTCGCTCGACCTCACCAATCCGACCGTGCGCTACATGAGTGCGCTGGCGCTGTTCTCGCTCGTGCTGCTCGTCACGCTGGCCACCGTCCGCTCCCGCTATGGCCGCGTTCTCGTTGCCATCCGCGAGAACGAGGAGCGCACGAAGATGCTGGGCTACGACACTTTCTCCAACAAGCTCATAGCCGTCGTCGTCTCCGGCGCGATCTGTGCAGCGTCAGGTGCCGCCTACGCGCTGCTGTTCGGCTATGTCGGATCGAGTTTCGCCTCGGTGCAATATTCGATCCTGCCGCTGCTATGGGTATTGCTCGGCGGCGCCGCCACGACGCTCGGACCGCTGATCGGCACGCTGTTCATGTATTATGTCATCGACGTCACCAGCGGCTACACCTCCGCCTATCTGCTGATCGTCGGTGTGGCACTGATCCTTCTGGTACTGTTCTTCCCAAAGGGTATTCTCGGTACCATCCGCCAGCGCTGGCTCGGGTGGCTGCCATGATGCCGCTTTTGACGACCAAGGGTCTGTCGCGCAATTTCGGCGGCCTGCGCGCCGTCGACAGCGTCGACTTCACCCTGATGCCCGGAGAGATCCGCGCCGTGATCGGCCCCAATGGAGCCGGGAAAACCACCTTCGTCAGCCTGGTCAGCGGCCGCATCCAGCCATCTTCGGGAGCGATCGTCTTCGACGGCGCCGACATCACAGGCCTGCCGGCCTATATCAGGGTCCGCCAGGGCATCGCCTATACGTTCCAGATCACCAGCGTCTTCGCCAATCTCAGCGCCTACGACAATGTCGCGCTGCCGGTGCAGCGCACGCTGAGCGACAGCCGCTCGAAAGGCGCGGTCAAAGCCGGCGTCATGTCGGCGCTCGAACGTACGGGACTGGCCGACCGCGCCCATATGCAGGCCGGGCAATTGTCCTATGGCCACCAGCGTCTGCTGGAAGTGACTATGGGCCTGGCACTGAAGCCACGCCTCTTGATCCTCGACGAGCCGACGCAAGGGCTGGCCGACAGCGAGATCGACAATTTCGTGGAGCTGGTGCGCGAGATCGCCAGGAGCGCCACCGTGCTTTTGATCGAGCACAACATGCCTGTCGTCATGCAGCTGGCCGACCGCATTACCGTCTTCAATGCCGGCAAGATCCTGGCCGAAGGCACGCCCGAGGCGATCCGCGAAAACGCGGCGGTGCAGGAAGCCTATCTGGGGACGGCCCCATGATTGAAGCGAACATGACGGAGACGGGCAAGACGCAAGCCTTGGCGATCTCGGGACTGGACTGCTTCTATGGCGCTGTCCAGGTGCTCCATGGGCTCGATCTGGTGCTGAACAAGGGCGAGGTGCTGTGCCTGTTTGGCCGTAACGGCGCCGGCAAGACGACGGCGCTGAAGGCGATCATGGGACTGGTTCCTTCAAGCGCGGGCTCGATCAAGCTCGCCGGCCGGGAATTGACCGGCCTGCCGGCGCATGACGTGCCGAAGGCCGGCGTCGCCTATGTGCCGCAGGGAAGGCGGCTGTTCGCCGAGATGACCGTGGCGGAGAACATCGAGATCGGGCTGATGGCGCGCGGCAAGGGCAAGGCCGTGCGGGAAAATGTCCTCGAGCTTTTTCCATTACTGCGCCAGCGGCTGAGGCAACGCTCGGGCACTCTGTCCGGCGGCGAACAGCAGATGCTGGCCATGGCGCGCGCACTGTGCCTGGAGCCGCAGGTGCTGCTGCTCGACGAACCGACCGAAGGGCTGATGCCGTCGATGATCGCCAAGATCCGCGAGACCGTGGCGATGCTGCGCGACATGGGCGTCTCGACCATCCTGGTCGAACAGCGGGTCGACGCGGTGCTGTCGGTCGCCGACCGCGTTTGCTTTATTGAGAACGGCCGCAACCGCGAGACGGTCGACGTCGCGGACCTGCGCGCCGACCCTTCGGCGGTCAGGCGGTATGTGGGCGTGGGTTGATCACCCGAAGAACAGAAAGCCCGCAACCAGAAACGTCGGGATCAATACCAGCCCGGACCACGCCATGTAGCCGAAAAAGCCGGGCATCTTGACGCCGCGGTGCCTGGCGATGGCATAGACCATGAAGTTGGGCGCATTGCCGATATAGGTGTTGGCGCCCATGAACACGGCGCCCACCGAGATCGCGGCAAGCGTCGAAGCGAACTCGGTCATCAGGTGTCGAGGGTCGCCGCTGGCAAGCTCGAAGAACACCAGATAGGTCGGTGCATTGTCGAGGAAGGACGACAGCGCTCCGGTCAGCCAGAAATAGGCGAGATCGTTGGGCTGGCCCGAGGGAGAACTGACAAGCGACACCAACGGCGCCAGTGCCCCCTCATGGCTGGCCCTGAGGATGGCGATGACCGGCACGATGCAGATGAAAATGCCGGCAAACAATTTCGCCACCTCCGCGATCGGAGCCCAGGTGAAGCCGTTCGCTTCGCGGTGGCTCTTGTATGAGAGGGGAAGCGACAGCAAGGCCAGCGCGAGGATGATGGCGTCGCGCACCAGGTTCTGCAGTTCGAGACCGACCCCGAACACGGGAAAACTCACGCCCGGCTTCCAGGCCGCCGACAGCAGGATCGCACCGATCACACCAGCCAGCAGCGGAAGGTTGGCGAGGCCGCGCAGGCGCACCTTCGTATCCGGCGTCGGATCCTTGATCTTCGGTGCGCCGGCCTCGCGCCGGTGCAGGATGATGTCGATGCCTAAGAAGACGGCCAGCACGACGAGGCCGACGAAGAAGGTCTCCCGGTAGAGGTTGGTGGTGGTCCAGAAGAAATCGACGCCGCGCAGGAAGCCGACGAACAGAGGCGGATCGCCGAGCGGCGTCAGCGAGCCGCCGATGTTGGAAACCAGGAAAATGAAGAAGATGACGATATGGGCGTTGAACGGCCTGTTGTCGTTGGCGCGCAGGATCGGCCGGATCAGGATCATCGAGGCGCCGGTGGTGCCGATCACCGAGGCCAGGATCGCGCCAGCAACCAACAGCCCGGCATTGACCAGCGGCGTGCCGTGAATGTTGCCGGCAAGCAGGATGCCGCCCGAAATGGTGTAGAGCGCGAACAACAGGATGATGAACGACATGTATTCGGTGAGCAGCGCGTGCAGCACCGCCTCTGTCGCCGAGGGGACGCCGAAGGCCAATGCCAGCGGCACGACGACCAGCGCCGCCCACAGGGCAGTGATCTTGCCGTAATGATGCTCCCAGGCATGGGGGAACAGCAGCGGGCCGGTGGCGATCGACAGCAGCAATCCGGCAAAAGGCAGCGCCCACCACAGCGACATCGCGGCGCCGGGCAGACCGTGCTCCTCGGCCGCGAAGGCCTGTGTCGGAAACAGCATAGTGGCGGCGGCGATTGCTGCGCCCACCATCATTCCTGTTGAAACCGGCGAAAACCCCCTCGGACGCCCCACAGCCGATTCAGTCCGACAAATGATCTTCGAGCGTCACGCCGGCGTCGCGCATGCGATGCAGCATGGCATCGACCGACCCATTGAGATCGATGCCACGGCAGGCATCGAGCCGGACGGTGATCTTGAAGCCCTGGCTGACGGCGTCGAGCGCCGAAAAGCCGACGCAGAAATCCGTCGCCAGGCCGACCAGGGTCAAGGTGTCGATGCCGCGTTCCCTGAGATAGCCGGCGAGGCCGGTGGGCGTCGTGCGGTCGTTCTCGAAGAAAGCCGAGTAGCTGTCGATGGCGGGGCGAAATCCCTTGCGGATGACGAGTTCGGCCTTGGTCCAGGCGAGGCCGGAGTGAAAATCCGAGCCAAGGCTGCCCTGGATGCAATGGTCCGGCCACAATGTCTGCTGGCCGTAGGGCATGTCGATCATGGTAAAGGGCTGCGCGCCTGGATGGCTGGAGGCAAAGCTCGAATGGCCGGCGGGGTGCCAGTCCTGCGTCAGCACGACATGGTCGGCATGCCGGATCATATCGTTGACCAGCGGCACGATCTCGTCGCCGCCGGCCACGGCAAGCGCGCCGCCCGGGCAAAAGTCGTTCTGCAGGTCGATGACAACAAGCGCTTCGTCGGCCATGGGCTTTCCTCTTCTGTATGCGGGCTCCAGTGGAAAATGCCGCTGACGCGACCGGAGGCAGAAACTTGACCAGATGGCCGCCTGCGTCAACCTCTGGAAGCATAACAAATGCGTGGTGGCGGAGCTGCGGCAAACTCTGGCTTTGACAATTCCTGCCGGCTTGATATCATTTGCATACGAATGAATTTGCCCGGCCGTGACGCCGGAAGGATCTTTCGAAGTACCGGTTCTGGAAGGCCTCTTTTTTGGAAGGCAAAGCGTGATCCGTTACGCGAAACCCACCACGGTCGACGAGGCGCTCGCGCTGCTTGGCGAGGGCGCCTGGCGCATTCTGGCCGGCGGCACGGATTTCTATCCGGCACAAGGCAGCAAGCCGTTCCGCGACAATGTCCTCGACATCAACGGTCTGACGACGCTGCGCGGCATCGCCGAGACCGGCAGTCATTGGGTCATCGGCGCGCGCACGACGTGGACCGACATCATCCGCCACCCCTTGCCGCCGGCCTTCGACGCGCTGAAACAGGCCGCGCGCGAAGTCGGCTCGGAGCAGATCCAGAACGTCGCCTCCGTCGCCGGCAATCTTTGCAACGCTTCGCCGGCCGCCGACGGCGTGCCGGGCCTGCTTGTCCTCGACGCCGAGGTCGAGCTGCGCTCGGCGGCGGCAACGCGCCATCTGCCCTTGCCGGATTTCATCCTCGGCAATCGCCGCACGGCCTTGCAGCCAGGCGAATTGGTCACCGCCATCCGCGTGCCAAAACCCATCGGCACGTCGGCTTTCGTCAAGCTCGGGGCGCGGCGCTATCTCGTTATTTCCATCGCCATGGTGGCGGCGCGTCTGGTCGTGGAGAACGGCATTGTCACGGATGCGGCTGTCGCGGTCGGTTCGTGTTCGGCCGTCGCCAAGCGGCTCGCCGGTGTCGAGGCCGCGTTGCGCGGCTTGCCGGCTGAGGGCGGGCTCGCCGATGCGGTCCTGGCCGCGCCGATGGCTGAGCTGTCCCCAATCACCGATGTGCGCGGCAGCGCCGAGTACCGGCTCGACGCCGTGCGCGAGATCGTTGCCCGGGCTTTGCTGACAGCCGCCGGACCGATACACCACATGGTGGCGGCATGAGCCAGGTCCTGCCTGAAGCCCGAGAAGCTCTGCCCGATTTGGGCGGCGTTCCGCATGGCCTTGAGCGCGCCGACATTGCCTTCGCGGTCAATGGTGTCGACGTGTCCATCAACGTGCCGCCGTTGCGCCGCCTGTCACAGGTTTTGCGTGACGAATTGCTGCTCACCGGCACCAAGGTCGGCTGCGACGCCGGCGATTGCGGCGCCTGCACGGTGCTGGTCGACGGCGCGCCTGTCTGTGCCTGCCTGATGCCGGCTGCCTCAGCCGCCGGCGCATCGGTGACAACGGTCGAAGGACTGGCCAATGGCCGGCTGTCGGCGCTGCAGGCCTCTTTCCTCGCCCATGGCGCCGCGCAATGCGGCATCTGCACGCCGGCGCTGCTGGTCGCGGCAACCGCGCTGCTGGACACGAAGCCCAGACCGACCGAGACCGAGGTGCAGGACGCTCTGGGCGGCATCCTCTGCCGCTGCACCGGCTACCGGAAGATCATCGCGGCGGTGGTGGATGCCTCTTTGCAAACGGCAAGCCTGGATTTCCGCCTGCCTCAGTCCGGACACGCCATTGGCTCGTCACCTGTCAGGCTTGACGGCGTGCCGAAGGTGACCGGAGCTGAGAAATTCGGTGGCGATTCCTTCCCGGCGGATGCGCTTGGCGTGCTGGTGGTGCGCTCGCCGCATTACCATGCCAGCTTCACCTTCGGCGATCTCGCTAGCTGGGTGAAGGCCCATCCCGGCATCACCGGTGTGTTCACGGCGGCCGATATTCCGGGGAAAAACTGTTTCGGCGTTATCGGCCCGTTCGCCGACCAGCCGGCACTGGCCGACGGGTTTGCGCGGCTTCGCGGCGAGGCGGTGGCGCTGGTTGCCGGCGAGCGCGAGGCGATGCTCGATCTCGATTTGTCGGACTTTCCGGTCCGCTGGACCGAACTGCCGCATTTTCTGCAGTCTGGCGAAGCGCAGGCCGAAGGCGCTGCGCTGATCCATGAAAACCGCCCGGCCAACCTGTTGACCAAGGGCTTCGTCGAACGCGGCGACCCCGAGGCAGCGCTTGCCAATGCCGCCGTCACGGTTTCCGGCGCGATCGACACCTCCTATGTCGAGCACGCCTATATCGAGCCCGAAGCCGGCCATGCCTATATGGATGGCGACACGCTGGTCGTCGTCGCCTGCACCCAGGCGCCGTACATGGATCGTGACGACACAGCGAAGGTGCTTGGCCTTGCCGTCGACAAGGTGCGCATCGTGCCGACCGCGACCGGCGGCGGGTTCGGCTCCAAGCTCGACGTTTCGCTGCAGCCGCTGATCGGCCTGGTGGCGCTGAAGACGGGACGGCCGGCCGCCCTTGCCTACACCCGCAACGAATCGATGATGTCGACCACCAAGCGTCATCCGGCCGAGATGAAGGCGACCATCGGCGCCGACGCCCACGGCCATGTCACTGGCATGACCTTCACGGGCGATTTCAACACCGGCCCCTATGCGAGCTGGGGCCCGACCGTGGCCAACCGCGTGCCGGTGCATGCCTCCGGCCCCTATGCGACGCCGAACTACCGCGCCGAGGGCCGCGCCGTCCACACCCATGGCCCGATCTCCGGCGCCTTCCGCGGCTTCGGCGTGCCGCAGGCGACGATCATGCAAGAGACGCTTTATGACGAACTGGCAGGCAAGCTCGGCGTCGACCGCCTCGATTTTCGCCTGAAAAACTGCCTTCGGAACGGCTCCGAAACGGTTACTGGTCAGCTCCTGGAGTCCGGTGTCGGCATTGCGGAATGCCTCGAGGCCCTGCGGCCGCATTGGGCGCGTGCGACCTCGGATGCGGATGTTTTCAACAATGCCCACCGGGACAAAAAGCGCGGCGTTGGCGTGGCTTCCTGCTGGTATGGCTGCGGTAACACATCGCTGCCCAATCCATCGACCATCCGGGTCGGCATCTCGCCATCTGGCGATGTCATCCTGCATCAAGGCGCCGTCGATATCGGCCAGGGTTCCAACACCGTCATTAGCCAGATCTGCGCCGACGCGCTCGGCCTGCCGCTGGACAAATTCCGGCTGAAGAGCGCCGACACGGCAATCAGCCCCGATGCCGGCAAGACCTCGGCCTCGCGCCAGACTTTTGTGACCGGCAAGGCAGCCGAAAAAGCAGGGCGGGCCTTGCGCGAAACGATCCTGCGCTTCGCCAATGTCTCTGAAAAAGCCTCCATGCAGCTCGATGGCGTGGCAATCGTCATCCGCGAGGGCGAAGCCACGCGCCGTATCGATCTCGCCTCGCTCGACGTGGACGGCAATGGCTTCGTCTTCCGCGCCGAGGAGACCTACGACCCGCCGACGCTGCCGCTCGATGCCAAGGGACAGGGCAAGCCCTATGCCGTCTATGGCTATGGGGCGCAGATCGCCGAACTCGAGGTCGATCTCACGCTCGGCACGGTGAGGCTGATCAAGATCACCGCCGCGCACGATGTCGGCAAGGCGATCAACCCGCTGCTGGCCGAGGGTCAGATAGAAGGCGGCATCGCGCAAGGCATCGGCATGGCGCTGATGGAAGAGTACATTCCCGGTCGCACCGAAAACCTGCACGACTATCTCATCCCGACGATCGGTGACGTGCCGCCGATCGAGACCATACTGGTCGAGGTTCCCGATCCCGAAGGGCCGTTCGGCGCCAAGGGCCTGGGCGAGCATGTGCTGATCCCGACGGCGCCGGCGATCCTCAACGCCATCCGCCACGCCACCGGCGTTCTGGTCACCAAGGTTCCGGCGACGCCGACGCGTATCCGCGCCGCCATTCGCGAAAAGGAGGCACGCCGATGAGCGAGCTTGCCGAGCGCTTCGAAACCCACGATCCCGGCGAGAAGCTGGTGGCGGAAAAGATCCGCTGCGATGCCTGCCCTGTCATGTGCTACATCGCGGATGGCCGCACCGGCGCCTGCGACCGCTATGGCAATGCCGGCGGCAAGATCGTGCGCATGGATCCGCTGACCATTCTCGACCATGCGGCGGAGACCGGCGCGGCAATCGTGCCGTTCGTCGCCGAGGGCGAGGCATGGGACGGCGAACTGGTCAACACCGGCCGCCGCTTCGTCACGGCAATAGGTGCCGGCACCACCTATCCCGACTACAAGCCAGCCCCCTTCATCGTCAGCCAGGAGGTCGAGGGCGTCGATTTGGTGACCGTGGTCACCGAGGGCATCTTCTCCTACTGCGGCGTCAAGGTGAAGATCGATACCGACCGCCATATCGGACCCGAAACGGCTGTCGTGCGATCGCAAGGCGAGGCGATCGGCCATGTCACCACGGGCGAGTACGGCTCGCAGATGCTGTCGCTGGGCGGTGTGCATCATTTGACCGGCGGCTCCAAAGCGGAAGGCCGCGCCACCTGTGACGCGCTGCTCAATCTGTGCAACCGCAAGCCGGTCGAACTGAGCATCGACGGCGGCGCCACCATCACCGTCGAAGCCGGCAAACCGCCTGTCATCGACGGCAAGCAGGAACACCGCATGCGCGTCGGCTGCGGTTCGGCGACCATCGGCATGTTCGCCACGCAATGGCGCGGGCTGGTCGACGAGGTGGTGGTGGTCGACGACCACATCACCGGCGTCGTCTCCGAGCATCAGGCCGGCAAGGTGCTGGGCTGGCAGGATACGGGGATAAAAATCATCGGCCGCCGCTCAACACCGGGCCGCTATTTCAAGGTGTCGGAGCCCGGCCTCGGCTGGGGCGGGACCAGCATTTCCGACCCGCTGTCGATCCTCGGCGAATGGAACGCCAAGAAGGGCGCACGTCCCGGCCTGTCGATGCTGATGGTTTCGACCACCGGCGAGCAGTTCGCCTATTACGAACTCGACGACGATCTGAAGCCGGTCCAAAAGCCGTTTCCGGAGCGGCTGCAAAAGTCGGTCGAGCTGATCGAGGACAATTGCGAGCCGGCGCTGTGCACCGTGCTGTTCATCGGCGGCGCCGGCGGTTCGCTGCGCGCCGGCGTCACCGAAAACCCGGTCAATCTCACCCGTTCGGTGCAAGGCTTGAAGACCTATGTCACGGTCGGTGGTGCGCCGGCCTATGTCTGGCCGGGCGGCGGCATCACGCTGATGGTCGATGTCACACGGGTTCCGGAAGGCGCCTTCGGTTATGTGCCGACGCCGGCGCTGGTGGCGCCGATCGAATTCACCTTGCGCCGCGACGATTATGTCAGGCTCGGCGGCTACGAGGCCGAAATCCGCAGCGTCGACGACATCGTTGCCAAGGGCGGCGAATACCTCAATGCGCGCCGCGGCACCGGCGCGTCATCGGGCAATCCATGGCCGCCACTGGCGCAATTGCGCCGGACGCCCGCGAACGGGGCCGGATGATGGACGGTCCGCAAGCGCATTGGCTGCAGGGCGGCAAACGGCTGCATCTCAACCATGGGCCGATCGACCTGATCGTCGAGGTCTTTGGCGAGGCGCTGGAATGCCGCAAGGCCTATGAGCAGGCCGTGGCACGGTTCCAGACCATTTTAGCCGAGCTGGTTGATGAACTTCCGGAACTGCGACGTCCCGCGTCGTTGCGTCCTCGCCTGTTCTCCGGGTCAACGGCGCGGCGGATGGAGGCGGCGGTCGTGCCGCTGGCGGAAGAATTCATCACGCCGATGGCCGCCGTCGCGGGATCAGTAGCCGACGAAATACTTGGGGCACTGCTCGCCGGCCGAAAGCTCGATCGCGCCTATGTCAACAATGGCGGCGACAGCGCGATCCATCTGAGCGCCGGCCAGTCGATGACCCTTGCTATCGCCGGCATCGGCCACGGTCTGGCCGATCGCATCGTCATCCATGCCGAGGACGGGGTGCACGGCGTTGCCACCAGCGGCTGGCGCGGGCGCTCGTTTTCGCTCGGCATCGCCGACGCCGTCACCGTGCTCGCCAAGACCGGCGCCGAGGCCGATGCGGCCGCGACGCTGATCGCCAATGCCGTCGACCTGCCCGGCCATCCGGCCATCCGGCGTGTGCCGGCGCGCGAGCTGGCGCCTGACAGCGACCTTGGCGACAGGCTGGTGACACAAGGCGTCGGCCGGCTTTCTCCAGCCGAGATCGCCACGGCGCTGGACAGCGGGCTTGCCGTCGCCGAAGATTTCCGCCGAAGGGGATTGATCGCCGCGTCGGCGCTGTTCCTTGCCGGCCATATCAGCGTCGATGGTTCCATGGCGCTTGCCGCGCCCAACAAACGTCAGGGGAAGGAAGTTGCCCATGCCTGAGTTTCCGGTCCGCAAGATCGCGGTGCTGAGCGAAGAGATTTTTCATGAGGGCGGGCCGGTCGCAAAAGTCCCGCGCCGGCGTGCCGCCGCCATGGCCGTGGTCAAGAACCCGTTCGCCGGGCGCTATGTCGAAGACCTGCAGAGCGCGATGGACGATTTGAAGCCACTCGGCCTGCTGCTCGCCGACCGACTGATCGCCGCACTCGGCGGCGATGTCAAACAGATCGACGGCTATGGCAAGGGCGCCATTGTCGGCACGGCAGGTGAACTCGAGCACGGTGCGCTGTGGCATGTGCCGGGCGGCTATGCCATGCGCGAGCGGCTCGGCGACGCCAAGGCGATCGTGCCGTCGGCCAAGAAGGTCGGCGCCTTCGGCTCGAAGCTCGACGTGCCGCTCGGCCACATAAACGCGGCTTACGTGCGCAGCCATTTCGACGCCATGGAGGTCGGCATCAGCGATGGCCCGCGCCCCGATGAGATCCTGTTTTGCCTGGCCATGACGTGCGGCCCACGCGTCCACAATCGCATGGGCGGTCTGGCGGCCGATGACATAAAAGCCTGGGACGGGCTGCGGTGAGCGACGGGGACAATCTGCTCAAGCTGGTCGAGGCCGAAGAGGCCGACGATCAGGATTACCTCCTGCAGGAGCAGGTCGGCTTCATCCTGCGCAAGGCGCACCAGCGCCATGTCTCGATCTTCGCCGCGCATATCGGCGACCTGACGCCGCCGCAATTCGCGGCACTGGCCAAGCTGCGCGATGTCGGCGAGACCTCGCAGAACCAGCTCGGCACGCTGATCGCGATGGATGCGGCGACGGTGAAGGGCGTCATCGACCGGCTGAAGGCGCGCGGCCTGGTAGAGCTTTCCAAGCATGAGGTCGACAAAAGGCGGCTGCTGGTCAACCTGACCGCCGAAGGACGCGACGCGATCGAACGCCTGATCCCGCTGGCCCGCGAGATCACAAGGGAAACGCTGGCGCCGCTCTCGGCCAAGGAGATCGCCACCTTCATGAAGCTGCTGGCCAAGCTGGCGTAGGTGATCCTGCCGGACGCCAATCAGCGCCCGGCAGAAAAGTATCGTTTCAGAGGCCGTTGGCCTTCAGCACCTTAGCGGCGTTTTCCTTGGTGATCTTCTCAGTCGGCAGCGTGATGGTCTTTTCGACCTTCTCGCCTTTGAGGAACTTGATCGCCTGACGCAGACCTTCCGCACCGGGGGTGACATAGGTGAAGGTCGCCGTCAGTTCACCCTTGTTCACCATTTGCACGCCCTCGTTGGGCAGACCGTCGATGCCGATGAACTTGATGTCCTTTTCGCGGCCGACATCCTTGGCGGCGAGATAGGCGCCATAGGCCATCGGGTCATTGTGGCCGTAGACGAGATCGATCTTCTCGTTGCTCTTCAGCGCATTGGCCATCAAATTATAGGCCTGGTCCTGCTTCCAGTCGCCCGACTGCTGGTCGAGCAGGTATTTGATGCCCGGCTCCTTGTCGGTGAATTCATGGAAACCGTCATGGCGGTCATGTGCCGGCTGGGTGCCCATGCCGCCCCAGATCTCGACGACATTGCCCTTCGCCTTGCCCTTGCCGCCGAGCAGTTCGACGGCATACTCGCCGGCCGCGCGGCCGATCAGCTTGTTGTCGCCGCCGACGAACTGCGTGTAATCCTTGGTGTCGACATTGCGGTCGAGCACGAAGACCGGGATCTTGGCGTCGATGGCCTGCTGCACGACGCCGGTGAGGCCGGCGGATTCCTTCGGCGACACCAGCAGCGCGTCGACCTCCTGACGGATCAGGTTCTCGACATCGGCGACCTGCTTCTCGGTCTTGTCCTCGCCGTCGGTGATGATCAGCTCGACCTCGGGATGCTTGGCGGCTTCGGCAATTATGTCCTTGTTGAACTGGGCGCGCCAGGGCTCGATCGTGGTCACCTGCGAGAAGCCGATCTTCCACTTCTTGTCCTGGGCGAAGGCATTGCCGGTCGAAAGCAGCGCGGTGGTGGTCAGCAGTGCCGCGCCAATTGCGGCAAGCTTCAGCATGTCACGTCTTTTCATTTCTTGTTTCCTCCGAGATTGAGAGACGGGGTCTCTTGCGACGGCCGCTTGGCTGCGGCCGTTTCCTTGCGCGCCGCTTGCCCGCCGGGCAGGCGCAGATATGCCAGGAGATCACCGGCATTGCGCTCCTGCACGAGCACAGTGCCGATGATGATCATCCCCTTCAGCACCAGCTGAAGGTTCGAATTGATGTTGTGGAGCTGCAATATGTTGGAGAGCAGCCCGAAGATCAGCACGCCGCAGAACGTGCCGGTCAGGCTGCCGCGTCCGCCCATCAGGCTGGTGCCGCCGATGACCACGGCGGCGATGGCGTCGAGCTCCAACCCGGCGCCGGCATCGGGCTTGCCTTGCCGGTACTGCGCCACATAGAGCACGGCGGCGATGCCGGCCAGCAGGCCGGAGATGGCATAGGTGGCGATCTTGACGCGGCCGGCGGCGATGCCGGAAAGCCTAGCCGCCTCCTCATTGCCGCCGATGGCATAGACATAGCGCCCGAACGGCGTGAAGCGCAGCACGGCGCCGTAGATCAGGATCGCGCCGAGGAAGAACAGGCCGGGCATCGGGATGACGCCGAACACCAGCGAGCGCAGCATCTCGAAATCGGCGGTGGCGTTCGAGCCGGTGTAGACCGGCAGCACCGCATTGTTCTGGCCTGCGGTGAGCCGGGCGATGCCGAGTGCCGTCACCATCATCGCCAGCGTGACGATGAAGGGCTGCAGCCGCCCGGCAACGATGATGAAGCCGTTGATCGCGCCGAACAGCAGCCCCACGCACGGCGCCACCAAGAGCACGCCGAACACGCCGAATTTGGGCTCGATCTGCGGCAGCAGATACCACAGGGAAACGCAGCACAGGATCACGCCGACGATTGCTGGCGTGACCAGCCCACGAACGCCGTCCAGCCTGACATCGCGGGTGGCGGCATCCGGGCCAGCGCGGGATTTTGCAAGGTTCAGGAAGATGAAGCGGGTGATGACGAAACCGAGGCAAAGCGCCACCAGGGCGACGGTCGGCACGCCCAGCACGACACCCGGTGTCACGCCCGGAACCGTCAGCAGCATGGCGCAGACCACCGAGCAGATGGCCATCAGCGAGCCGACGGACAGGTCGATGCCGCCGGTGATGATCACCGCCGTCATGCCGGTGGCGATCAGGCCGGTGGTTGACACCTGGCGCAGCACGTCGAGCAGATTGCCGTAGGACAGGAAGATGTTGTTGCCCTTGGAACTCATCGGCGAGCCCAGAACGCCGATCAGGAAGATGGCGATCAGGCCCCAATAGAGCTTGGTCCGGGAGAGAAGCTTCAGGGCAGTCATGCGGCTGGTCTCGATAGGGTCCGGCGCGGTGCGGCAAGGCGCATGATGGCCTCTTCGCTTGCCGCGTCGCGGGAAAGAATGCCTGTCTGGCGGCCGTCGGCCATCACCAGGATGCGGTCCGACAGATGCAGCAATTCCGGCAGTTCGGAACTGATGACGGCGATGGCGAGGCCATCGCGCGCAAGCTTGAAGATGAGGTCGTAGATCTCGCGCTTGGCGCCGACATCGATGCCGCGCGTCGGCTCGTCCAGCAAAAGCACTCGCGGCCTCGTCGCCAGCCATTTGCCGATGACGACCTTCTGCTGGTTGCCGCCCGAGAGCGTGCCGGCGGCTTGGTCGATGTCCCGGCAGCGGATGCCGAGCGCCCTGACCGCTTGCCGCGCCAGTCCTTGTTCGCCGGCCAGCGAGCGGATGCCGAAACGCGCCAGCGACCCGACCAGCGGCAGCGCCACATTGTCCGATATCGAGGCCTGCAGATGCAGGCCTTGCGTCTTGCGGTCCTCGCTCACTAGCGCAATGCCCAGCCGCCTGGCATCGCGCGGCGACCGGATGTCCACGGACCGGCCGTCGAGCCGGATCTCGCCGCCGGCACGGCCATCGCTCGAGCCGAAGATCGCTTCCATGATCTCGGTGCGGCCCGAACCCAAAAGGCCGCCTATGCCGAGGATTTCACCGGCCGCAAGATCGAAGCTGACACCATCGACGACCTGCCGCCAGCCGTGGCGGTCGGGCTTCGACAGCGACAGATTGCTGACCGAAAGCACGGTCCGGCCGCCGGGATCCCGCTCCTCCTGGGAGGATGCGAGCAGGTCGCGTCCGACCATCGCCGAAATGATGGCATTCTCGTCCAGCTCGGCCATGGGCCGCGTCAGCACATGGCGCCCGTCGCGGAACACGGTGACGCGGTTGGCCAGATGCATCACCTCGTCGATGCGATGCGAGATGTAGACGATGGCGACACCGCTTTCGGCAAGCTGGCGGATGATGCGGAACAGGCGCTGGCATTCGGCCGGCGACAGCGCCGAGGTCGGCTCGTCCATGATCAGGATGCGCGCCGACATCGACAGCGCCTTGGCGATCTCGACCAGCTGCTGTTCGCCGACGCGCAAGGCGCCGACGCGCGCTTCAGGATCAAGTTCGATGCCGAGCCGCTGCAGGAGGGCGCCCGCCCCGCGGCTGCTCGCCTTGCGGTCGACGATCAATCCGACGATCAGCTTCTCGCGGCCGAGGAAGATGTTGTCGGCGACACTCAATTCCGGCACCAGGTTGAGTTCCTGATGGATGATGGCGATGCCGGCATCCTCGGCATCGCGCACGCCGGCGAAACTCACCGGCCGGCCATCGACGCTGACCGCGCCTTCGTAGCCGGTATGGATGCCAGAAAGAATCTTCATCAGCGTCGACTTGCCGGCGCCGTTCTCGCCCATCAAGGCATGGACTTCGCCACGCCGCAATTCGAAGCCGACATCCACCAGGGCGGCGATGCCGCCGAAGCTCTTGGAAATGCGCTCGGCGCTCAGGACGACGTTGGACTGGTCCGCCGCCGAAGCATGCCCATGGGCGATGGAACTTCTGTGCTCCATGACAATGGCGGCCTCCCTTCCGTCCTCGTCAAATTTCATCCAAACGCTAATCTAAACGTTTCGATCATGTCAAACCGCTTATCTGATAACGTAGGATTGGCCCTTTTCAATTCTTGCGAAAACCCTCGACATTCCGTAGGTATAGCGAACAAACATCGGCGAAACGTTTCGAAAATGGCGACATCCAAGCGGACGAGACAGCGTAAATCGACGGCGCCGACGATGCTGCACGTGGCCGAAGCGGCGCGTGTCTCGGTCGCCACCGTTTCGGCATTGATCAACGGCACGGCGACCGTCAGCCCGGAACTTAGCCAACGCATCGAACAGGCGATCCGCGATATCGGCTACAAGCGCAATGCGATCGCCCGCAGCCTGAAGATGGGCACGACGCGCACGATCGGCTTGACCGTGCCGCACATCACCAACCCGTTCTTCACCGACGTCGTCTCGGTCATCCAGCAGGCCTTCGACCGGGCCGGCTATGCCGTCATGCTGTGCTGCACGGACGAGGACCTGAACACCCAGGATGACCAGATCAGGCTGTTGCTCGACCGCATGGTCGACGGGCTGATCGTCGCGCGTGTCGGCGACGGCGCGATCCTCAAGGGCATCGTCGACGGCGCCAATGTGCCGGTGGTGCTTCTGGACCGCGTTTGCGAGGGCGTCGACACCGACACGGTGGTGCTCGACAACCAGCGCGCGGTGTTCGACGCCATCACCTATCTCATTCATCTCGGCCACCGGCGCATTGGCTACATCACCGGCACGTCAGACATTTCGCCGATGCATGACCGCATGGCCGGATATCGCCAAGCGCTTCACGCCGCCGGCCTGCCGGTGGCCGAGGAACTGGTTCGCTCCGGCAATTTCCACGAGATCGACGGCTACAACGCGACCATGCAGCTGCTTTCATCGCATGACCGGCCAAGCGCGATCTTCTCGGCCAACAATCCGATGGTGATCGGCACCATGAAGGCGATCCGCGACATCGGCCTGTCCTGCCCGCAGGACATTTCGGTTGCCTGTTTCGACGATTTTCCCTGGTCCGACGTGTTCCAGCCGCAGCTGACCACCGTGGCACAGCCGGTGCAGGCGATCGGCGAACAGGCGGCCAATCTGCTGCTTGATCGCCTCGCCGGCAACCGGGACGCACCACCGCGCAAACTCGTGCTCAAGGGCCGGTTGATGATCCGCAATTCGTGCCGGCCGCTCGGATCGATGGTGCAGAGCGTGAGCGCTTAAAGCAATTCCAGGAAAAGTGTGAAACGGTTTTCTGTCCAGAGTTATCTAAAAACAAGCACTTAGAGCAGTTCAGCGATTCCGTGCAAAACTGAATCGCTTTAGCGCAGTGCACGCCGGGCCAACCGATTGGAGTGCCGACAATCAGCCGACCTAGGCGACGAAGACCTTGGCAATCACGGCACGCGGGGCTAGGAATGACGAGATGCGGCACGAGCGCCGGGTTGTATCATGCGCGCGACATCAATCTTGATCGCGATACTTGCCGGGATGGTCGCATTCTCCGGCTGCACCACCGGCGACGCACTGCAGACTTCTCCCGCGGCCTATGGCGGCCTGACCGACGCCGGTCTTCGCATCCCGCCGGTTCCGATCTACAAGGTCGACCAAAAGTTTCGTCGGCAGACGGTGCCTTACGCGACCGACGAGGCGCCCGGCACCATCATTGTCGATACAGGGGCGAAGTTCCTCTACTACGTGTTGGGAGATGGCCAGGCGATGCGCTACGGCATCGGCGTCGGCAAGGCGGGCTTCGAGTGGCATGGCACTGCGCACGTTGCGAGGAAGCGCGAATGGCCGGATTGGACCGCGCCGTCCCAGATGATCGTGCGTGAGCGCGAACAAGGCCACATCATACCAGCCCATATGGATGCCGGACTCATGAATCCGCTCGGGGCGCGGGCGCTTTATCTCTTCAACGAGAAGGGTGACACCGGGTATCGCCTGCACGGCAGCCCTGAATGGTGGTCCATCGGCAAAGCCGTGTCGGCGGGCTGCATTCGCCTCATGAACCAGGACATCATCGATCTCTATGACCGTTCCCCGGTCGGCACCAAAGTGATCGTCCTCTAGGGCAATGCCAGGAAAAGCGTGTAACGGTCTTCCGTCCGGAATTGCCAGGAAAACAAATGGTTATATCGTCCCTGTGCTGTCGGTGCAGCTGCGCTTTCCGAACGCTTCCGAGGCAAGCGCCCGCAGCTTCGGAAAGATCTGCTTTCCGCCAGCGATCACTCGCGCTCCTTCGCCTAGAACTGTCCTGGGGTCAGGCTTGAGGATGGTGCCGCCGGCCTCTTCGACCAACATCATGCCGGCCAAGCAATCCCAGGCGTTCATGTGCTCCTCGACATAGCCAAGCAACCGGCCCGAGGCCACATAGGCAAGCATCAGGGCGCCGGAGGCGTTGCGGAAGAAGACGCCTCCCTCGGCCAGGATCTTCTTGATCAGCACGGCGATATTCTCGGCCTCGGCCCGGTTCGAGAAGCCGGTCCCCACCGACCCTTCTTCCAGGCTGGTCGCCGTGCTGGTCTTGATCGGTCTGCCGTTGACGAAGGCGCCGCCGCCGAGCCTTCCGTGGAAGGTCTCGCCGGTCGACGGCTCGTGGATGACGCCGACGACCGTCTCCCCGTCCCTGGCACAAGCGATCACCACGCACCAGGCCGGAATGCCGCGCACGAAATTGGCGGTGCCGTCGATGGGATCGATCACCCAGACATGACCGGTCGAGCCGGCGACCGAGGCATGCTCCTCGCCGACGATGCCGTCTTGCGGGTAGTCAGCGGCGATTGCCGCGCGGACGAACAGCTCGACCTCGCGGTCGGCTTGCGAGACCAGGTCCTGATGGCCCTTGCTCTCGATGGTCAGGCTTTCCAGGTCGCGAAAATATTTGAGCCCGAGTTCACCGGCGCGCCGCGCCAGTTCGATGGCAAACTGCTCGCGTGCTTCATGGTCGTTTTTCAAGGGAAGTTTCCGATCCGTGGAGGGAAATCCGCCCATAGCAAAACGGCGGTGCCTACAACAGTACCTGATGGAAGATCAGGCCGCCCGCGACAGCGATTCATGAGCCTCGGCCAGGATCTCAAACGACCGCACGCGGGCGGCATGATCCGATATCTGCGCGGTGACCATCAGCTCGTCGGCGCCGGTGCGCCGCACGAAGGCGTCGATGCCCTGGCGAACCGTTTCGGGAGAGCCGACCACGGCGCAGGACAAAGCCTGGTCGAGCATGCTCTTGGCCATCGGATCGAGATCGCGGTCGTAATTCTCGACCGGCGGCGGCAATCTGCCGGGCCGGCCGGTGCGCAGATTGACGAAGGCCTGCTGCAGCGAGGTAAACAGCAATCGCGCCTCGGCATCGGTGGGCGCGGCAAAGACGTTGAGACCGAGCATGACATGCGGCTTGTCGAGCTGTTCGGAAGGCTGGAAGCGCGAGCGGTAGATATCGAGCGCATGATCGAGTTCCGCCGGAGCGAAATGCGAGGCGAAGGCATAGGGCAGGCCGAGCATTGCGGCGAGCTGTGCGCCATAGAGGCTGGAGCCGAGGATCCAGATCGGCACGGTCTGGCCCTCGCCCGGCACGGCGCGCAGGCGCTGACCTTCCTCGGCCGGCAGGAAATAGCCCATCAGCTCGACGACATCCTGCGGGAAATTGTCAACACCGGCCTCGAGGTTGCGACGCAAGGCGCGCGCGGTGTTCATGTCGGTGCCGGGCGCCCGGCCGAGCCCGAGATCGATGCGGCCGGGAAACAAGGCGGCCAGCGTGCCGAACTGCTCGGCAATCATCAGCGGCGCATGATTGGGCAGCATGATGCCGCCGGCGCCGACGCGAATGGTCCTGGTGCCGCCGGCGACATGGGCGATGACCACCGCGGTGGCGGCACTCGCGATGCCCGGCATGTTGTGGTGCTCGGCCAGCCAATAGCGCTTGTAGCCCAGCCGCTCGGCATGGCGGGCGAGATCGAGCGAATTGGCCAGCGACTGCGAGGCATCGCTGCCTTCGACGATCGGCGACAGGTCGAGAACGGACAGTTCGGTCATGCGTTGGTCTCCACGATTTTCTTTTCACGCACCTTGGACTCGAAGGCCACGCGGTCGGGAATGACGATGCCGAGCTGGTCTTGCAGCGTGTCGGCGAGTGCGGCGGCGGTGGCTATGTCGGTCTGCTCGGTGCGGCCGTCAATGTGGTGGATCGAGAGACGGTTGCCGCACAGCGCGTAACGCCGGTCCGGCGCGGCGCGTGCCGCAACGACGGAGGCGAGGAAATGCGATGCCGGGCTGGTCGACAGGAAGTAGTTGGCAACGGAATAGTCGACCTCGTATTGCGGCTGCAGATCGAAGCGGTAAAGCGAGCGCCAGTCGCCGCCGATGGCGGCCTGCAGGCGGAAATGATCGTCTCTTTCGACGATGCGGAAGGTCTCGTGCGGCGTCGTCTGTTCGAGCCCCGGTTCGAGCAGCAGCGGTGCCGTCAGGGTCAGGCCGCCAAATCCGACATCGGCGATATAGATCCGGCCATCAAGCTCGACGCGCAGCAACATGTGGCTGCGCGCGGTGATGGCGTCGTCAGGCTGGCCCCAGAGCACGCGCGCGGCAAGGCCGCCGACCTGGAAGCCAAGCGCCTTCAGCGCCTGCATGAAGAGGAAATTGTGCTCGAAGCAATAGCCGCCGCGCCCATCACGCACGATCTTGTCCTGCAGCGCGGCCAGGTCGAGCCGGACCGGGCGGCCGAGGAACGGATCGATGTTCTCGAACGGGATAGCCTGCGGGTGGAGGAAATGAAGCGTCTTCAGCGTGTCCGGCGAAGCGTCCCTGGAACCGGCATGGCCGATGCGAGCGAAATAGGCGTCGAGGTCGAAAGGAGCATCGCTCATCGGGAAGGCACCAGCCATTGTCCGGCCGGATATAGGCATTCGGTCCGGGCGCCGCAAACACGGCCTGCCGGTCAGGCAGTGGCCTTGCCGTTCTCTTCGGCGGGTTCGTCCTCGACCACGGCGGTGTGCTGCGCGCCGAGAAAATTGCCGACATGGCTGAGCCCGTCGAAATGATCGCAAAACACCTTGACGACAACCAGCAGCGGCACCGCCATCAGGGCGCCTACGAAGCCCCATAGCCACGACCAGAAGGCAATGGCGATGAGGATCGCCACGGCGTTGATCTCCAGACGCCGGCCGACCACCGTCGGCGTCACGAACTGGCCTTCGATGATGTCGCACAACAGCACGAAGGCCGGCGCCAAGAGCGCGTAGGAAATGGTGTCGAAGCTGATCAGCGCGATCACGGAGACCAGCACGATGGTAAGCAGCGCGCCGACATAGGGCAGGAAGTTGAGCAGCGCGGCGGCCACGCCCCATACCAGCGGGTTGGGCATGCCGAAACCCCACAGGCCGAGGCCGATGACGGTGCCGAGCCCGGCATTGATGGCGGTTACGGTGAGCAGATAGTGCGAGATTTCGCGCTCGACATCGTAGACGACGCGCAGCGCGCGCTTCTTTTCGCTGAGGCTGGCAAAGGACTGGATGATCTTCTCGTAGAACATCGTGCCCGAGGCGAGCAGGAACAGCGACAGCACGAAGATGATGGTCAGGCTTGTTGCCGCCGACAGGATATTGCTGGCGGCTGTCGACAGAATGCCGGACTGGGCGACCGCCACTTTCTGTACGCCGGGCTCCTGCGAGGTCTCGGTCAGCTGTTCGAGCTGATGCGATATCTGCATGACCTTTTCGAATGGGCGGCGCAGTTGCGCCAGCCGTTCGGTAAGTTGCTGGCCGATCGACGAGGTGTTGTTGATGAGGTCGATGACCGGGCCTGAGAGCAGGTAGCCGGCGCTGGCGAAGACACAGATCGACAGCAGCACCAGAAGGGTCGCCGAGATCACTTCGGGGATGCCGTGCTTGCGCAGCAGCCGGACGATCGGCGTCAATGTCAGCGCCAGCAGGAAAGCCAGAATGACCGGCATGAAGAAGGCGCGGGCGAAGTAAAGCGCGTAGATGGCCATGAACAGAAAGATGCCGACGAGCAGCGAACGCATCAGGCGCGTATCCGCGCGTGCCCCGACGCGCGGATCCTGATCGTCGGCAGCGTCTGCGACCAAGGCGGCGGGTTCGGCTTTCATGGTCACCCCTTGAGCCGCCCGCCCCTCCGCGATCGGCGATTGCCTGCAGGAAACGCGAAGTTCCGGCTGTGGGTTCCATGAGCCGGCTTTGAGAACGGGGCCTGGTTGGATGCAGCGGACGGGCTGACGGATGAGCCGCCCGCCACTAAGAGCGGTTCATCGTTTCACGGAAACGCCGAACCGCTCCACCTCTTTGCCTCTTTGTTTTGCGCGATTGCGGACGGAAACCGTTTCACGCTTTCCTGCAATTGCTTCAGGCGGCGGGCGTTGCCACCGCCGGCGCGGATTTGGCGGTCTCCCTGCGCACGATCGGCGCCACTTTCGTGCCGTAAAGCTCGATCGCCTTCATGATCTTGGCATGCGGCATGGTGCCGATCGCCATCTGCAGCAGGAAGCGGTCATTGTTGAAGATCCTGTGCTGGGCGACGATCTTTTCGGCGACCTGCTCGGGGCTGCCGACGAACAGCGCGCCGCTGGGACCGCGCGACTGGTCGAAATGCGCCCGCGATGTCGGGCCCCAGCCGCGCTCGCGGCCGATGCGGTTCATCACTTCGGCTTGCGGCCCGTAGAAATCGTCGGCCGCCTGTTCGGTCGTCTCGGCGATGAAGCCATGCACGTTGATACTGGTGGCGAGATCAGCCGGATCATTGTCGGCGCGCCTGGCCGCCTCGCGGTAGAGGTCGAACAGCGGCGCGAACCGCGCCGGCTCGCCGCCGATGATGGCGAGTGCCAGCGGCAGGCCGAGCGCGCCGGCGCGGGCGGCGGATTGCGGCGTGCCGCCAATGGCGATCCAGACCGGCAGCCTGTCCTGGAACGGCCGGGGATAGACGCCGCGATCGTTGATTGGTGCACGCAGATTGCCTGACCAGGTAATCTTCACCTGGTCCCGGATGGCGAGCAGCAGATCGAGCTTTTCGGCGAACAGCTCGTCATAGTCCTCGAGATTGTAGCCGAACAGCGGAAAGGATTCGATGAACGAACCGCGCCCGGCCATGATCTCGGCACGCCCGCCCGACAGAAGGTCGAGCGTGGCAAACTGCTGGAAGACGCGCACCGGATCGTCCGAGGAGAGCACGGTGACCGCGCTGGTCAGCTTGATGCGTTTCGAGCGCTCGGCGGCCGCCGCCAGTGCCACGACCGGGGCCGAGGCCGCATAGTCGGGTCGGTGATGTTCGCCCAGGCCGAAGACGTCGAGACCGACCTGGTCGGCCAGCTCGACCTCCTCGATCAGGTTGCGCAAGCGCTCATGCGGGCCGATGGCGCCGGGGCCGGGCTGCGGGCTGACGTCGGCAAAGGTGTAGAGACCGAGTTCCATTTGGTGTCATCCTGACGTTGGGTTTCGGCGCTAGACGTAGCGAGCGACCGGCCTCGCCGCCAGAGGCGCGGACGGTGAACAGTGCATGTCGATTTGGGTGGGGAAAGGCGTCTCCCGCGCGCAACAGCGCAGAATTTCATGGCTGGCATACCGTTTTGGCGCTTGAACTCTCGGTATTCGCGCGTATGTAAGCCTCGCGAATTGACTTCAGGGAAGTGGACTTGGCTATCTACAGGGAAAAAGACATTTTCGAGCGGCGCAATGCCGCGAACGAGGCAAAGAAGGCGCTCCTCGAGCGCTTCAAGTCAAAGCCGGCGGCAGACGATCCTGCGGTGGTGGCGCGACAGGCCGAACGCAAGGCAATCCTCCAGGCTCGTGAGATACGCGAAGCCGAGAAGGCAAGGCTGAAGCAGGAAAAGCTGGCACGCGAGGCGGTCGAGAAAGCCGAGCGCGAGGCAGCGGCTGAAGCAGCGCGCCTTGCGGCCGAAGAGGCAGCTCAGGCGGAAGCCAAAATTCGGGAAGCCGAAGAGACCGAGCGCATTGCACGCCTGCTCGCCGACGAGGCTGAACGCAAGGCCAAGCGCGACGCTCGCTATGCGGCGCGCAAGCAGCGTACCGGCAGGACGCCGCCGGGCTTTACTGGTCGCTGAGCTTCATTCGCCTCGACATATGATGAATAAGGGACGCGCTGAGGCGCGGCCCTTTTTGTATTTGTCCGCGTCTGTCGCTGCACCACGGTGATATCCGTCGATGTCAGGCGGTTCGCGCGGATTTGCGGCCGGCGGACGTCTTCAACTCGCGAATTTCAGCCCCATGATGCCGCAGACGATCAACGCGATGCAGGCGAGCCTGATCGTCGTGGCGGGCTCGCCGAGCAGCCAGATTCCGAGCAGCGCCGTGCCCACCGTGCCGATGCCGGTCCACACCGCATAGGCGGTGCCGACAGGAAGCGCCTTCAGTGCCAGGCCGAGCAAGGTGAGACTGACGATCATCGAGGCGACCGTGAGCACGGTCGGAGCCAGCCTGGTGAACCCATCAGTGTATTTGAGGCCGATTGCCCAGCCGATTTCGAACAGACCGGCGAAAAACAAAAAAGTCCAAGACATCGGCAACGCTCCATCCAGCGTCGGATCGGAAATAAATCCGACCTCAAATCAACAATGGCGGATCGTCCCGACCTAGTTTTTTCGGAGAAGCGCGGGGCCGTCCCGCGCCAGGGATTTAGGTTATCCAAACGCGCGATCAACACCTGCCCGGCGGCACTGTCGAATACCGCCGGTGAGGTCCGCTCGCGCCGGATTTGCCGAGGCCTACTTCTCCTTGATGCGCATCGCCTTGACCGGCGGCGCCTTCAGGACGGGAGCGGGCGCCGGCTTCTTGGCATCCTTCTTCGGCTTGCGGGCTTCCTTGCCTGCCTTCATCGCACCTTTAGCCATGATTCGTTCCTCCGATTGCGGGATGCGAAGTGAAACAAGAGAAACGCCTGACTGCAAGAGGCCAGCGCCTGTCGCCACCGCCGGTCGGTCGCTTTCAACCGATTTCTAATTTGCTCGTAAACCATGGCGGTCCGTGTCATGGTCGTCACCGCACTGCAGCATCGATCGGCGCTTCCGCCGGGAGATCGTCAGGCAGGCGGGTCAAGGCGACAATGCGGATCCACATCGGCTGCGAGATGAGCTTCGACTTTCCGCAGGAAACACCGCTCATCGCGATGCTCAATGTCCATTATTCGCGCGCCTCGGATCTCGAACGGCCGGATTTCCTGATTTCCAACCCACCAGTGCCTATCGAGAGCTATCGCGACAGTTTCGGCAACTGGTGCAACCGGTTCGTCGCGCCGCCCGGGCGTTTCACTTTCGGTACGGATGCGGTGATCCGCGACCCCGGCACATTTGAGATGGGCGAGCCGGAGGCCTGGCAACATGAGGTGCGCGATCTGCCGGCGGAAACGCTGCTGTTCCTGCTGCCCAGCCGGTTTTGCGAGAGCGACCTTCTGGCTGATGAGGCCTGGCGGCTGTTCGGCCATACGCCATCAGGCATTCCGCGCGTGCAGGCGGTGTGCGATTTCGTCCACAACCACATCGTCTTCAACTATGGCAACGCGCGGCCGACGCGCACCGCCGCCGAAGCCTATCGCGAGCAGAGCGGCGTGTGCCGCGACTTCGCGCATCTCGCCGTCACCTTCTGCCGGGCACTCAATATCCCCACGCGCTACTGCACCGGCTATATCAGCGACATCGGCATGCCGAAGCCATGGGCGAGCATGGATTTCTGTGCCTGGATGGAAGTCTATCTCGGCGGCCGCTGGCACGCTTTCGATCCGCGCAACAACGCGCCGCGCATCGGCCGCATCCTGATCGCCTCAGGGCGCGACGCGGCGGATGTGCCGCTGACGCATATTTTCGGACCAGGGACACTCGCCGGCTTCAAGGTATGGACCGACGAGATCAAGGAATAGCTGCGTTCCCGCCCGCAAATCCTCGAGGATTTTGAACGACCCGACGATTGGCGCGTTGTGCTTCACATTTTTCCGGGAATTGCTCCAGGTGCCTTGAAGGGACAACATTGCATGGCCGGGCACGGCGGCTCCAAAACGGTCATCTATGCGGCGCTCGCCGGCAATCTGGCCATCGCGGTGACCAAATTCGCCGCCGCCTTCTCCACCGGCAGCTCGGCTATGCTGTCCGAAGGCGTGCATTCGCTGGTCGATACCGGCAATGGCAGCCTGCTTCTTTACGGCATGCACCGGGCGGCGCGACCGGCGGACCGCTCGCATCCGCTCGGCCATGGCCGCGAACTCTATTTCTGGAGCTTCATCGTCGCTCTTCTGGTCTTCGCGCTCGGCGCCGGCGTGTCGTTCTACGAGGGCATCGTCCACATCATGGCACCGGAGCCTGTCGCCAACATCAAGGTGAACTATATCGTCCTCGGCTTGTCCTTCCTGTTCGAAGGCAGCTCCTGGCTGGTGGCGCTGAAGGAATTCCGCCAGCAGAAGGGCAGAGAGGGCTGGCTGCAAGCGGTGCGATCGAGCAAGGACCCGAGCGTCTATACCGTGCTGTTCGAGGACAGTGCGGCTCTTCTTGGCCTGACCGTCGCCTTCGCCGGCATCCTGGCGGCGGAGCTGCTGGCGATGCCGGAGCTCGACGGTGCCGCCTCGATCGGCATCGCCCTCATCCTCGGCGCGACGGCGATCTTCCTGGCCCGTGAAAGCAAGGGCCTGCTCATTGGCGAGCCGGCTTCACCCGAGGTGCAGAAAAAAGTGCTGGCGATCGCGCAGCAGGATCCGGCGGTGCGGCGGGCGAACGGCGTCCTGACCGTCCACATGGGACCGGAAGAGATCGTTGCCGGCCTGAGCATCGAATTCGAGGACCGCCTGGCGGCGCCGGAGATCGAAGCCTGTGTCGAGCGCATCGAAGCGCAGCTGAAGAAGGAGATGCCTGAGATCACGCGGCTGTTCGTCAAGCCGCAAACGTCAGGCACCTGGGAGCAGCGCCACAAGCTGATCGAATCCGCGTCCGACTAGAGCCGGATGATTTCAGGTCGAATCGACCTGAAATCTGAATCCGCCTCTAAATCAAAGAGATAGAGCATGATGTCGTCCGAAAACCGCTTCGCACTTTTCGGCATCATGCTCTAGCCTCCGGACCAGAACTGCACCATTGCCCCGTCGCCTTGCCTCGCTAAGATCAATGGACGTTTTTTTTTAGGAGCGACGATGAAGATCGACGGCGGATGCCATTGCGGCGCCATCACCTACGAAGCGGAGGTCGATCCGGAAAAGACCTCGATCTGCCACTGCACGGACTGCCAGCAACTGACCGGAACGGCCTTTCGCGTCTCGGTGCGGGTGCCGGAGGAGAACTACCGCATCACCAGCGGCACACCAAAGGTCTACGTCAAGACCGGATCCAGCGGCGCCAAGCGCGCCCAAGGCTTTTGCGGCGAATGCGGCTCGCATCTCTATGCGACATCCGTTGGTGACGGACCGAAGGTCTATGGCATCCGGACCGGCACGGCGCGTCAGCGCGATGAACTGGTTCCGCGGACGCAATATTGGCACCGTTCGGCCCTGCACTGGCTTCCGGAATTCGAGGGCACCACGATCATCGAGGAGCAGTAGCGCCGGTCTTTCGGTCGAAAGCCGCCTGCGACAGACAATTATGTGCTAGCCTCGCTCGCCTTCAACGGGTGGGTGATAGCGATGTTGGAAACGGACAAGTTGTTTGCCGGCTCGATCCCGGAAAACTACGATCGCTATATGGTGCCGTTGATTTTCGAGCCGTTCGCCGTGGATCTTGCACAACGAGCAGCATCCTTTTCGCCCGGCGCCGTCCTGGAAGTCGCAGCGGGCACCGGGGTGGTCACCCGCGCCTTGGCGCCAAGACTGTCCCCTGGCGCCAGCTATGTGGTGACCGACCTCAACCAGCCGATGCTCGACTACGCCGCTTCGCGACAGGCTCCGGACAGCCGCATCCAATGGCGCCAGGCTGACGCTCTGGCGCTGCCGTTTGAAAATGCGGCCTTCGATCTGGTTTGTTGCCAGTTCGGCGCGATGTTCTTTCCGAACCGCCCATCCGCCTACCGCGAAGCAAAGCGGGTGCTGAAGCCTGGCGGACATTTTCTGTTCAACGTATGGGATCGCATCGAGGAGAACGTGTTCGCGGACGACGTGACCAATGCCCTGGCAAGGATTTTTCCGAACGATCCGCCGCGCTTCCTGGCCCGCACGCCGCACGGCTACCACGATACGGCATTGATCCGCAGCGAGCTGGAAGAGGCAGGTTTCTCCCGTGTGACAATCGAGACGAGAGCCGAACAAAGCCGCGCCTCCTCGCCGCGCATCCCGGCCGTGGCCTATTGCCAGGGAACTGTCCTTCGCACCGAAATCGAGGCCCGGGACCCGGGGAAACTCGACGCTGCAACGGATTATGCCACATCCGCGATTGCGGAAAGACATGGCAGCGGCGAAGTGGCCGCCAAAATTCAGGCACATGTCATCGTGGCTGAGTCGTAAAGCGCATCGCGTCGAAACGGGTTCAGTCGTCGCCTTCGACGACCCGCAGCCTGAGCTGCCCGGTCTTTGAATCGGCAGTGCGAGGGCCGGGATCGAGTTTCGCGGCCGGTACCCGTGACGGCGTCTCCGGGCCGGCATCGCCGTCGGCCTGTGCACCGAACTCCAGCGCCTCGATCTTCTGGCCGCGCTTGGTCACCTTCGATGTCGAGACAAGGATATCGTCGATGTCCTTGGCCGACTGGCCGAAATGGACCTGCAGCTTGCGCACCCGCTCATCGACCCGCGCGACATCCTCCATCAGCCGGATCACTTCGCCCTGGATCAGATGCGCCTGTTCGCGCATGCGGGCATCCTTGAGGATCGCCTGGATGACCTGGATCGACAGCATCAGCAGCGACGGCGAAACGATGACAACCCGGACGCGGTGCGCCTTGTGGACGACCGCCTCGAAATTCTCGTGGATCTCGGCGAACACCGATTCCGACGGCACGAACATGAAGGCGGTGTCCTGCGTCTCGCCCTGGATCAGGTATTTTTCCGAGATATCGCGGACATGGACCTCGATGTCGCGGCGGAAGGCCTGGGCCGCGACCTTCTGCAGGTCGGCGCCATCGGCGGCACGGATGGCGTTCCAGGCTTCCAGCGGAAACTTGGCATCGATGGCGAGCGACGGCGCGCCGTTCGGCATCTTGACCAGGCAATCGGGCCGGCTGCCGTTCGACAGCGTCGCCTGGAATTCATAGGCCCCATGCGGCAGGCCGTCGGCGACGATCGCCTCCATGCGCGACTGGCCGAAGGCGCCGCGCGTCTGCTTGTTGGAGAGGATCGCCTGCAGCTGCACGACCTGGCCGGCAAGCGACTGGATGTTGCCTTGCGCGGTATCGATGACCGCCAGCCGCTCCTGCAGTTTGGCCAGGCTCTCATGCGTGGACCTGGTCTGCTCGGTCATGGTCTGGCCGATGCGTCCGGTCATGGCGTCGAGCCGCTGGCCGATCGACTGCGTCAGCTCCGCCTGGCGCGCGCCGAACACCTCGGCGATAGCGCCCATGCGGCCCTGCATCTCGGCCTGGCTCTGCAATATGCCGGCCATCCGGGCCTCGGCGTCGCGGGCATGGTCGGCGGCTTCCGCGGCGGCGACCGCGCGCGCCTTGGCCGACCGCCACAGCGCGATGACCAGCGCTACGAACAGGCCGAAAAACAGCAGCGCGCCGAAAGCCAGCGCAAGGCCGAGGGTGATCGTGGTGGCGCCAAGCCGCGCGACGGGTTCCGAAAGGATGGTGCTCAGATCATTCATGTGGACAGCATAGCCGATTCGGCCTGATGGCACAGATCAAAACGGGAACGAGGCTCAGGCGCACCGGTTGACGCCATTCCTGCGAGGTCTTAGGTGGAACGCCATGTCGATCAAGCCGCTCATCATCCTTCCCGATCCCATCCTGCGCCAGGTTTCCAGCCCGGTGGAACGCGTCGACGCGCCTTTGCGCAAGCTGGCCGACGACATGCTGGCGACCATGTATGACGCGCCCGGCATCGGGCTGGCGGCAATCCAGGTCGGCGAGCCTCTGCGCATGCTGGTGATCGACCTCGCCAAGGAAGACGAAACGCCGGCGCCGCATGTCTTCATCAACCCGGAAATCCTGGAAAGCGCCGATGCGCGCTCGGTCTACGAGGAAGGCTGCCTGTCTATCCCCGACTACTACGCCGAGGTCGAACGTCCAGCCAGCGTGCGCGTGAAATATCTCGATCGCGACGGCAAGCTGCAGGAGATGGAGGCCGAGGGGCTGATGGCGACCTGCCTGCAGCACGAGATCGACCATCTCAACGGCGTGCTGTTCATCGACCACATCTCGAAGCTGAAGCGCGACATGGTGGTGAAGAAATTCAAGAAGCTCGCCAAGGACAAGGCGCCGGGCAAGCTGGTGGGATAGTCGTCACTCGAGCCGCCCGCGGCTTTGTCCTTTTCTCCCGACCACCGAATAGCGTTGAGCCTCGGTTCGAATTCTGATATCAATGATATCGATTTGGAGATTCCCATGGGCGACATGCTCATCCGAGACATTCCCGAGCCCTTGAAACGCGAAATCGAACAGGCAGCGCGCAAGGGCGGCCAGAGCCTGTCGGGCAAGGCGATCGATCTTTTGCGCAAAGGCATGGTCGCGGAAAAAGAAGCCAAACCGGAACCAGGACTTTCCGCATGGGACGCGATCCGCTCAGCATTCGTCGCTGAAAACGCCATTGGCGATGAATTTTCCGAGATCATGAACGAGATCGAAGCGGACAGGAAACGCGACTTCGGTCATCCGGTTGAGGATTTCGAGTGATCGTCCTCGATACCAATGTTGTTTCAGAAGCCAGCAAACCCGTGCCCGACTCGAATGTCTCGGCCTGGTTCCGCAAACAGGATCTTCTCGCGCTCTATATGTGCGGGCCGGTCATCATGGAGCAGTCTTTCGGTGCGGAACGGTTTTTGAACAAGACGGGATCAGACTGTTATGTTCGCGTGCTCGATCAGCTGATTTCGCAGCAGTTCGCCGGTCGCGTCGTGGAATTTTCCGGTTCGATCGCTCGGCTTGCCGGCAAGATGCGTGCAGCACGCGAAAGAATCGGGCGCCCCCTCAGTCTTTCCGACGCCATGATCGCAGCGATCTGCCTCGCCCATGATGCGACGCTTGCGACACGCAATGACCGCGACTTCGACAGTCTTGACCTGAAGCTCGTAAACCCGTTTGAAGCGGAAGCGTGAGCCGGCTCACGGCGGGCAAGCAGAACTGGATATCGGAAAATGCCCCTACGCGTCATCTTCATGGGCACGCCGGAGTTTTCGGTGCCGACGCTGCGCGCGATTGCCGCGGCCGGACATGAGATTGCAGCCGTCTACACGCAGCCGCCGCGCGCCGCGGGCCGGCGCGGGCTGGAGCTGACGCCATCGCCGGTGCAGCGCGAGGCCGAGCGGCTGGGCATCGAGGTGCGCACGCCGGCATCCCTCAAGAGCGAAGCCGAGCAGGCCGCTTTGCGTGGCCTGCAAGCCGATGTCGCCGTCGTCGTCGCCTATGGATTGCTGCTGCCTAAGGCGGTCCTCGACGCGCCCAAGCTTGGCTGCATCAACGGCCATGCATCGCTTTTGCCGCGCTGGCGCGGCGCTGCCCCCATCCAGCGTGCCATCATGGCTGGAGACCTGGAAAGCGGCATGATGGTGATGCGCATGGAGGAGGGCTTGGACACCGGACCGGTGGGATTGGTTGAAAAATGCGCCATCGAGCCCGATATGACAGCCGGCGATCTGCATGATCGGTTGATGAGCATTGGCGCCGCGCTGATGGTGGAAGTGCTGGCGCGGCTGGAAGAGAATACCCTGACATTTGCCGCACAAGCGGTCGACGGGGTGACTTACGCCAGAAAAATCGATAAATCCGAGACGCGCATGGACTGGACACGGCCAGCGGCCGAGGTCCACAACCACCTTCGTGGCCTGTCGCCCTTTCCCGGCGCCTGGTCCGAAATTGAAATTGGCGGCCGCATGGAACGGCTGAAACTGCTTCGTTCGACGCTTTCCGAAGGCTTGTCGCTTTCTGAAGATTTGGGCGAGTCGGGAGGAATTCTCGATGACCGGCTGACGGTCGCCTGCGGGACAGGCGCGGTCAGGCTGGTCGAAGTTCAACGTGCGGGCGGAAGGCCCGCTGCCGCGTCGGAATTCCTGCGCGGGGCCAAGATCGAAAAAGGAATGAAATTCTCATGAGCATGATGTCGATACGCGCGGCAACGCCGCGGGATCGCGAGGCCATTCGCCTCGTCGAGGAACACGCTTTCGGCCAGCAGGCGGAGGCCGGGCTGGTCGACGCGCTGGTCACCGGCGGCGACGCCGTCGTCGAACTTGTTGCGGAAGAAGATGGACAGGTGCTCGGCCATATCCTGTTTTCCCGGCTATTCGTCCAGGATGGCGGCAAGAGCTTTGCGGCCGTGGCGCTGGCGCCGCTGGCGGTGGAGCCTTCGTTCCATGGCAGCGGCATTGGCGGCGCGCTGATCCGCGAGGCGCATATCCGGCTCAGGGATGCCGGCGAGACGCTGGCCGTGGTGCTCGGCGATCCAGCCTATTACAGCCGCTTCGGCTACAGCCATGCGCGCGCCGAAAAGTTCGAGAGCGAGTATCAGAGCGAGGCCCTGCAGGCGCTGGCCTGGGGTGACGCCCCCGAGGCCGGCAGGCTGGTCTACGCCTCCGCCTTCACCGCTCTCGCCGCCTAGGCGAGAGCGTATAACCGCCCGGCATGCCGCGTTTTCGCCTCGATATCGAATATGACGGCAGTCTGTTTGCCGGCTGGCAGCACCAGGCCGATCAGCCTTCGGTGCAGCAGGCGATCGAGCAGGCGATCGAAAAATTCTGCGGCGAGGCGGTGCGGCTGCGCGCAGCCGGCCGCACCGATGCGGGCGTGCATGCGACCGCCCAGGTGGCGCATGTCGACCTCGCCAAGGCGTGGCCCGATGACAAGGTGCGCGATGCCGTCAACGCCCATCTGCAGGCGGCCGGCGCGCACGTTGTCATCCTGAAGGCGACAGTCGTCTCCGACGATTTCGACGCGCGCTTCTCGGCCACCGGCCGCCACTATCTCTATCGCATCCTCAACCGACGCGCGCCCTCGGCGCTGGAAAAGGGCAAGGTGTGGTGGGTGCCGAAGCGGCTTGATGCCGACGCCATGCACGAAGCGGCAAAAATCCTGCTCGGCCGGCATGACTTCACCACTTTCCGCTCGACGCAGTGCCAGGCCAACAGCCCGGTCAGGACTCTGGAACGGCTCGACGTGAGCAGACAGGGCGACATGATCGAGGTGCGGGCCTCGGCGCGCTCCTTCCTGCACAACCAGGTGCGCTCGATGGTCGGCTCACTCAAGCGCGTCGGCGACGGCAGCTGGAGCGTCGGCGACCTCAAGGCGGCACTCGAAGCGCGCGACCGCGCCGCCTGCGGCCAGGTGGCGCCGCCCGACGGGCTCTTTCTCATTGGCGTCGATTATCCGGATACCCTGACCATTCAGGGGTAGTCGGAAGGCTCTAACCAGGAGCGAGTCCGGAAAGGCTCTGAGCCCCGATATCGTCCGGCACGGAGATACCAAGCAGCACCTGCAGCCCGAACAGCACCAGCAGCGACGCGATGAACATGCCGACGAAAACGGCGGTGCCTACCGCCGCCCCCCTGCCGATCGTCGCATTGGTCATGCGCCAGGTCAGCACCATGGACAGGGAAAACAGCAGCAGCGACACGAGGCTCGAGACCTGGCTTGCCGAGGACAGGAAAAGCCTGATCAGCGCCGAGGGCAGCATCAGCCAGGCGGTGATCGCCGAGGCCCAGTTGCTGGCCACGACATAGTGGACGAAACGCCCGCCAATGCCGGCGCGCGGCGCGACCAGAGCGAGCGCGACCAGCGGTAGCACCCAGGAACCGATATCGACCGTCGCCAGCCGCAGCAGCATAACGAAGCGGCCGGCAAAGGCATCGGGATCGCCGATCTCGTTGGCGATGCCAACCCAGCCGACAATCAGTGCAGGCGCTGCCACGACAATGGCGAAAAAGGAATTCCAGAACCCATCGGCCGACAGGTCGAGCAGGCGCAGGCCGTCGACCTTGCCGAGCATCAGCCGCCAGGCGCCGGTCAGCGAAGCTTGGGTCTCGTCCGCTGAAAGCATGCTCAGCCCTGCCCGAACCAGTCTTGGATGAAGCGCTGGTAGATTTGTGTCAGGGTTTCGAGATCGGCAATGGCGACGCGCTCGTCAACCATGTGCATGGTCTTGCCGACCAGTCCGAACTCGACCACCGGGCAGTAATCCTTGATGAAGCGTGCATCCGATGTGCCGCCGGAGGTGGACAGCGCCGGCTTTCTGCCGACCACCGCCTTGACCGAGCCGGTCAGCGTTTCGATCAGCCTGTCGTCGCGGGTCAGGAAGACATGGCTTGGCCCGTCGCGCCAGACAAGGTCGTAGTCGACCGGCGTTGTCTTGCCCGGCCGGTACTTCTTGCGCTTGGCCGCCTGGTCGAGCCGGTTGTGGATCTCAGCCTGCACGGTCTCGGCCGTCCATGTGTCGTTGAAGCGGATGTTGAAGGTCGCGGTCGCTTTGGCCGGAATGACATTGGTGGCCGGATTGCCGACATCGATTGAGGTCACCTCCAGATTGGTCGGCTGGAAATCCTTGGTCCCCTTGTCGAAGACGGGATGCAGCAGGGCATCGACCAGGCTCATCAGGCCCCGCACCGGATTGTCGGCAAGCTGCGGATAGGCGGCGTGGCCCTGGCGGCCATTGACGGTGACGGCACCCGACAGCGAGCCGCGCCGGCCGATCTTGATCATGTCGCCGAGCGCATCCGGGTTGGTCGGCTCGCCGACTATCGAGGCATCCCATTTCTCGCCCCTGGAAGCGGCCCATTCGAGCAGCTTGACCGTGCCATTGACGGCCGGCCCTTCCTCGTCGCCGGTGATCAGCAGCGAGACCGAGCCCTTGGGGCCGCCGTTGTTTTCGACGTGACGCGCCACGGCGGCGATGAAGCAGGCAATACCGCCCTTCATGTCGACCGCGCCACGGCCGTACATCTCGCCGCTGGCGATCTCCGCGCCGAAGGGTGGATGCGTCCAGGCGGCTTCGTCGCCAACCGGCACGACGTCGGTATGGCCGGCGAACATCAGATGCGGGCCGTTGCCGGACCGCCTTGCATAGAGGTTCTCGATATCGGGCGTACCGTCCTCGGAGAACACCGGCCGATCGACCAGGAAGCCGAGCGGTTTCAGCATCGTCTCCAGCGCGCTCAGCGCGCCGGCCTCGGCTGGCGTCACCGAGGGACAGCGAATGAGGGCGGCGAGGTTTGCGGCGGGGTCGGTCGGCAGCGTCATGGCAAAAGCGATAGTCGAAAGCGGAAGGCCTGTCACGGCCAGACATGGAGGCCAGCTCAATGGCCGACGATACCGCCGACATTATGGTTTTCATGTCGTATAGTCGGGCTAAGTGCGGAGTGAGAGATGGCGAACGGGGAGAAAAGGATCGTCATCGCCGGTGCCGGCAGCATCGGCTGCTATGTTGGCGGCTGCCTGGCGCTTGCCGGCCGGCAGGTGATTCTGCTGGCCCGGCCGCGCATCGAGGCAGCGGTGCGGCAGGGCGGATTGCGCATCAGCGATCTTGAAGGCCGCGATCGCCTGGTCAAGCCCGACAGGCTCGGGATCACCGCGGATCCGGCCGTCGCCTTGCCGGAGGCGGACGTGGTCCTGGTGACCGTCAAGAGCGGCGCGACACAGGAGATGGCCGCGCTCATCAAGGCCCATGCCCGCGCCGATGCCGTGGTGGTCAGTTTGCAGAATGGTGTCGACAATGCCGACAGGCTGCGCGCCGGGCTTGGCCCGCGACCGGTGCTGGCCGGCATGGTGCCGTTCAATGTCGTGCAATCGCCGGACGGCGACCTGCCGCTGCGCCTCCACCGCGCCAGCGACGGCAAGGTGATGATAGAGGATGGCGGCACCGGCCTTGCCGGTCTTCTCGATGTCGCCAGTTTTCTTAATGTCGGGGGGCTGGCGGTCGAGACACACGGCGACATGAAGGCCGTGCAGTGGGGCAAGCTTCTGATGAACCTCAACAACGCGCTGGTGGCGCTTTCGGGCCTGCCGCTGGCGAGGGAACTCGCCGATCGCCGCTGGCGGCTGATCCTGGCCGGCCAGATCGACGAGGCGCTGCGGGCGATGAAAGCCTCCGGTATCGAGCCGGCGCGGATCGCCGGCCTGCGGCCGGCAATGCTGCCGAAGGTGCTCAGGCTGCCGGACTGGCCGTTCAAATTGCTGGCGCGGCGCATGCTGGCGATCGACCCGGAGGCCCGCTCGTCAATGTGGGACGATCTGCAGCGCGGCAGGCCGACCGAAATCGACGACCTGCAGGGCGCCGTTCTGCGCCTGGCCGAAAAGGCGGGAACGCCGGCGCCGATCATCCAGCATGTGGCGGCGCTGGTGCGTCAGGCGGAAGCCGACCGGCGCGGCGCGCCCGGCCTGTCGCCAGGTGCCATCAGCGGCAATCTTCAATCAGCGTGATCTTCTGCCAGATCTTGCGCGACAGGTTCGAGCTCAAATTCTCGATGTCGTTGACGCCGTCGATGACGACGTCGTCATTGACCGACTGGGCGAACAAGGCGGCGATCTTGCCGGTGATCGACAACATTTCCGAGCAATAGTCGAGATAGCGCGCCAGGTCGGCGGCATTGGTGAGACGGGCGGGTGAATGCGCCGTCGGCTTGAAATTGGCCGAAAGCGCCGCCGGATCCTTGGTCAGCTGGTGCATGTCGATGACGTGGATCAGCGAGCGCAGGCCATGCAGCTGGCGAAAGACCTTCTTGCGCTTGATGCGCTCCTCGGTGCGGATCAGCGCCAGAAAGCCAAGCACGGCCAGGATGACGGTGTTGATCGACGCCTCGATGCCCTGCACCGATTGCACGGCATCGTCGGTTCCCGAAATGCGGTCGAGCGGCAGGATGGTGCCGACGAACAGGAAGATCAGCACGCCGGCGATGAAGGCCGCGACGATGAGGCCGCGCAACCACCAGATCGGTTCCTCGAGCGCCTTTGCCGCCTTGGCCAGGTCGCGCGACAGCGACACCAGTTCGGCGGCCACGCCGCGCAATCCCGCTTCGGGAAAGCGGTCGGCAATGCGGCCCTCCAGCCGCTTGGCCGTGTCGATGATCAGTTCCGGATCAAGCGTGCGGTAGCGCATGGCGAGAAATCCGATCGGCCCCTCATGAATCGACCACTATGGTTGAGCCGGCTCGTTGGTGCGCCGGCCATAGCGGTTGGGCCCAGGCTGCCCCGGAAACAGGCACAACACAAGGAAAGCGACGATCGAGACCACCGGCACGAACAGGATCAGTGCGGCAATACCCGGCTTGTCGAGGTCGTGCAGCCGCTTGACCGCCAGTGCGATGTTCGACCACAGCGAGGCAACGAAGGCGATGAAAAAGATGAACGACCACATGTTGCTCTCGGGCGAGCCTTCCGGCACCAGCGTGAAGCGGTACAGCGGGAAGGCCTGGATGATGGCAACGAACAATCCGCCGAGGAAATAGGCCGCGCGGCTGACGCGGCCCGATGTCTTGAAGAAAAGCCAGGTAAGATCTGCTCTGTCAGGCAAGCGGGTCCGGTCCATATTGATTGGCGCTTCCAATGCCTTGACGACCGCCTCGGCTCACGTAGTTCCCTTGGCTGACCCACCGCAGCGACCGATTGTCACGCTGGTCGAGCGTGCGCCGGCTCGGTGGAAAGATCAATCGCGCAGCAATTCGTTGATCGAGGTCTTGGACCGGGTCCTGGCATCGACCCGCTTGACGATCACGGCGCAGTAGAGGCCGGGGCCGGGCTCGTTGTTCGGAAACGGCTTGCCGGGCAGCGAGCCGGCGACGACGACGGAATTCGGTGGCACTTCACCATAGAAGATCTCGCCGGTGGCGCGGTCGACGATCTTGGTCGACTGGCCGATGAAGACACCCATGCCGAGCACGGAGCCTTCGCGCACGATGCAGCCCTCGACGACTTCCGAACGCGCGCCGATAAAGCAATTGTCCTCGATGATGGTGGGGCCGGCCTGCATCGGCTCCAGCACGCCGCCGATGCCGACGCCGCCCGAAAGGTGGACGTTCTTGCCGATCTGGGCGCAGGAGCCGACCGAAGCCCAGGTATCGACCATCGTGCCGCTATCGACATAGGCGCCGACATTGACGAAGGACGGCATCAGCACGGCGCCCGGCGCGACATAGGCGGAACGGCGCACGATCGACGACGGCACGGCGCGGAAGCCCGCCTTCTCGAAATCGACGGCGCTCCAGCCGTCGAACTTGGATGGCACCTTGTCCCACCAGACGGCCTGGCCCGGGCCGCCCTTGATGATCTCCATCGGATTGAGCCGGAAGGAGAGCAGCACCGCCTTCTTCAGCCACTGGTTGACGTGCCACTTGCCGTCGTCCTGCCGTTCGGCGACGCGGACCGTGCCGCGGTCGAGCAGGTCGAGTGCCGACTGGATGGCGTCGCGCGTCGCGCCGCGTGTCGCGGTCGAAATGGCATCGCGCTCCTCGAAGGCCTTCTCGACGGTTTTCTCGAGGCTCGCCAGATCGGGCTTCGACATGAATTTGCTCCATTACCAAGCTGTTAAGGGGCTGCGGCTTAACCTGTTCCAAAGTCGCGCGGACCCTATGTTAAGGCTCAATGGGGGTCAATCGCGGCTGCGTCATGGGACGACGCAAGTAAAGGAATTGAACGGGTGGATTCGATGACTCCCATGGAAAAGGCGGGATGGACGCCGCTGCCGCATTCGGACGAGGATCTGCAGCGATCGAAAAGCGTGCCTGACACGCCGCAGACGCGGGCCGAGACCTACCGGCTAGCCTGGAACGATCCCGACTTCATGACGCGCCGCGAATTGCGCGCGGTCCGGCTGCAGCTCGAACTGTTGAAGCCGGAAATGATCCTGGCCGAACGCGGCATCAGTTCGACTGTGATCCTGTTTGGCGGTGCGCGCCTGCCGGAGCCCGGTGGCGAAGCCTGGGCGGCCAAGAATGAGACGCAGAAGAAAAACCTTCTGGAAAACAGCAAATATTACGAGGAAGCGCGCAAATTCGCCCGGCTGTGCTCGCAACAATCGGCCACGTCATCCTACCGCGAATATGTCGTGGTGACCGGCGGAGGTCCCGGCGTGATGGAAGCGGGAAATCGCGGCGCCGATGATGTCGGCGCGCCGTCGATCGGGCTCAACATCGTCTTGCCGCACGAGCAGGCGCCAAACGCCTATGTGACGCCGGAGCTCTGCTTCAACTTCCACTATTTCGCCATCCGTAAGATGCATTTCGTCATGCGCGCCAAGGCGGTGGCGGTGTTTCCCGGCGGCTTCGGCACGATGGACGAGTTCTTCGAGACCCTCACGCTGATCCAGACCGGGCGCATGGAGCGGGTGCCGGTGATCCTGTTCGGCAAGTCCTTCTGGAAACGGGCGATCAACCTCGACTTCCTCGCCGAGCAAGGCACGATCAGCCCCGGCGACCAGGACATCATCGATTTCGTCGACACCGCCGACGAGGCCTGGGGCATTATCAGCCGGTTCTATAAGTTAGGGGAGTAGGGCTGGGAACTGGGGAATTGAAGAACTGGAGAATTGACGAATAGAGGGACCGCGATCTCTGCGTTCCGAATCAATTCCCCAATTCCCCAATTCCTCAGTTCTTCAATTCGTCAATTCCCCTATTCCTCCCGCCACTATCCCTGTCAGGAATCCCGCCAGATCGTCGGTGACGAAGTCGACGTCGTCCTCCTGGGCGGGGTCGCGCTCCCATATCTCGGAAAAGGTCGGCTCGAAATTGCGCGGCACCACGAGAACGGTGGTCATGCCCAGAGACTTCGGCACGGCCAGGTTGCGGGCGAGATCCTCGAACATCACCGCATTGTGGCCGGTGACGGCGTGCAGTTCGGCGAACTTCTCGTAGGTCTGGCGCGCGGGCTTGGGATTGAGCCCGGCGGCGACGATATCGAAGATGTCATCGAAATGGTCGAGGATGCCGAGTTGGCGCGCGGTGCGCTCGGCGTGCCTGCGGTCGCCGTTGGTGAAGATGAACTTGCGGCCGGGAAGCTGGCGGATGGCGGTGCCGAGAACGGGGTCGGGCACCAGCCATGAATAGTCGATGTCATGCACCTTCTCGAGAAAATCGTCCGGGTCGATGCCGTGGCGCGTCATCAGTCCGTTCAGCGTCGTGCCGTATTCGCGATAAAGCTCCTTCTGCAGCTTGCGCGCCTCCTCGCGCGGAAGCGCCAGCAACTCCCCGACATAGGCGGTCATCTTGACGTCGATCTGCGAGAACAGATTCGAATGGTGCGGATAGAGCGTGTTGTCGAGATCGAATACCCAGTCAGTGACATGGGCGAAGCGGGCGGGATCAGGCAGCGTGGTCATGCGCTCCTTATGGCACGAAACGGGGATCCTGACAGAGACTTTATCCACAACTTACGCGCGACCTAAGTGGCGAAAATAGGCTCACGATTCAAATTTTAGGCATCCGGGAAAGGTGGCCTTCAGGGCTTACTGGCACAGAGACAGTCCTGTGGGAGCCAGCGATGAACACCGTGATTCTGAAGTCCGCCGCCATCGCTTTCGCCTCCGTCGCCGCCTCTCTGCTGCTGACGCTGATCGTCGTTCCGGCCTTGGGATTTCCTGTCAACCGGACGATCTGGCTGACCTCGACGCTGTGTCCGCTGGTACTCGCCTGGGTTGCTTGCGCCAGCACCTTCTGGCAGAGCGACAGGCTGAAGAACGCGCATCGCGAACTCGCCCGCGCCCACGCCCAGCTCGCCGCGGCGCATCGGCGCCTGGCGGAAAAGGCGAGCCGCGACGACATGACCGGCATGCTCAACCGGGAAAGCTTCTTTGCCGCGCTGGACGGCTCCCGGCGCAAGTCCGACCGCGGCGCGCTGCTGATCATCGACGCCGATCATTTCAAGAAGATCAATGACAGTTTCGGCCACCTGACCGGTGACGACGCGCTGCTGTTGATCGCCAGCGCCATCGAGCGCGGGGTGCGCAACGGCGACGTGCTCGGCCGCATCGGCGGCGAGGAGTTCGGCGCGTTTCTGGTCGGAGCCACCGAGCAGGAGGCCAAGCGCGTTGCCGAGCGCATTCGCCGCGAGGTCGAGCTGATCCGCTTCCGGCCCGTCGACGAACGGACCATTCCGCTGACCGTCAGCATCGGCGGAACCGTCTGCGGTGAGGATGTCAACGTATCGGAACTGATGCGTGCCGCGGACCGGCGCCTCTACCAGGCCAAGCACCAGGGCCGCAACCTGACAATCGTCGATACGGACATTTCCGCGGCGGCGTGAGCCGACCGACTCGGCACAACCGGTCTGTTAGGGAATTGCTAACCCTGTTTGCATTCGGTTGTGCCGCTTGCCCGCCTTTTCGCTGCCTTGAGGCCAGGGTTGGCACGATACTGGCTTCCGTTTCGATGCGTGTGCCGTTCGGGGAATGTCATGCGCGCATCGAAGCCCCCACCCGAGAGACCTGTCATGAGTTTCTTCATCAAAAAAATGTCGCGCCGCACGTTCGTGCAGGCGCTGATCGCCCTGCCCGCCTTGTCCTTGTTCCGCAAGCTGCCCGAGGCCGATGTCGCCCATGCCGGTTCATCACCTGCCGACCCGAATGAGATCGTCGAGGTCAATGGCTGGATCCTGAAGCGGAGCGACCTGGCATGATCTTCGACAGCTATGAGGCATATCGCGCCGCCAACTTCAAACCCAAGGTCTGCATCCTCGGTTCCGGTCCGGCCGGCACCACCATTGCCCGCAAGCTGGGTGCTGCCGGCATCCCGGTCGTGGTGCTGGAGGCCGGCTCGCGGGAATTCAGCGACGGCTCGCAGGATTTCTACCGTGGCAGCACGGTCGGCGACTTCTATTTCGATCTCGACATCACCCGGCTGCGGTACATGGGCGGCAGCTCCAACCACTGGGCGGGCTGGTGCCGGGTGCTCGACAAACAGGATTTCGAACCGAAAGCCTGGGCACCCGACACAGGCTGGCCGATCCGCCGCACCGATATCGAACCCTATTTGCCTGAGGTGCACGATATCCTCGAACTTCCCGATTTCCGGCCCGATGTGCCGATCTCGGACGACATACGCTGGGTGCAGCTGATCAAGAGCCCGGCAGTGCGCTTTGCCGAGAAATTCGCCGACGAACTCGACAAGAGCAGGAACATCGCCGTCGTGCTCAACACCTATGCCACCGAGCTTGCCGGCGACGGCAAACGGGTGACCTGCGCCAGGCTGTGGTCCAATGGCCAGGACGCCGGCTCGTTCAGCGCCGATTATTTCATCGCCTGCACCGGCGGGCTGGAGAATTCGCGGCTGCTTCTGTGGTCGAACCAGCGCTCCAATGGCGGCGTGGTGCCGAACGCGGCGGCACTTGGCCGCTACTGGATGGAGCACCCGACCTTCGAGGGCGGCAATGCCATCCTGGCCAACTATGGCGAGTTCGAGGTCGATGCCGTCAACGAGGCCTTCTTCTCGCCGACGCTTGCCGCGATGGAGCGCCTGCGGATCATGAATTTCGGCATCAGGCTGATCGAGACGCCTTATCCTGGCGTCAAGAGCCTCATCGCCGATCTCGCCTGCACGGCGCCCGACATGGCCGAATGGATGTCCTTCAAGTTCAGCCAGAACCTGCGCTGCGCCGCCCAGCTCTATGTCGCCTGGGAGCAGGCGCCATTGGCCTCCAACCAGATCGAACTGTCGAAGACCGATGTTGACCATGCCGGCGTGCCGCGTATCGAGCTGCACTGGAAGAAATCTGAGCTCGAACGCCGCACGCTTGTCGAAGGCCTGAAGCTGTTCGGCACGACGCTAATCGAGAAGGACCTCGGTCGTGTCCGTCTCATGGACTGGATTGCCAATGGCGAGGATTATCCGACCAACGAGGAGACCGCGGGGCACCATCACATGGGTGGCACACGCATGGGCACCGACGTTGCCAAGAGTGTGGTGGATGCCAACTGCAAGGTGCACGGCATGGACAATCTCTATGTCGGCGGATCCTCGGTGTTCTGCACATCCGGTCAGGCCAATCCGACGACGACGATCACGGCACTGGCCTGCCGGCTGGGGGACCATTTGAGCAAGGTGGTCTCGGTCTGAGGGTTCGAGCGCGAGCCGATCCCAACCGTTGCAACGTCACCCCTTGCCGGCGCCATCGATGGCGCCGGCGGAGCCCGGCATGGGTTTAAAAGCCGTACACGGCGATGCGCACCAGCACGGCCGCTGCGGCCAGCGACACGAGCAGGATGCCGAGGCCGATGGGAGAGCCCCAGCCGTACCATTCCATCGCCAGCTTGGCGTATTTGAATTCTTCCTCGTGCGAGAGGGGTGTACGCTGTTGGATCAGGCTCATTTTTCACTCCTTGTCAGGCGGCCGGCTCTTGCCATGGAGGCGCCCAAGCCGCATATTGCTGCGATAGTCTAAATGTTAGACGGATTGATAATTAGATGATCGAAGTAAAATCGTCAAGCGAAAATCGCGACGACATAGCTGCCTCCATCGGCCTCGCCATCATGCAATGGCAGGACGCAACGCAAGCCTATGACGAAGCGGTGGGGACGAGGCTCGGGCTGAACATGGCCGAGCGCCATTGCATCGGGCTGCTCCATGGCGGCCCGCAATCGGCTGGCGCCATCGCAACGGCAACCGGGCTGACACCGGCCGCGGTGACGGCGCTGATCGACAGGCTGGAGGCGCGCGGCCTGCTGACGCGCGCGCGCAGTCTCGAGGACAGGCGCAAGGTGGTGATCGAGGCGACCGAGGCGACCGGGGAGTTGTCGGCGCGCTATTACGGCGCCATCGCGCGGGAGGGAGAAAAATTGATCGCCACCTTCAGCGACGCCGAGCTCGCGACCATATCGCGCTTCGTCAATGCCGCACTCGACCTGCAGCGCGCTCAGCTTGCGCGGCTGAAAGCCGCGGGGTCGGACACCTCCGGGCGATAGGGCGCCGATGGCTCCCGCCTCCAAATCGGGGGCGGCAGAACAGGACGGCTTTCCCGGAACTAGACCGTCGCCGGGTCGAGCGCCGGCTGGCCTTTCCGGCGCGCGACGATGGCCTCGAAATCCGCGGTCTGGAAGGCATCGCGCAAGGCGTCGAAGGACGGCAGCACGAAATAGGCGCGCTGGAACTTGTCGATCTCATAACCGGTGCGCATCACCGTTTCGAGATCGAAGGGCACGTGATGGGCATCCTTGCCCTCGACGGCGAACTGCAATTCGGTGAAGGACGACATCAGGCCGGCGCCGAAGGCCTTCAACGGCTGGCCGGGCTCCTGCATCAGGCCGTATTCGGCCGTGTACCAGTAGAGCCGGGTGATCATCTCGTCGCCGCCGAGCGCAATGATGTCGCCCGCCTTCTTGCCATACATCTGCATGAAGTCGGCGAATACCGGCTGCGACAGCACCGGCACGTGGCCGAAGAAATCATGGAACATGTCCGGCTCGACGATGTAATCGAGCTCCTGCCTGGTGCGCAGCCAGTTGGTGACCGGGAAGCGGCGGTTGGCCAGATGATCGAAGAAGGGTGCGGCGGGGATGAGGCCCGGCACGGCGACGATCTCCCAACCGGTAAGCTTGCGCAGCTTGGCGCTGACGTCCTCGAAATCGGGGATGCGGTCGAGCAAGCCGAGCTTTTCGACACCGTCGAGGTAGGAGTGGTGGGCGAGCTTGCGGGTCAGCTTGGTCTGGCGGTCGCACAGCGTGCGCCACACCGCCTGTTCCTCGGCACTGTAGTCGTAATCCTGCGCCACGGTGAAATCGGCGCGGCAGACCGAATAGTCGCCGCGCAACCCCTGCGCCGCGGCATCGCGGGCATATTCGGCAACGCTCATCGTCGTCATGGTTTTTCTCCTCGCAGATCGTCGATGGCTGACGTGCCCGAAGGGTAGCCGGATTTGCCGAGTGAAATCGGTTTTGATGATGGCTTGGAAGGGATATTTGGGATAAGATTCACTCACGATCCGCATCATAGGAGTGAAAATGCCTCATTTCGACGATTTCGAGATCAAAATGCTTGACGTCCTGCAGCGCGACGGCCGCAAGCCCGTCTCCGAGCTGGCGCAGGAGATCGGCCTGTCGACGACGCCGTGCGCGCGGCGCTTCGAGGCACTGCAGGAAGCCGGCATCATCAAGGGCTTTGCCGCGGTGATCAGCCGCCGCGCTGTCGGGCTGATGGTCGAGGTGTTCATCCAGGTTCGCCTCGTCAGCCACAGCGACGGGTCACCCGAAGGTTTCATTGCCGCGGTCCAGCGCATGGACGAGGTGTCGTCATGCTGGACCATGACCGGCGAGTACGATTTCCTGCTGCATGTCATGGTGCCGTCGGTCGACGAGCTCAATGCTTTCGTCATGCACCGGCTGATGCGGCTCGACGGCGTGCGCGACGTCCATACGCAACTGGTGCTGCAGAACATCAAGGGCCCTGGCCACGTGCCGCTCGCGCATCTCCGGCGATGATGGTGCCGGCGTTCCTCAGTCGTTGAGGAAAAGCTGCACGCAAACTGCTGAAACGGGTCAATCGGGCGGCATCATCGCCGGCCAGCATGCGCGGATCAACTTCGCATGAGGTCCGTCATGAAAATCGTCCTGATCAATCCGCCGCACACCGCCATCGGCAGCCGCGTGCCGGACGATCATCTGCCGCCGCTGGGCTTGCTGGCGATCGGCGGTCCGCTGATCGATGCCGGGCATGCGGTGCGGCTGGTCGATGCCGAGTTCGGGCCGATGCCGCTCGACAGGGTGGTGCACGAGGCCCTCGACGATCATCCGGACTTCGTCCTGATCGGCCATTCCGGCTCAACCTCGGCGCATCCGACCGCCCTGCTGATCGCCGAGATGATCAAGGCGCGCGAACCGGCGACCATCATCGTCTATGGCGGCGTCTTCCCGACCTATCACTGGCGCGACATACTGGCGGCAACCGACGTCTTCGACTTCATCGTGCGCGGCGAGGGCGAGGCGACCTGCATTGCGCTGGTCGAGGCATTGGAAATGCACCAGCCGGCGGCGAGCGTGGCCGGCATCGCCTTTCGCGACGATCTGCGGCGGCCCTTCGCGACGCAGCCAGCAATGACTATTGCCGACCTCGACGCCTATCGCGTCGGCTGGGAGCTGATCGATCCAAGCCGCTACAGCTATTGGGGCGGCAAGCGCGCAGTGGTCATGCAGTTCTCGCGCGGTTGTCCGCATCTGTGCAACTATTGCGGCCAGAGGGGCTTCTGGACCCGCTGGCGGCACCGCGACCCCGTGAAGTTCGCCAAGGAGATCGCCTGGCTGCACCGGGAACATGGCGTCGAGCTGATCAATCTCGCCGACGAAAATCCGACGGTTTCGAAGAAGACGTGGCGTGCCTTTCTCGATGCCCTGATTGCAGAGGATGTGCCGGTGCTGATCGTCGGTTCGACCCGCGCCGACGACATCGTGCGCGATGCCGACATCCTGCATCTCTACCGCAAGGCCGGCATCATCCGCTGGCTGCTCGGCATGGAAAACACCGACGAGCAGACGCTTCAATTGATCCGCAAGGGCGGCAGCACCTCATCCGACCGCGAGGCGATAAGGCTGCTTCGCCGGCATGGCATCCTGTCGATGGCGACCTGGGTTGCCGGCTTTGAAGATGAAGGGTTCCGCGACCTGTGGCGCGGCTTTCGCCAGCTCATCGCCTATGATCCCGACCAGATCCAGGCGCTTTATGTGACGCCGCATCGCTGGACGCCGTTTTTCCGGATCGCGCGCGACCGCAAGGTGATCCAGAGGGATGCCCGGCTGTGGGACTACAAGCACCAGGTGCTGCAGATGACACGGCTGAAGCCGTGGATGCTGTTCTTCAGCGTCAAGCTGATCGAACTCGCGGTGCAGTCGCGGCCGAAAGCGCTGGCGCGCATCCTGTTCCACCCCGATCCCGAGCAGCGGCACTCGATGCGCTGGTACACCAAGATGGGCCGCCGCGTCTGGTTCCGCGAGGTCTGGGGCTTTCTGGCGAGCGACGGCCGGGTGAAGGACGGCCCGACGCTCGCCGAATTCTGGGGCGCGCCGCAGGACGCCGAGGAAGAAGCGATGGTCTTCCAGCGTCCGGCGAAAAGACCCGTCGTCGTGCCTGACGCCATGCGGCGTGCGGCGCCCGAACAGCCTGCCTTTCGCGTCCCGCCGCCATGAGCCTGAACCCGCTCGCCCTGGCCGCCGCCGCTCCATGCGCTAGTTTCTGGCGATCGAACCGCTGGTGACCGGCAGGAGGAAGCGATGAACCTCGTCACGCATAAGAAGATGAAAGGCGACCGGATGATGCCTTGGGGGAAAGGCACCGTCGTGACCGGAGCCAAGGGGTTTGTCTTCCTTGCCGGCAATACGGGCACCGCAGAGAATTACGATCCGTCGGGCCACAAGGGCGGTGCGGTCGGTGACGCGGCGACGCAGTGGCGCTCCATTCTGACGAACATCAAATCTGATCTGGAGGAGCTTGGCAGTTCGCTCGAATATCTCGTCAAGATCACCCAGTACGTCAAGGGACCGTTTCCGGACGGCGGGGCCTTGAGTTCGCCAAATTTCCGGCTGGACGTGATGGATGAATTCTTTGCCGAACACTGCCCGAAGCATTGCAGCTACAACAATCCACCGCCATCGGAAGTGATCGGAGTCGCCGCACTTGCCCATCCCGATCTCGTCATCGAAATCGTGGCGGTGGCGGCGCTGCCGGATTAGTGCCTGCCGCCCAAGCCGTGCTGCGCCCGGCGGCGCAACCGTGGACCGTCAGGGCACGATCAGCGTGCCGGCACCGTGTTCGGTGAACAGTTCGAGCAGCACGGAATGCGCCGTCTTGCCGTTGAGGATGACGACACCCTCGACACCGCGCTCGATCGCCTCGATGCAGGTTTCGACCTTGGGGATCATGCCGCCCGAAACCGTGCCGTCCTTGATCAGCGCCCGGGCCTCGGCGACGGTCAGTTCGTCGATCAGCTTCTTGTTCTTGTCGAGCACGCCAGGCACGTCGGTCAGGAACAGCAGGCGCGAGGCCTTGCAGGCGCCGGCAATAGCGCCGGCGAAGGTGTCGGCATTGATGTTGTAGGTGTGGCCGTCGCGGCCGGGCGCCACGGGCGCCAGCACCGGGATCATTTCGGAACGCGCCAGAAGGTCGAGCAGCGTGCGGTCGACCTCGACCGGCTCGCCGACGAAGCCGAGATCGAGCACGCGCTCGATGTTGGAATCCGGGTCGATCATGGTCTTGCGCGCCTTTTCGGCGAACACCATGTTGCCGTCCTTGCCGCACAGGCCGATCGCCCATTCGCCCTCAGCGTTGATCAGCGCGACGATCTCCTTGTTGATCGAGCCGGCCAGCACCATCTCGACGATCTCGACCGTCTTCTGGTCGGTGACGCGCAGGCCGCCTTCGAACTTGGACTCGATGCCCATCTTGGTCAGCATGGCGCCGATTTGCGGGCCGCCGCCATGGACGACGATCGGGTTGACCCCGGACTGCTTCAACAGCGCGATATCCCTGGCGAAAGCCTTGCCGAGTTCGCTGTCGCCCATGGCGTGGCCGCCATATTTCACCACGACCGTCTTGTTCTCGTAGCGCTGCATGTACGGCAGAGCTCGCGACAGCAGGGCGGCCTGCATTTCGGCGGTGGCGGCGATGTCCGTCATCGGTTTCCGGCTCTTGGTTTTGTGCATGTCGTCATCCCAAAACCGCTGGGCACTTTGGGCGACATGCATCAGGTAAAGACGGCGGCGTCTTAGCGGGAATTGGCGCCGCCCGCAAATGGCATCGCTGTCATATTCGCCGGGCTCACGATCTCGTCATCGGTCAACTCGAAATGTTCTCCATCGATGCGGCCAGGCGGTGTCGTTTCGAGCCGATCACCTGCCTCGGAGTGAGACCCCGCCCAACCGGAGCTGAGCGGGTGTCATCATGGGAATTCCAGATGCTTAGTTTGCCGCCGGGACCGGGCAGTCCATGTCGCCTTCATTGCACTTCAGGTAAACCTTGAGCGCTTCCGTGCGGCTTTGAGTCAGGCTGTCGTGGCAGGAGCTGTTGACGAACGGATATGCGCTGCCGCCCTGAACAGTCGAGCTTTGAAAATCGCATTCGGCATCGCGGAATGCGATCCATGCTTTCTGCGTCGCCACGAGAAGCTTGGTGGTGTCCGCATCGCCCTTCAGCCGACCTTCGATCTCCTTATAAACCCTATTCATCTCCGCATCCGACTTCTTCAGGGATTCGGCGGCGCAGATGTTCATGTCCGACTGATTTGTCTTGTCGCCACAGTTTTCATCGGCAAACGCCAATGTCGACGCCGCCAGGACCAGCGTGGCGGACAGTAACTGAGCTCTCATGATGGGCCTCTCTTCAATCAAGTATCCATGCCCCGCCGACAATGTTGTCTTCTATCCCATTCGCAGCTCATTTTGAGGCTCGGCGGCCTCATCGCCGCTCATTTTCGATGCGATAATGAATTTTTTATTATTCGGCACACGCTAATACTCTCCCCTAATTTTCAAGGAATTAGCCTATTGAGGCACCATCAGCGGCGCCCGCCGCTTCAGCCAGCCCGAGATCTTCTCCATCTGCGCGGCGAAGGACAAAAGCGTTTCCTCATCGCCCGGGCGGCCGGCGGCCTGGATGCCGAGCGGCAGGCCGGCATCGGTGACATGGACCGGCAGCGCGATCGATGGCTGGCCGCTGACATTGTGGATCGCCGGCCAGTGGGTGAACCAAAGGCTCTTGTCCATCAGCTGGCCGAAAATCGGTTCCAGCTTCAGCAAAGGCGTGAGATGGAACTTGTCGAGCAGGTTTTCGATCAGCTCGTCGGCGCCTTTGGGATCCATGGCGCCGCAGGCGAGCGGCGGATGGGCGATGATGGGCATCAGCACGGCGTCATACTGAGCGGTTTCTTCGATCATCCGCCGCGAGGCGGCATGCAGCCGCTGCAGGCCGGCATAGGTTTCGCCGGCCGAGACCATTTCGCCCAATCTGCCCAGCACCCGCGTGGCGCGCTCGATGTCGCCGGTAACGGGGCGGCCGACGCGCAGCGCTTCCGCCTGCAGCATGCCGGCGACGGCGGAAGCAACCGACCTGCAGAAGTCGGCGAAGAAATCGCGCCCGATGAACGGCAGGTCGATGTCCTCGACCGTGTGGCCGCCTTCGCGGGCGAGCGCCACCGCCGTATCGAGCGCTTTCATCGTCTCGGCAGAGATCGGCAGGCCAAGCGGCGACTTGCGGTAGACGGCCAGGCTGAGCTTGCCGGGATCGCGTGCGGCGGCGGCGACGAACGTGCCCTTCGGCGGCAGCGCGGCATAGGGCGACAAGGAGTCCGGGCCGTGGGTGAGGTCGAGCAGCAGCGCGCAATCTCGTACCGAACGGGTGACGGCATGATCGACCACCATGCCGTACCAGCTTTCGCTCACCAGCGGCGTCAGCGGGACGCGGCCGCGCGAGGTCTTGAGGCCGACCAGCCCGGTGCAGGCGGAAGGCACCCGGATCGAGCCGCCGCCATCCGAGGCATGCGCCACCGGCACGACGCCGGCTGCGACCAGTGCCGCCGCGCCGCCCGACGAGCCGCCGGTGGTGTGTCCGGTGTTCCATGGATTGCGGGTAATGCCAAAAGCCTTGGATTCGGTCATCAGCCGCAGCCCGTGCTCCGGCGATGTCGAGGTGACGATCGGGATCAATCCGGCGGCGAGATAGCGCTCGGTCATTACCGAATTGACGTCGGGGGTCCAGGCGGGAATACGGCTGCCGCCATGCGACGGCACGCCCTTGATGGCGATGCCGAGATCCTTGATGGCGAAGGGCACGCCGGCCAGCGGCAGCGAGCGGTCGATGGTCTTCGCCCGGGTCCGCGCGGCCTCATAGAGCGGCTCTGCCGTGGCATTGATTTCGGGCCTTGTGGCCTCGGCGCGTGCGATCGCCGCTTCGGTCAGTTCGATCGCGGACAGTTCGCCCTTGCGCACAAGGCCGGCAAGGCCGGTCGCATCTTCTTCCCAAAGGATCCGTTCGACCGACATGTGCGCTCCCCCAACCGCCGCCAAGCTAGCCAGCGGCGATTCCCTTGGCAATCGAAGCCTGTGTCCTGGCGCTGGAACTTTAGGCGCACAGAATATTTGCGTCATTGCAAATACAACGCATTTGCCTAATTTGCCCGCATGACGCCGCAGGACATCACCAAGCTGATCGTCCGGACTTCGATGAAGGATCGGGCCGCGTTCGATCTGCTCTACCGGCAGACCAGCGCGAAACTTTTCGGCGTGTGCCTTCGTGTATTGAACGACCGGGGAGATGCGGAAGAAGCGCTACAGGAGGTCTTCGTCAAGATATGGACGAAGGCGGATCGCTTTGCTGTCTCCGATCTCAGCCCGATCTCCTGGCTGGTGGCAATCGCGCGTAACCACGCGATCGATCGCATCAGGGCGCGGCGCAAGCCTGCCGCCGATATCGATGCAGCGCTCGATGTGGCCGATCCGGCGCCGGGACCTGAGGCGATGACGGTGGCGGGCGACGAATCCGAACGCATCCATCATTGTCTCGATGAGCTGGAGAAGGACCGGGCGGCGGCCGTCCGGGGCGCTTATCTCAAGGGCGAAAGCTATGCCGAACTGGCGGAACGCCACGGCGTGCCGCTGAACACGATGCGTACCTGGCTGCGCCGCAGCCTGATGAAACTCAGAGAATGCCTGGAAAGATGACGCTCGCAGAGGACAATGGACCGGAACGTGGGGGCGACGACATGTTCGCCGCCGAGTACGTTCTCGGCGTGCTGCCGGCGGACGAGCGGCGGATCGCATCCAGGCGCATCGATTCCGAAGCGGACTTCGCGCGGCTCGTCGATGGCTGGGAGGTTCGCCTCTCGCCGATGGCCGCCGCCTATCCGGAGACCGAGCCGCCGGCTTCGGTGAAGGCGGCGGTCGATCGCCGGCTGTTTGCATCGACCCCTGCGACGCGTGCCGAAGCACGCGGCGGCCTGTGGTCCAGCCTCGCCTTCTGGCGCGGCCTTGCGGCGGCGGCGGTCGCGGCACTCGCGATCTACATCGCCGTGCCCTACGTCAATCCTCCGGCCGTCCAGCCGCAGACGCGGCTCGTCGCCTCGCTGGCCGCCGATGGCAGCGACGTCAAATACCTGGCAGTCTATGATGCCGCGCATCACGAGGTCGGCCTGTCTCACGTTTCCGGCGAACGTGCCGCCGGCAAGGACTTCGAGCTGTGGATGATCGAGGGTAAGAATGCGCCGGTCTCTATGGGCGTCATCCCGGTCGGAGCGACAGCGCGTATCGTCGTCTCGCCAGCAGCCCAGCAGAAGCTCGCCCAGGGCGCGGTGCTGGCCGTGAGTCTCGAGCCGGTTGGCGGCTCTCTGACCGGGCAGCCAACCGGGCCGGTGGTTGCAGCGGGTGACCTGAAGAGCATCTAGCTCCAACTGTCCGCGCTTGCGACGGCAAGGTCACCGTAACCGACGAGAGCGGCAATGTCGCCAATGTGACGATCGCCGATGTCGAGCAGTCCAACGGCGTCATCCATGTCGTCGACAAGGTTCTGCTCCCAAAGATGTGATCGGGCGGAAACTGTAACAAAGCGCTTGCCGCGGCGAACCTGCTGCAAGGGCCCACCGTCGATCGCGTCGTCTCGCTCCCGTGACCCGCAATCGACACGCGTGCTCCGCGCCGGCCACGGTTCAGCCGTGGAACGGCGCGGAGTTTCGTCTTGGGGCAACCGTCACCGGCTTTTGATTGTTGTGTGGCGGTATAGTTTGGCAAAAGAGACGACAGGAGGAACTGGTCATGAACCGTCGCGACTTTCTTTTGAGCGGTGCCGCCGCCATCGGCGTTGTCGGGGCCGCGGCAACAATGCTGCGCATGGGCAGCCCGCAGGCCGCACAGGCCGCGGAGAAGTTCGAGGTCACCAAGACCGATGACGAATGGAAGGCCATCCTGTCGCCGGCCGCCTTTGACGTGCTGCGCAAGCAAGGCACGGAATATCCGGGCACCAGTCCGCTGCTCAACGAGCACCGCAAGGGCATCTTCGCCTGTGCCGGCTGCGATCTGCCGGTCTATCCATCGGAGACGAAATTCGATTCCGGCACCGGGTGGCCGAGCTTCTGGCAGGAGATCGCCAATGGCATCGGCAAGACCGAGGACCGGTCGCTGGGCATGACCCGCACCGAAGTGCATTGCCGCCGCTGCGGCGGCCATCTCGGCCATGTCTTCGACGATGGCCCGGCGCCGACCGGCCTGCGCCACTGCATCAACGGCGTGGCGTTGAGCTTCAAGCCTGCCACGGCCTGACGAAATTCTACCTCAAACGAAAAACTCCGGGCCTTGCGGCCCGGAGTTTTTTGCGCTGGCAGAGTTTTGGGCGTGGACTGGAGGAGCTTCCCGAAACCGCTGCCGCGTATGGTCCTTTTGCTCAGTGCCCGCCGCCGCCACCGCCACCGGGCGCGGCCGGCTTGTTGATCAGCATGGTGAAAAGGCCGAGCGTCGCGAACAGTAGCGTCAGCATGTAGAACACGTCCATGAAGGACAGCAGCGCCGCCTGCTGATGGACCATGCCCGACAGCTTGGAGACCGCCGCACTGGCAGCGTCCAGGCCCGTGGCCTGCTCGAAGTTGAGCGTCATGTTCTGCAGCTTGGTCTGCGCGGCCTCGCTGCCCCACTGCACATGCTCGGAAAGCCTCGCATAGTGGAAGGCATTGCGGTCGATCAGTACTGTGTTGATGATGGCAAGGCCAACGGCACCACCAAGGTTGCGCGTGAGATTGAACAGGCCGGACGCATTCTTCAACCGGTCGGGCGGCAAGGTGCCGAGCGCGATGTTGTTGATCGGCACCATGCACAGCATCATCGAACAGCCGCGCAGGATCTGCGGGATCAGCAGCTCATAAAAATCCCAGTCGGCGGTTAGATGCGTCATCCACCACGTACCGGTGGCGAAGCCGAAGAAGCCGATCATCATCATCAGCCGCAGATCCATCTTGCTCGACAGGATGCCCGAGATCGGCGCGGTGACGAACATGGCCAGGCCGCTGACGAACAGCGCTTCGCCTATCATCATCGAATCGTAGCCGCGGATACGGCCGAGGAAGACCGGATAGAGGTAGGTCAGGCCGTAGAGGCCGATGCCGATGACGAAGGAAAACAGCGAGCCAAAGGCGAAATTGATGTTGCTGAACGCCCTGAGATCGACGATCGGCTCCTCGGCGGTGAAGACACGCCAGAAGAAGATCACCGCGCCGATGGTCATGATGATGGCGCAGATGAACACGGCATGATCCTGCAGCCAGTCGTTGTTCGGGCCTTCCTCGAGCACATATTCCATGCAGCCCAGGAACGCCGCCATGCCGGCGAGGCCCCACCAATCGAACTTGCTGAACAGCTTGAGATTGGGCTTGTCGAAATCGATCAGCGACCAAGCCGCGGTCGCCACCAGAATGCCGGGCACGACATTGACCAGGAACAGCCAGTGCCATGAAAAGGCGTGGCTGATATAGCCGCCGACGGTCGGGCCGATGGTCGGCGCCAGCGTCGCCACGAGGCCGATCATCGGCGAGACGATGGCGCGGCGCGAGGGCGGGAAGATGGTGAAGGCCGCGGCAAAGACGCTTGGGATCATGCCACCGCCGATGAAGCCCTGCACGGCGCGGTAGACGATCATCTGGTCGATGTTGGTGGCGGTGGCGGCAAGGGCGCTGGCTGCAGTGAAGCCCGCCGCCGCGATGGTGAACAGCACGCGCGTCGACAGCATGCGGCTGAGGAAGCCCGACAGCGGGATCATGACCACCTCGGCGATCAGATAGGCCGTCTGCACCCACGGAATTTCGTCGGAGCTGGCGCTGAGGCCCGCCTGGATCTCGGCCAGCGAGGCCGAGACGATCTGGATGTCCAGGATCGCCATGAACATGCCGAACACCATCGCCAGGAAGGCGATGACGCGCCGTGTCGAAATGGTGTCGGGAGCGGCCGGGCGTGCCGGCGGCGCTCCGGCTGTCAGGGTTGCGGTTGCGGTTGCCATAGCATTGCTCCCGGGCGCCCGCTCAGTTCGATGCCGCGGGCGCGGTGCGGCTGTCGGCGGCGACGACAACGCTCAAGCCCGCGCGCAGCTTGCCGCCCTTCAGCACATCGGCCGGCACGTCGATGCGGACCGGAACACGCTGCACGACCTTGGTGAAGTTGCCGGTGGCATTTTCAGGCGGCAGCAGCGAGAACACGGCACCCGAGGCCGGCGCCAGCGACGAGACGGTTCCTTCGAAATCCTGGCCGTCGATCGCGTCGACCGAGACCTTGACCTTTTCGCCGGGAACCAGCCGGGCGAGCTGGGTCTCCTTGAAATTGGCGACGATGTAGAGCTTGTCCATCGGCACGACGACGGCAAGCTTCTGGCCGGGACTGACGAGGTCGCCCTGTTCGACGGAACGGTTGCCGACGACGCCGTCATAGGGCGCCTTCAGCACGGTGAAGGAAAGGTCGCGCGCGGCCTTGTCGCGGCTGAGCTGCAAGGAAGCGAGCGTGCTCGCCGATTCGGCGCGCTGCGCTTCGAGCACACCGATATTGGCCTGCGCGGCGGCGATCTGCGCATCGGCACCGACGAGAGCGGCATTGGCCTGGTCGAGCGCGGTCTGGGCGTCGTCCAGTTGCGCCTGCGTGCCGACATGCGTCTTGACCAGCTGCGCGGCGCGCTGCTGGGCGCGAGCGGCATTGTCGGCCGCGGCCTGGTCGGCCACCTTCTGTGCCTGTGCCTGCTGCAGGGAAGCCTGCGCGGCCTTGGTCTGCGCATCGATGCGGTCGAGCGTCTTTGACAGCGTGGCGATCTGCGCTTGGGTCTGGGCAACGGCGATCTTGTAGTCGCCATCGTCGATCGTCAGCAGCGGGTCGCCAGCCTTGACCAGCTGGTTCTCGCTCACCTTGACCTGATCGACATAGCCGGAAATCTTGGGCGAGACGAACGCCATGTCCGCCTGGACATAGGCGTCGTCGGTCGAGATCATGAAACGGCCCGTGGTCCAATAGTCATAGCCATACCAGGCACCGGCGCCGAGCAAGGCAACACCGATGATCGGCAGCAGGAAGGAGCGCACCGAACGCTTCTTCTTTGCGGGAGCTTCGGCCGGCGGCGGCGCGACGGCCGGCTGGATAGGAACTTCCGGTGCTTCCGTCGCCGGCGCGACCTTGGCATTGGGGAAAGGACGGACTTCGGCGGTGGAGGGCGCGTTCGAAGACATGACATCTCTCTAAAGTTATAATACTGAACCGTTCGGTTCGATCAGACCGTTGACATAGCGCGTAAAGAGGACCATATCAAGAGGCAATCGAACCGCTTGGTTCGAATTATTTCGAGGTGCGACTTTTATGGCCGAGACAACGCCCGACGTCGAAAACGACAAATGCGGCGACCTGCTGGACAGCTTGCGACGCGGCCGCCCGGCCGCCGGTCAGGATCCGGTCAAGCGCAGCCAGATTATTGACGGCGCCCGTCGTGTCTTCATCGACAAGGGCTTCGAGGCCGCCTCGATGAACGACATCACGCGTGAGGCCGGCGTGTCGAAGGGCACCATCTATGTCTACTTCGCCAACAAGGAAGAGCTGTTCGAGGCGCTGATCGAGGAAGAGCGCGGCAGCATCTTCAAGAACATGTACGACTTGCTCGACCGTGCCGACGATCTTCGCCAGACGCTGGTGAAGTTCGGCAAGGTGCTGTCCATGAAGATCACCTCGGCCAGGGTCATCCAGGCGCAGCGCACGGTAATCGGTGCCTGCGACAGGATACCGGATATGGGCGCGCGGTTTTATGAACGCGGCCCCAAACGCGGCCATGACAAGGTGGTGGCCTTTTTGAACGCCGCCATCGACCGCGGCCTGCTACGCATCGACGATGTCGATCTCGCGGCCTATCAGTTCACCGAACTGTGCCTGGCAGGTCTTTTCCGTCAGTGCATCTTCGCCTATCGCGCCAAGGCGCCGAGCCAGGAGGAGATCGACCACATCGTCCGGTCGGGCGTCGATATGTTCCTGAAGGCGTACGGAACCGGAAGCCTCGCCGAGGAAGAACGCCACCAGATGATTGCCCTGGAGGCAAAGTCATAAGGGCAATCGCCCCGCTGGACGGGCCTGTCCCGAGTCTTTAGCCGCCATTGGCGGCAAGCACGATCGCCGCCTGCAATTCCTCGAGGCCTTCGCCCTTTTCCGATGAAGTCGCCAGGACGAATGGAAACGCGGCCGGCCGCTTCTTGATCTTGGCCAGCGTCTCCTCGATCAGCCGCGGCACGCCCGCGACCTTGATCTTGTCGGTCTTGGTCAGCACGATCTGGTAGGATACCGCCGCCTTGTCGAGCAGCGACAGCACTTCGTCGTCCTTGGCCTTGATGCCGTGGCGGGCGTCGATCAGCACATAGACACGTTTCAGCGTGACGCGGCCCTTGAGATAGTCGAAGACCAGCTTGGTCCACTCATCGACCTTCTCCTTGGGCGCGGAGGCGTAGCCGTAGCCCGGCATGTCGACCAGCGCCAGCGGCGGCAGGTCGGCGCCCTCGCCCGAAAATCCGTCCGGCACGAAATAGTTGAGTTCCTGCGTGCGCCCCGGCGTGTTGGAGGTGCGCGCCAGCCCCTTCTGGTTGACCAGCGCATTGATCAGCGACGATTTGCCGACATTGGAACGGCCGGCAAAGGCGATTTCCGGCGGCCCTTCCGGCGGCAGGAACTTCATGGCCGGCACGCCTCGGATGAAGATCCAGCCGCGCGTGAACAGGTCGGTGCCGATCGTGGTGCTGTTTTGAGCGCTCAAGCTGCTGCCTCCAGAAGAGAGATGTCGGCGCCCCTGATGGCGTCGAGGTTGCGGCCGATCTTGTCCACCGGCCAATCCCACCACGCCAATGCCAGCAGCCGCCTGATCGTCCTGTCGTCGAAACGCTTCTTCACCATCTTGGCCGCGTTGCCGGCAACGATCGCATAGGGCGGCACATCGTGCGTCACCACGGATTTGGCGGCGATGATGGCGCCATGGCCGATGTCCACACCGGGCAGGATCACCGCCTCCATGCCGATCCAGACATCGCTGCCGACCACCGTGTCCCCGCGCACCTCCCTCGACCATGTCGCCGGGTCAAAACCCTTTTCCCAACCATGGCCGAAAATGTTGAACGGGTAGGTCGAAAAGCCGGACATGGCGTGGTTGGCGCCGTTCATGATGAAACGCGCTCCTTCGGCAATGGCGCAGAATCTGCCGATGATGAGCTTGTCGCCGATGAAGGGGTAGTGATGCAGCACGCATTTTTCGGCGAATTTGTCCGGCCCGTCCGGGTCGTCATAATAGGTGAAGTCGCCGATCTCGATGTTCGGCGCGCTCACCAGAGGTTTCAGGAAACCGACGCGCGTATGCATCGGGATCGGGTGCTTGATGCCGGGGTTGGGTCCATCCATGTCGGTTCGTCCGAAAATTGGCAGACAGGCGCATCCGCAACCGGAGGCGCCTGGTCAAAATAGCGTGATCCGCCCTATAGCACCAATCGGCCGGGGAGCGAGTCTTCCGTGGCGGACCAGCTCATTTGTTGCCGCGACAGATCACGATCGGATTGGACAGCGCGCTGTCGAAACCGCTGCCCTGATAGACGGTGACGTTGGATGCTCCAGGCGGCAGCATGAAGGTGCCTTCGACAATCTTCTGATCGCCGGCCATCGCGTGCAAAGCCCAGCTGAACGTGCAGAACTGCGGCGGCGCCTGGGGTTCGACGTGGCTGCAGTTCAGCTGTGCGCCGCCCAGCATGGCGGCGCCGCCGCAGCTGACCGCGTCCTTGGCAACCGCAGTACTCGGGCATCCAGCGACAGCCAGCACCGCCGCGATCTTGAGCCAATTCATCGTCTCGTCCTCGCCGGGAAATTGCCTGTCGCCGCGCCTGCCGTTGCACCGCGACACGTGCGACATTTTTTCTCGGGCGGGCTTAATCCGTCTTGTGCATCGCGTCCAGCAGGATTATGTGCATGATGATAATAAGCATGCTCACGAAAGCTTGACCGCAGACCCTGATCTCCTCCCATGTCGTCCTCGCCCAAAATCAGCTTCGTGCTGCACGACGTCGCGCGCCTGCTTCGAAAGCGGTTCGAGCAGCATTCGCGGACATCGGGGCTGAGCCGAACCCAGTGGCAGGTGCTTGCCTATCTGTCGCCGCGTGAAGGCATCAACCAGAACAGTCTGGCCGACCTCATCGAGATCATGCGCGGCAACGGCCAGAAAACACGAGACGAGGCCTTCGCCGGTCTTTCGTCGGATGCACAGCATCTGCTGCAGACCCTAGGCTCGATCAAATCCAATCTGCTCGCGGCTTGCACCCAGCCAGCCGTCGACCGGGAGAAAGTACATGGCTGAATCAACATTCCCCAAGAAACCTGCCGAAGGCCAGCCTTCCACGGTCCGGACCGGCGACCAGGTCGTCCGGCTGGACAGCGAGCGCAAACAGCGACGAGCCAATGTCGTCATCGACAAGGACGAGTTGGAAGCGCCGGTCGCCCTTGAGCCGGCGGCGCTCGAGGCGCCGGCCAGGGAGCCGCAGCCACAGCAGGCCCCTGTCGCCGTTGCCCCTCCTGCTTCGGCCAAGCCGAAGCAGGGCCTGACGCGTCCGGTGCTCTTTGCCCTGCTTCCGGTCGCGCTGGTCGTGGGCGGCTATTATTATGTCACCGGCGGCCAGGTGATGACGACCGACAATGCCTACATCCAGGCCCAGTCGCTCGGCGTATCCACCGATGTCTCCGGCACCGTGCAGGAGATCGATGTCCACGAGAACCAGGCGGTGAAGAAGGGCGACGTGCTCTTCCGCCTGAGGCCGGCCTCCTTCGAAACCGCTCTCGCCGCTGCCCAGGCCCAGCTTGGGACCGTGCGCAACCAGGTGCTGACGCTGCAGGCGAGCTATCAGCAGTCGCTGTCGCAGATCGAGCAGGCGCAGGCCGACATCCCCTATTACGAGGCGGCCTTCCAGCGGCAGCAGGACCTGCTCAAGACCTCCACCGCCTCAAAGGCGTCTTTCGACAGCGCCCAGCACGACCTTGTGGCGGCGCGCCAGAAAGTGTCGGTCACCAAAGCGCAGGCGCAGGCCACGCTTGCCCAGCTTGGCGGCGACGCCGACCAGCCGGTGGAGAAGAACCCGTTCTATCTGCAGGCCCAGTCTGGCGTCGACGATGCGCAGCGCAACCTCAACGACTCGATCGTCAAGGCGCCGTTCGACGGTGTCGTCACCAATGTCGACGCGCTTCAGGTCGGCAAGTATCTGCCCGCTTCGCAGCCGGCCTTCAGCCTGGTTTCGTCAACCGATCTGTGGATCGAGGCGGAACCGAAGGAAACCGAGCTGACCTATGCGCGGCCGGGACAGACGGCGACGATCAGCGTCGACACCTATCCGGGTGCCGTGTGGCACGGCACGGTTGCCTCGATCAGCCCCGCCTCGTCGTCGAGCTTCTCGCTGCTGCCGGCGCAGAACACCACCGGCAACTGGGTCAAGGTCGTGCAGCGCATCCCGATGCGCGTGACGGTCGATGACATCGAGGGCAAGCCGCCGCTGCGCGGCGGGATGAGCGTCGTGGTCGACGTCGAGACCGGCCATGCGCGCGGCCTGCCGGACTTCGTGGCCAATCTCATCGACCGGTTCGGACAAAAGTCATGACCGGCGCGTCCGCGGCAGGTGCCACGCCGGTGGTCGCCAATCGCGGCGCCATCACCGCCTGCGTGATCCTGGCCGTCATCATGCAGGCGCTGGACACGACCATCGCCAATGTGGCGCTGCCCTATATCCAGGGCAGCGTTTCGGCGAGTGCCGACCAGATCAACTGGGTGCTGACCTCCTACATCGTCGCGGCCGCGGTCATGACGCCGCCCTCGGGCTATCTTGCCAACCGTTTCGGTCGCAAGCGCATCCTGTTGACCTCGATCACCGGCTTCGTGGTCGCCTCGGTGCTGTGCGGCTTCGCGCAGTCGCTGCCGCAGATCGTCGGCTTCCGCCTGCTGCAAGGCTTGTTCGGCGCGGCGCTGGTGCCGCTGTCGCAGAGCATCCTGCTCGACATCTATAGTGTCGAAGAACGCGGCTCGGCCATGGCCCTGTTCGGCGTTTCGGTGATGGTCGGGCCGGTGCTGGGTCCGGTCATCGGCGGCTGGCTGACCGAAAATGTCAGCTGGCGCTGGGTGTTCTACATCAACGTTCCGATCGGCGCGCTGGCTTTCGCCGGCGTGTGGATGTTCGTCCAGGAGACGAAGACGGACATGAAGGCGAGGCTCGACTGGCTGGGCTTCGGCATGCTCAGCATCACCATCGCGGCCCTGCAGATGTTCCTCGACCGCGGCGAGCAGCTCAACTGGTTCTCGTCATCCGAGATCATCGTCGAGGCGCTGATCTGCGCGTCGGCCTTCTACATCTTCCTGGTCCACACCTTCACCGCCCGCAACACCTTCGTCAATCCGCGGCTGTTCCTCGACAGGAATTTCGCGGTCGGCATGATCTTCATCTTCATCATCGGCATCACTTATCTCGCCTCGCTGGCGCTGATGACGCCCTATCTGCAGACGCTGATGGGCTATCCGGTGGTGACGGCCGGCATCGTCATGGGCCCGCGCGGCCTCGGCACCATGGCGTGCATGTTCCTGGTCGGCAGGCTGATCGGCAAGGTGGATACACGCTGGCTGCTCCTGACCGGCCTGCTGATCACCGCCTGGGCGATGTACGACATGACCGGCTGGACGCCCGACGTCTCGCAATGGACGATCATCAGCACCGGCTTCATCCAGGGCGCGGGGCTCGGCTTCCTGTTCGTGCCGCTGACCACCATCACCTTCGCCACGCTGGCGCCGGAGCGGCGCGCGGAAGGCACCGGGCTTTACAATCTGTCGCGAAACATCGGCTCCAGCGTCGGCATCTCGGTGGTCACCGCGCTGCTGACGCAGAACGTGCAGATCAACCATGCCAACATCGCCACCTATGTGACGCCCTTCGACCAGGCGTTCGGCAATCCGGCGATCGCGCGGGCGATGAACCCTTACACCGCCGCCGGCCGCGCAGCACTTGACGGCGTGGTGACGCTGCAGGCGACTGTTATCAGCTACATGGACGACTTCAAGCTGATGATGATCCTGTCGCTGGCCGCCATCCCGCTGGTGCTCCTGCTGCGCAAGCCCGGAACACCGGCCAAGGTCGACCACAGCGCCGTGATGGAGTGATGTGCTGGAAGCGGTCGAAGCTCCACCGCTGAAGCCCCAGCCGTTCTCACAGGTGGGAAAAGAGAGACCGGGGTCCTGTGAGGGACTACAGGACCCCGGCCTCGCCGATGCGGCTTCCCCAGGAAACACGGCACCTCGTCACGAGGCTGGGATGGCAGACCGAGAAAGCCCCAACGGATTTGCCTTGATCCCCTTTTGCCGGAAGCCGTTACTTCGGCAACAGCACCTTGTTGACGACGTGGATGACGCCGTTGGACTGATTGACGTCGCCGATGGTCACCTTCGCCTCGCCGCCGGACTCGTCCATGATGTAGAGCTTGCCTTGCTTGACCTCGGCGGTGAGCATGTCGCCCGAGACGGTCTTCATCTCATACTTGCCGCCCATCGCCTTGGCCTTGGCCATCATGTCCTTGCCGGAGATCTTGCCGGCCACGACATGCGCGGTCAGCACCTTGGTGAGCTGGTCCTTGCTCTCTGGCTTCAGCAGCGTGTCCACCGTGCCGGCCGGCAGTGCGGCGAAGGCTTCGTTGGTCGGCGCAAAGACGGTGAAGGGGCCGGCGCCCTGCAACGTGTCGACCAGGCCGGCCGCCTTGACGGCGGCGACCAGCGTCGTGTGGTCCTTCGAGTTGACGGCGTTTTCGACGATGTTCTTGGTGGCGTACATCGGCGCGCCGCCGACAGTCGGGTTCTTGGCATAGGCGGGAGCGGCAATCGCCGCGCCGGCGACGAGTGCGGAAATGGCGATAGTCGTGAATGACGGCAAGCGCATGTGGTCTTCCTCCGGGTGAGGGCTGATCGGAATTGATAGCCTTTGGAAATGCACACGCAGTCACGCCTCGCGACCGCTTGCAGTTTCGCCGATCACAGGAACGTGAACGGAAACTTGTCCAAAGAAAAAGCCCGGGCGAACCGGGCTTTTTCGAGAAGAGAGCGCTTCTATTCCGCTGGCGACGGTTTCTTTCGAAACAGTGCGACCAGATTGTCCCACAGCTCGATCTTGGCGCCCTGGCGCTTCATGATGACGCCCTGCTGGAGGATCGACAGAGTGTTGTTCCAGGCCCAGTAGATGACGAGGCCGGCCGGGAAACCCGCCATCATGAAGGTGAAGATGACCGGCATCCAGGTGAAGATCGCGGCCTGCGTCGGGTCCGGCGGCGTCGGGTTCATGCGCATCTGCAGGAACATGGTGACGCCCATGATCAGCGGCCAGACGCCGATCATCAGCATGTGCGGCAGAGTGACCGGAACGAGGCCGAACAGGTTGAAGATCGAGGTCGGGTCGGGCGCGGCCAGATCCTGGATCCAGCCGAAGAACGGCGCATGCCGCATCTCGATGGTGATGTAGAGCACCTTGTAGAGCGAGAAAAAGACCGGGATCTGCAGCGCTACCGGCCAGCAGCCGGCAAGCGGATTGATCTTCTCAGTCTTGTAGAGCTCCATCATCGCCTGCTGCTGCTTCATCTTGTCATCCGCATATTTCTCGCGGATTTCGAGCATCTTGGGCTGCACCTTCTTCATGTTCGCCATCGACGCGTAGGACTTGTTGGCGAGCGGGAAGAAGATGGCCTTGACGATGACGGTGGTGGCCAGGATCGCCAGGCCGAAATTGCCGAGGAATTTGTAGAGCGTGTCGATCAGCCAGAACATCGGCTTGGTGATGAAGTGGAACCAGCCCCAGTCGATCAGCAGGTCGAACCGCTTGATGTGGCGGTCTTCGGCATAGGCGTTGATCTTGGCGACTTCCTTGGCGCCGGCGAAGACCTCGGTCTCGACAGTCGCCGACTGGCCGGCCTCGACATTGATCGCGTCGGTCAGGAAGTCGGACTGGTAGCGGTGGCGGCCGTCCTCGAAATAGGCGTAGCGCGGCTGGAACGGCTGCTTCTCGGTCGGCACCAGCGTCACCGCCCAGTATTTGTCGGTGATGCCGAGCCAGCCGTCGGTCGACTTGCCCGGCTGGTACTGCTTGTCCTTCTCGACGGACGCGTATTTGTGCTCCTGCAGGCCTTCCGTACCGGTGAAGCCGATCAGGCCCTCGTGCAGCACATAGGTGCTGGCGACGGCCGGCTTGTCGTAGCGGGTGACACGGCCGTAATTGAACAGCGACACCGCGCTTGAGCCGGAATTCTGCACCGTGTCGGAGACCGTGAACATATAATTGGCGTCGACGGAGAAGGTGCGCTTGAAGGTCAGGCCCTTGTCGTTGGTGTAGGTGAGCGTCACCGGCGTCGACGGGGTCAGCGTCGGATTGCCTTCCACGCTCCACACCGTTTCCGCACCCGGCACAGTGCCGGTCTTGTCGTTGCCGACGAAGCCGATCTCGGCGAAGTAGCCGGTGGGCAGCGCCTGCGGGTTGAGCAGTCCGATCTCGGGCGAATTCTTGTCGACGGTTTCGGTGTAGTGCTTGAGCTTGAGGTCGTCGAGGCGCGCGCCGGTCAGGTTGATCGACCCTTCGAGGCTCGGCGTGTCGATCTTGACGCGCTTCGAAGCGGCAAGCGCCTGATCACGGCTGGCCGCGGTGACGGTGTCGCCGCCGGGCGCGTTGGGAATGGTGCCCGGCGCCGGAGCCGGTGTTGCAGCACCCGGATTGGCCGCCTCGGCCGTCTTTTTCTGCTCCTCCACGCGCTGCTGCTCGACCTTGGCGGCCTCACGCTGCTGCTCGACGCGCGGGTTCATGTAGAAAACCTGCCACAAGGTCAGGATCAGCACCGACAGCGCGATGGTGATGAAGAAGTTCCGGTTGTTTTCCATCGAGAGCCCTTGGCCTATCGTGTTCCGCGAAGTCGGCGGGAGAGTTCGGCCTTCAACTGGCCGAAAGGCGCGCGCAGCGCGTCATCGCGCCCGACGATGACATAATCATTGCCGGGCTTCATGTCATCGGCCGCATGGACGCGGACGGCTTCTTTCAGCCGCCGCCTGACGCGGTTGCGCACAACGGCGTTGCCGACCTTCTTGGTGACGGTGTAACCGACGCGCGGTATCCCGCCGTCGCCGCGGTCGAGGACCTCGACGAGGAAAAACCGTCCGCGTCGCTTTTCACCACGACGGACGGCCAGGAATTCCGCGCGCTTCAGAAGCCGCTTGGGATTTTGCCCCACTGGCTTGCCGGTTGCGGGCAACGATCTCGTCTCGCTTAGGCGCTCAGCCGCTTGCGGCCGCGATTGCGGCGAGCTGCGACGACGCCACGACCACCCTTGGTGGCCATGCGGGCACGGAAGCCATGCCGGCGTTTGCGGACGAGTTTGGACGGTTGGTATGTACGCTTCATTTGTTTTAATACCGCGGGGTGCGGCCCTTCTTGATTCTGTCACTTTGTAACAGGAGCTTTGCCGGGCCGGCTTTGGCGCGATCGAAACCGCGCCGGGACGAATGGCCCGAGCGTGAGCGGGCTTATAGAAAGAAGGGTTTTGGAAGTCAATCCGGCCGTGTCGCGGCAGGGACGTGCACCTTTTGGCGCCAATTGTGTCTGAGACCAAGGATGAAATTGGCAAAAAAGCCGTAATCGCCTAATCTTGGGCGATCAAGTGATTGTGAAGATCGAGTCGCATGAGCGAAGCCAACCAAGCCGGGGAAGGTAACGGAACGGCGCCAGCCGTCGTCCGCACCGTACCCCTGTCGCGCGGACTGTCGACAAAGCTGCTGCTGTTGACCATCGTTTTCGTGCTTTTGGCCGAAGTGCTCATCTTCCTGCCCTGGATCGCCAGCTACCGGCTGAGCTGGCTCAAGGAGCGGCTGAGCACGGCCGCCGCCGTGTCGATCGTGCTGGTGCAGGGCGAGCCGACCTCCTTGTCGCGCACCGCCCAGAACGACGTGCTGATGGCAATCGGCGCCAAGGCGATCGCGGTGCGCGATGGCGGCGTGTCGCGGCTTCTGGTGGTGGCGGACATGCCGCCGCAGGTCGACGAGCACATCGACCTCGCCAGCGTCGGCATGATCAAGGGGATGACCGGCGCGCTGGACACGCTGTTCTTCGGCGGTGACCGGATGCTGCGCGTCTTCGGGCCGGTCGGCGACAGCGACAAGGAATTCGAGCTGATCATGCCGGATTACTCCCTGCGCAAGGCCATGCTCATCTATTCGCGCAACGTCGCCTTCGTCTCGCTGCTGATCTCGCTGTTCACGGCCATGCTGGTCTATGCCGCGATCGACCTGATCATGATCGGGCCGATCCGCACGATGACGCGCTCGATGCTGTCCTTCTCCGAAGCCCCCGACGATCCAAGTCGCATCATCCATCCCGCCGCCCGCGCCGATGAGATCGGCGTTGCCGAACGCGAGCTGTCGCAGATGCAGGAGCGGCTGCAAAAGATGCTCTCCGAGCAGAAACACCTTGCCGACCTCGGCCTGGCCGTCTCGAAGATCAACCACGACATGCGCAACATCCTGGCATCGGCGCAGCTGATTTCGGACCGCCTGCGTCTGGTTAAAGACCCGACCGTGCAGGCCTTCGCGCCGAAGCTGCTGCGTGCGCTCGACCGGGCCGTCTCGTATTCGGAAGGCGTACTGGCCTATGGCCGCACGCAGGAGCCGCCGCCTTCGCGCCGCAGGGTGCGGCTGCGCCAGCTGGTCGAGGACGTGCACGGCCTGCTCGACATCGAGGAGGGCATCGAGTTCATCAACGCCGTCGAGGCGGCTTTCGAGGTGGACGCCGATTCCGACCAGCTGTTCCGGGTGCTCACCAATCTGTGCCGCAACTCGGTGCAGGCGATGGCGGCCGACACCGAGAGCGCCGTGGTGCGGCGGCTGGCGGTATCTGCGGAACGCATGGGCAGCGTCAGCCGCATCGCCGTCACCGACACCGGCCCCGGCCTGCCGGCGAAAGCGCGCGAGAACCTGTTTGCGGCATTCCGCGGCTCGGCGCGCAGCGGCGGCACCGGCCTTGGCCTGGCGATCGCGCACGAACTGATCCGCGCGCATGGCGGCTCGGTGGAACTGGTCGAGTCGATTGGCGGGCGCACCACCTTCGCCGTCACCATCCCCGACCAGCCGGTGCGGCTCGACCAGGCCCGCGGCAGCCTGCGCCGCCCGGCGTGATGGCTCGGGCTCGGCGACTGTTTCGAAGCGCCTGGATCGGACTCTTCTCGCCGGATGACAGGCCTGCGACAAAACTTTTGCCGGAGCGACTTGCTTTTCGCAAATTCAGTCGGTAGGGAACTGCACACATCGCGGCCGGTCCTCAGGATCGGATCGCAGGGCCGTTGAAAACACGGCCTGATGCGCGCCCGTAGCTCAGCTGGATAGAGCACCAGACTACGAATCTGGGGGTCAGGAGTTCGAATCTCTTCGGGCGCGCCATTCTCTCCGTTGTATGCCTCGTTTCGCGACTTGATCGGCTGCGCCAGGATTTCAATTCGTCTGCGGTTCCGTTCTTGCCCGTGCGAGCAGCAGACGTTCGAATCCCCACAGAAGCGCCGGACAGGCCAGAAGAGCGGCCGCGCCGAGGCCGAGAGCCGCGCCGGCGCTGCCTGCCCAAAGAGCAAGCTTACCGCCGAGCCAGGGAGCGGCCAGCATAGTCGCATAATAGACTGTATAAAAGAGACCCATTCCCAGCGCACGAGTCGCCGGCGCCAGTGCTTGCGCCGGCAGGCTCATGATCGCTCCGGCCGGGAGTCCGCAGATCAGTCCCAGCACAAAGACGGTGGGCAGTACCGGCGCACCGCGCCACAGCAGCAGGACCAGTGCCGCGAAAGCCAGGGTGCTTGCCGCCAGTATGGCGTTGCGGCTCCCGGTGCGGTCCGCGAGGTATCCTCCGAACGGAACGGACAGGGCTGCGAGCCACAGCACTATGCTGACGGCGGAGCCAGCGGCGGCGGTCGACCAGCCGTGCTCGACCAGCATCGACGGCCCGAAGCTGAAAATCATGGCGAAGCCGACATTGTAGAGGGACCAGATCAAGCCTGCGAGCAGTACCGCCCAGAGGGCCGGCTTCGCAAGTCGCACGCCTTTCGCCGAAACCGAAGCGAGGGCCAGTCCGGGTGGCCGATAGAGAAACCCCACCAACGCGAGAGCCGAGGTGATGAGGGCCATCACCGCGATCTGCGCCCCCGATATGCCAAATTCCGCCTGGATCAGCGGCAGTATGACGAGCGCAAGGGCGATGCCCAAGGGCCATGAGTTAATGAAGATTGCCATTGCGGTGGCGATTTGCCGGCCCGAGAACCAGTCAACGACCATCTTGGTCATCAGCACATTCAGCAGCACGCCTCCCAGGCCGGAGATGAGCCGGCCCGCGACCTGCACGCTCCATGAAGTTGAGGCGTAGAGCAGGAGTTCCCCTGCCAGCATCAGGACCAGCCCGGCAAGCACCGTCGCCTTATCGCCGAAGCGCTGGGCGATTGCGCCGCCGGGAAGCGCAACCGCAACGCCTGGCGCGAAATACAAGCCGATGAGGACGCCGATGTCGGCGAGGTTCGCGTTCAGCGCCTTACCCAATTCCGGCGCAACGGCGGCAACGCCCTGGAACTGCACCGCCATCGCCGCGCGGGCGACGAATAGTACAGCAAGGATCATCCAGCGACTGCGCACGGTCCCCCCTAGGAATCCCGAATCATCCAGGCCTGATGTTTTGGTTCAATCGGAAGAAATTGGTCGGGTCGTATCGCTTCTTGGCAGCGGCGAGGCGCGCATAATTTCCGCCGTATGCAGCACGAACGCGCTCGTCACCCTCATCACCAAGATTGTTGGCATAAACACCGCCGGTGGAGAATGGTCTGACCGCATTCCACAGGTCGCGCGCCCAGCGCGTATTGGCCTCATCATCGACCGGATCATCCCATATGGCGATCGGGAAGCAGTCAAAGGCCGCATCGCGATTGGCGTAGGGCGAGTGTGACGCGGGTAAACGAGCGATCGCTCCGCCGACCTGTTGGAAAACCAGCAGGGACGAGTGATTGGGAGCCCTCGCGTAACTGTCGAGCAGCGCGTCGATCGCACCGTCGCTGATCGCACGCAGGAACTGCGCTTTCCAGTAATAGCGTCGTCCGCGTGGAAAGAGGCTATCGCCCGCCGATTGAATCTGGAGATAAGGAATGGCTTGAAGGCGGCTCTCGATGGGAGAGCCGAATTTCACCAGCGGTGCGATGACAGGCTCGCCCGCTTCGGGTGATCCGACATAGCAAGCCGAGATGCTGAAGGCACGGTCGCCCGAGGGCAATGTGACGAGCGCGGCGTCAACGCTCACCTCGTCCGGGGCGTCACGGGAGAATTTGTCGTAAAACCGCATGGCGTCGCGCGCATGATCCCAGGCGTGGAGCACCGAGCCCACGAGAAGGGCCGGACCGAGCGGATGCAGCCGGTATTCGAACGCCGTCACGATGCCGAAATTGCCGCCGCCGCCGCGCAAGGCCCAGAACAGGTCGGGATGCTCCTCGGCGCTTGTCCGCAACAACTGTCCGTCAGCCGTGACAATTTCGGCCGCGATCAAATTATCGCAGCTCAGACCGTGCTTGCGCCCGAGCTTGCCGAAGCCTCCGCCAAGCGTGAGGCCGGCAATCCCGGTGTCGCTGTTGACGCCCATGGTCGTTGCAAGGCCGTGCGCCTGTGTGGCGGCGTCGAACTCGCCGAGGTTCAGACCGGCTTCGGCCCTGGCGATGCGGCGCTCGGGATCGACTGCGATCTTCTTCATGCGGGATAGATCGATCACCGTCCCGTCGTCGCAGACGGACAGGCCGGCGACGTTATGGCCGCCGCTGCGAACCGCCACAAGACAGCCTTGTGACCTGGCATAGGTCACGGCATGGACGACGTCATCGGGACTGGCGCAAAAGACAATTGCGGCAGGGCGTTTGTCGATTGCCCCGTTCCAGACCTTGCGCATCCGGTCATATGCAGCGTCTGTCGGCAGCACCAGCTCGCCCCGTAAGAGCCGCCGTAGCTGTTCAATCGCCGTGCTCGAAGCATGGGATCGGCCCATTCGTGCATCGGTCTGTCGTGGAAGCTCCATCGCTGTCGCCCTCCGTTCCGGCAGGACGATGGTCTCACGGGGGCGCAACCTTTTGCAAAAGCGAAATTCTTGGATGCCGGATGAGAAAAATTCATCTACGCTGCCGACATGACAAACCGCCCGCCGCTGCGCGCTTTGCACGCCTTCGAGGCCGTCGCTCGGCACGGCAGCTTCAAGGCCGCGGCGGCGGAACTCGGCGTGACGCCGACGGCGATCAGTCACCAGGTCCGCTTGTTGGAAGAGATGTGCGGTCTCAAGCTGTTCCAGCGCCGGCCGCGCCCGCTCGTGCTGACGAGCGCGGGAGCGCGGCTGTTTCCTATCCTGCGCAACGGCTTTGATCTTCTCGCCGGCTCCCTTGCCGCGGTCGCGGAGCCGGACGTTCAAGCGCCGTTGCGGGTGACAAGTCCGAACGCCTTCGCTAGCCGATGGCTAGTGCCCCGCTTGCCGAAATGGCGAGCGGCCAACCCGGCCGTGCCATTGGAGATCATCGGGACGGACGCTCTGCTCGATCTGCGCGCCGGCGCCGCGGATTTGGCGATCCGCTACACACGGCGCCCGCCCGTGGGCTTTGCGGCGCAAGAGCTGTGCCGCGATTCCTTCTTTCCCATTTGCAGTCCGCGATTGCTGGCAAGCGATGGGCGCTCGATTGAGCGCGCCGCTGATCTCCTGCGTTATCCCCTGATCCATTTCGACTGGATGAACCGGGATCCGGACGCTCCCACCTGGCGCCGGTGGCTGGAGACGGCTCGTTCAATCGATCCGGACCTGATCCCTGCCAAAGCTTGGGATTTGAGCTTCCGCGAGGAGCTGCATGCGATCGATGCGGTTGTCGCCGGGCAAGGCATTGCCATTTGCAGCGACGTCGTAGTCGGCCGCGAGCTGGAAAATGGTTCGCTCGTCAAAGCGCATCCATTGTCCTTGCCGGGTTACAGCTTTTATGTCGTCTGGATGCACCACAGTCCGCGCTCCGCAGTGATGGAGTCCTTCCTGGCGTGGATGAGAACCGTCGCATGAGACTGTCTAACCTGGGATGAGACGCGTCGGCGGGACGGAGGCGGCCGGAAACCCGCCGTGATTTCAGCAAGTTCCGGTTTGCTTCCGACTGCCATTTTGAAGGACTATAGCGTAGACATAATTCTCATCATCACCCGAGATGGCGCGCCAAATCGTTCTCCATGGACTATATGGTTCAGCGCCACCGCTGCCGTCCGACTATGCGCGACGGGCGGAACCAGCGGAGCTGATTTGAGCCATGACTTCCACCAGCATCAAACGCGCCTTGATCACCGGCGCCGGAGCGGCCGACGGCATCGGCTTCGCCATTGCCCGCCAGCTTGGCCATACCGGCCATGTCGTGTTCCTCACCGGCGCCAGTGCGCGCGTGCTTGACCGCGCCGCCGAGCTTTGTGCAGAAGGTATCGATGCCAGGGCCGTGGTCGCCGATCTGACCATGGCTGCCGATGTCGCGCGGCTACGGGCTGATGTCGGCGCGGTCGATATCCTGGTCAACAATGCCGGTATGGGCTCGCTGGCATCACCCTCGGTCGACAAGGCGTTTCTCGCCATGACAGAGGCCGAGTGGGACCGAGGCATCGACGTCACCCTGAAGACCGCGTTCCTGGTCACCCATGCGTTTTTGCCGGCAATGGTCGAGGCGGGCTACGGGCGCATCGTCAATGTGGCGTCGGTCACCGGACCGCTGGTGTCCTTCGAAGGCACATCAGCCTATTCCGCCGCCAAGGCCGGCATGGTCGGCCTGACGCGCACGCTGGCGCTTGAAGTGGCCAGGAGCGGCGTCACGGTCAATGCCGTGGCGCCCGGCTGGATCGAAACCGGCTCGTCGAGCGAGATGGAACGGATGGCGGCCCTGCATACGCCGCCGGCGCGGGCCGGCCGGCCAGATGAAGTGGCCGCGGCGGTGGTGTTCCTGGCGTCGGAAGGCGCCAGCTATGTCAACGGCGCGCTGTTGGTGGTCGACGGCGGCAACAGCCTCCAGGAGCGCAAGGGCTGAAGGCCCGTCAGCCTGGCGCGGACCGTCCGGAAGAAGGCGTCGTTGGCCCGGCAGCTTTCGGCTGCCGGGTTCTTGTTCGTGACGGCGGCTGTCACTTATGGGACTGCTGGAAGCCGGCCACGTCGTACTGAGATACGCTCTTCGGATTCTTGGAGTTCTGAGGCTGTTCGCCCGCGTAGTGTGTTCCCGCGTTCCCATCCGGATTGAAGGCTGAACCCGGGGCCGTGCTGGCGTGGCCCGGCGTAGCACTTCCCGTCTGAGGAGTGCCAATCTCCTGGCTGGGCTGACCTGTCGTACCTGTTACGGTGTGTACATTGCCAGCCAGAGCCGCACCAGCGGAGGCCAGGAGCAAGCCCATTGTTATCGGAATGAGGCGATGTTTCATGGTTATTCTCCCAAAAGCGTTTGATTTAGGGCGCTCGGCGTCCTGGGAGCACCCGGCGAACTAAAGGCTAAAACGCTTTTCGCGCCGCTGTTCGTCCCGAGAACACCGCAAATTGTAAAAATATCGCTGGGGTGCCGCGGGTCGCGGGGGCGTGGCGGCGCCAAGCAGGTGGGCGAACTCGCTCGACCAAGCCAATACGGCCGACCGGCTGTGTAGGTGGGAGTTGGAGCAATTCGAATTTGGATTCGAACTTTTTGCAGCGTTGGCGCATCCTTGGTCAATGGGTCATCAAGCTCGTATCCAGCCGACTGATGCCGAACTGGCCGTTGCGGCTCGCGCCGGCGACTGCGCTTGCCTCGGGCTGCTGCTCGAACGCCACCGCGCCAGGCTCTACGCCGCGGCGCTGCAGATACTGGGCTATGGCCCGGAAGCCGAGGATGCGGTCCATGACACGTTTCTGATCGCGCTGAGGCACATTGGGGAACTCAAGGACCCTCAGGCGGTCGCCGGATGGCTTCACATGGTGCTGCACCGCATCTGCCTGCGGCAATTGCGCGGAAGACGTCGAGAGGTGCTTGCCGCCGAAGTGCCTGATCGTCCCGACGAAGGGACCGATATCGAGGAGCGGCTCGAGAAAGTCGCGCTTCGCGAATGGGTTTGGGACGCCCTGCGTAAACTTCCCGAACCGCTGCAAGCCACCGCAATGCTGCGCTATTTCGGCAGCTATCCGTCTTACGAAGAACTGGCCACCATCCTGGCCGTCCCGATCGGAACCGTTCGCAGCCGCCTGTCGGAAGCCAAGCGCAGATTGGCCGAGATGCTGCTCGATACGGCAGGATTGGTTGATCCCGACACAAAGCTAAGGTCAAGCGAGCACCAGCGGTTCTATGTCGAAATCTTCGACGGCCTCAATCGGCACGGCGACCGTGACCGTTTCCTCGGCCACTTCGCGGACGACCTTCACCTCGTACGCGGAGGCGGCAAGCCGGTATTCGGTCGGTCGTTCCTCGCCGGGGAAGTCGATTCCGACACCGAGGCTGGCGTACGGCTCGAACCGTTGCGCGTTCTCGGCGCCGGCAGCGTCATCGTCATCGAGGGACGGTTCGTCAACCCTCCCGAGGATCCGTTCCATTGCCCGCCAGGCATCGCCCTGGTGGTCTTTCAGCAAGATGGCAAGGCCAGACGCCTGCATCTCCATCTCTCGCCGCGGCTACCCAGACCCTACGATGACTGATCGAACTTTCTCCCCCGCTCGCGGCTCCTTGAAGCACGCCGGCCCAAATAGACGAGCGAGAAACCCACGATTGGAAGGAGATAAGAGATGCCCGTAGTCTTCGGTGAACCCGTCAGCACGGTAAGGGATATCGTATCCGTGATGAAGAAACATGGCGATGCGGTGCGCGGGACCTACCGTGCCCGCTACCGCTTCGATCCGCAATCAAGCGATCCATATGCCGCGCCCCTCCTGGAGCGGCCGGCGAGCCTCAGGGACAATCCACCAAACGTTGTCTATCCCTGGGAGCAGATCTTTGCCGCCGCGGCCGCCTGTGTCGGCTCGGATTATCCGATGCTTGCGGCGCATGCGGGGATCGATCTGCGCTCGGTCGAATTTGTCGTTGAAGGCGTGTTCGACCCGCGCGGCGAGTTCGACGGCCTTGATGGGTTCGAGGCGCCGCCAGACGCACGGCATTGCTATCTGTCTCTCCACTTCACCGCAACCGTGCGTTCTTCCGCGCCGCGCGCCGAGCTGGAGAAGATCCACGAGCGCGCGATCTCGCACAATATGGTGCTCGGCGCCCTTAGAGGCATACCCATGACAAGCGAGCTTGTGGTCCGTGAAGCGGCAGGTGAACCGGCCTTCGCCTGAACGAGCCATGATGGTTGGCGGGCAGCCTTGTCCGGGCTGCCGGCCGCTCAGGACGCCTTGGCCAGAAAACTCTGATAGTCCGACTTGGCCTGCAGCAGGCGCAGCACGTTCTCGCGTGATCCCCGCACATGGGCGCGCGCCAGCGTGCCGGCCCGGCCGGCGTCGCCGGCACAGATCGCCTCGACGATCTCGGCATGCTCGTCGCGGGTGATCTTCCATTCGTCGAGCCACAAGAGCTCGGTCCAGACATAGTGCTGGCACTTGTCGAGAATGCCGCAGAGCATGCCGTGCAGCATGACAGTGCCGCTGATCTCGGCAATCACCCGATGCAGGTCGATGCCGATCTGGAATTTTCCCTGGTGGTGCGGTCCTGGATGGCGGCCAGCCGCTCGCATTCGGCCAGAATGGCGCGCAGCCGCGCCTTGTCCTGTTCCGTCGCGGCAGCGGCGGCCAGTTCCGTCGCGTGGCCGTCGAGCCGGTGGTGCACTGCACCGGTATCGGCTTCTGAGCCGTCGTCACAGGGGTATTGACGACGCAATAAAATATGGATTTGATGATACGTGGATACAAAAATACTTTAGGTGCCCCATGCAAGCAACCTTTCCGGCAGAGCCACAGATGTCCGCCACTGCGGAGGAAGAGGCGTACAGGCACGTTCAGAGAGCCCTTCGCTTCGGCCGCTACAAACCGGGCGACAGGCTTATTCCGGAGGAGATTGCCGCCGAGATCGGCATGAGTCGCATGCCGGTGCGGGAGGCTTTTCGGCGCCTGGCCTCCGACGGGCTGGTGGTTCTGCGGCCCAATCGTGGATGCGTGGTTGCAGGCCTGACGGTCGATGAGCTTTACGAGATTTTCGAAATTCGCTCGGTTCTGGAGGGACTGGCCGTAAGGCTGGCGATGCCCCGGATCGATGAGGAGGAGTTCGAGGAACTCGATCGCCTGCTCGAGCGCATGGAACGCGCGGGCCAGAGCGGCAGCAGCGACTGGGTGGTCCGCCACCAGGAATTCCATGGCCGTATCTGTGCGCTAAGCCGGAGGCCCAAGCTTATCCACCAGATATCGGCGCTGCATGCGGTGATAGAGCCCTACATGCGCATCTGGTTCGACGACTGTGACAAGCCGCATTCTGCGCGCGAGGAGCATGCCGCCGTGATCGCGGCCTTGCGTTCAGGCGACGAACTTCAAGCGGAAAAGGTGATGCAGGATCACATTCTCAGCACAGCACCGATACTGGCCGAGTTCGTGAGTCCGAGCCGGTGACGAACGCCGGACGGACAGGAATGGCCTCGAACCGGCAATGCGGCCGGGCGTAGGAACAGCTCGAACAGCCTATCAAAAAGGGGAACCACATGAAAGTTTGTCGTTTGGCCGCAGTTGCGGCCGCACTCAGCATGTTCGGCTTCATGCACACCGCATTGGCCGAGGACGCGCCCAAGGCCATAACCATCGCCACGGAGGGTGCCTACGCTCCGTGGAACTTCACCAACGCAGACGGCAAGCTCGACGGACTGGAGATCGAGCTCGCCAACAATCTTTGCGAGCGGATGAAGGTCAAATGCACCATCATCGCTCAGGACTGGGATGGACTTATTCCTTCGCTGAAGGTCGGCAAGTTCGATGTGATCATGGCCGGCATGTTCATCACGCCGAAACGCCTCGAGACCATCGACTTCACCCAGCCTTATGCGATCGACCCGGGCGGGTTCGCAGCCGCCAAGGACAGCGACCTGGGGAAGCTCGGCGCTTCGACCGAGAAATTCAAGCTGGACGATGAGGCCGCCTCCAAGGCCGCGATCGACAAGTTGAAGCCCCTGCTGAAGGGCAAGGTGGTCGGTGTCCAGGCGGCCACGGCCATGCTCGAATTCCTCAAGAAATACTTCGGCGACACGGTGGAGATCCGCGAGTACAAGACGACCGAGCAGCACGATCTCGATCTGGCCGCGGGCCGCATCGATGCAATATTCGCTCAGAAGACAGCGCTCGCCGCGACGCTCGCAAAACCCGAATTCTCGGGCTTCACGGTTGCAGGTCCGGGCTTTGTCGGCGGCTTGTTCGGCGCCGGAACGGGTGCGGGACTCAGGAAGGAGGACACCAAGCTCAAGGAAATGCTGAACGACGCGATCAGCGCCGCCGTTGCCGACGGGACCATTAAACGCATCTCGGAAAAATGGGTGAAAACGGACGTGACGCCGGTCAAGTAGCCACGTGTGTATTCTGTCCGGCCGATTGGTATCAACCGATCGGCCGGGCGCCGCGCTGAACGATCAGGTTTCACATGACGGACACACTCCATATCCTTTCCGTGGGCAAAGGCGGCTGGGGCGGAGCCCTGCTGCTAGCAGCTGGCGTGACATTTGCGCTGTCAGTCCTCGGCTTCCTGCTCGGCGCTCTCTTCGGCGCGGTTGCAGCAGGAGGCCGGCTCTCCACGAGAGCTTTACCGTCATGGGTCGCCAAGGGCTATGGCACGGTGTTCAGGGGTGTACCCGATCTGTTGACGATCTACCTGCTTTACTACGGCGGCAGCATAGCATTGACTGAGATCGGTAAATTCTTCGGCAGCGCAGGCTTCGTCGGGCTGCCGACATTTGCGACCGGCGTCCTGGCGATCGGCATCATTTCGGGCGCCTATCAAGCCGAGGTCTATCGCGGAGCGTATCTCGCCGTCGATCTCGGCCAGTTTGAGGCTAGCAAGGCGCTCGGCCTGTCCCGGTTCCAATCGCTGCGTCTCGTCATCGTGCCTCAACTGATGCGGCACGCCCTGCCGGGCCTCGGAAATGTCTGGCAGCTTGTGCTCAAGGATTCGGCCTTGATCTCCGTGATCGGCTTGGTGGAATTGATGCGGCAATCTCAGATCGGCGCGGGATCGATGCGGGAGCCCTTCGTCTTCTATATAGCAGCCGCGACGCTGTATTTCCTCATCGCTACCGTGACCGGATCGGTCTTCCGCTACGGCGAGGCACGGGCGTGGCGAGGCATGGTCCACGCATGATCGACTTCGCCTTCTTTGTAGAGATCATTCCCACCCTTCTCTCCGGCTTGCCGTTAACCTTGCGACTTGCGGGGTTGTCGATCGGAATAGGCTTTGCCTTGGCCCTGTTGCTCGCACTGGCGCAGCAGGGAAACCATCGGATGCTGGTCTGGCCCATACGCTCCTTCGTTGCCGTCTTTCGCGGCACGCCATTGCTCGTCCAGATATTCCTCATCTATTACGGCCTCGGCCAGTTCCGCCCCACACTTCAGGCAGTTGGGCTTTGGTGGCTGTTTCGCGAGCCCTATTGGTGCGCCGTCATCGCGCTCAGTCTCAATACCGCAGCCTATGGCAGCGAAATCCTGCGGGGTGCGATACAGGGTGTGCCGCGCGGCCTTGTCGAGGCGGCCTCTGCCTTCGGCATGACACGGCTCCAGACCCTGCGCCTCGTCGTTCTGCCTTTGGCGCTGCGCCAAGCCATACCGAGCTACAGCAACGAGATCATCCTCATGGTAAAGGGCACGTCGCTTGCATCGATCGTCACCCTGATGGAAGTGACGGGCATCGCCCAGGGGCTTATTTCGCAGACCTATCGCGCCGTAGAGGTTTTCGTGGCCGCGGGCGCGATCTATCTCACCATCAATTTCACGATCATCTCGACACTGAACGCGCTGGAAACCTGGCTAACGCCTTATCGGGTCCGAGCCTGATGCGCGTCTGGCGTAACGAGGAGACTTGGCAAAATGCGCAGTGTCGAGAAGCCGAAGCGATCCGTTGCGGTGTCGTGTTACGCCATGGCGGCAGCGTCGCATCCATCAGACCAAGGGATACAAAGACAGAATGCGTGATTTCCAGTTTCCCGGCCGCTCGCCGGTTCGTGCCACGGAAGCGGTTGCCGCGACATCGCATCCGCTTGCGACGCTTGCCGCGATCGACATGCTGCGCGCCGGCGGCAATGCCATGGATGCCGCCGTCTGCGCCGCCGCCGTACAGGGCGTGGTCGAGCCGCAGTCGACCGGCATTGGCGGCGACTGTTTTGTCCTCTACTGCCCGAAGGGACAAGGCGACGTGCTGGCCTTCAACGGCTCCGGCCGCGCGCCCGCCAAGGCAAATGTCGACTGGTACCTGGAAAAAGGCTTCGACCGCATCCCGCTGCAAGGACCGCATGCGGTGACCGTGCCGGGCGCCGTCGACGCCTGGAGCCGGCTCTTGGAAGATCATGGCCGCAAGAGCCTCGCCGAGGTGCTGGCGCCGGCCATCCACTATGCCGAGAACGGCTATGTCGTGCATGACCGGGTCGCCTTCGACTGGGCCGAGCCGGAGACCGACCTGTCAGCCGACGAACATGCCGCGCGCATCTTCCTGCCGGGCGGCATGGCGCCGAAGGCCGGCGACATCCACCGCCAGCCGGAACTCGCCGCCACCTTGCGGGTGATCGCCAGGCACGGCCGCGACGGATTCTACGAAGGTGCCGTCGCCGACGACATGGTGCGCCGGCTCAACGAACTGGGCGGGCTGCATTCGCACGAGGATTTCGCCGCGACCAAGGGCGACTATGTGGCGCCGGTCAGCACCGCCTATGGCGGCTATGACATCCACCAGATGCCGCCGAACAATCAGGGGCTGACGGCGCTTCTGATGCTGAACGTGCTGTCAGGCTTCAAGCTCGGCGGCCTCGACCCCAATGGCGCCGAGCGCCTGCATCTGGAGATCGAGGCCGGCCGCCTGGCCTACCAGGACCGCGACCGCTTCGTCGGCGACCAGGATCATGTTCGCGTGCCGGTGAGAGAGCTTCTGTCCAGCGCCTATGCCGACCGGCTGCGCGCCGAGATCGACCGTGAGCGGGCCATGACGCATCTGCCGCGCTTGGACCTGCCCGGCAGCGACACGGTGTATATCTCGATCGTCGACCGCCACCGCAACGCCGTCTCCTTCATCAACTCGACCTATTATTCGTTCGGCAGCGGCGTCGTCGCCCCGAAGACCGGCATCGTGCTGCAGAACCGCGGTTCGAGCTTCCGCCTCGACCCGGCGCATCCCAATGCCATCGCGCCCGGCAAGCGGCCGATGCACACGATCATGCCCGGCATGGCGACCAGGAACGGCCGCGCCGTGATGCCGTTCGGCGTGATGGGCGGCGGCTACCAGCCTTTCGGGCATGTCCATCTTTTGACCAACATGATCGACTTCGGCATGGACCCGCAGCAGGCGCTGGACGCGCCACGGGTGTTCTACAATGATGATACGGTGGAGGCCGAACGCAACGTTTCCGCCGAGGCGATCGAGGGCCTGCGCCGGCGCGGCCATCGCATCGCCGAGCCGCATCATCCGCTTGGCGGCGGGCAGGTGGTGATGATCGACTGGGAGAAAGGCACGCTGACCGGCGCCTCCGATCCGCGCAAGGATGGGATGGCGCTTGGGTATTGAGCGAATCGGCGCGGCGGATAAAGCCGCAGTTGCCACAGCAAGCGTTGGCGCTGCCCCTCATCCGCCCTTCGGGCACCTTCTCCCCGTAAACGGGAGAAGGGAGATGGGCGCACCGTCGGCGCCTCTTTTGCAACGCTCGCGGTTGGCGAAACCATCGGCGACAGCGTCTTTCGCCCCGTTTACGGGGAGAAATGCCCGGCAGGGCAATGAGGGGCAGCGCTGACGTCGACAATTGTCCTGGATCGGAATCGTCCCCTGGACTTTCTAGAAGCAGTCGTTTGAACATAGCCGGTGACCATGACCAAAGCTGAAACCCACGCAGACCTTTCCCACCGCCTCGCCGCCGGTGCCGATGATGCTCCGGCGATCCTGGCGCCGGACAGGGCGACACTCACCCATGGTGGGCTGCGTCGCCTGATCGCGGTCACAGCCGAGCGGCTGCATGCGCTCGGCATCGGGCGCGGCGACCGGGTTGCGATCGTGCTGCCGAACGGGCCGGAGATGGCCACCGCCTTTGTCGCGGTGGCGGCGGCCGCCTCGACGGCGCCGCTCAATCCGGCCTATCGGGCGGACGAGCTCGATTTTTATCTGACCGACATCGGCGCCAAGGCGATCCTTGTCGCGGAGAACGAGACCGGGCCGGCGGTGGCGGTGGCCGAGCGCCTCGGCATCGGCGTGCTCAGGCTTGTCGTTCCTCCGGACACTCCCGCCGGCAGCTTCACCATCGCGGGGGCGGCGGTCGGTGCGCAAGCGGCGCCCGACATGCCGAGGGATGACGACATCGCGCTTCTGCTGCACACATCGGGCACGACGTCGCGCCCCAAGCTGGTGCCGCTCAGCCATGCCAACATCGCGGCCTCATCAGCCCATATCGGCGCGACGCTTGCCCTGACAGCCGATGATCGCTGCCTCAACATCATGCCGCTGTTCCACATCCATGGCCTGATCGCGGCCGTGCTGTCGTCGCTGGCAGCGGGCGGCAGCATCTATTGCACGCCGGGCTTCAACGCGCTGCGCTTCTTCCAGTGGCTGAGCGAGGCGCGGCCGAGCTGGTATACGGCGGTGCCGACCATGCATCAGGCGATCCTGCCCCGGGCGGCGCGCAATGCCGAGGCGCTGGCGGGCGCGCGTCTGCGCTTCATCCGCTCGTCCTCGGCGTCATTGCCGGCGCAAGTGATGGCCGAACTGGAAGCCACCTTCGGCTGCCCGGTGATAGAATCCTACGGGATGACCGAAGCCGCCCACCAGATGGCGTCGAACCGGCTGCCGCCGGGCCTGCGCAAGCCGGGCAGCGTCGGCGCCGGCGCCGGGCCGGAGGTTGCGGTGATGGCGCCTGACGGGCGGCTGCTGCAAGCCGGCGAAACCGGCGAGATCGTCATTCGCGGCCCCAATGTCACGGCGGGCTACGAGAAGAACCCGGACGCCAATGCCACGGCCTTCGCGCATGGCTGGTTCCACACCGGCGACCAGGGTGCGCTCGACGAGGACGCCTATCTCAGGGTTACCGGGCGGCTCAAGGAGATCATCAACCGTGGCGGCGAAAAGATCTCGCCGCTCGAGGTCGACGACGTGCTGATGGACCACCCGGCGGTGGCGCAGGTCGTCACCTTCGCCATGCCGCATGACAAGCTTGGCGAGGAGGTGGCGGCGGCGGTGGTGCTGCGCGAAGGCATGAGCGCCAGCGAAGGCGATATCCGCGCTCACGCCGCGACGCGGCTCGCCGACTTCAAGGTGCCACGCAAGGTGCTGATCCTGGACGAGATCCCCAAGGGCGCGACCGGTAAGCTGCAGCGCATCGGCCTCGCCGCCAAACTCGGGCTTTGACGATGAAGATCACCATCTTCGGCGCCGGCGCGATCGGCGGCTACCTCGCCGCAAGGCTGGCGATCGCCGGCCGCACCGATCTGTCGATCGTCGCGCGCGGCGCCCATCTCGAAGCGATCAAGGCAAATGGCCTGCGCCTGATCGAGGACGGCCAGGAATCGGTGGCGCCGGTGAGAGCCGCCGCGAAGGCCGAGGAACTCGGCGTCCAGGACTATGTCGTGCTGGCGCTGAAAGCCCATTCGCTGACCCCGGCGCTCGACCAGATCGCGCCGCTGCTTGGGCCCGACACCGCTGTCGTCACCATGCAGAACGGCGTGCCGTGGTGGTATTTCCATGGGGCGGGCGGGCCGCTCGAAGGCACCAGGCTGAACACGGTCGATCCCGGCGGCGCGATCTGGCAGCGGATCGGGCCGGAGCGCGTCATCGGCTCGGTCGTCTATCCCGCCGTCGAGGTCGATGCGCCCGGCCTCATTCGTCATGTCGAGGGCAGGCGCTTCTCGCTCGGCGAGCCCTCTGGCGAGCGCAGCGAACGGGTGACGCTTCTGGCCGAGGAAATGATCAAGGCCGGGCTGCAGGCGCCGGTCCGCGACGACATACGCAGCGAAATCTGGGTCAAGCTGTGGGGCAACCTCTCGTTCAACCCGATCTCGGCGCTGACCGGCAGCACGCTTGCCGCAATCGTCGCCGACAAAGGCACCCGGGCGCTGGCCCGCGCGATGATGGTGGAAGCGCAAGCAATCGGCGAAAGCCTCGGCGTGCGCTTTCCGATATCGGTCGACCGCCGCATCAAGGGCGCCGGCGATGTCGGCGAGCACAAGACCTCGATGCTGCAGGATCTCGAGCGCGGCCGCCCGATGGAGATCGACGCGCTGGTGGGCGCAGTGCAGGAACTTGGCCGGCTAACTGACAAGCCGACGCCGACCATTGATGCGGTGTCGGCGTTGGTGCGGCGGCTGGCGGTGGAGCGCGGGTGTTATGGGTGATGTGGGGGTGACGGACTGAGCCTTGGGGCGCCTGCTGCGCTTCTGTCACACCCATCCCCTTCCTATCTGAAAATGAACATCGCCGCGGTTGCGCCGGCCATGATCGCGGTGACGGCCCATCCGAAAATACGCTGGCCAAGGGTGGCCACGAACCGACCCATCTCGTGCCTGCGCGAAGCTACCACCATCATCGCCGCCATGATCGGTACGGAAATCACGCCGTTGATCACGGCGGTCCAGAACAGGGCCTTTATCGGATCGATCGGCGAATAGTCGACAGCAATGCCGAGTATCGTCGCCAACCCGATCACCACGTAGAAACCCACTGCTTGCCACGGCTTGTTCTCGAGGCCGGTCTTCCAGCCTTGGGATTCGCCGACGGCGTAAGCGGCCGAACCCGCCAAAACGGGGATGGCAAGAAGGCCCGTGCCGATAATGCCAAGACTGAAGAGCTTGAATGCGAATTCGCCAGCTACCGGCCGCAACGCATCGGCGGCATCGGCGGCAGTTTGGATGTCGGTCTTGCCACTGGCGTGCAGTGTGACTGCCGTCGTCAGGATGATGAAGAAGGCGATCAGGTTGGAGAAACCCATACCAATATAGGTGTCCCACTGGATTCGACCCAACTCGGAGCGTGCTTGAGAAGGTTTTCTTAAGAGCGGCTTAGCACCGTCCGCCTCTTCATCCTCCACTTCTTCCGATGCCTGCCAAAAGAAAAGATAGGGGCTGATGGTGGTGCCGATGATAGCAACCACCATTGTGAGCATGTCACCGGTGAAACTGAGCTGGGGCACAAACGTGCGCAAGACGACGTCGCCCCAGTCAATATGAACGGTAAAAATCAGTCCGACATAGGCGAACAACACCAGCGTCAGCCATTTCAAATAGCGGACATACCGGTGATATGGGATGAACAGCTGCAGGACGAGCGAGACGAAGGCAAATCCAAAGGTGAATGCATGCTGACCCCAGCCAAGCACCAGTTTTGCAGCCGCACCCATCGCCGCCAGATCGGCGCCGATATTGATCGTGTTGGCGATGAACAGCAGGGCCACCAAGATCACAACGATCCAAGCCGGAAAGACGCGGCCCATATTGGTTGCAAGCCCGTGTCCCGTAACGCGGCCGATCCGGGCGCTGATCATCTGTATCGCGCTCATGAGGGGATAAGTGAAGACCATGCTCCAAAGCATGTTCATGCCAAACTGCGCGCCGGCTTGCGAATAGGTGGCGATGCCGCTGGGATCGTCGTCGGCGGCTCCGGTGATGAGCCCGGGCCCCAGCCGCTCTATCAGGGCAGCCCGGCGTAGCCGATGCACAACCGATCGATGCAATTCAGGGCTGGAGGACCGTTTTTTAGGGTTGGAAGACCGCTTTGCCTCAACAGTCACCTGCCAACTCCTCCATCCGGATCAGAAGAGCGAAGTTGACGGGGCTTTTTGAGGTCGCCACCGGAACGTCAGCTCTCTGGCTCATGCCTCCTGGAGGCCCGACTGTCCGCACTCGGCCCCAGGGTGACACATTAGCAACAGTTAATATTATTTGGAAATCCGGTCTTGCGCCATTGGCATAGGTGTCCCGTAATGGGCCACCTATGTCTGGCACCGCAATTGCATTCTCAGCAATGCCGAGGTCAATGACCCCGGCAGTCGGGGGGTAAACTTTGGGGGGCCCCGCCGCTTCGCAAATGGGGCGGCGGGCTCTTTAACGGCAAACTTCAGAAGCCCTCAAAAACCGCAAACTTTGGGTGCTACAACTATGTATTTTCCCCAATTTCTGGTGGGCATGCTCGGGACGTCATTCATCATGGCGATCTGGGCTGGCGTAGAAACCGGTTCGATCTGGCTGGCGCTCGCTCGGGCTGTCCTCACGCTGATTGTATTGCAGGTTGGATATTTCCTGCTGACATTGGGGCATTTCTATAAGCGCTCGACGAAAAGCACCGAAGTAAAACCGGAGCCTGTCAATCCTGCTCAGCCGCTTCGATTGAGGGGGCGCCACCATTTGCCAGTGCCTTCGCTGAGGGGTACTCTTTCGCGCAAATAGCCGGCGCTGGGTGTCGTTTCAAAAAGGGGGCGTATGGCCAGGCTTGTCGCACTCTACAAAACGCCAAAAGACCGGACCGCATTCGACCGTTACTATTTTTCGACCCACATTCCGCTGGCCAAAACGATTCCCGGCTTGAGAAAATACGAGATCAGCGACGGCGGGGGCCATTCCCCGGATGGGCCCTCAGGCTATCATCTTGTGGCTATCCTCCACTTCGATTCCGTCGCGGACATTAAAGCCGCGCTTGCCTCTCCGGAGGGGCAGGCCACCGCGGCCGATCTTGGCAATTTCGCAGATGGCGGAGTGGAGCTTTTGCTCTTCGAGACTAGGGAAGTCTGAGCCTCGCCCACCACCAAGCGGTCCGGGCGGTGTGTCTCGACAATGGGCACCAGTTCGCAGATTTCCTCTCTCATCACGGCGACGCGGTAGCGGCGCACCACCGGCCGATCATGGTTGATGAACCGCCTAGCGCGATCCCCTCGTCGCGCGCGCAATCGATCCCGAGCTGATCACCCCTTCCCCGCCCGCCCGAGCACCCGCGCATAAAGCTCGCCGACGATGCCGCGGCGGAAGATCAGCACGCAGACCATGAAGATCAGGCCGGTGGCGATGGTCACCGGAAAGCCGGAGGTGGCAAGCGTGTTTTCCAGTCCGACGACCAGGCTGGCGCCGATGACCGGGCCGACCATCGTGCCGATGCCGCCGAGAAGCGTCATCAGGATCACCTCGCCCGACATCTGCCAGGTGACGTCGGTCAGCGTGGCGAACTGGAAGACGATCGCCTTGAGGGACCCGGCCAGGCCGGCCAGTGCCGCCGACATGATGAAGGCGGCAAGCTTGTAGCTGGCGACGGAATAGCCCAGCGAAATGGCGCGATTTTCGTTTTCCCGGATCGAGCGCAGGATCATGCCGAAGGGCGAATTGACGATGCGCCAGATGGCGAAGACGCCGAGCAGGAACACCGCCAGCACGAAATAATACATGTTGATCGAGACGTTCAGGTCGAGGACGCCGAGCAGGACGCCGCGCGGCACGCCTTGGATGCCGTCCTCGCCTTGGGTGAAGGGCGCCTGCACGCAGAAGAAGAAGAACATCTGCGACAGCGCCAGCGTGATCATGGCGAAATAGATGCCTTGCCGGCGAATGGCGAAGAAGCCCATGACGAGGCCGAGCAGCGCGGCACCCGCCATGCCGAGCAGGATGCCGGCTTCCGGCGGCCAGCCCCACACCTTGACGGCATGCGCGGTGAAGTAGGCGGCGCCGCCGAAGAAGGTGGCGTGGCCGAACGACAGCAGGCCGGTATAGCCGAGCAGGAGATTGAACGCGCAGGCGAACAGCGCGAAACACAGCATCTTCATCAGGAAGATCGGATAGACGAAGAACGGCGCCGCCAGCAGCGCCAGTATGGCGAGCCCGACCAGCGTCCATTCGAGCCATGCGGGGGTTCTGGCCGATGTCTCGCGAAGCGTCAGCTCGGCCATGTCAGATGTTTCTTCCAACATCTCGGATGTCCCTTCCGACATTTCAGGCGTCCCTTCCGAACAGGCCGGCCGGCCGCACCAGAAGCACGATCGCCATGATGACGAAGACCACGAGGTTGGAAGCCTCGGGGTAGAAGACCTTGGTCAGGCCCTCGGCGAGACCAAGCATGTAGCCGGTGACGATCGCGCCGAGGATCGACCCCATGCCGCCGACCACGACCACCGCGAAGACGACGATGATGAGATCCGATCCCATCAGCGGACTGACCTGATAGACGGGTGCGGCCAGAATTCCGGCAAGCCCGGCAAGGGCGGAGCCGAGGCCATAGGTAAGCGTCAGCAGCAGCGGCACGTTGACGCCGAAGGCCTGGACGAGATGGGGATTTTCGGTTGCCGCGCGCAGGTAGGAACCAAGCCTGGTCTTCTCGATCAACGCCCAGGTTCCGAAGCAGACGATCAGCGAGGCGACCACGACCCAGCCGCGATAATTGGGCAGGAACATGAAGCCGAGATTCGTGCCTCCCGAAAGCAGCGGCGGCACGGCGTAGGGGTTTCCCGACACGCCGTAGTAGTAGCGGAATATGCCTTCGAGCACGAGGGCGAGGCCGAAGGTGAAGAGCAGGCCGTAGAGCGGATCGGTGTCGTAAAGCCGCGACAATGCCAGGCGCTCGACGACGATGCCGAACAGGCCGACGATCAGCGGTGCAAGGATCAGAGCGGGCCAATAGCCGATGCCGAGATAGGTGAGCAGCAGGTAACCGATGAAGGCGCCCAGCATGTACTGGGCGCCATGGGCGAAATTGATGACGCGCAGCAGGCCGAATATGACGGCCAGGCCCAGGCTCAGCATGGCGTAGAAGGAGCCGTTGATCAGCCCGACCAGCAGTTGGCCGAGGAATGCCTGGACGGGGATGCCGAAGATCATCGTCATGGCGCCATCATACTCCCAGCACCTCATGGAGCTGCGTCATACGGTCAGCCAGTTCGCCGGTCGGGAACCCGCCGACGATCTTGCCGTGTTCCATAAGATAGAAACGATCGGCGACACGGCTGGCGAAGCGGAAGTTCTGCTCGACCAGCAGGATCGTCATGCCGCGCTTTTTCAGCGTCGCCAGCAATTCGCCGATACGCTGCACGATGACAGGAGCCAGGCCCTCGGTCGGCTCGTCGAGAAGCAGCATCTTCACCCCGGTCCGCAACATGCGCGCGATCGCCAGCATCTGCTGTTCGCCACCCGAGAGCCTGGTGCCGGGACTGTTGCGCCGCTCCTTCAGATTGGGGAAGAGATCGAATATCTCCTCGACGCTCATGCCGCCCTCGGCGACGACCGGCGGCAGCACCAGGTTCTCATCGACTGTCAGGGTCGCGAAGATACCGCGCTCCTCCGGCACGAAGCCGATGCCTTGATGCGCGGTGCGGTGCAGCGGCAGCCGCATCAGATCCGCACCATCGAAAACGATCTGGCCGCTTCGCTGGCGGATCAGCCCCATGATGGCGCGCAGCGTCGTCGTCTTGCCAACGCCGTTGCGGCCAAGCAGCGTCACCGTCTCGCCGGCAAACACCTGGAGATCGACGCCGTGCAGCGCATGGCCCTCGCCGTACCAGGCGTTGAGACCACGGACCGCAAGCAGGGGCGCGGCGCTAGTCATCGGCGGTGCCCATATAGGCGACCTTCACGCGTTCGTCGCGGCTGACGGTGGCGTAGTCGCCGGCCGCCAACACCTCGCCGCGCTGCATGACGGTTATCCAGTCGCAAAGGTCGGCGACGACAGTCAGATTGTGCTCGACCATCAGAACCGCGCGGTCCCTCGCCACCGAACGGATGAGATCGGAAACCGTGGCCACGTCCTCATGCCCCATGCCGGCCATCGGCTCGTCCAGCAGCAGCACTTTCGGATCGAGCGCCAGGGTCGTGGCGATCTCGAGCACGCGTTTCCTGCCATAGGAAAGATCGCCGGCCAGCCTGTTCCTGGCATCGTCGAGGCCGACCGCGCGCAGCAGTTCCATGGCGCGCGGCGTCAACCGGTCGAGCGCCGACAGCGAGCGCCAGAACTGAACGGCAAGCCCGCCAGGCCGCTGCAGAGCGACGCGCACATTGTCGAGCACGCTGAGATGCGGAAAAATCGCCGATATCTGGAACGAGCGCACCAGCCCCATGCGCGCCACCCTTGCCGGCGGCGTGCGGGTGATGTCGTGGCCGAGCAGTTCGATCCTGCCGCTGGTCGGCGCCAGGAACTTGGTAAGCAGGTTGAAGACCGTCGTCTTGCCGGCGCCATTGGGACCGATCAAGGCATGGATGTTGCGATGGCGGACATCGAGGTCGACATTCCTGACGGCGACGAAACCCGCGAAGTCGCGCCGCAGCCCGCGGGCGGACAGCACCACAAGCGGTTCGTCGAGGTCAGGCGCCGCCATCGGCCGCGCCGATCACTGCGACGCCGTTGGACAGCCGCTTTCCTTCTCGCTCAGGAAGGCCTCGTTGCCGGGGATGGTGGTGAGATATTTATAGTAGTCCCAATCCTTGCTGCTCTCGCCGGGCGCCTTGACCTGGTAGAGATACATGTCGTGGACCATGTTGCCGTCGGACTGGACCTTGCCGTTGGCGGTAAAGACGTCATTCACCGGCATCGAATGCAATTGCTTGGCCACGGCCTCGGTCTCGTCGGTGCCGGCCTTGTCGATCGCTTTCAGATACTGCGTCACCGCCGAATAGGTCGCGGCCTGGATCATGTTCGGCATGCGGTTGGTGCGCTTGAAAAAGCGCTGCCCGAACTCGCGGCTCTTGTCGTCGCGATCCCAGTAATACCCCTCGGTCAGCACGACGCCTTGCGCGGCCTGAAGGCCCAGCCCATGCACCTCGGCCAGCGTGAACAGAAGTGCCGCAAGGCGCTGGCCGCCCTGGACGATGCCGAATTCGGCGGCCTGCTTGATGGAATTAGAGGTGTCGAGGCCGGCATTCGCCAGCCCGATGACCTTGGCGCCCGACGATTGCGCCTGCAGCAGGAAGGATGAATAGTCGGTCGCCCCAAGCGGATAGCGCACCTCGCCCAACACCTTGCCGCCGTGGCTCTCGACGAACTTGGCGGTCTGTTCCTTGAGCGAATAGCCGAAGGCATAGTCGACGGTGACGAAAAACCAGCTGTCGCCGCCCTGCTGCACGAGAGAGCCGCCGGTTCCGACCGCCTGCGAATGGGTGTCGTAGGCCCAGTGGAACCCGTAGGGCGAGCATTGCTTGCCGGTGAGGTCGGTGGTCGCCGCGCCGGTAACGATATCGATTTTCTTCTTTTCCTTGGAAATGCCCTGGACGGCGAGCGCGACCGAGGAGGTCGTCAGCTCCATGATGGCATCGACCTGTTCGGTGTCATACCACTGCCGCGCGATGTTGGAGGCGATATCGGGCTTGTTCTGGTGATCGGCGCTGATGATCTCGACCGGCGCGCCCTGCACCTTGCCGCCGAAATCCTCGACCGCCATCTTGGCCGCCTCGACCGACCATTTGCCGCCGAAATCGGCATAGACGCCCGATTGGTCGTTGAGGATGCCGATCTTGACCTTGCCATCGGAAATTTCGGCGGCCGAGGCGGGGATTGCGGTTGCGGCAAGGAGCGCGGCGGAAACGAAATAGCATAGCTTCATTGTCTACTTCCTCCCATTATGAACCTGATCGCCCCCCAACGATCACCAGCAAGCGGTATTGAACATGAGCAAGATGAGCATGAACGGCAAGGGGCCGTTGCGGATTTCATGTCCGAAGCGGCGCGGAGTTTTGCGCAGGCAACAAGCTCCTCAGCCCTCAGCGGCGACGAGATGGCCGTTGCCGATATCCTGCAACAGATCGAGCACCCGCGCCTGCACCGGACTGAAAACCGTTTCACACTTTTCCTGGAATTGCTCTAGCGGCAGCCTTACCGGCATCGACATGCAGCGCCACGGCTTGCCATCTGTTTTTCGCTGCCCGGGACGAATCGTGACCTCGGCTACCTGGCTGTCGCTCTCTGATTGTGCTGACGGGGATTGTGCTGGCGGGCATAGGCCACACAGGCGTCCACCGTGCTGACACAAAGCGCGTCGCGCTCGTTCGGCAAATTGTTGTCGCCGGCATAGGCGACTTCTGCGACGCGGCCGCCGACCATGCGAATCTGCGTGTTGCAATAGCCGCCGGGAGCGACATTGACGGAACCGCCGACCGTCGGGATCGCCCCCACGGCCAGGGCGGGAACGACGACGCTGAGATTGCCCCGCTGGACGACACGCTGATAAGTCCAGATCTGCCCGGAGTGGCCGACATCCGCCGTGGCGGTCGGAAACCCCGCGCACATTCGAACGTCGGCTTCGCTGAGGCCGACCATCTCCTTGCGGGCCGCAGCCGCCGTGGGGTCAACCTTGGCGATGCGCGACGTGTCGTCGGGAACGACGCAGGAAGACTGGACGACCACGACGAGGCCAGGAAGGGCAAGCTTTCGAATACAGGAAAATGTCATACCGATTGTCGGATTTGCGTGGCGCCCGGCCGCGTTCTTTACCTAAGCAAACGGGCGAGCGGATCAACCCGTGTGGCTTCACGAAAAAGTGGCCATGGCTGCTGTATCGAGGATTGCGCGTCGCCGCGCTCCGCCCATGTGATGACGAAGCGACGGGCGCTGCGCTAATCGCGAGGGCGGTCTGTCAACGCAAGCGCCGTCAAAACTTCCGGGGCGACGAACCGGCGGACAGTCGGTTTTCGCCGTCGATCAGGTCTCCAGCGGATCGAGCGACAGTCCGGGAACGAGACGCGGCACCTCGCTTCTCCAATCTCGATGCCAAGGTCAGCGGCGTCTTGTGCTCGCTGCCTCAGGATTTTTGAGAGAATATTCCCAACTTTGACGAGATCGGCGAAACACGTTCTTTGATAAGATCGATAGAATTTCTGACGATGTGACCAAGCCTGGGCAATCCGCCTTGCTGCCATGACTTCACAACCGCAGAGATCAATCATGTCCGACGTCAACAACACTTTGCCATCTTCCCCTTGGTCAACCCTGAACCGGCGCACCGGCCTTGCTCTGCTGTTCGCCTCCGCCATCGCGATCGGCAGCCTGATGGCGCCCCATGCATCCTTCGCCGAGGACAAGAAGGCGATCAAGGTCGGCATCATCAGCGGCGAGGACGAGGATGTGTGGCGCGTCGTCGTCGCGCAGGCTGCCGAAAAGGGCCTCACCATCGAGACCGTGGTGTTCAACGACTACACCCAGCCCAACGAGGCGCTGGAGCGCGGCGAGATCGACGCCAACGCCTTCCAGCACCAGCCCTATCTCGACAACCAGATCAAGACGCAGGGCTACCACATCGTGCGCGTCGGTTACACCGGCGTCTGGCCGATCGGCCTCTACTCCAAGAAGCACAAAGCGGTCGCCGACCTGCCCGAGGGCGCGGTGATCGGCGTGCCCAACGACCCGTCCAATGAAGGCCGGGCGCTGCGCGTGCTGCAGAACGAGGGCGTGATCAAGCTGAAGGATGGCACCGGCATTCTCGCCACCACCGCCGACATCGCGGAAAACCCCAAGAAGGTCGAGATCAAGGAACTCGACGCCGGCATCGTCGGCCGCTCGGTCGAGGATCTCGACGCGGCCGTGGTCAACACCGACTGGGCGCTGAAAAGCGGCCTGACGCCTGAAAACCGCATCGCGCAGGAGCCGATCGCGGACAATCCGTACCGCAACTTCATCGCGGTCAAGGTCGGCAATGAAAACGAGGCCTGGGTGAAGACGCTGGTCGCCTCCTACCAGAATGAAGCCGTGAAAGCCGAGTTCGACAAGGTCTACAAGGGCACCGGTCTCAGCGCCTATTGAGACCATCCGGGCCCTGACGTGCCTGCTCCGACAGAAAAGGCGGTCCGCGCAAGGCGCGGGCCGCAATCGTATTTTTCGGGATCCGCGTATGAACCAGCATTTCACCGCAACCGCCGAGGCATCAGGTCAGGCCGACGCACCACCGCAAGACGTGGTGCGCCTTGTCGACCTGAAGCGCCGTTTTGGCGCAACGGCAGCGCTCGACGGCATCTCGCTGACGGTGCGCAAGGGCGAGATTCTCGGCATTATCGGCCGCAGCGGCGCCGGCAAGTCGACATTGATCCGCTGTTTGAACGGGCTGGAGCGGCCTGATTCCGGCGAGGTGGTCATCGAGGGCCGCGAGATCAGCCGGCTCGGCGAGCGCGACCTGCAGCCGCTGCGGCGGCGTATCGGCATGATCTTCCAGCACTTCAACCTGCTGTCGGCCAAGACCGTCGAGGACAATGTAGCGCTGCCGCTGAAGATCGAGGGGCGGCCGAAGGCGGAGCGGCTGGCACGTGCAGCCGAACTGCTCGACCTCGTCGGCCTGTCGGAGAAGGCAAAGGCCTATCCGGCGTCGCTGTCTGGCGGGCAGAAGCAGCGCGTCGGCATCGCCAGGGCGCTGGCCGCGCGCCCGGCGCTGCTCTTGTCGGATGAAGCGACATCGGCGCTCGACCCGGAGACGACGCGGTCGATCCTTGCCTTACTCAGAGACATCAACCGGCAGCTTGGCCTGACCATCCTTTTGATCACGCATGAGATGGAAGTGATCCGCTCGATCGCCGACCGCGTGGCGGTGATCGATGCCGGACGCATTGTCGAGGAAGGGCCGGTCTGGTCGGTGTTCGCCGACCCGCGCTCCGACGTCACACGCAGCCTGCTTGGCGCGATCCGGCCGCGGCTGCCGGCCGAACTGTCGGCGCGGCTACTGCCGGCGGCCGGCGCGGAGACGATCCTGCGCGTCGACGTGGCCGGCGAGGCCGCGCGCGGTCCGTTGCTCTCGGATCTCGCGGCAATCGTCCCTGGTCCGTTCCGCCTGGTCCATGGCGGCATCGACCATGTCCAGCAGCAGCCGGTCGGCACGCTGTTCCTTTCTGTTCCCGGCAGCGATGCAAGGCATCTCGCCGAGGTGATCACATTCCTGAAGACCCGCCAGGCGCGGGTGGAGGTGCTTGGCCATGTCGCCGATTCTGTTTGAGCTTCTGCTGCGGTCGATCTGGGAGACGGTGCTGATGACGGCCGCCTCCGGCCTCATTTCGCTGGTGTTCGGCCTGCCGCTCGGGCTCGCCTTGATCTCCACCGAACGCGGCGGCATTGCCGAAAGCCTGTGGGTCAACCGTGTGCTCGGCGCCGTCATCAACGGCTTCCGCTCGGTACCCTTCATCATCCTTCTGGTGGCGCTGATCCCGCTGACCAGGCTGATCGTCGGCACCTCGATCGGCACCTGGGCGGCCATCGTGCCGCTGTCGATCGCCGCGACGCCCTATTATGCGCGTATCGCCGAAGTGTCGCTGCGCGAGGTCGACCACGGCCTGATCGAGGCAGCGCGCGCCATGGGCGGCAACCGCTGGACGATCATCCGCGAAGTGCTGGTGCCCGAAGCGCTGCCCGGCATCGTCGCCGGCTTTACGGTGACGCTGGTGACGCTGATCGGCGCCTCGGCCATGGCCGGCGCCATCGGTGCCGGTGGCCTCGGCGACCTCGCCATCCGCTATGGCTACCAGCGTTTCGAGACGTCGGTCATGATCGCCGTTGTCATCGTGCTGATCGTGCTGGTCTGCGGCATCCAGTGGGTGGGGGACCGCCTGGTGGCGCGGCTGGATCGCAGATGATGAGCCGGCTTCTCCAAACTTCGTCATCCACGGGCGGAGCAGCCGCGAAGCGGCGTCGCGGAGACCCGAGGATCCATGCCGCGACCTTGCCGAAGGGCAGAGCGGAACAGAATTCCGCACCGTGGTGACGCATTGGAATCGCGGCATGGATCCTCGGGTCTGCGCTGCGTCGCTTCGCTCCTTGCTTCGCCCGTGGATGACGAAGCGATGGGTGCTTCCGCAAATCGCCAATTGTCGAAGCATCTAGCTGCGCAACCCTGCTGCGGCGATCACGGCGCGGTAAGAACGCCGTGCGATCGGCCGTGCTTTAGCCGGCGCGCTGCTTGTCCGTCGCTTTCCGGTCAACGGCAAGTTCGCCCGCCGATAGCACCACCCCAAATTTTTCGCTGGCTTCCGCCGGCGTATAGTATCCCAGCGCCACATCGCGCAGCACCAGATCCGCATCGCGCTTCAGCGGATCGCCATAGCCGCCGCCGCCCGGCGTGCCGACCCGCACCCGGTCGCCGGCCCTGAGCGCGATGTCCTGCTCCTTGGACAAATGCGGCGGCACATGTTCCTCGCCGTTGCGGAAGACGGTCACCGTGTTGACCGCGCCATCCCGGCCGCCAAGCGCGCCTTGCGGGCCGAAACGGCCATGGTCCATGACGAAGGAAGCGCGGGCGTCGCCGCGCAGGATCTCGACCTCATAGGCGAGGCCGAAACCGCCGCGATGCTTGCCGGCGCCGCCCGAGCCTTCGCGCAGGGCATAGTGTCGGTAGAGCACCGGAAAGGCCTGCTCCATGATCTCGACCGGCGGCGACTTGGAAATGCCGATGGTCGAGCAGCCATTGGTCAGGCCGTCATGGCCTGAATTGCCGCCATAGCCGCCGCCGGAGATCTGGTACATGACATAGTCGCGGCCGCGTGCCGGATCGTTGCCGCCGAGCGCGAAATTGCCGCTGGAGCCGGCGGGTGCTGCCGTCACCTTGTCCGGCAATGCCTGTACCATGGCCGCGAACACCGCCTCGGCGATGCGCTGCGACACTTCGGCTGCGCAGCCAGACACCGGTCGCGGATATCTGGCGTCGAGGAAGGTGCCCTCCGGCCGCTTGACCTCAAGCGGCTCGAAAGCGCCGGCGCTGATCGGCACGTCGGGAAAAATGTGGCGCATGGCGAGATAGACAGAGGACAAGGTCGTCGCCAGCACGCTGTTCATCGGCCCGGCGCAGGGCTTTGACGAGCCTGTGAAATCGAAGGTCAGCGTGTCACCCTTTTTCTCGACGGCGAGCGCGATGGTCAGCGGCTCGTTGACCACGCCGTCGGAATCGACGAACGCCTTGGAGCTGTAGGTGCCGTCGGGAATGGCCGCTATGTTGGCGCGCATCTGCTCGGCGGCGCGGCGGCGCAGCTCCGCGATCGCCTCGACTACGGTTTCGTCGCCGTAACGATCGAGGATGCCATTGAGCCGGTCCTGGCCGATCAGCAGTGCCGCGGCTTGGGCCCTGATGTCGCCGATGCGCTGGTCGGCGACGCGGATGTTGGAGCAGATGATGGCGTAGATTTCGGGATCAAGCACGCCCTTCTTGAACAGTTTGACCGGCGGCAATCGCAGGCCTTCCTGCTCGACCGCCGTCGCCGAAGCTGAGAAACCGCCCGGTACGGAGCCGCCAATGTCGGGCCAGTGACCGGTGTTGGATAGCCAGCAGAAGATCTTGCCGTCCCGGTAGACAGGCATGACGAAGCGCACATCCATCAGGTGGGTGCCGCCGAGATAGGGATCGTTGACGATGTAGATGTCGCCCGGCTCCGGAGCCAGGCAGCGACCGTCGGCAATCATCTCGATCACCGTTTTCGTCGAATATTGCATGACGCCGACGAACACCGGCAGGCCCTGGCTGCCTTGCGCGATCAATGAACCATCGACGGCCGAATAGATGCCGTCGGAACGGTCATTGGCCTCGGCGATCACAGGCGAGAAGGCGGCGCGGGAAAAAGTCAGGTCCATCTCGTCGCAGACCTGCTGCAAGGCCGCCTGGAGGACCGAAAGGGTGATGGCGTCGAGCTTTGCCATATCAATGTCAGGCATCTCAGGCCTCGCCGATGTCGATGATGATGTTGCCGTCGGCGTCGCAGCGCGCGCGGTCGCCGGGTTCGAGCACGGTGGTGGCGTCCATCTGCTCGAGGATCGCCGGCCCTTCGATGACCGCATCGAGCGGCAGCTTTTCCCTGCTATAGACCGGCGTTTCGTGCCAGTGGCCGCTGTACCAGACCGGCCGGATCTCGCGCCGCGCGTCGTCGAGCGTTTCCGCCCGTCCGGCCGGATCGATCAGTCGCGACAGATCGATCGCCGGCCTGACACCGGTGACCGAGGTGTTCAGATTGACGAGGTTGGCGCGGATCTCCGGCAACTCGACCTTGAAGCGGGCGAAATAGGCTTTTTCGAACAGAAGCTGCAGTTCGTGCCGAGTCACCGACGAGGACGGCAGCGGCACGTTGATGATATGGGTCTGGCCGACGAACTGCATGTCGGCGGAGTGGGTGACGCGGATCGTCTCCGGCTTCACCGCTTCCTTGCCGATCAGCTCCTCGCCTTCGTTTCGGTGCCGTTCCAATACCTCGCAAAGCCGGGTTTCATCGAGCACGGCCACAGGCTGGTTGATGGTGTTGACGAAATCATGGCGCAGATCGGCGACGACGCAGCCGAGCGCGTTGGTGATGCCGGGCCGAGCCGGCACCAGCACCCGGGGCAGGCCAAGTTCGCGCGCCAGGGCGGTGGCATGCAGCGGCCCGGCGCCGCCGAAGGCAAACAGCGCGAAATCGCGGGGGTCATGGCCGCGCGATACCGAGACCATGCGGATGGCGCCGGCCATCTTCATGTTGCCGAGCCTGAGCACCGCACCCGCGGCCTCGACACCGGACAGGCCGGTGGCCTTGCCGATCTTGTCCTCGAAGATGCCGGTGACGCGCTCTGATGTGACCGGGTTTTCGACGGCCAGCAGCTTTTTCGGCGCCAGCCGGCCGAGCACCAGATTGGCATCGGTGATGGTCGGCTCCAGGCCGCCGCGCCCATAGCAGATCGGGCCGGGATTGGCGCCCGCACTTTCCGGGCCGATCTGGATCAGGCCGGCCGCATCGACGCGGGCAATCGAGCCGCCGCCGGCGCCGACCGTGTGCACCGCCACCATTGGCACATGGATCGGCATGGCATATTCGATCTCGATCTCGTTCGACACCGCCGGCTCAGCGTTGCGGATCAGCGCCACATCGGTCGAGGTGCCGCCCATGTCGTAGGTGACGAGGTTTTCGAAGCCGGCGCGCTTGCCCGTATAGGCGGCGGCGATGACGCCGGAGGCCGGGCCCGACATCACGGTCTTGGCCGATTCACGTGTGACAAAGCGGGCCGAGATCATGCCGCCATTGCCGTTCATGATCAGGAAGTCACGGGCATAGCCTTTGGCACCCAGTTCCTTGCGCAGCCGCTCGACATAGCGTTCGAGGATCGGCTGCACCGAGGCGTTGACCGAAGCGGTGACGCCGCGCTCGAATTCGCGCGCTTCCGACAAGAGCGCATGGCCTGATGTGATGTAGCCGTTCGGCCAGAGCTCGGCGGCGATCTCGGCGGCGCGCCGCTCATGCGAAGGGTTGGCGTAGGAATGCAGGAAGTGGATGACGAGGGATTCGCAGCCGGCCGCGATCAGCGCCTTCACCGCCTCGCGCATTTCGGCCTCGTCGAGCGGGGTGCGCACCGCGCCCGAAGCCTCGACGCGCTCCGACACTTCGAGCCTGAGATTGCGCGGAATGATCGGAACGAAGGTGCCTGTCATGCCATAGGGCTGCGGCCGCGTGCGCCGGCCGAGCTCGATCACATCGCGAAAACCGCGCGTGGTGATCATGCCGGTCTTGGCCAGCCGGCGTTCCAGCACCGCATTGGTGGTGGTGGTCGTGCCATGCACGATGAGGTCGATGCCGTCGATCGGAAAACCGGTGGCGCCGAGCGCCGAAACGACGCCGAACGCCTGGTTGTCGACCGTGGTCGGGGTCTTGGCGATGTGCACCTTGCCGCCGTCCTTGCCATCGATCAGAAGCAGGTCGGTGAAGGTTCCGCCGACATCGATGCCGGCAACGACGCTGCCGAGGGAATCCGGCGGCTGCACCGAAAAATTCTCTTTCATTGTCGAAACCCGAAATGCTGGGACTACCGATATGTCACAGTTTGGAAAGCTGTTTTACGATGGCATCTTGACGCAAATATCGTTTGTATACTAATAAATTCCGGACACAAGAGCTTACCGCTTCCCCAAGAGCCTGACGCTTCGAAGTGTGTGCGAGCAGCACGCCGGGACCTGAATGGTTCGGGCGCGCAGGAAAAGGTTTGGTGCCCGCGTCCGTGAGTTGGGCCAGAAGGTTGGATTTGATGAACACCACATCCGCGTTCAACACCGCTAGCGCCCGTCCGCTGCAGTTTCCGATTCCGGCCAATGTCTATGCCGAGACCGTCGTCTCGGTGAAGCACTATACCGACCGGCTGTTCTCGTTCCGCATCACCCGTCCCCAGTCGCTGCGCTTCCGCTCCGGCGAATTCGTCATGATCGGCCTGCCCAATGCCGAAAAGCCAGTGTACCGCGCCTATTCCGTCGCAAGCCCGGCCTGGGACGAAGAGCTCGAATTCTTCTCCATCAAGGTGCCGGATGGTCCGCTGACCTCGGAACTGCAGAAAATCCAGGTCGGCGACACCGTCATCATGCGCCAGAAGTCGACCGGCACGCTGGTGGTCGACGCGCTGACCCCCGCCAAGCGGCTGTTCATGATCTCGACCGGCACCGGCATCGCGCCCTTTGCCAGCCTGCTGCGTGACCCCGACACTTATGAGAAATTCGATCAGCTGATCCTGACCCATACCTGCCGCGACAATGCCGAACTGACCTATGGCCAGGAGCTGGTGGCGGCACTGGAAAGCGATCCGCTGATCGGCGAAGTGACCGGTGGCCGCGTCACGCTCTACAATTCGACGACGCGCGAAGAGTCGGCACGCATGGGCCGCATCACCGCGCTGATCGGCTCCGGCAAGTTCTACAGCGATCTCGGCATCGAAAAGCTCAATCCGGAGACCGACCGCATCATGATCTGCGGCTCGATGCACATGCTCAAGGACGTCAAGGAACTCGCCGAAAGCCTTGGCTTCCAGGAAGGCTCGCTCAGCCATCCCGCGACTTTCGTTGTCGAGCGCGCCTTCGTCGGCTGAGGACGGCGCTTCCCTCGATAATCAAGTTTTGACCTTCCGGTCAAAAATTAGCTGCTTTCGCGGCCTTTTTCCGCTATCCCTCGCTTGAGGACTCGTGAAGCGCGGCTTCGCGGGCTATCTTCGTGCGTGTCGCCCAAGACGTGTCGAGCGGTTTTGGGACAATGACACGCACCAAGACATGAGCGCAGGCCGCTGAATGAGAGGGCAGGAGATGAGCAGCACAATCCGCGAAGCCGATCTTGGCACCAAGGTGACGCCGCTGCCCGCGCGTGCAGCCGCAAACACCACAGTTCCGCTGGACCATCGCATCGCGCGCAACCCCGGCATGAAACTCGATCTCGGCTTCATGGAATCGGTGCGCAGCGTCAACCGTTCGGCGCTGGAGCGGCGCGTCGCCAGCTTGACCAAGCGGCGCTCGATCAAGGCCGACAACCAAGCGGCCTGGCTGCTGCGCGCCGTTGCCTGCATGGACCTGACGACGCTGAATTCCAACGATACCGAGGAGCGCGTGCGCCGGCTCTGCGCCAAGGCGATCAACCCGTTCCGCCGCGACATCGTCGAGGGGCTTGGCATTGCGGGCGAAGCCATCCGGCCAGCGGCCGTCTGCGTCTACCATCCCTTCGTCGCCACGGCAGTGGACGCCGTGCGCGGCACCGGCATCCATGTCGCCGCCGTCTCCACCGCCTTTCCGCATGGCCTTGCGCCGCTGTCGACCCGGCTGCAGGAGATCGAGGCCTCGGTGCGCGACGGCGCCGACGAGATCGACGTCGTCATTCCGCGCGGGCTGGTATTCGGTGCCAAATGGCGGGAGCTCTACAACGAGATCGTCTCGATGCGCGCCGCCTGCGGTGACGCGCATCTGAAGGTCATTCTCGGCACCGGCGACCTCGCCACGCTGCGCAACGTCATGCTGGCCTCGATGGTGGCGATGATGGCGGGTGCCGACTTCATCAAGACCTCGACCGGCAAGGAAAGCGTCAACGCGACGCTGCCCGTCGGCCTCGCCATGGTGCGCGCCATCAGGGCCTATTTCGAGGAGACGGGCTATCTCATCGGCTTCAAGCCGGCCGGCGGCATTTCCACGGCAAAAGCCTCGCTCGACTGGCTGGTGCTGATGAAGGAGGAACTCGGCCGGCCATGGCTGGAGCCGGAGCTGTTCCGCTTCGGCGCGTCCAGCCTGCTGACTGACATCGAGCGCCAGCTTGAGCATCATCTGACCGGGCACTATTCGGCCAATCACCGCCACGCGATGGCTTGAGCACCCCACCCTGATCGGCTTTGCCGATCGACCCTTCCCGCAAGCGGGAGGGTGAAGGAGGCACCTGATGAACATTCTCGAACGCTATCACGCCATGGAGTACGGGCCGGCGCCGGAAGCTCGCAACGAGGCCGATACTTGGCTCGCTGCGCGGGATTTTTCCAAGGCGCTGTTCATCGACGGAGCGTGGAAGGCGGCTAGCGGTGGCAAGACCTTCGAGACCAGCGAGCCGTCTTCCGGCAAGCTGCTGGCCAAGGTGTCGGATGCAAGCGCCGCCGATATCGACGCGGCGATTGCGGCCGCCGCGAAAGCGTTGCCCAAATGGAGCGCCAGTTCAGGCTACCAAAGGGCAAAAGTACTTTATGCCATCGGCCGCGCCATGCAGCGGCATCAACGCCTGTTCGCGGTGCTTGAGACTATCGACAACGGCAAGCCGATCCGCGAAAGCCGCGACATCGACGTGCCGCTGGCGATCCGCCATTTCATCCACCATGCCGGCTGGGCGCAGGCGCTGGACAGGGATTTCCCCGATCACAAGGGCGTCGGCGTCGTCGGCCAGATCATCCCGTGGAATTTTCCGCTGCTGATGCTGGCCTGGAAGATCGCGCCGGCACTCGCCGCCGGCTGCACGGTGGTGCTGAAGCCGGCCGAATTCACTCCGCTGACAGCTATCCTGTTCGCCGAAATCTGCGAACGTGCCGGCGTGCCGAAAGGCGTCGTCAACATCGTGCAGGGCGGCCCGGAAGCGGGTGCGGCAATCGTCAACCATCCCGGCATCCAGAAGATCGCCTTCACCGGCTCGTCCGAGGTCGGCAAGATCATCCGCAAGGCAACCGCCGGGTCGGGCAAGAAACTGTCGCTGGAGCTTGGCGGCAAGTCGGCCTTCATCGTCTTCGAGGACGCCGATCTCGACAGCGCCGTGGAAGGCCTAGTCGACGGCATCTGGTTCAACCAGGGCCAGGTCTGCTGCGCCGGTTCGCGGCTCTTGGTCCAGGAAGGCATTGCCGAAGCCTTGATCGCCAAGGTCAAGACGCGGATGAGCCGGCTGCGCGTCGGCAGCCCGCTGGACAAGAACACCGATATCGGCCCGCTGGTCGACCTGACCCAGCTCGACCGCGTCAAAGGCCTGGTCGCCGAAGGGGCCCGACAGGGCGCTGTCTGCTGGCAACCGGACGCGGCGCTGCCCTCCTCGGGGTACTATCACCTGCCGACGCTCGCCACCGGCGTTTCACCGGCTAATATTCTTGCCCAGGAAGAAGTGTTCGGCCCGGTGCTGGCGACAATGACCTTCCGCAACACCGAGGAAGCGATCGAGCTTGCCAACAACACGCGCTACGGGCTCGCCGCCTCGGTGTGGAGCGAAAATGTCAACCTTGCCCTGCATGTCGCGCCGCAGCTCAAGGCCGGTGTCGTCTGGGTCAATGGCACCAACATGTTCGACGCCGCCTGCGGTTTTGGCGGCTACCGCGAAAGCGGCTTCGGCCGCGAGGGCGGGCGCGAAGGCATGTTCGAGTATCTCCAGGCAAAGCTGCCGATCGGTCCGGTCATCAAGCCGGCGACGATCTCGGCGCAGCCGGTCGAGCAGGCCGACGGCGCGGCCATCGACCGCACGGCAAAACTGTTCATCGGCGGCAAGCAGGTACGGCCGGACGGCAATTATTCGCTGGCCGTTGCCACCGCCAAGGGTAAGCTGGCCGGCGAAGTCGGTCTCGGCAACCGCAAGGATATCCGCGACGCCGTCGCGGCCGCACGGGCCTGCAAGGCATGGCCGGAGGCGACCGCGTACAACCGCTCCCAAGTGCTTTATTATCTGGCCGAGAATCTTTCCGGCCGTGCCGGCGAGTTTTCCGCCCGTCTGACCGAGTTGACCGGGGCCAATGCCAAGACGGCGCGCGAGGAGGTCGATCAGTCGATCGAACGGCTGTTCCTCTATGCCGGGCTCGCCGACAAGTTCGAGGGCCGCGTGCACCAGCCGCCGGCGCGCTCCGTGACGCTGGCTCTACACGAACCGGTCGGCGTCGTCGGCATCGTCGCGCCCGACGCCTCGCCCCTGCTCGGCCTGATCTCGCTCATAGCGCCAGCACTGGCCATGGGCAACACAGTGGTCGTCGTGCCATCAGAGCGGTATCCGCTGCTCGCCACCGATCTCTATCAGGTGGTCGAATATTCCGATGTTCCGGCCGGCGCCATCAACATCGTCACCGGACGCACGGCGGAACTTGCCGGCGTGCTGGCCAAGCATGACGATGTCGATGGGCTCTGGGTGTTCGCCGATGCCGAGACCTGCGCCAAGGCGGAGGCTGACTCAATCGGCAACCTCAAGCGGGTCTGGAGCGGCAATGGCCGCAGCCTGGACTGGGCGTCCAACGAAGCGGCTGGCAATGCTTTCCTGCGCCGCGCCATCGAGGTGAAGAATGTCTGGGTGCCTTACGGCGACTGACATTTCCATGCTGTCACAATGGTGATCGCGTTCGGGCTTGACGCCCGGACTTATGTTCTTTAACGAGAAAAAACATCTTTATCTGTGAACTGACACGGCGCAGGCCGCTCGATGGCTCGTGACTGGCCCATGACGCCTTCGCCGGCCGCCGATAAAGGCAGTTGACCCAGGAGGAGAACAGCATGGCGGATCTGGCAGGCAAGGTCGTTGTCGTCACGGCAGCGGCGCAGGGCATCGGCAAGGCAAGCGCACTGGCCTTTGCCAAGGCAGGTGCCACCGTCTACGCCACCGATATCAACGAGACGCTTCTCGCCGAACTCGCCAAGACCTCCGGGATCAACACCCGCAAGCTGGATGTGCTGAACGACGAAGCGGTCAACGCAGCCTTCGCCGATATCGGCGTTGTCGACGTGCTGTTCAACTGCGCCGGCTTCGTCCATTCAGGTTCGATCCTGGAGATGAAGGACAGCGATCTCGATTTCGCCTTCAACCTCAATGTCCGCGCCATGATCCGCACCATTCGCGCCGTGCTGCCCGGCATGTTGGAACGCGGCGACGGATCGATCATCAACATGTCGTCGGTTGCCGGCGCCGGCAAGGGCGTGCCGAACCGCTTCGCCTATGGCGTCACCAAGGCCGCCGTGATTGGACTGACCAAGGCGATTGCCGCCGATTATGTCGGCAAGGGCATACGTTGCAACGCCATCTGCCCCGGCACGGTCGAGAGCCCATCACTGCAGGACCGCATGCATGCGCAAGGTGACTACGAAGCCGCCCGCGCCGCCTTCATCGCCCGCCAGCCGATGGGCCGGCTCGGCACGCCGGAGGAAATCGCCGATCTCGCCGTCTACCTGGCCGGCGCCACATACACGTCCGGGCAGGCCTACAACATCGATGGCGGCTGGTCGATCTGACCACCGGCCGCTTTGGCGTTTTCGGGGGATCGAGAAGTCTGAAAATCCGGCTCGCCGATTTGCCCTGCATGGTTCTCACGCTTGCCCGGGACTAGGTCGATGGGTACGGTCCGCAGGGTTTCCCAAGGAGCCATCGCCTCGGCGGAGAGTTTGCAAAGGGCCACGCGGCCGCAACCAGGAGAAGGGTTTAAATGAAACTGCTGCGCTATGGCGAGGTTGGGAGCGAACGTCCCGGCCTGCTCGATGCGGATGGAACGATCCGCGATCTCTCCGCCCATGTCGCCGACATTGCCGGCACCACGCTGCATCCGGCCTCGCTGGACATACTGGCCCAGCTCGATCCGAGATCGCTGCCGGCGGTTTCCGGCAAGCCCCGTCTCGGCGCCTGTGTCGCCGGCACCGGCAAGTTCATCTGCATCGGTCTCAACTATTCCGACCACGCCGCCGAGACCGGCGCCACCGTGCCGCCGGAACCGATCATCTTCATGAAGGCAAGCTCGGCCATTGTCGGCCCCGACGATGACGTGCTGATCCCGCGCGGCTCGGAAAAGACCGACTGGGAGGTCGAGCTCGGCGTGGTCATCGGCAAGACGGCAAAGTATGTCAGCGAAGCCGACGCGCTCGACCATGTCGCCGGCTATTGCGTCGCGCACGACGTCTCCGAGCGCGCCTTCCAGGCCGAGCGACAGGGCCAGTGGACCAAGGGTAAGAGCTGCGACACGTTTGGTCCGACCGGCCCCTGGCTGGTGACCAAGGACGAGGTCGCGGACCCGCAAAACCTCAAAATGTGGCTGACCGTCAACGGCAAGACCATGCAGAACGGCTCGACCAGGACCATGGTCTATGGCGTCGCCTATCTGGTCTCCTATCTCAGCCAGTTCATGTCGCTGCACCCCGGCGACATCATCTCCACCGGCACCCCGCCCGGCGTTGGGCTCGGCATGAAGCCGCCGGTGTTTTTGAAGGCTGGCGACGTGGTGGAGCTGGGCATCGAAGGGCTAGGCCAGCAGAAGCAGACGTTCAAGGCGGACGAGTAGGCGTTTTACTCGACAGGTCAGCGCTGCCCCTCATCTGGCTGCCGCCATCTTCTCCCCGTAAACGGGGAGAAGGACGCTGGGATCAACGATTTCGCCAATCGCCGGCGCTGGAGCTATCTTCCTTCTCCCCGTCACTATACGGGGAGAAGGTGCCGGCAGGCGGATGAGGGGCAGCGCCAACCTATGTTGCGATACTACTTCATCGTCTTCCCGTCCGCCCCAAAGCGGTAGGTCCTCGCCGGGTCCGGCGTCGCGTAAAGCGTGGCACCCGGCTCGGCATCATACACACCGAAAATCCGCACGGTGATCAGCCCGGCTTTCTCGCAGTCGAGATAGAGGTTGGTGTCGGCGCCGAGATGTTCGGCATGCACGACCGTGCCCTTCCATCTGCCGGATTTCGGGTCGACGGTCAGATGCTCGGGCCGCACGCCGATGGTTTTTGCAATTTCGCCAAGCCTGCCCCCGTCGATGAAATTCATCTTCGGCGAGCCGATGAAGCCGGCGACGAACTCGTTTGCCGGCGAATTGTAGAGTTCCATCGGGCCGCCGATCTGCTCGATGCGGCCGGCGTTGAGCACGACGATCTTGTCGGCCAAGGTCATCGCCTCGACCTGGTCGTGGGTGACGTAGATCATCGTCGCCTTCAGCCGGCGGTGCAGCTGCGCGATTTCCAGCCGCGTGTTGACGCGCAGTGCGGCGTCGAGGTTCGACAGCGGCTCGTCGAAGAGGAACAGCTTGGGCTCGCGCACCACGGCGCGGCCGATGGCGACGCGCTGGCGCTGGCCGCCGGAGAGTTCGGCCGGCCGCCTTTCAAGATAGGGTTCCAGCGACAGCATCGAGGAGGCGATGCCGATGCGGCGATCGATCTCGGCCGCCGGCGTGCCGGCCTGTTTGAGGCCCAGGCCCATATTGTTCTTCACCGTCAGATGCGGATAGAGCGCATAGGTCTGGAACACCATGGCAATGCCGCGCTTGGCCGGCGGCGTGGCGGAAACATCCGCACCGTCGATGACCACCCGGCCCGCGGTCGAATCCTCCAGTCCGGCAATGACCCTGAGCAAGGTCGACTTGCCGCAGCCCGACGGGCCGACGAAGACGACGAATTCGCCATCCGTCACTTCGAGGTCGATGCCCTTCAGCACCTCGACCGGCCCGAACGCCTTCTTCACATTCTCGATCTTCAGCGAGCCCACGGCATCGTCCCTGTTCTAGAGTTTCACGGCTGCGCCGCTGCGCACGCTCTCGTCGGCGGCAAGGCAGACGGCGAGCGACTTCACCGCGTCGTCCATGTGGCGGGTCAGGTCCAGATCCTCGCGGATCGCCTTCAGCACGAAGGCCTGTTCGAGATCGCAGAGATCCTGGTGGCCGGGTTCGCCTGCCATCGACAGCATCTCGTCCGGCCTGGCGAACTTGCCGTCCGGTCCGGTCGCCGCACTATGCAGGCGGATGGTCGAGGTCTTGGTGTGGGTGTCGATGTCGTCCGACTTCACACCTTCCTTCATGACGATCGACACGCAACCATTGGGCGAGATGACGTCCTTCACGAAGAAGGCCGTTTCCGAAATCATCGGCCCCCAGCCGGCTTCATACCAGCCGACCGAACCGTCATCGAACAGCACCTGCAGATGACCGTAATTGTACATGGACGGCGCCACCTCCTCGGTCAGCCGCAGCCCCATGCCGCGCACCTCGACCGGCTTGGCGTCGGTGATCTGCAGCATGACGTCGAGATAGTGCACGCCGCAATCGACGATCGGCGATGTCGTCTGCATCAGCTGCTTGTGCGTCTCCCAGGTGTGGCCTGAGGATTGCTGGTTGAGGTTCATGCGGAAGACGTAGGGGCCGCCGAGCTTGCGCGCCTCGGCGATCAATCTGATCCAGGACGGGTGGTGGCGCAGGATGTAGCCGATCACCAGTTTTCTGCCATTGGCCTTGGCCGCGGCAACAACACGTTTGGCATCGGCCACCGTCGTTGCCAACGGCTTTTCGACGAAGACATGGCAGCCGGCTTCGAATGCCCTGATCGCATAGTCGGCATGGCTGTCGGAATAGGTGGCGATGCAGGCAACATCGGGTTTCTCGTCGCGCAGCACCTCGTCGAAGGATCGCCTTATGGCGTAGCCCGACAGCCCGTCCGGCAACGGCACGTCGGAGCGGTTGATGAGCGCGGCGATCTCGAAGCCCGGATTGGTGTGATAGGCCAGCGCATGGCTGCGGCCCATATTGCCGAGGCCGGCGACGACGACGCGGAGGGGTGGCTTAGAGTTCACCGAGCTGCTCCAGACATTCCGATTTCTCCCGAGAGGGTGTCACCCCACCCGGCGCTTCGCGCCGACCTCCCCATCGAGGGGAGGTAGGACGTTGGCGTGAACTTCACGCTCCGAATTGAACCTCGGACCCGTCGATAATGAAACGGCGACCTTCCACCTCCCCTTGATGGGGAGGTCGGCGCGAAGCGCCGGGTGGGGTGAAGGCTCCTACCGAGATTTGTAGGTCCCCCGCTCACTTGACGGCTCCGGACGTGATGCCGCGGATCAGCTGGCGCGAAAAGATGACATAGAGGATCAGCACCGGCATGATCGCCAGTGAGAGTGCGGCCAGGATGGCGTTCCAGTTGGTGACGAACTGGCCGAGGAACAGCTGCGCGCCGAGTGTCACCGTCTTGGTCTCTTCCGATGGCGCCAGGATCAGCGGGAACCACAGATCATTCCAGATCGGGATCATGGTGAAGACGGCGACCGTCGCCATCGATGGCCTGACCAGCGGCAGCACCAGGCGGAAGAAGATTGTGTATTCGGACAGGCCGTCGATGCGGCCGGCATTCTTCAGATCGTCGGAGACCTGCTTCATGAATTCCGACAGGATGAAGACGGCAAGCGGCAGGCCCTGTGCGGTATAGACCAGGATCAGCGCCGTCAACGTGTTGACCAGCCCGCTCGCCACCATCAATTGCAGGATGGCGACGGTGCCGAGCCGGATCGGGATCATGATGCCGAGCGCGAGGTAAAGCCCCATCATCGAATTGCCGCGGAAGCGGTATTCCGACAGCGCGAACGCCGCCATGGCGCCGAACAGCAGCACGAAGAACAGCGAGGCGACAGTGACGACGAGGCTGTTCTGGAAATAGTGGATGAAATCGCCCTGGCCGATCACCGTGGTGTAGCCAATCAGGTCGAATGTCCCGGGCGTCGGCGGCGTCAGCGGCGCGCCGAAGATGCCGGCGCGGGATTTGAACGAATTCAAGATGACGAGGATCACCGGAAACAGCGCGATCGCCGTATAGGTCAAAAGGATCGCGTGAGCGCCGATGGTGCGGGGGAGCGAACGGGTGGCGGTGCTCATCTCTTGCCCTCTAGAACTGGTAGCGACGCAGGCGCGTCTGGACGAGGAAGAGGTAGACGCAGACGCCGCCGAGAATGATCAGGAACATCATCGTGGCGATTGCCGCGCCCATATTGGGGTCGCCGACCTGCAGCTGGAAGCCGAAGAAGGCGCGGTAGAGGAAGGTGCCGAGAATATCGGTGGAGTAGTTCGGGCCGGCGAGCGCGCCCTGCGCGGTGTAGATCAGGTCGAAGGCGTTGAAATTGCCGACGAAGGTGAGGATCGAGATGATGCCGATCGACGGCAGGATCAGCGGCAGCTTGATCTTCCAGAACTGCGACAGGCCGGTGATGCCGTCGCATTCGGCCGCCTCGATCACCTCTTCTGGGATCGACAGCAGGGCGGCGTAGATCAGCATCATCGGGATGCCGACGAACTGCCACACCGAGATCAGGCTGAGCGCGATCAGCGCGTATTGTTCCTTGCCGAGCCAGGGGGTGAACAGGCTTTTCAGGCCGACGAAGTCGAGCAGATGCGGCGCCACGCCCCAAAGCGGCGACAGGATCAGCTTCCAGGCAAAGCCGACGATGACGAAGGACAGGATGGTCGGCACGAAGATCGCCGTGCGGTAGAAGGCCGCGAATCTGAGCCTCGGGCTGGACAGCAATGCCGCCAGCATGACGCCGATCGGGTTCTGCACCAGCATGTGAATGATGAAGAACCAGACATTGTTCCTCAGCGCGTTCCAGAAACCCACAGACCAGTTGGGATCGCCGAACAGGGTGCGGAAATTGCCCAACCCGACAAAGACCTGCGACTCGCTGACGTTGCGGAACAGCGACAGCTGCAGCGTGCCGGCGAGCGGCAAGATCATGATCGCCGTGTAGACGAGCACCGCCGGCGCCAGGAAGATGCCGATGTGCCAGCGAACAGGTCTTTTCGGTCGTGTTTGTGCGGCCATGAGTTCGGTCCCCGCCGTCTCTCGGTTCCAGACGATGTTGATGCTAGATGATGCCTCGATGCACGGCCCGAAATCTTTACCCGAAAGGCAATGACAAAGGCCTGCGACTGATCAGCTAGCCTTCCCAAGATGAGCAAGGGTAAGGCCGCGAGGCAATGCCGACAATCGCTATCTCAGCGGATTCACTCTGAAAACCAGGGTGTCCGGAACCGGCCAGGCATGCGCCCGGCCGGCTCCGTTGCCTGAGCTCTTACTTCGCCGGATGATACCAGCTGTCGAGACCCGTCTGCAGCTTCTTGGCGGCAGCTTCGGGCGTGTCGGTACCGTTGATGACGTTGGCCGATTCAACCCAGGTCTCGTTCTCGAGGTTCGGCGTGCCGCGCGACAGGATCTGGTAGGTCGAGCGGATCGTCGACTTGCACTTGCCGCGCCAGGAGACGAATTCCTGCGCCAGCGGGTCTGCCATCTTCACCGGCGAGGAGTTCAGGCTGAAGAAGCCCGGCAGCGCGTTGGCGTAGATGGTGGCGAAATCCGGCGAAGCCACCCAGGACAGGAAGGTCTTGGCCGCGTCCGCATGCTTGGAGGCCGCGTTCAGGCCCATGCCGATATCGGTATGGTCCGAGATGTAGCAGGTGTCGCCGGCCTTCTCGACCGGCGGCGGGAAGGCGCCCATCTTGAACTGGGCCTGGGTGTTGAACAGGCCGATTTCCCACGAGCCGGCCGGGTAGATGGCGGCGCGGCCGAGCGTGAACAGGTTCTGGCTGTCCGGATAGGTCTGCGCCTCGAAGCCGTCGCCGAGATACGGCTTCCACTTGGCCAGTTCCTCATAGGGAGCAACCCAGTCCTTGTCGGTCAGCTTCTGCTCGCCCTTGATCAGGGCCTGGCGGCCGTCCTCGCCCTTCCAGTAGTTGGGGCCGATGTTCTGGTAGCCCATGGTCGCGGCTTCCCAGAGGTCCTTGGTGCCCATGGCCATCGGGATATAGGTGCCGTCCGCCTTGATCTTGTCGAGCGCCGCGAAGAACTCGTCGCGGGTCGTCGGCACCTTGATACCGAGCTTGTCGAAGGCGTCCTTGTTGTAGATGAAGCCGTGGATGACGGAGGCCATCGGCACGCAGAAGCTTACCTTGCCGTCATCGGTCTGCCAGGCGGACTTGGCGACCGGCGAAAAGTTTTCCATGCCGGGCAGCGAGGAGAGGTCGGCAAGGTTGCCCTTCTTGTACAGTTCGAGCGACTTGTCGAACGGGCGGCAGGTGATCAAGTCGCCCGCCGAGCCGGCGGCGAGCTTGGCGCCGAGGGCGGCGTCATATTCGGTCGGCGCCGACGGCGCGAACACCACCTTGATGCCGGGGTTCTTGGCTTCGAAGGCCGGGATCAGCTTGTCCTTCCAGATGGCAAGATCGTCGCCGCGCCAGCTTTCGATATTGAGCGTTACATCCTCGGCATAGGCAACCCCGGCCGAGCCGAGAATGCTGGTGCCCAGAAGCAGTGCCGTCAGTAGTTTCGTTGTCATGCTCAGTCTCCCTGTTGACCTTTTTCAGGTTCGGTTTTGATGAGAACAGAGGCTTTTGACCCCTTGCTCCCCTCGCAAGCCTGTTTCACCCCGATGAAAATCGGGATGAAACAAGCTCTATTTCTTTGTTCGAGCATGATCTTTTCCGAAAAGCGGTTTCCACTTTTCGGGATCATGCCCCAGCGCGGAAAGGGCCGGCCGCAGCTTATGGCCGGCCTCTTCCAGTATCTTCTGCGCCGCGTCGGCGCTGTCGGCGCCAGCGGCAAGCAGAATGGCGGTCTTGACCGCGCCGCCGCTCTTCTCGAGCAGGCTCGCCGCTTCGTCCTTGCCGCGCCCGCTGATGGCGGCGACGATGCGCGCCGCGCGGTCGCGCAGCTTGATGTTGTCGGCCATGAGGTTGACCATGTAGCCGTCATGGACGTGGCCGAGATGGACCGCGGTCAGGGTCGACAGCATGTTGAGCGCGATCTTCTGGGCGGTGCCGGCGCCCATGCGCGTCGAGCCGGCGATCACTTCCGGCGGCGTTTCGAGCAGGATGGCGGTTTCGGCCTGACGAAGCAGGGCCGAGTCCCGGTTGTTGGCGATGCCGATGGTGGCCGCGCCCCGGAGAGCGGCCTCCTCGATGGCCCGAACGGCATAGGGTGTGGTGCCGCTGGCGGAAATGGCGATCAGGCAATCGCCCTTGCCGATGCCGGCATTGGCGACGGCCGTCGCAGCCTCTTCGGTATCATCCTCGGGCCCGCCGGCCAGCGCCCTGAAAGCCTCGTGGCCGCCAGCGATCAGGATGGCGATGCGGTCGCGCTTTATGCCGAAGGTGCCGGGAAGTTCCAAGGCGTCGGCCAGCGCCATCAGGCCGGAACTGCCGGCGGCGGCATAGGCAAGCTTGCCGCCGCTGTTCAGCCTGTGCGCGATGATCCCGGCTGCCCTGGCGATGGAAGGAATGGCATTGCGGACGGCCTTCGCGGCTTCGACCTGCGCGTCGGCCAACGAAGCAAGGATGGCTTCCGGGGCCTGGATGTCCAGCCCCTCGGCATTTCTGTGAAGCGCTTCGGTGCGCGTTTCAGCCATCCCGGTTCCTCCGATACCGGAACAATACCAAAAAAATACCACTTGTCCACACGCATTACCAAATTCGCGAACAAGAGAACGATGAGCCGGCGAAATGCGCAGGTTTTTCAATAAAATACGGCTTAATCTTTTTGAAACGGAAATTAATCCTTGGCTATTGGTATTTTATTGGTATTATCCGCCCGGAGGAGAAATCGCGTGAAATTCGTGCTCGGTATCGATGGCGGCGGCACCAGCTGCAGGGCCGCCCTTGCAAATGTGGACGGTGCTGTCGTCGGCCGCGCCAAAAGCGGCGCCGCCAACATCCGCACCGACCTCACCGGCGCCCGCTCGAACATCGTCGACGCCGCGCGGCAGGCTTTCATCGCCGCCGGGCAGGATCCCGAGCTGATCCCGCAAACACCAGCCATTCTCGGGCTTGCCGGCGCCAATGTCGGCACCTACCGGCAACAGCTCGAAGCGATCCTGCCGTTCAGCATCAGCCGGGTCGAGACCGACGCCGAGATCGCGCTGGAAGGCGCCGTCGGCTCCGGTGACGGCGCCATGGCGATCCTCGGCACCGGCACCGCCTATATGGCGCGCAGGAACGGCACATCGCGCGCCATCGGCGGCTGGGGTTTCCAGGTCGGCGACCAGGGCAGCGGCGCCCGCATCGGCCGCGACCTGCTCGAACAGACGCTGCTTGCCTATGACGGCGTGCGCGCGCGCACGCCGCTGACCGACGCCATGATGGCCATCTTCCGCAACAATCCCGAGGACGTGGTCGAATTCACCACCAATGCCAAGCCCGGCGATTTCGGCGGCTTCGCGCCGAAGGTGTTCGAGCATGCCGAGAAGGGCGATGCCGTCGCCAACTGGATCGTCGACAAGGCGGTCGGCGACGTCGAGGCCTCGCTCGGCGCGCTCGGCCTTTCGGACGACGCCCCGCTCTGCCTGCTGGGTGGATTGGCTCCGCTTTACGCGCCGCGCTTGTCGGCACGTTACCGGGCGCTGCTGAAGCCGCCGCGCGACGACGCGTTGGGCGGCGCCGTGCAGATGGCGGCGCGGCTTTTCGCTGGACATTCGGAGGCGGCTCGATGAGCGACGCCGCCGACCAGATCTTCGCCGCGCTGAGGCAATCCTCGCAAAGCGGGGCGCCGCTCTATCTGCAGCTGCGCAAGAGCATCGAGGACGCTGTCAATCGCGGCCTGATCGGGCCGGGTGACGCGCTGCCTTCCGAGCGCGACATCGCCACCAAGGCCGACATTTCGCGCGTCACCGTGCGCAAGGCGGTGCAGGATCTGGTCAAGGGCGGCATTCTGGTCCAGCGGCATGGCTCCGGCACTTTCGTGGCGCCGCGCATGGAACGCGTCGAGCAGTCGCTGTCGCGGCTGACATCGTTCACCGAGGACATGGCGCGGCGCGGCATGGCGGTGCGTTCGGCCTGGCTCGACCGCGGCCTCTACGCGCCTTCGCCCGACGAAATGATGGTGCTCGGCCTGTCGTCGAACGAATTGGTGGCGCGGGTGGCGCGCCTGCGCATCGCCAATGACACGCCGCTGGCGATCGAACGCGCCTCGCTGTCGGCCAGCGTGCTGCCCGACCCGGCCGGGATCGGCTCGTCGCTCTATGCGGCCCTGGAGACCACTGGCAACCGGCCGGTGCGGGCGGTACAGCGCATCTCGGCCGCCAATCTCGGCGAGAGCGACGCGCGCCTGCTCGAAGTGCCGCCAGGCATTGCCGGCCTGCACATCGAGCGTATTTCCTACCTGGCGAGCGGCAAGGTGATCGAATTCACCCGCTCCATCTACCGGGGCGACGCCTATGATTTCGTCGCCGAACTGCGGCTGACAGGGCCGAACGAAGAGGGCCGACCATGACGACAGAGCCAACTCATATGTTGCGCGAGATCGAGGAGATCCCGCAGGCCGTGGCCCGCCTGCTCGATGGCTCCGGCGCCGTGCTCGCCGAGGCCGGGCGCGGCATCCGGGAACGCGACCCGCATTTCGTCGTCACCGTGGCGCGCGGATCGTCCGACCATGCCGCCACTTTCATGAAATATGCCGTCGAATTGACCGCCGGCCTTGCCGTCGCTTCGGTCGGCCCGTCCATCGCTTCGATCTATGGCCGCAAGCTGCGGCTCGGCGGCTCCGCCTGCCTGGCGATCTCGCAGTCGGGCAAGAGCCCCGACATCGTCGCCATGGCCGAAACCGCACGGGCCGGCGGCGCGCTGACCATCGCCGTCACCAACACCGCCGATTCGCCGCTGGCGCGGGCCTCCGACTATGCGATCGACATCCTGGCCGGGCCCGAGCGCAGCGTCGCGGCAACCAAGACCTTCGTCAATTCAGCCGTCGCCGGCCTTGCCCTGATGGCGCATTCCACCGGCGACGAAGCGCTTCTCAAGGCGTTGGCCGGCTTACCCCAGCATTTCGGCAAGGCGATCGCCTGCGACTGGATGAGCGTGCTCGCCGAAACCATCGAGAAGCAGAAGTCGCTGTTCATCCTTGGCCGAGGTCCATCCGCGGCGATGGCCAACGAAGCGGCGCTGAAATTCAAGGAGACCTGCGGCATGCATGCCGAGGCCTATAGTGCCGCCGAAGTCATGCACGGCCCGCTGGCGCTGATCGGCCCCGATTTTCCAGTGCTGGCGCTGGCCGCGCGCGACGCCTCCGAACCGTCCATCGCCGAAGCCGCCGATGGCCTGGCGGCCAAGGGCGCGCCGGTGTTCGTCACCTCCGCGCTTGCCAACCGCGCCACGCGCCTGCCGCATGTCGCCACCGGTCACCCGCTGACCGATCCGCTGACGCTGATCGTCTCCTTCTACGTGTTCGTCGAGGCGTTCGCGCGTCACCGCGGCCTCGATCCGGACACGCCGCGCAACCTTCGCAAGGTGACGGAGACCGTATGAGCGACCGTTTTGCGCTGACTGGCGCCCGTATTTTCGACGGCGACGACTGGCATGAAGGCGCGGCGCTTGTCGTGCGCGACGGTCTTGTCGAGGCGATCCTGCGCCAGGGCGCCCTACCCCAGGACATCCGCACCGTCGACACTGGCGGCGGCATGCTGGTGCCGGGCTTCGTCGACATCCAGGTCAATGGCGGCGGCGGCGTCATGCTCAACGACCACCCCGATGTCGCCTCGATCGAAACCATTTGCCGGGCGCACGCACCGTTTGGCACGACGGCGCTGCTGCCGACACTGATCACCGACACGCCGGAGATCACCGCTGCTGCCATCGCTGCCGGCGAAGCGGCCGCGCGGCAAAAGGTGCCGGGCTTCCTCGGCCTGCATCTCGAAGGCCCGCATCTGTCGATCGCGCGCAAGGGCGCGCATGATCCGGCGCTGATCCGCCCGATGACGGATGCCGACCAGGCGATGCTGATCGCGGCGCGGCAGAAACTGCCGGTGCTGCTCACCACGGTCGCGCCGGAATCCGTCGAGCCGGCCCGCGTCGCGGCATTGGCCAAGGCCGGTATCATCGTCAGCCTCGGTCATTCCGACACTGGCTATGCCACGGCAAAAATCTTCGCCGAAGCGGGTGCCAGCGTGGTCACCCACCTGTTCAACGCGATGAGCCAGGTCGGCAACCGCGAGCCTGGGCTGGCGGGCACCGCGATCGACATCGGAACCTTGTCCGCCGGGCTGATCGCCGACGGCATACACGTCCATCCCACCACCATCAGGATCGCGCTGCAGGCCAAACAAGGGCCGGGCAAGATCGTGCTGGTCACTGACGCGATGGCAACGATCGGCACCGACATGACCTCGTTCACCCTCAACGGCCGCACCATCTACCGTAGGGATGGCAGCCTGCGGCTTGCCGACGGGACGCTGGCGGGTGCCGATCTGGACATGATCTCGGCCGTCCGGTTCATGCACGGCGTCGTTGGTGTCGAGCTCTCCGAAGCCTTGCGCATGGCCTCGCTCTACCCGGCGCAGGCCATCGGTCAATCGCATCGGCTTGGCCGCCTTGCCAATGGCACGGCGGCGGATATCGTTGCGCTGTCGGACGACCTTGACATAGGAAGCGTCTGGATTGGCGGCGACAAGGTGTTCGGGGCTGTCGCTTCACGCTGAAAGCGAGGCCATGCAGACAGTCGATTGTGTCGTCGCGGGAGCAGGCGTGGTCGGGCTCACTATTGCCAGGGCGCTTGCCGTGTCGGGCCGAGAGGTGGTGGTGATCGAGCAGGCCGGCGCGATCGGCACCGTCACCAGTTCACGCAATTCCGAAGTCATCCATGCCGGGCTCTACTATGCACCGGGAAGCCTGAAGGCCCGGCTCTGCGTCGAAGGCCGGCAACGGCTTTACGCCTATTGCGCCGAGCACGACATTGCTCATGCGCGCACCGGCAAGCTGATCGTCGCCAGCGAGCCCGGCCAGATCGACGGGTTGCGGACGATCGCGGCCAATGCGCGACGCTGCGGGGTCGACGATCTCCAGCTTTTGACGCGGGGCGAGGCCGAAAAGCTGGAACCGGCGCTGACATGCGCCGGCGCGTTGCTGTCGCCATCGACCGGCATTGTCGACAGCCACGCGCTGATGCTGTCGCTGCGCGGCGACGCCGAGGCTGCCGGCGCGTCCGTCGCTTTCCTCACCGCGTTCTCCGGGGCGGCGATCGAGCCGGACGGAATCCGGATCGACACGCGCGACACCAATGGCGAGACCTTCGTCTTGAAGGCCCATGCCTTCATCAATGCCGCGGGGCTCGATGCGCCGGCCCTGGCCGGCCAGGTCGACGGTTTCCCCGGGGATCTTATCCCCCGGCAATGGCTGGCGCGCGGGAATTACTTCGCGCTTCCGGGCCGGTCGCCATTTTCGCGGCTGATCTATCCGGTTCCGGTCGAAGGTGGGCTCGGTGTCCACCTGACGCTCGATCTGGCCGGAAGCGCGCGCTTCGGGCCCGACGTCGAATGGATCGAGCGCGTGGATTACACCGTCGATCCCGGCCGCGGCGCCGTCTTCTACGAGGCGATCCGGCGCTATTGGCCCGACCTCGGCGACGGCGCCCTGCAGCCGGCCTATGCCGGCATCAGGCCAAAGCTGTCGGGTCCCGGCCAGCCCGCCGCCGATTTCCTGGTGCAGGGGCCGGCCGATCATGGTGCAGGCCAGATCGTCAATCTGTTCGGCATAGAGAGCCCCGGCCTGACGGCAAGCCTGGCGATCGCCGACCACGTCGTTGAGCTGCTGTACCCGCAATGAGAGGTGCCCTTGATGGTGTCATCTCAGGCGGAGGTCATGAAACCTTTTGATTTTAAGGTCGTTGTCGGGGCGTATGTCCGAGGCGAAACCCAGATCGAAACCGGCCGACGGCATCGAACCGCTCGGCGCCCCGAAGCCGCGACGAGGAAAGCCGCGACGGCAAGAACCGCGTGACGAGAGGCCGCGCGAGGAGGAGCCGCGCGAAAAAAACAAACCATCTGCCGAGGCCGTGCCGGAGGTCGACGGCCACGCGGGACCGCCGCCGCCGAAAGCCGTCGAGCCCGACCCGCAACTGACGCCCGAAGAGGCCGAGCAGGCGCGCAAGAAGTACCTGCTGCGGCGTTTCTGGATCAGCGGGCGCGGCTACTGGGGCCGGCAGGGCGACAAGCTCGCCTGGCCGCTTACAATCGGGCTGTTGACCCTGATCGTCGTCAATGTCGGCTTCCAGTACGGGATCAACGTCTGGAACCGGGCGTTCTTCGACGCCATCGAGCAGCGCAACGTCCACACCGTCTATGTGCTCAGCGCCATATTCCTGCCGCTCGTGGCTGGAAACGCGAGCCTTGTTGTCGCGCAGGTCTATCTGCGCATGACGATGCAGCGCCGCTGGCGGTCCTGGCTCACCACTTCGGCCATAGGCCGCTGGCTCGTCAATGGCCGCTACTATCAGTTGAACCTCGTCGCGGGCGACCACTCGAACCCCGAGGCCCGCCTCACCGAGGATCTGCGGATCGCCACCGAGTCGCCCGTCGATTTCATCTCCGGTGTGATGGTCGCCACTCTGTCGGCCTCGACCTTCATCGTGGTGCTGTGGACGATCGGCGGCGCGCTCACTTTGTCGGTCGGCAGCGCGAGCCTGACCATTCCCGGTTTCCTTGTCGTCACGGCGGTCATCTATGCCGCTATCACCTCCACCTCGATGGTGGTCATCGGCCGCCATTTCGTCCGGCTCTCCGAGGAGAAGAACCAAGCGGAAGCCGAATTCCGCTACACGCTGACGCGCGTACGCGAAAACGGCGAGAGCATCGCATTGCTCGGCGGCGAGGAGGAGGAGCGCAGCGGCATCGACAAGAATTTCGGCCATGTGCTTCGGCAATGGGCGCTGCTGACGGGCCAGCACATGCGCACGGCGCTGGTGTCGCAGGGTTCGAGCCTGTTCGCGCCGGTCGTGCCGGTCCTGCTGTGCGCGCCGAAATTCCTCGAAGGCTCAATGTCGCTCGGCCAGGTGATGCAGGCGGCTTCAGCCTTCGCCATCGTGCAGGGCGCGTTCGGATGGCTGGTCGACAACTACCCGCGTCTCGCCGACTGGAACGCCTCCGCGCGGCGCATCGCCTCGCTGATGATGTCGCTCGACGGGCTCGAGCGCGCGGAGCAGAGCGACGCGCTCGGACGCATCCAGCACGGCAAAACCGAAGGCGGTGCGATGCTCAGCCTCGACAATCTCTCCGTGACCCTTGATGACGGCACCTCGGTCGTCAAGGAAACCGAGGTCGCGATCGAACCGGGCGAGCGGGTGCTGGTTTCAGGCGATTCCGGATCGGGCAAGTCGACGCTGGTGCGGGCCGTATCGGGTCTATGGCCGTGGGGCGGCGGTAGTGTCAATTTCCATACCGACAAGCGACTGTTCATGCTGCCGCAACGCCCCTACATCCCCTCGGGCACGCTTCGCCGCGCGATCGCCTATCCGGCGCCGGCAGATAAATGGACGGTCAAACAGATCAAGGCCGCCCTCGACAAGGTAGGCCTTGGTCATCTCACCGACAGGATCGAGGACGAAGCGCCATGGGACCAGACCCTGTCGGGTGGCGAAAAGCAGCGGGTCGCCTTCGCGCGCCTGTTGCTGCATCGCCCCGATATCGTGGTGCTGGATGAAGCGACCTCGGCGCTCGATGAGAAGAGCCAGGACACCATGATGAAGACCGTCATCGACGAATTGCCTGGTGTCACCATCATCAGCGTGGCGCATCGCGCCGAGCTGGAAGCCTTTCATAGCCGCAAGATCACCTTGGAGCGGCGCGAGGGCGGCGCCAAGCTTGTCAGCGATATCAACCTCGCCCCGCGCAAGCGCAAGCGCGGGCTGTTCACGCGCGCCTTGTGGGGCTCCGGCAACGGAAAGCGGCGTTAGGCGCATTGAGACAGCGCTCCCCCAGACTAAAGCGCGTCGTGAAACGGGCTCATGCGACGCGCTTTAGGTATCTGCTTTTATGCATGTCGTTCTCCCAAAACCGAGATCACTTTTGGGCGACATGCATTAGGATGCGTAGAGATCCTTGTAGGTATCGCGCAAAAGGTTCTTCTGCACCTTGCCCATCGTGTTGCGCGGCAGTTCGTCGACGAAGATCACCCGCTTCGGATGCTTGTACTTCGCCACGCGCCCGGCGATGGCGCCGAGGATTTCGGCCCCGGTGATGTGCGAGGCCGGCGCCCGCACGACGATCGCGGTGACTCCTTCGCCGAAATCCGGATGGGCAACGCCGATCACGGCGCTTTCCAAAACCCCGTCGAGTGCGTCGATCTCGCTTTCGAGTTCCTTCGGATAGATGTTGTAGCCGCCCGATATGATCAGGTCCTTGCCGCGTCCGACAATATGGACATAGCCGTCGGCGTCGATCATGCCGAGATCGCCTGTGATGAAGAAGCCGTCGGCGCGGAATTCCGCCCTGGTCTTTTCAGGCATGCGCCAGTAGCCGCCAAAAACGTTCGGCCCCTTGACCTCGATCATGCCGACTTGACCCTGGGCCAGCGGTTTGCCGCTGTCGGGATCGGCGATGCGCAGCGCGACACCAGGCAAGGGGAAGCCGACCGTGCCGGCGCGCCGCTCGCCGTCATAGGGATTGGACGTGTTCATGTTGGTCTCGGTCATGCCGTAGCGTTCGAGGATCGCGTGGCCGGTGCGCTCGCGCCAGGCGTTGTGTGTCTCGGCCAGCAGCGGCGCCGAACCGGACACGAACAGGCGGATATTCTTCGCCGCCCGACGGTCCAGGCCGTCCTGCTGCAGCAGGCGCACATAAAAGGTCGGCTCGCCCATCAGCGCGGTGGCGCGGGGCAGCAGCGTCACGATCCGGCCTGCATCGAATTTCTGCTCGAACAGCATCGAGGCGCCGGCCATCAGGATGACGTTGGTGGCGACGAACAGGCCGTGTGTATGGAAGATCGGCAGCGCGTGGATCAGCACATCGTCCGTCGTGAACCGCCATTGCTCGACCAGCACCCGCGCGTTCGAGGCCAGATTCTCGTGGCTGAGCATGGCGCCTTTCGAACGGCCGGTGGTTCCCGAGGTGTAGAGGATTGCGGCAAGATCGTCCTTGCCGCGCTCGACATCATGGAAATCGGAAGCCTGCCGCGATGCCTGGTCCATCAGCGATCCCCGGCCATTGCGGTCGAGCGTGACCACGACGGCAGTGGATGGCTCGACCATGTGCCCGATATCCGCCGATCTTGCCGGATCGCAGACGATGACCCGAGGTGCCGCGTCCTCGAAGAAATAGCCGAGTTCGGTCAGCGTGTAGGCGGTGTTGAGCGGCAGGAAGACGGCGCCGGCGCGCACACAGGCGAGATAGAGCAGGATGGCCTCCGGGCTCTTCTCGACCTGCACGGCGACCCGGTCGCCAGGCTCTACATTCAATTGCAGCAGCGCATGCGCGAGCTGCGACGACCGCGCCAGCATGTCGCCATAGCTGAATGAGCGCCCGTCGTCGGTCTCCATCAGCAGATGCACCGGCTCCGGCATCCGGGACCGGAACGCATCGAACAGATGATTGCTCATGAAGTTTTTCCTGGGGTGGCGCAACGGCAGGCCTTGCGTATGCACCTTGAGTGTTTTGGCGGCGAAGCGTTCGCGGTTCTTGGCAATGCCGTCAAGACTGGAGATGGCGGTTCACAGGCAATCGCTTTCGATTTGTGGCGGAAGCTGCCAATCGCCGAAGTCGGCGCCGCCCCTTGCCCTGCCGGGCATTTCTCCCCGTATAGTGACGGGGAGAAAGTAGCTGGCCGGCAGGCAGGTGAGGGGCAGCACCGGCTCTGGAAATAGGGGGCGGCGGTTCACTCGGTCGCGTTAACTAAAAGGCTGCGCGCGATGGGTCGCGAAGGCCTGCCGGTGGATTGATCGTTACCGTCGGGCGCGTTGGGCCGAGGCAGCGGCCTTTGAGACTTCGCCTTGCTTGAGGCGCTCCATGCACATGGCCGCCGTCAGCTGGTAGTGATCGATCAATGCCTGGACGGCGCCGTCGGCATTGCCGTCCAGCGCGCATTCGGCGATCAGCCGGTGTTCGGCGAAGTCGTCGCGCTGGATGCTTTCGCCGTCATTGGCCATTTGCCGGTAGCGATAGGCGTGATCGGAAAGCTGATCGCAGAAACCCACCAGCCAATGCGACCGGCAGGCCGAGATCAGCACCCGATGGAAGGTCCGGTGCGCTTTCTCCCAATCCGGATTGAGCGCCGAGAGACTTTGCGGCGAAAGCCGGGAGGCCCGGCCCAGGCGATGCAGTGCCAACACCAACTGTTCTTCCCATTCGGCGGTGCGGTGGGCAATGGATTCGCGAAGCGCCCGCTCCTCGAGCCAGCAGCGGGTGCGCGTCAGCTCCTCAAGCTCCGCGGCACTGACCGGCATGATGAAAAATCCACGCTGGTCGTGGCGGCCGAGGAGCCCCTCGGAGGCAAGGCGATTAAGGGCTTCACGAACCGGAGAGGCGCCGGCGCCGTACTTGGAAACAACCCACTCGACCCGCAGCTTGCTTTCGGTTTCAAGAGCGCCGCCGAGAAGATCATCACGCAGCTGGTGATAGACCGTGCTGGCAAGCGTGCTCTTGGCTCCTGCGCCGTCGTCGTTCAGATTGGCAGCTCCGTACGTCAAAAGCGACTCCTTGTCCCCAACTGTCGTCTTTGGGCAATTCGAGTCCGAAAAAACGGTTCCTTCCGTACAGCTACCATACAGCGCCCACCCGACGACCCTCAAGCAGAACATCGACTATTGTACTTTAGCACAAAGAAATATGCCCAATTGGCTGCCTGATCGGGGGAACTCGCACGCTTCTACAACCAGCAGCAACTTAACGTGTTTTGTATGCACGCAGAATCAGCTGTTTGAGTGTGCCCGTGCGAGCGTCTTTTCTGTCGCGCGCAAAGACAACGAGCGGCTTGCCCCGAATCACCCGGGATGGAAATGCGATGTCGCGGTGCGTCAGCCGGCGGCCTTGTCGGCCGCTGTCCTGATCGCCTCGATGTTGGCGCGGTACGCCTCGACACTGCCGCCCTTGAAGATGGCGGCGCCGGCCACCAGCACATTGGCGCCGGCTGATGTGACCAAGGGGGCCGTTTCCGGCGAAACGCCGCCGTCGATCTCGATGCGGATCGGCCGGTCGCCGATCAGCGCCTTGACCCTTCTCACCTTGTCGACGATTCCCGGGATGAAGGCCTGGCCGCCGAAACCCGGATTGACGGTCATGATCAGGATCAGGTCGAGCCGGTCGAGCACGTATTCGATCATCGTTTCGGGCGTCGCCGGATTGAGCGACACGCCGGCCTTCTTGCCGAGGTTCCTGATGGTCTGCAGCGAGCGGTCGAGATGCGGCCCGGCCTCGGCATGCACCGTCATGCCGTCACAGCCGGCCTCGGCGAAGGCGGCGAGATAGGGATCGGCCGGCGCGATCATCAGATGGCAGTCGAAGAAAGCCTTGGTGCGGTTGCGGATCGCCTTGATCACCGGCGGGCCGAAGGTGATGTTGGGAACGAAATGACCATCCATGACATCGAGATGGATCCAGTCGGCGCCGGCGGCCGCGACGGCTTCGACCTCGTCGCCGAGCTTCGAAAAGTCCGAAGCCAGTACCGAAGGCGCGATCAAGGTTTTCTTGCTCATCGTGCGGCCTTTCCGGATGCCCGTTTCATACCAGTCACCCTGGCCGATCACCCTGGACCGACTGCCTAATGCGCCGCGGGTGACTTGTCGAGGGTGCGAGCACGGCGGCTCCACAGGCTTGGGCGGCGCCTGCGATCGTGTCGCAGCCAATTTCCGCTTGCCCCGGAGCCATGAAGGAAAACCCGCCGGATTACTCCGGCGGGTTTTCTGATCTGGCATCGAGTAGCTGATTATTGCTGCTGGAGTTTCAGGATCCTGTTCGGAGCCGGATCCTGCTGCTGTTCGACCTGCGGCATGCGCCGTGGCAGGACCTGCTGCAGCAGCAGGCCTGGGTTGAGCTCCAGCGACGGCTGCTCGCGCATCGGCCTGCAGTATGGATACCGCCCAACCGTCCCTTCAGGGCAGTGTCGCCTGATGATCGGCTGGCACTGGCCATCAACCATCTGCGAGCCCGGAGCGCATTCCGTCTGTTGCCTGGGCTTGCGGCAAGCGCCGTCGATCACCTCGGTCCCGCGCGGACAGACACACTCGCCGCGCTTGTTGTGGACCTGGCCGCGTATGTCGCACGGCTCCAGCTGCGGCTGCTTGCGCCGGCAAGCATTGCCTTGCACCTCGGTACCCCTCGGGCAGACGCAATTGCCATCGGCGTCGTGGACCTGGCCGCGGATGGTGCACTGGTCGGGCTTTGGCCGGACCGGACGGCAGGCGCCGTCGCGCAGCTCGGTTCCTTGCGAACAGACGCAATCGCCATCGGCGTTGCGGATCTGGCCGGGGATGCGGCACTCCCGAGGCTTCGGCCGGATCTGGCGGCAGGCGCCGTTGCGCACCTCGGTCCCTTGCGGGCAGACACAGTCGCCATCGGCGTTGTGGACCTGGCCACGGATGGTGCACTGCTCAGGCTTCGGCCTGTCTCTCACACAGGCATTCGCTTGCCTGTCGAGATGCGTACCGTCAGGGCAGTAGCAGCCATTGCCGTCCGAGGTTGGGACCGAGCCGGGTATGGCACAGCCTGGCTTGGAGGTCTTGACGCAGGCGCCGTTCTCCAGTTCCGTGCCGCGCGGGCAGACGCAGCGTCCGTCCTCGGTGCGGATCTGGCCTTCGAGCAGCACGCAGCGCTTCTGCCGCGGTGGCGTCGGCAGGATGTTGGTGCCGCCGCCGGTGCACTGGCCGTTGCGGAAGGTGGTGCCTTCCGGGCAGACACAGCGGCCGGCATCGTTCATGACGAAGCCCGGCGAGCACTGGTTCTTCACCTCATGCGTGATGGTGAAGGGGTGGCACGCATAGGCCTTGCCGCGATCGCCCTGCACATTGGTCGCATCCTTGGACAGCACGTCGCCGCCGCCCTGCACCCGTGTGTCGGGAGAGAGCACGCCAACGCAGCTCTGGCCGTTGACGTCGCCCTGCATATTGGCGAGACGTCCGTCGTCGGGCATGACCACCGTGACATGGTGCGACTGGCTTTCGGCGGCGCCGAGCGTCAGGTTGGCGATGCAGGAGGCTGGCAGTGTCGTCGGCTCGGGCGAGCAGCCGAAGGGCGGGTCGATCGAGGTGATCGCGACGCCGTCCAGCCGGCCAAGCCCTTCCACACCGATCGCATCGCCGATGCGAACCGGACCGGAGAAGGGGCTCGTCCCATCATTTGCTATGGTGATGTCGAACGAGCAGGGCTGGCCGAGCCGGCATTCGCGGTCGCCGGTCTTTTCGACACGGATGGTCGAAGCGCCGCCGCCCTTGGCGCAGGCCTGGCCGATCGGATAGACGACGTCGTCGCCTTGCGCCGGCCCGTAGGAGCCGCGCGCGCAGTTCTCGAATTCGCCATTGGCCGAAACCGTCACGTCGAAATGGCGGCTGCTTCCAGGCGTCATGACGGCGCCGGGAATCTGGCACGACAGCGTGCTGGCAGGCACGGGTCCGCACGCCCACTCCGCGCCGTCGGGGGTGACGGTCTGGATCTGGACGGGCGCTCCGCCCGACACCAGCGTGGCGGCGTCGTTGATCCGCACCGGACCAGTGGGGGCCGCCGTGCCGGCGTTGGCGACGGTGATGCGGCAGGACACGACCGCGGCACCGGCCAGCGAGCCACTGCACACTTTGGTGATGCGCAGGCCGGGCTGGCCGCCATTGGGATGGCGGACACGTTCCTTGGCGCAGGCCCTGTTGTTGGTGAGGTCGGCCTCACCAGGAATGGCCTTCACCTCGGCGCAGTTCTCGACCGTGTCCGAGCGGTAGCTGGCCGGAACCACCGCCTTGACGACGATCGGCGTCGAGGCACCCGGAGGCAGCGAGATGCCGGGATTGTCGCAGCGGAACTGGCCGGGACCGTTCGGACCGCATGTCCAGGGCGGGCTCGGGCCGAAGGTCGAGGAGGTCGGCGCGCCGCTGGGATAGTTGTCGATCACCGTCAGCGGCCCGTTATAGGTTGAAGTGCCGTTGTTGATGATGTCGATGACGAAGAAGCAGACGCCATCGGCGGTGCAGGTTTCCGAGCGGGCACGCTTCTTCAGGATGAGGTCGACCTTCTTTTCGACCGGCGGCTGGCAGTCGCGGTCACGATCGCCACGCCGGCAGATCGGGATCGAGGCGCAGCCGCGGTCGTTTGCCTGGCTGCCGAACAGCGGCTTGCCGCTGACCGGATAATTGTAGGTGGCGCAGTTGCGCAGCACCTTGCCTTGCCAGCCCCCGGCCGGCTTGAAGCCGAGCTTGAGGTCGACAAAAGCGCCGGGATTGAGCGTGGTCACCGGATAGGTGCACGTCATCGGGGTGGTGCCGGGGACGCAGACCCAGGGCGGATTGGGCCCTGAACTCAGCGTCGAGCCGGCCGGCAGCGTCACCTCGTCGAGCACGATCTTGCCGTTATAGGGCGCGGTGCCGACATTGGTGACCCGGATGGTGAAGTCGCAGCCGCCGGCCATAGTGCAGCGCGGGACATCGGCGCGTTTCTCGACCTTGAGGTCCGGCTCCTTGTCCCTGGGCGGGCACTTCTGGTCACGCGGGATGACGATGTCGATGGTCTGCGTGCAACACAGGCCCCAGCCTTCCTTCGGCCCGGCATAGGTGTTGATGCCGGTGACGATGAGGTGGATGACGTCGCCAGGCGACGCGCCGACGATCTTCCAGTTGAGCACACCGCCGCCCGCCGGCACCTTCTGCGTGTCGGGGATGATGGTGATGCCCGGCGTGGTCGTCGAAAGCTGCACCCACTTGCCGCTCATCTCGGGGCCGACCGGCATGTGGTAGATAAAGGCGCCGCCGCCGGGCACGCAGTCGACCGTGCCGCGCTCGACCTTGAAGCACTCATGGTCGGTCGGAGGCGGAGGCGGCGGCTCGCACTTGGTGAGGTCGATGCGGATCGAGGTCTTTTCGCCGGTGAGCACGTTGCCGTCGTCCGGCTTGCCGGGATCCTGCGACGGGATGATGGTGCCCGTGCCGGTTCCGTTCGTCACCTTGATCAGGCCCTGGTTGTCGACCGTGGTCGGCGCGGGAAACGCCGCATGGTCGATCTTGGCGGTGATCCGGAAGGTGACGACGCGTTCGTTCGGAGCGCCGACGCCATCGAGATCATCGACGGAAATCCGGAAATCGGAAACAACAGCCGTATCGTTCGGATTTGTCGACGTGCTGATCGATGCGCCAGGCAGCGGTCCGCCGGACGAATCCGTACCGTCGCCGGCTACATGCACGCTGACGATCTGCAGGCCGTGCGGGAGCACGTCCTTGAAGTCGAGCTGGGCTTTTTTCAGCAATGCAGCCAGGCTCGGGTTGGCAAAGTTCCGCGGATCACCGCGCACGCCGAAGGTCAGGGTATATTCGACAAAGTCGCAGCTTCGTTGTTTGCCTGTCTTGGTGAAGAAGGGCACGAGCCGGCCCGGCTCTGGGTTGATGACACGCGGATTGTCGAAATCGAGCTTGGGCTGTGTAACAGCGGTGTAGACATCAAAGGCGAAGCTTTGCACCGGGGTTAGCGTGGCGACCGCGATACCGGCCGCCAACAGCCAGCGCGCACCGCGCCTGGCGAGTGACAGGGGTTTCATGATCGTCTCCATGACGGTTTTTTGAGGGGTCGCGAGTGAGGACGGGGCAAGAATGTTCATCTTCCCCTCCTCAACGTTCGCAGCTGACGGCTGGGGTCCGGAGCGGCAAGGTCATCTTGCAGCAAGGGTAGTAGCCACCCTTGTCCTTGTCGGACTTCCTGTAGAAGCAAAGCCCAACATCCACTCTGTCGCCCGGATAATGGCCGGTGATGTTGATCGTGTACGGCTTGCCCGGCGCATGCGACATGGGTGTGGTCACCCCGACGCCTGGCGTCCTGGATTGGGCCTTGATCGAATCGCCGCCGAAGCCGGCATGGTCATGGAGATAGAGATCGGCCTCGAGGCCTGAGGACGTGCAGTAGTACTGCACGTCCTCGACATCGAGACACGGAGGCAGATTGCCGGGCGGTGGGAAGTCCGGCGGGTAGAAGGGTGGCAGATAGCCGCCCGGGATTTCTTCATAATAACCGGCGCGACCCTCGCAAGGGCGCCAGACGGCGACGTCACCGACATGGCCTTCCACTTCCGGATCTTCGAAATAGCCGTCGAAGTCGACGAACCAGGAGCCGAAGGGCGGTGCGTTGGCGGGCTTGACCAGGTCTTTGGGCGTGATCTGCACGCCGTGGACGGCGAGCGGCCCGCCGGCGGCGAGTTTTTCGGCAAGTGCCGGGTTGTCGCGCAATTTGTCGCCTGACTTGACCAGCGTCTGGGTACAGACCGACGTATCGAGATTGCCGTCGGCATCATAGCCATATTGCAGATCGAGGCCGCCGGCCGACTGCCTGAAACCTTGCGGGAAGCCGACCGCATATTCCTGCGGTGCTTCGACCCAGACCGATTCCGTTGCCGGATCGTCCGGGTTCTCGCGCCAATAGCGGATGACCTCGCCCTTGCCGGAATCGGCGAACTGGCTGTAGTCGTAGCGGTTTTCGACCGGGCCGCGCTGGGCCAGGTACATGAAGCCGCTGTTGTCGAAAGCGATGTCGGTGACGGCATAGTCCTTGTCGGCCTTGACCGTCAGTTCCCAACGCGGGTCGCCGGCAAAGGTGCCGTCGCGGGCAATGCCCACCGACCAGATCTCGGCCTTTTCGCCGACCGAATAATAGAGCCGTCCGCCATGATAGGAGACGGCCCAGACGCGGCGCTCGTCCTGGGTATAACCCCAGGTCTCGGGGTCTTCCGTGTCGAAAGCGGCGCCCTGTATATCCATCACCGCGCCATCGTCGGCGACCGGAGCCAGGCCGTGGGCCGGACGCCCGGCGACGCCATGGTCGAACGTGTCGATCAGCTTGCCATTGGCGTCGATGCGATGGATCAGGCCGGTGTCGAGGTCGGAGGCGAAGAACTGGCGGTGGTTGGGATCGAAGGTGAGGTTGCCGATGCCGGGACCGCTGTTGGTGTCGATGTCGGCGAATTTGGAAACCTGGCCGGTGATGCCGTCGATCTTCCAGATGGTGCCCGGTCCGCCGCCGTTTTCGGTGCCGAACTGGCCGTCCATGAAGGCGGCGCCTGATGTGCCGCGGCGCTGCCGCTCCGGCCTTCCGTCACTGTCGGCGTCCGGCGTGACAATGCGGATGCCGTGCAGCGAGGTGGCGCTGGCATAGAGATTGGGAATGCCTGATGGAACGCCGTCGCGCACGCCGTCATCGTAAGTGAGGCCGAACACCTGGCCGATCTGGCCTGCTGTCACCTCGAAGGGAGGCGGCGTGAAGACGAGCTGGCCCGAGGCCGGCCCGCCGAGGTGCGAAACATCGAACACGCGCAAGGTGGCGCGCGTGGTGTCGATGAAGGTTTCGTCGACCGGATCGACACCGGGCGGCAGGCCCTGGTCGAAATTGGGGATGATGGTGCCGGAAAATCCGGTGACCGCCATCGAGCCGGGATAGATGATCTGGGTTTGGCTGTCCTGCGCCCGGGCGGCGCTCCCCAGCCAGAGGCCGGCGATGAGCGCCAACCCCAGCAATCCGCCGGCATGCATGGCGCGGCGCAAGCCGCAATCAAGAGAAGACACAAGCGTGCCGCGGACGCGAGACATGGCGCTACCCCCGTTGGCCACGGGAGAAACATCCGGCCTTGCCGCGCAAATCAGGGCAAGGCGCGGTGGTCCGGCACGTTCTTCCCTGATCGAATTGTCTGCTTTCCTCAGTTTTACGATACGCCTGCTGTTACGCAGGGTCAACGGAATCAGCGGAAAGCCCAGCGCATCGACCCCGTCCCGAAGGCGGTGGTCGCGCCGAGCTCCTGTTGGTCCCGGAGACCATGGAGTCTCTGGGTTGCTGGTCATGGAGGGCTTCCTTTCCGGTCCGCACCATGCGGCACCTGGACGTCAGTCGCAGGCGCGGGTGGAAAGGTTCATGGAAGGCTTGCGCAGAATGCTTGCGCGCGATGCTGCCTGTTCTTATATACGCGCCAGCCCTGCGGCGCCGGTACACCGGTTGCCGAACGGGGATTTCTTGTGAACAGGGGCTTTCGTCGGAACGCCTTACGGGTCCTGAGAGCCTGCTTAGCGGAGAGACTAGAAAAATGGCAAAAGTAATCGGTATCGATCTCGGCACCACCAACTCCTGCATCGCCATCATGGATGGCAAGGAGCCCAAGGTAATCGAGAATGCGGAAGGCGCGCGCACGACGCCCTCCATCGTCGCCATCAGCGGTGACGGCGAACGTCTCGTCGGCCAGCCGGCCAAGCGCCAGGCGGTCACCAATCCAGAAAACACCATCTTCGCGGTCAAGCGCCTGATCGGCCGCCGCTATGACGATCCGGTGACGGAGAAGGACAAGAAGCTTGTCCCCTACAAGATCGTCAAGGGCGACAATGGCGATGCCTGGGTCGAGGCCGGCGGCAAGAAGCAGTCGCCCAGCCAGATCTCGGCCATGATCCTGCAGAAGATGAAGGAAACGGCGGAAGCCTATCTGGGCGAGAAGGTCGAGAAGGCGGTCATCACCGTTCCGGCCTATTTCAACGACGCCCAGCGCCAAGCGACCAAGGATGCCGGCAAGATCGCCGGCCTCGAAGTGCTGCGCATCATCAACGAGCCGACCGCGGCGGCACTTGCCTACGGCCTCGACAAGAAGGAAGGCAAGACCATTGCCGTCTATGACCTTGGCGGCGGCACGTTCGACATTTCGGTGCTCGAAATCGGCGACGGCGTGTTCGAGGTGAAGTCGACCAATGGCGACACCTTCCTCGGCGGCGAGGATTTCGACATGCGCCTGGTCGAATATCTGGCGGCTGAGTTCAAGAAGGAACAGGGCATCGACCTGAAGAACGACAAGCTCGCCTTGCAGCGCCTCAAGGAGGCGGCTGAAAAGGCCAAGATCGAGCTGTCCTCGACGACGCAGACCGAAATCAACCTGCCCTTCATCACCGCCGACGCGACCGGGCCGAAGCATCTGACGCTGAAGCTGACGCGCGCCAAGTTCGAAAGCCTGGTCGAGGATCTCGTCCAGCGCACCATCGATCCCTGCAAGGCGGCGCTCAAGGATGCGGGCCTCAAGGCCGGCGAGATCGATGAGGTGGTCCTGGTCGGCGGCATGACCCGCATGCCCAAGATCCAGGAGATCGTGAAGCAGTTCTTCGGCAAGGAGCCGCACAAGGGCGTCAACCCGGATGAGGTCGTCGCACTGGGTGCCGCCATCCAGGCCGGCGTGCTGCAGGGCGACGTCAAGGACGTGCTGCTGCTCGACGTGACGCCGCTTTCGCTCGGCATCGAGACGCTGGGCGGTGTGTTCACCCGGCTGATCGAACGCAACACGACGATCCCGACCAAGAAGAGCCAGGTGTTCTCGACCGCTGAGGATTCGCAGTCGGCCGTGACCATCCGCGTTTTCCAGGGTGAGCGTGAAATGGCCGCCGACAACAAGGCGCTCGGTCAGTTCGACCTGGTCGGCATCCCGCCGGCCCCGCGTGGCGTGCCGCAGATCGAGGTCACCTTCGACATCGACGCCAACGGCATCGTCAACGTCTCGGCCAAGGACAAGGGCACCGGCAAGGAGCACCAGATCCGCATCCAGGCCTCGGGTGGCCTTTCGGACGCCGACATCGAGAAGATGGTCAAGGATGCCGAAGCCAATGCCGAGACCGACAAGAAACGTCGCGCCGTGGTCGAGGCCCGCAACCAGGCCGAAGCTTTGCTGCATTCGTCCGAGAAGTCGCTGAAGGAATATGGCGACAAGGTCTCGGAAGCCGACCGCACGGCGATATCCGATGCGATCGCGGCGCTGAAGACCGCCGCCGAGGGCGACGACGCGGCCGACATCGAGGCCAAGTCGCAGGCACTTGCCGAAGCTTCGATGAAGCTCGGCCAGGCGATGTACGAGGCCTCGCAGAAGGAAGCCGCGGAAGCCGATGCCAAGGCGGACGCCGCCAAGGACAGTGACGTGGTCGATGCCGATTTCGAGGAAATCGACGAGGACGACGAGAAGAAGAAGTCGGCCTGAGCGGCCTGACGGCAAGAAAAGCGCATGACCCCAAAATCGGAATCGATTTTGGAAAGGATCATGCGCCATCAGAAGTGCTACAGCGTCGCGCGTCCGAGAAGACGCGCGGCGCTGTAGAAAAGCCCGGCGCAAAGCCGGGCTTTTTGCAACCCTTTCCAAAAAAATGACAGAAAAAACCGGACAGGCGCATGCCGGCCCTAGCATCCAGGCAGCACCGCTCCTAAATCGAGGCAACGTGCCGGCAAACGACGCACATTTGCATCAAGACGTTGAGTATCCGGACTGCGGGAAAAAATGAAAGCTGATTTCTACGAAACGCTGGGCGTGCAAAAGGGTGCCGACGACAAGGAGCTCAAGAGCGCTTTTCGCAAGCTCGCCATGCAGTTCCATCCCGACCGCAACCCCGGCGATCATTCCTGCGAGCACAAGTTCAAGGAAATCAACGAAGCGTACGAGACGCTGAAGGACCCGCAGAAGCGCGCGGCCTATGACCGCTTCGGTCACGCCGCCTTCGAGCAGGGCGGCATGAATGGCGGCGCCCAGGGCTTTGGCGCCGGCGGCTTCGCCGACATCTTCGAGGATATTTTCGGCGATATGATGGGCGGGCGCCAGCGCCGCTCGTCAGGCGGCCGCGAGCGCGGCGCCGACCTGCGCTACAACATGGAAATCTCGCTGGAGGAAGCCTTCGCGGGAAAGACCGCGCAAATCCGCGTGCCGGCCTCGATTTCGTGTTCGGAATGCTCTGGGACCGGCGCCAAGCCTGGTACCCAGCCGGTCACCTGCTCGATGTGCAACGGCCACGGCAAGGTGCGTGCCACGCAAGGCTTCTTCTCGATCGAGCGCACCTGCCCGCAATGCCAGGGCCGTGGCCAGACCATCAAGGACCCATGCCCGAAATGCGCCGGCCAGGGCCGCGTCACCGAGGAACGCTCGCTGTCGGTCAACATCCCGGCAGGCATCGAGGACGGCACCCGCATCCGCCTTGCCAATGAGGGCGAGGCCGGCCTGCGCGGCGGTCCGTCGGGCGACCTCTATATTTTCCTGGCGGTGAAGCCGCACGAATTCTTCCAGCGCGACGGCGCCGATCTCTATTGCAAGGTGCCGATCTCGATGACGACGGCGGCGCTCGGCGGCTCCTTCGAGGTGACGACGTTGGACGGCACGCAGACCAAGGTGAAGGTGCCCGAAGGCACCCAGAACGGGCGCCAGTTCCGGCTCAAGGGCAAGGGCATGCCGGTGCTGCGCCAGCCCAATGTCGGCGACCTCTACATCCAGACCGCGGTCGAGACGCCGCAGAACCTGTCGCGCCGGCAGCGCGAGCTGCTGGAGGAGTTCGAACAGCTCTCCTCGCAGGACAATTCGCCCCAATCGAGCGGCTTTTTCGCCCGCATGAAGGATTTCTTCGAATCCTTCGGCGAGCGTTGACCGAGCAGAATGGCGCGTGAACCGATCAAACGCGCCGCATCTCGGGACGCGACGAAATCTATCTTATCCACGACATCGGCAGGGTCGCGCCTTGCCTTGCGCCGCTCAGGTGTTAAGTAACCTGAGGGGGAAGCGCTGAGGAGAGCTTGCATGACACGTGGTCCCGGGCTGCGGAAGGCGCTTGCCGAGAAATTCGACGACGAGCTCAAATTCTTCAAGGGCTGGATCGACAAGCCGAAGACGGTCGGTTCGATCGTTCCGACCAGTTCGATCACCGCCCGCAAGATGGCCTCGATCGTCAATCCCAGGTCCGGCCTGCCGGTGCTCGAGGTCGGTCCCGGCACAGGCGTCATCACCCGTGCCATCCTGGCGCAGGGCGTGCGGCCCGAAAACCTCTACGCGGTCGAATATTCCACGGATTTCGTGCGCCATCTGCGCCAGCTCTATCCAGGCGTCAACGTCATCGAGGGCGACGCCTTCAACCTCAACGCCACGCTTGGCGAGCGGAGCGGGATGATCTTCGATTCCGTCGTTTCAGGCGTGCCGCTGCTCAACTTCCCGGTCGCCCAGCGCATCGCCTATATAGAAAGCCTGCTCGACCGCATCCCGGCGGGACGGCCGATCGTGCAGCTGACCTACGGCCCGATGTCGCCGATCCCGGCCGGCCGTGGCGACTACACGGTCAAGCATTTCGATTTCATCTTCCGCAACATCCCGCCGACGCAGCTGTGGATCTACCGGCGCGAGCCGCACTGAAGAGAGGGGAGTAAGGCAATAGGGGAGTAAGGCAGTAGGAAATGAACGGTTCAATTTCCGGACTATTCCTTACTGCCTTACTGCCTTACTCCCCTATTCCCCATCCAGCCGTTGATTTGATCGAACCTTGGCTGTACCTGTCCGGGAACAAGGTTGGCCAATGGCAGTGATCCCGAAAATCCTCGTCTTCGCCGGCTCGGTGCGCAGCGGCGCCTATAGCGGCAGGACCGCTGACGCGGCGCAGAAGGAACTTGCGGTGCAAGGTGCCGAGGTGACCCGGATTTCGCTCGCCGACTATCCCTTGCCGATCCTCGACGAGGACCTGGAAAAGGAAAACGGCGTTCCCGAAAACGCCGTCAAACTCGGCCGTCTGATCACCCTCCATGACGGGCTGCTGATCGCCGCGCCGGAATATAACGGTTCCATTCCGCCGCTGCTCAAGAACACGATCGACTGGGTGAGCCGGGTGCGCAGGGACGGCGTCCGGCCCGTCAGGCCGCTTGCCGGCAAGGTCGCTGGCCTTTGCTCGTCCTCCAAGGGCCATTTTGCCGGCATCCGCTGCATCAACCATCTGCGCGCCGTGCTGGTGCGCTGCCAGATGGAGGTGGTGACGCCGGAATGTTCGGTCCCGGACGGCGGCGACGCCTTTGACGAAGGTGGCAATTTCCGCGATGAGAGACTGCACAAATCGATGGAGCACCTATGCCGCACGCTGATCGAAACCTCGCGCATGATGTCCACCCGGATCGAGACGTGACTGCCGCAACCATGCAGGCCCAATCCATGCAGGAAAGATTGATCGTCGGCCTTGACGTGCCGACCGTGAAAGAAGCCGAGCAGGCGGTGCGCGAGCTCGACGGCATCGTCTCCTTCTACAAGATCGGTTATCAGCTGGCCTTCGCCGGTGGATTGGACTTCGCCAGGGAACTGGCCAGCGGCGGAACCAAGGTCTTCCTCGACATGAAGCTGCTCGACATCGACCACACGGTTGCGAAGGGCGTCGAGAACATCGTCAAGATGGGCATGACCATGCTGACCATCCACGCCTATCCAAAGGCGATGCAGGCGGCGGTGGAAGCGGCCAGGGACAGCGAGCTTTGCCTGCTGGCGGTCAGCGTGCTGACCTCGATGGACGAGCAGGACGTGATCGACGCGGGCTATGAATATGACCCGCATACGCTGGTGCTGCGGCGCTCGGAACAGGCGCTGCATGCCGGCATGGGCGGCATCGTCTGCTCGGCCGCGGAAGCCGAAGCAGTGCGCCGCATAGTTGGACCCGACATGGCGGTGGTGACGCCCGGCATCCGGCCGGCGGGAAGCGACCATGGCGACCAGAAGCGCGTGGTGACGCCGGCCCAAGCCATACGCAACGGCGCCAGCCATCTCGTCGTCGGCCGGCCGATCGTCGCGGCAAGCGACAGGCGCGCCGCGGCGGAAGCGATCCTTGACGAAATGCGCTCTGCATAGTTTCCAAAGACAGCTTCGGAGAAGAAAGCATGCCCAAGGGATATTGGATCGCCCGCGTCGATGTGCGTGACGCGGAAGGTTACAAGGACTACGTCGCCGCGGCCAAACCCGCCTTCGAGCGGTTCGGCGCGAAATTCCTGGCGCGCGGCGGCGAGCATGAAAAGGCCGAAGGGCCGGGCCGCGCCCGCAATGTCATCATCGAGTTTCCGTCGCTCGCCGCCGCGCGCGACTGCTATCATTCGCCGGAATATCAGCGCGCGGTCGCCATCCGCCAGAAGGTCGCCGACGGCGAGATCGTGCTGGTGGAAGGCATCTGAGATCTATTCCGGTCTTTCAGTGCTTCAGACGAAATCCTGCAGGTTCGCGTCCCGCAGCTTGGCGCCGCCAAGTAGGGCTCCGACCAACTGGTGCTTGAGGGCAAGGCACTGCGAGCGGGCAAGTCTTGCGATGCCCGGGGCGTCGCTCTTTTCGCAAGCCTGCAGCAGCTGTTTCTGCTGTTCGATGATCAGCGGCATGAAATCGCGCGACTTGAAGCCGAGATGGAGCGTCCGTTCCGACTGATCGAGGATCTGGTTGAGCAGCTGTGCCAGCCGCAAATTGCCGGAAAGCTCGGCAATCGCCAGGCGGAAGGCGCGGTCGGCAGCCAGGAACGCAACGGGACTGCGCAGCGTCTCGGGCTTCAGCACCTTTCTGGCCGCCAGCCTGATCTCCTCCAGCCCGCGCTCGGTGATCACAGAGGTGGCGACCCTGAACACTTCCGGTTCGATCAGGCTACGGACGTCGAAGATCTCGTTGACGTCGCGCAAGGTGAGCGTGGTGATGACATAGCCACGGCGCGGCTCGCTCCTGACCAGTCCCTCCTGCATGAGGCGGGCGAGCGCCGAGCGGATCGTCGCCTTCTTGATGCCGTAGCGGGCCTCGATCTGTTTCTCGGTCAGCGCTTCACCAGGCGACAGAACACAGGCGACGATATCGCTCTTCAACTGTTCGTAGGCCTGTTCGCTGCGCAGCACATCCGCCGTCGACAGCGCCGTCGTCCCGCCTGGGGACGTGGTCGATTTCGACGGCGCGGCTTTTGTCGACTTCATGCTTCTCTCGCTTTTAGCGCCTGGCTGCTCGAACATGATCTCGACCTTTCGGGGCCATGCTCTGGCCCGCGGTTGACGCCGGCATCGGCATTGGCTAGCGTTGGACGGCTTAGATACCTTTGCTGAGCATCTCAGAAAGGAGTTGTGGAATGCCCCTATCCGCCGAGTCTCCTCTCTACCCCGCCATCAAGGATATCGTCAACGCGGCGGCAGGCCCCGATCCCTTTGAGCAGGTCAAGGCCGTCCTGAGCGACTATACCAATCGCTTCCACGCGCTCGGCAGACTGGTTCACGAGGAAGAGGACGACGAACTGCTGCTGCACGCAAGCCCGAAGCTGACGATCTACCACATCACGCTCTCGCCCGGCGTGCAGTATCCGCCGCACAACCATTTGATGGATGCGTTGATCGGCATCTATCGGGGCGGCGAGACCAATTTCATCTACCCGCTGGCGGGCGATCGGGTCGACGAACCGGAGCGGCAGGATTTTGCGGCGCCGGCGCTGGTGCACATGTCCTCCAATACCATTCACTCGGTCGCCAACACCGGCAACGCCCGCTCCGGGGCTCTGCATGTCTATCTGGGTGATCTGCCGGGCACCGATCGCCAGCTGTGGAGCCTGGCAGACCACCGGCCGGAGCCGTTCGACAACGTCAGGTACATGGCCGGCGCTCGGCCCATCGAGCAATCGACGTCCGAATCCGAATAGCGCATCGAACATTTGCGAAGCAGCACAATTGACGATTGACATGCAGGTATTTACCTGCATATTGTGACCTCACAACAGAGTGAGGCCTATGGACGCCGACAAGGTTTTCAAAGCGCTGGGCGACCCGACACGCAGAAGGCTGCTTGACCTTCTGTGCGAGAAGAACGGGCAGACGCTCGGCCAGCTTTGCGAACATCTGGACATGGCAAGGCAATCCGCCACCCAGCACATCGACCTCCTGGAGGCGGCCAACCTGGTGAGCACGGTCAAGCGCGGCCGCGAAAAGCTGCACTTCATCAACCCGGTGCCGCTGCACGAGGTCTACGAGCGCTGGGTGCGGAAATTCGAACGGCAGCGGCTCAGCCTGCTGCACGACCTGAAACAAGAACTCGAAGGAGAGGACCAATGACCAGAGAGACGACCAGTTTTGTCTACGTGACCTATATTCGCTCGACGCCGCAGAAGGTGTTCGAAGCCATAACCAGGCCCGACATCGCGCGCCGCTACTGGGGCCATGAGAACGTCTCCGACTGGAAGGCGGGATCGAAATGGGAACATATCCGCGCCAATGACGAACGCACCATCGAACTGGTCGGCAAGGTCGTCGAAATCTCGCCGCCGACCCGACTGGTGATGACTTGGGCGAACGCCTCGCAGGCCGACGACCCGTCGAAATACAGCCGGGTGACGTTCGGCATCGAGGAATACGACACCATGGTGCGGCTGACCGTAACCCATGACGAACTCGAAGCCGGCAGCGGCATGGCGAAAGGCGTCAGCCAAGGCTGGCCGGCAGTGCTGTCCAGCATGAAATCCTTCCTCGAAACTGGCAGCGGCATCGATATTTTCGCCAAGCCGAAATCGGCCTGACTCGGGGTGACAATGACTAAGCACTATAGAGGCGGATGTGCGTGCGGCGCGATCCGCTATGAAACGAGCTGCGAGCCGGTCTTCGAGAACCACTGCCAATGCCGCGACTGCCAGAAACGAAGTGGCACGGGGCATGGGTCCTATCTGACCTTTCAGCGGGCGGATGTGACAACCACGGCCGAAACGAACACCTGGCGTTTAGCGAGTGACAGCGGGAACGAAAAGGTGCACGCCTTCTGCCCGACCTGTGGAACGCCGGTCTATCTGACGAACGTCGCAATGCCGGATCTGATCGCGGTGAACGCGACCAGCCTTGACGACCCCGGCCAATTCAACCCGCAGGTGGTCACATATGCCATCCGCGGCCATGCCTGGGACACGATCGATCCATCATTGAAGACATTCGATCGCATGCCGCACGGATAGTTCCGGAACGGCGGCACCGTCGACAGCTGCGGGTAGGCTTGGAGCGCGCCGTTTAGACGCGACGGTCCGGGCCGGACAGCCGGCTGGCGGCGGTTTCCGCCATGGCGTCTGCAAGCTCCAGGCCCCATTGCTGGCGGCAATAGGCGCGGAAGTCGAAGCAAGGCAGGCCGGGACAGACCTCGAATTCGATGAGATGGATCGTGTCGTCGGCTTCGACCCGCAGGTCGATGGAAAAGACGTCGCGCAGGCCAAGCCCGCTCATCAGCCGCCCGGCGATCGCACGAACCCTGGCATCGGCGGCCGGCTGGATATCGGCAACCGCGACAAGTTCCGGTTCGGTATAATGTCCTGCCGATTTCGCCGCCTCGCCGGTTTCGCCGTAGAGCGCGAGGCTGTCCGCCATGGTCTGGAAATCGGCGCCTGAATCGACATAGGCGACGCCGAGCGCCTCGACCCCGACTTGCGGCGTCAGCCCGAGGAAGCTGGCGCGCACGTTGCGGCCGGCGACATAGGGCTGCACGACGACATCGTCGCGATAGGCGGCGAAAACACGCCGGCTAAGCTCCAGTGCGTGGCCGAGATCATCGCTGCGCGAATCCGGCCATATGCCGATCTTGGCGCCGAGCCGGTTGGGCTTGACGAACCAGCCGGCGGCCGAGGCCGGCGGCTTGACCAGCCATTTTCCATCGCGGGCAAGGCCGGCCCGCGGCACCGGCAGGCCGAGCGCGCCAAGCACGGCGCCGGAGCGGAACTTGTCCTGGCAGAGCGCGAATAGCGAATCATCGGCGCCGATCGTCTTGAACCCACCCAGTCTTGCCAAAGCGGGGGCCGCGCCGCCACGGAAATAGGCGATGCCGTCGGTCAGCGTCCAGACCAGCGTCGTGCCGGGATCCTCGCCGGCGAGTGCCTTTGCGGCATCGTCGAGCAGAACCGGCGCGAAAGACAGGCCGCGCGCCCGGCAAGCGCCGGCAAGCATGTCGAACTCTTGGGCGAGGTCCGTCGACTGCGCCAAATAGAAGGCGATTTCGGCGGCGCGCTCGGGCGCATGACCGTCGGCGACCAGACGGTCGACGCAGGCCCTTTCCGGCTCATGGACGAGGATCAGTCTTGGCGTGCGGCTCGACATGAAACGAACGGTCTCCGGCGCTGCGATCGCCTACCATCGCACGGCCGGCGCAAACGGCTTTCGCGAAACCGACCCGGGCCGGGCGCCTGCGTGACAGCGCCAATGCGCGATAGGGGAGGCCGTTGCGAACGCCCTTGTTCAGGCGATCAGCACGCGCGGCTCGAAGCGGCCGTTGACGGGAATGTCGAGCACAAAGGTCATACCTCCCTGCAGATCCAGCAGGCGCTGCTTCTCGCTCTTGCCCGACCAGGCGGAGGTGACCGCCAGCCGGTCGGCATTCTTGCCGATGAAGGCCGGACAGGACGGTTGCGTCACCGGCATGGCGACCGAGCGGACGAGCTTGCCGTCGGGCCCATAGGCTTCGACGACGCTGCCGCCCCAGACGGCGTTCCACAGGATGCCGTCGCGGTCGAGCACTGAACCGTCGATATAACCCTTGGCCGAACGGTGATCGACGAATATCTTCGGCTCGCCGATGGGCAGGCCGGTGGCCGGATCGCAGTCGACGCGCATTAACAGTCCGGTCGAGGTGTCGGTGTAGTGGGCGAGCGCGCCATCCTGCGAAAAGCAGATCGAGTTCGACACGGTGATATCCGGGAACAGCTTGCGCAATTCTCCCTTGAAGAACCAGTAGATCGAACCGGCGCCCTTCTCCTCCTTCTTGCCCATGGTGCCGACCCAGAAGGCGCCACAGGGATGGACGCGCGAATCGTTCGAGCGCGTGACCGGATTGTCGGCTTCGATCGGCGTGTGCAGCGTCATCTTGCCGGTCGCTGCGTCGCGGACATAGAGGCCGGTCTCGGCGGCGATGAGCTGGCGCTTGTCGTCGATGACGGCGATGGCGCTCGCCATCCGGCCAAGCTCGTGAACGGTCGTCGCGCCGCCAGACAGGGGCTTCTGCAGAAGCTGGCCGTTGACGATGTCGAACCAATAGAGAGTGTCGGTCGCGGGATCGTAGCTCGGCCCTTCGCCGAGCTGGCAGACATGGTCGGAAAAAACGGAAACGATCGCTTCGCTCATCATGCTTCCCCGAACGCTGCATCCCAGGCCACGACGGCGGCGTGGGCCCGCGCGGCCACCTCATCGACGCTCATGCCCGGTTTGAACAGACTGGAGCCAAGGCCGAAGACGGTGACGCCAACCGCCTTGTAGCCGGCAAAGTCCGTCTCCGAGACACCGCCGACGGCGCCGACCAATGTCTGCGCCGGCAGCACCGCCCGGATGGCGGAAATGCCTGAAGCACCGAGCACGCTGGCCGGGAAGAATTTCAGCGCCGAGGCGCCAAGCCGGATCGCCTGGAAGGCCTCGGTGGGCGTGAACACACCCGGCATGGTGACCATGCCGTAATGCATGGCGCGGGCCATCACGTCGGCGTCGATGTTGGGGCTGACCAGCAGCCGCCCGCCGGCCTTGTGCAAGCCGTCGACATCGGCCGGCGTCAGCACGGTGCCGGCGCCGACCAGGGCTGACTTCGGCAGCACTTCGACAATCCGGGCGATCGACGAGAACGGCTCGGGTGAATTGAGCGGCACCTCGATCGCCTCGATGCCGGCATCGAACAGCGCCTGCCCCATGGCAATCGCCTCGGCGGGCTTCAGGCCGCGCAGGATGGCGACCAGCCCGCGCTTGAGCTTCGGGAAGGCTGCGGTCTCAGTCATGCCAAGGCTCCGGTTCTGGCGATCATGCCGTTCTCGCGCGCGGCCTCGACAAGGCCGGCCCGCACCGCTTCATCCGCGTCGACGGCACGGAAGGCAAGTCCTGCAAGCTCGAGTGCAGCCGAATAGAGCGAAGCGAGCGAGCCGGAAGCGATCAGCACGACCGGCGCATCGCCGGCGCCATAGCGGCGCTTCGCGGAGGCGATCTCGCCGCCGATCAAAAGCCCGGACAGGCAGGCCGCCGCGTCCTGCGACTTCAGGTCCTGCAACAGCCCGGCGGCGCGGATGGCAAACAGCTTCGACGTGACATCGCCGCCCTCGTCAAGCGCCCGTTCGCACCATTGCCGGAAGAACGGACTGTCCACCGCCACCGGAGCCGGATGCTCGCCCAGCGAATGCTTGAGGATCGAATGTGCGGCCAGCACCGAAAACAATTCGCCGGTCGGCCATGTGCCGAAGCCGGCAACCGCGCCATCCTCGACCACGACCCATTTCGAGTGCGTGCCCGGCATGCAGGCGAGATGCCGCCCCTTTGCCGGCAAACCAGCGCCGGCAAGCTGTGTTTCCTCACCGCGCATGACGTCGGGCGCGTCGGCCAGACGCTGGGCGAGGCCCGGCACGATGCGGATGTCGCGGCGCTCGCCTTCGATGCGGGCCGCGCCGCGCAGGATGGCGCCGATCGGCGCCGGCACGCTCACATAGGGCGCCTCGATCCAGCCCTGACGAGAGCCGGCCATGCCGCAGATGATGACGGGCAACGCGTCAGGCGCGCCCATGGCGGCCAGGTGGCTTTCCAGCACGTTCGAAAACCCTTTTTCGCGCGCGGTGATCAGGCCGTCATCGCCGCGGCGTTCCGCAAGCAGCTTGCCGCTGCCGTCGATCAGCCATGCCCGAAGCCGGGTCGTGCCCCAATCGAGCGCTGCTACTGCTGGAACATTGCTGGCAAAACCTGGGCTCACAGGAAGCCTCCATCGACGATCAGCATCTGCGCGGTCAGCATGCGCGAGGCATCCGAGGCCAGGAACAGCACCGTGCCGACCATGTCGTCCGGCCGCATGACGTCCTTGATGCACTGCTTGGCGACATGGGCGGCAAGCGCCTGTTCGGTCACCCAGCGTTCCTGCTGCCGTTCGGTGATCACCCAGCCGGGCGCGACGGCGTTGACGCGGATGCGGTCGGGCCCAAGCTTGCCCGCCAGGCCCTTGGTGAGGCCGAGGATGCCCGCCTTGGCGGCGGTGTAGGCCGGCATGTCGGGATGGTTGATCAGATAGGATGTCGAGGTGAAGTTGATGATCGAGCCGCCGCCGGCCCGCTTCATGCCCGGCGCCACCGCTTGCGCGGTGAAGAAATGCGGCCTGAGATTGATCGCCTGGTTGTTGTCCCAGAACTCCACCGTCACGTCCTCGACGGCGTGGCGTTCGTCCCAGGCGGCATTGTTGATCAGCACCGTGACGTCGCCATGCGCCTCGGCCGCCTTGGCCGCCGAGGCCCGCAGCGCCTCGACATCGCGCAGATCGGTCTTGAGGTAGAGCGGCCGGCGGCCAAATTCTTTCTCGATGCGGTCGGCAAGCGCGGTGCTGGGCTCATCGGCGATGTCGATGAAGGCGACATTGGCGCCCTGGCGCACAAACCCCTCGGTCAGGGCCGCGCCGATCCCGGAGCCGCCGCCGGTGATCAGCACCGAGGCTCCCTTGAGGTCGGCAAAATCCGCCGATGGCATCATGTCTTTTTTACTCCGCGCTTAACCGGCGCGCATCCTAGCCAGAGAAGCCGGGCGGGCAAGGGCGAAACGTCGGATTTTGCGGGCTTATGTCAGACAAAACGACAATGCGCCGCACGCGACGGCTGGAGCGGCATGATCGGAACGCTGATTGCCTCGTGGTCGCCGGTCAGATCGCCTTGGCGCGCAGTGCGCCGCGGAACGAGTCCCGGAGATAGCCGAGCGTGGCGTCGGCATCGACCGGTTTGCCGAACAGATAGCCTTGCCCGCCGGCGCAGCCGAACTGGACCAGCCGGTCGGCCTGCGCCTCCTCTTCGATGCCTTCGGCGACCACATCCATGCCGAGCCCCTCGCACATGGCGAGAATAGCGCGGATGATGTGTTCGGACGGACGGTCGTCGAGAATGGAAGAGACGAAGGCGCGGTCGATCTTGAGCTTGTCGAAATGGAATTCGCGCAGGCGGCCGAGCGAGGACTGGCCGGTGCCGAAATCGTCAAGCGAGACGCGGATGCCGACGCGGCGCAGATCCTCGACGATTTGCGCCGCCGATGCCGGGTCGTTCATCAGGCCGGTCTCGGTGATCTCGATTTCCAGCCGGCGCGGATCGAAGCCGGTTCGGTCGAGGATCGCCAGTATGTGCAGGCCGGTGTTCTGGTCGACGAGCTGCGAGGGCGACAGGTTGAAGGACAGGAACAGGTCCTTCGGCCAGCTCCTTGCCGCCTCGGTCGCCTTGCGCAGCACCAGCTGCGACAGCGGGCCGATGATGCCGCGCTCCTCGGCGATGGGAATGAAGACCGTCGGCGGAACCGCGCCAAGGTCGCGATCGGTCCAGCGCGCCAGCGTCTCGAAACCGATGGTGCGGCGGGTGGTGAGGTCGACGATGGGCTGGAAATGCGGTTCCACCTCGCCGGCCGAGACGGCGCGGCGCAGCGCCTGCTCGATGCGGGTGACGCGCTTGGCCGCCTCTTCCATCTCGCGGGTGTAGACGACGACCCGGCCGCGGCCGGAACGCTTGGCGTGGTAGAGCGCCGTTTCGGCCTTGTTGATGAGGATTTCGGTGGTCTCGTCGCCGGAATAGAACAGCGAGCAGCCGACCGAGGCCGAGAGCCTGGCGGTGCGTTCGCCGACATCGTAAGGCGCCGACAGGATCTCGATCAGCATGCGGGATTTTTCCGCCGCCGCCTCCTCGCTGAACACCAGCGGATAGAGGAAGGCGAATTCGTCGGCGCCGATGCGGCAGACCGTCGAGTGGTTATCCATCGAGGCGCGCAGCCGCATGGCCACCTGGATCAGGATGTCGTCACCGGCCTTGTGGCCGAACAGATCGTTGATCGGCTTGAAGCCGTCGAGGTCGAGAATGCCGACGGTGAAGGGTGCGGGATCGTCGGCACGGTCGCTGATCAGGCGATCGACCTTGTCGAAGAAGCGGCGATGATTGCCAAGCCCGGTCAACGGATCGGTGAAGGCCAGATCCGTGCTCTCCCTGTTTGCCTGACCGGTGCCAAACGGAGCTTGCATCGGTGTCCCTGTTTTTTGACGTCGGAATTTATGATCGAGACTGGCAGCAAACCCTTTAGGAAACGTATCCTGAAAATCGATTTTTTCGCGGCCAAATGCATTGCGTCCGCGAAGGTGTCCGTAGCGCTTGAAAAGCCTTCGCCTTTACGCGGATTCTTAGCCGGTGGGCCGGACGCGATAGAGTTCCAGCGCGGCGCCACGGGTTTCCTCCACCGGCTCCAGCCATTCCGGCAGGCTCCCGCGCATCAGCCCGGCGAGAAAACCGTCCGGCGCCCTGGAGGCGAACAGCCGGCTCTCCGGGTTGCCGCGGCAGAGCGCGACAAGGCCGACATGATGGCTTTCAACGATGGCTTTCGCCTCGGCGGCAGAACCCAGCAGGGCATCGAACACCAGCAGGTTTCCGGCGACGTTGCGATGATACGGCCCGGCGAACACGCGATGGCCGGTGAAGGCGAGGATCGGCGAGCCGAGATTGGAGACGGCAAGGACCGTGGTGGCGGGCATGCCGCCAAGTGCCGCGAATGAAGCTTTGCTGTTGCAGGGTGCATCGATGCCGGCGTCCGTGGCGGGTGCACCGGTTTCGAAGGCGCTCGATGCCGCTTGAGCGGCGCCCGACCAGATCGCATTCACCGAGATCAACCAGGCCGCGGCCATCCTGAGCACCGAACCGCTGGACGGGCTGGTCTCGGCCTGCTGCCGCCATTTGGCGATCCAGGCCGAAAGCGGGATCACCGCAAACGCAATCGAGAAGGTCGAGCCGCGCACTTCCCAGGCGCTGACCAGGACCGCCATCACCAGCAGGGCGCCGACGAGGCTGTCCTGCCGCCGCCAGCCGCCTCGGCTGAAGCGAAGCGCCATCAGGATGATCGCCACCAATGGCGTGGCAAAGCGCGCCACGACCCTGGCCGGATTATCGGAGACCAGCTGAACGATGGACTGCGCCTCCTCGATATAACCGAGCCACATCTGCTGCAGGCGCGGGTCGAGATTGGCATAGGGCGCCGCCAGGCATTGCGGGAACAAGAGCACGACGACGACAGCGATGCCCGCGGCAAGCAGACCGAGCGAGACCAGGCGCCGGGCGGGCGTGGCGTTGGCGGCCCTCAAAGACGTGATAACAGCCAAACCGGCACCGGCAAGCCCGGTGACGGCGAACTGCACGACCGAGAATGTGTCGCACTGGGCCTGGCCCCAGGACGACATGGGGATGGTGGTGACGAAGACGAGAGCCGAGGCGCCGGCGACGCCGAGGCCGAAATTCCTGGCGATCTCCCTTTCGCCGTCACGATTGCCAAGAAACAGCATGGCGACGACGGCACCGAGGGCGCCGGCATAGGGCGCGCTTTCCATGCCGATGGCCAAGGCCAGCGTGGCGCAGATGCCGGCGACAAAGGCGGCCGGCCGGCGCGTGAGCGCTTCAAGCAGCAGAGCGAGGCTGGCCAGCGTCAGCACCAGCTGGACATTGTGATGATCGAGCGAACCGGGGGAAAAAATGCCGATATAATACAAGGCTGCCCCGCCGACGACGGCAGCAGGCAGCACCGCGCGCGCGTCGGCGAAAGCACGCGCGGCGCGGATGACGAAGAAGATCGCGATAAAGAACTGCAGCGCAGGCCAGAGGATTTGCACGATTTGTTCGGCCAAAGCGGTGCTGCCCGTCAGGGCCGACATGGCAAGGATGCTCAGCGCCAGCGGCGCATCGAGCAGACGCGACCAGTGCATGACGAAGCCGCCCTCCAGCCCCATCCTGTACTGGTGCAGGTCGAACCAGCCCTGGCCGCCCATGAGGTCGCGGACTTCTACCAGTTGCAGCAGGCTGTCATTGTCACCGGCCGGGTTGGCCAGCTGCGGGAATCCGGCATGGGCATTGATGGCCAGCAGCAGCAAGGCGGCAAGCAGCGCGAATGCGATATCGGACCTCCAGGTGGAGGTTCCGTCCCTTGCTATGCCCATCCCGATCGCCCCTGGCGGGAATGCCGGAACCTTTTCAGGCCAATCGACACTCATGAAGTCGGTCTTAAACCTAGCCTTAACGGCTTCAATAAATAGTAAAACCGCCTGAACGAGGCCGGTTTCCGGCGCGCGGCCGCGTGGCCGGCAAGGCATTCGGAGACGAAAATGCCGCAAGACATCCGACACGAACCTGTCATCGCCGTGCTCCTGCCTTGCTACAATGAGGAGCCGACCATCGCCGAGGTGGTGCGGCGGTTCCGTGAAACGCTGCCGGCGGCAACCATCTACGTCTACGACAACAATTCGAAGGACCTGACCGCCCTGCGCGCCCGTGCGGCCGGCGCCATCGTCGTTCGCGAGCCACGCCAGGGCAAGGGCAATGTGGTGCGCCGCATGTTCGCCGACATCGACGCCGACATCTATCTGATGGCCGATGGCGACGGCACCTATGCGCCCGAGGATGCGCCGGAGCTGATCAACACGCTGTTGACGGAGCGCTGCGACATGGTGGTCGGCACCAGGCGCGGCATCACCGACGATGCCGGCCGGGCCGGCCATGCCTTCGGCAACCGCGTCTTCAACAGCCTCTACAAATGGCTGTTCGGCAGTGATTTCACCGACATCTTCTCCGGCTACCGCGTCTTCACAAGGCGTTTCGTCAAGAGCTTTCCCGCCGTCTCCGGCGGTTTCGAGATCGAGACCGAAATGTCGGTGCACGCCTCGCAGCTCAAACTGCCGGTCAGCGAAATCGCGCTCGACTATGGCAGGCGGCCCGAGGGCTCGTCGTCGAAGCTGTCGACCTGGCACGATGGCGCCAAAATCCTCTGGATGTTCACCATGCTGATGAAGGAGACGCAACCGCTGCGCTTTTTCGGCGCCTTTTCGCTGTTCTTCCTGGCCTCGAGCCTGTTCCTGATGGCGCCGGTGCTGGTCGAGTTCGCCGAGACCGGCCTGGTGCCGCGCATACCGACCTGGGTGCTGTCGGTCGGCCTGCTGCTCTTGTCGATGCTGGCGGCGGTCACCGGGCTGATCCTCGATTCCGTCTCGCGCGGCCGTGCCGAACAGAAACGTATCTTCTACCTTTCCATGCCTTCAGGGCGCGTCGAGCGACGCACTGGCGAGGTGGTGCAAAAGCCGCAACCGGGCAAGACCCCGCGCGCGGCCTGAACGATGCAACGCCTCGTCCGGTTTGTCTTCGCCGGCGGCATCGGTTTCGTCGCCGATGCGGCGGCACTCTGGCTGCTGCTGGCGGTCACGCCGTTTGGGCCTTTCGCCGCCCGCGCGCTCTCGATCGGCTTCGCGCTCTGCGTCACCTGGCAGATCAACCGGCATTTGACCTTCTCGCCGTCGCGCCGCGGCATCGCACAGGAAAGCGCCCGCTATGGCGGCGTCGGCATCGCCACCAGCGTCGTCAACTATCTCGTCTATTCCGCCATCCTGCTCGCGCTGCCCTCGACACCGCCTCTGGCCGCCCTTGCCGTCGCTTCGCTGACCGCCATGGCGCTGTCCTTCCTCGGCTATTCCAGGCTGGTCTTTGACCGTTAATGCATGTCGCCCAAAAGTGGTTTTGGGAACACGACATGCAGAGAACAAAGGCCTAAAGCGCGCCGTATGGACGCGCTTTAGGCCGCTGGCCCGATTGGCAGAAGGCGCCGGGACCCTTATATCGCTCTCGTCGCTTGCGTTGGGGACCTGCCATGAAGCTGAAAATCGCCGTCCAGATGGACCACATCTCCACCGTGTCGATCGCCGGCGACACTTCGTTCGCGCTGTCGCTGGAAGCGCAGCGGCGCGGCCACCAGCTTTTCCACTACACGCCCGACCGGCTGTCGCTGCGCGACGGCAAGGTGTTTGCCCGCGTCGAGGAGATGCAGGTGCGCGACGAGAAGGGCAGCCACTATTTTCTGGGCGAGAAGGTGCGCACCGACCTCTCGGAGATGGATGTGATCCTGTTGCGCCAGGATCCGCCCTTCGACATGAACTACATCACCACCACGCATATCCTCGAACGCATCCATCCGGGAACGTTGGTCGTCAACGACCCGGCCTGGGTGCGCAACAGTCCGGAAAAGATCTTCGTCACCGAATTCCCAGACCTGATGCCGGACACGCTCATCACCAAGGATCCGCTCGAAGTCGCAGCCTTCCGCAAGGAGTTCGGCGATATCATCATCAAGCCGCTCTACGGCAATGGCGGCGCCGGCATCTTCCATCTGCTCGAGGGCGACCGCAACCTTGCCTCGCTGCTCGAAATGTTCGGCCAGATGTTCCGCGAGCCCTATATCGTGCAGCGCTATCTCAAGGACGTGCGCAAGGGCGACAAACGCATCATCCTGATCGACGGCGAGCCGGCCGGCGCCATCAACCGCGTGCCGGCCGAGCATGATTCCCGCTCCAACATGCATGTCGGCGGCCGCGCCGAGAAGACCGAGTTGACGGAACGCGAGCGCGAGATCTGCGCCCGCATCGGGCCCTCGCTGAAGGAGCGCGGTTTCATCCTGGTCGGCATCGACGTCATCGGCGACTACATGACCGAGATCAACGTGACCTCGCCGACCGGCGTGCGCGAAGTCCAGCGCTTCGGCGGCGCCGACATTGCCAGCCTGTTCTGGGATGCGGTTGAAGCGAAGCGGCGGTAGACCGCTCCGCCACGGCGAAAGCTGCCGAGCCAGGATATGTGCCCTGGCGCGACCCGGGCATACGCCGATCAGTCGTGCCGTTTCTGCGCCGCGGTGACCAGTGTCCGGATGGCCCAGCGCTTGACTTCGCGCGCTTCGACATCGTCCAGCTGCAAGACGTCCTTGCACACGACCATGGCCTCGGGCCCCAGGATGAGCGCCAGCGTCTTTGCCAGCCTGTCGAGGTCTTCCGGGTCGTACCGACCGCGGGCGGGCTCGAGCGCCGCTTCGATCAGCGGTGTGCGGCGGTTCTGGCGGGCGGGGAGATCGCCATCGTCGACAGTTCGGTTCCGCCGCTCGATGGACTGCGCAAGCATTGCACGGAGCGGGGCCTCATTGGCGAGTATCATGTCATGCAACGCTCGATCGGCGCGCTCTACGCGCGCCACTGGATCGATCGACGACTCATTGCCGAACAACTCTTCGGCTCCCGGCACAGCGATGTCGATGGAGGCTTCCAGAAGCAGCGCCTCGATGCTCGGGAAGTAGCGGTAGGCGGTGGCCCGTGAGACCAGCGCCTCTGCCGCGACATCTTCCAGCGCCGGCTGGCGACCCTGTTTCATCAGCCGTGTCGCGGCCTCAAGCAGGTCCTTGCGGGTTCGCCGCCGCTGGTTCGGCCGTCCCGCCTTGCCCACTCCAGTCATTGATCAGTCCTGTGGCAGTTGCTGAATAATTGCTGCGAGGTCGAGCCAGACGTTTTCCCGCCTGATATTGCCTTGATCGTTGAACTCTATGACATGCAGCAGCCGGAACTCCAAAGGGCGATCGCGGCCTTCAAGGCCAAAGGGACGTCCCGGCGCGCGGCCCCGCCATAACGACTCATCGACGAGGAAGCCGTCGCCGTAGAGCCGCCGAACGCGTTTGATGGAGCTTTCGGCGAGATCCGAGAACGTGGCCTCATAGAAGGCGCGGGCTTCATCCCGTCCATGGGAAGGGCCGAAAGGCCAGCCGACGACGTCATGCTCGACATCGTCGGATAGTGTTCGCAACACGCCTTCGACATCGTCGCTGGCCTCGAAACCGAAATGCTCGTCGATCTTCCGATCCATGTCCTTGGAGGTAAGGGTCATCTTGATACTCGCTGTTTTCGTTGGGAATTGATGGGTGATGCTGGCGGCCTGCGCCGCAGCGAATGATTGTTTGATCGGTAGGACCGGTCGAACGCGTGCTTCATAATGAGACCTAAATCTCATTGCAATAAAAATCTTATCACTAGATTTCTTTCATCATTGGACATGCTATCGGGGCGCGCCCGGATGCGCGTTAGCGTGACCCGGCCAACGCCTCGTCTGGCAATTTGGAAGGAGCAATGGTAATTTTCGGGAGTTTGGAGCACACCTCGGGGGAGGCTCATGGCTTTGGACGTGATAGGAGCGGGTATGGGCCGCACTGGCACGTACTCTCTGAAGCTCGCCTTGGAGCAGCTTGGATTCGGACCGTGCCATCACATGGCTGAAGTCCTTCGCGACTCCGAGCAAAAGGCGCTCTGGCGTGCCGCTGGTAAAGGAAAGCTCCCCAATTGGGACGTGGCCCTCGCAGGCTACCGCTCCGCGGTCGATTGGCCAACCGCGCACTTCTGGCGGGAATTGAGTGCCTACTATTCGGACGCGAAGGTGATCCTCACCGTTCGCGATCCAGGGCAGTGGTACAAAAGCATGATCCAAACGATATGGCTCACTTGGGATGCCGTCACCAATGATCCAGAGTCTTTTGGCATGGCGGTTGTTGGAAACGGTGTCTTTGGCGGGCGCTTTGACGAGCGTGATCATGCCATCGCGATTTATGAGGCGCACAACAAGGCAGTAAGAAAGGCAGTGGCATCGGAACGCCTGCTTGTCTATGACGTCTCCGAAGGGTGGTCGCCGCTATGCGCCTTTCTGGATGTACCGCTGCCTTCCGAGCCGTTCCCACGCACCAATTCGACTGCCGAATTTCGCGCCCGTATCGGGCAATGAAGGTCGGCGATCCACCTTTTGCCGTCGTCTGCAATTATGAAGATATGGCGGGCTCGTCCGCATTGATCTGCACCCGACGCTGACATTGCACTATTAGGCGGCCGACAGCAGAAGCTGCCGGCGGCACAGGTCATACGATAGCTATCTCGTTTTGCGGGAACATGGCGCGACGTGATTCAGTATCGAGCTCAGCCTTGAATGTATGCTTCGTCTTCATCGCCAAGGCGTGCTGGACGGCAGGGCGTTCGGTCACTTCATCCATGAAGCGTATGACGTTGGGATAGTCGCCAAGACCTTTCGCGCCGAATACATATCCGGCCGAGGCGGCCCAACCCCAAAGCGCCATGTCCGCAATCGTGTACTCGTCGCCCGCCAGGTATCGGGCCTGCCCAAGGCGATGGTCCAGAACTGCGTAGTGGCGCTCGACTTCCTTCACGTAACGATTTTTCGCATAGGCGATATCTTCCGGCGCGTAGTGGAGGAAGTGGATCGCCTGGCCGGAAAACGGCGACAGGCCCGTTGCCACGAACTGCAGCCATGACAGCATGACAGCCCTATTCTTCAGTTCGCTGGGAATGAATCTTCCGTGCTTCTCGGCGAGGTAGAGGAGGATGGCATGCGAGTCGAATATCGTCACATCGCCGTCCACCATCGCCGGAACCTTGCCGTTTGGATTGATCTCCCTGAATTCAGGTGCGTGCTGTTCGCCTTTGAAGATATCGACCGGCGAGATGTCGAAGGGCAATTCCAGTTCTTGCAGCAACACCGCCACCTTCATCGAATTCGGCGTGGCATGAAAATACAGATTGAGCATTTTTTCTGTCTCATCGTTGAACATCTACCCAGACCGCCCGATTGGCCGTCTGCTGATGTTGAAATCAGAACATGCTGGCTTGCGCACCAACGCGCCAATCGATCTTGCGGATTGGTGGCATCGAGCCCGTTCATGGCAGGCGGGCGATGGGGTGGGTGGATTTAAGCAAGCGCCAGACCCATGAACACGATCGATTCGTCCGATCGTGAGGGGCGATTTCTCAAGGCGCGCGCGGGGTTCTAGAGCGGTGACATCAACCGATCGAAAAGGAACCAATCATGATCTCTCGCTCTCTAATGGCTGGCGCGGCCGCCATGGCTTTCTTCATCGCGTCGCCATCGATGGCCGACAGCACGGCCCAGGGAATTTCATTCACCTCCGACCAGAGTTATCCGGAAAGTGTCACGTGGTCGGCAAGGCAGGACAGCTTTATGGTCGGCTCGGTGCGTCATGGCCTGGTGGCCAAGGTCGATCAAGCCGGGAAGTACACGGAGTTCGTCCACGACGCGAAACTGATTTCAACGGCGGGCCTGCTCGTCGACGACAAGCGCAATATGCTTTGGGTGACGAACTCCGACCCGGGCGTCGGCGATCGCACCAATGCGGTGACCCAGGGCAAACTTGCGGGAGTTGCCAAATATGATGCCACGACCGGCCAGCCTCTTGCCTACTATGATCTCGGCAGCCTCAGCGAAGGCACGCATTTTGCCAATGATATCGCGCTCGACGCCGACGGAAACGCTTATGTGACCGACAGCTTTGCCCCGATCGTCTACCGGATCGATAAGGCGGGCAAGGCGACGATCTTTGCACGGGACCCGCGCTTCAAGGATGGCGATGGCTTCAATCTGAATGGCATCGCCTGGCACAAGGACGGCTATCTGCTCGTGGGCAAATACAATACGGGTGAACTGTTTCGCGTCAGCATCGCCGATCCCGGCAAGATCGAGCTGGTGAAACTGCCGGAGCCCCTGACCGGTGCCGACGGCATTCAGCTGATCGATGACCAGCATCTCGTCGTCGTGCAGAACCTTGGCGCCGATCGTACCGTCGAACTGGTTTCCGCCGACGGGTGGGCATCGGCAACGATCGTCCGGCAGGAGCGCAGCATCATGTCGATGCCGACGGCCGCGGCGATCCTGGGCGACGACATCTACGTGCTGAACTCGCGGCTCGACACGCTGTTCGATCCCGCTGCCGGCAAGGTCGGTGACTACCTGCTTCAGAAGTTCTGATTGCGCGACATACGGTGGCCGGAATGGCGTCCGGCCACTACTCCTCGTGAGCGTCGCGCACGCTTTGCATCACCAGTTTGCGCAGCCACATATGGGCTGGGTCGCTGCGCATCCGCGGGTGCCAGAACAGGTTCATGGCGAACGGCGAGAGCTCCAAGGGGGCTTCGAACAGATCGAGGACCTGAGCGAAGCGCTTCAGGAAACGCCGGGGCAGGGTGCAGATCAGATCGCTGTTCGCCAGAACGAGGGGAGCCAGGGCGTAGCTCTGGATGGAGACCGTCACGTTGCGCTCGCGGCCAATCTCGGCAAGCGCGTTGTCGATCATGCCTGCAAAATGGCCGCCGCTTGTCGAAATCAGCAGATGGTCGAGGGCACAGAATTCGTCCAGGGTGATTGGTCCCTTGCCGCGCGGATGGCCGTGCCGCTGGGCCGTGACGAATTCCTCTTCGAACAATTTTTGCCCGATCAGACCACTCGAACCGTCTTCCGCGGCTCCGATGAAGAGGTCGATTTCACCTTCCTCCAGATGCTCGACGATCCTCGGCTTGTCGGGCACCGTAAAGGCGACCTTCGCGTTGGGAGCTTGGGATTTGAACCGCGGAATGAGGTCCGGAGCCAGGATCGCCGCCGGATTGTCCGTTGCGGCAATGCGATAGACACGTTTGCTTGTCGCAGGGTCGAACAAATGGGCGGTATTGACGAAATCGCTCAACCGTTCGAGCAGCCGCGTGAGTTCGGCCTCAAGTGCCAGGGCGTGAGGCGTCGGGGTCATTCCCCGTCCGGAGGCCGCCGTGGTGAAGAGTGGATCGTTCAGCAATTGACGCAGCCGCGTCAGGCGGGCCGACAAGGCCGATTGGGTGATGTTCAATCTCGACGCCGCATGGGTGACGTTCTGGTGCTTCAACAGCACATCAAGTGTCAGCAGCAAGCCAATGTCGAAATCCGATAATCGTTGTGTCAATGGGACCTCGCAAGAGCAGGCGCTATTCAACCGAAGCGATCTCTAGCACGGCTCCCCTGTTTGCCGAGCATGAGGTTGCAGTCAAACTTGCGATGGCTTCCAGCCTGATCCTGTCGTTGGCTGCTTCCAACATCCAGCGGGCCTTGTTCTCCTGACGTCGTGCTATGAGGCCAAGCGGCCGTAACCCGTTTTCATTTTGTCTTAACCATGTTCCGTCTTTGCAACCAGACGCGATACGGCTGCAACCAAAGCGATTGCCTGTTCCCGTAATGTTCTTGATTTGACCGGGGAATTGTGATTGTCTCCCCGAAGGGCCATTCTTGGCCAATCGCAGGGGTTGCGGCCGGGGGCAAGACATGGTGGCGCGGGTTCGTACGGTCGCTTTCCAGGGCATCGAGGCCGTGCCGGTCGACGTGCAGGTGATGATCGCGCCCGGCAAGGTCAACATGCATATCGTCGGCCTGCCTGACAAGGCGGTGGCCGAAAGCCGGGAGCGGGTGCAGGCGGCACTGCATGCGTCGGGCCTGTCGATGCCGTCAAAGAAGGTGACGGTCAACCTGGCGCCCGCCGACCTGCCCAAGGAAGGCAGCCACTACGACTTGCCGATCGCGCTTGGCCTGATGGCCGCCCTTGGCGCCATTCCGGGCGACATGCTGGCCGGCTATGTCGTGCTCGGCGAATTGTCGCTCGATGGGACGATTACCGCAGTCGCCGGTGCCTTGCCGGCGGCGATCGGCGCCAATGCCGAAGGCAAGGGCCTGATCTGCCCATTCGCCTGCGGCCCGGAAGCGGCCTGGGCCGGCAAGGATTTCGACATTCTGGCACCGCGCAGCCTGATTGCCATCGCCAATCATTTCCGCGGCACGCAGGTGCTGTCGCGACCGGAGGCCGGCATCCATGCCTCGGCGCGCGACCTGCCTGATCTCGCCGACATCAAGGGCCAGGAGACCGCCAAGCGGGCGCTGGAAGTGGCCGCGGCCGGTGGGCACAATCTCTTGATGATCGGCCCTCCGGGTTCGGGAAAATCGATGCTGGCGCAGCGGCTCCCATCGATCCTGCCGCCGCTGGCGCCGAAGGAATTGCTCGAAGTCTCGATGATCGCCTCGGTGGCCGGAGAGCTTGGCGAAGGCAAATTGACCGACCGGCGGCCGTTCCGCGCGCCGCATCATTCGGCCTCGATGGCGGCGATGGTCGGCGGCGGCGTACGCGCGCGGCCGGGCGAGGTGTCGCTGGCGCATCACGGCGTGCTGTTCCTCGATGAGTTTCCCGAATTCACGCCGCAGACGCTCGACGCGCTGCGCCAGCCGCTGGAGACAGGCGACTGCATGATCGCGCGCGCCAACCATCGCGTCACCTACCCGGCGCGCATCCAGCTGGTGGCGGCGATGAACCCGTGCCGCTGCGGCATGGCCGGCGAGCCGGGCTATCGCTGCCTGCGCGGCGAGCGCTGCCGCACCGACTACCAGGCGCGCATCTCAGGCCCGCTGCTCGACCGCATCGACCTCAGGATCGAAGTGCCGGCGGTCTCGGCCAGCGACCTGATTAGGCCCGACCGGGCGGAGAAGAGTGCTGATGTGGCGCTGCGCGTGGCCCGCGCGCGCACCCTGCAGCGCGAACGTTTCGAGCGGCTCGGCGTCACAACCGCCACCACCAACGCGCATTGCGCGCCGGCGGTGATCGAAGAGATCGCCATGCCCGACGCATCAGGCCTGTCGCTGCTCAAGGATGCCAGCGAAAAGCTCGCCTTTTCGGCGCGCGCCTATCACCGGATACTGAAAGTGGCGCGGACGCTGGCCGACCTCGACGCCAGCGAGACCGTCGGCCGCATCCACCTGGCCGAGGCGATTTCCTATCGCATGAGTTCGGAGCGGATGGCGCAGGCAGCGTGACGGCGCCAAGTCGGTCTACGCGATGTCGCTGCCCTGTTTCAGCTGCCCTTCTATTCCTGCCGACAAGACCGATCTCTTGGTGCGATCTGTTGCCTGGACTGCTTTATCCCGCTTGGCTATCAGCTTCGCGACGGCCAAAACACAGCGTTTCTTACCGACCCCTCCAGAAACAAAAGAAGCATCCTGTTCGAGTTCGTCGCCTCCAACTTCTTTAGATAGGCATATGTAAAGATTGCAACGCGACCAAAATCCGGGCCGATTACTTGACAAAGGCGCCAGGAGCGCATCGCCAAACTCGTTCCTTCTTCCTCGAAATTCGAAACGCCTATTGAGATCGCGTTGCCGTTGCTCAGTTTTTCAATGTTGGTCAGATTGATGCTGGTGAGCAGCGAGCCGGCATCCGTAAGCAACTGGTTCGGCCCAGCCCGGAAAGTGGTGACGTTCAAGCGAAGTGTCCCGGTGTCGGGTCCGTCCTCATAGAACATACCCCCATCCTCGGCTTCGTATTCCTCAATCCAAACGTATGGAATCTCAAAGGTGATCAATCCGCCGCGATATTCGATCTTCTTGGTCTTCATCCGGCAGGGTTTCCCTGATCAGAATCCAGGCTGTTTCGCCTTCAGCTCCAGCCGCCGCGCGTGCAGGACCGGCTCGGTGTAGCCGTTGGGCTGGCTCGTGCCCTTGAACACCAGGTCGCAGGCGGCCTGGAAGGCGATGGACTTGTCGAAATCCGGCGCCATCGGCCGGTAGAGCGGGTCGCCGACATTCTGCCGATCGACGATGGCCGCCATGCGCTGCAGGGAATCCCGCACCTGGATTTCCGAGCACACCTTGTGGCGCAGCCAGTTGGCGATGTGCTGCGAGGAGATGCGCAGCGTGGCGCGGTCTTCCATCAGGCCGACATCGTTGATGTCGGGCACCTTGGAGCAGCCGACGCCCTGGTCGATCCAGCGCACGACATAGCCCAGAATGCCCTGCGCGTTGTTGTCGAGTTCGCGCTGGATCTCGTCGGGAGTCCAGTTCGGCCGCACGGCCACCGGCACCGACAATATGTCGTCGAGTTTCGCCTTCGGGCGGCTCTTCAGCGCCGCCTGCACCGCGTGGACATCGACCTTGTGGTAGTGCGTGGCATGCAGCGTCGCCGCCGTCGGCGACGGCACCCAGGCGGTGTTGGCACCGGCCTTGGGATGGGCGATCTTCTCAACCAGCATCGCCGCCATCAGATCGGGCATCGCCCACATGCCCTTGCCGATCTGGGCGTGGCCGGCCAGCCCGCATTCGAGCCCGGTGTCGACATTCCACGCCTCATAGGCGGAAATCCAGGCGGCCTGCTTCATGTCGCCCTTGCGGATCATCGGGCCGGCTTCCATCGAGGTGTGGATCTCGTCGCCGGTGCGGTCGAGGAAGCCGGTGTTGATGAACGCCACGCGATCTTTTGCGGCGCGGATCGCCTCCTTGAGGTTGACGGTGGTGCGCCGCTCCTCGTCCATGATGCCCATCTTGATGGTATTCCCGGGCATGCCGAGCAGCGCCTCGACACGATCAAAAATCTCGACGGCGAAGGCGACTTCGTCGGGCCCGTGCATCTTGGGCTTCACGACATACATCGAGCCGGCGCGGGAATTGGCGCGCCGCCCGTTCGGGCCGACATCGTGCAGCGCGATCAGCGCGGTGATCGCGGCGTCCATGATGCCTTCCGGCACCTCGTTGCCGTCGCGGTCCAGGATCGCCGGATTGGTCATCAGGTGGCCGACATTCCTGACCAGCATCAGCGAGCGGCCGGGCACGGTCAGCGTGCCGCCGGCCGGCGCCGTATAGGCGCGATCCGGATTGAGCTTGCGGACGAAACTCTTGCCGCCCTTGGTGATCTCTTCCGCCAGATCGCCCTTCATCAGGCCGAGCCAGTTGCGGTAGACGACGACCTTGTCCTGCGCATCCACCGCCGCGACAGAATCCTCGCAGTCCTGGATAGTGGTCAGCGCCGATTCCAGGATGACGTCAGCAATGCCCGCCGGATCGGTGCGGCCGATCTGGTTGGCGCGGTCGATCACGATCTCGACATGCAGGCCATTTTTCACCAGCAGCACGGCTTGCGGGTTGGCGGCGTCGCCGCGATAGCCGACGAATTGTTTGGGATCGGCAAGCGGAGTGACGCCGGCGCCCTCACCCAGTTTCAGCGCGCCGTGCGCCACCGACAGGCCATTGACGCCAGCCCATTTTCCGGTGGTCAGCGGCACCGACTGGTCGAGAAAGTCCTTGGCCCAGGCGATGACCTTGGCGCCACGCGCCGGGTTGAAGCCCTTACCCTTTTCGGCGCCATCCGTTTCGGGGATGGCGTCGGTGCCGTAGAGCGCATCGTAGAGCGAGCCCCAGCGTGCATTGGCGGCGTTGAGCGCATAGCGCGCATTCATCACCGGCACCACCAATTGCGGACCGGCGACATCGGCGATTTCCGGATCGACATTGTCCGTCGACACATTGAAGGCCGGCCCCTCCGGGACGAGATAGCCGATCTCGTTCAGGAAGGCCTTGTAGGCTTCCATATCGACCGGTGCGCCATTGTCGCGATACCAGCCGTCGAGCTGTTCCTGCATGGCGTCGCGTTTCTCGAGCAACGCCCGGTTCTTCGGTGCGAGGTCGTGGACGATGGCCGAAAAGCCGTTCCAGAAGGCGGCTGCTTCGATGCCGGTGCCGGGCAAGGCCTCGCCGGCCACAAAATCATGCAGCTCGCGGGCAATCCGCAATCCGGCGATCTCGACGCGATCGGTCATAAGCTTTGTCTCCAGACGAAAGGCTCGGGCGCGCCTTTGGCATGTCAGCCTTGCAGGGTCAATTCGGCTTAAGGTGAAGGGGGCATTTAGGCAAGGTTTGGCGACTAAAGCGTCCTTCTCCCCGTTTACGGGGAGAAGATGGCGGCAGCCAGATGAGGGGCGGCGCAGAGTTACGTGAAATGGCGGTACGCCGAAATCGCGTTGGCCAGCGGTGCCCCTCATCCGCCCTTCGGGCACCTTCTCCCGGTGAACGGGGAGAAGGAAGAAGCTATACCGCGATCCTTGGCCTTCCCGAGGCCACCGCGACCACATGCGCCTCGATGAACATGCGCTGGGCTTCGACGGTGGAGACGCGGAATTCGGTCGCGACGTCGATCTCGGCGCTGTCGGTGCCGGCGTCCTTGGCGCGCTGGGCGACGATTGCCCGCACATCGGCCTCGGCGGCCGCGATCGCCGCTGCCTCGTCGAGGAAATCGCGCACCGTCTCGCCCGAGGCAAGGCGGAACAGCCCTTCCTTGGGCTGGCTAACCCGCGCCTCTGCCGAAACCCTGACCTGGCCGACAACCGCACCAAGCGCGTTGGCGACGTCGGTATCGTCCGGCACCAAGCACTCATTCCCGACCAGGGGTGCCAGGCCGGCATAGTGCAGCGGCGCCGAGGCGCCGAGGCCGATGACCGGACGGTCGAGCGCGACGCTGAGGCGTGCAATACCGGGGTGGGCGTCGACGGCGCGCTGCACCAGCGCATGCGCCACGGTGGCCGCGCCATCGAGCCCATCCTCGGCGAAGGCAGTCTCGAGAATGTATTCGGCCGACCAGCGCGTCAGCGTCACCAGCACCCGCTCCGAGATCACCTCCGGAGACGCGGCAACAGGCTGGCCGCGGCCGTCGCGCCTGCGGGCGAACAATTCGGCGCCAAGGCGGGCGGTGACGGCATCCCAGTTGGCCTGCTTTCCCTGCACATGCGCCGCGTCCGACGGGGTGAAGCCGCAAATGTGCACCAGCCCGCGCGAGACCAACCGGTTCAAGGTGGCGTTCTGGGCGTTCGATGTCAGCAGCCTGTCGAGGGCGAGCGGGACCGCGCCTATCGCCTCGTAAAGCCGCGCTTCCGGGGCGGTGAGCCCGGCGGCGAGCCTGTCCGGCACACCGGTGCGCACCGCGAAGCGGCCATCCATGCGGCCGGTATTGGGGGCGCGCAGCTGGCGTTCGAGTTCCGATTTGACCGCCTCGCCATGCGCCATGCCGGCCAGCGCCAGCGGCACCAGGCGGCGCGGGCCGAGCAGGATCCTCGGGTTGAGCGCGCCATCCTCCAGCGCCACTTCGGAATCGCCGCCAAGGCCGAAGGTGCGCATGGCGACGGCCTCGACCATGGTCCTGAACCCGCCGACGGTGGCGCCTTCGGGATCAAGCCGCGGCCGGCCCTTGTCGAGCACGGCAACGTCGGTGGTGGTGCCGCCAATGTCTGAAACCACGGCGTTCTCGAGCCCGGTCATGTGACGGGCTCCGACCAGGCTGGCGGCGGGGCCGGAGAGAATCGTCTCGATCGGCCGCTGGCGGGCAAACGCCGCCGAGACCAGCGCGCCGTCGCCGCGCACCACCATCAAGGGAGCCGCGATGTTGCGCTCTGCGAGAAAGCCCTCGGTCGCCGCCACCAGCCGGTCGATCATCGAGATCAGCCTGGCGTTGAGCAGCGTCGTCAACGCCCGGCGCGGCCCGCCGAGCTTGGCCGACAGTTCGTGGCTTGCCGTGACCGGCAGGCCGGTTTTTTCCCGGATCAGCTCGCGGGCGGCGATTTCGTGCGCCGGATTGCGGGTGGCGAAATAGGCGCAGACGGCAAAGCCGGACACCGAGGCGCCGAGTTCCGGCAGAGCCGCTTCCAATCCGGACAGATCGAGCTCGGCGGCATTGCCGTGGACATCATGGCCGCCTGGACAAAACACCACCGGATCGGTGCCGAGCGCGGTCTTCAGCCCATCGCGGGCAAGGTCGGCTTCGGAAAAGCCGATCATGACCAGTGCCACCCGGCCGCCCTGTCCCTCGACCAGCGCGTTGGTGGCCAGCGTCGTTGACATCGAGACCAGTTTGATCGCAGCCGGATCGGTGGCGGCCTTCTGCAGCACCGCGTCGACGGCACCGGAAATACCGACGGCGAGATCGTGCCGGGTGGTCAGCGCCTTGGCCTTGGCCAGCACCTTGCCCTTATTCGGCCCCTCTTGCTGACCTTCGGTTTCAGACCACAGCACGGCATCGGTATAGGTGCCGCCGGTGTCGATCCCGAGGAAGAGCGGTTTTGGCTTGGTCTTGGCGGTCATTTTTTTAGCAGGTCCGAGAGGTCTTCTGCCCCGCCCCTTAGCCGATACGGACTTACGGATAAAGGCACGAGCGCTGGACCAGCGTAATCTCCCCCCTCGAGGGGGAGATGTCGCCGAAGGCGACAGAGGGGGTCGATACGACCTGACGCGACGACCTTCTAGCCTTGAAAAGAGGATGCGCAGGCGCCAACCTTCTGCCGCAGGAGGTCGCGTCCCGTCGTACCGACCCCCTCTGGCCTGCCGGCCATCTCCCCCTCGAGGGGGGAGATCCCTACGTCAGCCCACAAACCCCACCTTCTTGTGCGAGCCATCGCAGAACGGCTTGTTGGCGGAATGACCGCAGCGGCAGAGGAAGGTGCGCTGCGTGCGATCGATCGTGTGGCCGGTGCCAGTGACGATTTCCAGATTGCCTTCGATCTTGAGCGGGCCGTTCGTCGTCGGGGTGACAGTCAGCGGGCCATTCCTCGCGTCGAGCGCCGGCGTATCCTTCAACGCCGGCTCGCCGGTGGCCGTAAATCCGGCCTTGGTATGGCTGCCGTCGCAGAACGGCTTGTTTTGCGACGCGCCGCAGCGGCAGAGCGTGGCGCGATAAGACGTCTCGCCATCGAGCACGATCTCGGCGTGCAGGGAAAGCGGACCGTTTTCGCGCAGCCGCACGGTGTTGACCACCGGCGGCTGCTCCTGCGGTCCGCCATCCTTCCTGGTGTAGGTGATGGCGCCGGACGGGCAGCTTTCAGCGATGGCGACGATTTTTTCGACGCTGGCGGCCTCGGGATGGATCCATTGCCCCGGCGCGCTGGGCACGAAGACATGCGGGTCGCCGAGCACGCAATTGCGCGAATGGATGCAGCGCTTGCCGGAAAATCCGACGTCGATCTTGTCGCTTTCGACCATGCCGGCCATGGCTTGCTCCTGTTGCCTGGGGCGCGTCGCATCCATGGACGCAGCGCGCTCTGGGTATATGCGCAGGCTATGGCCCCCGTGGGAAAACCGTCAAGCTGGCAAACCGGTCAGGGGACGAGATTGATCTCCTCGGTCTCGCCGCCGCTGCAGGTGTAGCAGCAATCCTCGCATTTTTCCTTGTTGCCGGGGCCGACGCCCCAATAGGTGCCCTCGTCACCATCGACCCAGGCGCCGTAGCAGATCGATTCACCCTCGTTGCAGGAGATCGGCAACGACTTGGTCTCGCCGTCATCGAGATAGAAATCCTGGCCGTTGCCGGGCCAGACATAGTCGCGATCCTGGCTGTAGAGCTCGATGCGCATGGCGTTGGGATGGCTGTTCTTGATGGCAAAGGTGACGTCGCCGGCATGAGCGGCCGGCGCAAACAGGACTGCTAGCGAAAACGCGGCGGCAAACCGGCGCGCGGACGTGAAAGACATGGAAACCCCCGATGAAGAATCGGCCCCCACGGCCGATCGGGGGATCATGGCATGACACGGGCGAGCGCTAAAGGGGATGAAGGCGACAATCCCTGATAAAGTCGGGCATCGGATCTCAAGATCCCACTTGCTTTCGGCCGTCATGCCGCACGTGCGAGTGCCGGAGACTCCCCGCGGCCGCGCAACTGGCGGTCAGGCGTCATTGCGGCATTCTATCGTTGCCAGAAGGGCAGCTTGGCGATCTCTTCCTCGACCTGCCTTTCGGTCAGGCCGATGTCGTCGATCAAATGCGGATTGGCCTGCGCCATCTGCTTGAGTTGCCAGCGAAAGCGTGCCCGCTCGCGCCGGGCCGCAATCGTGTTTAACAGGGCCGCAAGACTATAGCGCCGACGCGATGCCTGCTCCCCGGACGTTCTCCGCCGCACGGATTGATGCGGGGCCGAGGCAAGAATATTGGTCATGGCAACCTCCATAGGTTCCGGGCACCCCAGAGGACGGAGATTTGGGAACCCTTGACGTGAATGAGGTTGAATTCTGCAGGATACGGACGGCGCCGTAATTAAAGCCTCCCAAATAGTTCTCAAAAGTTCCAAACCGGCTCTAACTCGCTGTTCTGACATGGTTTCCCAGGGGAAAGCGCCACGCGCTTCTTCCGGCAAAACCGCTTCCCAGTTTTCCTGGAATTGCTCTATAGATGCACCCCATGCAGGGATCGCGCTTTGCCTTCGGTCCGTTCGTGCTTGATCCGGATGCGGGAACGCTGCTTCGGAACGATGATCCCGTTGCCGTCGGCTATCGTGGACTGAAGCTGCTTGCGGCGCTCGTCCAACGCCCCGGCGACATCCTCGGGAAGACCGAGCTGATGGACGCGGCGTGGCCGGGCACGGCCGTCGAGGAAGGCAATCTCACCGTCCAGATCGCGCAGCTGCGCAAGCTGCTTGGTCCGGCCACAGGCGGCGGTGAATGGATCACCACGGTTCCGCGCGTCGGCTACCGCTTCACGGGCGCCGTCGAACCGCTCGGCGGCGCGAAGCGAAAATCCTTGCCGCTGCCCGACAAGCCATCGATAGCCGTGCTGCCTTTCGTCAATCTCAGCGGGGATCCCGAGCAGGAGGCCTTCGCCGACGGGTTGACCGAAGACCTCATCACCGACCTATCCAGGGCCTCCGGCCTGTTCGTCATCGCGCGCAACTCGACCTTTGCCTATAAGGACAAGGCGATGGATGTGCGCGCGATCGCCGGCGAGCTTGGCGTGCGCTATCTGCTGGAAGGCAGCGCACGGCGCGCAGCGGGGCGCGTGCGCATCAACGCACAGCTGGTCGACGCAATGAGCGGCGAGCATCTGTGGGCCGAACGCTTCGATCGCGGCCTGGACGATATCTTTGCCGTTCAGGACGAGGTGACGGGCAAGATCGTGGAGGCGCTGCTCGGCCGGCTGCGCGCGCCGCCGCCGCGCAATCGGCCCAAAAATCTCGAGGCCTACGATCTGTGCGTGCGGGCGCGCAAGCTGATCGACGATTCGCCGCAGACGGCGCGGGAAGCGCATCTGATGCTGACGCGCGCGGTTGCGCTCGATCCTGATTACGCCGAGGCCTATCGCTGGCTTGCCATGAACCACTGGATGGGATGGGTGCATTGGGGCGAACCCATTGAACCCAACCGCCGCACTGCCCTGGAGCTGGCGCGCAAGGCCGTGGCGATCGATCCCAACGATGCCGGCTGCCACTGGGTGCTCGGCAATTTGCTTGCCTATGAGCACAGCTTCGCCGAGTCGGAGGCGGAGTTCGCCAAGGCGTTCGCGCTCGACCCGAACGAGGCCGACGCCTGGGCGACATTGTCCGACATCATGGTCCTGGCCGGACGGGTCGAGGAGGGCCTCGAACAGATCCGCAAGGCGTTCCGGCTGAACCCGTTTCCGGCAAGCTGGTACTATCTCACCCTCGGCCAGGCGCAATATGCGGCGCGCGATTACGAGGCCGCCGTCGAGACACTGCGCAGGGACGAGACGTATCGCACGAGCTCGCGCCGTTTCCTGGCGGCAAGCCTCGCGCAACTCGGCCGGCTCGACGAGGCGCGCGCCGAGGTCGAACTGTTCCTCATAGGCAACCCGCATTTCACAACCAGCCACTGGGTTTGGACGGAGCCATTCCGCGATGACGCGACGCTTGAGCATTTCGTCGATGGCTTCCGCAAGGCGGGTCTTCCCTAGACTGGTGATGCGCCTGCGCGATCTCCCGCGCCGGGTCAGAGGCACCAATCACGGCACCAGATCGATCGTCTCGGTCGAGTGTTCCACGCAGATGAAGCAGCAGGTGTCGCAAGGCTGGTCGTTGTCAGGCCCGACGCCGGCGGAGATCTGGTCATTGCCGTCGACCCAGGCGCCGTAGCAGATGCGCTCGCCCTGGTTACACGAGATCGGCACCGATTTCTGCGAGCCCGGATCGATCAGGAACACCTTGTCGTTGCCCGGCCAGACCGTCTCGCGATCACGACTGAACAGCTCGACCGCAACCGCTTCCTTGCGCAGGTTCTTGACGAAGAAGGCCATGTCGGCGGCATTGGCCGAAGTGGCGAAGACCAACGCCGCAAGTGCTGCCATGCGAAACAACGTCACTGCCGGACCTCCCGAATCATCCCGGCAGAATCGCATGCCTGCCGGGAACTAGGAAGAACCCGCGATCTCCCGCCCCAGCCGCACCGTTTCACCGACAAGAAGGTCGAGATCGTCGCGGCGGGTGCGATGGTTGGCGATCGCCACGCGCAGCCAGTGGTCGCCATGCACCGTGGTGTCGGAGAGGGTTGCAATGCCCTGTTCCTGCAGCCGCAGCATGATCTCGGTGTTGAGCGCCTTGAGGGCCTCGCCAGCGATGCCCGGCTGGTAGCGGAAGCAGACGATGTTGATGGTCGGCGGCATGGCCAGTTCCAGCGACGGCTCGGCCTCGATCAGGCCGGCGAGATAGAAGGCTTGCGCGATGTTCTGGTCGATCAGGCGCCCGAACTTGTCGACGCCATGCTCTTTCAGCGCCATCCACACTTTCAGCGCGCGAAAGCCGCGCGACGTCTGCAGGCCGTAATCATGCAGCCATTCGCCCGAGGCAAGGCCGCGCGGCGTCGATTCCAGATATTCCGGCGTTACCGCGAAGGTCCGGCGGTGCGCGACGGCATCCCTGACCAGGGCGCAGCCGACCTCGAACGGCGCGTGCAGCCATTTGTGCGGATCGAGCGCGATCGAGTCGGCCCATTCGATGCCGGCAACGCGATGCGCGTTGTCAGGCGCAATCGCGACCAGCGCACCGATGCAGCCGTCGACATGAAACCAGAGGTCTTCCTCATGCGCGAGTTTGGCGAGCGCGCGCAGGTCGTCGATCGCGCCGGTGTTCACCGTGCCGGCAGTGCCGATGACGCAGGCCGGCCTGAAACCGGCCGCGCGGTCCTCCGATATCGCCGCCCGCAACGCCAATATGTCGATGCGCGATCCAGCGTCCGTCGGGATGCGGCGCAGCGCCCGGTTGCCGAGGCCGAGCGCTTCCATCGCCTTGCGGTGGCAGGAATGGAGCTGGTCCGAACCGTAGAAGCGCAGCGGCTTTTCGATCGCGGCGACGCCGTGCTCGCGCACGTCGATGCCGGCCCTGGTGTTGCGCGCCACGGTCAGCCCGATGATGTTGGCCATCGAGCCGCCGCTGACCAGCGTGCCGGAGGCCGACGCCGGAAAGCCCAGCATCTCCTTGCACCAGTTGACCACCTGGCCGTCCATCAGCCCGGCGGCGTGGTTGCCGCCGCCGAGATTGGAGCCCTGGATCGCCGCCAGGAAATCGCCGAGCGCCCCGGTGAAGTTGCTCGACCCCATGTACCAGGCCCAGAAGCGCGGATGGATGTTGCCCATCGGGTAGGACATCACCGTGCGGGAGACCTCGTCATAGACCGCGTCCAACGGTGCCGGCGATCGCGACAGGGGTGCCGTGAAGGCGTCTCTCACGTCAGCCGGCATCTCCCGCCAGACCGGGCGGTCGCGCAATTCGCGCAGATAATCGACGGCATCATCAATGACCCGGTGCGACAGGGCCTGCACATCGGTCCAGTCGGAGGGGTCAAGTGTTTCCTCGGCCACTATGCCATGGGTTTCATGCGCGACGTCCATGACAGCCTCCCATCAAGCCGCCGGGAACTGGCAGCCGGGCGTCGAGCGCGACAGAGCCATCTCGTCGGCATCCATCTCGGCCTCGATGCCGTCGAACAGTGGCGTCGACATATACCGCTCCCCCGTATCTGGCAGCATGCACAGGATCACCGATCCGGCCGTCGCGTTCTCGGCGATCTGCCGCGCCACGGCGAAGGTCGCCCCGCCCGAAATGCCGGTGAAGATGCCTTCCTTCTGCGCGAGTGCCCTGGCCCATTTGATACCTTCGGGCCCGGCAATCGGCATCACCTCGTCATAGAGACTGGCGTCGATCGCCTCCTGCAGCACGTTGGGGATGAAATCGGGGGTCCAGCCCTGGACCGGATGCGGTTCGAAGGCCGGATGGCTGGCGGCGGGCGCGCCATCGGCACCACGCTGCTGCGCCTTGCCGCTGCCGATGAGCTGCGCGTTGGCCGGTTCGGAGAGCACGATGCGGGTGTCCGGACGCTCGCGGCGCAGCACACGCCCCACACCGACGACGGTGCCGCCGGTGCCATAGCCGGTGACGAAGCAGTCGAGCCGGGAGCCTGCGAAATCGTTGATGATCTCGCGCGCCGTGGTCGCCTCATGGATGGCGGCATTGGCCGCGGTTTCGAACTGGCGAGCGAGGAACCAGCCATTGGCCTCCGCCAGCTCCACCGCCTTCTTGTACATGCCGAAGCCCTTTTCGGCGCGCGGCGTCAGCACCACCTTGGCGCCCAGCATGCGCATCAGCTTGCGGCGCTCGACGGAAAAGCTGTCGGCCATGGTGACGACCAGCGGATAGCCTTTTTGCGCGCAGACCATGGCGAGGCCGATGCCGGTGTTGCCGCTGGTCGCCTCGACCACCGTCTGGCCTGATTTCAGCGCGCCGCTGCGCTCGCCTTCCTCGATGATGTTGAGCGCCAGCCGGTCCTTCACCGAAGCCCCTGGATTGAAGAACTCGGCCTTGACATAGATCGTCGCGTGGCCCGGTGCGAGATTGTTGATGCGCACCACCGGCGTGTCGCCGACGGTGTCGAGAATGCTGTCGAACAGGCGACCGCGCCCTGCCGTGGTCCTGATTTTCTGCTGCTGCAACATCTTGATCTCCTCGATTGCGGTTTGTCTTCACAGGCCGGTTACAAACCGGCGGCTTGGGCGGCGAGGTTTCGAGACCTTGCCGCGCTAGGACTGACGTGTCGGCGATGCGGCAATGGCCGCGGCCATCGCGAAATTCGCTGCCAGATGCGCCGTGTCATGTTCGGTGGTAAAACAGAGGTCGACAGGCCAGCGTGGGAGCAGGCGTGGAAACGGACGTGGAATCCGCATCATCGGGACTGGATGGCGACATGGCGACCCTGTCCGTGCGCCTGCTCGGGCCGCTGGCGATCATCCGCGATGGCGCGCCTGTGACCTTGCCGGCGTCGCGCAAGCTGCGTGCGCTGTTCGCCTATCTGGCGCTGGCGCCGCATCCGGTCGGCCGCAGCCGCCTGTGCGAGCTGCTGTGGGATGTGCCCAACGATCCTCGAGGCGAATTGCGCTGGTGCCTGAGCAAGCTGCGCGGCGCTCTCGACACGCCGGACCGGCGCCGAGTCTCGACGCAAGGCGACACTGTGGCGCTTGATCTCAGCGATTGCCTTGTCGATGCGCTGGAGATCAGCCGTGCCGTCGCGCAAGGGATCGGCACGCTCGATGTGGAGCGGCGGCGCGCGCTGGCCGGACTGTTTGCCGGCGATTTGCTCGACGGGCTGGAGCTCGAGCGCAGCCCGCTTTTCAACAGCTGGCTGATCGCCCAGCGCCGCCGTTTTCACTCGTGCCACGCCGCCATATTGGAACAGCTTGTCGCCAGCCTGCCGGTGGAGGGCGACGAGGCTGTCGCTCATCTCGACAAATGGGTGGAACTGGCACCGTTCGATGGACGTGCGCATGCGGCACTTCTGGCCAGTCTCGCCCGGCGCGGCGAGATCGGCGCGGCCGAGCAACACCTGGCTTCGGCGGAACGGCTGTTTCACTCGGAGGGCCTGGATTTCGCGCCGCTTCGCCAAGCCTGGCGGACAATCCGCGATCAAAGGGCAAATGCCTCGCTTGCGGCGCGGCCGGCCTGCCTGTCCCCAGCATGGCCTTTGATTTCCTCGCCGGGTGATGCCGGTCCCGTCGAGCCGAGCCACGCTTCGCTGGCGGTGATGCCGTTTGCCGAGGAGAGCGGCGCGCGCGGTGGGCTTGCCGACGGTTTCACCCATGACATCATCACCCGGCTCGCCAAGCTGCGGGATTTCTTCGTCATCGCGCGCGGATCGGTGTTCGCGCTGGCCGAAAAGACCATCGCACCGGAGGAGGCCGGCAGAAAGCTTGACGTCGACTATGTCGCCACCGGCACGGTGCGTAGCACGGCCGGCCGCCTGATCGTCAGCGTCGAACTGATCGAGGTGCGCACGGCCAGGATCGTCTGGGCCGAGACTTTCGAGCGTCGGCCCGACGATATCTTTGCCGTGCTCGACGATATCGGCGACAGCATCGTGTCGTCGATCTCGGCCGAGATCGAAACCGTCGAGCGCAACCGCGCCATGCTGAAGGCGCCCAACTCGCTCAACGCCTGGGAGGCCTATCATCGCGGCCTCTGGCACATGTACCGCTTCACGCAGGCGGAAAACGAGCAGGCGCGGAACTTCTTTGCCAGTGCCGTCCAGCTCGATCCGACCTTTGCCCGCGCCTATGCCGGCCTGTCCTTCACCCACTGGCAAGCCGCCTTCCAGCGCTGGAGTGATCGCGACCGCGAAAGCGCGCTGGCCTTCGAGAGCGCCGGCCACAGCCTGCTGGTCGACGACCACAATCCGGCCGCGCACTGGGCGATGGGGCGGGCGCTGTGGCTGCGCGGCGAGCAGGACGGCTCGCTCTGCGAACTGCAGCGGGCGGTGGATCTCAGCCCCAATTTCGCGCTTGGCCATTACGCGCTGTCCTTCGTGCACTCGCAGTCGGGCGACCCGCAAGCGGCGATAAGCTCCTCCGACCATTCGCGGCATCTCAGCCCCTTCGACCCGCTGCTGTTCGGCATGCTGGGGGCGCGGGCCATGTCGCATGTCCGGCTCGGTCAGTTCGAGGAGGCGGCCGAATGGGCCCTGAAGGCGGCGGCGCGGCCCAACGCCCACACCATCATCCTGGCGATCGCGGCGCATTGCCTGGCACTGGCCGGACGGCTCGACGAGGCGCGCGGCTTCGCCGCGGCGATCCGCAAGACATTGCCCGATTACCGCGCCGATGATTTCATCGGCACCTTCCGCTTCGAGCCCGACGCCGAGGCCCTGTTCCGGCAAGGCGCGAGGCGGATTGGGCTGGGCTGAAGCCGGGCTTGAAGTCCACCGGTTAACAAAGTCGGAAGGAGTTGCTTAACCGTTCGCGGCTATGTGACGGCCCCGGGGGGTCCATGGCAAAGTGAGTGTGATGAGCGACAGCCCCGACAAGCGCAGCGAATGGCGCGCCATTTTTTACGTCCAAGCCCGCGTCGCCATCCTGTTCGTTCCGGTGGTTGCCAGCCTGCTGATCATCGCCGCCCTTGCCGGCAACGAACGCAAATCCGTGCCCGATGTCGACCGGACCGTCACCGGGTCGGTGCGATAAGTCGCCGGGCCGGCTCTGAGGCCCTCAATAAAACCGCGGGATCGGACCGTTCTGCGGCGTCGTGCGGTCGCCGAGGTCGAGGAAGACCTCGTCGACATAGCACCAGCCCCAGCCTTCCGGCGGATCGTAGCCCTCGATGACCGGATGGCTGGTGGCGTGGAAATGCTTGGTGGCATGGCGGTTGGGCGAGTCGTCGCAGCAGCCGACATGGCCGCAGGTGCGGCAGAGCCGCAGATGCACCCACCATGAGCCGCTCTTCAGGCACTCCTCGCAGCCAAGGGCGCTCGGCGTCACGTCCTTGATCCCAGCCGCGTGCCTGCATTCATCCGCCATCACACTCTCCCCAACCGTTCAGGCTCAACTATTCCCTTTGGCGCAATTCCCAAGGGAAAGCGCTGCGCGCTTTTCCCGGGAAAACCGTTACACAGTTTTCCTGGTATTGCTCCCGGTGGCGTGGCTGCCGTCCTGCGCGAGATAGGCATGCAGTGCGGCGACCACCTGGGCACCCTCGCCGACGGCCGCCGCGACGCGTTTGATCGAGCCGCAGCGCACGTCGCCGATGGCAAACACGCCGCTGCGGCTGGTCTCCATCAGACCGTGCGCCGATCCCAGCTCCGATCCGGTGCGGATGAAACCCTTGGCGTCCAGCGCCACATCGCATTGCGCGAGCCAGTCGGTGTTCGGGTCGGCGCCGATGAACAGGAAGAGATGCCGGATCGGGCGCGTCGTCTCCTCGCCGCTGACGCGGTTGCGCCAGCGCACGGTGGCAAGATTGCCCTCCTCACCCTCCAGCGCCTCGATTTCGGTCCCGGTCAGCACCTCGATGTTGGGCTGGGCCCTGATGCGCTCGATGAGATAGCGCGACATCGAGGCTTCGAGGCTGCCGCCGCGCGCCACCAGCGCCACCTTGCGCGCATGGCTGGCGAGATAGACAGCCGCCTGGCCGGCGGAATTGCCGGCGCCGACCAGCGCCACCTCCTGGCCGCCGCAAAGCCGCCCTTCGATGGGTGAGGCCCAATAGTGCACAGACGTGCCCTCGAACCGCGACAGGTTGGCGATTTCGAGCCGGCGGTAGCGCGCGCCGCTGGCGATCACCACGCTGCGTGTCCGCACGGTCTCGCCGTCGCCGACATCGAGCAGATAACGGGCGCCTGAATTGTCGGTCGCGGCACTCAACAGTTTTGCCTCGTCGGGGATGGCCATTTCGACGCCGAACTTCTGCGCCTGGTTGTAGGCGCGCGCCATCAGCGCCATGCCGGTAATGCCGGTCGGGAAACCGAGATAGTTCTCGATGCGCGAGGACGCACCGGCCTGTCCGCCGAAGGCACGGCAATCAAGCACGATGGTCGACAGCCCTTCGGAGGCCGCGTAGACCGCGGCCGCCAGCCCCGCCGGCCCGGCGCCGACAATGGCGACGTCATAGAGCGTGTCGGCATCGATCGGCCGCAGCAGGCCGATGCAGCGGGCAAGGTCCTTTTCGCCGGGGTTGAGCAGCAGCCTGCCGTTGGGGCACAGCACCACCGGCAGATGATGAGGGTCGACGTCGAAGCGCTCGACCAGGGTTTTCGCGCATGGGTCGCTGCCGGAATCGAGCACGCGGTGCGGCTGGCCGCTACGCGCCAGGAACCCTTGCAGCCGCAGCACGTCGGCATTGCCGAGCGGTCCGATGATGATCGGCCCGCTGGTGGCGCTTTCCAGGAGACCGACACGGCGCAGGATCAGCGCCCGCATGATGCGCTCGCCGAGATTGGCCTCCTGAACCATCAGGTCACGCACCCTCTGCGAGGGAATGACGAACGCCTCGACCGGCTCGGCGGCCTCGGCATTGACCAGCGACGGCCGAGCCGAAAGCTGCGCCAGCTCGCCGACGAAGCTGCCCGGACCATGGCTGACGATCGTCTCGCGCCGGCCGAGGCCATCCTGGGTGATGTCGACCTTGCCCGACAGCACGACGATCAGCCCGGGCGCCACATCGCCGGCCCTGATGATGTGCTGGCCGGCGGCATAGGCGCTGGCTTGGCCGAACCGGCGCATGCGGTCGATATCCGCCTCGGCCAGCGTGGGAAACGCCTGATCGCGACGGGCGCCGAAGATGGCGGTGCTGGATTGAGACATGGCTGGCAGCGTAGCGAAGCAGACACGTGGTTTGAAGCGGTTTGTTCGCAGCCTAGCCGGGAGGGGAGGCTGGATGACGGGACCCCGTCCGTGGTCGGCTTCTATGAGAAGGAACTCGCTGATCCCGTTGGTAGTCGGGAAAAATGGTGCCCAGAAGAGGACTCGAACCTCCACTCCTTGCGGAACACGGACCTGAACCGTGCGCGTCTACCAATTCCGCCATCTGGGCTGGTGCGGGCTCAATAAGCGGGCAAGCGGTGTGTGTCAACGCGCTTTTTTCGAGGGCTGCCGCTCGCCGGCTCAGTTCCGGA